>JAWKPB010000022.1:0-433865 GCA_041390885.1 Anaerolineae bacterium | reverse complement strand
TGACCATGAGCGGTATCAGAACGGTCGGGCCTGTCAACACCGTATAGGCAACCCACAACACCGCTTGCCCCAGCATACCAATAACAAGCGTTGTGCGAATATTCGTGCGCTTCAACACCCGGTCAATAAGAATCATTGCCGGAATCTCAGACAGGGCAGCCACAGAAGACAAAACACCAATTAACTCGTTGCTGGCGCCCAAACTTTCCTTGAAGTATAGGAAGCTGAAAACCGATACGGCACTAGCACCAAAATTGAACAGAAAAGCGCCAACGAGATAGATGTAAAAGGCACGGGAACGCGGAGCAGCAGCGCTCTGCTCAACAACCTTGCCGGCAGTATTGGACGGAAGCACGCGGATGAGTGGTACAACTGCCAGATTCAATATCGCCGAGAGCACAAACAAAAACGGATAACCACCCGCTGCAACCAGCCGCCCGCTGATGAGCGTCGTGACGCCCCAGCCTAACGAACCCCATGCCCTCAAACGGCCATAAATCGACCTTTTCTGGTCATCAAGCCACGTAACGGTGAGCTGTGCCAACAGCGCCGCTCCGGGATTATCAGACGAGTCGCGGACAATGATGCTTCCTGCCAGAAACCATTGACTCAAATTTGAAGCAATGCCCAACAGAGCAAAGATATTGGTGATCACCAAACTATAGTACAGGCGGCGATGTTGACGGGTGCGGTCAGCCAGTGTATTGACCAGTGGCGAACTGAACAACAACACCAAGGAACTCACGCCAATCAGCGTACCGATCTGTGTTCCGGTAAAGCCCGTTGACCGCACGTAGAGACTTAGGAAAGGCATAGCCAGCCCGCGGGACGCAAACACCAGAAAGGTAATAGCCGCAATGCGCCGCAGTGTGGCGCCATTGGATGAAGAAGGCATGGTTACAATGATACTCAGTGCCTATAACATCCCGATTATGGCGCTGTTCCCCAAACCATGTAATGCCAAAAAGATTATGTAGCCTGTTTCTTTGCCACCCACTCATCAAATTCACGCAGTAACTGCGCCTTCAGCGTGGGCGCGGCGAAGCTGGCGGTAAAGGCATTGCGCGCCAAACGGTAGACATCGGTTACAGTGTATCCGAATACATCGACAAGCTGTTGATACTCCCGCGTCAGGGTAGTGCCCACCAGCGTTGGGTCGTCTGTGTTGATCGTTACATATACACCGGCCCGCTCCAGCAGCGGCAGCGGGTGTTCTTCTAGGCGCTGGATGATATTCAGGCGGACATTACTGGTCACATTAACCTCTAGCGGAATTTGCCGTTCCACCAGCAGAGTCACAAGGACTTCGTCGTCAATCGCGCGTATCCCGTGCCCGATACGATCCGCCTGCAAATCGTGCACAGCACCCCAAATGCTGTCAACACCACCGTTTTCACCGGCATGCGGGAGCGACCGCAGGCCGCGGCGTTTGGCCTCGGCAAAGACAGGCGCGAAAGGGGCGGGTGGCGCATTGACCTCGCTTCCCCCCAGCCCAAGACCGATAACACCAGCATCTAGACCTCGTAACGCATACTGGAGCGTGTCTTCAGCCGCGCCGGGTACATAGTCCCCGCCGTTCTGATAATCAGTAAATGCACGGTTTCGCGGTATATCGAATATCCAACACAGTTCGACGCCCACTTCTTCGCGTACACGCTGGCGTCCAGCGGCCAGTCCTTCTAACAATGTGCCAATCGTCACGCCTTGATTGAGTACAGAGATGTAGGTATATGGTGTAACCGTAATTTCGGCATAACGCACACTGTGCGCCGCAAGTTCCTGTCCCACATCAAAAACCGCCAGCGCGAAATCATCGGCAGTACGCAGCAGCTTCTTTATAGTGCGCTTGACATCCAGAAAGTGGTAGAAATCCTCAAAGATGAACCATGCCGTCAGATCATCTTCTGAATCACCCGGCAGCAGGTCGAGCATCCCGTTGCGGCGGGCAAGCTCCAAAACGGTGCGCGGCGGGATAGCACCATCTAGATGAAGATGCAGCTCAGCCTTAGGCATGTCTTCAAATATCAGATCATCCATTTTCACTTACACGCCAACTCATCTACCCAACCGTTCCTCGAGTTCCGCCAGTTCGTCAATTGCCATTTCTCGCACTGTGAGGTCGCTGTCAATACGTGCAATGTTCGCCAGTTCAGCACGGACATCCACATTTAGAGGCTGGCGGTTGGGCTTGCACACCTCGCATACCATCGCATGAATGGCGTGGCGGCGGTTCTTGGGCGTGGGGTCGGTCTGCGCCGCCTCCAGCAAAAATGGAACATAACTCTCGTCTGCAATATGATCCATCAACTGAATACACCACCATCTCACTTTGCTGTTAGGGTGCTTCAGTCCGGCGACGAGCGCAGCTCTGGCTTCCGGGCTGACCTTCACCCTGCGGAGTTCAGTAGCCGTGAGGCCGCCGATCAACGCCACAATCGCCTCATTACGCTGAGTTTTGTCCGCAAACAGATCAACCAATTGAGAGGGAGACAATTCATCAAGGTTCATGTCGTGACCCTTATGACACTTTATGAACCCATTGTAAAGATATTAACGGTCGCTGTAAAGTCTATTCGTTGTCCTAGTCTAACGCACGCGGGTCAAAGGCATCACGCAGACCATCGCCAATCACATACAGACACAAAACCGTTACGAAAATCAGCAGTCCGGCAATAATCGAAAGATGCGGCCCACGTGTGAAAAATTGTTGTGCGTTACTCAGCATATTACCCCACGTCGGTGTAGGCGGCTGCACACCCAACTTGAGGAAACTCAATGTTGACTCAACCAGTATCAATGCCCCTATCCCACCGGCGAGTGAAATCATCGTCACTGAAAGCAGGTTAGGCAGGATGTGGATAAACATAATGCGCCACGGTGACGCCCCGATCGCGCGAGCACTCATAATATATTCTAGGTGGCGAATAGCCAGTGTTTGCCCCCGCATCAAACGGGTCGTGCCTGTCCAGCCCGTAAGTGCCAGTACAAGGATCAGTGCCTCTGGCGAAGGGCGCAGCAGCGTAGAAACCAGAATCAGCAGATACAAAGTCGGTATCGAGTCAAGCGTGGTAATCACCCAATTCATGATGTCATCCACCCGCCCCCCGAAGTAACCGGCCATCATACCCAGCGTTAGGCCGATTATCAGGGTGATGAGTGCGCCGAAGAAACCAATGGTCATCGAGATTCGCCCACCGTGAAGCAGGCGTGCTAGGTAATCCCTCCCTAGATCGTCTGTCCCCAGTACATGGCTCGTCATAAACGGCGGCTGAAGGCGTTCCACCGGATTAGTGAACTCCGGGTCAACCCGCAAGATATTGGTAGTGATAATGGGCGCGAACAATGCCAACAGGGCCAACAGCGACATGATCGCCAGCGCAACCAGTGTCAGCTTATCTTTTCGCAGCCGGCGTCCGGCTCGCGCCAGCAGTGACTCGCCGTAGCGCACATCTGGCCCATCGTCATCCATCAGTCGGGTAATACTCTTGTTCGCTTCGGCTGCCATATTCTCTACCTTAGCCTGCGTTTGTATTTAGCTGTTCTACTTCACTTCACACCACAGCTTTGGACTTATCCCCTCTCCATTGAATGGAGAGGGGTAAAGTCAGGGGTGAGGTTTTTGAGAGAGAAATTTCTTATCTTTAACTGACGTTACCTTAACTAAAGCGGATACGTGGATCAATCCATGCATACAAAATATCCGAAAGCAAGTAACCTAGGATAGTAGCCAATGCGCCATAGATCGTACGCCATCACTACCGGATAATCGCGAGATACCGCGGCCTCAAACAGAGTTTTGCCATTCCCGGATAATTGAAAATCGTTTCAATCACCACGGCCCCGCCCAGCAATCCAGTGATCGCTGGACCAAGAAACGTAGCAATAGGGATGAGGGCGTTCATTGCCCCGTGTCGGAAAGTAATGATACGGCTCGACAGCCCCTTGGATTGCGCCGTGCGGATATAGTCCTGCCCCATCACATCCAGCATCGAAGCCCGCATCAAACGCGAATAACCGGAAATCAGGCCGGTGGAGAAAACGAAGACAGGCAGGATTAAATATTCCAGCCGTTCGTAAATCGGTGGACAGCTATCGTCCAACGTCAATTTACAACGGTCGCCGATTGGCAGCACCTTGAGGAATGAACCAAAAAACAAAAGCAGCATGAGCGCCAGCCAAAAGTTAGGAATGGCGTCAAAAATGACAGCCAGTACACGGCTGAAATTATCAAACATCTGCCCCCGCTTAACAGCCGCCACAATTCCGATTACCACTCCGAGTGTCGCCCCCAGAAACAGCGAGGCCACACTCAGTTCCAGTGTCGAAGGTAAACGCTCAAACAGAATGTCCAACACTGGCCGCTTCTTCACAAATGAATTACCGAAGTCCCCTCGTACCACCCCCCGCCGTGTCCCCGGTGCTTCGTTTTCGCCGTCACCGTCCGCGTCCAGCGGTAGAATGAAAGAATGGTCAGCCACCCCGTCGCCGTCGGTGTCCCAGCGCAGCCAATCGTCACCCAGTAGCCAGCGCACATATTGCAGCAGCCACGGGTCATTCACGCCCAACCGTGCCGCCAACCGTTCCTGTTCCTCGACACTGCTGTCAGGGCGGAAAGCCAGCACCTTGACCGGGTTGCCGGAAGCCGACATGAGCAAATACGACAGCAGCGTGATGCCCAAAAAAGTGGGAATGGCTTGTATCAAGCGTCGCACAACGTACCGAACCATGGATGCCTACTTCTACCCCCTCCTCACGATGGAGAAGGGGGCAAGTCGTCTATCAATATACAAGTGACTAGCGTGGATTTTGTGACCACATGGTGATATTCCAGCGGATGCTGCGCGGGCGTGGGTCATAATTCAACACATCCGCCTGCGCCACATATGGCACACTGGAATTGGTGAAGAAATACACCGGTAGTTCATCCCGCACGATCTGCTGTGCCTGATCGTACAACGCCTTGCGTGCGGCGGGGTCGCAGCCCGGCAACGCGCGCGCCTCTTCCAACAGGCTTGATAGTTTCGGGTTGTGATACGAACCGGCATTCAATCCGCTGTCTACAATATCGCCGGAGGCATCAAATAACTCATAGGATTCACCGGGATTATTGACATCGAACGGGCCGATGAACAGCGCAGCCGTGTCAAATTTCTGTGACAGCAGCTTGCCGATCATGCTCTGGAACTCGATAATATCGAGGTTCATCTTGAAACCGGTACGGCTAACCTGATCTTGCACCAGTACAGAGGTAGCATCCATCGAAGCGTTGCCGCTGAAGGTCGTGAATTCAAATTCCAGCGGGGTTCCCGGCTCCGCAAATAGCGCCTTCTCATTAGCAACGCGCGGCGTGGTCGGGTCACCATCATCGTCTACGAAACCAGCCTCATCTAGCAGCTTGGCGGCCTGTTCCGGGTCATATGGCCATGCCGCAACTTGGTCGTTGTAGCCCCACGATGCAGGCAGTACGAACGAACCGATTGGGCTACCTCGCCCGTTGAAGGCACCTGCATTCAACGCCTCATGGTCAATCGACAGCGCCAGTGCTTGCCGCACCCGCACATCACCAAACAACGGGTGATGGCCTTGGTCAATAAGATTGCCATCAGCATCTTCACCGCTCTGCGGGTTCTCAGGGTCGGCAACATTGAAAATCATGTAATGCCAGCTTGCCGATGGGGCTTCGTTATAGATTAATTCCCCGGCCTGTCCCCTCTGCTCCAGTTCATCAGCTTTGTCATCTGGCACACTTTCAATGAGCGTGACATTTCCCGCCAAAAATTGTTCCACCCCAACCAGTTGGTCAGCCACTTGCTTATAAACCCAACCCTGCGGAACAACATATCCCAGTGGAGAATCGGGGTAATTCTGATTGGCTAATAGAGTCACCTGTTCACCAGCTCGGAAATTTGAGAATACAAAATCACCACTCGTCACCGTCGGATTCATGTTGTATTCCGAATCAGCCGTCATATCCGCCAGCGTAGGATACACTTCGCTATACGTGTGCGACGGCACAAAGATAAGATAATCGGTAACTCCCAGCGCCTCGCAATCAGATGTCTTGTATGTAATGACCACAGTCTGCGGGTCCGGTGCTTCCACACTCGCGATATTGGTAATTGCCGAGGTAATGCGGCTGTCTACCTCACCACTGGTTGCAGCATCAAATGTGTATTTGATGTCTGCCGAGGTTACCGGTGCGCCATCTGACCATTTCCAGTCGTCACGCAGGGTGAAAGTGTATACCGTTCCATCGTCGGAAACAGTCCAGTCAGTCGCCATTGCGCCGATGCCACCCTTGACAGGCAAACCAGTATCCGGGTCAGAACCCACCAAAATCGGGAACAGACGGTCAACCACATCTTGAGAAGGGCCGTCCGCCACCAATATGGGATTAAGTGTCGAAATGTCACCACCAAAATTCGGCTCAACAATCGGTGCGCCTTCGCCCGCCCCCAAGGTGCCATCCGCTACTTCCTGCGCCAAAACCGAACCAGCCACCACGCTCAGGACGAGCGCACCCAACATAAACACTATCAGTCGAAGTTGCTGCTTCACTGCTCGCTCCTTAGAATCCTAAATTTGAAGAATCCCTGTTTGGAATCGTTGTGGTTACGTTTCGGCCAAAGCGTAAGTTATCAATCTGCTAGAAATACAAAAGCAGTGAATAAATGGTTCAAAATAAGCATCTATCGCGATGGGTTGTGTAGTGCTTGCCTAACTTGACTTCCGTCCCAGCACCACGGCGTAGTGGTGATCGAAGATCGCGTCCGCCGTGCCCACAGCACGTGGATTCCACCACACCTTCACCGCCTCCGGTGCTTGGGCTAGCATCACCTGCAGCCGTTCCACCACGTACTCACTGCTCTGCTGGTCGCGTGCCCAGTCCAGCAGCTTCTTGCCCGGCTTAGTCAGCACCTCACTGTGCTCAATCACCAACCCCGCGTCCAAAAACATCCCTTGCCACTCATAAGGCGCACACATCCGGTAATGGCTGGGGTCGCGCAGCCTTTCAAATGAGTCTACATACCGCGCCGCCCGTTCGTCGTCCGGCACAGTCAGGTCTTCCACCAGCAGTAGTCCACCCACCTTCAGCACCCGCGCGCACTCTTGCACAAAGCGAAAACAGTCTGGGAAATGATGCGGCGCGATGCGGCATGTCACCAGATCAAAGCTGCCCTCCACAAACGGAAGCTGCTCGGCATCCCCCACCGCATACGTGACGTTGTCCCCCCCTTTTTGCTTGATGAACTCTCGCGCGGCGTACACCATCTTCGGCGTCAGGTCGCAGGCCACCACCCGTCTCACCAGCGGCGCGAATCGCAGCGCAGTATGCCCACCGCCGGTTGCCACATCCAACACGACCCACTCCGTCTGTGCCTGTGCCAGTTCCACCAGCCGTTCCAGATCATGCCCGCTGGCATGTGTCTTGCTCTGCACATAAGCCTGCGCGTAATCACCAAAACGTTGTTGAGCGTGCGTCTTTACATCATCGTTTGTCATGCCATCCCCTTGCATTCCTGTTCGTCTCACATCATCATAGCAGGAAATGAAACTCAACTACTAAGTAATCACGGTGCCAATTCTGAAAATAACCGCCCTCTGTGTCTGTGCAAAGACTCCCATTAGGGACTGCGGTTCAATTTTCGTTTTTGGGTGTGTAGGGAGCTTATAGTCACGTTGTGGTTAAATCCAGCTTTTTAGCCGCTATCCTCAAAGCCCGCGCCCTTGAACTGGGCTTCAATCTCGTCGGCGTCACGCCCGCCGCGCCCTCGCCGCAGCTTGCCGCCTACGAACGCTGGGTGGAGAGGGGTATGCACGGCAGTATGGGCTACATGGCCCGCCCTGACCGCCTCGCCCGCCGCCGCGACCTGAACGTCATCCTGCCCGGTGTGCGCTCACTGGTGGTGGTAGGCATGGATTACGGCACCAACGCCATCTCCGATGAAATCCTCACCGACCCTGCGCGTGGCCGCATCGCCGCCTATGCGTGGGGATTGGATTACCACGACATCCTCACGTCCCGCCTCGAACAATTAGCCGAATGGCTGAATGTCGAAAGCGGGCAGTCCATGAGCCACCGTGTCTATGTCGATACGGGCGCACTTTTGGAACGCAGCCACGCCCATCAAGCCGGGCTAGGCTTCACCGGCAAAAACACCATGCTCATCCACCCCCGCCGTGGCAGCACATTCTTCCTCGGCGAAATCCTGACCGATCTCGAGTTCGACATCTACGACACACCGCAGCGCCCGACCATGTGCGGCTCGTGTACCCGCTGCCTCACCGCCTGCCCCACCAACGCCTTCCCGCAGCCCCACGTGTTGGATGCCCGCCGTTGCATTAGCTACCTGACCATTGAGCATAAGAGCAGCATTGAACCGGCGCTGCGCCCACTCATGGGCAACTGGGTCTACGGCTGTGACATCTGTCAGGATGTTTGCCCGTTCCAACGCTTTGCTCTACCCACTTCTGAACCTGCCTTTTATCCGGCAGATGTTGACCGCGCTGCGCCGTTGTTGGTGGACTTACTGGCGCTAGACGATGCCGCCTTCCATCAGCGATACTATGGTAGTCCCATTTACCGAATCAAACGGGAACGATTGGTGCGTAACGCCTGTGTCGCAGCAGGCAACTGGGGACATGCAGATGTCCTGCCGTTGCTCGAAAAGTTGCTGGTCGATACCAGCCCGCTCGTCCGTGTCCACGCGGCCTGGGCCGTTTGGCAAACCACAGGCGAGGCAGCGCGGGAAAAAATTGAAACCCTTTTGCACAATGAAAGTGACAGTGCTGTAAAATTAGAAATCAACTCTTTGCTTCACCCTACCCCTACCACTTATCTATAGACTACCGACTATAAACTATTGACTATTAACTATGAACTTTAAGTTACCGCCCTATCCGCGTGCCTTTTGGCTGCTTCTCTGCTTCTTCTTCGTCAGCCGTGTTGGCGCATCGCTCATCTGGCCCTTCATCACCGTCTTTATCCGCGAACAAACCGCCGCGCCGGCTGTGACCATCGCCTTGCTCCAGCACCAGCCGCTGTTTGCCTACTGGTTCGGTACAGGTGGTTCAGTATTCCTGTTGCCGACACCACTCGCCAGCATTACCTTCCTGCTCTCCTTACAAGCCATCGCTACGCTGGCGGGCACATCGGTCATCGGTGCGCTAATGGATCGCTATGGTCGCAAACGCTTGATGGTCGTGGGCTTAATCGGCTTCAGCGTTGTGCTGCTGCTCCTCAGCCGTGCCAATACGCTGGCTCAATGGACACTGTTGCTGCCTTTGTACGGCATCATGCAGCCCATCTTCTACGCCGGAACCAACGTCATGACTGCCGACCTCGTCACGGCGGAACAGCGCACCAGCGCCTTTGCCCTCGTCCGCACCATCGGCAACCTCGCTATAGCCGTCGGTCCTGCCATAGGCGGCATCTTCATTGCCCATAACCGCGATATTGCCTATGTCGTGCCTGCCTTGCTCAACTTGTCACTGGTCATTCCGGTGGCACTGTTCCTGCGGGAAACACTCACCACCAAACAGGCGAGCGGCGTTCAGGACGGGCGGGGCTTCAGCCACATGCTGCGCGACCGTCCCTACATGGTATTCATCAGTGCTTTTGCGCTGGTGGAGATTGCGGTGGCGATGGTCTTCATGCTGCTGGCTGACTATATGAAACAGAACTACCAGATTGGCGAAGACCGTTTCAGCCTGCTGTTGACCATCAACGCCAGCATGGTAGTGCTGCTGCAATACGGCGTGACCCGCTTTACCCGGCGCTATCCACCGCTGCGCGTCATCGCGGGCGGCGCACTGTTTTACGTAGCGGGCCTGTCCATCTATGGCATAGCGGGTGCGCTGCCACACTTCATGCTGGGCATGTTCATCATGACGCTGGGCGAACTCATCATCATGCCCACTTCCAGTTCATTGGCGGCCAACATGGCACCGCCGGATATGCGGGCGCGTTATCTCGGTATCTATTCCGTGACTTATACTATCGGCGGGGGCGTTGGCCCGTTGATCGGCGGCTTATTGGCAGCCAATTTTGGCCCATCGTTCATCTGGTTCGGCGGGGCGTTCGTGGCCTTCATGGCAGTCGTCGGCTTTACCATGCTGGCACGGGGACAGGCTGCAAAGGCGGAGGTACAAAGTGGAGTTGAAGGCGTACGGCTCGTTGAGCACACGACCTCATCATGATTTGATTTTGCTCCATGTGAGGAACAAACACATCAAACGAGGGTGCTTTGCCTACTTTTAGTTGATACCCATATTGCCAAATTAATCTATCTGAAAATAATCTCGATCTACCCTTTTCACTGTATACGTTTCATTCCCCACGGGGCTCACACCGATATTGTGCTTAATCATCAACTTTGCAAGTTCTTCACCGTCTATTAGAATAATTTTTTGTTGTTTCAGACTACTTACGTAAGCAATCGCTGATCTTGAAAAACTTGAAGTAGTGATGAAAACACCTTTTGTTGCTCCATGTCCAAGTAAGCTGCCCGCAAATGATTGAATCTCTTTGCTACCGACTGAGCTATCTGCTTTCCATCTCTTTGCCTGAACGTAGATAATATCAAAACCCAGCTCATCTTCCTTTATTCTTACGTCTATTCCCCCGTCACCTGGACCACCTACAACTTCGCCAGCAGCTTCCACAGCCTCGCCGTAACCTAAAGCGAGAAGTAAATCCATAACTAAACTTTCAAAAAAACTATCTGAACAATCCATGATTGTTTCAAGTAACTCCTGAGCCAATTGCTTCACAAGAAGTTGATAACTGGATTGAAGGACTTCTTGTGGGGTTTGTTCAACTTCACGCTCAGATGCAGATTCGTTGGGGTGAGTCTCATTTGAAAGCGGTGGCTTAGCAAATTCTGCAAATTCAGGAAACTGCATTAAATAGTGGGCATCAATGTGTGAAGGGCTTTTGCTTAGTTCAGTTAGGCCGCGATTGGTAATTTGAAAACGTCCTCGCCCTGTGCTAATAAGAAAACCGGCTTTTTTAAGATATGTATTCGCCCACTGTACTCTGTCATCGAAAGTAAACTTCTTCCCGCTTCGTATTCGTTGACTTCTATCTTCCTGAGACAAGCCGAAATATTGACCCAAAGCATCAATAGCCTCTCTAACATGATGATCCACTCCATCACTCGCAAATTGTAGAAGTGGAAGCATACATTTATCGTAGGTTGGGATTGCCATTATTACCCCGAAGCAGTAATGTGTCTATTTCTAAAACCGACCCGCGCTCAATTCGCAAAAATGTGACTGACCGCCACCGTGAACCCCGGCAGCACCTCGCCACCCGTCAACTCCTGCCCCATATGAAAGCTCACTGAGGCTTGACCCGGTGCGTAGACATCCACGCTCTGTAGTTCCGGGTAGACCTCCCACAACAAAATACCTGCCTCGCGGTAGATTTCTCGCTTCTTACGGATCTCAGAAGCACGGTCAGTCGGTGAAATGATTTCCACAACCCATAAGGGTGCAATCGGGTCGGGATAGTCATCCGACATCGGCGTATCTTTGTAAGCCATATCAGGCGCGACCACATCATTACCAATTCGATAAGCACCTGCTTCACCGCTGATAAAGCATGGAAGTGATTTGGCCTCACAGTGTACGAGCACCTTAGAAGCCAACCGCACGGATACCTGAGAATTGCTGGTTCGTCCCGGCATCTTCTCAACAATCTCCCCTCTAATGAGTTCATACAGGCCATCTGAATGTTCTGGTTCGGCTATGTACCGTTTGAATTCTTCAAATGTGGCTTGTCGGATTGGCGTTTGAAGCACCATAAATCTGCCCTCACACTTTTGTTTAAGTATACGACATTCACCCGCAATTGGCAGCAGCCTACAAGCGCAGGGTGCATCCGAAGTTGGGGCAGTGAGGTTTGAATATCACATGTGATCACGCTCCCCTCAGCCTGCTTCAGCAGGTTTTATTGCGATAGCCAGACGGTTTATCGTCTGGCGGCAAAAACCCAATTCGCCTCCAATCTCGGATGCACTCCTAGCGCAGCAATTCTCAACTGCACCGTTTTTGTTGGTGCGGATGAGCGCGTCAGCGCGTATATCCGCACGCTTTCGATCACTCCACAGTTAGAATCCACAAACCGACCCCAACCAATTCCTAACCATCTGCCAACCTTCTTAACATGTATCCTCCCTCAAAATGGTTTGTGTCGTGGTGCTCAAAAAGTGACCAAATGGTCGACCAAATGGTCACCCTACACCCCTCACGTTCTGCTATGCTGGTACTATATATGAATCAATGGATATGTCCGTGAACATTTGCCTCAAATCTAAAATCCCGCATCAATATTCTTCTTCATCCGATAACTGGCTGTTGGTGTCCGTTAACCGTTTTGCAGCAACCATTGCAGCGGCACACCCCTCCTTCTGCCGCAGCAAAATCCCTCGTTCGGTCTGCGCAAAGCCTCCCTCTGGGACTGTGGTTCAATCGCATTTTGCCATTCCTCAGCACTTGGCACTCAGTACTCAGCACTTTTGCACAGCGGCAGCCATGAGCGAGCCAACCGCTGCACTGGCGACAGTGCAGCGCCACGCTCCCCTGTTCCCGCCCGCCAATTGTGTCAATTCAGCGGCTGTTCCCGTACTTCCCGCATGACAATTCGGCGGCAATTCCGACACAAATGTCATGTTCGCTAATCACGAAAGATGCTACAATCTGAAGTTGTCTAAATATATGAAGCATTTACACTAAAAGCTGAAAGCCGACGGCCGACAGCTATTCCAAAGGAGTTTTCACATGGAGCACAAGGTATTTCAAGTTCCCAACATCGGCTGCGATGGCTGCGTACGCACCATCAAGAACGAAGTTGGGCAAATCGCTGGTGTAAAAACTGTGAACGGCGTGGTTGACACCAAGACCGTTACCGTGGATTGGGATGCCCCCGCCACCTGGGAACAGATCGAATCCACCCTCAAGGAAATCGACTACGCACCCGCTCCTGCCTAACGATTGAGTCGTTTGCATAGCGCCTCCCTCGTTCACGGGGGAGGCTTGCTAGGAATTTCGTCCCTACGTATTGACCACCGCTTTAATCCCAGTTACCAGTATTGCCTCATCCACCTGTCCGAGTTGACGGAACACTTCCTTGCCGTCTTTATCAAATATCACAAAGCCCGGATGCCCGCGCAGAGCCAGTGCCTCGAACACAGCCTCACCCTCTCCATTGTCCGCTGCGTTCAGGTAAACAAAAGTTATTCTGTCTTTGTACCTATCTTCAAGCCCATCCACGATGGGGCGCATAACCATTCAAGGCGGTCAGCCATCCGTGAAGAAAAACAGGAAAGTTGGTTTATCTTTCGCCAGTGGTAAGGTTACAGAAGGCGCATTCTCACCCACGCCCCCGCACGCTGCCAGTGCCAGCACTGCGCCCAAAAGTGTCAGTAGACGCATGAGTTTTGTCATCATGGAATCGTCTCCACAATCGTGCCCAGTTCCGCTAACCGGTCTTTCCGGTAGCGCGTAATCCGTTCTTGATACGCCCGCTGCTCATCTGTCCACCACAGCTTAATGTAGCGGATAACAGCCTTGATCTCAGTTAACGTCATCACATCTTTGAAGGGCGGCATCGGGAACTGGTCGAGTGGATTAACAATTCCCTCTTGAATAACCTTGATCAGCAAATCATCTGCGTGCTGCCATGTATGACCGGTAGCGTTGTGTGGCGGGACTGTCAGCATCCCCAAATCGAGCGTATTATCAATCGTCCGGTCAAGCTGCCCTTCTCCCACGTAACCATGACAATGCGCACAACGCATATCATATTGCTCTTTACCCAGCAGCAGTGCCGGGTTAGCCTTCAGGATCAACACCCGCTGTGGGGACTCGGTGGGAACAACAATTGCCAAATCAGGGCGCTGGGGCACACTTTGGCAGGCCACCATAACCAGCATCAGCACAAGGCTGACGAGACCTATTTTCACCATCCTAATCTTCGTCAACCTCACCATCAATGATCTCGTAGACCGCGTCTAGCAAATCATCAGCCTTGCCCAGCATCTCAAGCGCGGCTTCATCCTGCTTCTGCATCAACAGCCCTGCCGACTCCAACAGTGCGCTGGCCGCCTGCGTCACCAGCGAAGCCACATCCTGATATTCATGTTCGGCAATGAGATTATCAATCACGTTTACGGCACTTCGGCTGGTTGTCAGTGCCTGTTCGAGAAGCCTGCTGGCTTCGGCTGAAGTATTCATCCCGATTCCTTTTTATCTTTGATGAGGTTATCAATTCATCCGGCGAGTGCCAGATCAAGTTCGTTCAAAAGTGCTGTCTCAGTTAATGTACCCCAGTGACGCCGCACCTCAGTGCCATCGGGTCGCATAATGACAAAACTGGGATGCCCCCCGACGCGCAGCGCCCGCATAAGGTCTTGCCCTACTTTTGGATCTTCAGCGTCAAGGGTTATGAAAGCCATGCGCTCAGCGAATTGTGTCTCCAGCCTATCAACGATAGGCAGCATTTTCATGCAGCGTGCTCAGTGGTCACTAAAGAAAAAAATAAACGTGAGCTTGTCCTCCGCCAGCGGGAGTTTGACACGGTGGTCCATCCCCTCAGCCGCACGGCCACCCAAGAGCAAGAAGGCAACGGCAGGAAGACATACGATTGACAGCAAAAGCCAAAAGCGCGATTTTCGGTAAAGATTCATCACTTACTTCGCAGCGGATCACACACGATCTTCTGAGCGCATACTGTACCCTGTCTTCCGAAACTAAAGCAAGAGCAAGAGCGAAAACACAACTCAAATTAATGAGCCACTAAATGAAGGCTTTCTGGAAGCCCAAATTGAGCTACCAGCGCCGGAGAGCGAAACGTAATAATGTCTACGATTTTTCCGTCCTCAACCTGTAGAACCTGAATACCATACGCGCTGTGAACACCCGGCACATCACCAACGCGGTAAAGACCGAACGCCTGCTGGCCGTTCGCATAAGTTGGAACCAAACGCCAGCGCCCATGAGCTGGCCCCGCGAAGACCGTCTTGGACACCAGACCGCGTATGTTGTCATGCCCTTGATACCACGCCGGAATAGGCGGCATGCTGAATGTAGCATCCTCTTTGAGCATCCGCACCAACCCGTCTACATCGGCTGTCTCCCACGCGTGAACATATTGATCCAACAAATCTTGATCAACCTTATTCACTACGTTTCCATCCCTTTCTCCGTACTTTAAAGCCGGCCCCGCCGTTGCCAGAGTTGTCCGCGCTCGGTGAAGGGCGCTCTTCACAGCAGATACCGTAATTTCAAGCAAATCAGCCACTTCATTCGCCGACAACTCCAACACATCACGCAAAATCAGGATGGCGCGTTGACGGGGAGGCAGCAGGTGCAGGGCAGCCACGAAAGCGATGCTGATATTTTCACGTATTGAAAGAAAGCGTTCCGGGCTTTCCTCATCAGAGATCAGCCATTCGTCAGGGTAAGGTTCCAGCCAAATGGGCTCCATAACCGAGGGCGGAATAGGCTCATCCAACGTTGAAACTTCCTGATACGTAATTGGAACAGCACGCTGTGGACGTTTGTCCAGCATATCCAAGCATACGTTAGTCGCAATCCGGTACAGCCACGCCCGCAGTGATGCCCGCCCTTCATAGGTTTCGCGCCGTCGCCACGCCCGCAGAAATGTTTCCTGCACCATATCTTCAGCTTCTTGTAACGACCCCATCATGCGGTAACAGTGCAGCTTTAGCTCGCGCCGATGCGGTTCGGTCAGCTGTCCAAAGTGTTGTTGGTCAACTGTACTCAAGTTCATAAATTTAGAACAATTCCCCCGCAGTTAATTTCGTTCGCCAAACTCATTTAATGTATCAACTCCATAGGAGATTAGAAGCTTGACCGCATCCTTTGCCGTTCTTTTTCCGTCTTACATAAGGTAAGTCAACTATACAGGAGAAATACCCTATGAAACAAATTCTGGTTCGGTACAAAGTCAAACCTGATTTAGCAGATGAAAATCAGCGTTATATTGAGAATGTTTTTGAAGAACTCCGACGTAACAGTCCGGCCGGTATCCGCTACGCCTCATTCAAACAGACGGATGGTGTGAGCTTCGTTCATTTGGCTTCAATTGAAACCGAGGATGAGAGTAATCCTTTGATACAATCACAGGCATTTCAAGCCTTTCAAGCAGGCATAAAAGACCGCTGTGCCGAGCAGCCTATCGCCATCGAACTCGAAGAGGTCGGCACTTATCACTTCTTTGAAAACTGATGGACAGCCTACAGCTCGACTAACAAACCAACCTTCAACTATTGACCTAACGAAAGATCAGGACTATGCCATCATCAACCAATGGAAAAGCGATCAGAAGCAAAAGTACATTTCGTATGGAATGTGGTGTCACCATCAATATCCACGCTAAACCCGAAAAGATTTGGTCACTTCTGACCAATGCGCAGGATTTTCCCCGTTGGAATTCCACCGTTCAGCAAATAAAGGGTAGAATCATGCTTGGCGAAACCATCAAACTAAAGGTCCCTTACGCGCCGGGACGTGAATTCAAACTAAAGGTGAGCACCTTTTCGCAGCCGGACAAGATGGTCTGGCAAGATGGGTTTCCTCTCCTATTTTCCGGCGTACGGACCTTCTTGCTGACTCCTAAACCCGATGCCACTACCGATTTTTCAATGGTAGAAGTCTTTTCCGGTATCATGATGCTGATGATCGGAGGATCGCTGCCTGACTTGAGACAATCTTTTGAACAATATGCTATAGATCTAAAAACAGAAGCTGAACGCAGTTAGATTGAGGAGTAATTACAATGTCAGGAAACGGCACCAAAGACAATCCGTGGGTACTCAAAACCCCTCCGGGTACTTCCGAGTACACGTTACATAAAGATGAATCGCATGATCCGCCGGTGTTGGTCTGTACCGTAGGGAAAACAATTTTGCTCTACGATTTGTGTTGTATCAATGACCTCCATGCTATGTTGAAAAAACATGGCGATTGGATGAATTGGGCAGCGCCGACGAGGCAAAAAGAAGCCAAAGAAGGAACAGTTGAGGCCTGGGGGCGCTCAGCACAAAACCTATTGGTGGCTGGTATGGTCTCAGAAAGGACTGCGTGGACGTTTTGGTATGTATATTCCACCCCTGATGGAAGAATTAGGTCTAGTGGAACTGGAACACAACGCACGCGGAAACCGAATGCGGGCAAAGTAACCCGTAACGATTTTATTCTGTGGGTCACGCCAGTCAGCCCGACAACAACTGACTGGCACTGCTGTTTGCCTACGAAGAACGTGTTGCCAGAAGTATGAGTAGGATAATCACGATCAGCCCCACCAGAATCCAGGGTTGGTATTTTGCGGGGACAATATCATTAAGCACGTCACGTGCAACATTGAAAGCAAGTGCTGTTTGTGAGGGCGGTTTATACTCTGGCGCAGCCGAAACCGGTGCAGGCTCCGCGCTGGCTTCAGTGATGGGCTGTGCGACAGGCGCTTCCGTTTGCGTCACAGGAGCAGCTGGCAGCTGTTTGGCAACCTCAATCGTGAGGTAGGCATTTAAGGCTTCCAAACTTTGCCGGATTATGGAACGTGCCGCGCTGTCCATCAAGCGCTGCCCTACACTCGCAATACGCCCTCCCACCTGCGCCTGACCGGAATACTCCATAAATGTACCGGAGCCGCGCGGTTCCAGACGCATACTGCCCGTAGCATTAACAAATCCCGCTGGTCCCTTGCCATCCACCTTAATCTTGTAACTTTGTGGGGCAACAATGTCAGACAGTGTTATCTGTCCTTGAAACGTGCCTTGAACCGGACCAACTTTCACTTCCAAAGTTCCGCTGTATTGGTTTTCACCAGTTTGAGCAAATCCTTTACCGCCCGGCATCACTGAGCCTAGCACATTAGGGTCTTGCAATGCCTTCCAGACCAGGTCTTGCGGAGCATCAAATGTAAAATCGCCAGCAACATCCATAAATCAACTCCCGATTAAAACAAAAGCAATATTTCAGATTGAACCCACTTTTTATCCAATAGAATTGCAGTGAGACAGTGCCAATTTTCCACTGCTCCGTAGGTAAACGCAAGTCACTTTAGATTGAGGCTCAGATGCAGATCAACCTAAAAATAGTTTGAGAGCTATTGCAGAAACAAGTTTTCTCCAAAGGCCCTAACATAAAAACGGCATCCATGTCTTGTTGATGGATGCCGTCATCATTACGAGAATGTGTCTAAAGTTGGAGTCTACTACTCGCGGCGCACTGCCAGCAGTGTAATATCGTCGAATTGCACCGCCCCGCCGATATGGTTGCTGACCGTATCAATGATGCGCTGCACCAGTTCGCCAGCAGTTGCAGGCGGCACTTTCAACAATTCCATCAAACCGGCTTCAGTGAACCGTTTACCCAATGGATTACGGGCATCAGGAATACCGTCCGTATAGGCCAACAATGTATCACCCGGTTCTAACTTCACCTGCTCTAACCCGAATTTCGCACCCGGGAACATGCCAACTGCCGGACCAAGCGGCTCAAGCGATGCCTTAATCTCACCTGTCGGGCTGATGATCAGAGGCGGGCAATGACCACCATTGATATAAATAACAGTTCCATCAACTGGATCAGCCATTCCAAAGAACAATGTAGCAAACATATTGAGATCAAGGTGATGTTCGGTGATGTAGTTATTGGTCGTAACCACCGAATTCTTGAGTGCATTGGCGGTTATCGCCATCTGTGAATTCTCACGGTCAAAGGTCGCCTCTTCAAACAGACCTTCGGCCCACGAAATGTTGCGGGTTTGCATGAGCGACGAACGTAGTAAGGTACGTGTGAGCGACATGAACAGCGCCGCACCCACGCCTTTATCACACACGTCGGCGATCATGAATCCGAGCTTGCGGTTGTTCAGCATCATGAACACGTCATAGAAATCTCCAGCCACATCACGCGCTGGCTGGAAGAAGGCGCTCACATCCCAACCGGGTACTTCTGGCATCTTGCTAGGCAAGAAGTTGTTCTGGATGGTACGGGCAATCTGAATATCATTTTCCAGCTTGTACAATTTCTGCTGGTGCTGGATCAGCAGATGGTTATTCAGTACGATAGCCGCCTGCGAAGCCATGAATTCCACGATGATGCGGCTGTAATTATCGAACGCGATAATGTCGCCATCTTCATCTTGTGCATTCAAAAGCTGTAAAACGCCAACAACATCTCCCTTGTTATCCTTAAGAGGAACCGTCAGGCTCGAAACAGAGCGGTAATTGTTCTGCTTATCGAAAACTTTCGTAGCCGAAAAGTCAAACCCTTCCGCCACATAGATGTCCGGCACATTGATCGAACTGCCGGTCAAAGCAACATGACTGGCAACGTTTCGATGATTCGGCTCGTTAGTTTCCTTGTCATAAAGGGGAAGCAATGGAAATGATACCGGGTTGCCGCTAGAACCACCCAGCCTAATGCCAAGTGACTCCGTTATTACAATTGCAAAGCGAAGATGTTCATCTTCAGTACGCATATAGAGCGTGCCAGCATCCGCATGGCAAACGGCTTTAGCCTCTAACAAAATTCTTTCGAGCAGACGCTCTAAATCCGTTTCAGTAGATAGTGCCACACCCATTGGAAGAATCACTTTTTCCATCAAATCAGCCAGTTTTTCAGCTTTGGTTAGATGGAATTCTATGGCATCATCCAAGGAACGTTTTTCCAAACATACCCGTACACGTGCATCCAACAAAGCCATGCTAAACGGTTCGTGTATAAAATCGTCAGCACCGATTTGGATACAGCGCGTCACACACTCCAGTGTTTGGATTGGCGACATCATAATGACCGGTATGTTCTGCAAATCAGCATGGGTCTTCATATGTTCTAAAACCGCGTCGCCAGCAATCTCCGGCAATTCCAGCCCGAGCAGGACTAGATCATACATATGCTTATGCAGCACTTTGAGAGCCTCGTTGCCGTTAGTGGCAACTTCAATGTGATGCCCTTGCGCTGTTAGATGATCAACAAGGCACTGGCGCGTCGTCTGGTTGTCATGTGCGATTAATAGAGTGCTGGCATTTTTTGCCATTGTACAGACCTCATGGACAATTCATTACGAAAATATTGCGATTGCAGTTGCCTACTCGTTGGTAGTCAAATTTATCAACATTTTCAAAGGCGAGAAACACACCCAACCCACCAATTTCGCGGGTTTCCAACGGGTCATCGAAATTATCGGGCAGGTCACGCTGGCGGGGATCATACGGAACCCCGGTATCTTCTAGAACAAGTGTCAGTTGGCCATCAACAACTGTCGTCAGTACATTAATGACACCCGGAGATTCAGTCCCGGCATAACCATACATGATAATATTGGCTGCGATTTCATCCACTGCCAAACGCAGCCGGTGCATCGCTTGAGATTCTAACCCTGCGATATTTGATACTTCCGTTACATACTTACGTAGCTTACTCAATGAGTCGCCCATGTGATCGGGATGCCCCGATAGAGTCAGCGGCTCGATGTGAGAACTTGACATGATTTGTCCTCAGCCAACGTGTATTAGATATTGAACTGTAGAAGCAAACCCTTTGAAGAAGATGTTTGCTTCTAATTACAGGTGGAAATTAGGTTAAAGAGCTTCAATAACCGCAGCGTCATACTCATCCATCATCGTGACGCTGTAATGAAAACCGGTCTGCTTGATTGGCTCAACGATTTGCGGCTGTGCACCGACCACATAAATCCCTACCTGAGGACCCATTTTCTGCTTAGCGAACACCAGTACACGAAGCCCGGCGCTGGACATGTATTCAAGATTGGGCATAATCAACACCAAACGCTGGGCGTGTTGTTGGGCTGCCTCTTCAATTTTTTCTTTGAACAAACCCGCAACGCTTGCATCCAGTTCACCGACCAATGTAACCTTGGCAATGGTATTCACCATTTCTAGACTTGCATCGAATGCCATTTGTATTTCCTCCTAATTTCTGTATGTGTTAGCGACCAACAAGAACAACGGTAGAGCGTTGGCCGAGCATTATTTGGCCTTGATCGCCTAACAGTGGCTCGTGACCGACTTCCCAAATATCTTCCGGTGACGGCATTGCCGTATTGATTGCCATGTACCAGTTCAGTCCCGGCGGGAGTTGCGGCGGTTGGAACCACAGCGAATCCCAATAGGTATTCATAGCAACATATATATGGTCATCGCGCTGGGTTCCTCCCTTGGCGTGATGTCCGTCCAGCATAAAGGCCAATGCGCGACTGGAATCTGACCAGTCGGGCTTCCATGCTTCTGTGCCATGCCAGCTCATGTCAGGGAATCCGCTCCCCATGTAATCGGTATGGCGCAGATGATTGCGACTGCGTAGTGCTGGGTGACCGTGGCGGAAGGCAACGCACTGCTGGAAGAAGCGTAATAATCCCCCGCGCTGTTCGACCAATGACCAATCCAACCAGTTTAATTCATTATCGTGGCAGTAGGCATTGTTGTTACCGTATTGTGTGCGACCGATCTCATCACCCATCAGCAGCATCGGTACGCCCTGACTGACCATGAGCAGTGTAACGGCATTTTTTATCTGACGTTCGCGCAGTTCATTCACAGCCGGGTCAGTAGACGGCCCTTCCCAGCCGCTGTTCCAACTGTTATTGTCATTTGCGCCATCGTTATTGTTTTCGCCGTTGGCTTCGTTGTGCTTACCATTGTACGAAACCATGTCCATCAACGTGAAGCCATCGTGACAGGTCACAAAATTGATGGAAGCCGTCGGGCCGCGCGTCCAGTACAGATCAGGTGATCCCTGTAACCGCTGGGACATCTCGCCAGCTAGGCCACTATCACCCTTCAAAAATCTACGGATGCCGTCGCGGTACTTGCCATTCCACTCCGCCCATCGACCATATGCCGGGAACGAACCCACCTGATACAACCCCCCCGCATCCCAAGCCTCAGCCACCAATTTGCACTTGGCGAGAATAGGATCGTATGCCAACTGTTCCAGCAGCGGTGGGTTGGAAAGAGGCGCACCATTCTGGTCACGGCCGAGTATCGCAGCCAGGTCGAAGCGAAAACCATCAATATGGTATTCAGCCGCCCAATAGCGCAGGCAGTCCAACACCATATTGCGCACAACTGGGTTATTACAATTCAGAGTATTGCCCGTACCGCTAAAATTAAAATAATAGCCACCGGGTGTGAGCATGTAGTAGGTTTTGTTATCTATACCTTTGAAGGATAACGTGGGGCCATACTCATTTCCTTCGGCAGTATGATTGAAAACCACATCCAGCATGACTTCAATACCGTTAGCATGCAGTTCCTTGATAAGGTTCTTGAACTCATCAACCTGCATCCCAAAGCGCCCAGTAGAAGCATAGCCAGCTTTTGGCGAAAAGAATCCGACAGTGCTGTAGCCCCAATAATTCATGAGGAGTTCGCCCGTTTCCGGGTGCTTGCGGCTGTTTTCAAACTCATCGAATTCATAAACGGGCATTAACTCAATGCAGTTAACGCCAAGCTCCTTAAGGTACGAGATTTTTTCCCGCAACCCTTCAAACGTGCCGGGCGCTTTTACACCGGACGAAGGATGGCGGGTGAAGCTTCGAACATGCGCCTCATAGAT
The DNA here is from genome assembly GCA_041390885.1 of Anaerolineae bacterium. Classification (GTDB taxonomy): domain Bacteria; phylum Chloroflexota; class Anaerolineae; order Aggregatilineales; family Phototrophicaceae; genus CFX2. The sequence continues at coordinate 411,254 of JAWKPB010000022.1, read as the reverse complement.
GATCAGGTCTTCAGTTGGTATTTCTAACGGGCGGTCATTTTCCCAGTCAAAATCATTCAGTACAGGTCGTGCGCGATGTGGGTAAATGTCATCCCAATTGGGCGAATCGCCCCACACATCACGTCCAGCGATGATTTTGGCATACGGATCCATCAGAATCTTGGACTTATCAAACCGATGGCCTTCTTCTGGTTGGAATGGCCCATCCATACGAAAGCCGTATTCAATCGTCTCTGGATCCAGATCAAATACCGTCATGGCATACACATTGCCGATTCGAAACTCCTCAAAAAGGAATTTCGACCATCGGCTGCAGCTCGCCATTACGGAATAAGATCAGTGAGCAGGATGTGGCACGGCTAGAAAAAATCGAGAAATTGATCCCGCCCGGTACAATGGTCGCTCCAAAAGGATAGACCTGACCGGCACGCAGTTATAACCTTCGTGCGTTCGAGTTGGGTAAAAATCAATTCTTTCCATTGTTACTGCCGTAGTGTTTCTAGACCTGCATTCAGGTCATCGCTCAAAGTAAAGAACTTAAGAAAGCCAGTGGCAGCCATAGTGTCCTGCAGCGGTTGTGACAGCCCATACAACAAGCATTTTCCATCACTGCCTGAAATCTGGCGGTATAGGACCAGCATGACCCGCAAACCAGCGCTGGACATGAATTCGACTTTACTCATATCCAACAGCAGCTTGCAACCGGGCTTAATCGCCCCTAAGACTTGTTCCTGTAAGACGGGAGCGCTGCTCCCGTCTATATCGCCGCTGACCTCAAGAATGGTGACGTTATCGTCAGTACGTGTTAGAACTTCCATTAATTGCCCCTCCGATTAGGTAGCTACGACGCGAACCTTGACCTTGACCTGCTTGTCAGTATCAGGCAGGCGGACAGTCAACTTATGGGCCACGAAGTTATTATACGGTGCACCGTCTACTTCGACCGATTCGATCTTAATTGATCCATCGGGCAATATATCAGGCGCGACCCGCAAGATGCGATTCTTAAATCCATTTGGATATGGCTTGAAATGCAGATCAAGCGGTTGCTTGGTAATCAACAGGTTCAGGTAGGTCTGTGACAGGTAGCATAGTTCGGTTGAGTGATAGCCGCTCATCGAATGGCTGCCCTTAAAGCGCTCAGTCCCCATCAGATAAGGGACACCATTCGCGAGTACATTGAAGAACACCGCGCCATCGTCATGGTCGAGGAAGAAAGCATTATAGAATGCAGCAGACTCGCGAGAGAGCTTCTGATATGCTTCATCTTTGAGGATGCCGTGCAGGATAAAATATGCTAGGATGCCCTGCTCCTGCTGCCACCACGCTTTGCGGTCGTGGAATGCGAAACGATGCCATTCTTCGCCCGGCCCCTTGAGGCGTTCCATCACGTCATACCATCCACCGCGCTGCTGGTCGCCACCGATGGCAGGCATTACCTCCGCGATCTTACGCGCCAGTGTTTCGTATTCCTTCTTAGGCATCAAGCCGTACATTCGCATCAGATTCCAGGCGATCTTCAGGTTATGCCCGATCACGCCGCGGTTCTGCTGCCACATGTGAGTGGTATCATGTGACCAATCTTCATAGAATTTTTCCTGAACGAAAGGCGAGTTTTCGTAATTCGGGAAATGTTCGGCGATGGTATCAAATGTATATTCCAGCATACGAGCATAGCGATCTTCGCCCGTTGCCAGATACAAATTGATCAAATAGGCCGGGGCGTGGTCGCCAACCGAGTTCCAATTCTTCTTGCCCTTGTTCGCACCCAGCACATCGCTGCGTGGATCAAGCGTAATCGGATCGAGGTGCGAGAAGTATCCGCCCTTTTCACGATCCAAATAGTACTTGTCGAACAGGTCAACCGTTAATTCCGCATCATGCAAAATGCGAGGATCACCCGTAATACGATAGGTCTGGATAGGGCCAGCTAAGGCATAAATCTGTTCGTAGGCAGGAATGGCGTCAAAGTCGTCACCGAATTCTGACGAGAATACCTTGTCCTCACGGCTGCCGTGAACATCAATACCGTGATACCAGTAAATGATGTTCTCATCCATGTCATAGAAACGCATGTGTTCGCGCAGATATTCGGTACCTTTTTCCGCGCCCTCAAGGTAACGATCATCGCCCGTCAGCAGATAGGCTGAGGCAAAACCATATACCAAGCGGGAAATGGTATCCGTTTCCTGACGGTAATTGTCGCCTTCCTTTTCACCGCTTAACTGAATGAGAGTACGGTAGTTCTTATAATCTACTGGGGCGCCGCCAAACTGCGCCTTCAGGTAGAAGTCAGCAATGGACGAAACCTGCTTCACCCACCAATCCTGACGCTCGAACCCAAATTCACCCACTTTGCGTCCGGGGAACATCAAAAACTGTGCTTCGACCGAAAAACTGCCACCTTCGGGATAAAACACACCGTAGGTGAATACATAACGGCCTTCGGTCAACATTTGGCGCATCTGCCCAGTGCAGTCCTGCCACGGATCGCCTAGGTTGCGGGTCAATTGAGCATAAGTATTGCTCTTGAGCTTAATCGTAAATTCTTGATTGCCTGCGGTTTTGACGACGTACTTGTCGGTAGTGCTGTCAAAACTTGTCACATAACCTGCGACCGTGTCCGAAAAGGTGAAGTTGATTTTGTTCACGCTGGCCTCACATAGATAAATACGGATAAATTACGCCAATGACGGCGGATTGTCTTGGTCAGTATAGCCTTGGCTGATTTCAACGATATTGCCTTCGGGGTCAGTCACCCAGACGGTACGCCAACCCGGGATAAAGTCACTAAAATCTAATGGGCCAAGCGCAATGTGAGCATCGCTGCCCATTTCAGCGAGCTTGGCATCAACATCCTCGACCTGAAAGGCAATGTGCCGCACGCCTACAAAGCCATAACCATCTTTCTCAGGGGCGGGAATTGGGCGATCTGCGCCACCAGCAAAGATTTCAAGGTACATGTTGCCAGACTTGGTGAACACCAGTTGCGTATCACCCAATGGAATAACACGAGAACGCTTGAAGCCGAAATAGCGGGTATAAAATTTCTCGACCTCTATCGGGTCCTTGCAATTGAGTGCAACGTGTGAAAAGACCATTAACGGCCTCCTTCTTTTTCATACATGAGATCAATAATCTGGCGAGCGAACATATGGCAGTGACCGCCGGTACGGGCTGTCACTAAATCGCCATCAACAACTACATCTTGGTCTGTGTAATTCGCACCCATGTTGCGAATGTCACCCAAGAGGTTTATGTGACCCACAACGTTGCGTCCACGCACCAATTCGGGCGCGGGGGAAACCAGCCACATACCGTGGCAGATAATGCCCTTGATGATAGATTTTTCAGCAAAAGCGCGTTTAACGAACTCCACTGCCGGGGCGAGTTTATTGATATCTTCGGTGTAGCGTAGGCGGTCTGAGACGATAGCTGATGGCACGATAATGGCTGAATAACTCCGCAGAGTTTCATCGCTCATGTTCTCAAAACTCTCATGGCATTCAAAGGGAACATGATATTCGTGCCCTTTGAATGTGAGATAAGGCTGCCCCCAAAGGCGGCTGAGAAAATGAAGCTCGATGCCTTCTTCAGGAAAGCGATGCTTGTAATAGAAGATTTCCTCTTCGTAGAAGTCGCTCTCAAGGAGAACGCCGACTTTTTTGCCTTGTAATTTCATTAGGTTATGCTCGTTCCATCTCAAATTGGCTACTACATGCTGTGGGCTGACTTAATCATGTCAGCGCACTTTTCGGCAACCATCATGATTCCGGCATGGCAATTTCCGGATGGCACCATCGGCATGACGCTCGCATCGGCAACACGTAACCCATCAATGCCATATACACGCAGCGATGGGTCAACGACTGACATTTCGTCAGAACCCATCTTGCAAGAACCAGCTTGATGATGGTACGAATCCGCATTCTTGCGAACAAAATCTTCTAGATCGGTGTCCTTGAAATCGGGGCCGGGCATCAATTCAGGTCCAACCCACTCAGAAAAGGCTTTGGTAGCAAAAATGTCACGCGCGATTTGCACCGCTTGTGCCAGGCGCTTACGGTCAGATTCTGCGCCAAGATAATTCGGATTAATGAGCGGTTTATCTGTTGGATTGGCGCTTGCCAGTTTGACCCAACCACGTGACATGGGACGGACTACACCGGGAAGGATGCTGACCGAATTGGGATGGCCCTGACCAATAATGATGTTAAACGGGACATGGACAAACCCAATCTGCAAGTCTGGCCCAACCCATCCTTCGTCGGACTTGCAGAACAAGGCTGCTTCAGACAGATTCAGATTGCCTTGGGGAACTGGTTGTTTACATTCATGAATAACGCCAGTTAGAACATGATTATGGAAATTCTGACCGACGCCGGGCAGATTCACGAGTGTCTTAATGCCATGCTCTTTGAGATGATCGCTCGGCCCAATGCCGGAGAGCAAAAGCAGATGGGGTGACTCAATTGCCCCACCGCAAACGATCACTTCATTATTGGCACGCGCGGTTTTGGTCTCGCCGCCCTGAACATACTCAACACCCACGCAGCGCGTACCTTCGAATATTAATCGTGTTGCATAAGAATCCGTGCTTAACTCGAAATTCTTACGACCGCTAATCGATTCTATATAGGCTTCATTGGCGCTGTGACGCTTGCCGTTCTTGACATTGATATGATGCCAACCAGCACCTTCCATGTTGGGTCCATTAAAGTCATCCGTGCTGGGGTAGCCCAACTCGGCACAGGCCGCCAAGAATGCTCTAGAGGTCGGATTAGGATTGTGATCCTTAGCGTTTATTACGCTTAATGGGCCACCTTTTCCGCCGACAGGATTGGTATTATCTTCCTGATCTTCCAGCTTCTGGAAATAGGGCAGAATATCGTTATAAGCCCAACCGGGGCAACCGTTGTAGGCCCAGTTGTCAAAGTCCGAACTATGACCACGAATGTGCATCATGAGATAGAGGTTGCTGGAACCACCGGGTATCTTACCGCGTGGCTCGAATGTTTGACGTCCGTCAAGGGCCGGTTGGGGAACACTGCTATATTTCCAGTCAACATCCGAACCAAGTAACGTGAACCACAGCGGTGGAATTCGCACATTGTCAGGAATGCTGGAGCCACCTGCCTCAAGCAGTAAGACTTTGGCATTGGGATTTTCTGACAGGCGGTTAGCTACTACCGAGCCACCCGCCCCAGCTCCAACAACAATAAAATCATAGTTGCTCATCATGTCACCTTTCTGCGAAGAAATGGCTTTGCAGCCCTATTAAGGCGGATCGCCAGGATAACCTCATTCAAATACAGTTCATTTAGCCGTAAGCTGGTTAATCATGGATAACATGTCTACTTCGTACCAGCTGCGGGTGATCTTTCCGTTCTCGATTTCCAGGATGCCGATTTCCGTCCATTCAGCTCGCTTGCCACTGGGAGCCATTCCCATCAAGGGAGAACCGTTATGAGTACCGCTCTGAATAAAGCGCGCCACGACCTTGTGCTCATCCGCCAACATCATGTCAATATTCATGTGGTAATCTGGCATGGCACTGCGGAACATAGTCGCGAGCATCTTGACACTTTCAGGCCCCTTCGGAAGATCTGGCGCACTAGGGCTATAGTGATCACTGAGAACAACTCACCAACGTCATATTCCCTTGTTCCAGATCTCTTCAATCGCCCAGCTGCATAATGGCTTTGTTTTGATTGATGTTTGTGTATTTTCGCATCTCTCAATTAAGGAATAGGCAATTCAAAGTGATCGAATAGTCACGACAAGCTCGTTTAACAGCTCGTGCAGCCAAGCAAGTAGATAAAATCTACCCACCCACTGAACCAAATGCAGGAATAACACCCAGTTGCTGAAACAAGCTCAAATTATCCCAAGTCTTGCCAACGCTCAACGATCTTGCCATCCTTGTTAAAACGGAATATCGCAGTACCGGTCCACATAACTTTTTCCCGGTAGGAGGAACCATTCCCAGGAAATTGCCCTCATGTGTACCCGTTTGAATACCACGTACTGCCGCCATATCATCGCCAATGACAACCTGCTGCACATCAAAATGGAGGTCAAGAGACGCCGAAACAAAGGTGCGGTACAAATCAATGAAAGCCTGCGGGCCATGTAGGTCTTGAGATCCGCGCCGCCGTAACTTTACGAAATCCGGGGCAAGCAGTTCGTTTAGAACCTCAACCCGCCCTTGGTTTGTTTCGTCGTACATCCGGTAAATGAGTGCCTTACGTGCTTCCGGCGAAGCGGTGTCAACGGTTGCTTGCGACTGACCTTCTGACGGGCCACTTGGAGCAACACCCAACTGTTGCAACATGCCGAGCATGTCAAAGTTGATCCAGCCTTCACTCACTTTTCCATCACGGACACGAAACATGCGGGTTCCGGTCCAATGGATTTTCTTGTTAGTGGGTGGAATTCCAAGAAACTCCCCTTTATGGGTTCCTTCAATTACTCCACGCCCAACAACCATATCACCTTCAGCAATGAGGTCTTCAAAAGTAAACCAAATGTCGGGAAACGCATTTGAAAAAGCACGGTACGCCTGTTTGAGAGGTTCTCTGCCAGGTTGCTGACCGGGGATCGGATCGTGATCAACATAATCTTCGACCACGAATTCGTCAAACGCATCGTAGTTTTGCATATTGACTTCATAGACGTAACGGGCTACCAGAGCACGGTTTGCGTCCAAAGTACCGGGTTCAGCCTTTGCCATTAGCTGTTCGCGCAAACCAGTCAAGTCCGGTTGACCGTAATGCTCAATAATTTTCCCGTCTTGTAAGCGGAAGAACCCTAACGACGACCAAGTGACCTGCCGTCCAGTCGGGGAGATACCCATGAATGGTCGCCCCAAATGCTGAGCTTTACCTGTAACCCGCGTAGCAACCCAGTCCCCATCTTCGACCATGCTTTCAATCGTAAAATGTACATCGGGGAAAGCACCGCGAAACATCTTTGGAATTTGTCCAATGCGTTCAAATACAGGCAAATCCTTCGGTGCGCCGGGGGGAGCATTATGATCAACATAATCAGGAGAAAACAGTTCGGGAATCAGTTCAAGATTACCCTTATTAATTACTTCTTCTACAAACGTTCGGTAAACTCGCTTGCTATGCGACTCGGCCATGATTTGTTCCCTATTCTTAATATTGCATCCAGACAGAGTTCGAATGCGTTAGGGTAAGCTTACAAAAACACTCGGCAACCGCTAAAGCAAAACCATAAAGCTTCAGCACACAAAAGCTAATCATCCAGAATTCAGCTTAAGATCAGCTGGTTCAACTGCAATGTAACATCATGCTGGCGACGGAATAACGCCCAACTGCTGCAGCATGCTAAATGCGTCGAAATCTTGCCAACGTTCAATGATTTTGCCGTCAGCATCCAAACGATAAATAATTATTCCCGTCCACGAGACTTTCTTTCCGGTCGGTGGGACACCCATAAACGTACCTAAATGAGTTCCGGTAATCGTCCCGCGTGAAGCAACCCGATCCCCTTGCGCCACAACATAGTCTTCACTGACATGCCAATCAGGCATAGCCGCATAAAATGGATCAAGCGAGTCGATTAGCGCCTTTGATCCTACGATGTCGCCTACAGCGCCACCATGATTCACGAAGTCAGGATGTACAAGCTCGTAAAACACTTCGCGGTGTTTTGTGTTGACGGCCTCGTAGAACCGATGGATGATGGCTTTGTTACGTTCAACTATCGATTGAGAAGATGTTCCATTAGAACCATTCATATGTTGTGCGCCATTGCCCCGCCAGACTCCATCAGCGTGTTGATTTGGCGTCTCAACATTGCCATTCGATGTAGCTTGCATTTGAGCGATGGCTGCACGCATGTGGTTATTAGATTTCTCAATAACCTGTGCGTGTTTCTGGCCTGTCAAATAAACCAGATCGGGCATCGGGACACCTGCAATTCCCCACTCGTTCTGCGGTGTCTCTTGAATTAGCGTGTACACAAATGGACGTACGACTTCACCCAGCACATCTACAAATGTATCCGTCAGCCGCACGATTAGCTCACGCTTTTGCTCGGGCGTGGCGACCACTTCTTTTATGAACTGCACTGTGATGATCGGCATTTTGCACTTCCTAGAGTACGAATTCGCGACAGATCGACACCTATTTATGAAGGCTGCGGAATAGCACCCATTTGCTGTAGCATACCGAGCATGTTGAGTTCGCCCCATCCCTCAGTAATCTTGCCATCCACCACGCGATCAATGCCGATTGACGTAACGGTAATGCGCTTCCCACTAGCCGGGATTTCACCAAACTGACCGGTGTGTGTAGCTTCCCATGTCATACGAATGGTGGACAAATTACCTTCAGTAATAATGTCGTCCATCGTCATGTGACCATCGGGCATCGCAGCGTGCCACGCCTTGACCATACCGATAACACCATCAGGGCCTTGCTTAATATCCTGCCCGCCAGCACCATGCGCTGTGAAATCAGGATGCACCAGCTCGTAGGCAATGTTATAGTTCTTCTTATTCCACAGTTCTTCGAACCAGCGCGCGAACAGCTTTCTGTGTTCTTCAGCAATTGGATGAGATGAGCTCTTTCCACGCCAGACATCATCCGCATGATGGTTGCTATCGGTGCCATTGGTCGACGTGCCGGGAGTTCCATTTGGCGTACTGGCGCTAGATGCGTGGCGCCACACATCATCGGCGTGGGCGTTTGCTTCGGTCTTACCTTGCGAAGCAGAAGCAGCCTGCATTTGAGCAATTGCCCCACGCATCATCGTGTTAGATGTATCAATTACCTTGGCGTGTTTTTCACTTGTCAGGTAAACAAGATCCGGCATCGGTACCCCTGCAATACCCCATTCGCCCTGTGGAGTCTCTTGAATGAGGCAATAGACAAATGGTCGTACAACTTCACCCAAAACATCCACAAAAGTATCAGTCAAACGCACGATGAGTTCTCGTTTTTGCTCAGGTGTAGCAACGACATCTTTAATAAATTGCACAGTTATGATTGGCATATGTCCTCACTTCCTTTGGAAGCAATGTCGCACTAACATTCGATCGATTCAACTAAGAGAGTTACCTGCTTTACATGACGAAAAAGGTGTGCCACTCCTATCAGCCAAGCCACAAGTGGACACACCCCACGACTTTACTTAGGACCGTGCTGACCAGAAATGATCGTACTGATCGGTGCCGTCCCCGAAAATACCGCCCTTGCCGGCGATAACTTTCCCATCGCGCCAGCGGAGCACATGGGCTACATCAATGTCCATCGTCACATCTGGCATACCGGCACGGGAACCACGATTGCGGGTAACATCACATGAATACTCATCATTTACCATGATGGTGATCGTCTCCATATTGAAGCTACCGCCGGACATCTCGCCAACCCGTGCCATAAAGCCGATGAACGCGTCTCGTCCGTGATACCAACCGGAAAGCGGGTTATGACCCGGCACCAACCAGCTCATATCTTCAGCCCAGTATTTGGCGATTTCTTCCGGCTTACCCGTGGCGAGTGCCGCATATGCTTTACCTACAAGTTCAGCAGTTACGTTTGACATATTCTTCCTTTTCTGGTTCCATTATTCTGCGAGACGCTCAGGAATTGACTTCAGCTTGTAAACCGCCCACATATAGCGATCAACTGCCGGGTAATCACCGTTGTGTACCTGGACTTCGAAAATCTTGCCATCTTTTATTTTGTAGCTGGTGCAAGTCGGGAAATAGACTATTTCTTCTCCGATCTTGCCGTGTCCCATGTGCTTCTCAATGACCGTGCCGTCGTCGAGTTCACCAAAGTGCACATCTTCTACAACGATGCCAGCTTTGAAGAGCGCACCGAACATCGCGATTACTGCATCAACGCCTTCAATGCGACCCGATAAGGGATGGTGACCGGGCATAGTCCACGACATATTAGGATGGAAAACTTCGCGCTTGATCCCATCCATATCGCCTTTGCCGAACAGGTCATACATCTTAAGTACCAAATCAGTATTTGCCATTTCAATCACTCCTTCATTGACTAGATAAGTACTTTCTGCAAACGCCGATGTACGTGGCGTGGGCAGTCACGAACCCTTGGGTATAAACGAAATCAGTCCGGTAAAGTGGTGCGTAGCTTTTCCATCGCGAAGCATGAACACATCATAGACTTTGGCTTCACCAGCACCCACGGTAACAGTCGCCTCGAAATAGATCGAGTCTTCAGTCTCAGTAAATTTGTCGGTAGACTTCAACTTCAATCCACCAAGATGCGCCAAATATTCCTTGAAGTGCTGAACAAGGGCATCATGCCCCCGCTTCGTAAAGTCAAAGGATATGATGACAGCATCATTGTGATACTGGCTATTAATGAGCCCTTCGACGTCCCCACTTTCAAGGAATGCAACCTGACGATCATAGAATTCTTTACCAGCAGTCACGAAAACTTCCTTTCGTTGATAAACATGTACCCTGATTTCCTACTTGGGATCAAATGGTTTAGTGTCGTGGAAGTTTGCCATGTAACTGATTTTCCCATTCTTGAGTTGGAAGTAGTTCATGACGTCAGCTTCGATTGACTGACCATTGGCGTTGACGATGGATAGGTGGGAGACGACCGCCGCCCTGTCGCCGTCGACTAGAATATCTTTGGGTTTGTTCTGGAATGTCGGGAAAGCGGCCTTCATCCCGGACATCATTTCACGCAGTTTGGTCAGACCTTCGATGTGCCCGGCCAGCTGCTCATCCATGATCATGTCATCACTGAACAGATCACACCATGCCATCCAGTCATTGGCGTTGGCATGCTTGTAGTAAGTTTCGTTCACTTCACGGTTGTTCATGAAATTTTCCTTCGTGTTTAGACTAATGTGCGCGTCATTTCAGTGACGCACATTCACAAGTGAATTCAGCTTTTAAAGTGGCGCGGAACCCGGTTTGGGGTCGAGTTTGTCAACGACATACGAAGTGATGACAGGCTTGCCACTCGTGGCTGAACGTTTAATCACCCACGTTTGGTAGGCATCCATCATCAACCGTTTACTGAAGCGATCAGGCGGATTCCAAACACTGGCTTCCCAATAAACGATGAGCTTGATATCGGCCTGTGAGCCGTCACCATTGATCGTTACATTGAGTTCTTTCATGGTATGAACTTCATCAAAGAAGATACGGATAACCCGTTGATACCATCCTTCAAAATCAGCCAGTGAGTTGAGTGTTGCTTCCGGGAATACCATTTTCAGTTCAGCATCCGAAACCAGCGGCAGAATGTCCACCATCGGAGCATGAACATCAAGTTTCTGATACCAGTCATTGACCACCGCAGATACTTCATCTTTGGTCAAAGGTTGACCCATAATTCATTTCCTCCAAACTAGATAAGGCAGGTACTACTCACAATGTCGCTGGTGAGCGTATTTTCGACATCACAACGAAACATCCCGGCATTTACATGCCGGGTACTTGATTGCTGATGACCATATCAATTAAGAATGGCCCGTCATGTTCCATCATCTGCTTGATGGCTGCTTCCACCTGTTCAGGCCGGTCAACACAAACTGCCGGCACACCCATCGAACGCGCCAGAGTTGCAAAGTCAACAACAGGGTTGTTCAACTCAAAGCTATGTGGGAATTCATGAACTTCTGCACCAATTTGGTCGCGCCAATATTGAAGAATATTGAGCTTGAGCAGCATATAGCTCTGGTTATTGCAGATGACAAACTTCGCACCAATGTTGTGGTGAGCCGCTGTCCACAGTGCTTGAATGGTGTACATGCTTCCACCATCACCTGTGAAGCCGATAACCGTCTTCTCAGGTTGTGCCAACTTGATACCAAGTGCGCCGGGGATACCGACACCAAGTGACCCGCCGCGCGTCTGGAAGAAGTGATTCGGCAGCACAGGGGGCAGATAACGGGTTACGTCAGGTGAAACCGTTAGAGCCTCGTCAAATACAATGGTATCTTGTGGCACATGCTTAGCCAGTTCTTCCATAAAACGTGAGGCGCGAAGTGGATAGGCATCCCGGTTATTGCGGTCAGCTTCTAACTGCTTCGCCACGCGGCTCCTTTGCTCTTGACCGGCGCGCTCAACACGTGCACGTGCTGCATCCTTCTGCCCAGCCGACATAGCCGACTGAAGTAATCCCGCCATCTTTCCTAATGTCAGCTTAGGGTCACTCACCAGACCCAAGTCAACAGGATAGTTTTTGGCGATCTCATAGGCATTCAGATCAATGTGAATAATCTTTGCGCCGGGGGCAAATACCGTATGCAATTCTGGAAATACTTCCGGGAATACATAAGTGCCGCAGATCAATACCGCATCGGCTTGCCGTGTGATCTTCGTGCTGGATGCTCCAAACATGTGTCCGAGTTGACCAGCATAAAGAGGATGGTCAGCCGCTATATTGACCTCTGAAGAATTTGCTCCCCAAACGGGCGCGCCTAGCGTCTCCGCTACGGCTGCCAGCTCGGATTGCGCGCCAGAGAAGGCAATTCCATCTCCCATGATGATGATAGGGTTACTAGCTCCAACCAGCATGTCTGCCGCCTGCTTTACCAGACCATCCTCAGCCACCACGCGGGTGCTCGGGAACGATGTCGGTACTATGGGTTCAGTTATCTCCGCGTCCAAAATATCGGCAGGGAGACAAACGAAAACCGGTCCCATTGGTGGTGTAGCCGCAATCTTGATGGCGCGTCGCAGAACACGCAGTAGTGAAGTGGGGTCAACAACACGGGTAGCCCATTTGGTGACAGGTTCGGCTATAGCGACCAAGTCAGCCGCCATCTGTGCGTCCATCGCGTCATAACGGATACCTGATTCACCGGCGATAACGACTAATGGTGCGTGTCCACGTTTGGCTTGATACATCATGCCAACTCCGTTACCTAATCCGACACCACTGTGAAGCTGCACAATGGTGGGCTTCTGGGTAGCGCGGGCATAACCATCAGCCATCCCAACCGCGATGCTTTCTTGCATGGTCAGTATGTAATGAAAATCGGGATAGGCTTCTAGCGCATCCAGAAAGCCCTGTTCAACGGTGCCGGGGTTTCCGAACATATAATGGATGCCATCAGCCAACAACTGTTCAATGATCGCAAAACGACCAGTTTTTCCGGGCATGTCCTACTCTTTTCCTGAGATTTTCGTTTTCAGCTGAGAAATCGTAACGACTGGAATCACCAGCCCCAACGCTGAAGTCCGTTTTCAAGCATTTCAACCATCAACTCACCGCAAAGGCGCGAGTCCTGTGTTGAACGTCCTGATAGGAAAGGATAGTCAAGAATGGTTGAAATGGTGTGACCGACACCACCGTGATATTGTCCGTTGGGAGCTGTGGCGTCACGCAGAATGTATTCCAATGGATAGAACGGGGTCTTGTAATTCAGATTTGATTTGATGAAACCAGTGCCATCTTGCCAATCATATTCAACGGCATGACCGGTAACATGTTTGCCACTGATAATGCTCTTGCGGTCCGTAAAATCACGCGCAAACGCGAGTGCCGCTACCGCATAGCATATGCAGACGATTGGCTTATTCTGAGCCAGGAAACCAAGAATAACGTCATGAACGCGAAGGTTATTTACAATATCGACCATAGGACCGCTGCCACCGGGCATCAGCAATGCATCATATTGCTTAAGTTCTTCCCAACGCTTTTCACGTTCGTTGTAATATGCTTCTAGCCCGTGACCAAAATCCGGTGAATTGAAGTAAGGTCTGATTGGAAACCACTTTTCGAGACTAATGGGTTTTGCAAGTAAATCCGACTCATCAACTTCGCGGGTGCGTTTCGCATAATATTCATCTGTAACCACTTTATGCAGCGGGGGATCGTAAAATCCGGGTTCCATGCTTGGTGGAAGTGCGCGGGGCTTTTCACCGGTTGGAGTCACATAAGTCGCTTCGTAGCCTTTTTCAATCATGACGTCAAGTGGACCAACGAGTTCTTCGCCCCAATATCCCCACTCTGACAATATCACCAGAATCTTCTTTGTCATCGCATTGCTCCTTCGTGTTGTGAATAAGATGTGTGATAAAGAATGAAATCCCGCAACGGTTATTTCTGCCTATTTGAGAATAGGCTGAAAAACATTCTGAAAAGCATTAAGAATTGACCTTGTCTGTTATTTGTTAGAAACACCCCCTTTTCTTAACGCTTGTGGGCGCATCTTAAACCTAGAATGAAGATGATAGGTTGATAAAGCGTTAATGCTCAGCACCAATGAGTCTCCATCCTCATTGTCATTAAATCATTTGACCGATGCCGCGTTTATCACTTCATTAGCATTATGACGGGGCATAGAAATTCATCAATGGGAGTCAAGTCACACATGGGAAAAATCATTTCAATCCATTCGTTCCGCGGCGGAACAGGTAAATCCAATTCTACAGCCAATATCGCATCTCTGCTGGCAGCCGATGGAATGCGGGTTGGAATTGTAGATACGGACATCAATTCGCCCGGTATACATGTGCTGTTTGGCGTCAACGAAGATTTGGTCAAACATTCACTCAACGATTATTTGTGGGGCAAGTGCGCGATCAAAGATACGGCTGTTGATGTCACTCCATTAGTGAAAAACGATTCTGCCAACCAAGTACCGATCAAAGGTGCCATTTATCTCATCCCTTCCAGTATGCGAGTCGGTGAAATCGCCCGTATCATTCGCGAAGGTTATGATGTCGGGCTTCTGAACGACGGTTATGAACAACTCATTGCCGACTTGAACCTTGATGTGCTGGTCATTGACACACATCCCGGACTAAACGAGGAAACGCTGCTTTCAGTCGCCATCTCAGATGCACTGGCAGTTATCATGCGCCCCGACCAGCAAGACTATCAAGGAACAAGTGTGACGATTGAAGTCGCCCGTAAACTTAATGTTCCGAGAATGCTACTTATTGTCAACAAGACTCCACAATCGCTCGATCCCGATGCACTTAAGAAGGAAGTCGGCAGTACCTATCAGATACCCGTTGGCGCTGTCATTCCGCACTCAGACGAGATGATGACTCTGGCAAGCGCAGGCATATTCGCTCTTCGCTACCCCGACCACGAAGTTGCCCAGTTATATAAAGAAGTCGCCCAACTTTTGATGGCGGACTGAAATTCATGCAGCAATTCTTGAGCCGCGTATTCAAGATCCAACCGGGCGAAGTCCGGTTGGTATTGCTTTTGGGGCTGCTGCTCGCCTGTCATTCTTTTGTGCTGGAAATCAACGAAATCATTGGCACAAGTGGCTTTCTTAGCCAAGTCAGTGTTGAGAACGTGCTCATTGTTTGGAGCATAACAATGGGCCTCATCATCATTTCCGGCACACTGCAAACCTTCATATTAGATCGGTATGATCGCAGAAGCTGTTGCTGGGCGTGTGCGGAATTGCGGGGCTGGCATATGCCGTATTAGCTTTTGTTGGTGGGAGGCACACCGGATTGGCTCGTCTATGTGTTTCTCTTTGTCGTTTCTGACCAACAGTGGCTATTTCTACCGCTCATCTTCTGGGTGGCAAATGATCTTTTCAGCATAGCCCAGACCAAACGACTGTTTCCGCTTATTATCAGCATGGGATTTATTGGACAGATCAGCGGTATCATCCTCAGCGCTACAGCCCACAGCTTACTCTCTGGATTGCATCTGACTCCGCCGGGTTTTCTTGGAATCAATGCTTTTATTTTCACAATCTTGTTATTCGTGATATGGCGTTTCTTACCGTCAAAACAGCACCATACACAAAGCGATGACATCAGCTCTATTCGCCAGACTTTGAGCGAAGGCTGGGAATTTGTCCGTAATGTACCGGCTTTCGGCTACATGTGTCTGGCCTATCTCGGTCTGGCCTTTGCAATAACTGTTGTTCGCTTCTTCTTTCTTGTGGTCACCAACCGTGAATTGAGCAGTGATTTTCAAACGTTCTATGCAATCTACCGCTCTCGCCATTGTCATCTTGAGCATCGTCATGACTGGCTTCGTCACAAGCCGGTTGATGAAATGGCTGCGCTTACAAGATGTGTTCCTCGTCACACCCAGCGGAATCTTGGTCATCATTATGGGGATGCTCATACTGGGTGGATTGTTAGTGAGTACGGCAGGGATTGTGGTGGTCTGGGTACTTTACAACTCGGTTGACCAGTCTGCCCGCAAATCCTTACAAGGATTAGTCCCGGAAGAACGGCAGGGGCGCGTCAGCCTGTTTATTGATAGCTATGTACCTGCAATTGGTGTAATTGTGGCTGCTTTGGGAATTACGCTTTTGATCCGTCTCGCGCCCACGTTGCATATTAGCGACGTTGCGCCTTATTACTTGGGCGCAGGCGCTTTGGTATCCGTCGGCAGTATTTGGGCGGTTCTGAAATTGCGGAAAGTTTACGACGCGAGCTTGTTGAACTGGCGTATCAAACGGCGACGACGGGCAACATCGTTATTGGAACAGCTCGAATTATGACAATCATGAAGTTTTGGATGAAAGCAGCCATTCATGTCCATCATTAAGCAGCGGGTTGATGACATCGTCATCTATGAACTGGAAGCTGATGACTTCCACAGAATCTCGAATATGCAAACCATCTTTACGGAGCTGATGCCGCAGTATGCTCACTATACATCACGCCTCCAGCGTGACATTGAACATGCCGGACATACCCGATCAGAAGTACGCCATCATGTTTGGCTCATCGAAATCAAAGATAAACCGGTTGCCATGTGTGCTTTTGAGTATATTCGGTCAGAAAATGTCGGTTTAGGAATGGACATCGCTGTCTATCCAGCCTACAGAAGTGTACGGCAGCATGGCCGAACGTTGGCGGCTTTTATTTTGCACGAGATGGTGAACCAGTTAAGTGTAGATGGAATGGAAGCCGGGCACTCGGATGCTGTACCGATGGCTGGCGAGGTCGATAATGATCGGCTTCTTGACCGCTATATAGAATATGGATTTGTGCCTATTCCAGCCAATTATTTTGAACCGCCCGATGTAAGCGGTAAATCCGATATGGTGATACAAGGTCGAATACCTTTTGACGCAGAACGCCAATTACAGGCTTTAGGCTATCATCCGATGCGTTTAGGCTTTTTCCCGCCTCACCGCACCGATTTTGACACAGCCGATGTTGGCATGTGGGAACGCCTAATCAGGGCATTCTATGTCCATCATTATCACCTCGCCCCACAATCGCTGGCTCTTCAAGTTGCAATAGCTTCGTTATATCCAGCGAATACCCGTTCCGTTGCCTGACATTTAGAGAAAGTGTAGCGCCATGGCTGAAATAACAATTCAACCGACACTGAGTAGCAAACCCGCACAAATACCCGCGATAACGAACAATGTACGTTTTGGGGGTTTGCGTTTCAAGGTTATCGTAGGCTTCACACTGGTTTTTACCCTCGTATTTGGTTTAGCCTATTATTGGTTTTACAGTTTCAGCACCACTGCGGCAGTACAACGAGTAGCTGATGACTTGAAGGCAACCTTAGAGGGTGCAGCCGCGCTGGTGGATGGGGATTCGCTCGCCAAACTGATTGTGGATGTGCCAGCAGATGGAACCAGCTATCCCACAGATCAACGCTACTGGGATCATGTCCACTTTCTTTATATGATTAACAAACTGGAACCCCGTGCATTTGCTTACACATTCCGTAATGGCCCTAGCAAAAATCAAGTAACTTGGATTGGGAGCGTGGGCGCTGCGCCCGAATTATTCGATCCGCCAATCGGAGTTAAGCTGGGTGAAGTCTGTACAAATGGTGACGGCTGTAATCTGGATGATAATTTTGAAGCACTGAATGACGGTAAGACCGTTGTCGTACCGGATGTCTATACAGACAAGTGGGGGTCATGGCTGAGTGGTTCTGCACCGTTTTATGACTCAAAAGGGAATTTAGTCGGTGGTCTGGGTTTAGATTTCCGCGCTGATTATGTGCAAGAGGTACAAAACAAAATCCTCGATAAAGTGGTGGTAGCCTTTGCCATTACGTATGGTGCCCTATTCCTGCTCGTCTATTTTGTAGCAGGAGCACTGACAAACCCTATCCGCAAATTTGCCCGAATAGCACAATTAGTAGGCGATGGCCAATATGACAATGTGGATGATCTTGTCGGCCTAAAACGTGGTTTCTGGCGCGATGAAACAAATGCCCTTGCCGAAATTTTTGGCGACATGGTTGGTAAAGTTCGCCATCGTGAAACTGAATTGAAACGACGGGTTAATGAATTGAAGATCAAGATCGATCAGTCTAAGGCCAGTGAACAGGTTCGAGAAATTGTTGACACAGATTTCTTCGAACATCTCACCAACCGGGCGGGCGATATCAGGGCGCGCAGGCGCAACCCGTCGAATGACGACGTAACCTGAGATTGTGAGCGAGTGGGGTTTGTGCAGACAGACCCCATTCTATTTTCGACACTTCGTGGCGCAGCTCACTCATCGTTTTCAATCCTCAGCGTCACAAATTTCCTCGAATATTTTTCCCGTATTTATATGGCAAAAATGCCGCTGCACTAGCAAGCGAGTAGCTCCCCTGCAACCGCTGCAATTGCATAATCTGCAGGCGGGAAGCCGGCACGGGGCCGCTGCAATGTCGCCAGTGACGCGGTTGGCTCCCTTATGTCTACCGCGTTGTCATTTTGCGCCCGTCCAGCGGGTATATGGAAGTGATTCGCCGCGTTGTGCAGCTTTCACATGAAGATCTGTAGTTGGCAAAATGGTCATGTTTGTTTGCGACGTGTAGGTCAAGAATATTGTCCGAGTTCATCATACATCATAATAGAACAAATATTCATATCTGTCAATATCGTTTTCGAATTTTCATACCAAATCAACGAATTGATTCAAGTTCGCTGCTGCCCCTGAATCGGAGAACCTGAATCGACCATCGTTTGTGCCATTTTTCACAAACATGACACACCTCACGATTTTTCCCTTACCTCTAACAAGTTTGTCAACGCCACTTAGGTGATACTCTGGCACTAGAGTTTTCCCCCATAGTGGAAGAGAGGTTGACATGCAAAGGAGCATGATTGCTCCACCTTCCGACGATAAGCGCTGGCGGATCGTTATTGCCACGATGCGGAAGCATGGATTTGCCCCCGCGGCGCTGATCGAAACCCTACACAGCGCACAAGAGGCTTTCGGCTACCTGGACGACATTACCTTGCGTTATGTAGCGGATAGTCTTGTCATCCCGCTAAGCCGGGTTTACGGCGTTGCCACATTTTACAACCTTTTCATGCTCAAACCTCAAGGCAAGCACGCCTGTGTGGTGTGTTTGGGAACTGCGTGCTATATCAAGGGCGCACCCCAAATACTGGCATCCATTGAGTATGCTGCGGGCATCCACAAGGAGGAAACCACGCCCGACAAAAAGGTATCACTGTTGGTGGCGCGCTGTCTGGGAACCTGTGGTTTGGCTCCGGCTGTGGTGTTTGACGGCGAAGTAGCCGGTAAGGTCGAACCAGACGAAGCGGCAGCACACATCAGAAGGTGGATCGAAGATGAATCTTGATGAACTCCATGAACTGGCCGAAGAGCAGCGGGAGGCGCGTTCGCAGTTTAAGAACCGCATCGTCGTATGCACGGGAACCGCATGCCAATCTGCCCAGAGTACGCAAGTGGTTGAAGCACTGGAAACTGAAGTCAAACAGCGCGGACTAGGCAAAGAATGTGCCATCGTGGGTGGAGGATGCCGGGGACTATGCGCTGCTGGCCCACTCGTAACCGTTGCGCCTGAGCAGGTGGTTTACCAACAGGTAAAACCGAACGACGCAGCCGAACTTATTGATAGTCTGGGTAGTGCGCCTATTGAGCGACTGCGCTGTGATACTGACCTACCCTTCTTCGCGCAGCAGAAGCGCGTGGTTTTGGAGTATAACGGCCTGCTCGACCCCGAAGATATTGAAGATTACATCGCAGTCGGTGGATTTGACACCTTCATCAGGGTCATCACCCAGATGACGCCCAATGATGTGATCGGGGTAATCCAACGCAGTGGACTGCGGGGGCGTGGCGGCGCGGGCTACTCGACGGGTTTGAAGTGGAGCACAGTTGCCAAAGCGGTTGGGGCCGAAAAATATGTGATCTGCAATGGCGATGAAGGCGATCCGGGCGCATTTATGGATCGCAGCGTCATGGAAGATTACCCGTACAAACTGCTGGAAGGTATGTTGATTGCGGCCTATGCCGTCGGCGCACATGAGGGATATTTCTATGTGCGGGCAGAATACCCACTGGCGGTCAAACGACTGCGGCACGCTATCCGGCAGGCGGAGAAGTACAACCTGCTCGGGCATGACATCTGCGGCACGCCGTTCAGCCTCAAGCTGGATGTGCGGCTAGGCGCAGGGGCGTTTGTGTGCGGCGAGGAAACGGCGTTAATTGCCTCAATTGAAGGCAGGCGTGGTTCCCCGCGTCCACGACCACCATACCCTGCTGAAGCCGGATTGTGGGGCTGCCCTACCCTGATTAACAATGTTGAAACGTATGCCACTGTGGTGCCAATCGTGCGCGAAGGCAGCGATTGGTATACCGGAATTGGCAACGAATTGAGCAAAGGGACAAAAGTATTCGCGCTTTCGGGCGCGGTGAAGAATACCGGATTGATCGAAGTACCGATGGGCATGACGCTGCGCGAAATCGTATTCGAGATCGGTGGCGGCATCCCTGACAACAAACGGTTCAAAGCGGTACAAACGGGAGGACCATCCGGCGGCTGTATCCCTGAAGAACATCTGGATGTGGCAGTAGATTATGAATCACTCAAACAGCTCGGCACTTACATCGGTTCAGGCGGCATGATCGTGATGGACGAAACCTCGTGCATGGTAGATGTCGCTAAATTTTCATGGACTTCTGCATGTCCGAGTCGTGCGGAAAGTGTGTGCCATGCCGGGTTGGCACCGCGCAAATGTACGGGTTGTTGGACAAGATCACAAGAGGGATAGCCACACTGGAAGACCTGGCGCTGCTAGAGGATCTGTGCGAAACCGTCAAAGCGACCAGCCTATGTGGTTTGGGACAGGGGGCGCCCAACCCCGTGCAAAGTACGCTCCGTTATTTCCGGGATGAATATCTGGCTCACATTGTAGACAAGACATGTCCGGCTGGTGTCTGCAAAATCCAGCAGGGGGTGGCGCTATGACACGGGTTTTCACACTCAAAATTGATGGGCAGGAGGTCAGCGGGCGCGAAGACGAAACTATCCTTGATGTAGCCCGTGACCACCATATTCCCATACCAACTCTGTGCCATCTGGAAGGACTTTCCGATATTGGCGCGTGCCGACTGTGTTTGGTGGAAGTGAGCGGCATACCCAAACTGCTGCCGGCCTGCACGACCCACATTAGCGAAGGCATGGACGTGACCACGAACTCTGAACGGTTGCAAAAGCACCGGCGGACGATTGTTCAATTGCTCTTTTCAGAGGGCAATCATGTGTGTTCGGTGTGTGTGGTTAACGGTCACTGCGAACTACAAAACAGCGCTGTCCGCTTAGGTGTAAACCACATTTCGCTGCCCTACCTTAATCCCAAGCGAACAGTTGATGCTTCGCACGAACGGTATGGGTTTGATTTCAACCGCTGCATTTTGTGTACGCGCTGCGTGAGGGTCTGTGGCGAGATCGAAGGCGCGCATACGTGGGACGTCATGGGACGCGGTATCGAATCCTGTGTGATTACGGATTTGCGACAACCGTGGGGAACGTCGGAGTCCTGTACAAGCTGCGGTAAATGCGTAGAGGTATGCCCCACAGGTGCTTTGTTCGAAAAAGGCAACGCCGTGGGTGAAATGACCAAGCGCAATGCATTTTTGGTGACATTAGCGAGAATGCGTGAGGAAGACAAATGACACGTACACGGTTGGCAACAGTGTGGCTGGATGGTTGTTCAGGCTGTCACATGTCGTTTCTGGACATAGATGAGCAGCTCCTTGATCTGGCAGACCAGATTGAGCTGGTATACAGCCCGCTCGTAGATCACAAAGACTTCCCTGAAGAAGTGGATATCACACTCGTGGAAGGCGCGGTGAGCAGCGAAGAAGATTTAGAGAAAATCAAGCACATCCGCAACCATACGCGCGTGCTCATTTCGCTGGGTGACTGTGCCGTGACCGGTAATGTGCCGTCGCTGCGAAATTCGATAGATACCGAGTCGATCCTGCGGCGGGTGTATTTGGAACCCGATCTGCACAATCCACACGTACCAGACCAAGTTGTACCTCGTCTCCTGCCGGTGGTGCGCCCCGTACATGCGGTGGTTAATGTGGATATTTATGTGCCGGGTTGTCCACCATCCGCTACAACGATTGCTTACTTACTCACAGAACTTCTCGCGGGGCGCACACCGGACCTAACCGGCAAGACGCGCTTCGGTGCATAGGAAAAGGACCCAACATGTCGCAACGCCTCGTAATTGATCCGGTCACACGGATCGAAGGACACGCCAAAATAACCATTCAACTCAACGATGCAGGCGAGGTTGATGATGCCCATTTCCATGTGACCCAGCTTCGGGGTTTCGAAAAATTTTGCGAGGGACGCCCCTTCCACGAAATGCCATCGTTAATGGCGCGGATATGCGGTATCTGCCCCGTAAGCCACTTAATCGCTTCAGGTAAAGCCTGTGATAAGTTATTAGCCGTGCATATCCCACCAACGGCCAAGAACCTGCGGCGGATTTTGAATCTGGCACAAATCACCCAATCTCATGCTTTGAGCTTCTTTTACCTTTCAGCGCCTGACTTGCTGCTCGGTATGGATGCCGACCCGGCCCAGCGCAATGTGTTCGGCGTGGCGCAGATACAACCAACGCTGGCACGCGGCGGTGTGCGGCTGCGACAGATGGGACAGCAGATCATCGAAATACTGGGCGGTAAACGAATACATCCGGCGTGGGTCGTTCCGGGTGGGGTGAGTGAACCGCTCACGGCGGAAAAGCGAGATGCAATTCTAGCGATGCTGCCGGAAGGAATTGCCATTACGCAGCAAACATTAAAGTGGTTTCGGGGTGTTCTCGACCAGTATGCCGACGAGATCGGTGTGTTCGCCCGCTACCGCACCCTATTCATGGGCTTAATCAATGATGCCAAGCAGCTTGAAATGTACGATGGGCATTTGCGCATCATGGGCGCAGAAGGGCACGTGCTGGCTGACGATTTGCTGCCTGACCAATATGAGCAGTATATCGGTGAGGCTGTGGAAAGCCACTCGTTCTTAAAGTCACCCTATTACAAACCGCTGGGTTATCCCAACGGGGTGTACCGGGTAGGGCCGCTGGCACGGCTAAACATAGTAGAACGCTGCGGCACGCCGCTGGCGGACGAGGAACTCGAATATTTCCGCACACTCGATTCGCAGAGTTCTTTCCATTATCACTACGCGCGCCTAATCGAAATCCTATTCTGCCTGGAGCGAATCAAGGAACTCCTGCACACACCGGACATTCTGAGTGAACGAGTGCGGGCACACGCCCAGCCGAACAGCACGGTCGGTATCGGTGTGGCTGAAGCACCGCGCGGCACGCTCATTCATCATTACCAGACGGATGAAGCGGGGTTGATTACGCGGGTGAATTTGATCATCGCCACCGGTCACAACAACTTGGCGATGGATAGAGGGGTATTAGAGGTAGCGAAACGTTATGTGCACGGGGCGCAGCTTAATGAAGGGATGCTCAACCGGGTCGAGGCGATCATCCGCGCGTTTGACCCGTGCTTGAGCTGTTCCACACACGCTGTAGGACAGATGCCGTTGCAGTTGCAACTGATTAACCGCGACGGGCAAGTAATAGATGAGATGATGCGATGATCTTGGTCATCGGCTACGGCAATCTGCTGCGGGCTGACGATGGCATTGGTTGTGTGGCCGCCCAATGGTTGGAGCAGCGACACGGCGATTGGCAGGTGCAGATTAGCCATCAACTTGTACCCGAAATGGTAACGGGGCTTGCGAAGGCCGATCAGGTAATCTTTATTGATGCACGGGAAGGCGGGCAGGCAGGCACGGTTATTTGTGAGCCACTTGAGCCACAGGACGGCGGCGGCGCTTTTACTCATCATGTATCACCCGCCGGACTGCTGAGCGCAGCGCAGGAGTTATATGGGGCAACGCCGCAGGGCTGGATCATATCCGTTGTGGGTGCTGTGTTTGACTACTGCGAGAGGTTGTCACCGGCTTTGAGCACCAAACTACCTGCCCTATTAGATGAAATTGAAGGTGTGATTCACTCACACATATTAGTTAGGGAGTAGTAATCATGCACGAGTTTGGAATTGTTGAGGGAATAGTTGAGCATGTGCTGCCACGTTTGGAGTCGGCACAAGTGGAACATGTAGCATCCGTTCAATTCCGGCGCGGCAGTGCGTTTTCGGAAGAGGCGCTGCGGCAAGCCTATGAGGCTGTGACACAAGGAACACCGCTGGAAGGGGCGGAGCTACTGATTGATACCGTCAATCTCGATTACGAATGTCCCTGTGGCTATCAGCAGGTCATCACTAGTGACGACCTTGAAGGGCACATGTTCATCTGCCCGATGTGTGGCGCTGTTCATGAGGTTAATGAGGCTCATGATTTAGAATTGATAGAAATTGTGGCGGAAATGGTGTAAGTGGTGGAGACCGAGCGGCGGCGGATTACTATTCAAGGCGTGGTGCAGGGCGTTGGCTTCCGCCCGTTTGTTTACGGGCTGGCAGTTGACCTCGGCATTGGCGGGTGGGTGGTGAATTCGCCGCAGGGCGTGATCGTTGAAGTAGAGGCCGACCCCAAGGCGCTGGATACGTTCACATCACGGTTGCGGCGTGAAATCCCGCCGAATGCCAGCATTGATCATTTTGAAAGTTCCGCTATTCACCCTGTCGGCGCGCGCACGTTTGAGATACGGGCAAGCAACGCTAGTGGCGCAAAAACTGCACTCATTCTGCCCGACCTCGCGACCTGCCCTGACTGTATCCGTGAAATCAATGACCCAAGCAACCGCCGCTACCACTATCCATTCACCAACTGCACGCACTGCGGCCCGCGTTTCAGTATCATCCAAGCCCTGCCCTATGACCGCGTGCATACCACAATGCGTGAGTTTGTCATGTGTGAGGCGTGCCGGGCGGAGTATGAAAATCCACGTGACCGCCGTTTCCACGCCCAACCGAACGCCTGCCCGACGTGCGGGCCACAGCTAGAACTGTGGGACAGGCAGGGAAACACTTTATTCCGGCGTGAAGCCGCACTTTTCGCTGCGGCGGAGGCGCTGCGACACGGCCAGATTGTGGCACTGAAAGGGCTGGGTGGGTTTCAACTGCTGGTAGATGCACGCAAAGAAGTCGCAGTAAGGCGGCTGCGACAGCGCAAAGGGCGTTACGAAAAACCACTAGCGGTGATGTTCCCGACGCTGCATCTGGCGGAGCATCATTGCTCAATCTCACCTGATGAGGGACAACAGTTAAACGCAACTGCCGCACCGATTGTGCTGCTGCGCTATACAGGTGGGGAAATCGCACCTTCCGTAGCACCGGGTAACCCCTACCTCGGTGTCATGCTGCCCTACACACCACTGCACCATTTATTGATGGCAGAACTTGGTTTTCCTATTGTAGCGACCAGCGGTAACCGTTCGGGCGAACCGATCGTCATTGACAACCAGCAAGCGGTGGCAGCATTAGGCGACATTGCCGATGTGCTGCTGGTTCATGATAGACCAATCACGCGGCATGTGGATGACTCGGTGTTATTTGTATTTGAAGGCCAACCCGTGATGCTGCGGCGGGCGCGCGGTTATGCTCCTGCCCCGGTTCATGTAGAAGCGGCAACCAGCGAAATGGTAGCGGTCGGAGCGCAGCAAAAAAATACACTGGCCGTCGCCCATCATGGCAATGTGTTTTTGAGCCAGCATTTAGGGGATATGGACAATGCCGCTGTTGTCAAGGCTTTCAACCACATACATGACGATTTGCTGCGCTTGTACGACTTGCATCCAACAATGGTTGCCTGCGATTTGCATCCTGACTATACGACAACCCGCATTGCCGAACAATCCGAACTGCCGCTGGTGCGTGTACAGCACCATTACGCGCATATCCTGTCGTGTATGGCGGAACATCATCTTGAAGCACCTGTCTTAGGCGTAGCATGGGATGGAACAGGATACGGAACAGACGGCACCATCTGGGGCGGCGAATTCTTGCGGGTCGACAGGCAGGGTTTTGAACGGGTGGCACATCTTGCACCGTTTCCGCTTCCCGGTGGAGACAGTGCAGCCCACGAACCGCGCCGGTGCGCTTTGGGCGTACTCTACGCTGTTTACGGTGACGATTTACCCCGTGACCGATTACATTTCAAGCCCGCCGAATTAGATCTGTTGATGCAGGCATTAGGCAAGCAAATTAACACCCCTATGACCAGCAGCATGGGGCGTATGTTTGATGCAGTGGCAGCATTGGTTGGTCTGAAACAGCAGTGCAGCTTCGAAGGGCAAGCGGCAATGGCGCTGGAATTTGCACAACATAACATGAAAACCGATGAATGCTACCCATTTGACATTACAAGTGTAACTAGAGCAGATGGGGGTGCTGGGTACACTATTAAGTGGAAAGCAATGATTGAGGCGCTTTTGCAGGATAGCGACCCCGGCGCAATCGCGGCGAAGTTTCACAATACGATAACAGCGATGCTTATAAGCATTGCACAGCGGATTGGTGAGCCGCAAGTCGTGCTGAGTGGAGGATGCTTCCAAAACCGGGCACTACTAGAGCGTTCGGTCAGGAGCCTGCGAAAAGCCGGCTTTCAGCCATTTTGGCAACAGCGAATCCCCCCGAACGATGGGGGGATTGCAATAGGACAGGTCGCTGCAGCTCTAAAGGAACTCAATAATGTGTCTGGCAGTACCGGGGAAAATCATCAGCATCAGTGGTGAAAACTTTGAACGGATGGGCAAAGTCAGTTTTGCCGGTGTAGTAAAAGAAGCCAACCTCGCGTATGTCCCCGAAGCCCAAGTCGACGATTACGTTATCGTCCACGTGGGCTTTGCCTTGAGCATCGTTGATCCCGAAGAAGCACAGCGGGTTTTTAGTTACCTTGAAACAATGGATGAGTTAGGAGAACTCTATGGCGACTGAATGGAGAACATTGGATGGCAACGAGGCGGTAGCAAAGGTCGCCTATAAGCTCAGCGAAGTGATAGCCATCTATCCAATTACGCCTTCGTCAGCTATGGGCGAATGGTCAGATGAATGGGCCGCCGGTGGGCAGCCAAACATTTGGGGAACCGTACCGCGCGTTGTGGAAATGCAGAGCGAGGCTGGGGCGGCAGGTGCAGTACACGGCGCATTGCAAGCCGGTTCGATCACCACTACCTTTACGGCATCACAGGGTCTGCTCCTGATGATCCCCAACATGTACAAGATCGCAGGTGAACTAACACCAGCCGTCTTCCATGTGGCAGCGCGCTCCATAGCGGCGCAGGGACTTTCGATCTTCGGCGACCACAGCGACGTTATGGCGACACGGGCGACTGGCTGGGGGCTGCTGGCTTCAGCTTCGGTGCAGGAAGCACACGACTTCGCGCTCATCGCGCAGGCGGCGACGCTACGGGCGCGCGTGCCATTTATTCACTTCTTCGATGGCTTCCGCACATCACACGAAGTCAACAAGATTCAGCTCCTGAGCGAAGATGACCTGCGGGCGCTGATTGATGAAGCGCTTATCACGGCACATCGCCAGCGCGGCCTTTCACCAGATAATCCCTTCATTCGCGGTACCGCGCAAAACCCGGATGTCTACTTCCAGGCACGTGAAACCGTCAACCCCTTCTACATCGCGACACCTGAAATTGTGCAAGAAGCGATGGACAAGTTCGCCAGTGTCACCGGACGCCAGTATCACCTTTATGATTATGTGGGTGCGCCAGATGCAGAACGCGTGATTGTGTTGATGGGTTCAGGCTGCGATACGGCTGAGGAAACAGCCAAATATTTGAATGCGCAGGGTGAGCGTGTAGGCGTCTTGAAGGTGCGGTTGTACCGTCCATTCGATGCTCAACGGTTGATCGCAGCACTGCCCAACACTGTTAAGGCCATCGCGGTGTTGGACCGCACCAAAGAACCGGGCAGCAGCGGCGAACCGCTTTATCTGGACATTATCACCGCCGTTCATGAGGCGTGGGAAGGTAGCTATCCTAAAGTGGTGGGTGGACGTTACGGCCTCTCATCCAAAGAATTCACACCCGCACATGTCAAGGCGGTTTACGAAAATCTGGCGGAAGCCAAGCCGAAGAATCACTTCACCATCGGCATTGATGACGATGTGACCCACACCAGCCTGCAATTCGACCCCGACTTTTCAATCGAACCTGACAATGTAGTACGGGCGGTCTTTTACGGTCTGGGCGCGGACGGCACAGTTGGCGCGAACAAGAACTCGATCAAGATCATCGGTGAAAATACCGATAACTTCGCGCAAGGTTACTTTGTGCTCGACTCAAAGAAATCGGGTTCAATGACCACATCGCACCTGCGCTTCGGACCGCAGCCCATTCATGCGCCCTATCTCATCACACGCGCCAACTTCGTGGCCTGCCACCAGCATAACTTCCTCGAACGCTACGAGATGTTGAGCGAAGCGATGCCGGGCGGTGTGTTCCTGCTCAACACCTATTACAGCAAAGATGAGATTTGGGGAAATCTGCCCCGCAACGTGCAGGAACAAATCATCGCCAAGAAGCTGCGCTTCTTCGTGATAGACGGTTCCAGAGGTGGCACGCGAAAGTGGCATGGGCGGACGCATCAACACCACCATGCAGGTGCTTCTCGCCATCTCCGGTGATGCCGCGCGACGAGGCTATCACCGCCATTAAGAAAGCGATTGAAAAGACTTACGCCAAGAAAGGCGAAGCAATCGCCGAGATGAATTTGCATGGTCGACAGCGCGTTGACAACTGTTTTGAAGTCACCGTGCCACAAACAGTCACAGCAACAACTTCAATGGCGCTGCCTGTGCCCGAAAACGCACCTAAACTTTGTGCGCGGTGTGTTGGGCGATGCGATCGCACGGCGCGGCGATCTGCCGCCTGTGAGCGCACCGCCGATTGACGGCACCTACCCCAGTGGGACAACACAGTACGAGTAGCGTAACCTCGCTGATGAAATTCCGTGACCCCAACATTTGTATCCAGTGCGGCAAGTGTGCCATGGTTCGCCCGCATGCGGTCATCCGCATCATATTTACGAACCGGCGGCACTGGTTGACGCACCGAAACCTTCAAAGTGACTACAGCACGGGATACCGACGGCGGTGGATTGAACTACACCATTCAGGTTGCGCCGACACCGTACGGGCTGCGGCATCTGCGTAGATGTCTGCCCCGCCAAGAACAAGTCGATGCTCGTCCGGTGAACCAAAAAGCGTTGAATATGGCACCGCAGGTTCCGCTGCGCGAGCAAGAAGCCGTGAATTGGGATTACTTCCTGAAGCTGCCGGAACTGGATCGCTCTAAGATCAAGCAGACCAGCATCCGCCAACAGCAGGTACAACAACCCTTGTTCGAATTCTCCGGTGCGTGCTCTGGCTGCGGCGAAACACCTTACATCAAGCTCATTACCCAGCTTTTTGGCGACCACACCATCATCGCCAACGCTACAGGCTGCTCGTCCATCTATGGCGGCAACCTGCCGACCACACCTTACACGCAGAATGCGGACGGGCGCGGCCCGGCATGGGCTAACTCGCTGTTTGAAGACAATGCCGAGTTTGGTCTGGGGATGCGGGTAGCGATTGATAAGCAGGCCGAGCAAGCGGCTGAACTGGTGCAGCTCCTCGCAGAAGACATCGGCGGCGAATTAGCCAATGGTTTGCTCGGCGCCGACCAACGCGACGAAGCGGGCATTTACGAGCAGCGGCAGCGTGTGGCTCAACTCAAGACGGTTCTGGGCAAGATGGACAGCCCCGAAGCACGACGGTTGCTGGCACTGGCCGATGCCCTCGTCAAACGCGATGTCTGGATCGTCGGCGGTGATGGTTGGGCTTATGACATTGGCTTCGGCGGCCTCGACCATGTACTGGCAAGTGGGCGCAACGTGAAGATCGTGGTTCTGGATACCGAGGTGTATTCCAACACCGGTGGTCAGATGTCGAAGTCCACGCCGCGCGCGGCGGTAGCCAAGTTTGCGGCGGGCGGTAAACCGAATTCCAAGAAAGATCTGGGCTTGATCGCCATGAGCTACGGCAACGTATACGTGGCACGGGTGGCAATGGGCGCGAAGGATGAACAAACGCTGCGTGCCTTTATCGAAGCTGAAGCCTACGACGGCCCGTCGCTGATTATCGCCTACTCGCACTGCATCGCGCACGGCATCAACATGACGACGGCATTGAAGAACCATAAGGCGGCAGTGGACAGCGGGCAGTGGTTACTGTATCGCTACAACCCGGATCGTGAGCAGGAAGGCGAAAATCCGCTGACTCTGGACTCACGTCCGCCGAAACTACCGCTGAAGGAATACTTGCACATGGAAAACCGCTTCAAAATGCTTGAACTCACCAAGCCGGAAGCGTCGTCCGCCCTGTTTGCAGAGGCCCAGCATGATGTGAACACACGATGGGCGCTGTACGAATATCTGGCAACACGCCCATTCAATGGAGGTCAGGCCAAATGAACCTGAGTACGACTTATCTGGGGCTGCAATTACGCTCACCGCTGGTGGCATCAGCATCGCCCCTTTCCGAGAAGATAGACAATATCAAGCGGTTGGAAGATGCGGGCGCAGGCGCGGTAGTCATTTACTCGCTGTTTGAAGAACAGCTTCGCCGTGAACAATTGGCGCTGCACTTCCACACCACCTATGGAACGGAAAGCCACGCCGAAGCACTGAGCTACTTCCCTGAACCGCAGGAATTCCACACGGACTCGCGCGGCTATCTGGAACACATTCGCAAGGCGAAGGCCAGCACCAATATTCCGATCATCGCCAGCTTAAACGGCACGACACTCGGTTCTTGGGTGAAGTTCGCCAATCAAATTCAGGAAGCGGGGGCAGACGCGCTCGAACTTAATCTCTACAACATCCCGACAGACTTGGATGTACCCGGTTCGCAGGTCGAACAAACTGACATTGATATTGTTACGGCTGTAGCCCAGGCCATCCAAATTCCGGTGGCGGTCAAACTCAGCCCCTATTTCAGTAACATGGCCAACATGGCGAAGCGCTTTTCAGGTGCTGGCGCGAAAGGGCTGGTACTCTTCAACCGTTTTTACCAACCTGACATTGATATGGAAGCGCTGGAAGTTGTGCCGAACGTGCTGTTGAGCACACCTCAATCCCTCCGACTGCCGCTGCGCTGGATCGCTATCCTGTTTAAGCGGGTCGAGGTGGATTTCGCAGCGACCAGCGGTATCCATAACGGCGAGGACGCAGCCAAGCTGCTGCTGGTGGGCGCGAATGTCACCATGATGGCTTCTGCCCTGCTCAAGAACGGCATCGGTCACTTGAAAGTCGTGGAACAGGGTCTGCGTGAGTGGATGGAAAAGCATGAATACGAATCGGTAACGCAAATGCGCGGCGCATTGAGCCAGATTCACAGTGAATCCCCGGCGGCTTTCGAGCGCGCGCAGTATCTAAAAGCGATCTCCCATTATCCCACAGAGGCGCTGCCGTGAAGTATATTGACGAGTACCGGGACGCCGGGGCTGTGCGGCACTTCGCTGACGCGATCCGCCGTATCACCACCCGCGAATGGGTGCTGATGGAGATTTGTGGTGGGCAGACTCATGCGATCGTCAAATTTGGCGTAGATGAATTACTGCCTCCCGAAATCACACTCCTTCATGGCCCCGGCTGTCCGGTATGCGTCACACCTGTTGAACTAATCGACAAAGCGGTGGAGATCGCCGGACAACCCGGTGTGATCTTCACCTCGTTTGGGGACATGCTGCGCGTGCCGGGAACGCACGGTGACTTACTGATGGCGAAGTCGCGCGGCGGCGATGTGCGGATAGTGTACTCGCCGCTGGATGCGCTCAAGCTGGCACAGAACAACCCCGACAAACAGGTAGTGTTCTTCGCGGTTGGCTTCGAAACTACCGCTCCAGCCAATGCGATGGCGGTCTATCAAGCAAAATTGCAGCAAATCAATAATTTCAGCATTCTGGTTTCGCATGTGCTGGTTCCCCCCGCCATCGAAGCCATCTTGGGCGCGCCGGATAACCGCGTGAATGGCTTTTAGCAGCCGGACACGTATGCGCGATTGTCGGCTACGAAGAGTATCTGCCACTCGCGGACAAATATCATGTTCCATTTGTAGTGACCGGCTTTGAACCGCTGGACATCATGCAGGGCGTGTATATGCTGGTCAGCCAATTGGAGGCTGGTCGGGCTGTAGTTGAAAATCAATATGCCCGCTGTGTGCGGCGCGAAGGCAATATTCCAGCACAGCAGCTTATGCGTGATGTGTTTCAAGTTGTGCCACGCAAATGGCGTGGCATAGGCGAAATCCCATATAGCGGTTTGGGACTGCGTGAGGATTACACACAATTTGACGCGGAGCTGCGTTTTGGCTTGGCCGACTACACCGCCGATGAAAGCCCGGACTGCGTGAGCGGTGAAATATTGCAGGGCAAGCGCAAGCCGTTCCAATGCGCGGCATTTGGCACTACTTGTACGCCGGAACATCCGCTGGGAGCGACGATGGTTTCCTCAGAAGGCGCGTGCGCGGCTTACTATCGTTACCGCCGTCACGAGGTGCAGCATGGTTGATTTCACACTCACCTGCCCTGCTCCCGCAACAACGCAAACTGTGCAAATGGCACACGGCAGTGGCGGCACAGTTATGCACAAACTGCTGGAATCGGTTTTCCTGCCGAACTTCTCGAATTCATTTCTTGATATGCAGCACGACGGCGCAGCCTTATCTATTAATGGTACACGGCTGGCCTATACCACTGATTCATTCGTGGTTCATCCCTTATTTTTCCCCGGCGGCGATATTGGCTCGCTGGCTGTAAATGGCACGGTGAATGATCTGGCGATGTGCGGCGCACGCCCGCTCTTTCTGAGCGCTGGTTTCATTCTGGAAGAAGGACTGCCGATAGAGACATTAGAAGAAGTGGTTACGTCAATGCAGACAGCCGCTGAAAAAGCGGGCGTGCAGATCGTCACGGGCGACACCAAAGTGGTAGACAAAGGCAAAGGTGACGGACTGTATATCAACACCAGTGGCATTGGCATCATTGAACATCTTCATACGATTGCGCCGCAGTCAGTTCGTCCCGGAGATGCCATCATCCTCAGCAGCGACATCGGTCGGCACGGCATGGCAGTGATGGCCGTGCGTGAGGGACTGGAATTTGAAAGCCAGATCGAAAGTGACTGCGCCCCGCTGACGGCACCTGTTCAAAACTTATTACGAGAACACATCAACATACATTGTTTACGCGACTTGACGCGCGGTGGCCTAGCCAGTGGATTGGTAGAAATCGCCACCGCCGCCAAGTTACATCTACACGTCCATGAACAAGACATCGCTGTACGCGATGACGTTCGTGGCGCGTGCGAAATATTAGGTTTGGATCCCCTCTATGTCGCCAATGAAGGCTGCTTTGTGGCTTTTGTGGCTGCGCCGGACGCCGAACGCACCTTAGCAATACTTGGCCCACAGGCCAGTTGTATCGGCGAAGTCGTGTCCAAACACGAGCACGGTTGGGTCACGCTTCAAAGCACTATTGGGGCAACACGGGTTATCGATATGCTCAGTGGGGAGCAGCTTCCCCGAATATGTTGAAAGTGAGGATATGTTCATGGCAACCGCAGTTGTAAACTCGCCTAATCCGCGGGAGATTATGCCCAAACCGGCACGTCAATGGGTCTATCTATTTGACCAGGTTGACGCAGCGCAAACGAAGTTAGGAGGATCATGGGATAAGGTTCGCGCCCTTTTGGGTGGAAAAGGCGCAGGGCTTGGTGATATGACCCGCGCTGGCGTTCCTGTTCCCCCCGGATTCACCATCACCACTGAAGCCTGCAATGCTTATGTCGCCGCCGGCAAGTTCCCAGAAGGCATGTGGGATCAAGCTTGCGAGGCAGTACGCACCCTCGAACAGCGCACCGGGAAGAAGTTTGGCAGCGCCGAAAATCCCCTGCTCGTCTCTGTCCGTTCCGGCGCCAAGTTCTCAATGCCCGGCATGATGGATACCGTCCTTAACCTCGGCATGAATGATGCCGTCGCCGAGGGCATGGTAAAACTGACGGGCGATCCCCGTTTTGTTTATGACTCCTATCGCCGCCTAGTACAGATGTTCGGTTCAGTGGTGATGGGAATTGCCGATGAACCATTTGAGGATTATTTAACCGAAACCAAGCGGCAGCGCGGCGTCAAGTCGGACGTCGAACTGGATGCTGAAGCTTGGAAGAAGGTCACTGCCAAATTCCAGGAGATTTTCCAGCAAGAAACGGGGGACTCATTCCCACAGGATGCCTACCGCCAGTTGGAATTAGCAGTGGAAGCGGTCTTCAAATCATGGAATGGCAAACGTGCGGTAGACTACCGCAACGCAGCCGGAATTCCGCACGACCTCGGTACTGCCGTCAACGTGCAAATGATGGTATTCGGCAATATGGGTGAGCAATCCGGCACAGGTGTAGCCTTCACCCGCAATCCATCCACCGGTGAGAAACATCTATTCGGTGATTATCTGATGAACGCACAGGGCGAAGACGTGGTAGCGGGCATTCGTACCCCTACCCCCATCGCCCAACTTGAGCGGGAAAATCCAGCGGTCTATGCCCAATTTGTCGACATTGCCAATAAACTTGAACGCCATTACCGCAACATGCAGGACGTGGAGTTCACCATCGAGCGCGGCAAATTGTGGATGCTGCAAACCCGTGATGGCAAGCGCACAGCACGGTCTGCCGTTCGCATCGCAGTAGAGATGGCACAGGAAGAACTCATCAGCCGCGAAGAAGCCGTACTCCGCGTAAGCCCGCAGCATGTTATTCAACTCCTGCACCCGCAGTTCGACGACGAAGCCAAAGCCCAGGCCAAGAAAACTGGGCGCATGATCGCCACCGGCGTAAACGCTTCACCCGGCGCGGCGGTTGGTATTGCAGCATTCGATGCTGACCTCGCCGAAAAGTGGGGCAAAGCCAAGCGATCTGTGATTATGGTGCGCCCTGAAACTAAACCGGATGACGTGCATGGTATGTTGGCGTCAAAGGGTATTCTCACCAGCCGTGGTGGTGCGACCAGTCACGCCGCTGTAGTGGCACGGCAGTTCGGTGTGCCCTGCGTCTGCGGTGCAGAAGCACTTGAAATTAATGTGCGTGATCGCGTGTTCATGGTTGGGCAAACCGTAGTCCATGAAGGCGATACCATCTCGATTGACGGCACAAGCGGCGAAGTATTTGTAGGTGAACTGCCGTCGGTAGCGCCGGACTTCAGTCGTGAGACGTATCTGCAAACACTGCTAAGCTGGGCCGACCAATTCCGCCGATTGGGCATCTATGCCAACGCGGACTACCCGGCAGATGCCCGCCGCGCCCGTGAATATGGCGCAGAGGGTGTAGGCCTGTGCCGTACAGAACACATGTTCTTCCAGGAAGAACGCCTCCCGATTGTTCAGGCTATGATCCTTTCCGAGCCGGACAGCGAAGAAGAAGCGCAGCATCTGGAAAAATTGCTTCAGTTCCAACATGACGATTTCTACGGCATTTTCAAAGCAATGGACGGGCAGCCGGTGATTATCCGCTTGCTCGACCCGCCGCTGCATGAATTCATGCCCGACCACGAACAGTTAGCCATGCGCGCTGCCGGTCTTCGTATCATGGGTGACCGTCCCAACGAGCTAGAGCGCATTGAGCAGCTAATGCACGCAGTTGAAGCGTTGCGCGAATTCAACCCGATGCTCGGTTTGCGCGGTGTGCGTTTGGGCATCATCCGCCCGAATCTGATGGCGATGCAGATCCGTGCGCTGTTTGAGGCGGCCTGCCAACTGAGGCAGCAAGGCGTAGTGGTGAAGCCAGAAATCATGATTGCTGTGACCGCCCACGCCAATGAGGTCAAGGTGGCCCGTGAATTGATTGAGCGCGTCGGTGGCGAGGTCATGAAACAATTCGGTGTAGAGCTTCACTACAAGATCGGCACGATGATTGAGCTGCCACGCGCAGCCCTGACCGCCGACCAGATGGCGAAATACTCCGAATTCTTCTCATTCGGCACGAACGACCTGACCCAGACTACTTATGGCATCAGCCGCGACGATGCGGAAGGTAAATTCCTGCTGCACTACGTCGAACACGGTATTTTGCCAGAGAATCCGTTCCAGGTTCTGGACAGCGAGGGTGTAGGACAGCTCATCAAATTCGCAGTAGAAAATGGGCGTAAAGCACGGCCTGACCTCGAAGTAGGTATCTGCGGCGAACATGGTGGCGAGCCGAAGAGTATTGCCTTCTGTCACTCCGCTGGTCTGAACTATGTCAGCTGCTCACCGTTCCGCATTCCGGTGGCACGGTTGGCCGCAGCACACGCAGCACTGCAAAAGTAGCGCAAGCTATTACACAAAAGAGGCGACCGTGTGGTACGCCTCTTTTTATTTCAAATGCGGTTGTTACCCGCGCTGGTCTGGCAAAGAGCGAGGCAGGTTTTGACCTGCCCCGCCACTTACAAATTACGGTGAAGGCTGCGCGCCGGGATCTGCCGTCGGTGCAGGGTCCTGAGGTGCTTCCACAACCACTTCAACGGTTGGTGGTGGAGGCTCTGGCGTGTTGCTCGGAGCTAACGTCGGTTCCGGCGTATTCGTCGGAGCGAGTGTCGGTTCCAGCGTGTTGGTTGGCGCCATGGTTGGCTCAGGTGTATTCGTCGGAACCTCTTCCACTGCCGTCGGGCTGGCTTCAACTACTACCGGCACGTCCGTGCTAGTTGGTTCTGCCGTGGGCACGGTCACCTGCTGCGGTGCAACGAGGGCCTGCGGTGGCGCACCGGGCACGCACTGGAAGGCGATACTTTCCAGCCGCGGCGTCTGCACAACATCGCTGGTCGTCATAGCGACTTGGTACTGGATATAGCGTCCGTTCATGCCTACATTGATTCCTGAACCTGCCAATGGTGTGAAGGCAGTCCATGTACCATCCG
This sequence comes from Anaerolineae bacterium, assembly GCA_041390885.1. Lineage (GTDB taxonomy): Bacteria > Chloroflexota > Anaerolineae > Aggregatilineales > Phototrophicaceae > CFX2. The sequence continues at coordinate 374,139 of JAWKPB010000022.1, read as the reverse complement.
GCGCAGGCGTATTACCCGTGCGAACGCTGACCTGCAGCGTGGTGGAGGCGACAACCGTGCTAGTCCACGTGACCTGTCCCCAGTTCATTGTCTGGCCCGCATCGAAGACGCGGGAAGTAAATGTACCGTTGGTCGCGAATGGCGTGAGGCGCATCCAGTCAACAGCCAGGCTTATGCCATCGCTGCCAGCATCACTCATGGTTGGATGGAGCTGGTCGAGCATGGAGTTGGTTTGGATTGACACGATAGTGCCGTCAATCGAGAAGATCATATTTGTGCCAACCCAGTCGATCCGGTAGAGGTGCGGCGTGCCAATCCAGTTACCCGGAATTGCGGTGTTAGTGCCGTCACTGGTACGGGTATACAGCGTACCAGTAGTATTCCAGGTGCTGAAGATCGCCCACGGTGAGTTGAAGCTGATGTCTTTGACAAGACCGACATGCTGCCACGGGCCGTTGCCGAAGGTCGCTACAAACTCCATTGAGTACCCTTGCAGCGCCGCCGCATTGCCGAAGACAATGGCATCTTGCGCGGTAACCTGGCTTCCACCCACTACCACAGTTCCGGTGGGTGACCACAGTGCAGACTGCCAGCCCGCCGGTAGAGCCGTACCAGCAAAGTTCTCATCAACGTTAGACTTCAGGCTCACCGCACCGTTGCCGACCGGGATGATGCTGGTATTGGCTCCAGTCGTGCCGAGGCCGAAGTCTACCAGCGTGTCGTCAATCATACAGGCCGCCACAACCGGAGTGCTGGTCGGTGTGTTGGTTGGAGGCACAGGTGTATTGGTAGGCGTATTCGTTGGCACTGGCGTGTTGGTCGCCGCTACCGGCATGACCTGAATGGCGATCTGATAGAGGTTCGCACCACCATCTTTGTCCGCGATTCGGCCGTTGATGATATAGGTTCCCGCAGCCCCATAGAAGCAGTTGAATGTGGCCGATGTGCTATCTGCGAGTTCATATGTACCGTCATTTGTACAATCGTAGCTGTATACGAAGCCAGCTGTGGTATCCGCAGGGCTGGGATCAGCTTGGTTGCTGAACAACAAGCCAACACTCTGCCCCGCGCCAACTGTAAAGGTGGTCGTGCCAAAGTCAGCGGTTGGCCCTACGTTATTGACCGTGAGGCCAAAGGTTGTTTGGGTAATTCCACCCCGTCCGTCATTCGCGGTGATAGTGACAGTCTGCGTATTCGCCGGGCCATCGGTCGTCGGATAGCTCCAACTCCAAGTGTTGGCGCCAGTCGCAGTGACCGTACCTACAGAGGCAGAGAGTGCAACCGGATCATTGTCAGGATCACTGAATGTACCGGTGTTGGCCGCTGCCACGCCTTCGTTCACGGCAACTGTTGCTTGATTGGCTGCAACAGATGGCGCACCGTTTACAACCACTGGAGTTGTACAGGCGAAGCCAATGTCCGCGAGTACCGGTGTGTAAGAGCCGCTGCCGCTGAGGACAGCTTGATACTGAACGAAACGTGTACTGATGCCAACCACACTGCCAGAACCAGCCAGCGGCGTGAACGCGCTCCAAGTACCATCCGGTGTTGGGGTGTTGCCACCGCGCACGCTGATAGTCAAGGCGCTACCAACCGGAAGTTGGCTGTTCCACGTAGCACTGCCCCAATCCATTACTGCACCTGCATCATAGACACGGGAGGTAAAGGTACCGTTGGTAGCATAGGGTGTTAGCTGCATCCAATCTACTACCAGACCGCTAGCACCGGAATTGCTGCTGACAATCGGACGGAGCGGATTGGCAAGACCGACATTGTGAGTTGCTACCACCACACCATCAACAGAGAACACAACACTGCTTACTGTCCATTCAATGCGGTACTGGTGTGCCGCTCCCAAGTAGCTTGCGCCTAGAATTGTGTTATTACCATCCGATGTGCGTGCCATTAAGCCGTTGGTGCCATTGCCGGTGCTGAAGATCGCCCAAGAGTCGTTGAAACTGAGTGATTCTTCCAAACCGACATGCTGCCACGGAGCATTCTGGAAGGTAGCCGCAAACACAAGTGAACGTCCGGGGGCGTAAGTCTGCGCCATTCCAGCAGCGCCATTGGTCACTGACAACTGTCCGTTCACAATAGCGATATTCGTTCCGGCCTGCCAACTGACTGTGTTCCAGCCAGCCGGGAGAGCAGGCCCATTGAAGTCCTCATTAAATGTTGGTGCAAGGATGACTTCGCCACCAAAGGTACTGCTCAAGAATGCGCCGCTGCCCACTGTTCCCGCAGCAAAGTTCGCTGTCACTTGATCGGCAAAACAAGCTGCGATGACCGGTGTACTGGTTGGCGTGTTCGTCGGCACCGGTGTATTGGTCGGGGTGTTCGTCGGAACGAGCGTATTGGTCGGTGATGGCGTAGTCGTCGGAGTCGCGCTTGGACCATTCGTCGGTGTTAAGGTGGGTGAAGGAGTGAAGGTTGGCGTAACAACAACATAATTGCCGCCATCAAAGTCGTCCAAAATCATATTAGAAGCATTGACCATCCAAAGCCCGATATAGCCGCCGCTGGCGTTAAATCCCCATGTTGAAACGTCACGAGTGCCAAGCAGCGCACCATTTTGATACACCTCGACTGTGCCATTCGGCAAGGCGCGCGCACCGAACTTGTTTCCATTGACAAATGTCACGGGAATATTGGCACCATGTTGCTGCCATCCTTGGGTTGAACTATACGTCCAAACTTGGACAAAGTGTCCAGCCGCATCATAGTAAACTTCAATGAGACCAGAACCCCAGTCATTGTTGGATTGTGACTTCAGAATGAGATCAATCTCGACAGCCTGTGTATCTATATTTGTTAAGATAACCGAGACCTGTTGATCGGAACCGAAGCTATTGGCGCTCCAGTAAATGTCGCCACTGCCGTTAACATCCAATTGATTGTTGTTAATTGCATAGCTAGAGGTTGACCCATTCCAGTTCCCACCGATGCCGCCGTTGGCACGGTTGAACGGATCGAGTACACCACCCAACACCGGTGTATTGGAGGGGGTGGGTGAATTAGTAGGTGTTAGGGACGGCCCATTAGTGGGCGAGCTAGTTGGTGTCGGTGACGGCCCATTAGTGGGTGTGACTGGAATAACATTACCGCCGCCACCAAAATCATCAAGAAGCGTGCCTTGGGCATTGATCGTCCAGATGCCGATATAACCGCCACCACTCGAAAAAGGCCAACTGGAAGCGTTTCGGGTGGCGATCAAACTTCCATTGACGTAAACTTCAACAGTTCCATCAGAACGTGATCGAGCGCCAAACGTATCATAGTTACCCAATGTAGCAGGGATGTCGGCTCCATATTTTACCCAACCTTGGCTGGGCGTGTAACTCCAAACACTGAGTGTATGGCTCGCAGGACTGTATGAGAGCTGCAATACGCCGCTAGACCAATTGTCACTTGACTGCGCTTTCAGCAGCAGATCAATTTCGGTAGCGGTTGAGACATAGTTGGCAATCCTTACGAATACCGACTGGTCAGATCCAAACGAATTTGCTTTCCAATAAATGTCAGCATCTTCGATCACATCCAGAGCGTTACCAGCAATCGCATACTTTGAAGTACTGCCTGACCAATTCGCACCCAAAGCGCCATCTGCCCGATTAAAATTATCCAAAACGGGATAGGGGGTTGGTAAAGATGTAGGGCTAGGACCAAAAGTTGGTGTCGCCGAAGGCGGCAATGTGCTGGTCGGGGTTGATGTAGGTGGATTACTCGGTGTGACAGTAAGTTGTAATCCGCTGTAGTTTACACTAAAGGTATGATTCCCGGGGCTAACATTCACAAACGCGATGTTCTCGCCATTAATAGTCTGAAAGTAGAAATTAGCTGATGTTCCATCAACCAACACGGATTGAAGACCGCGTCCACCGTAATTAACTGGAAGCATCACACTTAGGCTAAAGCCCGGCGCTGTGGAACCAACCATATTAAACGCCAGTGTGCCAGATGAGTTATTCCACACGATGTTGTCATAGCGGGTAGCATCACGTGTTTCCAAGAAGTTTAACCACTTACCACTCGTCCATACGGGTACACCCTTGCTGTTAGCGTAGTTGATGGTACCGCCAATCCAAGGTTCGACTTCACCCCATGACGAGTAGTCAACGTGGAACTGGGTCATGATTGCCGAATAGTCACCCGCGAGGCTGGCATCAATGAGACTTGCTGCAACATTGGTAGCTTGCTGCGGGGTCAAGGATTCCCAACCGGATGACGAATTTGAACCGCCAATGATGCTGAAGAATTGTTCATCTACCAGTTGGGTAAGTTGTTGATAATAGGGAAGAATGGTGCCATCAATGGTAACCATTTTCATGGATTGTCCGCTGCCCGTAATATAACCGTGCGGCCACGTGTTATCAGGCTTTTTTAGCCATGGGCCCCAATGATAAAAATTGGTGTCTAAACTTAATCCTCGGGCTACTGCGATTTCAGCGGCGTCATCCCAGCCCACCCAAGTGACTTGGTGGAAACGGACAGTTCGGGAAGGTTGACTTGTAAAGCGAGACTGCCACCAACTCAGGTTGGTGAGAATAGCTTGGTTAAGCAGTGTGCTATTTGTGGGTTGTGGTGAAGCATCCGGGTGAATGCCAAACTCATGACCCTGAGCGATCCAAGCATTGAGTTGGGCATCATTTACCGCCAGACTGCCCCACGGTGTCAAATACAGCGTAATGTGCCCATTGGCCGCATTCACCGAATTGATCAAATTGGTAAAGTAGGATAATGGATTGGCGTGTGCATCGCCAGTCGGTAGTAATATTGACTTTTTGCCATCTGGGAAGTACCAAGTAGCCGGAAGAGGTCGAGTTTTATTTACAGCCCTGCCGTACCAGACGCGCAAAAAGCCGCTGTTGGATATCGGCCTGTGGGATCGGAATTTTATTTGCGATCAATCCATGGCGCACCTCCACCACTTGTCTGGAACAGGTCAATGGTACGCAGCACATTGTCGCCATCCGTATCGAGGTTAGCATTACCCGGATTACCTTGACGAGTCAAAATGACGTTGGTGGGCAGATCATAGGTAAAGGCGATGGCGCTGCCGGTCGCATTGCTGACCACTGCCGGGTATACCGTGGAGGTGGTTGCGTTGCTGTAATATTGGGCAAGACTGACACCACCGCTCAGATTCCACAGGTCAGTTACGCCATGAATTTGCAAGGTCTGTGTTACAAGACCACTGCCGGGGGCGTAACCGTTAATGCTTGCGCCTGAGTTAATTTGAAGGTATCCGTTGTTACCAGTAGTCGCTAAAGTACCAAGTCCGAACAAGGACGCCAACTGAGACGTTGGCCGCATAGCGATCAGATTGCCACCACCGCTAACATAACTGCTAAACATTGTGGCTTGAGCACCAGAAAGCGTCGTTTCCGCCAGAATTACCAACGACCGTGACTGCATACTTGTAAGGGTCACGGAACTGAGTTCGACAATATCAAAGCTGCTAACGCCCTCAGCTTTGAGGATTTCACCCAAATACCGCCCGAATTTGTTCGTCGCCGCACTGTTTACAACGACGAGAATGGGGGGATTTGTACCTTGTGCAAATGTACTTATAGGATTGCTTAAGAAAAGCACACTAAACAAAATCAAAAGAACTAATAAAGTGTAACGACGTCGTACCGCCATATTAGGCTTCCTTCCTGAACACACGAATACCACCATCAAAATCCGACAATGTCACTAGATTTTTGCATTTCGACCTTGCAGCCAACTATCAGCCTGCAAGGCCGCGTAAAAACCTTGCAAGGTTGAAGTCGAAGATGTGATGAACTATTTCGCAACGGAGTGTACGGAGCCAGCCTAAAATCCACCTAACATTCTCTTAAAAGCAGGCTAACATAGCCGCTCTGACCATATAAGGACTATCTTGAACCATATACCCATCAAAAGCATTCTGATGTAATGAGGCATTTACATTTATGAAAAATATCCGAATTTTTATGATCGCATGGCGACACAACCATTTGCATGGTAAGTGACACTAGACCCGAAGCGGAGCTGGAAGAGCAACGTGATATGGCCGATTTAAATTGTATTACTTAGCGACTATGCTGAATCCCCTGCCACAACCCGTGCAGATACATAGCCGCCAGCGCGCGGTCATAAAGACCATAGCCCATGCGGCCAGTTTCCCCCCAGATCATACGCCCGTGGTCAGGGCGGATAGGACCGCGGAAATCAATATCAACTAACGCCTGCATAATTGCTGCAACATCAACATGGGTTTCGGCGGTGTGGGCCACTTCATGAAATGTCTGCGGGGCAGTAATTTGCACATTGCGGAGATGAACAAAATTGATACGTCCGGCAAATTGCCGCACCATCGCGGGCAAATCGTTTTCTGCCGAAGCTCCCAACGAACCAGAACAAAACGTCAGCCCGTTATGTGGACTTTCAACCACGTCCAGAATACGCTGTATGCTGGGCAAGTCACGGACAATGCGCGGCAGGCCAAATATCGGCCACGGCGGATCATCAGGATGAAGGGCCAGCAGTACCCCTGCCTCCTCGGCCACTGGCACGACGCGGCGCAGGAAATACGCCATATTCTCGAACAGGGCATCCTCATCAATTTTACGATAGATATCCAGCACTTCCGCTATTTCTTCGCCCGTGTAACCATGAGCCCACGCCACCCGTGCTTCCAGTCCCTTCGTCAGATCGTAGTCCAGCATTGCCTGGTGGTCATATGCGCTCACCAATGAGCCGTCAAATAGATGAAATGCCAGATCAGTCCGCATCCAGTCAAAAACGGGCATGAAGTTGTAGCACAGTACCGGAATGCCGGCTCGCCCCATATTACGGATACTTTCGCAGTACATATCAATGTAGGTGTCCCGGTCCGGTGCACCCTGCTTAATCGCTTCGGCAACGGGAATGCTTTCAATCACATCAAGGCTGAGGCCGTGTGCGTTCACTTGCTGCTTGAGCTGCTCAAAATCATCTAAAGACCACACTGCGTTGTCCGGCATACCGTCAAGCAAACCGACGATACCCCTCACAATCGGTATCTGTGCAATGTCTTGTAACCGAACCGCATCATCTGCGCCAAACCAGCGCATGGTCATTTTCATACGTGTTCTCCTGTCCTGCCGAATGTGCCCCCGGTCAGCAACCGAACGGCCTATCGTTTATAATCCCTTTTGCCGTTCAAGACGAATGATTATATAAATATTGCCACTTTCGACCACAATTTCCGTCTCAAAAACAATACGACTTAACATCACAATTAATACAAAATTTGCGTTCAAATTTAACTTCCTCTCATCAATCAACCGGGAGGATGATAAGAAATCATTCTTCAGGTGGACGGTTTTTTAAGAGCCACATGAGAGAATTGATGATTAGAGTGAAAGTATCTTCTCCCGATCTTCGTACACTCATGATCAAGTTAAGGGAGGAAGGAGGACGTAATGAGAAAAAGCCAGTTACTGGTTACGGTTGGCGTCCTGTTAGTGATTGCAGGTATGTCGCTTTTGCTTCAATCACAGGTGGTCGCACAAGAAGCAACCCCGGCACCTACACCTGAACCTTATACCGGGTTTGGGGCGCCGTTGGAAGGTGATGCGCCATATTTGGCCGCCATCTACAACGCGTGGGCGGGGTCGGGTCATGCCGACACCGAGGCAGAAGCATTCAATCATTGGAACAGCGAAGGTGCAGTTCCTGAAAGCTGCGCGCGCTGCCATTCGACACCCGGCTACATTGATTTTGTCGGGGGAGATGGTTCCACACCGTTTAAGGTGGACGCACCAGCGCCACTTGGCACGGTACTCACTTGCGACGGCTGCCACAACAGCGCCGCCTCGCAACTCACGAGTGTCACGTTCCCGTCCGGCGCGACCATTGAAAACGTTGGTCGATCTGCCCGTTGTATGCAGTGCCATCAGGGTCGTGCTTCAACTGACTCGGTTAATGCTGCCATTGAAAAGGCCGGGCTGACAAGCGACAATGACAACACCGTTAGCACCGATCTGGGTTTCATTAACATCCACTATTTTGCGGCAGCAGCTACCCTTTACGGTGGCGAAGCGCGCGGTGGTTACCAGTTCGAGGGTAAGTTCTATCAGGGTCGCAATATGCACGCTGAAGGACTGAACACCTGCGCCGACTGCCATAACCCGCATACCTTGGAAGTAAAAGTTGATGTGTGCGCGGACTGTCATGAAGACGTGCAATCCGTTGAAGATCTCCCCTACATTCGTATGAATGGTTCGGGCGCAGATTACGACGGTGACGGCGATACGCTCGAAGGTATCTCCGAAGAAATTCAAGGTCTGCAGGAACTGGCAATGGAAGCCTTGCAAAGCTATGCGCGTGAAGTTTCCGGCACACCTATTGCATATAGTGCAGAATCTTATCCCTACTTCTTTGTTGACACGAACGACAACGGTGAAGTTGATGAAGATGAAGCAACTTCCGCTAATGGTTACAAGGCCTTTACGCCGACGTTGTTGAAGGCAGCCTATAACTACCAGGTATCGGTCAAGGATCCCGGTGGGTTTGCCCACAATCCGAAGTACATCATTGAACTGCTGTACGACTCGATTGATGCCCTTAACACACAAATGACAGAGCCGGTTGATCTTTCGACAGCCAGCCGTGACGACATTGGACACTTCGCCGTAACAACTGAGCCGTTCCGTCACTGGGACGCTGAGGGTGAAGTACCTGCTGGTTGCACCCGCTGCCACACACCCGGTGGCCTGCCCTTCTATATTGAGAACGGCGTGAATATCAAGGGCCCGGTGCCGCAGTCATTGGCCTGCTCAACCTGCCACGAAGTTGAGAATGACTTCGAAGTATATAAGGTCGATCAGGTAACGTTCCCCAGCGGTGCGAAGGTATCCTTCGGCGAAGGTGACGAAAACAACCTGTGCATCACTTGCCATCAGGGTCGTGAATCCACGGTGAGTGTGAACAACGCCATCAAGGGTGCAGGGGTTGGACCGGACGAAGTCTCACCCAAGTTAGCCTTCCGTAATGTCCACTACTTCGCTGCCGGAGCAACGTTGTTCGGCACAGAAGTGAAAGGTGCTTACGAATTCGACGGCAACGAGTACAACGGGCGTAACATGCACGTTGAGGAAGCACAAGTTTGTACCGACTGCCATGTGACCCATACGGGCGCGGTCAAGGTTGATGAGTGTGCTGACTGCCATGACGGCGTGGAAACACAGGAAGACCTGCGTGCCATGATCCGCAACGAGCAAGAAGACGTTGACCCCATTGACTACGACGGTGATGGTGACACAGCAGAACCAATCGCTGCCGAAATCCAGTCATTCCAGGAAGCATTACTGGCTGCCATGCAAGCCTATGCCACTGACAAGGGCACAAGTATTGCTTACTCGCCAGCGGCCTACCCCTACTTCTTCATTGATACCAATGGGAACGGTGTAGCAGATGCTGACGAAGCCAACAATGACAACCGTTATGTGTCGTGGACTCCGAACCTGCTTGGCGCGGCTTACAACTACCAGTATTCGAATAAGGATCCCGGAGCCTTCGCGCACAATCCGGATTACATTCTTCAGGTGTTGTACGACAGCATTAAGGCAGTTGGCGGTGACGTAGCAAGCTTCACACGGCCACCGGTAGTCCCTCCAGCAACATCGTAAACGTTTAAGCCATATAGTTTGTGAAGACGGTCAGGAAAGTTCCTGACCGTCTTTATTTTTTCCTTTTCCCGTCAACCCAATGCACTGGCTTATTGGGAACACAGTTACCATAACGATTGGATGATCGGCCTAAGACAGGTATCTCACTCGGTCACGCTCCACTATCGTTGTTTCCACCCATTTGCGCTGGCTTGAATTATCTTGTGCCATTTCCCTCGACATAGAGAAGGTTAGCGGCTTAAGTTATCCCGTGGAATGACATCTAACTGGCAAAAGTTCACTGTGGTGAAAGCTACCTGTTTATGTAGGCGGGATGCCCCTTACTCTCCTCCCCACCTGCAAAACGGCTGTTTCGAGCAGGGAACAAGTTTCTTAAGCGCCCAACCGCATACCCAAACCAAATTCGAACCAAACTTTATCCAAATTAAAATTGACCAGTAAAAACATTTGTGCTATATTGTGATAGGTAGTGGTTAGATGATACGTGATATTCTTACGTGCACCCGTACATTGTCGGAGGTTTTGTAGGGACGCCATAAATGGCGTCCGTGTTCGCGGCACTCATTGATCACGTACTCTGCAATCATTACATATGTCTGGGGATGTATCTTTTGTCGGAAATTGCCCCCGCTGCCAATCTTGACCGTAAAGTAAGCAGCAGCGCACCCCACTGCCGCCACCGCGGATAAGCTGGGTTACTGGCCGACTTTGAGTACGAAGCCTTCCTTTAGGAACGATATTTGCCATACAGCGAAGGAATTCCCTTATGTCGGCGGAGGCGACGACGACTTCGCCGACATAAACTGTAATTATCTGTAATCTTGTGCTAGCTGATATATATTCAGACTAAACTTCGCCCCTATGATCATTCTGAATCGGTATCAGCCCCTTGCTTCATCAACGCCGTCAGTTGTGCCTTTAGTTCTGCGCGCTGCCGTTTATATTTTGACTCGCTAAGTTTGCCAGCTTGGTGCTGCACATCAAGATCGGCGATCTGTTTCATCAGCGCGTTGACTTGAGTACCGCTACTCGCTGTTCCTACCACCCCCGCAGCAGTGCGTTCGCTCACCCGTTCACGCATGAAGAACCCAAAGGCTGCACCAATTGCCAGCAGACCTGCACCTATTAGTAGATAGGCGAACGGACTGGTACTCGTGGCAGTCACGGCGGAGCTGGTCGTGGAAGCCGCCGTACCTTGCACTTGAAAACGCACCGTTTCCCCAGCATTACGATCAAACGTACTGCCATAACTCATGTAACTGCGACCACCCAGTTGGCGCGCACCAAGTCCCGCGAAACCATCACCAGTCACAGAAAGTCCATCAGTCCCAACCATGACTTCTACCTGTCCATTTAGGCGGTAATCTACCAGTTGATCTATTTCAGCACTATCGGCATAGGGTAACGAATAGGCTACATGCATCACATGAGCCGCACCCGGAAAAACAGGCTGGGTATCAGTGATCTGCGTACCATCTGCGGAAACGAGGTATCCACTGCCAGAAAAGTCCTCAAATGTCGCCCCTTGTGGCAGTCGGACACTTACAGACGATTGACTGCCATTGTCCTGTTTCAGGTACAGATGGTCAGACTCATTCGTGAAGCTGTAAATCTGAACTACTTCCAAGCGGTTAGCGGATTGGGTCTGCACCATCGTCAAGATGGCATTAATCTGTATTTCTGATGCGTCGTCCGATGTCTCGTAGATGTTTAGAGGCAGTTCTATCTGCGACTGGGTGGCCGTGCCGTCCACAACCGCGCTGTTAAATGCAGTTCCATTGTAGGAAGTGGTCACCACATATTGCCAACCATCGTGAATAGCCACATTCTCAAACTGATACGTACCATCAGCGTTCAACGGTGTATGGAGGATTTCTCCGGGTGAGGATGTGTTCTGTGGATCAATCATGTGCAGATTGAGTGTCAAATCAGTTGGAATTGAGCCTCCAGCAGTCATATTGAGCACTTTGCCCGTCACAGTACCCATAGTGACCGCACCGGCTTCCTCGGTGCTGGCGGGCTGGGGGTTGTTTTCAGGAACCGCCGTGGGAGCGCTAGCAACTTCATGGGGGCTGCTCACATTTGCCAGTGCCAACGTTTCGGCATAAGCCAATGCCGCCGCGCGATCCTCAGGCGCGAGTTCAGCCACAACTGCGTGCTTGTTGTCGGGAATGCCATTGTCAAGTGCAGCAAGCAGTTCGGCCTTGGTCTTTTCCAGCAAATTCGGCAGTGGCGCACCATTTTCTGTGCCCTCGCCCGTTTCGCCATGACACTCCGCACAGGTTGCGGCCCACACTGCCTGTCCCTGCGCCACTTGTGCCGGTGTGTCAGCTAACGTATAGACATACATGGTAACAGACCAGCGCTGGGCTTCGCTCAATTTGTCGGCCCACGGTGGCATCAACTTATCTAACTTGCCGTTGGTAACAATCTCATACCATGCGATAGGCGCGGCATCCTGTGTAGTTTGAGGGTTGGTAAAGTCTGGCACATTAGTCACCTGCCCCGACTGCACCAACTCGCCATCACCTTTACCTGTCTGACCATGACAGCGGGTACAGTTATCAGCAAAGACCTGTGCGCCTAAAGCAATATCAGGGGCGGACTGTGGCAGGCTAATCGGCAGAGCTACGGTGGTCGGCGATGGTGGTAATGTCGCCACAATAACTGGTTCGCCAGCTAGCCCGGCACAGCCGACCATCACAAGCGCAGCCAAACTCAAACTCACCCATATTCGGAGATGTCGTCGCATATTCATAATGTTGATTTCTTCATTCTATCCGTGTGATGATTTCACGTAGTTGGCAATAGCCTGTTCAATGGCATCGTCCAATTCGGCATCGGCTTCGGTGGGCACGGCAGCGGGTTGTTTCGTAGTATGTGGTGCTGCCTTTGGCCGCTTCGCCGGCACCTTGCCACCAAACTTTTCTATCTCTTGCAAAAGCAGTACACCCTGTTCTGCCCATGCAGCGCGCTCGGTTTCGTAATCGGCTTGGGAAAGTTTGCTGGTCAAATGATCTTCGTCCAAGTCACGGATCGCGGCCAGCGTTCGCTCATAGGTGGTCAGGAGCATCTCCCGTTCTTTTTGCTGTTGAACCATTTCAACAGACGAACTCGTTTTACGGCGTAGCAGCGGCCAAACCAACCATATGATGCCGCCTACGAGCATTACTACTAGTGCCAAAAGCCCTTCTGTACTCACAACACGTTACTCCCTTACAAAAGCTGATCGATGATCGCACTCAAGCGCTGTTTGGTCACACCAGCGTAAATGAATTGACTTACATTGCCCTGGCGGTCAATAACAAATGTTTCTGGCACACCTTGAATGTTGTAATCCTCTGAAATACGTGTACCGAGGTCAGGCCCATTTAAGTAGGTCACTCCGAATTCTTTGAGATAAGCCACCGACTTTGGCCCGTTGTCGGCATAAGCAATTCCAATAAAGACAACATCGCCACGATCTTGATAGGATTCCCAGGCTGACTGCAACTCAGGCGCTTCATCACGACAGGGGCCACACCAGCTTGCCCAGAAATTGATGACCACTACCTTACCCTCTAGATCGGATAATTTAAACGTTTGGCCTTCAAACGTAGTCAGACTGAAGTCCGGGGCAGAGCCCGCAGTTGGCTGGGACTTGTTTTGCCGTGCAAGTGCCAGACCAAAAACCACAGCTACGGCTACAATACCCATTAGCAACATGATTGAACCAAGACCAAGCCGTGATGAGCGTGGTGTACTTGACTGGACTGCCTCATCCCCATGCATTGGTAGCGGCTGGTTTACAACAGATTCCTCGTTCATCCTTCTAAATCCTCTTCAAGTAGCTTTTGGTAACGGTCAATTGATCTATCGTCCGGCGGTTGCACAGCTGCAAGGGGTTTATTGCGTCTGCGTTGACTGCCCATCACCATACTGCCAACAAGGACCAAAACAGCGGCGATTATGACCCAGGGTGTGACAAGTGATAATGCGCGAAGAACGCTGTCCTGTGGTGTGCCAACTACCCGATCACCAAAACGTTGGACAAAGTCATCGGTAATTTGTTCTTTGGTGCGACCGGCTTCTAACTGCATCCGGATTTCATCACGCCAATCTGCACAGGCGGCTGTCCCACAAACATCCAGTGTAATATTTTCACACACCGGACAGTACAGTTCATGAGCGATAGCATTTACGTCGTCGTCAGTAACCGTGGTTGTTGGTTGATCCTGTGCACTCACATTCCAACTCATCACTACCAAAATCGTGACAGCGATGAGAGCCAACACCCTAGCATGCTTAATCATCGATTACACCCCTTTTAGGCTGTACGCGGCACAAAGCCACGCACTTCTTGGCGGATGCGAGCAGGCAGGACTTCCCGCGGCCAAGCTGCCAGCAATGTTCCAATAATGAGGATTAGTCCTCCCCACCAAACCAAGTTAATCAGCGGGTTAATATAGACTTTGAAAGTTGCGGCGTTTTGTTGTACAGGTTCCCAATCAACCAAGATGACGTAAAAGTCATTTTCAACTGTGCTATATGAACCGGCAATGGTCATGGTGTTCATGCCATCGGTCTGTGGGAAGAAATCCCGGCGCGGGCGCAAATGCGCGAGTTCTTTACCGTCACGTATCACTGTCAAGTTGGCAATATCCATAGAGCGGCCATCTTCAGCAATCTGTCCATTATCAAGTGAGTCGTAGCGCAGTGTGTATCCACCGATATTCAGACTTTCGCCCACTGCGAGCGTCCGTTGCGTTTCCTGCTGGAATAATGTGCTGCCGATCACACCAATCCCGATGATAGTAATACCGAAATGGATGAGGTAACCACCATAACGGCGTGGATTGCGATTGAACAAGGCGGTGAGCGATTGCAGAACGCCTTCTTGATGTGCCTGACGACGTGCAACTATGCCCCGATAAGTTTCATAAAGTGCTACCCACCCGGCAAACAGCACAATTCCATAAGCTATCAAGCCGCCCGGAGTGCTGAGGCCCCCAACCATAAAGAAAACCAGTGACACAATGGTCAAAATGATGGGGATGACGACCGAACGCCCCAGCCGTGTTAGTGACGTTTTGCCCCAAGCGGCCAAAGGCGCAATACCCATAAGGATATATAAGGCAGCAAACAGCGGTGGTGTCACCCGCATAAAGTAATCTGTACCCAGGGTGATATTGGTGTTCATCACCAACTCACTAACGATCGGCGCACCAAAGCTACCCCAGAAGATCGCGACAAATAACGCGACAAATACGAAGTTGTTCAGCATAAACAACGATTCTCGACTGAGAAGACTGTTATTAGAATGTTCATCACGCAGTTCGCCCCGGCTCCGTCGCCATAATATCAACCAGACAGACACAATGGTTATACCTGCCCAGAAGAAGAACATGGGGAAACCGATATCGCTGCGGGCGAAACTGTGAACGCTATCCACAAGGCCGCTGCGAGTAGCGAATGTTCCGAAGATCACGGCGCTAAAAGAACCTATAACCAAGAACATATTCCAAACTTTGAACATGCCTCTTTTCTCTTGGATCATGACGCTATGTAAGAAAGCCGTCCCAACGAGCCACGGCAAGAATGCAGCGTTTTCTACCGGGTCCCAACCCCAGTAGCCTCCCCAGCCGAGTACATCGTAGGCCCAGCGTCCTCCAAGCAATAGTCCAAGGCTGAGGAACAACCATGCCACTAAGGCCCAACGGCGAGTTGCCTTAATCCAGTTGGTGGACAAATCACCTGAAGCAAGTGCTCCCATTGCAAAAGCAAACGGAATTACAAAGGAAACAAAGCCGAGATAAAGCATAGGTGGATGAATCGCCATACCGAAATGGCGCAAGAGCGGATTCAAACCTTGCGCAGACGCCGCGAGGTCTTGTGCGGCTGGCGCAACACCCCCAGCAGGTGTCAATCCTGCCTGCACAACTTGCTGGTCAACAGGATTGGTCGGGATAATCCACCAACGGTTGAACGGATTCTCGAACAAAAGCACCAGTGCAACGAAGAATGCAAGAGTCGTCATCATATACACAATTGCATATGGCATAATTCGGCGATGGCTGCGCCAGTTCAGAAGAACAGCTGCCGCTGCAAACGCACTCATTAAGAATGACCAGAACAGTAACGATCCAGCCTGTGAGCCCCAAAGGGCGGTAAAGCGAAAGAAGTCTGGCATGTCAGGACTAGAAACCGACCAGACATAGGCAATCTGATACTGCTGAGACATGAGCGCCGTTTGGAGGGCCAAAATGGCTATAGTCATCAAAGTGAAGGTTACAAAAACCGCATTGCGCCCACTGAGGACAACTGCTTCACTACGGGCAAAGCGTTCGCCATACAGTGAAGCACCAATCGCATAGAGTGAACTCAAAAAGGCTAGAAAGACCGCAACTAAACCGATTTCTGCCAGCATGACAAACGACCTCGTTTCTAGAACTGGTATGACTTAACCTCAGCAACCGTCAGAAGCGATTGCGATTCGCATCTAGATATCCATTGAAAAGATGATGTTGATAGCAAGCTCACGACTTGCCACCGGCAATCACGCGCCAGCAACTACTTGATTCGGCGCATTTTCTTCATAGCGACTCGGGCACTTCAACAGTAATTCGGTGGCGTAAAACACACCATCGGATCTCATTTCGCCAGTTAAGATCGCTTGAGCCTCGTTTTGAAGTAGGTCGGGCTTGACTTCATTTTCGATGTGTACCTTTACCCGGGTGGCGCCATCATTAATAACTGCTTCGTGAAGTGTACGCGCCAGGTCAGTTGTATCTTCTGGTATGTTGGCTACCGTGAAATCAATGGTGAGGTTACGACTGTCATAGACAATGGAATCCCCAATAACTGCTCCCGAAACACGAATCGATTTCCCTACATACTCCGGGTTATTCACCAACTCATCAATAGTGATGAAGTAGCGCGCGCCACTTGCTGTTCCGGAAACAATGAGATAAACCACCGCAGCCAACATGAGAAGGCCACCAATCAAAAATTTGAGATATTCCGAGCGCGGTTTCGGCTGTGTTGTAACTACATATGGTTTTTCCCATACACGCTCTGCCATTATGTTCTCCTTGATTACACATTCACGATCATATGTTATATTAACGGATTCAATGACATGAGGAGTTTATACTCCTTGCTGAAAGTTATTCGTTATTCTAGGCCAATTTCGGTGCGAAAACAAAATTTCCTAATGTTATTTATAGGTATGCTGATTTCATGTTCAAGGGTAGCAAATCTCCTACTTGAGGAAAATCTCTTCCGTTACCAATCATTCGTGACGTTCGTCACCACTACTAAATCAACAATTACTTCAAAATAGGTATTGGTACATCCGCTATGTTCAAATGAAGTTCGTCAGGCAAAATATACTCCAATGTACGCGGTCACAAGTCTCCGGGTTAAATTAATTCTGGTTTTTGTAGGACTAACGTCAATTGCCATTGCCGGCATGGCACTTTATGGATATTTCTATACTCGGACCGCCCTTTATGGGCAAGCCCTAGAACGATCAAGTCACCAAGTACGTTTGCAGGCTGAAAGCATGGTAAGTTCCCTCAAACAAACAGGGGGTGACGCGCTATATCTCAGCGTATTAAGAAGCCTGCAAAAACTAAGAACTTTGCATCATGAGGCCGCCTCTGATGACGAGATCGCCCTGTGGCAGAACGAAGTCGCACAAGATTTCCTCATGTTCTCGTCCGTTAGGCCGATGTATCAGACGCTACGTTATATTGATGCTTCAGGGCGTGAAATCGTGGGTATCACGTCGGACGGAAGTGCAGTCAGCGTCGTAGACGGTGGCAAAAATCAATCTGAAAACAATTATTTTCAGAAAGCAATGGCTCTAAAATCCAGCGGGGTGTATGTATCAGCTTTTATCCAGGAAGCTGATACAGTCAATCAAGGTAGACCTTTTCTCCATTACGCCCTAAAGTTGCCTAACGACGATGGGATCGTGCTAATTGATCTACACGCCGGTTGGTTGTTACGAAATTTGCCCACTGATCCGGGTGAAGACAACTGGATCATGCTCGACCAAGATGGCAACTATCTGGTGTATCCAGAACAGTTCGATATAACTCAGTCTCAATTGGATACCAAACCAATTTTAAGCGGAACGTTTGGTTATCTTGAAACGATGAACAGCGTTGTTGTCTATGATACTGTTCATCCTTCGGAAGCAACACCCGACCGTTTTTGGGTCATTGTTCGCCAGACACCCAAATGGCTAATCTATGCTGACGTGACCGCCTTTTATGCCATTACAACTGCAGTAATTCTGGGAGCAGCCTTGCTTGTATTGGCGTTAGCCTTAATCGCAAGCGAACGTATTCTCCGCCCCTTGCTCGATCTTGAGCGTCAAACGGCAGCCTTCGGACATGGTGGACCAGTCCCGACCTTGCCACAACACATTTCGCGGGACGAAATCGGAATGTTAACCCGCACCTTCTGCAATATGGCAGAGGAACTAGAGCGCCAGCGCAACCAAGAACACAAACTGATTGAGAAGTTAATTTATGCTCAGGAAGAAGAACGCAAGCTAGTCGCCTACGATCTGCATGATGGTTTAATCCAGCAGCTAGTGGGAGCACGTTATTACCTGAATAACAGCTACGAACAGTGCAAGAACGCCGAAGTAAATGGGTACGGTGATATTCGAAAAGGCTGCGATACGCTTACAGAAGCCATTGTCGAAGGGCGACGGATTGTGGAAGGCCTGAGACCAGCAGTACTGGACGACCTTGGCCTAGCTGCTGCACTGGAGGAAGTGGCGCAGACGACTACACGGGCAGCAGGTTGGAATTTAGCGCTGGACATCCAGAAGATACCAGATGAGCCTGATAAAACCGTTGGGGTAACGTTGTTCCGCATCGCGCAAGAGGCACTCAACAACATTCGCAAACACGCCGATGCCAAAAATGTGCAGCTACTAATGCGAAATGGTAATGGAATTAATTTACTCATCAAAGATGACGGTAAAGGATTTGATTTAGGCGCAATGAATGGGGATGGTCGTGGTCTTGGTGTCACAACAATGAAGGAACGTGCTGCCTTGATACACGGCACTTGTGAAATTGAAAGCAGTCCCGGTAGTGGCACACGAGTTCATGTGTGGGTCCCACTGACTCCCCGTTCCCTCCATTTGGATTCTAAAGTGAGAAATGGTCAGGTCAAATGACAATAGGTTTCGACACACATCCCAACTTAATCCGTGCTGTAATCGTAGACGATCACGGCATTGTCCGGCAGGGTCTAAAGGCATTGTTAAGCCGTCCGGGTATTGAGGTAGTGGGCGAAGCCGACAGCGGAAATTTGGCTGTTTCTATGGCTCGCGACTTACAGCCCAACGTGATGTTGCTAGATATTCGCATGAAAGATGGCGATGGGCTGCAAGCATTGCCACAAATCAAAGCGGTTTCGCCATGTACCAGTGTGATAATGCTGACAACTTATGCTAACCCCGGTTATCTGGCGCGGGCAATTAGCAATGGGGCGTCAGGCTATCTTTCCAAAGAAACGAACCCGGATCAAATCGTTCGCGCAGTAATTGCTGCTGCGACAGGCGAGGAGCTCATCGACAGAACACTACTTGAAACCGCACTAGCACAGGTCGTGGATCTGAGTGTTCCAACACCAGAACCAGCCGAAATGCCTGTTGAGATGCTTTCTGAACGGGAGATCGAGGTGTTACGGCTTATGGTTCAAGGATTATCAAACCAAACGATTGCCGAAACGCTCAATATTAGCGTACCAACCGTAAAAACCCATGTACAACACATCCTGCAAAAGTTACACGTCTCAGACAGAACACAGGCTGCATTGCTTGCGGTTCGCCAACGATTAGTAGATTAGTTAAAATCGTTCTAGCGAACGATACAAGATCATGCTGCTGGCTGATTACAATCAAAGCTGACTATGGGACAATTTTAGATCTGATGAAGATTGTGACAAAGAATACAGCGTTGATAGCATCACATCGCGGACACAAAATCAGGTGGATTCCTCCTCTTCTCATAGCTACGGGGAGCCTTGCCCTCGTTACTGGGGTCATCATCGCCATTTTTTCAATTCAGGTTATGGGCAATAATCGGCAGGAATTAGACATAGCCCCGCATAATGCTGTCTATATAGGCGCAAACACTTGCTATACCTGCCACTCGAATGGAACGCCTGACTGGTCACCGGTGTTGAATCCTCAAACTCTAGTGATGCCATTGGCTGTCGTCACCAATTATGAACCTCGTCAAGACGAAAGACAGATCATCATTAATGATCTGGCAGATGCATATACGATAGATGACTCACTTATCCCCGCAACAGATCCATTCCCCCAACGGTATGTAATTCAAACCGAAGAAGGCGACAAAGTATTTTCCGGCCAATGGACGACTAATGAGTTAGGATCGGAAGAAACAACTTTAGGAAGTCCATCAGTTAGATGCGATAGCTGTCATATTACAAGTTTTTTTCCGGCCTTTGACAACCTTGTCGTAAGCAATGATTCTTATCAAAAAGATGTGTCCCCATTCCATTCTCCGAAACAGTCAAATTGGTTACAATACATGAAGCTATTAGTCTTCAGCGTATCACCCAACGCAACTTTAGCTCAGTTGCATGCTCCTAGCGAAGGGCAAACAATGTGAAACAATTATGGACGAAGTTACTAGCCCTTTTAGGGTGTGCATTCATTGTCATCGGTATGGGTTTCTTGGCAACCGGACAATATACCGTTTATGCACAGAATGAACCAGCCGAGTATGTTGGATCAAAGGAATGTGCATCCTGCCATCGAAATCTAGCCCGATCACACGGTGAGAGCAATCATGCGTTAGCCTTGCAAGAGGTGGCCCGAAGAAATGCGAACGTTCTGGGTGACTTTGAGCAGGGAGAAGATGTTCGAACGGTTCAGATTCCCGGCGAAGACACCGCTCGCCCCTTCACGGCAGACGATATCGCATTAGTGGTTGGTGCTGGACGGCACGTTCAACGTTACCTATATGAAGTTGATCGTAACGACTATATGGTATTGCCAGCGGAGTGGAATGTCGAAACTCAGACCTGGGAGACAGTTAAGCTGGCAGACGAATGGCCTGATCCAGCATATGATTGGGAGCAAAATTGTGCGTATTGTCATACCACCGGATATGATGTTGAAAGAGGGCGCTGGAAAGATATAGGTGTGCAATGTGAAGCATGCCACGGGCCCGCCAGCATTCATGTAGAACTCGCTAAAGATGCGGGCAGAAGACCTAGTGATGAAGAATTTATAGCCCTGCGTGGCGCAATATTCACAGCTCCCGACCCGCAGGTTTGCGGCCAATGCCATAGTCAGGGGGTAAGCCAAGATAACCACCCCTATCCTGTTGGTTATGTACCCGGCACAGACTTAAGTCAAGTATTTACGCTTGTCGGTAAAGATAGTGGTAATCATTGGTGGGTTAGCGGTCACGGCAGCCAACCGAATATGCAATATAACGAATGGTTCAATAACAGCCATGCATCTGCACTTACCGACATGCTGAAAAGCGACAATGCAGCTAACGAATGTTTGAACTGCCACAGTCAGGACGCGCGCCAGACAGCGGCCCTTATAGCTGCGGTGGAAAGTGGTGACCGGGACGGCCAACCCCTTGATCCTATAACAACTGACACTGCAAAATGGGGCGTAACCTGCACTACTTGCCACTATCCGCATACCGACTCTGAGCAACCGTCGGACCTAGTTCAAGAAGCAAACAGTTTGTGCATATCCTGTCACACTAACCCCACCGAGACAGCTAGTGGCGTGCATCATCCCGTCAAGGAAATGTTTGAAGGAACTGCCCTAGTTGCTGATATCGACGGAGTAGCCGGAGCGCACTTCAGCGCCGAAGGCGGCCCGGTCTGTATGACCTGCCACATGCAATCTATATCTGTGGGGACAACCAACCGAATTAGTCACCTTTTCAAACCAGTGTTGCCAAGTACCGAGGACAACGCACTACCAAGTGCATGTTCCCAGTGTCACACCGATTTGACCGTAACAGATTTACAAAGTTTGGTCACCAATACTCAGGATGTTGTAAAGTCACGCCTCGCAGTTGCATATGCGCGTTTGGGTAGTATCACAAAGCCAGAAGACAGTGATCCGTCACGCACACAGTATGATCAAGCAGTAGCTGCTCTAAGTTTTGTACAGAATGACGGCAGCTTGGGCATTCACAATTACGCCTATGTCGACAAACTTTTGAGCACGGCAGAGAATGATTTGTTCGTGCTTAGTCGTTCGGGGGCCAGCCCACAACCAACCGAAGGCCCTGCCCCTACGGCTCCAGCTGGGGCGCAAAATGTTGAAGTGAGGGCAACAGAAGTCGAAGTTGCATCTAGCGGCGTCCGACCAATTACAGTGTTGTTAATGACTGGAGTTATTTTGATCATATTGACTGCTGGCTTCGCGTTCTTCCGCAAATCAGGTGACCGGGAGGACCTCAGATGACAAAGGGAATCGGATTTGCACACACTACAGTCAAAACACTGCTCATTGCCGGTGTAGTTCTGATACTGGCCGGAACGGCTATGCTGGTTCAGGCACAAGATACACCCGCCAGTACAGAAGAAGGTCAAGAACCCGTTTCATCAACAGTTGTCGCTCCAGAAACTACCGAAGCGGTCAGCAACCAGGCGAAGCCATCAAATGCCTATTGCCTTCTTTGCCATTCGCAACCGGATAGAGTATGGACGCTACCAAGTGGAGAGAAATTGTCATTGACGGTTGACTCCAGTATCCTTGATAATTCCGTCCACGGTCATTCCAATCCGGATGGAGCATTGGCCTGTGCCGACTGCCACACCGACCACCTATTTCCGCACCCACCAGATAGTTCGCAGACTATCCGCGACTTTCAAATTGAGCGTTACGCTACTTGCCGCAATTGCCATCAAGATCAATATACGCGCTCACAGGATAGTGTCCATGGTGCGGCGATTCGCGATGGCCGCCTAGAAGCAGCAACATGTGTAGATTGTCACGGCGCACATGATATTCAAACACCGGATGTACCCCGCCAGCGCATTTCCCTTACCTGCGGAAAATGTCACGGTGTAATCTTTGACCAATATCGAAACAGCATACACGGAGCCGCACTATTTCAAGAGGATAACAGCGATGTTCCAACGTGTATCGACTGCCACGGTGTTCACAATATCGGTGATCCAACCAGCAATGCGTTCCGGGTGCGTTCGCCACAACTTTGTGCCAATTGCCATGCAGACGAAAATCTGATGGCCAAATACGATATCACTACCAACGTATTTGACAGCTACCTTACCGATTTTCACGGGACAACAGTAGCGCTCTTTGATCAAGAGGATCCAAATGTAGCAACCAATAAAGCTGTTTGCTACGATTGCCACGGTGTCCACGACATTCAAAAAGTTGACAGCTCTAAGAGCCAAGTTGTACGCACTAATCTACTCACCACATGTCAAAAGTGCCATCCGGATGCGACAAGTAATTTCCCCGACTCGTGGGTAGGACATTTCCCACCTACACTTCAATCCAACCCCCTCTTGTTTCTGGTAAACATGTTCTACAATATCCTCATCCCGGTCGTTATTGCGGGATTCGCTTTCCTAATTTCAACCGATATTTTCCGACGCCTGCGTAATCGGATTACGAGCACTCGTCGTCGTGGAGGGCAGTAAAGATGGCAGCAGCTCAAACCGTTAACAAAAAAGAACATGTTCGTTTTAGCCCATCCCAACGCTTTGAGCATATTATTCTGCTTGTGACGTTTACGGGTTTGGCGCTCACGGGCTTGCCACAAAAATACGGAGAACAAGCCTGGGCGCAAACAATGGTGCAGGTGATGGGAGGCATAGAAAGCGTGCGGGTACTGCATCGCTTTCTGGCAACCCTGCTCATGGCTGAAGCCATTTTCCACGGTGGCGTAATCAGCTACAAGATATTCGTGCTTGGAAAACGTGCTTCAATGATCCCTTCTCTGCGCGACGCACGTGATGTCATTAATTGGATCGCATTCAACTTAGGATTGCGGAAAAGTCATCCCCATCTGCCCCGCTACAACTTTGGTGAAAAGGCCGAGTATCTTGCCGTCGTTTGGGGCACAGTCATCATGGTCATCACCGGGTTTATGATGTGGAACCCAATTGCAACCACAACCTTTGTATCCGGTGTTGCGGTCCCTGCGGCACGTGCCGCACACGGCGCTGAGGCCGTGCTGGCGGTACTTTCGATTGTAACCTGGCATATGTACAACGTGCATTTCAAGCGATTCAATCGCAGCATGTTCACGGGCAAACTCTCCAATGAGGCGATGCTTGAGGAACATGCAGAGGAACTAGAGCATCTCGAACATGGTGACGGTTCAATGGCACTTCCGGAAGAAGTCCTCGCAAAACGCAAGCGCCGCTTCTGGCCCTATGCTGCTGTAATGACCGCAGTTCTGGGTATTGGTTTGCTATGGTTCATCACATTTGAAAATTCCGCCATTCAGACTGTTCCTCGTGTTGATACCGTGATTTTTGCACCGCAAGTCACATTAAGTTCCGGTGATGCCGCGGTTGGTGCAGCAATATGGCCGAATTTGCGCTGTGGCTTTTGTCACGGTGCAGATGCTACAGGTGGCCCGGATGCACCGGCTCTGCGCGGAACAGATGTAAGTTTTGATGATTTCTTTACTCAGGTACGGGCTGGTGAAGGCGATAAGATGCCAGCATTTGGTGCGGGTGAAATTCCTGATGCGTATCTTTTACACTTGTGGACATGGCTAAAAGACAAACCTGCTTCCTAAAGCAGTTGTAGCAAACAGTGGAATGTGCACTTACACGTCCCGGAACAGATTGTCACATTATCGTAAATAAAAACGCGGCTGACTAGTAGTCAGCCGCGTTTTTGTGTATCCGTGAACAATATCATCACACTTCAGGTGCACCGTCCGTTATCCACTGTATCAAAAGCTCCATTTGATGTTTCGATAAGCTGGCAAAGTGTCCATTATCAAGCACTTCAATAATAAGACTTTGCTCCGGCGCCCCCGGCACTATGACCGCACCACTTTCACTTCCAGTCATTGCGCTTTGGAAATCAGTTAAACGTAAGCCTTTAGTTGGAACCGGACCATGACACCCACCGCAGACCTGAACAAACATAGGTTGAAGGACGTTGTAAGTAGGCACTCCTGTAAAATCTTCCAATAGCGGCTCAGGAGTATACTGATAGATCTTTAACATGGTTGCCAAACCGGGCGCGTCAAAGCCTGCATACTTCCATCCCGCCCCGTGACATGCACTGTTGGAGCAGAAACTACTATTATCTGTGCCGCCGGGGTTGTTCGTGGTGTGGCAGTTAGAACACGTTGCATCAAACGTATTATGATGGCGGCTGATCCAGCTTGGGTCTAGATGACTCGACGGCTCAATACCTGTCGCGACCCGTAATAGCGGTTCTATTGTGCCCGATTTGACGACAAGTGGAATGGAGTGGCAAAGATTGCACTCGAGGCGAATAACCTTGCCATCGGAGCTGAAGTGCTGACCGTCATGGCAACGGAAACAACCGGGCGAATTGAGATGACCAACATTATTGGGGTGAGTTGACGAAGTCAATTTCTGGTCGGGAAAATTACTCTCATCATGCAGAGACGTCAACAAGGTGATCGTGTTTTCGACGTCTTGCTTGCCGCTGGCGTAAAAATCGCCGTAATTATCTCGATAGTACTGATCGAGTGATGCATACAAGTGGTTCGCTTGCGATTCAGTTTCGCCACTCGTGCTGGTTAATAGATCAACTGCGCGTGTACGAATAAATGGAATAGTGTCGGATAGATCGCCGCTACGTAGTGCATTGTCCACCAACGTTTCCGGGTTTTCGATTTCATGGGCAATGCGGTTGTGACAGGTAATACAGTCCATATCACGCGTAGTGTACTGTTCAAGATTTTGCGTATCAATGGGTGAGTTAATTGCATTGTATTCTGTTATAGTTCCGTCTGGTTCTTCAACTCTTACCCAAGGAATATCCTGTTCTAATCGATCCGTGGCGATGAAGGAAACTTTGCTTTCTGTGTGCCAATGTATACCCTTCGCCAAACCTTGGCGTTCACTTCCTCCACCCGTGTGCATCAACATGTAAATATCGTAGGGCGTGTTATCCCGGTCGTTGGCATAGGTGTTAATGACTCGCAAGCTATCATCTGAGAATTTCTCCGGGAAATGACATTGCTCACAGGTCTCACGAGCCGGACGCATATCCGAAACCATTATCGGTAGCTCATAATTGTCAAGAACTGTTGCAGCCACCAGTCTTAAGTGCCCAACTTTCCGCGTCGCCTGCACAATAATTAGGTCACGACCAATGTGGCAATCGACACAGGCCACACGCGCATGGGGCGAAACCAGATAAGTTGAGAATTGAGGTGGCATGGTGTGGCAAACTTCACCACAAAATTTAGGGCTGTTCGTGAATTCCCAGATGGGCGGAATAGCCAACAAGACAACGATAACACCACCACCAGCTAATAACCACGGCAAACGACTGCGCCAAGCGAGGAGACCGTCAGGTGGAAACAAGAGATTGCGTAGAAATTTCATAATTTGCCCTAATTTAATTATTTAGCACAGTAGCCGGCAATATCGTACACACTAGCTTTCAAAAAGAAACGTTCCTTCCTGTTGAAAAGGATATAAACAACTAATTATTGTAACAAGTGACGTTTGTAATAAGTTTATGAATTTTCATCGGTCCCGATAGTCATAACTGGGTGAATACAAACCTAAACCGAAATTGGTAGCAAGTTCTACCAATCTTTGGCATACCTTGATGCCATGAATCATTCCTGAACATTTCCCAAAAGATGCTTCGATGATGGGAAGTTTTTTTGGATCTAATACTATCTTCTCTTTTACTCATTCTTCGTCAGTACATCTTTGAGTTAGGTTTAGTCTAGCAACAATTAACCTTTGGTAGACTGCAGGTGCGACCATAAAGGCTATAAAGTCTCATAGCGTCCATGCTCTTTATGGGCTTCACGAACCATGCATCAAACAACCTTAGTGCTTTATCTTGTTCCACAATATTCTCCAAGTAAAAAATGGGATGGCGATTATTCGCTATCCCATTTTAAGCCAGCTTCTATCACTTCATTGTCATGCTAGGTCATTGTGACACGGATTGAGTCGCCTGAAATATGTGTGGATTAGATTCTGGAACTTTCTCACCCAGTTTCTTTCCCCGAAGGCGAAGACTGTTGCTTACGACAAAGACGCTTGAAAATGCCATTGCACCAGCTGCAAGCATGGGAACAAGCAAACCAAGCATGGCAACCGGAATGAGAATAATGTTGTAAACAAATGCCCAAAACAGATTCTGGTAGATAGTCCGCATGGTAGCTTTGCTTAAGCGAATCGCCCGAACCAAGCCCCCCAAATCACCACTGATGAGCGTAAGGTCAGACGCTTCCATAGCCACGTCGGTGCCTGTACCTATGGCAATGCCAACATCCGACTGAGCAAGCGCTGGAGCGTCGTTAATACCATCTCCGACCATCGCAACTTTACGATTGCCCATCTGCAAAGACTGGATGGCATCAGCTTTCTGACCGGGCAACACATTGGCAAGCACCTTTTCGATACCCGCCTCACGGGCGATGGCACGCGCAGTCTGTTCGTTATCACCCGTTATCATGGCAACTTCCAGACCCATATCACGCAGGTCAGCTACTGCGTCACGAGAGCCTTCTTTGATTGTATCGGCAATGCCAAGCAATCCAGCTACAATTCCATCAACACCGACAACAATTACGGTACGCGCCCTTGCGCCCAACATCTCCATTTGAGGATCAAGGGATTGGAGAGAAATGCCTTGATCAGCAAAATAGCGGGGACTACCGACTACCAATTGCTTGCCATCCACTACTGCACGAATGCCACGTCCGGAGTCCGCGTTGAAGTCCTGCGGTTGACTAAGTGTCTGACCAGCGCCTTGCGCCGCTTTTACCACTGCTTCTCCTAGCGGGTGCTCACTGGCACGCTCAGCACTCCCAGCGAAACGAAGTAAGTCAGCATCTGTGAAACCGTTCTGAGCTAGCACATCGGTAACACTCGGTTCACCTTTGGTAATTGTTCCCGTTTTGTCGAGCGCAATCACCTGTAAACGATGAGCATTTTCAAGTGACTGACTGTTCTTGAACAATATCCCTAGCTCGGCGCCTTTCCCAGTTCCGACCATGATAGCGGTGGGTGTGGCCAAACCGAGCGCGCAGGGACAAGCTATGACGAGCACAGCAACGGCGTGAACCATAGCTGCGGTAAAAGTAGCGTGACCAATGACTAGCCAGCCAATGAAAGTGAGAGCAGCCAAGGTCATTACCACCGGTACAAAGACACTGGACACCTGATCGGCAATACGCTGTATTGGGGCTTTTGAGCCCTGTGCCTGTTCGACGAGACGAATGATTTGAGCAAGGGCCGTTTGCGCGCCAACATGCGTAGCTTCAATAATGAGCCTGCCCTGCTTGTTTACAGTTGCGCCAATAGCTTTACTGCCAGCGCTTTTCGCCACTGGCAAACTTTCACCAGTTAGCATCGATTCATCGACTGAAGAACGACCTTCAACAACGACGCCGTCTACAGGGATACGTTCGCCGGGTTTGACGACCAGCATATCACCTTCAATAACGTCATCAATTGCAACTTCAATTTCGTTGCCGTCGCGCAGTAAAGTGGCGGTCTTCGGCGCGAGTCCCATGAGTGATTTGATCGCTTCGCTGGTGCGCCCCTTGGCACGCGCTTCTAGGAGCTTGCCCAACGTAATGAGTACGAGAATAACAGCGGCGGTTTCGAAGTAGACATGTTCATTGTTCAATCCAGGAATGTTGAACAGCATCCCAGCCAATACAACTAAGCTGTAGATGTAGGCAGTAGATGAACCCAAGGCAATAAGGGTATCCATGTTGGTGGTGCGATTACGGGCGGCTTTATATGCGCCAACCATGTACTGTTTACCCAACAAGACCTGAACTGGCGTGGCGAGGAGGCCGAATATTAACGGCCATCCGGCCCAGAGCAACCACGAGAGTGCAGGACTTACGGATGAAGCCATGTTCATGCCCTGCATATCCATCGCACCACCTGCGCTGGCCATTACCATGTCGCGCGCCATACTAATGACAAATAGCGGCACGGTGAACAGCAGGCCGACCTTGAGCAACCACTGCTGATGGTCAATTTCGGCCTGACGGGCAGCACGTTCCGCATCTTCGGGCTGTGCAACGTTAGACAGGTCAAGCACACCGTACCCGGCATTTTCAACAGCCTTGATCAAATCAGGGCGACGCACAGTACCCGGAATATACGTGACAGTAGCTTTCTCTGTGGCGAGGTTTACGTTTACAGACAGAACACCAGATTGTTTGTTGATTGCGCGTTCGACATTCCGGACGCAACTGGCACAGGTCATTCCGGTGATCGGCAGATCAATGCTGGCCTGTGCCACACCATAGCCCGCGCGATCAATTCGGGCGATGACATCATCGATTTTGACGACCGCGGGATCAAAAGAAATCTGGGCCCGTTCAGTGGCGTAGTTGACATTAGCGATTTCCACTCCTTCCGTCTTAGAGAGTGTGCGCTCAACCGTACGAGCACAGTTGGCACAGGTCATGCCGGTGATGGGTAAACTCATTTCTTGCGTAGACATTTCGAAATCCTTTACCCAAATGGATGGGTATTATGTTTATTTTCAGTCACAGTAGTTGTCGGTTTCCGTGACTCTGCTCAACAACAATCACACAAATCACTGCTTCAAAAGCTCAAAGATGCGGGTTAGTTCGCGCGTAGTTTTATCGGGATCAGTGGTCATTTCATGCCGCGCAGTATTGACCAAATAGCACTCAACCAAATGGCTGATGAGACTCGTCAAACCTTTCTCAATCGTGCGAGCACGGATTACCCGCTCCTCGCAACTGCCTTCATCCGCTTCAATCAACTTCTCGAGCGCGGCTAACTGTCCCTGAATCCGGCGAATTCGGTGAAGGGTTTTGGTATTGAACTCACATTTCAGGGTTTGATCGGTATCCACAGATATCTCAAGTGCCATGTGCGCCTCCTGCGATTCTGACATACCCATAGGGGTATATCTTACCAGTCCAAAAATAACTTTTGACACCTCACGGTTTCCTCAAGTGTGTGGCATCCTGTAGGATTAAGATAGTGAATCAGACGCCGTGATATAGAAGGATGTGCACCACTTGAAGTCATTTAGGCTGTCTACCCTCAGCATGTTTATGATACAGGCCGGTATTCTGACTACGTTTGCCCTAGTGCCGGTATGGTACCGCTTTAGAGGTTTTCCAAGTTTCAGCACATTTTATGGCGCTGGTTTTCTGATTTTCTGGACAATGTTGTGGACAATAGGCTGGTGGCTGATCGCAGGTTTTCCCGGTCTGCGAGAGGCGCTTCTTAGCAAGCTCCGGCGCATCTGGATCATGTTTGTAGTGGCACTGATGGGGTGGTCATGGCTTTCATCGGTTTGGGGATATACACGGATCACATATCCCTCGGTGACAATCAGCTCGGTACTCCCTTTCACAGTAGTCATATTATTCAGCATCGTCATTATTTGTTACAGGCTGCGGATAGTTGTGATTGCTGGCGTAATGGTGATGAGCGTAATATGGAACAGCATCGTTGCCGGGTTGCAGGTAGCAGCACAAAATGAAATTGGCCTTCAAGCACTCGGCGAGTTCAGTGTTGATCCGCTGAAAAGCGGAACGGTCATTGTACAGGCAGGTGACATTCGATGGCTGCGGCCATACGGCTTATTGCCCCACCCCAATATGCTGGCAGGTTTTTTGGCAGTAGGCCTGCTCATTGTAATTTCATGGTTGCTGACCAGCTCTGGGAAGCGTTGGTTGGCTGGAGTGGTAATAACCCTGTTCGGATTGTGGATTCTATTGCTGACCTTTTCCTGGGCGGCATGGCTGGGGTTCGCAGGTGGCGCAGCACTTCTAGCGATTGTTGTGATTTGGAGGTCAAACCAAGACCGCCGCCGGTTGATCCGCACCGCAGCCCTCGGTGGAGCCACGGCAGTGACCTTGGGCGCATTTGTGATGCTGTACCAACCGTTCCTGGCAGCGCGTGCGGGCATTGGAGACGAGTCTGTAGAACTACGGTCGGTGAGTGACCGATCGGTCTACAACCAGATTGCTTTCGAGGTCATTGGGCAATCGCCCATACTGGGCATCGGGCTGGGAAACTTCCCGTGGTACGCGGCAAATTACCTCGCTAAGACGGATTTTGATCTCAAGGGCCAACCGGTTCACAACATATTTCTGGCAGCATGGTCGGAGCTGGGAATTATTGGATTGGCGATTACTTCAGCGGCCACTGGCCTAGGGATATGGATTGCTATCAGGGAGATTAAACAAGATAGTCCCGGTGATGCGATGCTGCGGGTCGCAGTGCTGGGCGGAGTGGGTGCACTGATGATTATCGGATTGTTCGATCACTATCCCTGGACACAACCACAGTTTCAGGTAGCGTGGTGGGGACTGCTAGCAACGGCAGGAAAACGAGGAGAATGATGCCAACCTCATATATAGTTAAATATAAAGACCTCACTGTGCCTAAAAGTATTCCCTTACGAATGGACTGATTGCTTAACGCAACCGTGCTAGTTAGACTCTAGACTATAAATTGAGTAATGATTACCCATGTTAAGTATCCCGCTTGCCGTCCAACAGTCCACGAGCTACCGCTGGGTTCTGCTGATCCTCTGCGCCATCACAGCGTTATGTGTGGTGACCTTGCCCAACATGTCCCTACCCCCTATGTTTGCCACTATCGGAAAAGATTTGAATTTAACCCTCATAGAGATTGGCACAATTTGGGGCATTGGCTCGTTTGCGGGCATTTTCTTCGCCCTGATCGGTGGGACTTTGGGTGACCGTTTCGGGGAACGCGCTACCCTGTCGGCAGCCATTTTGTTGACCGGTTTGTTGGGACTTACACGCAGCTTTGCCGTGGACTTCACCACGCTCGTCCTGGCTGCACTCGCCTATGGAATCTTCCAAGCTATCATTCCGGTTATGTTATTTAAGGTGGCACGCCGATGGTTCCCGGCTGAACAACTTGGCATGACAAGTGGTGTGATCTCGGCAGGGTTTGCAGGGGGCCTCATGCTAGGACCGCTGCTAAGCACCAGTGTCATTTTGCCTGCTCTCGGCGGTTGGCGGCAAGTTGTGACGTTCTATGGTGTGGTTGCTGTCCTGTTTAGTGTATTGTGGCTTATTATCCACCCGGTGGATAAGCAATCGGATCGTGAAGTGCGCGTACCATTGGGAGCCAGCTTACGCCATGTCATGGGTCTACGCAACGTATGGATACTAGGAATTGCTGGTTTGGGGATTAACGCTTGTTTTCAAGGTTTCACAGGCTATTTGCCTACATACCTCAAAACTATTGGCTGGGCGGATCTGGACGCGGACAGAGCGCTAGCAGCGTTCTTCACTACGAGCTTAATAGCAGTCGTTCCACTGTCAATACTTTCGGATCGGCTCCGACTCCGGCGTGGTTTCCTGATTTTTGCGGCACTCATTTTGTCAATCGGCATCGGGTTATTAAGTATCGTTGAGGGATCACTTATTCTATTATTAATCGCTGGTACCGGCTTTGTCTTTGATTCGTTTATGGCGATTTTCAATACCAGTGTCCTCGAAGTCGAGGGTGTTGGTCACGTATATGCCGGAACGGCTGTTGGCTTTGCTATGATGATCCGGAATCTGGGAGGGACATTTTCTCCGCCCATTGGCAACAGCTTATCTGCGTTTGGATTTAACATTCCCTTTTTGTTCTGGGGGGGCATGGGGTTGTTTGCAGTATTCATGTTTGCCTTCATGCTTAAGTCAAAGACGCATATAACAGTAGAAACTCATCAAATCCAATAGGGCGACTTCAGCCGGGAACTAGACTTCGCTCCATTAGAAGATTGGCAAGGGCGCGGGCGGCCACCAAGTGTCCATACGGAGACGGATGACCATCTCCCCACATGGAGCGTACAAAGGCGTCAGGGGCGGTGGGGTCAACCTGTGTATTGGAGTTGTAATACATCAGGTAAAGGCTCTGTATTTCCCCCTGCTCACGATAAACTGGCAACAAGTCAAGATAAGGTGTGCCGGTATCTGCCGTGAGTTGAGCCAGAAAACGCTGTGGGCGGTCCGGTAGACCACTGTCAACAGGTAACTGTGCCAGATCTGGAAAGGCCATTAAAACAACGGGGATACCCCGCCCCGAAAGGTGAGATACCACTTCACGAAAATGCTCGTCATATTCGCTCCATTCCTCGACATATTCGGGTTTATCCGGATTGTAAAACACCATGTCGCGATAGAGCTGGTCGAGGCCGGGGATGGTCGGCGTGATGCGATTGACTTCGGCCTGCACTTGAGCATCAGCTCGAAGGCGTGACAATACGCGGTAAATCGCTGAGTTCTGACGGAGAAAGGTTATCAGTGGGTTTACTGGCGCTGTGACGGAGGGCGTGTCCTGCTTCAAGAGGACTGATCGGGCAAAATACTGGCGAATCTGAGGATAGAAATCAAAAATATCGTTGGTATAAAAGCCAATCACGACCAGGTTGGGTTCGGTTTTGAGCCCTTTATCGAGTAGATATTCCAGTTGATCAACGATGGTATAACCCGGTACGCCAGCGTTTAAGACCTGAATACGTGTTTGCAAGTGCTGATTGAGCAATTCTTCGAGGCGTGCGGGCCACGTTTCCTCGTTGTGGACATAGTAGCCATAGGTGAATGAGTCGCCGAGCGCCAGAATGCGAAAGGTGCTGGGATCTGTATCTAATTCGGCGATGTTGCGTAAGCCAACACTATTGGTCTGGAGATGGTAGGGACGGTTATGTAGTATTTCCTCGACAGAATCGAGATTGGGTGTAAGGTCACCCAAGCCTGACGCGCTATAGCCAAAGCCAGTAGGCAGCGCGGACGGCACGTATTCGGTGCGCCAGAAGGAAGCCCGTGCAATAACTTCAAGGGTCAGCATGAAAATAGCCGTCACGAACATTACGACAAGAATGTTGCGAAGCGCACGCATTTTTCAGTAGGTATGAACCCCTCCCCTAGCGTCTTCCCACGAGCAAGAAATGCAACCGCCTTCCAAATGCTAAACAACAGACCCTACTTGCCTGAATTATTTTCCCCCAATAAACCTGTTCCGAATTCTAACTTAACCCGTTGGCAGCGGAGGCGGAGCGACTAAGGGCAGCGTACCACAAGCTCCAGCAGCAGCGGTATTATCCGCAGCCGTCCAGACTCCTTCAACAAGCCGCCACCAGATCGCGCCATCTGACCCGACAGCACGGGCATCCGGCAGACCGTAAAAACCAGAAGCAACACCGCGCCGGATAGGATAATTCGTACCCGGCCCGGCACGTAGGTTGACGTCTACCGACCACGCAACCGTACATTGACCTTCACTTGGAATGGTTTGCAGAAAGCCTGTGCCGGGAGTGAAGGGAAAGATCACGCCACCCAGCGAGAACGGGAGATCGAATTCACGGGGCAGTAGGACAAGCGGCAGATACACAGCGTTAGCATAGTCATATTCTTGAGGTGCGGCAAACTCAAGTTTGTCACCCTGAAAACCGTATTCGATTTGCTGGGCAGGCTCAAGGCGGCGACCTTCAGCATAAAAGACTTCGCCCTCCAATACACTGAGAATTGTTCTTCCATCAGTGGTGGTTTGCGCGAGCAATGTACCACTGATGGACAAGCCTGCCCCATTCACTATCAGGGTGGACGACACTGCCGACGGGGTTTGCACCAAAAGGCCGCTGTCTGGCACGCCAGTACAGGGTGAATCTTCGCCTTTAGTGTGCAAATTCATGGACTGCATAGGAGCGTAGACATCTGCAATCTGGCTATCAGGGTCCAGCACCTGAAGCTGGGTCAAGTCGGAGGTACTACGGATGACATCCGCCGACACCCACCCATCGGCAATTCGCACCCAAGAGCCATCGTCAAGCCGCCCAATAGCAGACACGCGATCACCGCTGAACAGTTGGCGAATGACCGCGCTTTCGGCTGACGGTCCGGCACGCAGGTTCGCGCCGGTGGGATTAGAAACAGTGATTTCTAATGCGAGGAAATCGGCTGAGGCTTGACTGTTGTTGATGAGTTCAACCTGACCAAACGCGACAGCCGTCAGGTGATCTTCGATGAGATCAGCACGCAAGTTTAGCACCGATAAGCCCCATGACTCTGCTTCAGGATTGAAAGCAGAGGTGGAGAGAGACTCGATAGCAGAAAGTGCAACAGTATCACCCGGTTTGGAGAAGTCGAGGCGCACATTGGGGCGCGGCTGGATGGTGATTTCTGGGCTACCGTAGCAGGCTTGATTCAAGCCAATCTCACTACAATTTTCGCGGGCAGCTTCGATAAGCTGCTGGATAATAGCAGGACAGTCAGGCGCTTGGGCGAGAACTGTTGAGGTGAAAAAGAGTGTGAGTACAAACAGAACCACAATGCGAACGGACGGCATGTATGCTGTCCCAACAGATTGAAACAACTTGATAAGGAATGATTTACAGGTATGAACACAGAAATTTCGACGCATTAGCCCTCACCTTTAGGCAGTTCGTAGAGTTCGACCATGACCCCGCCAGTGCTCTTGGGATGGACGAAGGCGTAGCGTGTGCCATCTTCGCGGGTACGGGGCGTTTCGTTGATTAGTTGTACACCGTGAGCCGCAATTTGCGCCATAGCGGATTCGATGTCCGTGACAGCCAGACAGAGATGGTGCATCCCTGCCCCACGCTTGGCAAGATATTTGGCGATGCCGCTGTCTTCAGTGGTGGGTTTGAGCAGTTCGATGCGCGACTCGCCGACCGGAAGGAAGGCAATGTCTACGGCTTCGTGTTCGTTGGATTCCGTACCGCCGAGGGGGATGCCGAGGGCATTCTGCCAGAAGTTAAGGGCGGCGGGCATATCATCTACTACGACAGCAACGTGATCAATTTTGATGGGAGGCATGGAGAAAACTCCTTAGACAAAAACCTTTGAACCGCCAAGAGCGCACAAGAAATGAAGACAATTATAGCGCAGGGGGGTGTTATAATCCGGTGAATAAAATCATTCATGCGAGGTCACGAAAATTATGGTGGCGACGATTGAACCGACAGCACTGACACTGAATGTGACGGACGAGCATCTGGCGCTGCAAGACACGGTGCGGAAGTTCGCTCAAAAGGAAATTATTCCGATTGCAGCCGAACATGACGAAAGTGGCGAGTTTCCCCTGGACACCATCAAGAAGATGGGGAAGATGGGTCTGATGGGCATTGAAGTGCCGGAGGAATACGGCGGAGCGGGCATGGACGCGCTGGCCTATGTGCTGACGATGGTAGAGGTGGCGAAGGCGGACGCCAGCCACAGCACGATTGTGAGCGTCAACAATTCGCTGTACTGTCACGGGCTGATGAAGTTCGGCACAGAGGAGCAGAAGCAGAAGTTCCTCGTGCCGGTGGCGAGTGGGGAGAAGATTGGCGCGTACAGCCTGACCGAGCCGATGAGCGGCAGTGACGCAGCGACTATGCAAAGCCGGGCGGTACTGAACGAAGCAGGGACACATTATGTGATTAATGGGCGCAAAAGCTGGGTGACGAGCGGGCCAGTAGCGGACGTGCTGGTGCTGTTCACCATGACCGACCCGGACAAGGGGAACAAGGGCATCACAGCATTTATGATTGACGCGCACCAGCCGGGTTTTATCCGGGGCAAAAAAGAGCCGAAGATGGGTATCCGTGCCAGTGCGACAAGCGAGATTGTGTACGACAATTACCTGTGTCCGGTGGAGAACGTGCTGGGCAAAGTAGGCGACGGGTTCAAGATTGCCATGACAGTGCTGGATGCGGGACGCATTGGGATCGCCTCACAGGCGCTGGGGATAGCTGAGGCGGCGTACGAGGCGAGTTTGCAGTACGCGCGGGAACGACAGGCATTCGGTGAACCCATCGGCGCGTTCCAGATGATTCAGCAGAAGATAGCCGATATGAAGATGCGGATTGAGGCCAGACGCCAACTCATTTACAACGCCGTGCTGGCAAAGGAACGGGGCAAAGTGACGGGCGAACGCTACACGGTGCAGGCCAGCATGGCGAAGCTGTTTGCCAGCGAAACAGCGATGTTCGTGACGCATCAAGCAGTGCAAATACACGGAGGGATGGGGTACAGCAAAGAACTACCGGTAGAACGCTATTTCCGCGATGCCAAGATCACCGAGATTTACGAAGGAACAAGCGAGATTCAGCGGCTGGTGATTGCACGGAATGAACTGGGACTGCGGTAGGAGAAAAAGACAAGATCAACCACAGAGAGACAGAGAACGCAGAGGGAAGACAGGGAGGGATTATGGCGCTACCAACATACATTAGCCGTGAAGAATATTTACGGATGGAGCGGCAAAGCGACATCAAACATGAATATTTTCATGGTGAGATATTCGCTATGTCGGGGGCCAGTGAAGAGCATAATCTAATTACCAGCAGCACCCATGCCGCACTGTATCCACTGGCGTTAAAGCGCGGATGCAAGATTTACCCTAGCGACCTGCGGGTGCGGATTCCGGCGACGGGTTTATACACCTACCCTGACATCTCCATTGTATGTGGAACACCGCAGTTTGAGGATGATGAGGTAGACACGCTGCTTAACCCGACCATCATTATAGAAGTGCTTTCACCATCCACTGAAAAGTATGATCGGGGCAAGAAGTTCCAGCATTACCGAACGCTGGAATCGTTACAGGAATACATTCTCATTAG
This sequence comes from Anaerolineae bacterium, assembly GCA_041390885.1. GTDB lineage: Bacteria > Chloroflexota > Anaerolineae > Aggregatilineales > Phototrophicaceae > CFX2. The sequence goes on along the minus strand of JAWKPB010000022.1, from coordinate 336,669 downwards.
CCAAGATAGCGTTCGGGTGGAACATTTCGTCAAGCAGGAAAGTCAGTGGTTGTTACTGGATGCAAACGGGTTGGACTCGGCGCTGACGCTGCCTTCTATTGATGGAACGGTGATGCTCAGAAATATTTATGAGCAAGTCAGTTTCGATTCCGAAGAAGGGCTACATTCATGAAAGCGGCAGTGATAACAGGACACGGCGATATGGACGTGGTGCAGGTGGTTAATGATCTGCCTGTGCCGGAGCCGGGCGCGGGCGAAGTGCGGGTGCAGATGAAGGCAGTGGCGCTCAACCGGCTGGATTTGTGGGTGCGGCTGGGCTGGCCGGGTTTGAAGCTGGCGATGCCCCACATCACCTGCGGGGACGGGGCGGGAGTGGTGGATAAGGTCGGTGCGGGGGTGACACAGTTCGCGCCGGGTGACCGCGTGTGTATTAACCCAACGATTGTAGATCCCGACAGTCCCGCCCTGATAACAGGACTGGAAAATCAATCGCGCATCCACATTTTGGGCGAGAGCACGACGGGCGTAGGGGCAGAATTTGCTGTGCTGCCCCAGCGCAACTTAATGAAAATGCCGGAACACGTGAGCTTTAGGGAAGCGGCAGCTGCGGGGTTGGTATACGTGACCGCGTGGCATTCATTGATTACACGTGGCGGACTGCGACCAAGCGAGAAGGTGCTCATCATTGGCGCGGGGGGCGGCGTGAACAGCGCCAGCATCCAGATTGCCAGGCTGGCGGGGGCAACGGTGTACGTGGTGGGGAGCAATGCGGAGAAGTGTGCACAAGCAACCTCGCTGGGCGCTGACATGACCATCAACCGCGAAGAAACGCCGGAATGGTCGAAGGCCGTTTATCAGATGACCAACAAGCAAGGTGTGGACGTGGTGATTGACAACGTGGGCGCGGCGACGTTCAGCAACAGCATCCGTTGCGCGCGGATTGGCGGGCGGATACTGGTGGTGGGGAATACCAGCGGGCCGTTCGTGGAACTGGATTTGCGACAGGTTTTTGCGCGGCAGGTGGCGATTATCGGGAGCACGATGGGACCGCACCAAGATTATGTGCGGGTGATGAACCTGATCTTCGAGGGCAAGTTGAAGCCGGTTATCGGGGCGGTGTTGCCGCTGGATGAGGTGCGGCGGGGCATGGAAATGCTGGCGAATTTTGAGGTGTTCGGCAAAGTGGTGCTGGAAGTCTAATAGGATTTAACCGCCAAGACGCCAAGTACGCCAAGCCAGAAGATTTGAACCGCAAAGACGCGGAGAATACGGAGTAAAGCTGCGGTGGAATTTTTGGCTTCGACGCTGCGGGCGATTGCTGACCAGATGGGGTTGAAACCGCCTGAAAAGCTGGCTATACAACCGGGGATGCGCGGCGTGTATCGCTTGACAATCCGTTACCATGACCGGCGGGCGCGGGATGTGGTGGCGACGGCCACGCGGAGCGGGGTGGAAGGCGCACGGTTAGAGGTGGTATTCCGCCGGCTGTTTGAAGACCAGCCGCTGACTTTCCGGATGCGGCAGGTGGATTATGAAGGGCTGGAAAGGGGATTGGAAATGGTTCATTTTGACAAGCTGGATGACCAAGCGAATATCCCTTCCTATGGGGTGGATTTGTGGATGTGGGAACGGGCGGCAGGAACGTTTTACAAGAGTGTGATATTCGTACCAGAACAGGCGACTGGTGTTTATGCCGAGTTGGTGCAAGTGGCGCGGGTACGACTGGCTGAAGCAGTACGTGAGGTGGAATACGATTGACACTGTGCATTTTCATTGGTAGTGGAAACGGCGGGAATGAGGGAGATTGGCGCTGAATTGGCGCAATTGGCGAAACTGCCGCTGCACTGACGGGCGGGAAGCCCGCTCACAACCGCTGAATTGACACACCGTGACGGCGGGAACGTCGCTCGTTGCCACCGAGCGACGCGGTTGGCTCGCTCATGTCTGCCGCGCGCCAATTTCGCCAATTCATGGAGGGAATGCGGGAGAACACGCAGATGTATTGCACATATGCAAATGCAATTGAACCGCAGCCCCTAAAGGGAGGCTTCGCACAGGCGCAGAGGACGCAGAGAAAGGCATAGAGATTATGGACAATGGCATTATTGCAATCACCCAAAATAGAACATGTGTACGAATTCAGTGTAGCACAGAATGAGGGTTTTGGGGCGACCAAATGGTCACTTTTTTTGATGTAAATTTCTAACGATTTGAGGGAGCGGAATTGTTAAGACGGTTGGTGGCAGGTTGGAAAATAGTTTGTGGGGATTTTTGAGGGCTTGCCACCGTCAAGCCCCTACGAATAGCATATTGCACTGATGGATATTACCGCAAAAACGAGTCATCTACAGCATAGGTAACCAATGACAAATCCCTATACCGGGACTGAAGTAAAACTATTTGCGCCTGATTTAGCTTCCGTGCACCAGCGGTTAGAGGCCGCAGAAGCAACCTTAACCGCAGCGCGGGTATATGAACGGAATGTGCGTTAAACGATGAAGTGATTGCGCTGTGGATGTAAACCCAAAAGAGGAGCCGAAGCCCCTCCAAGATTAGTCTATAGCAGAATTTATTGCTGCGGGATTACATTATTCTGCCACTGGTAGGTGTAGACCTTACCTTCGCTGTTAGCAGGTGATTGCACCCAGAACCAATTGGTTGTTGAGTAGTAGAGCGAGTAGCCATTCTTGCTGGCAACTAGCGTGTTTACACTCTTGTGTGGGCCGTTGACAATTTTAGCCAGTTGATCGGCTGACACACTGAGTGCCAATTTGCCTTCATCGGTGACGGGATCAATTGCCAGCAGTTGGATGCCGCTGAATACGTTTTGTTCATGGAAGGCAGCAGTCCAGTCGCCGGGGAGCATGACGGTATTGTGGGTATAGTAAACGGCCACCGGCGCAGCCAGATCAGCACCATTTAACCGCCCATCATTGATAAAGCCAATGTCGCCGTATGAGGTGGTGGGAATTGAGATGACACCACTATCGGCGGATACAGCCGAAACGCCGATGGCAGCCAGTACACCAACAACCATCATTACAGCCAATCCTCGCTTAAACATTTGATACTCCTCCAGTGTAGATTAACGAGACCGGTAATTCGGCGGCGTCGGCAAATGGGCATTCCGGCTCGATTTTGCCCGGCGTCAATCCGGCATTTACCGGCTGACTTGCGGGTCTGTAAGCAATTTCACAGGCTCGTTTATCTGATGTACAGTATCTCTCTTATTGATAAGATGGCAGTGATGACGCAGTGAATGCGGGGTGAGGTATTATGGTGAAATTGATAAATGTTCGGTTAAACGGACTTGAGATTGAGGATGTGATTCAACATTATGCCTGCGTATAACGAAACGGAAATCAAACTCTATACACCGGATTTCGAGGCAGTACGACAGCAGCTAGAAGCAGCGGGGGCGGTGTTGACAGCGGCGCGGGTATATGAACGCAATGTGCGATACGACGATGGAGAGCGCACGTTGACGCCGCGCGGAATTGTGGTGCGGCTGCGGGAGGACAGGCGGGTACGGCTGACATACAAGGACGAGGGTACAGTGGAGAACGGGATTGTCAGCCGCTACGAGGCCGAGGTGGAGGTCAGCGATTTCGGGACGATGGAAGCTATTTTAGGCAAGCTAGGTTACACGCCGTATCTGATTTACGAGAAATACCGGACGACTTACGAACTGGACGGGACGGAAGTGGTGCTGGATGAGATGCCCTACGGCAAGTTTGTAGAAATAGAGGGCGAAGCGACGGCCATAGAAGGGGTTATTTCAAAGTTGGGATTGGGTAATGCGCGGCGGCTGGGCGGCAGCTACGCTGTGCTGTTCGAGCGGGTGCGGCGCAAGCTGGGGCTGGCCTTCACAGATTTGACGTTTGCAAACTTCGCGGGAATAGCAGTGCGGGAAGAAGATTTAGATTAACGATGTGGTTGGCAAACTTACAATCCTCACCCCCCGCCCCCTCTCCATCCCGCAGGGAGGCTTCGCACTTGCGATGGAGAGAGGGGGAAAAAAGCTAGTTGATTAGGCTGAAAGATTAGTTCGCCAACAGTGTCATTAACCACAAAGACCCAGAGAACGCTGAGAAAAGCGCAATAAAATGAGGGGCCGAAGCCCCTCACCCCACACAAACACTCGCGCCGAGCTAGTCATGCACGATGGTGGCATTCTGCCACTGATACGTATATGACTTACCATCTCTGCCCGGCGGGGTTGTGATCCAGAACCAGTTGGAGGCTGAATAGTACAGATTGTAGCCGTTCTGCGAACCAACCAGCGTTCCTTCCGCATTCTTGGCCTTGTCAATGACCTTCGCCATTTCGTCGGCGGTCATTGAGAATACCAGCGTGCCATTGCCGGTCTTCGGATCAATTGCCAACATTTCCAGACCACGTAGAACTTTTTCTTCCTTGAATGCATACTTCCAAGGTTTGTCGGATGGCACAGTCACTTTGTCATATTTGTAAAAGACTGCAACCGGCGCAGACAGATCAGCACCGTTCAGTCGTCCGTCATTGATGAAACCGATATCACCGTAGGTTTTTGTGGGAACGGAGATGACGCCAGTGTCCGCAAAAACTGCGGTTACGCTGAGCAGCATCACCACCAATAGTGCGAGGACAAACAATTTCTTGAACATCACATCCTCCTGAAAAAACAAACAGGCGCTACCCTCAGGTAACGCCTAAAAATACACAATAACTGTGTTATTATGGAATGGCGTCAACCTGACCCAAGCGGGTTGACCGGTGAGCCTGTGTTAGCGCACAGGCTCTTTTTTGTCTACTCTAACTGTAGCATAGGTGATGAAACGGGCGAGACTGTGCAATGTCATTGAGGGTATATTACATTCCTCATTTAGATTCAAATATACGATTCTGTAATTATTTGACAGATAGATGTCATTTACGGAGCGTGACGGGGAATATACCCGCATACCTCCAATGTAACGTATAATCGCGGTGATAATTGGCACCTGATATTTTTGGGCGGACGGAGAACTGTGATGACGACCACCAAGCCGCAAACGACTGAGAAAAAACAGCAGGAACGCAAAGAACGGTTTGCAACTTCATCGGAAATTGAACTGAAGCGGGTATACGGGCCGGAGGATGCACCAACCGATTATGAACAACACCTCGGTGAACCGGGGGAGTATCCGTTCACGCGGGGGGTGCAGCCGACCATGTACCGGGGGCGACTGTGGACGATGCGCCAGTACGCGGGTTACGCAACGGCGGAGGAATCCAACGCACGCTACCGCTACCTGCTGGAACAAGGGCAAACCGGGCTGTCGGTGGCGTTCGATCTGCCGACGCAGATCGGTTACGACGCGGACGACACGATGGCGCTGGGCGAAGTGGGCAAGGTAGGCGTGAGCATCAGCAGTATTCACGATATGGCGCGGTTGTTCGAGGCGATACCGTTAGACAAGGTTTCGACCAGCATGACGATTAATGCGCCCGCAACAATCTTACTGGCGATGTATATCGCGGTGGCGAAGCGGCAAGGGGTGAGCGAGGGGCAACTGCGGGGAACGGTACAGAACGATATTTTGAAAGAGTATATCGCACGCGGAACGTATATTTTCCCCCCTGCTCCATCCATGCGGCTGATTACAGATTTGTTCGGCTACTGCAAGACCCATGTGCCGCACTGGAACACCATCAGCATCAGCGGGTATCACATCCGCGAGGCGGGCTGCACGGCGGTGCAAGAAGTAGCGTTCACGCTGGCGGACGGCATGGCGTATGTGCAGGCGGCGATTGAGGCCGGACTGGATGTAGATGATTTCGCGCCGCAGCTTTCGTTCTTCTTCAACGCACACAATCAATTTCTGGAAGAGGTGGCGAAGTTCCGGGCGGCGCGTAAACTGTGGGCGAAGATTATGCGGGAACGGTTCGGGGCGAAAAACCCGCGCAGCTGGCAGTTGAAGTTCCACACGCAGACAGGCGGCAGTACGCTGACAGCGCAGCAACCGGAAAATAATATCGTGCGGGTGGCGCTGCAAGCATTGGCAGCAGTGATGGGTGGCACGCAATCGCTGCACACCAACAGCATGGATGAGGCGCTGGCACTGCCGACAGAAAAGGCGGTACAGGTGGCGCTGCGGACACAGCAGATTATCGCCCACGAAACGGGCGTAGCTGACACAGTTGATCCACTGGCGGGCAGTTATGTGATCGAGAGCCTGACGGACGAAATCGTGACGCGGGCGGAGGATTACATTAGCAAGATTGACGCGCTAGGCGGGGCGCTGGCGGCGATAGAGGCGGGATTCATCAACCTCGAAATTCAGGATGCGGCCTACCAATATTTGAAAGCTGTGGAAAGCGGCGAACAGGTGATTGTGGGCATGAACCAGTTCACGGTGAAGGAGGAAACACAGCCGGATTTGCTGCGGGTGAACCCGGCGATTGAAGCGGCACAGCGGACGAAGCTGGCGGAGCTACGGGCGAAGCGCGACAACGCAAAAGTAGCGGAACTGCGAGGACAGTTGGAGGCGGCGGCGCGGGGGAGCGACAACCTGATGCCGCTATTCATCACCTGTGTGGAAAACGATGTAACGCTGGGGGAGATTTGCCACACACTGCGGGGGGTGTTCGGTGAGTACAGGCCGAATGTTTCAATCTAAATTGAACCGCAGCTCCTAAAGGGAGGCTTCGCACAGACGCAGAGGTCACGGAGATCAGAGGGAGATGAAAACAAATATCGGCAGCATTGCCAGTTTGTGGAGCATTGGGAGCGCGGGGAGTATCCTGAGCATCGGGAGTGTGGGCAGTGTCCTCAGTATTGGCAGCACGGGTAGTGTTTTGAGCATTGGCAGCACACTGAGTTTAGGGAGCGTGTTCAGTGTGGCGAGCATCCTGTCGCTGTTTAGTGTGCTTTCCTTCTTGCGGATATTTGCGGTAGATAGTTTAGGCATTTGGAAAGCCATTCGGCGCAGATCATGATACCCACTTACAAGAAAGAATTAGAACTGCGGCGGCGACGTGATAATGCAGTTATGGCGCGGCTGCACTATAAGCGCAGTGAGTTCCCGACGGACATTTATTATTTTGAGCCGACGGAAGCCTTTGAGGTGGTGCGGCATGTATTTGAGGCGGAACGGGCGCAGCGCGAGCAGGTTTATATGAACGAAGATGACATCAATGCGTGGGGGAAGACGTGGCAAGCATTGATGCGTGAATTCTGTCTGGTGGCAGTGGGGGAAACGCTGCCGCTAGAGGGATTTATGATGAACATCGAGGGGGAGTACGCTTTTTTGCGGGTGTGAATACAATTAAACCGCCAACCCGCAGGGCTTTGCACAGACGGCAAGAACGCAGAGAAATTATGGCCTCGTGCTGATTGCTACTTGCCCATGTTCACCCCCTCACCCCAACCCCTCTCCCCCGAATTCAAGGGAGAGGGGCTAACAACTGTCCGCGATTTTGGCCCTTGTCTGGGTTCAGGTAGAAGTAGGGCAAGATCGTAAACGCAATACCGCAGATCGGTGATCAGAGCAATCAGACGATTCCATCCCTATACACTATTGGAACTGGCGTTTGAGGCGGGTGATTTGGGCGAGGTGGTGGTCGTCATGCTCGGCGACGAAATAGGCGTGGTCGATGACGCGCATGGGCTGGAGCAAGCGCGGGTGCAGCGCCGTTTTTAGCACGGTGGCTTCGTCCAGCGCATCAAGGCGAATGAGCAATGCAGCCCGTTCGCGGCGGAAGGCGGCGAGAATCTTTTCAATAGCCGTATCATTGTGCTGCGCATCGTAGGTTTTGCGGTTGGTGAGGTCGGCGGCGCGCAATGTTTCAACACCGTTCAGGAAGTCATCGAGGCGACCTAACCAGAGGGCTTCCATGTCCAAGAGATGCCCGGCGTTTTCCTGAATTGACCACTCTTCCCCTATCCAGCGCGTTCGTAGTTCTGATGACAATCCGGCAACACATTCTTCTAGGCGGGCAGGGGTGCCACGCAGGCGTTCCAGTATATTGGGAAACATCCAGACGGGTTGGACAAAGTCGAACTGGCGCTCGAACCACGGAAATTCGAGTATCATGGACATGTGAGCCTCCATCCTAGGCAGGGCATGATTACCTGACTCTAGGGTGAAAATGGGCGCGAGCATACATCCAACAGGAGCCAATACCTTCATGAGCGAGAACAAGCAAGACCAACTTGAGCAGTTTATTGCGGGTTTGCAACAGCGGGCACTGCCGCAAAATCCCATGGCGCGGGTGCGGCTGCTGGCGAAGGAGTTGGCGGAAGGTGCGGCTGCCGGTGTGTGGGGGGTGGCGATTAGCCCCTGTCGCGGTGCGCCAAACGACGGGGGGGTACATGAATATTTCAATAAACGGTGGGCAGATTTGCCACCCCACATGGGGATTCTGGTGAGTAATGGCTATCTGGCTTATGACCCGATTGCAGGTTCGGCACAGGGGACGCTAACGATTAGCAAAGCGGCGTTCGACCTGATTGAAGAAGCCGACCCGGCCAACATATTTATTTCGTACAAGCGCAGTGAAAGCAGCGCGTTCGCCCTGCTGGTGCTGGCACGGCTGAAAGCGGCAGGGCTAGAGCCGTTCCTTGATCTGGCGCTGCAACCGGGCGACGATTGGGAAAAGGGATTGAAGGAACGGATTGAGAAGTACCAGTATTTGATCGCCATACTGGGCAAAGAAACGCTGCAATCCGAGGTGTGCATCAAGGAAATAAGCTGGGCGATTGAGGCGGGGTTGGCGATTATCCCCATCTGGCACAATGGGTTCACGTACAAGTCGGGCGCATGGGATGTGTCGCTGAAGGTGGATGTGGCGCTGAGCAAGACGCACACGATACGGGTGATTGAGGAAAGTGCGCTGGGGTACAACAACGCGATTGTGGAGCTGCTGAACCGGTTTGGGGTGACGCCGTGAGTGGATAGTTCATAGTTTATAGTTGATAGTCATATGCAAAAGCAATTTGAACCGCAGAGACAAGATGAGAATTTGAACCGCAGAGACGCAGAGGACACGGAGAGTTATCTTAGAGGGACGTATCCACAAGGATGTCTTGGGCGATGTCGGTGTCGAGTGAGAGTTGGGTAAAGCCGACGCTCAAGACATAGGCCGGGCGTTTTTGTTCGAGCGTGATGTGGGCGTCGGGCATGAGTCCGAGCAATTGCAGCCGTTCGAGGCGTGATTGCGAGGTTGAGTCAATGCTCACGATTTTGGCCGTTTGTCCCGGACGCAGAGTGCTTAATGGACGCACCGGTGATTCAATCTCATTCTGTTCCTGGCGGCGGGTGAACCAGCGACGCAGCGCACTGGCTACACGGGTTTTGCGTTCGTCGGGAAGTTGATAGCCGCAGTTGGGACAGCAGACAATGCCGCAGCTTTCGTTGAAAACGCAGGAGGAATGACAGGACATAGCGGTCTCGTCAAATTCGTAAGCGCAAAGTGGACACTGCATCGAACGAACCTTTCACCTATTCATGGCACAATCTTCAAGAAGTACATAGCGGCGTTTACGACAGCCCCCACCAAAAAGGCGAGGGGGAACACGGTCAGTGTTACCGCCGCTGCCACCTTACCACCATATTCCTTGATTATCATCAGTACATTGGCGATGCAGGGGATAAACAGCGTAATGACGATCAAGCTCACAACGATCTGGCGCGAATCAAGCTGACCCGCTAGGGCAAGAGCGAACAAGCCAGCAGCGCCATAGTCACGGCGTAGAAAGCCGATGAGAAATGCACCGGTAGCGGCAGTCGGCAGCCCCAGCACACCCACTATCAGCGGCGAGGCAAGCTGCTCGGCGATCACCAGCACACCAGTTTTATCCAGCGCAAACAAGATCAATGTACCAACAATGAACAATGGCAGTACTTCTTTGAGATACCATTCAAGGCGCGCTAGAGTTTTGATGAGGATGTTATCAAGGCGCGGGAGGCGGAGCGGCGGCATTTCGAGAATAAAGTCGCTGCGTTCGCCGGGAAGCAGTTTAGCCGCGAGCAGCCCGACAATCATCATTGTGCCAACGACGACACCCGCCCAAATGAGCACGCCAGTAGAACCCACCTGCCCCAACATACCGAGAATGACACCTAATTGAGCGGAGCACGGCACACCCAGCGCGAGTAGGAGCGTCACTAAAATCCGTTCCTTACGGGTTTCAAGGATGCGGGTGGAGAGGGTTGCCATCGTATCGCAACCCAATCCCAGCACCATCGGCAAAACGGCTTTTCCGTTCAGCCCCATCATCTTAAAGATACGGTTGAACATGATGGCGAGGCGCGGCAAATAACCGGAGTCTTCCAAGACGGAAAAGGCAATGAAGAAAGTGGTAACGATGGGCAGCACTAAAGCTAAACCGTAGGAGAGCGCCATCGTCACAATGCCGTAATTGCCCACAAACAAGTCATGAATGAAGGGGATGGGCAGCAGCGAATCAATGATGTGAGCGGCAGCAGGATTAATCCACTGCCCGAAAACGGTCTCTTCCAAAAATCCGACCAGTGTCCCCGCGCCGAGCTCGCCAACGAATTTGTAAATCACCCAGAGGATTGCCAGCAGGATCGGCCAGCCCCAGAGCGGGTCAATCATCCAACGGGCAAGGCGCTGGCTAAAGGTGGCCTCTTTGCGATGGGAAACGGTCATCACTTCGTCGAGCAAGGTGTGCGAGGCCTGCATTTGTTGAGCGATGATGGTGCTACGCGAGGGTCGGCCGTAGTGCTGCGCCAGTTGGTTCTGGACGGCTGTAAGCGTACCGTTCAATTGGAGGTTGGATGCTAATTGATCGTCACCTGTCAATAAGCGCAGGGCGAGCGCGCGCCGGCGCTTGAGGTGCGGCGGGAGCATGGTTGTCACTTCGTCGAGGGCCGCTTCGACCAGTGGTTCATAGCGCACATGCCAATGCGGTACACGAGCATGAGGGATTGCTACAGTCAAATCCTCTAGCCCTACCCCCTGTGTCGCGATGGTGGTTGTGACATCAATGCCGAGGCGATTTGCCAGCCGATGGGTATCTATCGAGACGCCGTTAGAGTGGGCTTCATCCAACATATTGAGATTGAGTACCAGCGGAACCTGGAGTTCAGAAAGCTGCAAGGTGAGAAACAAAGCACGGCGAAGATTTTTGGCGTCGGCCACCTGCACTACGGACGCCAATTCATCCAAGTTGTCATAGAGCACCATCGACGTGACCCGTTCGTCGTCGCTGACACTCGTCAGGCTATTGGTTCCGGGTGTATCAACAATGCGCTGTCCGGTGGGGAGTGTACCTTCGGTGATTTCGACAGTTGTACCGGGGTAGTTGGAGACGGTTACATAGCGCTTGGTGAGCGCACCGAAGATGACCGATTTGCCCACGTTGGGGTTGCCGACCAGCAAAATGGAACCGGTTTGAGGTGTCTCTGTTTGGGTATCGTTATGACAATTCACCAGCCCACACCGTCCCCTCAAACCACCATCACTATCTGTACGGTTTCATTATTGGAAATGATGAGTATTTAGGGAAGTGATATAAGGCTGGAATGGAGATGACTATCGGCCAGTGTTGATGACTCTGGCTGAATGTCATGCGCACGCCATATGAGAGCATCTTTGTTGACCATTGGGGGACACGTTATAATATGAAAAGTTTCGAGCAGAGAGTCATCATACTGATAGAAAAAATGAGATTTAGCCTCGCGTGGTGGTGGCTGTTCCACGCTTGTATGTTACGACCTCACAACGGAGTAGAATTATGACGGTAGTAGATCAGCGAATTGAAGAACTACGTGACAAACGCGCTAAGAGCCATGCGGGCGGCGGCGCTGACCGTATCAAGAAACAAAAAGAAGGCGGCAGGCACACCGCCCATGAACGATTAGATATTCTGCTTGATCCGGGAAGCCTACGCGAACTCGACCCATTTGTACAACACCGGACGACGGACTTCGGGATGGACAAGAAAAAGTTCCTCGGCGACAGCGTGGTGACAGGTTGGGGGACGATCAACGGGCGACTGGTTTATGTGTTTTCACAAGATTTCACGGTGATCGGCGGCAGCCTAAGCGAAGCCCACGCCAACAAGATTGTTAAAGTGATGGAGATGGCGCTGAAAACAGGTGCACCAGTCATCGGCTTGAACGACAGCGGCGGCGCGCGCATCCAAGACGGAGTCATGAGTCTGGCAGGATATGCCGACATTTTCTTGCGGAACACCATGAGCAGCGGAGTCGTGCCGCAGATCAGCCTTATCATGGGGCCGTGTGCGGGTGGCGCGGTCTACAGCCCTGCGCTGACGGATTTTATCATCATGGTGCAGGACACCAGCTACATGTACATCACCGGGCCGGATGTGGTCAAAACGGTGACACACGAAGATGTAACCCATGAAGAATTGGGGGGCGCGACAGTTCATGCCAGCCGGAGCGGCGTGTGCCATCTGGTGGCGAACAACGAACAACATGCTTTGCTGCTGGCACGGGAATTAATGAGCTACCTGCCCCAGAACAACATGGAAGACCCGCCCTATGTGGCGACTAATGACGACCCGCTGCGGGCGGACGCCGGACTGGACAGTATCATCCCCGACAACCCGAACAAGCCCTACGATATGAAGGAAGTCATCAAGAAGGTGGTGGATGACGGCAATTTCTTCGAAGTCCACGAAAACTTCGCCATGAATATTGTGGTGGGATTCGCGCGATTGGGCGGGCACAGTGTGGGGATTGTGGCAAACCAACCAGCAGTGCTGGCGGGCGTTCTAGATATTGATGCCAGCGAAAAAGCGGCGCGCTTTGTGCGTTTCTGCGATGCGTTCAATGTACCGATTGTGACATTCGTTGATGTGCCGGGTTATATGCCGGGAACAGCGCAGGAATATGGCGGTATTATCCGGGCGGGCGCGAAACTGTTGTATGCCTACTGCGAGGCGACAGTGCCCAAGCTGACGGTGACAACGCGCAAGAGTTACGGCGGCGCATACTGCGTGATGAGCAGCAAGCACCTGCGCGGGGATTTGAATCTGGCGTGGCCGACGGCGGAAATCGCCGTCATGGGGCCGGACGGCGCGGTGAGTATCGTGTTCCGGCGGGAGTTAGAAGAAGCGGCGGAACAGGTGGTCAAGAAGGCGCAGTTGGTGACGGAATACCGAGAGAAATTCGCCAGCCCGTATGTGGCAGCCGAACATGGATTTATAGACGACATCATCGAACCGCACGAAACACGGGCGCGGCTGATTAACGGGTTGGAGGTGTTCCAGAACAAGCGGGACAGCAACCCGGCGCGGAAGCATGGGAATATCCCACTTTAGTCACCGCAACGATGCAAAGGTAAAAGCGTGGAGAAAACAGAAGTTAACGGGACAACGATTGCCTATGAGATTCACGGGCAAGGTGAACCGCTTCTGTTGATTCACGGGGCTGGAATAGACCATACCAGCTGGCAGCCACAGATAGAACCGCTAGGGAAAATGTTCCAGTTGATCGTGCCGGATGTGAGAGGACATGGTCAGTCCGAGCAGACGTCAGCGCCATATACAATTGAGCTATTTGCTGAGGATATGGTTTGTCTGCTGGACAAATTGGAAATAAAACAAACGCTGATTTGTGGACACTCGATGGGTGGGCCGGTGGCACAGTGCATCGCAGCAAAGCATCCAGAACGGGTCAAAGCGATCATCCTTGCAGATACGAATTATGGGTTTGAGGATACACCGTTTTTGCGGTTGGTTGTGGCTTTGACCAAACCACTGGTGAGATTGATGAAAATCGAGCGAATGGTTGATATGAGCGTTCGCCAAATAACCGATAGGACTGATGCCCGCGAATTGTTCCGAAAGTCGTATGAACCACAGGTGGCTAATCCGACCAATTTCTGGAACATCTGGCAAGCTAATGACAACTTCAAGGGTAAGAAACAACTACAAGAGATTGCCTGTCCAACATTGGTTCTGATCGCCGAAAACAACAATGCAACCCACAAAATGGGACGAACAATGGCAAATATGATTCCAAACGCCAAACTGATGACGATTAAGAATGCGGGACATGGGTTGAATTGGGACAATACAGAGGATTTCAATGCAGCCATAATTGAGTTTTGCAAGAAGTCCGACGTTCACTGAGATGGGACTTAGATCCCTTGCTGATTTACTGACTGGAATGAATTCATGGGAGGCGCAACGTGGCAAAGCGCAAAGCAACAATAGATGTCAATGAACCTTCGCAGCGGACGATTAAGAAAATACTCATCGCCAACCGTGGCGAAATTGCGGTGCGGGTGATCCGCGCCTGCCGTGATCTGGGTATCGACACAGTGGCCGTATATTCGGAAGCTGACCGCAAGAGCTTGCATGTGCGGTATGCCGATGAGGCGATCTTCATCGGGCAACCTGCCCCGCGCGAAAGTTATCTGGTAGCGGAAAAGATCATCGCAGCCGCTAAGAAAACGGGCGCGGATGCAATACACCCCGGATATGGTTTTCTTTCGGAACGCAGCTTCTTTTCGCAGATGTGCGCGGACGAGGGAATTATCTTCATCGGCCCCGGCCCGCACGCCATTGATACGATGGGCGACAAGCAAACGGCGCGGGAAACGGTGAAAAAGGCGGGCGTGCCAGTCGTGCCGGGAACTGAACCGGGAATGCGGGATGAGGACATTCTACGTATCGCACCGACGTTTGGTTTTCCGGTGTTGGTGAAAGCCACAGCGGGCGGCGGCGGTAAGGGTATGCGAGCAGTGTACGAGGAAAAAGACTTAGCAGAGGCCATTGCAGGGGCGCGACGGGAAGCGGAAAGTGCCTTCGGTAACGGAGATGTCTACGTCGAAAAGCTGCTGGTGGGGGCGCGGCATATCGAGTTCCAAGTGCTGGCTGATATGCACGGCAATACTATTCATTTAGGGGAACGCGAATGTTCCATCCAGCGGCGGCACCAGAAGCTGGTGGAAGAAGCACCGAGCGTGGTGCTCGATCAAGACCCGGAACTCCGGCGGCGGATGGGCGAAATGGCCGTCAAAGCGGCGCAGTCGGTAGGTTATGTGAACGCGGGAACGATTGAATGCTTGGTGGATAAGGACAAGAACTTCTATTTCCTGGAAATGAATACCCGACTTCAGGTGGAGCATCCGGTCACAGAGTTGGTGACAGGCCTGGATCTGGTGAAAGAGCAAATCCGCATCGCGCGCGGGCGGCGCATGGGGCCGACGCAGAGCGTTTTAGAGCCGAAGGGCTGGGCAATTGAGTGCCGTGTGAATGCCGAAGACCCGTACAGCAATTTCATGCCTTCGACGGGTAAGATTACCACGCTGAACGTACCAAGCGGGCCGGGCGTGCGGGTAGACAGCGGTGTGTACGCCGGATATGAAATAAGCCCCTACTACGACAGCATGATCTCCAAGTTAATATGCTGGGGTGAAGACCGTGGCGAAGCGATTTTGCGGATGCGGCGGGCGCTGGAAGAATACACGATTATGGGGGTTAAACATAACATCCCCTTCCACCAGAATTTGATGCGGAGCTTCAGCTTCCTAGCGGGCAAGTTCGACACCAAGTGGGTGGAAGAACATTTCAGCATGGATACCTATGAAGAAGCGCCGAGCGACGAAGAATTGGAAACGGCCGCTATTGCAGCTACGCTGTTCGCCCACCGCCAGAAGCAGCTTGCCAGCCAAGTGGTGAGCAAAGGCGCACGCGACACCAGCAACTGGAAATGGGTGGGACGCTGGGAAAGGATGCACCGCTAATGAAGTACGTGACGATCATCAACGACAAAACATTCGAGATCAACATTGAACCAGATGGCAGCCTGACCGTAAACGGCGAAAAACGCGAAGTAGACTTCCGCGGGTTAGGGCCGTCCATGTACTCTATACTGGCCCAGAACATTTCCCACGAGTTGACGATTGAGCAGCGAGACGGCGAAATCGAAGTGCTGATGCGCGGGCGCTTATATACCAGCCGCGTACTGGATGAACGGGCGCTGCTGATGGCGCAGCGCAGCGGCGGGCTGGCGGCTGAATCAGGTGAACTAAACATTAAGTCGCCGATGCCGGGTTTGATCGTGGCGGTGCGTGTGGAAAGCGGACAAGAGATCAAAGCGGGAGATACTATTATCATCCTCGAATCGATGAAGATGCAGAACGAGTTGAAAGCACCGCGCGACGGTGTGGTGGGCACCGTGCATGTGCAACCAGGACAAACGGTGGAGCAGAATAAGGTACTGGTGACGATTGGATAATGCGTATCCAGTGAACGGTATCAGCAAGCAGATGATATGACATCTTCGGAAGAGTCTTTAGCCTTAGTTGAACGGTTGGCTGCGCTTCGGCATTTCCCTACAAATGAAACGCTCAATGAGTTCCACAGCGTTGTGACGAAACTGCGGGATATGCCGCCTGACAGCCGCTTGCTGCCGCAATTGTACCGGACATTTAGCGACGCCGAAGATTATGGCGTGTTTTGGACACTGCTACATTATATAGAGACATATCCGTTTGAAGATCAATTAGCAGCACTCACCCCCTTGACACCCGAACTCGCAAGCCGTGATATGCAGCACTGGTTGCCAACCATTTATGTGCGAATTGTCAACAATCCTGAAACCCTTCAACTGCTCAAAAAGACATTTCAGGACTCCGATGAATCAACCCAACATGTCATTCAACAGATTCTCGAATCCCTGTACGACAATGTTCAGGACGAGGATGTAAAAAAGACACTTCAAGCGCGGATTGAGACTGTGCTATCCTCAAGCGATGTCTAAATCCAAGCTAGTTATTTCCCGCTACTTCCCCGCCATATGGCTGATCTTGCTCATCGTGTATGTGTTGGCAGGCACGCCATTGACACCGTTTCACGGTGACGAAGCAACACAAATCTTTATGAGCCGGGATTACGCTTACTTGTTCATCGAGCATGACCTGAGCAAAGTTGAATACAGCGAAACCAGCGCCAGCCCTGCCGAGCAAGAATTACGACTGCTGAACGGCGTGGTCAATAAGTACCTGATCGGGCTGGCATGGCACATCAGCGGCTTGACGATTAACGACCTCAACGAACAGTGGGACTGGGGTGCAGGCTGGGATTACAACCTGCAAAACAATCATGCACCCAGCCCAGCACTGCTGGCTGCCGCTCGCTGGCCGTCGGCGGTGCTGTTGGCGGCGGGGGTGGCGATCATGTTCGGGTTGGGGCGGGCAGTGGGCGGACGGTGGACGCCTTACCTCGCCAGCCTGTATTACGCGCTCAATCCGGCGCTGCTCCTGAACGGACGGCGGGCAATGATGGAAGGAAGCTTCATCTTTTTCAGCCTGCTGGTGGTGTTGGTGGGCGTGTGGTTGGTCACGAGGCCCTCGTTGGCGCGGGCGCTGCTGCTGGGTTTAGTGTGTGGATTCGCATTGGCCAGCAAGCACACGGCAATTTTTACGGTGGCCACGGTGCTGGGGACGGCGGTGATCTTTCTGATTTTCCAATCCGTCAGTTCACAAGATGATTACAGTGACGTGGAGTATTTGATACTCCCCTATCTGGTCATCACGATTGTGGTCACAGGACTGACATTTTATGTATTGAACCCGGCATGGTGGGGCGAACCGGCAGCACGGGCGCAAAAGGTGCTGGAACTGCGGCAAAATCTGCTGGCGGGGCAAAGCGCGGCCTTTGTGGGATATTATGACGCGGGAGAGCAGTTGATTGGCTTTCTACGGCAGGGATTGGTGGTGCTGCCCCAATACTTTGAGGTGATCGGCTGGGAGGGGTACATCGGCGACCAGATCGCCCAGTACGGAGCGTCGGTCTGGCGTGGGGTAAGCGTGGGTGGTTCAGCCGCGGGCGCGGTGGCGCTGTGTGTTATGATGGGCGCCGGTACGTGGCGGCTGGTTAGCACAGGCGTATTCCGCGCACTCTGGCGGTTTGGCCGTCAGAAAATAGAGGCTCTCGTTCGCCGCCCCGATGATGCGCCGGAGGAAGAAATCAGCCTAGAGGCACATTTTGCGGATGAGCCACCAGAAGAAAGTCATGAGGCAAATCATGATAATAGGGTGGCGGCACGCTGGATTATCGGGGTGTGGGCGCTGGCTATGATACTCACAACGTGGGTGCTGACCCCGCTGGAGTGGCAGCGTTACTATCTGCCACTGTATCCAGCGATTGGGTTGGTGGCGGCGGTGGGAGTGAACAGCATCCTTGAAGGAGTACTCATTCCGTTATGGATGAAAAGACGCGCTTAGTTCAACAGGATTTTGACCGCCTTGCCCCACATGAAGGCGAAGGGTGGACGCACAATCGGCATTATTCAGATTACCTCCTGCGACAAATGCCGGAACCGTGCCTCAGAGCGTGCGAAATCGGCTGCGGGATCGGGGAACTGGCGCGTCGGATGGCGACACGCGCAGAATCCCTAGTGGCGATTGACCTATCCCCTGCCATGATTGACCGCGCTAAGTCTCTTTCAGGCGAGTATTCCAACATTCAGTACATGGTTGGAGATGTAATGGAGTATCCTTTCGAGCCGAATTCTTTTGATTTTATGGTATCAGTGGCTACACTGCATCATCTGGATGCCGCAGCGGTGTTTGACAGGCTCAAGCAGGCACTTGCACCGGGCGGCGTGCTGGCGACGCTCGATCTTTATAAAGAAGAAACACTTGGCGATTATTTGACAAGTATCATCGCAATACCTCTAGATAGAGTGATGAATTTCAAACATAATGGAAGTGCGCCCCATTCGATAGAAGCGCGGGCACTTTGGGATGAGCATGGCAAACATGATTCTTACTTGACGCTGAAGGAGATAAGACAGGTTAGTGCCACTATACTCCCCGGTGCGGTGGTGCGACGCCATCTTTTGTATCGGTATTCACTCCTCTGGAAGAAACCTAGTTCATAAATGCCCTACTGGATTCAATCAACTTTAGCTGCTACGCCTGCCCTGTTGTGGATGTTCGCAGGAGTAGGTTTGCCGTGGGCGCTGGTCGCCCTGCCGCGCCGTGACTGGCGGGATCGAATCATGGTCGCCTGTCTGACGCTGGCATTCGGCCCGGCGCTGGTGACGGCATGGATGTTCGTGCTGGGCAGTGTGCAGGGTGCGAACCTGCTGCGGTTGGAATGGGTGCTAGGTGGAACGGGAGTGATAGCGGCAGTAGGTTGGGTGTTGGTGTGGGTAATAAGAACCCCACCCCCTAGCCCCCTCCCCGTGCACAAGGAGGGGGAACAAAACCAAGCAATTGAACCGCCAAGACGCCAAGAGCGCGACGGAAATACGGAGGATGATGTTGGCGGGCGAGGCGCTGCCTTGTCCCTACGATTTGATGAACGCCTGCTGGTCGGGTTAGTGGCAATTGCCTTAGTGATACGCTGGATTGGGGTGGCCTATTGGCCGACGACAGCCTATGACGCGCTGTGGGTGTATGGATACGAAGGCCGCTTGTATACGCTGCTCGGTCACATTCCCACAAGCATTGAGTATTATCCGCAATTTCTGCCGCTGCAACATACCTTCCTACAACTGGCAGTGGGCGGCATTGATGACCATGCGGCGCGAGCAGTGCTGCCGTGGCTGCATATAGGCAGTATTCTGGCTGTTTATGTGATGGGTAACCGCCTGTTTTCGCGGCGTGTTGGCATCTTCGCGGCGGCCATCTGGGCGCTGTACCCGCACATGGGCGAGTGGTCACGCTATGGTGATCTGGAAGTGCCAGTGACGTTCATGTTCACAGGCGCGGTGGCGTTTTTTGTGATGGCGTTGGAAAAACAGTTATCAGTTACCACTTATCAGTTGTCCGCAAGACCCTCTATTACCACGAACAATGCCACTTACAACATGCGATATGCAGTGATTGCGGGGTTGTTCCTCGGCATTGGCTTGTGGACGAAGCCAACCATGGGCGCGTTTGTGTGGGGCATGGCGCTGGTGGGGGTGGCGGGTATTTGGGGGTGGCGAGCAAAGCGCGGAGGAGGCAGTGCCTCCTCCTACAGATAGTGTGGAAACACGTTCAAATTCCGCTGATCGTCGGTGTGGTGGCGCTGCCGCTGGGCGGGGTGTGGTATGCGCGGAATGTGCTGCTGGGACATGCGGCGATTATCTTCCCGGATGGATACTGGCAGACGCTAGCGGCACGAAGTGGCGTAGAGTTCGGTTGGCCACTGCTGGCGCTGCTGGTTGTGTGTGGGTGGATGCTTTTCAAACCTCACCCCTACCCCCTCTCCGCCAGCAGAGAGGGGGAATCGTTCCTCGTTACAAATACTGTGGTTGGTCGGCGGGCTTGTGCTGGTGGCAGCGGGGGTTTGGCCCTCGATTTACAACACGGGGCGAATAGGAATTACGGACAACCGCATGAGCGCGCTGGAATGGGTGGCGTTCGCGGCAGGTATCGGCGTCGTAGGGCTAACGCTGTGGCGCTGGGCGCGGGGACGGTGGACAGACGAAGGGCGGGCAACGGTCACGAAACTCGGCTGGCTGTGGCTGCTCGGACTGCCCTACTTTGTGACGTGGTTTTATTCCTATAGTTATCACTACCGGCTGTCATTTGCGATTGTGCCGCTGATGATTATGCCAACGGCGGTGATCGTGGCGAAGCAGTTCCAGTTTCCAGTTATCAGTTATCAGTCCAAACAAAGAACAGCGATGTTCCTGGCAACAATGGCAGTGATTATTGGAGTGAGTGTGCCGGGAATTGTGAATGCGCTCTATGATCCAAACGCAGGATGGGATTGGTTATGGACGGATAAGCTGCCCGATGATCACGCGCGCTACGTGAGCGGCAACAAGGCACTGATGCGGCTGGTGGACGGGTTACAAATTTACTTGGACGAGCATCCCGGCGAAACGATGCGGGTGGTCGCGCCGAATGTGAAACGACTGCCCTTTTTCTTTCCGACGCAAGACATCCGCATTGATCGGATGCCAACGCACTTGAGCGAACTGGACGGAATCACCTATTTTGTTTATGGCACACCGGAGTCAGGCAGCGATTTCAACACCTTCGCGCCGGGAGCGAATCAGGTTCTGGGTTCGCTGGCGCTGGCGACGACTGACCCCGGTAACACAACAGCGATTATGCGGCGGGCGTGGTGGGAAGATGACGGCATTTTCAAGTACACCATTTTTGAACTGCATCTGGATAACCGCTTTAAGCAACCGCCAATTAACGGACCGGCCAATGAAGAGGTGGAGTTTGGGGACTTCGCCCAATATTTAGGTTATGACATCGGCGGGCTGGAATTTTGGCCGGGGCGTAAACTTTATATGCATCTGTACTGGCAGGTGTTGAAACAACCAACTGCCGATTATATGATCTTTGTGCACCTGCGCGATAAAGATGGGAACGTCATACAGGCATGGGACGGGCCAGTAAGCTGGTCGCGAGACGGGAATTATTACTCAACATTGTTGTGGGAACCGGGCGAAATTCTCACCGACGAGCGGCTGCTGGTTTTTGACAAGACCGACGCGCCATTGGGAACTGATTATCAGATCGTGATCGGCATGTACGATCTGGCAACTGATGCGCGTGTGCCGGTTACCGTGGATGGAAATCCTGAAGGAAACGGTTATGCTCTGGCGAACCCAATAGCTATCGTGCCTGTGCCATCCTAATCGAACCCGCTTACCTCGTGCAGACCTTCAAGGTATTAGCTGCTGTTCGTCAATATATGCTGCGTACTGGTGGGCCTGTTCCAGCGTGCCCGCCGCTGACATATGAATGGGATCTGCCCAAAAAGTAGACGTATTTCCCAGACCGGTAGCGGCTAGATCGTAATAAGGCAAATCATATTCCGTCGCCAGATCATGTACCAGCTCATTCTGTTCAATTATAGCTGCCTGCCATGTGGGCGGTACATCCGGTGACTCTCTGGTTTGGTCGTAGGTCCAACTCGAGAGCAACACTTGCGTGTGATCGGCATGCGCTATCGCGATGATGGAACGTAGATTGCGTTCGAAGTAAACTGGTGGATTATCCTTGATATTGGCATCGTCAAAGGAACAGGTTCGCAAGTAGTAGTCGAAACTGCCACTCACTGTTGACGGATCCGGCACCCAGCCGAAGTGGATGCCGACCAACCTGTATAGAGTACTGGGGCTGAGCGATGGAGCTGGCTGCCAGAGGCCGCGATAGGGATTGATACCACGGTATGGATTCAGTCCGCGGTAGCAATCCGGGTCTGCGGCACGCGGTTCAATGTCATTGATACCATCGTAAATGATGAGCAAATCTGGCTGAAGCTCAACACCGCGCAAGGCATAATTGACAAATGTGTCCCATGATGTGTAACCCGGCACACCTCCATTGACGACTTCGACACTGGCATAGCCATATTCATCACGCAACACTTTTTGTAGCTGGGCGGGATATGCTTCATCTGCAGATGTTGACGAACTGTAAGTGGTAGAACCGCCCAGTGTGACAATCCGAAATACATTATCCGGTTTCGGGATTTGGACGCCAGCGCCGCGGTAGCCGAGCTGATCATGCCCTTCAAAGTTAGGCGATGGCACATAACTGACATAGGGCATAGGTAGGAAACGAGACGGTTTAGCAGCAATTTCGGCGGCGGAGTAGAGATAGGCTACACGTTCTTGCTCGGTTCCAAAGTTGGAAAGATAGAACCGCAGCCCCAATTCCAGAGCGAGGCCAATAATCGCCGCAAGAATCACCACTCTTTCAACCATTTGAACGGGAGGACGCAGGACCATCCAAATCCGATGAAGGCGGGGTGCTAATCGCATGACTATGCTGCCGAGGGCAAACAGCCCCGCAAGTACGACGAGAAACCAGAAGATCGGGCTACGCGTGACGATAAGAATATTCAGATGGTACTCATGCGGCGTGTCATCGTTCAAAATAACCTTCAAGGTTGGTAGGGTTTCTGGTTCGGCGGTGAGGCATACCAACTGACCCGCTGAACCGGTGGTGGGCTGACCGTTGATGTAGACAGCGCGAATATTATTCACGTCCCAAGTCGCATTCACACATTGCCCAGAAAGAAAAATTTTGCTGCGATCTGCACCAAAGATTATTTGCGCTTCGCCTTCTGTCGCCCGAATAGAAGATGGTGGGGCGATGATGGCAAATGCTCCAGCCAGTACCAGCGCAAAGCACGCAAGCAGGAAGAAGCCTAATGATTTGGCCTCCCGCGAGAGTGGTTGCTGTACGTTATTCGGCGAATGAGTGGCCATATTGATACCGAGTTAGTTGAGCCTCTGGCATATGCGGATTGTAGTATGAGCACTTGCTTTGTATCAATGATAAATGGAAGATGCTCGACATTACATTTTTCTAGCCGAACTATAACCATGTCTTACGACTTCTTTCATTGATGATGTGGTTAATTAGAATTAATAAACCTAGAACGTAAAGAAAACTGACAATTTTTGTCGCGGTGCATCCTGATTTAGTAAGGAAGGTAACAATGATTGGTATCCGGTGCGCATGGGATGATCCAGAAAATACCGTCATTCGGTTGTATATCGGCGATTTGTGGGATTGGGAAGATTTAAGCGAGGCAACTAAGAAGGCGGCCATGATGGTCGCCTCAGTGGAACATCAAGTGGATTTCATTATCGTCATGCGCTCCAGCGGCAGTGTACCAGAAGGCAATGCCATGCTGCACATGCGTGACGCAATAAAAAAAATGCCACGCAACGGCGGGATTATGGTGATGATTGGGGGCAACACCATTATCAATGCAACATTAAAAATGTTGGCACGCAATTACCAATGCATGACCGGGCGGATATTCCAGCGCGATCATCTGGCCGATGCGTACCGAATTATCGCCCGTAACAGACCGGAAATCTACGAAGGCGAAGCTGTAGCAGCCTAGCCCCTAGCGCAATGCAAGAAGTGCAGTCGCCAACTTTTGCTGTACGCGGCGGGAATTAAAATTCGACCATAGTTCGAGGAAGCTGCTGTGGGAGGCAGCTTCTTTTTTCTCAAGATATTTCAGATACATATTCAGCACTTCGACAGGATGTCCCTCGAGAAGGAGCGACAGACGCGCGCGGGCTGTTGCCACGTCGTTCATATGCCCCAAGCAGTCTTGCAGTGATTTTAGTTCTTCAATGAAATCATCAATTTGTGTTCCCAAAACACCCTGAAACAGTGAAACCGTGTAGCGTAACCGTTTTAGTTCGATACGCAGGGCGTGAAAAATGGGGGCGTCGGCAGCATCTACAACCGTTTCATAGGCACGAACAGCGGCCATGCGGCTGTAAATCATAGCTGGCAAAATGTGACGAACCTGAGAGGGGAGCACACCATCTTCGGCCAACGATTTTGCCCCTTCGCCGCTTGTCACGACAAATTTACTAAAGTCTTTGACGAAGCGGCGATAGGCCCGTGAATCCAGCGTTTTAACCAACGCAGTGCGGGCAGTCACACGTTCGGCATCCAGAACATCAACAACTTCTTGTAGGGACGCTTGCTGCAAGGCCTTGAGCTTGCGTTGATAGTCCCGCATGTCTTCGATCAAAACATCCAAATCGCGAACTTCACCAAGTGTCCAACCAAGCTGGCTCAATTCCGCGTTGAAACGGCGTAATGTACTACGCTTGAAGTAAGGACGCAGCAGGCGAAAGGCGCTGCGAATACGGCGGATGGCGACGCGCATGTCGTGAACATCCTCAATATCTTCGCCTGTGCGGCTGCCTTCTTCATGCTCCAACAGTTTTATGAATTCCACCAGCAACACCTTGCGCCCGGCTTCCGCCATGATGTCTTGAGATAAAACAGGCGCGGATGACGACTTCAAGTCTTCGATACGATCAGCAGTGCTCTTGCCCATTCTGATAGTTTCCTATTGGCATTGTGTTAAAGAATTAGCTGAGTATTTTAAGGCATAATGATTTTTGTTTAATAGATCGTACGAAAACCTTAACACTACTAAGGTAGTTGTGCCAACTGAAGACGGCAACGAATTCAAGCTGTTGAATGTTATAATCCAATCATAGTGAAACGGCGAGGGCTTGACGATGACATTCGATGCAAAGCGACTAAAAGCAGCAGCAGAAGCGCGGGCACAATGGGAAAATTCAACACTCAAGAATTCATTGGAACGCATTCCCGAACGCCGAACACAATTTATTACACAATCCAGTGTTCCCGTTGAGCGCATCTATACCCCGCTTGATACCGCCAACTTTGATTATGTGCGCGATCTGGGCATGCCGGGCGAATATCCGTTTACGCGCGGCATCCACGCCAGCGGCTACCGGGGCAAGCCGTGGACCATGCGGATGTTCGCGGGTTTCGGCACAGCGGAAGAAACCAACCAACGCTATAAGTACCTGCTGGCGCAAGGCAATATGGGGCTGTCGGTGGCGTTCGATCTCGCGACGCTGATGGGCTACGACACGGACGCGCCGGAAGCGATGGGTGAGTTTGGCAAGTGCGGGGTGGCGATTAGCTCGCTGGCGGATATGGAGATTTTGTTTGACGGTATCCCACTGGGTGACGTCACCACCAGCATGACGATTAACAGCCCTGCCCCCATCATCTGGGCGTTCTACATCGCGGCAGCAGAAAAGCAGGGCGTACCGATGGCGAAGCTGCAAGGCACACTGCAAAATGACATCTTGAAAGAGTTCATCGCCCAGAAAGAGTTCATCTTCCCGCCTGAGCCTTCTATGCGATTGGTGACTGACACCATTGAATTTGGCACACGCCACATGCCGCTATGGAATACGATTAGCATCAGCGGCTACCACATCCGCGAGGCCGGCAGCACGGCGGTACAAGAATTGGCGTTCACGCTGGCCGATGGGTTGGAATATG
The DNA here is from genome assembly GCA_041390885.1 of Anaerolineae bacterium. Lineage (GTDB taxonomy): Bacteria > Chloroflexota > Anaerolineae > Aggregatilineales > Phototrophicaceae > CFX2. Next base: position 310,929 of record JAWKPB010000022.1, on the reverse strand, counting down.
TGCGCTGGGCGATTGAACGCGGGCTCGATATTGATGACTTTGCGCCGCGCCTGAGCTTCTTCTTTAATGTGCATAATGACTTTTTTGAGGAGATTGCCAAGCTGCGGGCGGCACGGCGCATCTGGGCGCGCGAGATGCGGGAGACGTTTGGCGCTAAGAATCCACGCTCGTGGCTGATGCGTTTCCATTCGCAGACGGCGGGAGTCAGCCTGACGGCACAGCAGCCGGAAGTCAATCTTATACGAGTAGCCATTCAGGCGCTGGCCGGGGTGCTAGGCGGCACACAATCGCTGCACACCAACAGCATGGATGAAGCTCTGGCGCTGCCCAGTGAACAAGCGGTAACACTGGCAATGCGGACGCAGCAGGTCATTCTGGAAGAAAGCGGCGTGACCAATACGGTTGATCCGCTGGGCGGCAGTTACTTTGTAGAGGCGCTAACCAACCAGACGGAGGCCGAGGTTTACAAGTATTTTAAGCAGATTGAGGATTTGGGCGGTGTGCTGCCCGCGATTGAGGCGGGATTCTTGCAGCAAGAAATCGCCGACGCCAGCTACCGCCACCAGATGGAAGTAGACTCCAACCAACGATTTATTGTGGGGGTGAACAAACACAATAGCAATGAACGCCCCGCTATCCCCATTCTGGAGATGGACCCCGAAGGATACCAGCGGCAGGTGGCCCGGCTTAAGCGGCTGCGACTGGAACGGGACAATGAGGCGGTAGAAAGGGCGCTCGCCCGGCTGCGGACGGCCTGTGAAGAGACGGAGAATGTAATGCCCCATCTGATTACCGCAGCGAAGGCTTATGCAACATTGGGTGAAATGACCGATGTGATGCGCGAGATGTTCGGGGTATATCATGAACGGGCACTGGTGTGACCATGACAGATTTGGATAGCGTGCGGAAAATCCACGAACAGTGCGTGGCACTGAGCCGCAAAAAGAAGTATGTGCAGGCGGCAGAACTAATTGAGCCGATTGCGGAAACGCTTCTTACCGCACATCATCCGTACCACAGTTACGAAGTGTTTTGGGGTATCTGTGAGCAGATCGGGCAAGGTGTCGAGCGCGATCATCCACAGCAGGCGATAAGCCTGTATCAGATCGCTATCCGCAGCTTTGAATCGATTGCCACGGGTTACATCAGCGACACAACCGAAGTCCTGCCGCATGTCGAACGGATACAGAAGCGTATCAAACGGCTACAAGGATAAGCCTCGCAGTTCTACTTAACTACAGAAGGACAGCCACATGGAACGCTGGGAATATTTAACGAAGTTTGTCAAAGCCGATGTGAAGAATGAGGGAGTAAACACATTCCTCAAAACCTACCGTCCAGACTGGAAAAAGCCACCGCAGTATACCCCCGAAACCATGATGCCCGAACTGGATGACTTAGGCAATCAAGGCTGGGAACTGGTGCATATGGAGCCGGTAGCGCGAGTGGGCAACAAGGGGGATGTGTTGTTCACGGGTGGCAGTAATGAATGGAGCAACACTTATTTTTGTGTGTTCAAGCGCCGCAAACCAGCAGGATAAAACCATTGAACCACGGAGACACAGAGATCGCAGAGAAAAAACAAAAAGTTGCACTCATCACAGGCGCTTCCAGCGGGATTGGCTATGCGACGGCGCTGGCCTTCGCCCGTGAGGGAACGCATGTAGTAGCAACCGCGCGGCGGGCGGAACGACTGGCTGACCTGCAAAAAGCGGTGCTGCAACTCCCGGCTGGACATGGCGACATTCTATTAGTATCAGCAGATGTGACAGACGCGGCGGCCATGCAAGAAGCGGTCAAGCAGGCGTTGGGGCGCTTCGGACGGCTTGATATTCTGGTGGCAAACGCTGGCGTGGGGCATCGCGGCGCGGTGGCGGACGCGAAGTGGGACGATTTGGAAACACTGCTGCGAACCAACATCGACGGCGTGCTGCACAGCGTCCGAGCGGCAGTTCCGGCCATGCGGCAAACCGGCGGTGGGCATATCATCACCGTGTCATCGGTCACATTCAATCTCACTTCACCCTATGCGGCAGTCTATGCCGCCAGCAAAGCCTTTGTCAGCAGCCTAGCCCATTCACTGCGGTTGGAGCTGGAAGATGAGAATATCAAAGTAAGCGATGTGCTGGTGGGGCGCACCGCCACCGAGTTCAATGAGCGGCGGTTGGGGGCGGGCAAGCGAACCAGCGAAAGCCTGCCAACCATGACACCCGACAAGGTGGCAGCAGCCATTGCGCGGGCGACGATGGGCAACCCACGTTCGGTTATCCTGCGCTTCTTTGACCGGCTGGTGGTGTGGGGCAATATTCTAATACCCGAAGTGATCGGGCGGATAGCGAAGCGGCAGTATAAGTAGGGGGCAGCTTTGGTCAGCATTCAGGACGTTCTTGGAATTTAAGTGAGTTTCAATATGGCAATTAATGTACATATTCTTCAAAACGACTACTGGCAGGTGGGTATTCTGCCTGAAACCGGCGCGTCTATCGCCTTCGGGCGGGTGAAGCGCAGCGGCGAGTGGGTGGATGTGATGCGCCCTACCCCTGAAAGCGACTACGGCAATTCCAGTAATTGCAGCAGCTTCATCATGCTGCCGTGGTGTAACCGTATTAAAGACGGCCTGCTGCGTTTTGACGGCCAGACCTATCAACTGGAAACCACCAAAGATGACGGGACGGCGCGGCACGGTGATGTGCGGAAGCGGGCATGGGCGGTGGACGAAGCCGATGAAAGACATATCAGAATGAGCTTACGCTCGACAGATTTTAGCGATATGAACTGGCCGTTCAAATTTGCAGCGGTGGCCGAATACCGGCTGGAAGGGCAAGACTTCATCTGGGAGTTAGCATTAAAAAATGAAGATTCACAGTCCTTTCCCGCTGGGTTCGGGCATCACCCCTACTTTGTAAAACCCGAAGGCATCAACGCGCCGCAGGTTGAAGTCCCCTGCTCGCGCTACTTTGAACTGACGAATTATATGGCGACAGGCGCGGCTCTTCCTATCAGGCACGACCTCGATTTCCGCAGGCAGCGCGGGTTGGGCAGCCAAGAGATTAACGACGTGCTGACCGGACGGACGGCGGATGCGCCCGCCAGCATCCGTTATCCGCAGTGGGGCATTACCCTTGAGATGCACAGTGATCCGTTGTTTGAACAAATCTTATTGTTCGCGCCCGCCGGTAAGCCCTACTTCGCCGTAGAGCCGATGACCAATGCCAGTGATGGCTTCAATCTATTTGCCGGTGGCATAGCGGGCAGCGGCGTTTTTGTGCTGCAATCGGGTGCGGAACGGCGAGGAACAGTGCGCTTAGTGGTTAGCAATTAGTTATCGGCATCAACACATTCATGCAATCAACATAGGCAATCACATGGCACAAAAATTGAACTCGATGCGACTATTGGAAAAACACAACATCCCTTACGAAATGACCGAGTTTCCCGACACCGAACGTGATGCTGAAGTCATTGCCGAAATTTTAGGTGTCCCGGCCTACATGGTATACAAAACACTGGTTGTACAGCCTGTTGAAAATCCCAAAAAGCCGCTGCTGGCACTGTTGGCTGCTGACCGCACACTCGACCTCAAGAAACTAGCCGCAGCCTCCGGGCACAAAAAAGTTTCAATGGCTGCCCACAAAGACGCTGAAGACATGACTGGACTCAAAGTCGGTGGTATCAGCGCACTTGCTCTCACCCACAAGAACTGGCCTGTATATCTCGATCAACCCGCCACCGAACTGGAACACATTCTGGTCAGTGCTGGACAACGTGGCATGGATTTGCGTGTACCGACGATGGCCTTCATCACAATGGTAGGCGCAAAAGTAGCCGAGATCAGCACAGAAGGCTAAAGTTTCAATTGGGTTAGAACCTCCGCCTGAGCCGACATTTTGTTCTGTTTTTCTATGCCAATCCCCAACCGAAGATGCTATAATGCAACCACACAGGAAGTCGAGGTAAGCACCGTCCGAAAAACGCTAGACTCCTCGTTTAAGGTCACACATGAGCGATCACAATTTTGTTCACCTTCATGTTCATACTGAATACTCGTTACTTGACGGCTTGAGCCGGATTGATAAGCTGGTCGAACGGGCAAAAGAACTGAATATGCCCTCACTGGCAATCACCGATCACGGCACAATGTTCGGCGTAATGGACTTTTACCGTTCCTGCAAAGGTGCAGGCATAAAGCCTATCATCGGCGTGGAAGCCTATCTAGCCCGCCGTTCGATGCAAGACCGTGACCCCAAGCTTGATAAACGTCCCTACCATATGCTGCTGCTGGCACAGAACCAGACCGGCTATAAAAATTTACTCAAGATCGCCAGCACAGCACAACTGGAAGGCTATTATTACCGCCCGCGCATTGACCATGAATTCCTAGCGGCCCATTCCGAAGGCATTATTGCAACCAGTGGTTGTTTGGCAGCACAAATCCCTACGCTCATCATGGAAGGTCGGGACGACGAGGCACGGGAACAAATCGGCTGGTATCAGGATGTTTTCGGTAAAGAGAATTTTTACCTCGAACTGCAACAGCATGATATTCCCGAACTGGAAACCTTGAATAAGTGGCTGCTGGAATACGGCAAGTCCAATCATACCCATGTGCCGCTGGTCGCCACCAACGATGTGCATTATGTACTGGCCACCGATTATGATCCGCATGACACACTGCTGTGTATTCAGACCGGCGCACTCAAGTCAGAAAGTGACCGCCTGCGGATGTCTGATGCGAGTTATCATCTAACGACGCCCGACGAAATGTTTGGATTTTTCGGTGATATTGCCCCCTCTGCCCTTTCCAACACGCTCAAAGTGGCGGAAATGTGCGACATCAATTTGGACGATAAGGAATATCATCTGCCCGTATTCCCCGTGCCAACCGGACACAACTCCACCTCCTATTTGCGCTATTTATGTGAAAAAGGACTGGAATGGCGTTTCGGCAGCCGTGCTAAAGATGCGGAAATGACGGCACGGCTAGACCGTGAATTGGGCATCATCGGCGATATGGGCTTCAACACTTACTTCCTGATCGTGTGGGATTTGACCCAGTTCGCACGGCACGCTGACATCTGGTGGAATGTACGCGGTTCGGGTGCAGGCAGTTTGGTGGCGTACTGCCTCGGCATCACCAATATTGACCCGATGCAGAATAACCTGCTATTTGAACGCTTCCTCAATCCGGGTCGTGTCAGTATGCCGGATATTGATATTGACTTCCCCGATGACCGACGTGAAGAGATGATCTACTACACCGCACGCAAGTACGGCGAAGATAAAGTTGCAGCCATCATCACATTTGGAACGCTGGGGGCAAAGGCAGCCGTACGCGATGTGGGACGTGCCTTGAATGTGCCTCTGGAGATCGTCAATCAGGCGGCGAGGCTTATTCCAACTGAGCCTAAACCTAAGCCGATCATGACATACGTCGAGGAAAATCCGGAATTCAAACAATTGGTGCAAGACAGCAGTGAAATCAAACAGATTGTGGATACCGCCCAGCACTTGCAGGGCGTCAACCGCCACGCTTCGACGCATGCCGCTGGTGTAATCGTGGCAGATAAGCCGCTGGTAGAATATCTACCCCTGCACCGCCCCACCAAAATGGAAAAGGTAGACAAAGAAGACGGCGAAGGTATTAACGAAAATCCGCTGAAGGCTGTAACACAGTTCCCGATGGAAACGTGCGAGTCCATCGGCTTGCTCAAGATTGACTTTCTCGGCCTGTCAACACTGACTATTATGCGGAAAGCCTGCGACCTGATTGAGCAACATCACGGCATCAAGTACACGATGGACAACATACCGTACCGCCCTACCGGCGACGCGGAGGTTGACCGCAAGTTGGCGCAAACTTTCTCACTCATTGGACGTGGGGAAACCGTCGGCATTTTCCAAGTTGAAGGTACGGGTATGCAGCAAATGCTGCGCGATATGCGTCCAACCAAGTTTGAGCACATCATTGCAGCGGTATCGCTCTATCGTCCTGGCCCGATGGAATTTATCCCACAATATAACAAGCGGTTGAGGGGCGAAGAGGAAATTCAGTACCGACACGAACTACTGCAACCGATCCTTGAGGAAACGATGGGCATCATTGTTTATCAAGAACAATTGATGCAGATTGCGGGCAGCCTTTTTGATTATGAGCTAGGCGAAGCGGACTTGATGCGGCGGGCAGTTTCTAAGAAGAAAGAAAAAGATTTAAAACTGCACCGTGACATTTTCCTTGAACGTGGATCAGCACATGGACTTGACGAGCAAACTATCAACACAATATTTGATGATATTGAGTTCTTCGCCAATTATGGATTTAATAAGAGTCACGCAGCGGATTATGCGGTTATCACATGTCAGACGGCTTACCTCAAAACGCATTATCCTGCTGAGTACATGACGGCACTGCTTTCGACACATCGTGATGACATTACCAAAATCACTACGTTCTTGAATGAATGCCGCCGTTTAGGAATCCCGGTGTTACCGCCGGATGTCAATTACAGCGCTTTGGATTTCGACATTCAGGCGCAGGCGGACGGCACACGCGGCATCCGCTTCGGGCTGGTAGCAATCAAGAATGCAGGTGAGGCGGCAGTGCTGCCGATTATCAATGAGCGCGTAGCCAGAGGCCCGTTTGCCAACTTAGAAGAATTTTGCCAGCGCGTGGATTTGCGGCAAGTCCAGAAGCGCACATTAGAAAGTCTTATCAAGGTGGGAGCTTTGGACTCGTTTGGCAAACGCTGGCAGTTGGCTGAACCAGCCGCGCTGGAACGAATCACGAACTTCAGCGCCGATTATCATAGAGCCAAAGAGATCGGACAAATCAGCTTGTTTGGTGAAAGCACAGGCATGGATGACCACCTCAGATTACCTGATGTGAGTGAAGTTTCCGAGCGTGAAATGCTCAACTGGGAAAAAGAGCTACTCGGACTGTACGTGAGCGGGCGGCCAGCGGACAAGATCAGGGATTTGCTGGCACGAGCGAATAATACAGCAGAAGTTGCGGAAATACGGCAGTCCGGATCTTCTAGCAACGGTAGACCCGTATCGCTGGCAGGTGAAGTTACAGGACTGCGAAAGGTTGTGACCAAACAAGGTCACATGATGGGCATCGCTCAGGTGGAGGACTGGCATTCTTCGTCGGAAACGATTGAGGTGGTATTGTTCCCGCGTACTTGGGATAAATTTGGTGACTTGGTTGAAGAAGGTAAGGTACTTATCTTCGGTGGCAAAGTGGATACCAGCCGGGGTGATGTGCAGATTATCTGCGATGTCGTAACAGATAAGCAGAACTTTATGCTGCCAGAAGAAGCTGAATTTACACCTGTTTCAAATCCAGAACCACCATTGTGGTTGGATGAGACCGTCGACGATGATCTGGACATGCCAGCCCCTCCTCCTCCACCAGAACCAGAGCCAGAAGCAGCGGTTGTGATCGCGCCTGCCACGCAAGGGGCGGCGGCAGTTCGCACCCCGGCCCTCGAACCGCAATTGGTGACCGCCTCGCGCCCAACTCCAACGATTAACTGGATGGATGCCGAAGAACCGGACACATCGGATCTTGATCTCTCGGCGTTTGAAACCACCACCGTACCGGAACGGTGGCTGATGATTTACTTCCAGCGCTCGCCGGACGCGGAAAAGGACAGACGACGGCTACGGCGTTTGCACGGCGTCTTGACGAAATATCCGGGAAGAGACCGTTTTAGCATTGTTCTGGAAGACCAAAAACAATCTTTTAAGATGGAATTCCCAAATGACACCACAGCTTATTGTGAAGATCTGGTCAACGACCTATTAACCATTGTGGGCGAAATCACAAATATAGAGGTATTTGACCGACCCGATTAACAGTCAAACTATCTTTTGCCATGTTTTTTCGCTACAATAGCGCGTCGTCTGATTCGAGCGGGTGTTGCATCAATGCGAAAGCGGCCTATTGTGTTTTCTCAAAGTGTAGACCACCAAGATAAAGGGATGTAGCCAAATCATATGAAACGTGTCGCTGTTATGACGAAGCGGTGGGGATTGTCCAGCATGAATGCTGCCATTCGGGCAGTGGTTCGTACAGGCGGGACTAGAATACGGTGAAGTATACCGGTATCCGGCAGGGGCGCCGGACTGCTCGTGGAGATTTTAATAAGACTGACATTTTTGAAGTCAGTGGTATTTTGCAACGCGGCGGAACCATTCTACAAACCGCGCGGAATCTTGACTAAAACTCCGGCGGGACAGGCCAAAGGCCTGCGTCGTCTGAACAGACGCATGGCATTGAAGGCTTGGTGGCAGTTGGAGATGGATGATGTGCGAGGTGGATTGGCACTGCCAAACTCGACTTCCCGGTTGTCGGCATTCCGGCATCCATTAACGATCTGGATGCCACAAATACCAGTATCGGTGTAGATATGCCGCCTCAACACCATCGTTGTTCTTCAGACGTGTGCCTCGACACCGCATCTTCATAATACCCGTGCTTTTATTATAGAGGTGATGGGACGTAATTGCGGTTGGCAATTATCGCTGACATAATGGGTGGCGCGGAGATTGTATCCGTACCTGAACGTCATTTCAATGGTGCCATTCATGATGCGCTAGCGGATGCTTATGTACGTGGCAAATCATGCGGTAACCATGTTGCGAAGGCGTATCCACAAAACAACTGATGCGGTTGAGTGCCAAAGACACAAAACAAGATGTGGGATTTGAAGTACGGCCTTTGACCGGGTCATATTCAGCGCGATTGATCCATCAGCCTTTGATCGCTTACTAGCAACTGGATGGGCGTCAGCATTTGGTACTCCGTTCCGTAGAGATCAGGCGTTAATGGTGGCGCTGGATGGGTGAAATGAGTACCGTCCCTATTGAAAAGGCTATTTCGCGCACCCGCCCCATTAATCGATACTTTGAGTTGGCGCGAATACTTTCACGGTAACCGCGCCGCTCCTAAATCAACTATCACCTTAACCATGTGTGAGTGCCCCATGTGCTGATATTACCGTCACTAACACCAAATCGCTTATTACTTTCCTCCTATTAGAGGCTAAACGCACATTTATGATTTGGACTACAATAACTCTAGCCAGACACCAGGGTCTGAAACTGTTGTTCGTGGAAGTACGTGAGCCATTGATTGGAGCGGCGCGTTGAAAGTGTCTGGTTCGAGCGCAGGCACGAATACAAACCCCTAGCGCTGAACTATTTCTGCCCGTGTGATTGGACAAACCGATAACACAGTCAACCGCCGTGCCAAATATATCGTCTGTGAGATGAGCCACGATGTGCTCGCGATTCATCTCAAGATGACTGGCCGCTTGTATGTTGCACAGCCAGAAGATCAACCGGCTCAGGACCGTTGGGTGCGACTGCGATTGCGGTTGGACAATGGACAGGAGCTGTGCTTTTCGGACGCACGGCGGTTCGGACGGGTATATCTGGCCGAAAGCATATCCGCAATCGCGCCTAACTTGGGGCCAGAACCGCTGGAAGCGGATTTTACCCCAACGGTGTTGCAGGAGCGGTTAAAAGGGCGAAGCAAAGTCATAAAAGCCTTGCTACTAGACCAGTCGTTCATTGCAGGGGTTGGCAATATCTATGCAGACGAAGCGCTGCACCGCGCCAATATTCATCCACAGCGCCGCGCCGATAGTCTGAGTAATGACGAAGTTAAGCAACTCTATACTACCATTCGCAGCGTGTTGAATGCAGGAATTGAACATCAGGGAGCTAGTGTCAACTGGTACCGGAAACCCGACGGCACAAAAGGTGAATCACAGGATCATTTCCGGGTCTACGACCGCGAAGGCGAACCTTGTTTGACTTGCGGAACACCGATTATCAAGACACGGGTTGCCCAACGTGGCACACATTTCTGTCCACACTGTCAGTCGGAAAGGTAACTCATGGAAAGTGGATTTGGAGATTTCATTTCACAGCCATTCGTAGGCGCTTTGCTAGGAATGATGTGCTTTTTCGGTCTTATGCTAGTGGCAACAATTGGGGCATTGGTCTATGTCCGGCGTCGCCGTGCTCAACGGGAACAGCAAACAGCCAATTTCACTCAATCTGTCATGAGCATTAATGATAATGAGATGCCTGACTTGAGCTTGTTGGTGACGGCTATGTCGCCTGATGCTGCTCCGCCTGCATCACCTAAGGTACAGCCTGCAGCTACAACACCTGCCGCCGTGTCTGCGCCTATCAAGTCCCCACCTAAGGGAACGTTTTCAATTACTCCCCGAGATGGTACTGCCACGGAAGCCGTTGAAGTCATGACGCTTCTGCGAGATGTGGCGGATGGTAGTTTGATCGTGCAAATGGGAGACAAAGTCTATCAAAACATTCGCTCAGATCGTGAGTTTAATGAACGATTCAATAAAGTACTGCGTGAACTCAGCCAACTGTCAACCCAAGTCGAAAACGCTGCGACCACGTCACCTACATCCGTAGAAAACCAACCTGTAAGTTCGGAGGGTAATGCCTATGCAGTTGCAGATGTTGATGAAATTTCAGAACCCCCCTTCTTAAACACACATACTACAAGTTCTCCTGCTCAACCCCTGTCAGTAGAAGGGAAATTGCCCGGTGATTTGCCCAGCTACAAACTGGACGATAACCCAATGCCAAAATTAAAGCGTGGTCAAAAGCTACCGGTTGAATCAGTACCGGAAGTCAACATCGCCGGGGCAATTGAAGCCTATTTACAACACAAGTTGCGGCAGACCGGCGCGTTCAATGGCCAGAGTATACACATCTACCCCGCCCCCGATGGTGGCGTTAGCATCGAAGTGGATGGTAATTATTTCGATGCAGTTGGAGATATTGCAGATAACAACGTGCGCGCTTTTATTGCAGAAGCCATAACTGAATGGCAGGAACGCCATTAGCGTGGTTGTTTGCCGCCTATAAAAAAGTAACTTCGACGGGCTGAACTTCGACTTTGCCCGCCTCGCCCTGTACAAGATGTCCTGCGGGGCGGCGGGGATCGTGCGGGAATATCAGCAGCGACTTGGTTTCGAGCGCCCACTGCTGCCAGCGACGCTTGGTTTCCAATGTTTCGAGTGGTTCAACATCATAGGCGGTCATCCAACCTAGCCGTTCAAAGTGAAGCGCGTAGGTCGCCATGTCACACGTGAACATAGCATGCTGCCCATTACTTTCAATGCAGATGCTCATATGAGCCGGAGTGTGCCCCCGCGTAACATGCCCCCGAATGCCCGCTGCAATTTCAGTATCCCCATCCAACAGTTTCATCTGACCGGATTCAACCAGTGATTGATAATTAAAAGGGAAATAGGTAGCGCGGGTGCGTTCATTGGGCTTCATGGCATCTTCAAATTCCCGGCGTTGCACAACGTATTCGGCATTTGGAAATACTGGAACAATGTTGCCAGTCTCGTCATAACGGGTATTGCCGCCAACGTGGTCATTGTGCAAATGTGTATCAATGACGAGATGAATATCAGCGGGGTTGAGGTTAAGCCGCGCCAACGCGTCTACCAAACTGCCCTGCGGGCGCTGAAATTGAAGAAAGTTTTTTTGTTTGTCCGTTAGTTTGTCGCCATAGCCCGCATCAATAACAATATTCTGTCCACCCGCTTGCACTAGCAAACAATGATGATTCATGGGGACAAGATTGTTCTCATCAGGCGGCATCAGAGACGACCACAATGTGCGCGGGACGAGCCCAAACGCTCCACCAGCATCCGCCTTAATAGTCGAATCATTAATTATGTGAATACTAATGTCACCAATCTGGAACATGAACATGCCTCTATTTAATTCGGATTCTGCTGAGTTTAGGCGAAAGCGAGCCAGTTTTCAAATTGCTGGATAAGTGCAAGCGTTCTCAGGGAAGAAGCCTTGCAGGCTGCATTAGACATGGTGTTTTTATGTCATGTACGGTTATCTATGAAGTTCTTCAACTGTTCGCAAGACTTCATCGGTTAGGGTTAATATTGCTGACCAATGGATCATCGGTATTCAGTGTTACTTTGAGTCCCGACCGCATATAGAGTGGCGAGCGGGTGCTCAACAACTAGGAACCACACCACTATGGACATTACTTGTGGGGCAGACTTCGAGCACTATACCCGCTCTGCCAACCACTCACACAATGCGGGATCCTCTACTGATCGAACGCCATGCCCGATCCGATCAGCTTGAAGTCAACTCAACTGCGACGCGTACGTTAGAAAGGTCCGGCCCCACTCACCGGCGTGAATTGTTACGCCCAGACCTTCTGATTTAGCCATTTCAAAAATGTGCTGGAACGGTTCGGCAGGGAAATCTTGTTCATTACCGGCCAAATCAATCGCAACGACCCCTTGGTCACGAAATGCAAGTGCAGCGCCCAACGTCATTTCGCCAATGGTCACACACTCTCATGGCGATTCATGGAGAGGATCAGTCGTGCCTCGATATCGTAGTCAACAGCTGCCGTGGCAACCTCAGAACAAACCCAATCTATAACCGTCTCAAACGAACAATTCATAATGTTGCTGAGTGCGCGTGGGGGTAGCGAAGTTCCAGATACTTGATATTATCGGCAGCAGCATCAGCAACGGCTTCACCGAGCAATACGCCGGATGATTTCAGGTGAGCGGAAGAATTGACGCAAGAGTCATAAATTTTGAGAGAAAAATGCTGGGCATTGTGCGTCTCGTTGGGCATCATTTGAACGAAAGGGCGCAGCATTTCCGCATCATATTCCGGCGCATCTCAATGCCGTACTCACGAGCAATTTCAACGAGGGTGGGCAAGCGAACAGAACCTTCGAGATGGCGATGCAACTCGATTTTTGGCATTCAAATAATGTGCGACACACAACGTCGTCTAACAAATCCCGATCCTTATCAAAGAAACCAATAACAGTCTAATTGTACGATATACTTGATGTGTTCTAAACAAAAGGAACGTAAAGTAGGAATAAATAAGCGATTTTCATCCTCGTTCGGCCGAGCCAGCTCCAGTAGCGCCACGCAATTATTAGACTGACTGTCAGCGATAGCGCAGGCAACCCCACTACGATAAGTACCCAGAAGGGATCGGACGTCGCAAGAACAACTAATTGCAGAATAGCCAAAATTCGCACCACTATGCTTTCACTGCAATCAATATCGCGCCCACGTAAAATCCAATGTAATAACGAGGAGCGCGAGTGACTTTTCCAAGTCTGCGGCTCAATCCAGCGAGCACGAGCAAAGCAACAGCCGTGGAGATCATGCCTAATAACCCAAACAGACTCAACACGTTACATCCTGCTCCACTAGCCAACATTAATCTAAAACCGCAGACTGCTATGGGATGGACCTGCTAGGGCTTAAATAGAATCCCATTAACGACTGCGTGTCATACGATAATACAAGAAGAGTGAAAGTGCGAGCAACATTATGCCGCCACCGCCGAGCAGCACATCACCAATCCAATCCCCGGCAAGCTGGTCAACACTTGAATAGCGCATGGCAGCCGCGCCAAACAAGAACAATGGCAGCGCAAACCACTCATAATAAGTCCGGGTGGAAGAAAATCTCTGATAAAAGCGTGCGATCAGCAGCAAAAACACTAACACAAAGGCCAGAGGAAACCATGTATACAACGTAAGGAACTGGGTGACTGATACAGCAGCCAAGCAGCACCTACACCCGCTCAGCGCATACTTCGTATGACATGATTAATGGCTTTGATACGAAACTTTCGGTCATCACAAGCAAGCACGAATTTGCTGATTAGTTCACGCATTTGTCCGTCTGAGGCCAATTTGTATATTTTGCGCCCAGACACTTCTTGCCAATGAAGCACGCCTGCCTTGACCAATTCACCCAGTTCATCCGTAATTGAGGCGTACTCACGGCCAACATAACGAGCTATGCTTTCAGCCGTATCGGCAGCGTAAGGGTTATCATGAAAAAAGCGCACCAAATCCCACTTTACAAATGAATTCACTTTTTCGCGCAGAAACTCCTGCAAATTGGAGTCTAACTCATCTGCTGAACGCTGCTTAATCACTTCACTCTGGGTCATGCCGCAAACTCCACTACACCTGCTTTACTTCAATGGAGACATCAATTACTGCACCGAATGTGATTTATTGAACTATTCGCGCTTCCATATGGTAACATCAGAAAGAAATACCATACAGTTGGCTACATGCTCACATACGACTCAGTAAGAGGCTGTCCTCTGGTTGAACAGCCTCATGCCCATATCCTAGCACATAACTTGCAACATCGTCACTTGTTTTTTGCCTGATCATCTTTCAAATGACAGTTCTTGTACTTTTGCCACTCCCACACCAACAGGGATCATTGCGTCCAAGTTTGATTTGAGAACGCACAGGCTCGGTTTTGACTCAGCAGCTGCACTCGAACCACCTATTGGCTGTGCCCACAATATTTGGACGCAGTAATTGCACAGACTGGCGGCGCGTGGGCGCGGGACGAGAATTGACCTGCACCGTCAGCAATTGATAGGCAGCCTGGGTGCGGATTTCATCCATCATGCCCTGCCACATACTAAATGATTGGCGCTTGTACTCAACCAGCGGGTCGCGTTGAGCCACCGACATGAGGCCGATACCCTCACGCAGCACATCTAGATCCGTGAGATGACGCTGCCAGTGTTGGTCAACTGCTCTCAGCATGGCCCATGATTCAACGCGGTGCATCATGTCTTCGCCCAGTTCAGCAGATTTGCGGTCATATACTTCGTTAACAGCGGCCAACAGTTCTTCTTCAAGTTCCTCAGCGCTCTTCCCCGCCATCGTTTCCGGATTAATCCGTTCGGGAACAGGAAAGACCAATAGCAATTGGCGATACATACCTTCGAGATCCCATTCGTCCTGTCCGACAGCATCGGGCGCATATTCATCCACGATGTGGACAACAGCATCCTCCAGAATCTTGGTATACTCGTCACGCATGGAAGATTTTTTCAATACATCACGCCGCTGAGCATAGATGACTTCACGCTGCTTGTTGACGACGTCATCGTATTCCAACACACGTTTGCGGATATCAAAGTTGTAGCCTTCAACACGCACCTGCGCCTGACCAATTGAACGGCTTATCATACTGTGTTCAATAGGTTCATCCTCAGGTATATTGGCCCATGACATAAAACCTTTGACACGATCTCCGCCAAAGCGCTTCATCAAATCATCTTCAAGGCTGAGGTAGAAACGTGATTCTCCCGGATCGCCCTGACGTCCGCAGCGACCACGTAACTGATTATCAATACGTCGGGCTTCGTGGCGTTCAGTACCCAGTACATATAACCCGCCCTGCTGCAAAACTTTCTGACGCTCTTCCTCGCACAGCGTCTCGGCCTCAGCCAACGCTGCCTTCCATTGTTCTGGCGACGCATCCGTGACATCCAATCCTTGACGACGCAGTGTTTCACGGGCTAACCCTTCAGGGTTACCACCAAGCAATATGTCAACACCGCGACCAGCCATATTGGTAGCAATGGTAACTGCGCCGAGCCGTCCAGCTTGCGCGATGATCGTCGCTTCTTTTTCATGCTGTTTAGCGTTCAGCACTTCATGTTTGATACCTGCACGATCTAACATTTTGCTCAAACGTTCAGATGTTTCGATAGCGACCGTGCCCAGAAGCATCGGCTGACCACGTTGATGGCGCTCTTTGACCTCCTCAATGACTGCCTTAAATTTAGCAGCCTCGTTCATGTAGATGAGGTCTTCAAAATCCTTGCGGATGATTGGCAAATTCGTAGGGATAGCGACAACTTCCAGTTCGTAAATCTTCTCAAATTCTTCAGCCTCGGTGAGTGCCGTACCGGTCATCCCTGCCAGTTTGTCATACATTCGGAAGAAATTCTGGAAGGTGATGGTTGCGAGGGTCAGGTTCTCGCGCCGAATTTTGACCCCTTCTTTAGCCTCGATTGCCTGATGCAAACCTTCGGAAAAACGGCGACCATACATCATGCGCCCTGTAAATTCGTCAACAATGATGATTTCCAAACCATCACGACCCTGCTGGATAACATACTCTTTGTCACGATGATAAAGGGCGTGGGCGCGTAGGGAATTATCCAGATAAGGTATCATTTCGGCATTAGACGGATGATAAAGATGTTCGATACCTAACCTGCGCTCAACCTTTTCAACCCCCTGCTCGGTCAGGTAGGCAACACGATCTTTGATGTCGACAACAAAATCGCCATCTGGATCTTCGGCATCCACGCTTTCGGGAGTGCTCGCTTTGAGTGTTTTGACAATGGCCGCAAAAGTTTTGTAGTAATCAGATGGTTCATCCGATGGGCCGGAGATAATTAGCGGGGTACGGGCTTCGTCAATTAGGATATTATCCACTTCGTCAACGATGGCATAATATAGATCCTGACGCTGTACCATCTGGTTGAGTTCGATAACCATGTTGTCGCGGAGGTAGTCAAAGCCAAATTCGTTATTTGTGCCGTAGGTAATATCTGCATCATAGCAATCCCGCCGCCTACAGGGGCGCAGGTTTTGATAACGCGAGTCCGCCGACTGAAAATCGGGATCAAACAAGAACGAACCTGAATCCGGGTCAGGGCTATCCCCTTTGCTCTGAATGACCCCCACACTAAGGCCAAGTAAGTGGTAGATGTGGCCCATTTGCTGTGCGCCATATTTGCTAAGATAGTCATTAGGGGTGATAAGGTGGACGCCTTTTCCAGTTAGCGCGTTGAGGTACAGGGGCAAACTAGCAACCAGCGTTTTGCCCTCGCCCGTTTTCATTTCGGCAATCTTGCCAGAGTGCAATACGATACCGCCGATCATCTGTACATCATAATGGCGGAGGCCGGTGGTGCGTACGGATGCTTCACGCACAACGGCAAAGGCTTCGATTAATATCGATTCTAGTTTCTGCTTGAGAGCTTCTGTGTCTTCGATACCAGCCAATTGTTTACGGAATTCGTCCGTTTTGGCACGAAGCTCTGAATCGCTCAACCGCTGCATCTGCGGTTCAAAAGCATTAATTTGTGTCACGGCGTCACGATAGCGGCTGAGCGCACGCTCGATAGGATCACCGACTACCATCTTGACAATATTTTTGAACATCTTGGCCTCAATTTCCAACCCACGGCAGGCATGGTTAATACGCAGGGATTATATCATAACAGTGATGAATGACAGGTTAGAAGAGCGGCTACTCCAAGCAGCACATCTGGCAATCGACTATAATCATCACGCTAGACATTAAAACATGTCTACCATAAAAATCACACAAGAATATGGCGCAAAAGGTTTGAATAAATGGAATTTACTAGACTGGGGCGTACCGGGCTGCGTGTCAGCCGCTTATGCCTCGGCACGATGACCTTTGGGTGGTCGGCGGATGAGCAAACAGCATTCGCAATTATGGATGCAGCATTAGAAGTGGGCATCAATTTCTTCGATACGGCAGATATTTACTCCAATTGGGTAGGGGGCAACGCAGGCGGCGAGTCGGAAGCGATTATCGGCAAATGGCTGAAAGGCAAACCGCGCCACGAGATGGTAATCGCCACCAAAGGACGGGGACGTATGTGGCCGGGAGCAAACGGCGAGGGTTTGAGCAGGGCACATCTCATGCAAGCTGTCGAGGACAGTCTAGGACGCTTACAAACCGATTACATTGACCTGTACCAAGTGCACTGGCCTGACCATGAAACGCCATTGGAAGAAACACTGGCTACGCTGGATGCGCTCGTAAATTCTGGCAAAGTGCGCTACATCGGAGCCAGCAATTACCCGGCATGGCTGCTGATGAAAACCTTCTGGGTCAGCGATGTCACCAAGTTGGTGCGCTTTGATAGCCTACAACCGCATTACAGCTTGCTTCATCGCGAAGAGTTTGAACGAGATTTAACGGCGGTGTGTCAAGATCAAGAGGTGGGAGTCATCCCTTATAGCCCATTAGCAGCTGGTTTCCTTACTGGCAAGTACAGCCGTAGGAGCCGGACAGCAGATACGACACGCGGGGGAAGCGGTCTGATAAAGCAATTAGCGCAAGACGAGCACGCATATGAAGTACTCGATGAAGTAGGCGCTATTGCTGCCACCCACAATGCCCCAACCGCGCAAGTGGCATTAGCGTGGATGCTGGCGAATCCGGTTATCACCGCGCCAATTGTTGGGGCGCGGAGTGTTAAGCAACTGAACGATGTGGCGGGCGCAGTAGATGTAAAGCTAAGCTCAGAAGAAGTTGAACGACTGAATATAGTGAGCAAGGGGTTCTAGTTCTTCATGTCGCGTGTTCTCAAAATGCCGATTGCTCTGTTGATAACCCTCGCGAGCATCATTGCCCTGATTTTCTTAATTGTTCTATCGTCGAAACCTCAATCTGTCACGGCGCAAGATGGAGTATCACATATTTCATTCTCATCAGATAGTGGATTAGTGCTGCTCCCCAGCGACTGCATCACAGTACGCTGGCAGGTCGAAGGCATCCGCGAGGTGTACCTGAACGCTGCCCCACAAATCGGGACAGGCGAACAAGTGGTGTGTGTGAACGCCGGAACCCAACCTACGCTAACTGTGATTCTTAATGATGGCACGAAACGGGACTATCAACTGCCCATAACCATTCTGTTCGCCCATCCACTGTTCTGGGGTGCAGTGCTGGCAATGCTGTGGGCACTCGTCAGATTGCGAATAGCGATCGGACAGGTCACGGGTTCTTTTGTAAAACAGATGCGCCAACTTATTTTAGCTTACAAGGTGGTGCAGCGTTTGGCGATTGTCGTGGTCAGTGTAGGCATCACCTGTCTTCTGCTAGATGTTGGTTTGCGGTTATATTTCACACGGTTTGGCACGCGCGAAGACAAGATCAAATATGTGTATTCGCTGGAGGAAATTCAGTCACAGAATAGCAACCTCGTGCCGATGCCCTATGTGAACTATGTGCCGTCTCCCGGCTATACAGGTCACAATAGTCTAGGCTATCGCGGAACGGAAATCGCTATTCCCAAGCCGGAGGGTGTTTTCCGGATCGTGGCACTGGGCGGTTCGACTACTTATAGTTCGGCGACTACAGCGGAAGAAGCCTATCCAGCGCAGCTACAAAATATTCTGCGCGAGGAATACGGGTACATCAATGTAGAAGTTATCAACGCGGGTTTCTTGTTTTACTCATCTTGGGAAACACTGGTCAATTTTGAGTTCCGGGTGCTGGAATTGCAGCCAGATTTGATTATTCTCTACGATAGCGTAAATGATATCGTGCCGCGCGAACAACTTTCGGTGGACTGCTATCGTGGACTTAATACGTTGCGCGGATTGAACGGCACAAAAGGTTTCTGGGTGGAACGCGACTCGGCGCTCAGCCCAAGCACGTTGTACAGGCTCATCGCAATCAATTTAGGATGGATGCAGAGTCCGTTGGCTCTAAACTCGTGGTTTCAGCCGCCACAGGCCAACTGCCAGAATGACGCACTGCCGGTTGAAGAACGCGTTGCTCAAAATCCGCCCGTCTACTTTGAGCGCAATGTACGTAACACCGTTATTCTGGCGAAGGCCAACGACGTCATTCCGGTCATTTCGACGTGGACCTACTATCGCGATCAGGAACGCCCGGATTATTGGCGCAAAGCGGTGGATGAACAAAATGATATTCTGAAAAACATCGCATTAGCTGAAGATGTGCCGCTATTTGATTTGGCAGGTAATTTACCAATTGAAGCAGACTTTTGGAGTGGCGACGGCATCCACATGTTCCTACCCGGAACGCATGAGCAGGCAGCAGAATATGCGCGCTTCTTAACCGAACAAAACCTACTGACAAAATCATCATGACGATCATATTTGCCCTGATCACGCGCGGTCTGGAACAGGTCTGCCGAGATGAAATGGCGGCACTGCCGAATGTAACCATTGTGGAAATCGGCTATCGTCGGATACGGGCGCAGTGCTTAGGATCACTGCTGCCGTTGCTCACTTTGCGGACAGTCGATGATGTATTTGCAGAAGTGGCAACGTGGACAGGTGTAACCCACACACGCGACACATTAGCCCTGTTGAATGACTATAGCGAGCATCTTGCCCTCCAACCAGCGTTAGAGGCATGTAGAGCTGTTCGCGAAATTTCAGAAAAGCCCAGCTTCTCGGTCAGTGCGAGCTTCGTAGGCAAGCGGAATTACAGTACTGATGACTTAAAAGCAGTAGTTGCGGATGGCATAGCCACTGCCTATGGCTGGCCGTATGTGACAGATGACCAGCAAGCAGAGGTTAATATCCGATTGTTCATTGAACATGAAACAGCAGTTGTCGGTCTGCGACTGGGCCAGCAGCCTCTGCATGAACGCCAATACAAACAGATCGAGCGGCCCGGATCACTTAAGCCGCCTATAGCCGCGGCCATGCTGCAAATGGCCCACGTGAAAGCTGGAACACACCTGTTAGACCCATGCTGCGGCTCAGGCACGATCATTATTGAGGCCGCGCAAATGGGGGCGATGGCACAGGGCAGTGATCTCAATAAGGAAGCGGTCAAAGCGGCACGATCCAATGCTAAAGCGGCAGATATACACATCAGGGTTGAACAGTGGGATGCACGCCATGTGCGCCTACCCGATCATTCAATCGACCGTGTTGTGAGTAATTTGCCGTGGGGAAGACAAATCGCGGTAGATGATACCCTTGCAGCATTTTATAGCGACGTATGCAGAGAACTGGAACGGATCATTACTTCTGAGGGGCGGGTTGTTCTATTGACCAGTGCCCCTCAGTTACTGCACTTTGAAAGGTTCTCTCTTGAGCAAGCCGTTGAGATCAGCCTGTTCGGACAGCGCCCTACTATTGCCGTTTTCGCTCCTACTCGTTAAACAGAGCACCAACGCTCCGCCCCTGATGTGAGCGCAAAATGACCTCGGCCAACATGGGGCCAACTGACAAGACTTTCAGGTTGGGTAGCAATTTATCCGGTGGAAGCGGAAGCGTATTGGTCGTGATAATCTCCTTGAGGCCCAGCGCCGCCAGCCGATCAAAAGCCTTGTCACGAAGCAGTGCATGGCTAAATGCTAAGTAAACATCCTTCGCGCCAAGATCGCGGATGGCTTCTACGGCGCGGACGATAGTGCCGCCCGTCAGCACTTCATCATCAACCAATAAGACATTCTTGCCGGCGATGTCACCGATGACTGTGAGAGCTTCAGCTTCCATGCTGTTAAACAACCGACGCTTTTCGACAACCGCCAACGGTGTAGCCAATTTTTCCGCCCAGTTGCGTGCTTTTTTGGCAAATCCAAGATCTGCTGAACACACAACCAGATCCGGTATGTGTTTATCGAGCATGTAATCACTCATGAGATGAAAGGCTGTCAAGGCGTCACCCGGTATATTGAAGAAGCCCTGAATTTGTCCTGCGTGAAGATCAACCGTCATGTAACGATCTGCCCCGGCTACCTCAATCATGTTGGCCATGAGGCGGGCTGTAATCGGAACACGCGGCTGATCTTTCTTGTCTGAACGCGTGTAGGACAAATATGGAATGACGACATTGATACGACCAGCACTGTCGCGCTTGAGCGCGTCTATCATGATCAACATTTCCATGATGTTATCATGCAGCGGTGTGGTCATCGTTTGAACGAGATAAACATCCTGCCCGCGCACACTTTCTTCTAACCGCAAGAATATGTTCTCGTTAGGGAAAACGAGACGTTCATATTTACCAACCGGAAGTTTTAACTCTTTAGCGATTTCACTACATAGTGATTGTGAGGCTGAACCCGCAAACAACATGATCCGCCCAAAAGGACCGCGATCATCTTCCACCTTACGATGGGTATCGGTATCCCGAACGTAAGTCGTACCCGGCACCTTTTCTAACGCGCTGTCCATATCGTCTCTTTTACCTCGCTGCCCGCTGCCCAGTTATGGTTGGAATATTAGGATTGCCGTATTGGCATCCCCGTTTCTTACAATTCGTTAGGGTTCTATTTTGCCATGTGCATAGCATGTTGCGCCAGTAAATGTTTGACAGCGGTTTGTGGATCAAGTGTGCGGGATTGGAGGCTATCTAACGTTACATTGAGTTCATCCACCGGCAATGCGGCCAAGACCTGTTTTAGGAGTTGTTCGCTAAGACGTTCGATCACTTCGGTATGGAGATGCTGCCGTTCAAGCATCACTTTGCGCCCGTTCTGGGTAAGGAACGTCCGATGTTCCTCAATTGCCCCCACCAAGTCAGTCACACATTCTCCCGACGTGGCAACTGTGCGAATAAGCTGTGGTATCCATGAGTCATCCTGATGTTCACCGTTGCTGGATAGAAACGTAGCGGACTGCCTATGATGAGAAACTGTTTGAGTACGAGATGTAGGATGACCCAGCTCGAGCATAGCTTTCAAGGCACGTACAGTGTTTTCTACACCGGGATGGTCGGCTTTATTGACCACCAGTATATCGGCAATTTCCAGAATACCCGCTTTGATAGCCTGGATGTCATCGCCCAGTCCGGGCGCTTCTATAACCAGTGTGGTGTGGGCTGCGCGGGCAATATCAACCTCGCTCTGACCAGCACCAACCGTTTCAACAAGAATGCGGTCAAAACCGGCTGAATCCAATAATCGGATAGCGTCACGTGCAGCCCTCGCCAATCCGCCCAAGCTACCACGAGTCGCCATGCTGCGGATGAATACCCCTTTATCACCCGACAATTCGCGCATCCGGATACGATCACCAAGGAGCGCACCTCCCGTGAATGGACTGGAAGGATCAATCGCAAGTATTCCAACTGTCTCATTTTGCGCTCGATAAGCTTTAGCAAGTTCTGTCACAAGCGTACTTTTGCCAGTACCCGGCGCACCCGTAATGCCGATTATCCAAGCATGCCCTGTATGAGGATACAGGGCAGACAGCGCTACCTCTATTCCTCCACGTTCGTTCTCGACAGCCGTAAGCAACCGTGCCAATGCGCGACGGTCCCCGGCTATTAATGGATCAACCAGTTCAATCATCCGCTCTTAGTGCCTATCAATTGGTGGATATGCGCAACAATATCCGCAGTGTTCGTGCCCGGCCCAAACACGCCGGAAACACCCATTGTCTTGAGGCCAGCAATATCTTCATCCGGGATAATGCCACCGATAAGTAATGCTACGTCATTCAAACCGTTTTCATCCATCAACTGGCGGATGCGGGGAACGAGCGCCATATGTGCGCCGCTGAGGATGCTCAACCCCACGCAGTCCACATCTTCCTGCAAGGCAGCTTCGGCAATCATTTCGGGGGTTTGACGCAAGCCAGTATAGATAACTTCCATACCTGCATCACGCAGCGCACGGGCAATCACCTTCGCGCCGCGATCATGTCCATCCAGGCCGGGCTTGGCAACAAGTACACGTATTTTGTCTGTCATTGTGGAATTCTCCCTGTAAGTCAGGGGCGGAATGTGAATATTTCCTCAACTCATTATAGCAGATTATCGTCGGTAAGAGAGAAAAGTTCGGAATAATTTCACTACTTCTCTGCGGATTGCAACAAGTACCTTATTCCTGCCGGAAGGGAAAATATACTAAATCCCAACAAAACGGCGAATCTACGCGAAAAAGCTGTGTTACAATAAACAAATGAATTTTGTGCAGATGTGGAGGAACTGAATGAGCAGTCTTGCATCCAAGCGGCAACAGACAGCAGGTCTGACTGTCCAGCGTGCCAGCGCAATTTCATCTGCCCGTTCTGCCTCCGGGCAACTTCTATTTTGGGTAACCATGTCGCTAGGTGGTTTCGCACTTATCTTGCTTGCCATCTATTTGGTGGCAGCCATCCAATGGCGGCAGCACCCATTTTTTGGTGCGATGTTCACGCCGTACATGACTATTGATGGCAGCAATACGATTGGATCAGAACCTTGGCCCGGTTTTGTGGCAGGGTTAAAACGGCTTGACCGGATTACGGCCATTAATGGTCAACAGTTGATGGATAGCGCAGGGGACTACGCAACAGCCCGCAGTCGCTTCCAAACCATTATGAGCAGTTTGCAGCCGGGTAACACGATTGAAGTCACTTTTGAGAGAAACGCCAGCGATAGCGCATCAAGCTGCGGAACAGTACAAAATGGCAGTGAGGTTTGCGAGACTTCATATATCCTCAACTTGTTACCGGACAATGATTTCTTTGCATACTTCATCATCCCGTTCGTTAGTGGACTGATTGCCATCATTATAGGGTTGGCAGTGGCCTATTTGCGTCCTAAGCAGACTGCTGCTCAAATCACCGGTCTATTTTCAATATCGTTGGGCATATTCATGGGCGGGCTCTATGATATAAACAACAGCTATGCGGCGCTCATTCCATGCTTACTAGCCACACTTTTTATCGGCGGATTCTTAGGAACGCTTGCCCTCACCTTCCCGGGTCGTCTGAAGATCCTCTATCGTTATCAGTGGCTGGAGTGGCTGCCTCTTCTACTAAATATACCGATTGCTATTATTGGCATAAGCCGATTTTTGAATCCCCCCAGTCCTGATTCGTTTGTGGAAACCTTTCAACTTGGACTGTTTTACGCGGCACTGATGCTGGTGTTGTATGTCTTTATCTTGCTGCGCCAACGCACATTTGCAGTGACACCATCACTGCGCGATCAGGTAAATTCCATCCTCATCGGTATCGGACTCACAACTGCGCCGCTCGCAATATGGATCATCGATACAGCCGCATTTGCCATTGCTCGAAGCAATGTTTTCACCATCAACACGTCTGCAACAATGCCATTCTTCGTCATGCCATCCATTGCAATGGCCTATGCCGTACTTCAGTATCGCGGCATCAATACTGATAAAATCATCAGCCGGGGCATTACATATGGAATATTGTTGATTGGTTTGGTTTTAGGCTATTTCATGCTGGTTTTCGGTGTAAGTATCGTCACCAACCAAGCAATGGCTTTGCAGGGCAATCAATTTGTCATAGCACTTACGATCTTCATTATCGCGGTCATGTTCTTGCCAGCGCGTAATTATCTGCAAGAGCGAATTGATGCAATTTATTACCGAAAGCGCATCAATTACCAAGAACGAGTTGAAAGCTTTTCTCACAAATTGACAAGACTGGAAAGCTTCGACCAAATTATTGACAACTACCGGGAAGAGTTGCGAACAACAGTCAATCCTGCCAGCATTGTCATTTTTCTGCCAGACCGCGAAGAACACGATTATGTAGCCTATGGCGTCCCCAAACCGGAAACGGATGTGCGGTTTGACCCTGACAGTCCGATTGTTGACCGGCTGAGAATAGGTGACCCAATCTATCTTGAACCGGGCAAACCGTGGCCACAGGAGCTTCTGGTCGAACACTCGCGATTAGGCATTCTGAAAGCTGCACTCATCGTTCCGCTGCGAGGCCGCAAGGATTTGATCGGGTTCGTTATTGCCGGAAACTCGTTAAAAGAAGGCGGTCAATATCCCTATGACGAACTGCGTTTCATACAAAGTCTGACGAGTCAGTTCGCTATTGCAGTTGAGCGGTCTCAAGTCGTCGACTCGCTCGAACGCCGTGTGCATGAACTGAATGTGTTGAGCCAGGTCAGCCAAGCGGTTAACTTCACTATCGAGTTCAATGACCTACTCGAACTCATCTATGCACAAACTGATCGTTTGATTTCGGCCCCCTATTTTTATATCGCCCTGCGCGAACGCGGCAGCGACAGGCTGTACTTTGCCTTCTTTCTAGAAGATGGAGAACGCTATACGGATCGAGAAAACCGGCGTTGGCCGATGGGGCGGGATCTTTTCAGTGAAGTCGTGCGAACGGGTCGTCCACTGCGGGTTGATGACTATATGACCGAAATGCAAAAACGCGGCAGCACAATCATCTATGAAAGTTCGTCGCTCAAGAATTGGGCAGGTGTGCCGCTGATAACGGGGCAGGACACGCTAGGTGTTGTCGTCATCGCTAATTCCGATTCAGACAAGAAATATACTGAAGACCAACTCAGGGTCTTTACTGATATTGGTACCTTGGCAGCAACGTCGCTGGAAAAAGCGCGTTTGTTTGCGGAAACCGATTTGCGTGCACAACAGCTTAGCGCCTTGAACGTCATCAGCCAAAAGTTGGCAACAGAGTTGAACGTTGAAAACCTGCTGCAGTTGATCACCGAAAGTGCTGCCCGCATTCTCAACGCCGAAGCCGGATCATTGCTGCTGACAGACGAAAGCAGTAACACGCTGGAATTCAAGGTAGCAACCGGAAGTTCTGGACAAGAGTTAGTAGGCAAACGCTTCCCTAAAGATAAGGGGCTGGCAGGCGAAGTCGCAACCAGTGGCAAACCAGTTATTGTGAATGAAGCATCCAATGACCCGCGTTGGGGCGGCGAAGTGGCAAAAGGTCAATTCAGCACGTCAGCGGTTCTGGCTGTACCACTTATCGCCCAAAACAAAGTGGTCGGGGTGCTGGAAGTGCTAAATAAGAAGGGCGGCGGCAGTTATGTACAGGAAGATGCGGAACTGTTGACAACCTTTGCCGGTCAGGCAGCGGTCGCCATCGAAAATGCCCGCTTGTTCCAAATGACGGATTTACAGCTCGGCCAGCGTGTGGATGAACTTCAGGCGATGGAACGCATCGACGTGGAATTGAACCGTTCACTAGACCTGAAGAAAGTCGCTGACATCACCATGCGTTACGCCATTTCAAACAGCGGCGCGACAGCGGGTGTACTCGGATTAGTGGTTGGCGACGAAAATCCATATTTAGAGATTATCGCTATGTTCGGCTATCAACCGGAGGATTATCCGGAAGGCGCAGAGGGGATGATCTGGCCGTTAGGCAGCGGTGTGGTCAAGCGCGTGATGCGTACTCGCCAGCCGGACCTCGTGAACGACACTGGCATCGACCCAAGTTATGTACGCAGTTTGCGCGGCTCAACCAGCCAATTAACCATACCGATGCTTTCGGGTGGCGAAATTAACGCGATTTTGGTGCTCGAAAAGGACAAAGAACCCCGCCTCAGTCTGGTTGATATGTCCTTTGCACAGCGGTTAGCGGAACACGCCAGCATCGCTATCGCCAACGCACAAATCAACGCGGAACTGACACGCGCTAATGAGTCCAAGAGTGAGTTCGTGAGTTTTGTAGCCCACGAACTGAAGACGCCTATGACGTCGATGAAAGGTTTTGCAGACCTACTGGTAAACGGCATGGCCGGCGAACTGAATCCACAGCAAAAGAACTTCCTGAATACCATTCGTACCAACATTGACCGCATGAACACATTGGTGAGCGACCTAAACGATGTCACCAAACTGCAAACTAATAATATGCAGATTGAATTAGCGTCGGTTGACTTTGCCAACATCGTTAATGAAACTCTGCGACCACTGACCAAGCAGATTGAGGATAAACAACAAAAGCTCACTTTGAAGCTACCGGAGCGCCTGCCATATATCACTGCTGATCAGAATCGTCTCATACAAGTCATGACCAATCTCGTGAGTAATGCATGGAAGTATTCTCCACAGGGAAGCCAGATTTCTATATCCGCTGAGGTGATAGCAAAAAATCTAGATGCTAAGGGTCGTGATTTGGGACCTGCTTTGCATGTCGTCGTTCAAGATCAAGGTATTGGCATGAGTGAAGAAGACGTCATGAAATTGTTCACGCCTTATTTCCGAAGTGACAACCCCGAAGCGCGCCAACAGCCGGGTACCGGGCTTGGCTTGACTATCACCCGCGGTATTATTCAGCGGCACAACGGCAACATTTGGGTGGAAAGTAGATTGGGTCAAGGCACAGGTTTCCATTTTACAGTGCCAATTGTGATGGAAAAGCAAAGTACGGTAGTGCCGGAACCGATACCTGCGAAATAAATGCCAAATAAAACTGAATGTTTTCAGTGAGAAAACAAAAATGCCCACTTCAAAGTGGGCATTTTTAGTGCTTTTGCTTTTAGCTGAGATGCGGAACGAGCTTGGACGTGATCTTATCTTTCGGTTGATAACCGGTAATACGTTCGACTGCCTGCCCGCCCTTGAATAGAATCAGGGTAGGAATACCCATAACGTTATAGCGCATGAGTACATCAGGGTTAGTATCCGCATCCAGCTTGCCCACGCGCACCTTGCCATCATACTCAGTGGCAATTTGGTCAACCAGCGGGGCGATCATTTTGCATGGGCCACACCATTCCGCCCAGAAGTCAATGAGTACCGGCTGGCTCGATTCCAGCACTTCTTTCTGAAATTGGCTTCTGTTACTTCAAAGGTCTTGTTACCCATTTGCTTCTCCATTCATTTTGACGGTTTTGACGCTGTTATAGGAGCATGTTATCATGAGAATAAGCAGGCTGACAAGTTACGATAGCAGTCCCAAAACAGCTTGAGATTGTGATTTACCCTATGACAATAGACGATTCACATCTGCCAGAACTTACGCGGCGGCAGGAAGATATTCTCTCCCTCATCATACGAGTTTATACTGAAAACCCGGAGCCAGTAAGTTCAAAAATTCTGGCAGAAAATACTGAACTAAATGTAAGCTCAGCCACAGTTCGCAATGAGATGGCTGTGCTTGAGGAACTTGGCTATATCAGTGCCCCGCACACCTCTGCAGGACGTATCCCAACCGACAGCGGCTACCGTTATTTCGTCAAGCGAGTGATCAATGCGGTAGACCTGCCCCGTGCAGAACAGACCCGCATTGCCGAGCGTTTTCAGGAATCACCGCTGGCGACCGAACAATGGATTCGGCGAGCGGCCACCATTCTGGCCCGCACGGTGAACACGGCGGCACTGGTCACGCCTCCGATTGCTGAAACCAGCCGTTTCAAGCATCTGGAAGTGATCTCTATTCAGGGCCGGCTGGTACTGCTGGTTTTGGTCCTGCACGGCGGCGCAGTCCACCAGCACATGTTCAACCTAACCGATCCCATTCCACAAGCGCAGTTGAGCGAAATAGCAGGACGTATCAATGCTTTGTTCATGGATTCAAGCGTCAATCAGGTGCGGATGAAAAGCATTCAGCTCCAAATGCTCGATCGTGAAATTGCCGATATGGTCGCCGATTTGATGGAAAAAGCCGACAGTAATCCGCTGCGGCTCATTTACCGGGACGGTTTGAGCGAAGTTATCAGCAGTTTTCAAAATAATGAAGGAGTACAGCAAGCCGTACGTATTTTTGAGGAGCGTGCGTTCCTTAGCATGATTCTGAATGAGCTTAGCCCTATCGTCAATCATGTACAGGTGTTGATTGGTGGCGAAGGACGCTGGGACGAGCTCAAGCATATAAGTATTGTATTCAGCCGGTACGGCATCCCCGGACAAGTCAGCGGAGCTGTCGGAGTATTAGGGCCGATTTCAATCAACTACGGACGGGCAATCAGCACGGTGCGTTTTGTTTCGGGACTTATGACAGATGCCTTAGAAAATGTCTATGAAACCCCCGATGATTCCAAGAACAAATCTTCATAGCGGATAATCATTGCGTCCGAATAGTCCCTGCTGAGCAGCTCACGATTAGTTGCGTCCGCCTATTTTCACAAACTCCCCATTTCCGAACGCGGCCTTCTGCCCCGTTGACTCGTACTCAATCCAACAGCTATCATATAATTTGTTTACGCGATTCTGATACAATGTGGTCTATATTCGATAAGACTGTGCGCCACCACAGGTAAATGTCTATGTCTGAGAGAGGAAAAGTTAACGTGACTGAAGAGGAGACGATGAAAGTCGCCGCCGAAGAACCAGCCGAAACCCAAGCGGAAAGTGCTAAGGCGGCTGACGCAACACCTACAGAGAAAGCGCCGGACGCTGCGACCCAAGCATATATTGCCGAAATGGCAGCGGCAATGAAAAAGGCCGACGAGTTCAAAGATGCGTTCATGCGAGAACGGGCGGATTTCCAGAATTACAAGAAGCGCATCGAAACGCAGATGAAAGACCTGCGGGAAAATGCTGCTGTGGAAACCATGATGTCGCTATTGCCGATCATTGATGATCTGGAACGTGCGCTCGTCAATACTCCAGCAGAGATGAAAGAACACCCGTGGGTGGAAGGCGTGGGCGGTATTCAGCGCAAATTCCAAAAACTCTTGGATGACAAAGGTGTGATGGTTATTGACCCGGTGGGCGAGGCATTTAACCCCAACCAACACGAAGCAGTAGCGATGGGTGATGACGGAAACACCGAAAGCGGTCACGTGATTGAAACTCTCCAGAAGGGCTACATCCGTGGAGAACGTGTGTTACGCCCTGCAATGGTTAAAGTAGCAAACTAGCAAATCCTATGCCGGGGTCAACATAAACCCCGAATGACAAACAGGACAATTCCAAGCGAACAGGAGTGTATAAAAAGTTATGGGTAGAATTATCGGTATAGACCTCGGCACGACCAACTCGGTAGTGTCCGTGATGGAAGGCGGCCAACCTGTTGTCATTCCATCGTCAGAAGGCAGTAATCTGATCCCGTCAGTGGTCGCTATTAATCCAAAAACAGGCGAACGGTTGGTTGGTAAGGTTGCACGCAACCAGGCGGTTGTAAACCCTGAAAACACTATTTTCTCGGTCAAGCGGTTTATGGGCCGTAAGTTCAGTGACCCGCAAGTGCAGGAAACCGCCAAGCGTCTGCCCTACAAGGTGAGCGCTGCCCCTAACGGCGACGTGCGTGTCCATATGGGCGGCAAAGAATATAGTCCGCCAGAAATTTCAGCCATGATTCTGCAAAAAATCAAGGCTGATGCAGAAGCTTATCTGGGTGAAACAGTGGACAAGGCTGTTATCACGGTTCCAGCGTATTTTAATGACGCACAGCGTAATGCGACCAAAGACGCAGGTAAAATTGCGGGGTTGGAAGTACTGCGTATCATCAATGAACCAACAGCCTCCAGCTTGGCTTATGGGCTGGGTGAACATAAGAACGAAATCATCGCCGTTTACGATCTTGGCGGTGGTACATTCGATATTTCGATCCTTGAAGTGGGCGACGGTGTGTTTGAAGTTCGCAGCACCAACGGTGACACCTATTTGGGCGGTGATAACTTCGACGAAGCGATCATTGACTGGGTTGCCAGCGAATTTAAGCGGGAGCAAGGTATTGATCTGAAGGCTGACCGCCAGGCCTTGCAGCGGTTGAAGGAAGCGGCTGAAAAGGCCAAGATCGAGCTTTCCAGCACACTCAATGCTGAAATCAACCTGCCCTTCATTACAGCCGATGCCAGCGGGCCGAAGCACCTCAATATGACGTTGAGCCGTGCCAAGCTCGAATCCCTGACGCAAAGTCTCATTCAGCGTTCAATCAGCCCATGCGAGGCAGCATTGAAAGACGCTGGCTTGAGCAAGAACGAGATTAACACCGTCATTCTGGTTGGTGGTATGACCCGTATGCCAGCGGTCGTGGAATCAGTCAAGAACATTTTCGGTAAAGAGCCAAGCAAGGGTGTGAACCCCGATGAAGTAGTCGCACTGGGTGCGGCCATTCAAGGCGGTGTTTTGGGTGGTGAAGTCAAGGACATCCTCCTGCTCGATGTTACCCCGCTGACTCTCGGTGTCGAGACATTGGGCGGTGTGGCGACCCCGTTGATCGAACGCAACACGACCATTCCTACCAAGAAGAGCCAGGTATTTTCAACTGCGGCGGATGGTCAAACACAGGTGGAAATACATGTTGTACAGGGTGAACGCCCGATGGCTGGCGACAACAAGTCACTGGGCAAGTTCATTCTAGACGGTATTCCACCCGCCCCGCGCGGCGTGCCACAGATCGAAGTGACCTTCGATATTGATGCCAACGGTATCATCAATGTGAGCGCAGCCGACAAAGCTACGGGACGCGCTCAAAAGATCACCATCACGGCCAGCAGCGGTCTTTCGGACGCTGAGGTTGAAAAGATGGTGAAGGACGCCGAAGCACACGCGGCTGAAGATGCCCGGCGTAAGGAACAGGTGGAAATTCGCAATCAGGCTGACAGCGCCATATTCTCGGCAGAGAAGGTTCTGCACGACTTCGCGGACCGGCTGCCAGAAGACGCGAAGAAGCAAACACAAGAAAAGATTGACGCCACCAAGAAGGCAATGGAAGGCAGCGACAACGACAAGATCAAAGCCGCAACCGACGAACTGACCCAGCACATCCAAACGCTGGGAGGCAGCATGTATGAGCAACCTGCCGACGGCGCAGCCCCGAATGCAGACGGCGCCGCAGGACAAAAGAAAGCCGGTGAAGACGTCGTTGAAGGTGAATTCACCGAAGCCTAATTTCAACATTGATCTCAAGAGAGTGCAACCTATTGCACTCTCTGTTTCGTTATAGCTGGTCGGGTAGGGACAGTCCCTGCCCGATTTTCAATATCAGTTGTTTGTAGACATCCTGCATTTTTGTTCAGTGATATACTCAAAACAATTAGAGTAATTCCAGAGTTTGGACAGTGTGATGGCGCGAGATTATTACGACGTATTGGGTGTTCAAAAGAATGCCAGTAAAGATGATGTCAAGAAGGCATTCCGCAAATTAGCCCGTGAATATCACCCAGATGTGAGCCGGCACGACGACGCAGAAGCACGCTTCAAAGAAATCAACGAAGCGTATGAAGTGCTTTCAGATGATGACAAGCGGGCGCGTTATGACCGCTTTGGTCCGGCAGGTGTCAACGGCGCGGGCGGGTTTGGAGGCACTACGGGCTTCGGAGGCTTCGAAGAAATTTTTGAGGAATTCTTCGGCAATTTCGGCGGGGGACGCACGCGCGGAGGACGGCGTGGACCACGACCCGGCACCGACAGACGTGTTGATGTGCAGGTCACTTTTGAAGAGGCGATCTTCGGACTGGAAAAGCAAGTCGAATTTGATCGATTGGAAATGTGTGATACGTGTTCAGGAAGCGGAGCTGAACCGGGAACCTCACCGACACGCTGCCCCGAGTGCAATGGAACCGGCGAAGTACGGCGAGTAGACCAAACCTTCCTCGGCGCAATGGTTCGTATGTCGACATGCCCACGCTGCAATGGACGTGGTGAGATCAACCCAAACCCCTGCAAAACGTGCAGTGGTAATGGTCTTGTTCGCAAACATGCCATCCTCAACGTAACCATTCCGCCGGGGGTCCGCGAAGGATTGCAAATTCAGATCAGGAACGAAGGCGATGCGGGCGAGCGCGGCGCGCCCAACGGCAACTTATATGTGGTCATTGATGTCAAAGAACACGCGTACTTTAAGCGAAAAGAAAATGACGTCATCCTCGATATCACGATCAATGTGGCACAGGCCGCGCTGGGCGACAAGGTAGAAGTGCCAACGGTTGATGGTGATGTCGAGCTAACTATTCCCACCGGTACGCAAACTGGAAAGGTGTTCCGTTTGCGCGGCAAAGGTATTCCGCGCCTGCGTAGCGATGGCACCAATTCAGGACGGGGCGACCAACTGGTTTATGTGCAAGTGGGCGTACCCACCAACCTAACGCCTGAACAACGCGACCTGTTTGAGCAGTTGGCCGCGACTTTTGGGCGGGATGTGCATCCGCAGCAAAATGGGCGTGGCTTCTTCAACCGCATGATGGACTTCCTGGCAGGTGAGCAGCAGTAAAAAAGTGCTGAGTGCCGAGTAACTAGTACCGAGTCAACGATATGAGATACGGGGCGTTCGCAACGAGCGCCCTTTTTGTTATCATAGCCATTTGACCAGCTGCGATATATAGAAAGTGAAACATGGACTGGATTGAAATTGCACTGAGTGTTGATGGCGAATCTGCCGAAGCAGTAGCAGAACTGCTGCAACGTTACGGACATCAGGGCGTAGCGATTGAGCAAGAAGGCATTATGCCGGAAATGTACGATGATGGCGAAGCACCGCCGCCCACACAGCTAACCATTCGCGCCTATATTCCGGCAGACGAACGGGCTGAGGACGCCAAAATGAGGTTGGAAACAGCACTCGGTCACATGAGCCTGATGTACCCCATGCCTACACCCAGTTACACAATCGTGCATGAGGAAGACTGGGCGGAAGCATGGAAGGCGCACTATCATCCCGTTCGCATCGGACGGAAGCTGTTCATTCGCCCCTTGTGGATTGAGGTGGAGATGCAACCGGATGACATCGAGATTGCACTCGACCCCGGTATGGCATTTGGCACGGGCACACACCCTACTACTCAGTTGTGCATGGAGGCACTGGAAGACTTGGTTACTCCGGGCATCAAGGCGCTTGATCTGGGCTGTGGATCGGGTATTCTGGCGATTGTGGCCGCCAAGCTGGGTGCGTCGCATGTGCTGGCACTGGATAACGATCCGATTGCCGTCAAGGTGACGGTGGAAAATATCGAGCAAAACGGCGTTGCCGAAAAAATTACCCCACAGGAAGGCAGCCTAGAAACCGTCGTTACTTCAGCGCGGCGCTTCGACCTGATTGTGGTCAATATTCTGGCGCGCATTATCATCGCCATGTGCGACCAACATTTGGGCGAGGTTGTACGTCCCGGCGGGCTGGCGATCTTCAGCGGCATTACACTAGAGCAAGCGGACGACGTGGAAACTGCACTGCGAAAAACCGGACTTGAGCCTTACAGGCGGCGGCAGGAAGGCGACTGGATCGTCATAGAGGCGCGCAGACCGCAACAATAACATGTACAGGGCAGCTCTACGCTTTCACGGCGAACTCAACTTCTTTCTGCCACGTGCGCGGAAAAACGTATGGATCGAACATCATTTTGATGGGCGTGTGTCGGTCAAAGATATGGTGGAATCGCTAGGCATACCGCACCCCGAAATCGAAGTGATAACCGCCAATAGTCACTCTGTAGATTTTAATTACATGGTTCAAAGTGGTGATACGCTAGAAGTATACGGAAGCCCCAATGGGAAAGGTGACGAGTCGCCGATTGAACTGCGCCCAGCTTACCCCGGCAGACCAGCCTTCATCCTCGACCAACATTTGGGGCGGTTGGCGGCCTACTTGCGGATGATGGGATTCTGACACCTATACCGCAACGACTATCATGATGAAAGAACTGGCGCAGGTTTCGCATGATGAAACCCGTATTTTGCTGACGCGCGACACTGGCTTGCTCAAACGGTCTTGTGATTTATGGCTACTTTGTACGTGAAACCAACCGCCAGAAACAGCTCGCAGAAATTACACGGCGATTTAATTTGATGGATTCGGTATTTCCATTCAGACACTGCATGAAGTGCAACGGATTGTTGGCGCATGTGGCGAAAGAAGATATAGCCGACCAGCTCCCCGAAGGAACGGCAAAGTATTACGAAGAATTCCACCGCTGCGAAAGCTGCCAACAGGTGTATTGGAAAGGCGCACATTTCCGGCGGATGCAGGCTCTCATGCAGCAAGTTATCGGATTTCCGTCGTAGTCAAACCAAAGGCAGTTGACGAAGCACGAATACACCCCAGCCGAAGTAACGGCGGGCATATTGCAAATACGCCCGTTGATCTTGGTTGATCCAATCGCGCAGCGCCTCGGCATCCGGGTCATCAGGGTTGGTACGCAGCCAATTTTTCACTGTCATCCATTGGGCGGAGGCATAGCGATCCCAATCATCACCATCGGCCAGCACCATTTCCAGAAGTTCCAATCCGACCATCTCAAAGCGATCTAGCGTGCCTTCCAACGTGGCAAATTCCTCAACATCAACATCCAATTCCGCGTAGGCATCAAAGGGCGGCAAATCAATCCAATAGGGTTCACCAACCAGCAGCAGACTATAGTCATCCCGTAAGGCTTGTTTCATGATTTCCAACGTACCGACTAGACCGCCACCAATACCCGTAGCACCGAGGCAGCTCACGACATCATATTGATGTTCAGGCTGGGGATAGGACGATGCTTCGCCATGAACAAATTGAACGACTGAATCCACGCCTAGTTCACGCGCCCGTTCGCAGGCTGCACCAATAAATAATTGGCTGAGATCAACCCCTACCCCACTTATGCCAAATGACTGCGCCCAACGGCACAACATTTCACCTTTGCCACAGGCGAGATCAAGTACGGATATTCCGGGTTGTAGGCCTATGATTTGCCCCAAGTGCATGAGTTTTTCATCGGCAAACGGGTTCATAATCCGGTGATAGGTTTCCGCTATTTCGTGAAAGCGGAGATTCATGGAGTCACTCATTTATCAGAGCATCACCTTGCCGCCATCCACGTTGATGGCCTGCCCCGTAAGGTAACGGGACGCATCCGAACACAGAAACAGTACTAATCCAACTACATCTTCAGGGTTGCCCAACCGTGCCTGTGGAATATCGGCTAGCCACTTCGCCATCTGTTCTCTATTTTCGCGCAGATGAGCCGTCATCTCGGTTTCGATGACGCCGGGGCAGACAGCATTGACACGGATGCCATAGGCGGCAAATTCGCGGGCACACTCGCGGGTGAAACCAATCAGTCCAGCCTTGCTGGCAACATAACCGGAGCGGAGGGCAATGGGGATGTTGTGTCCGGCGATAGAGGAAATATTGACAATCACGCCCTCGCCTGCGGCTTTCATTACCCGCCCCGCGCTGCGACTGGTGTAAAAAGCGGCATCAAGGTTGGTGCTGATGGCATCGCGCCATTCGTCATCGCTCATGTCGAGAATGGAGGCACGCGGCTCGACACCAGCATTGTTCACCAAGATATCCAGCCGCCCGAAATCGGCAACGACCTTGTCCACCATGTTTTGTACGGCAGCAGAATCGCGCACATCAGCAACATAGGCATTGGCATCACCGCTCAAGATGCCTGCCGTCATGGTGGCGGATTGTGCATCAATATCATTGACTGCGACCCGCGCACCAGAGTCAGAAAAACCCTGCGCGATGGCTCTGCCGATGCCGCGCCCAGCGCCCGTAACGAGCGCTACTTTACCTTTCAGATTGACTGTAAACATCAGTGCTATAGTTCCTTGAAATATCAAGTCTTGACCTGCACAAGTGCCTAAGTGCATTATACCGTACTCAGGCGATTCTCATGGCGCAAGAACTTAAGCTTTGCTATAATCGTTCGTGACGTTTAGCACAAATTGAATGTTGTAAAAGATGGCCTATAATCGACTCACTGAATTCATTGACCAACTCGAACAAGTCGGCGAATTGGTACGGATCAAAACATCTGTCAGCGCCGAACTGGAAATCACCGAAATCACTGACCGTATATCCAAGCTGCCGCAAGGTAGCAACAAAGCACTTCTATTCGAGAAGGTTGAAGGGAGTCGATTCCCGTTAGTGGTTAATCTCTACGGCAATCCGCAACGGATGGCATGGGCGATGGGCGTGAACGACCTGGAGGAATTGAACGGGCGGTTGGCGGAACTGATTGATCTCAAAATTCCCAAGGGATTTGGCCCGATGGTGAAGCGCGGTAAAGGCGTATTCGATGCGCTGCGGCGGATCGGGCTGGGGCCGAGCCGGACGAAAACAGCACCGGTGCAGGAAGTGGTCATTACCGAAAATCCCGATGTCAATATTTTCCCTATACTGAAATGCTGGCCGCATGACGGCGGCAAGTACATTACGCTCACTTCCGTCATCACCCGCGACCCGGCCGGCGGCGCGCGAAACGTGGGCATGTACCGGGTACAGGTCTACGACGGGCAAACGCTGGGGCTGCACTGGCAGCGACACAAAGGCGGCAAGGAACATCAGGAAGCGGGCAAAGACCGCAAGCAGCAAAAAGTGCCGGTAGCGATTGTGCTGGGTGGCGACCCGGCAGCCATGTGGTGCGGCTCGGCTCCGCTGCCGCCGGGAATTGATGAATTTCTGCTGGCGAACTGGCTGCGCGGAAAACCGACTACCTTTGTCAAATGTGTGTCGCAAAACCTCGAAGTGCCAGCCAATGCCGAGATCGTCATTGAGGGCTGGTTCGACCCGAACGAACATCGCATGGAAGGCCCTTTTGGAGACCATACCGGTTTCTATACCCCGCCCGATCTATTTCCGGTCATGCACGTTACGGCCATTACACACCGCATGGATGCGATTTACCCGACGACGATTGTGGGCAAGCCGCCAATGGAAGACCTGTGGATGGGCAAGGCTACCGAGCGGCTGTTCCTGCCCTTGATGAAATTGTTCATGGGCGAGATCGTGGATTACGCCATGCCCGCGGAAGGGGTGTTCCATAATCTGGTGATCGTAAGCATCAAGAAGCGCTTTCCGGGCCACGCGCAAAAGATCATGTACGGGCTGTGGGGGCTGGGGTTGATGATGCTGACCAAAGCCTTCGTGATTGTGGATGCGGATGTAAATGTTCACGATCTCAATGCCGTTGCGCGGGAAATCATCAACAATGTGGATTGGCGGCGGGATGTGACGATTGTGGATGGCGCGGTAGACCAGCTTGACCATTCGGCTATTCAGGACTCTTACGGCGGAAAGATTGGTTTGGATGCCACGCGCTCCACCAAGCCGGAATTCATGCAGCCCTACCCTGTGCCCACCCCACTCCCAAGCGACAAGCTAAACGAGTTAGTCGGTGGACGGTGGCGTGAAACCCAGCAAACGCTGTTGGTGGCGCTGGACAAGAAACAGATGACAACAAAAGAGACCATGCGGAAAATTTGGGAGATTTGCCCCGACTACAATATCGTGATTCTCGACCGTGATGTGGATTTGAATAACCTTTCCGATGTGGCGTGGCGGGCGCTGGGCAACACCGACTGGCGGCGGGACGTTGATTTCGACAGGCGACATTGACCACTATTTGTCCCGGTGATGGTCAGCGCGGGTACATCAGCATGGGTGCAACCAGCAAGGGTGCTGAAGACGGGCATCCGCGCGGCTGGCCTGAAGAAATCTTCATGTCGCCGACTATTGTGGAACGGGTGACGAAGCGGTGGCAGGAATACGGTCTCAAATAGGGTAAGGCGGAATGGGGCAGAGAATTCCAACAGCGGACGGAAAATTTCACCTGCGAATGCTGCGGCGAGCCAGTTACAGGCGACGGCTATACGAACCACTGTCACACTGCCTGTGGAGCAAGCACGCGTGGATGTCGTCGGGTGACAGAGCAGCCGAGTGCGGCGGGCTGATGGAGCCAGTGGGCGCGGAGCAAAAAAGTGGCGAAATAGTTATCATTCACCGCTGCGTGAAGTGCCGCCATATCAAGCCCAACCGCGCAGCTGCAGATGATGACTTTAATCTGTTGGTCGAGTTGGTGGCGCAGGGGAATATTTTTTAACCACAAAGACACAAAGGTGGAGCCGGGCGAGTTTTACTTTTCAAGCGCAGTTTTTTTGAATGAAGTTGAAATTCCGTATGACAAATGTTGCGATATGAACACAGCAGACCATGATACGCTGCTGACGAATCCAAATTATTTCTTGATTTGATCAAGTTTGAGCTGATCTTTGCCCTGCCGTTCGCGTATCTGGGCATGGTGCTGGCGGCGAGGCGGCTTGCCCACTTTCCACCAGTTCTTCTGGGTGACGGTGGCGATAGCCTCAGCGCGAACGCTGGCCTTTGCCATCAACCGGCTGGTTGATAGACGGTTTGACAGCTTAACCCGCGCACGGCTAAACGTCCATCGGTGACAGGGGCGCTGAGCACTGGTGATCGCGGGATTCGCGGTGCTTTCGGTGCTGGTTCTGGCACTGGCGGCGTGGCTGCTCAATCCACTAGCGCTGATCTTGTTCCCCGGCGCTGGTGTTCCTGCTGGGTTATTCGGCCACACCGATTTCACCAGCCTATGCCACTGGAGTGCTGGGCTTCACCGACAGGCTGGCGGCGGTGGGCGGTTGGATGCGGTGCAAGAGACGGCACATTTTTACGGCAGATGATTTACCGGCATAGCTGCTGCTGTTCGCATGATGACGTATTCTGGATCAGCGGATTCGACGTGATTTACGCCTGCCGGGATGTGGAACATGACCGCAAAGAAGAGAAGTTGTTTAGCTGGCCGAGCCGACGGGGCATCACCAACGGTTTGTTCATGGCGAAGGCCAACCATGTGCTGACAATTACTGACACTGGCAGTTCTGGGGCTAACCTTTCCGCTCAAGTGGCCGTTCTGGGTGGCGCTGGTGATCGTAGCTGGGCTGCTATACTACGAGAACAGCATCGTGAAAGCGGATGATTTGTCGCGGATTAACGTGGCGTTTTTCAACATTAATTCGTATATCGCGGTGACGCTGTTCGTGGGCACGTTTTTGGCGTTGGTGGTGTAGTTCATAGTTTATGGTTGATGGGTAATAGCCGATAACTGTAAAGCTGGTCAAATGACTATTGCCTGTGTCAATTTGCCGCTGAAATGGCGGGCGGGAAGAACGGGAGCAGCCGCCGAATTGACAAAATTGGCAGGCGGGAACACGGGAGACAGGCGCTGCAATGTCGTCAGTGCAGCGGTTGGCTCGCTCATTGCTGCCGCTGTGCATAAGTGCTGAGTATCGAGTGCTGAGGAAAGGCAGAACGCAAATATATTGAACCACAGAGGTCGCAGAGAACACGGAGAGAATACAGAGAGTTGGGTTGATGGTTCATGACTAGACGCCAATCGCTAATCGTAGATGCTGCGGAACTGCCGACAGACGCCATAGGCTCAAGCCTATGGCTAAAAAGCAGGCTGGAAAGTTCATTTCAATGACCGTGGTGGATGCACTAAGACCATCATTTGTAGCGTAACACAAAATGGGGCGCAAAGGGTGAACATTTGGCCGACCATTTGGTCACTTTTTGGGGCCTTGGCACAAACCATTTTGAGGGAAAAGTTTTGTTAAGACGGTTGGCGAATGGTTAGAGAACAGTATGTCGGGTTGGGAAATTCTAACCAAGCGAGGGTGTAGGTGTGGATAAAATGATCATATTGATCGGTCCGATGGGCGCGGGGAAGAGCACGATTGGCGGGCTGCTTTCCAAGCGGCTGAATCTGGAATGGGTGCAGCTCGATGAACTGCGGTGGGCCTATTATGAAGAATCGGGATATGACAAAGCGGCGGCCAAGCGTATGCACGAGTCGGGGGATATGGCCGGGCTGGCGGCATTCTGGAAGCCGTTGGAAGCCTACAGCGTGGAACGGGTGGTGGTGGACTATTCCAACTGTGTGATTGATTTCGGAGCAGGTCATTCCGTTTATGACGATGATGGGCTGTTGGAACGGGTGAAAAAGGCACTTGCTCCGTACCCCAACGTGGTTCTGCTGATGCCGACGCCGGATGTGGACGAAACGCTGCGGATATTGAACGAGCGCATTCCGGCAGAGGTCCCCGCGGAGAGCCACGAAATATTCATCAGCATGAACGAGCATTTTGTGAAGCACCGTTCCAATTACGAACTGGCGAAAGTCACGGTTTACACCGAGGGCAAAAGTCCTGAGCAAACTTGCGACGAGATTGTAGGAAAGTTGAAATAGCTTCATGGCACATTTAACAGGCAGCGAACGGGCGGCATACGTCCAAGATATGTTCGGACGGATTGCGGGGCGCTATAACCTGATGAACCGCCTTATGACGGGTGGGCAGGATATGAAATGGCGGCGCTTCGTGGTGCAGCAAGCACGGCTGAAAACGGGCGACAAGCTGCTCGATCTGGCGACGGGAACGGGCGATATTGCCTTCGAGTCGCTGAAGGCCGTGCCGGGTATTCAGGCGGTGGGCGGGGACTTCGCGCTGCCGATGATGCGTGTGGGGCAAAAGCTGCCGCTGGGCAACCAAGTGGGCTGGGCGGGGGCGGACGCACTCAACCTGCCCTTCCCTGACGCGACCTTTGACGCCGTGACCAGCGGCTATCTGGCACGGAATGTGGTGGATATTCCGCGCATGTTCGCCGAACAATTGCGTGTGCTGAAGGCAGGCGGGCGGATTGTGGTGCTGGACAGTTCACCACCGAAGGACAACCTGTTGAAGCCGTTCATCGAAATCCACTTACGCTATGTCATCCCGCTGCTGGGGCGTCTGGTGGCGGGCAAGAACGGCGCGGACGCGTACCAATATCTACCCAGCTCGACGCAAGCCTTCAAGACGCCAGAGGAATTGGCAGGGTTGATGCGACAGGCGGGAGTCCGCGATGTGCAATACCGAACGTTCATGTTCGGTACGATGGCGGTGCATTGGGGGGAGAAGTAGATATAAGTACCGAGCATTTAGTACCGAGTAGCGAGAAAAACGGGTTACGATGAACACTCCACTCAACTTACGCCGGATACTTATACGAACGGTTGTGATTGTGATACTGCTGATGGTGGTTTGTTTGGTGTGTAATATTCTGGGGCGGATGTTCTTGCCGTTTCCGAACGGTTAGTCGAAGCGGACGCGATGAATCGCGTCCCTACGGTTAGCAGAACGTGTTTCTACAATTTCTGTACGAGGTTGAACAGCGATGACAAATCGCCTCATCATCGGCATATCGGGCGCGTCGGGCGTGATTTACGGCATACGAATGCTGGAGACGCTGGCGCAGGATAAAGCCATCGAAACGCATCTGGTCATGAGTCCGGCGGCGAAGGCCACCATCGCGCAGGAAACTGACTGGAAAGTGAGCGATGTGGAGAAGCTGGCGAGCGTGGTGCATAAACCGGGCGATGTGGGGGCAAGCATCGCCAGCGGTTCGTTCGACACGATGGGCATGATTATCGCACCGTGCAGCATCAAGTCGCTTTCCGCTATTGCCAACAGCTATGATGCAGACCTGATGACGCGGGCGGCAGATGTACAGCTTAAGGAAGGGCGTCCGGTGCTGCTGCTGGTGCGCGAGACGCCGCTGCATATCGGGCATCTGCGGCTGATGGTGCAAGCGGCGGAGATGGGTGCGGTCATCATGCCGCCTGCCCCGGCGTTCTACGGCAGCCCGCAAACCATAGATGATCTCATCAACGGCACGGTGGGGCGGGCGCTGGCGCGGATGGGCATCAAGAATGAGTTATACTTCCGCTGGTTGGGGATGAGCAAGGACAGCACAGCGGATGAATGACGATACATTCCAGATCGTGCGGGTGTTCCTCGAAACACAGTCCACGATGGCGCTGGCGACAGTGAACGGCGAGGGTCAGCCGGAAAGCGTACCGCTCTTTTACGTCTCGGATGATCGCTTGAATTTGTACTGGCTGTCGGCGACGCATGTTCGCCACAGCGTTAATTTGGCCGCCAATGGGCGCGTATCAGCGACGGTGTACCCACCAGTGTGGCAGTGGAATGAGATCAGCGGGGTACAGATCGAAGGCACGGCCAGCATGGTGAGTGACGAACGGGTGCGTGAACAAATTTTGCTGTTGTATCTGCGGAAATTCCAACTGCCGCCGGAACTGGACAAGGTGATTGCGGGCAGCAGTTTGTATGTGCTTGAGCCAACATGGCTGCGCTGGGTGGATAACAGCGTGGCGTTCGGGCACAAGGTGGAGATGGAACTCTAGTTATCAGCTATCAGCTATCAGCTATCAGCTAAAGCAATCATACATGAATTGGTTTTAGAGGACAGTGCATGATTGAGTCACAAGAGCTTATCTACATGTTGGAGCGCAACCTGACGACGATCCGCAAGCAGGTGGAGGGATTGACGCACGAGGACAGCCTGCTGCAACTACCCTTCCGCGGCAACTGCTTGAACTGGACGGTGGGACATATCGTCATGCACCGCGATTACATGCTCAAACTGCTGGGTGGGCAGCCGGTACTGGATGAAGTTGAAACCGAGTTATATGCTACCGGCTCCGACCCCATCACCGACGCTTCGCAGGCGATCAACTTTGAAACGTTGATGGAACATCTGCAAACCACCCATATCCGCGTATTGGAGATTTTGCAGACGCGAACAGGTGACGAATTGGCCATCATCGTGGCAGACGACGAACGACAGCGTTCGCTGGGGCAGATGTTGTTCGCGCTGGGCTGGCACGAAACGTATCATGTGGGGCAGACGGAAATCCTGCGGCAGTTGGCGGGGACGGACGATCGGGTGATTTAGGTGTAGGAAGCGGGATAGGGGTTTGTTGTTTCAAACCCCTATAAGAATGCACGGGCCTTTCCCTACATAACAGGCGTCATCGCCTTCAGGCGTGCCATCTGCTGGTCGAGGGTTTCCTCGCCGCCTGCTACGGCGCTCAAAGCAGGAGTCATGTCGGCCAGCGCCGGGTTTTTTACTCGGGCTCTGGCAATTTTGGCCTTCACACCATCCAAATCTGTATAATTTTCCACAGCCCACTGCACAACGCGACGCATAACATCAGTTAATTGAATCTGGCGCACTTGCCCGAACCTTGCCAATGTGGGGTTGGCGTCACCCACCGTCAGGCGTCCGAGCGACGTGGCCGCGATATGGTCAGTGACAATTTCGGCAGGGTGGTCGCTGCTGCGTGAGACAAATGCAAAGCCGCTGTCCCCACTCACTTTGACAATCTCGCCATCCGGCAGTTCGAATCTGGTGTTTAGCAAACTGGCGTTATAGTAGTCATCCACTTCTTGCTCGACATTCTTGGGGTCAAGCAAACGGTAGCGGTAGTTGATGACGTGTGAGACTTCGTGGGCGATAAGTTCAACCGTGGTAAAGGGCTGCTGAGGGTGGAGTTTTGTTTTTTGTTTGCC
Source organism: Anaerolineae bacterium (assembly GCA_041390885.1). Classification (GTDB taxonomy): domain Bacteria; phylum Chloroflexota; class Anaerolineae; order Aggregatilineales; family Phototrophicaceae; genus CFX2. The sequence continues at coordinate 266,520 of JAWKPB010000022.1, read as the reverse complement.
GTTGAAAAAGACGCGATTACCAAAGACGACTTCATAGCCATAGACATTTTTGGCGAACCAGACTGCGTCAGAATTGTTGACGTTGTCGCGGTTCATCCGGGTGACGACCAGTGGTGCATAGAGGATGCGAAATGCCAGAGTCGGGTCAGAGATACCATAGGCAGCTTGCAGGAATTGGTCGGTGCCTGCCGCAATGGTGTTTAGGGCGTTGAAGGCCGACTCGATTTCCGAAAGCGACCAACCACCGTGGGTGGGCGACGCCAAGATCACGCCATAGCTATAGAGTTGTTCCAGCCAGCCACGCAATTTGGCAATTTGCGTCCCATCCCAATTGTTGCCGCGCAGATTCATATAAGGCAAGAAGCGGGCGATGGCCACCACATCATCCATGACGGGCGTGCTGCTGTTGAGCATGGAAATGCCCAGTCCTTCCTTCAGTTCACGCAGTGGGTCATCCGGAAAGGCGGGCACATATGGAATGCGTGTAGCATCGGCCAGCGCAACATCGGCATAGCTGGCAGTAATCCAATAGGGTTCATCATTGATGTTAATTTGATAGCGGTGTTTGAATTGATCGCCGCGCGGGTCAATGCCAAACCCGGTCACTTCCACAGTTTGCTTTGGCGGCAATTGAAATCCTGCGGACTGTTCGATTAGCTTGCGACCTTTTCGTACTTTGAGTGGGGAAGTAGAGGTTATTACGCCTTCAACGCCAGACATGATTCACAATCCTTTCACTGGGTTCAACACTTGACCACAGAGATGCACAGAGGGGCGTGCACCATAATATAAGTTGTAAGATGAATTCGTGATATTTACAAGTAACGCCGAGTTACTGCGGGCGCAGGATCGCTTGCAAAGCCGCAATGACAGGCTTGGGCGTGTGGTCGCTGTACCACAGGCCAAAATGATGTTCGGCATTGTCGGCGCTGGGACAGGCTGGCTGAATGCAAGTGGCATCCAACGGGAAATCGAAGGCTGTCCAGATGAGCCAGCCAAGCAGTCCCTCATTTTCCGCCGCCTGAGCGACTTTAACCATCAGGCGCGCCTGATCTTCCGGTGATATGCGAAAGGTGCTGAAGCCAAATTCTTCCAATAAAAGGGGTTTATCGGTTTGTGAGCGAATGGTGGCTACTTCCTGAAGAAATTTGTCAGCATCTTCCCAATGATGAAAGCTGATGAAATCAACATAAGGAGCTGTGGATGCACTGTCATGGAGCCAACCGGCAGTGACGAGATGGTGGTCATCGAGCGAGCGGACGAGGGCAGTTGTTTGTTCTAACCACGACAACACATCTTCACGGCGAAATGCACCTGTGCCGAGCGCGTTGTTAGAGCCGTAATCAATATCACCCTCGTTGCGGACATCCCACGCAATGATAGCCGGTTCGGCCCTGTAGCGTTCAACAATGAAGCGCGTTTGTGCCTGAAGATTGTCGGGATTGGCATAAAGGGAAGGATCAGGCAAATCATTGAGCGTGACGATCAGGCGAAAATTCTGACCGGCAGCCGACAGGATAATCGCATCCAACCGCCGGAAAGCCTCGACATTGGGGGCAGTGCCGCGTCCATCACAGGTGAACAACGCCGCATTCCACAAGAAAATACGCAGGGTATTAAAGCCATTGGCACGTAGGAGCGCCAGTTCGTCAATAACGGCCTGCGGATCAGTTTCAGTCAAGAAGCGCCGCCACGGATAATGGGCGGGATAATAATTAACTCCACGCACTACAAAAGGTACATCACCGACGACAAAATGGTTATCACGGATGGTCACATAATCGCTTACGACAGATGGTGGATATGACGGCAAACTGATGGCTGAAGTACATTCATCTGTAAGAGCGGAGCTATCCACCGTTTCATTAGTCAGCAGCCACAGCACCACTGACGGTTCCGTGTCACCGGGGCGCGAATAACTCGCTATGCGGGTAGCGCTGGCTTTCAGCGTTTGTACATCAATACCGATGATGGGAGCATTGTCAGACAGAACATAAACCCCGCCCTTTTCCGCGAGGGCAGCCTCGACCTCTGCTGTACCGGGAGCCCCCACACACTGCAAGGTCAGGCCGTCCACCGCATAGAAATTTGCACGCTTGCAACTGTCGGGAAACATGCTGCCGATAATGGGCAAATCAGGATTAGCAATAGTTTGCGGGAAGGCTTGCAGTGCTTCGCGCAGGGCATAGCCTGAACTATGGGACGTAATATGTTCATAGCGGGCATCGGCGGGGAGTGGTAACACCGCAGGATTGGTATAGGCGATCAGATAAAACGGCACTGCGCCAAATACCAGCGCCAGCACCCCAAGCGCCGCAATCAATTGGCGCGACGAGAAAGCCCGTATACGTTCTAAACCAATGCCAAGCCCTACTCCACCGAGCAAGATGACCGGAGGTAGAGCCACCACGACATGTCGGGACAGAACTTCGCGTCCTAACACCAGAATGATGAGCAGTGGCAATAAACCTGCTCCCAACAGGACAAGCGGCAACTTGCGATGGGACAGTGCCATAAACACGATACCAGCGGCTAACAGCAGCGCCCATGTGACCGTGCCAAAGCCAGTCACCTGCGACCATAGGCGTTCAAGATTAGCCACCACAGAAGGTTGCCCGCCGGAAGAACCACCAATCCAACCCAGCGCGATAGCAAAAAAATCGTTGCCCTTCAGCGCCAGATACACCAGCGGCACCGCGAACAGCAACACGACGGTAAGGCCGATAATCACCACGTATGTCAACCGCTGCCGCAGGGAGAGATGGGACATTGCAAGAACCAGAAAGGCGAGGCTGAGGGCATAGGGCGCTGCCGTGAATTTGAACAACGCGGCTAAGCCAAAAGCAACTCCCGCCAGAACAGCGGGGCGGTAGGCACGCCAACCAGATGGCGCACTGCGCGGCGCAGCGGCAAAGAAAAATGCCAGCACGACCAGCGCGCCTGCTTCCGCATCGCTAAAGGCGAGGCGCTCGTAAAAAAACAAATAGGGATTGGTTATCCACAGCGCACCAACCAGCACAGCAGCAATTAGTCCAAAGCGACGGCGCGCCAGTGCATAGGCAGCAGCCATGCCAACGAGCGCAACGAATATGGTCGCTACGCGACTGGCAAAGGCTGGAGCGTGCTGGGGATAAAAAGCCGCGATCAACCAGTGGTTGATGATCTTGCCGTCACTGATGGCCCAGAACGGGTGACCATTCCAGACTTCAACGGCACGGGTGAGGTGCAGCCCTTCGTCATTGTGAAGGGGAAGCAGTTCCAGCGCCAGCAGGCGGGTTGCCCACAGGCAGAGCAGCAGCGCGATACCAAGCCAGAGTCGTTTGTTTTTCATCCCGATCCTATCAACAAAAAAGCCCGCGGCGAAGCGAGCTTTTTGCTAATCTTGACGGCTACGCCCGTCACATTTCCATATCTTCTTCGCGGTCGCCACGAATGCTGTCTTTGTGACGGTAGGTAATGCGCCCACGTGAGGGATCATAGACGCTCATCTCAACTTTCACCCGGTCACCCAGCAGGATACGAATGTAGAACTTCCGCATCTTGCCGGACAAATAGGCCAGGATACGATGTCCGTTATCAAGTTCAACCATAAACTGGGTATTGGGTAGTGCTTCTACCACTTTACCTTCGACTTCGAGTTTGTCGTTAGTTTTTGCCATAGCCCTCCAAACTGGCTACACGGCAAGCCGCCCCACCCTGTGGCAGCGGTTCACACGATCTGCGCGTACATTCAAAGATCAATACTTAGCGCACACCAGTCTTACGCTGGCGGCGACGTGAACGGCGAATCGCTTTCTTCTTTTCAATGCGGCGCAACTCGCTCTTGGAAATGTGCCAGCGTTTGCGACGCACGGTGCTCAATACGCCGCTGTTGGTAACTTTCTTACGGAAACGGCGGAGCAAAGCTTCCTGCGATTCATTGGGCTTCAACGTTACAGATGCCATAGATTTCCGGCTGCCTCCTTTCTGCTGTACTCCAAATTGCCGACAAAAAGCGAAACAAAGTCATAACAGGCTCACCTGCTATGACTCGTATTTAACTACCGTTATTGTACTGCTGCCATATCCGCAACGCCAGCCTCATCTTCGCTTGCGGCAGGCGCTTCATCGCTCGCAACCTCTGCGGTGGTGCTACCCTGACGTTCCAGCCAACTGGCGCGCTCAGCTTCACTGACTTCTTTGAGGCTCAGTCCCAGACGCTGGCGATCAGGCTCGATGCTAATGACACGCATGAGCAGGCGTTGACCTTCATGAACAACTAAGGAAGGATCAACTGGCGGAGGATCAGACAATTGGCTGCCATGCAGCAGGGCTTCGATTCCCGGTTCCAGACTGACAAATGCGCCGAACTGCGCCACGCGCGAAACGACGCCTTCGACCAATTGGCCGACATGGTACATTTCCTCAGCCTCTGCCCACGGGTTCTTCTGCATGCGTTTGAGGCTGAGGCCAATACGCTTGCCTTCACCATCAAGGCGCAGGATATACACTTCAACTTCGTCACCAACGTTCAGCACTTCTTTGGGGTGCTTGACGCGATGCCACGCCAGTTCGGAAATGTGGATGAGGCCGTCAGCACCGCCCAGATCAACAAAGGCACCGAAATCGCGCAGGCCGCTGACGATGCCCTTACGCACTTCGCCTTCCTTCAATTCGCCCAGCAGCAGTTCTTTGCGAGCCTCGCGGCGACCCCGTTGAGCATCGCGCTGGCTGAACACCAGGCGGCGGCGCTTGCGGTTGACTTCAATCACTTTGAGGGATACTTTCTGACCCAGCAGTGTGACGAGATAATCTTTACGTTGATCTTCGGCGATGTTGCGGGGCAGATCAACCACATGGCTGGCGGGGACAAAACCGCGCAGATTGCCGAAAGGCACAATCAGGCCGCCTTTGTTTGCATCCGCAACGACACCTTCAAAGACTTCATCGTCGGTCATCATCTGCTCGGCCTGTTTCCAGTCGCCGCTCTGCTGCGCCTGCGAAACTGAAAGCACGAGGTTATCATCCTGATCTTCCATACGGACGACGATGACATCAATTTCTGCACCGACTTGAAAGGTGCTGGGGTCTTGACCGATCCGTTCGAGGTCACGGCGCGGCACGATACCATCACGCTTTAGTCCAACATCAACGATTAAGCCATGATAATCCAGCGCGAGGATAGTGCCGGTGATGATGTCACCACGTTCGGGTTCTTGAGCGAACGAGGCTTCGAGCATCGCGGCAAAATCCATGTCGTCTGTTATCGTGGTCTGAAGACCTGCATCACCCTGCATAAGACTGTCCCCCATCAACAAATTTATGTTAAGAATCTTCTGGAAGTAGACGCAATAAAACCCGGTGAACCGCTGTTCTGCCAGCATACCGGGGAAGTGCCAATTTTACCTATATCGCGTTGAAGCAAGCACGAAATTGCCGTCAGCTAAACAACCCAATGATTGGGGTTTCGCTGCCCTTTCCTTAAGATCATCGGGATTATAGCAGGGGATATTTTAATTTGTCAACGTAATTTGCACTCAATCTTCGGCTGGAACGGAATATTGTTACGCGGTGTAATAATCTATAAAACATAAAGATACGTAAATACAAGGAGGGCGCTATGAAGTGGTTGCGAAAGAACTGGCGCTGGGGAATGCTAAACCTATTCGCACTGACGGTGCTGGCGGTGCTTCTGTGGCAAGCAGGGGCCATGCGAGAGGAATTCTTCCTTGACGATCTTGTAGAAAACAGCGCCAAGTGGGCGATTCGCTTTTTGCTCATCTGCCTGAGTATGTCGCCGTTGAACACCTATTTCGGCTGGCGCTGGGCAGTAGGGCTGCGGAAGACGGCGGGATTGTGGGCTTTCGGATTTGGTGTTCTGCACTTCATACGTTATTTGACGTTGAATGCCCAATATCTGCCGGGTGGCATCGTACAATTTATCGTACAGGACTACATTAACATTGTTGGCTTGATTGCCCTGCTCATTCTGTCAGCGCTGGCAATCACCTCCAACCGTTGGGCGATGCGTTGGCTGGGCAAGCTGTGGAAACGGCTGCATCGCATGGTGTATGCGGCGGGCATCATCATGATCGTGCATGGACTGCTGGCGTATGCCAACACCAAGCGCTCATTCATTAATAACAACCAGACGACCTACGAGCTGATGGTGTATGGAATCGTACTGGCGGTGTTGTTGGTCGTGCGCGTGCCAGCGGTGCGGAGATATATTACGAATTTGGACTCCACCCAAAAGAAGGAATCATTTAAGTCATCTGCGTCGTAAATATCGGTTACGCAACTGCCTTGAGCACCCGCAGCGCACGCAGAGTGACCCACTTGTTGGGCTGCTTTTTGACACCAAAATCAAGCCATGTTTTACCGGCATAGTCGTACTCCAAAGGCCAGCGTCCCTCAGCGTCCTGCTTGCCGCGAATGAAGTCCAGCGCATTTGCGAGGCGTTTGTCGTGCCCATAACCGAGAGCAACCAGTGCCTCAACGTTTTGCAGCAGATCAGTCACATAAAACACCGGGAATCCAAACTTCCACCACGCGCGGTTGGGCTTCGCCCCGTTGGGGGTTGGATACTCAGCCGTAGCGGGATCAATACCAAGCAGGAAATCGATGCCCTGTTTGATAGCCCGCTTAATCAGTGGCGTTCGGCGCGTCGCAGGCCATTTGCTGAAGGCCAGCATCACCTTGACTGCTCCCCAAGCACAGGACTGATTGTTATTCACTCCGCAAGTGAACAATGGACCGCACTTGTAAGCAAAGTAACGTACCGCCGCTTTGTGCTCTTCTTTAGGGGCTATGCCCTCGCCCGTCACCGTTCGCGCCATCCACTCATAGGCTGAGTCGAGGCGTTCATCGGTGCATCCCACATCCACAAGGGCAGCACACATATTGCCCTGCAAACAATCCACCGTTCCAGACGGCGCACCGGACGAAGTTGTCGTGAATTGTCCACCCGCTGCCATATGATCCAGAACGTAGTTGCAAGCACGTGCAACACGTTCATCATGTAACGCAGATGCCCCCAGTTGAGCGAGCATAATCATGGCCCACACGGTTGACCGATATTTAGGATTGTAACCGGGTCCCGCCTTCACCCAATAACCATCATCCTCCATCTCAGACATAATGGTGGCAATGGGGCCCGTTTGATGCGCCTGAAAACGTGCGTCAACTAATTCAGGGTCATCAGGTGAACAATCGAGAAGATCACGCATCGCCAGATAGCGCACGCCAGAGTCTTTAGTTTCCAGCAGCCAATCAATTGGATCGTTACGCAGTTGATCCCGCCATGACATCACTGCACCTCGCAAGCAACTAGTGGTCTACTATTGATAAGTGTATTAGCAGTTCGGCCCGGAGCGGAACTGACAAATATCATCTACTTGGCACTTCTTGCTTTTCGGGTAATTCTGAAGTTTGGTAAAGGGTGGCCTAGTGCGAAGCCTCCCTTTGGGGTGCTGATCAACTTTTCTGCCCTCACCCTCGGATGCACCTTTGCTAAAAAGGGCATTGACCAATTAGAACAATTATACTAAAATCGTGTTGTTGTGATTGTAATCAACTTGTTTATTCAAACCAATTGCCACTGCCGCCAATGTTGAGGGAAAAATCAGCGGCAGCACTCCCCTCTGCCGCCGCTGATCGTCCTATTTGCAGACACAACAGGATGCAACACCCCCCATTTCTTGAGGATTGTCGCCTTACATAGGCCTCTGCTATAATGCCCATTATCGTAATTAGGCCGATAGGTCAACTGTCCGACCTGTTTGGCGACCATCTATTATGGGGACGGTTTGAGATGTCACTCGAAAAAGAAGCAAAAAGTGTATTGATGCAGGATTATGCCCGGCACGAAAATGACACCGGGTCGCCGGAAGTGCAAGTCGCGATACTAACCACCCGCATCAACTACCTGACTGACCACCTGCGAACACACAGCCATGATGAACATTCACGGCGCGGGCTGCTTAAACTGGTCGGCCAGCGGCGGCGTCATCTGCGGTATCTGAGCAAGACCAAGCCCGATGTTTACCGCGACATCATTGCCAAGTTAGGGCTGCGTCGTTAAACCGATTGGGGTTTATTACAAGATGCGTATTTCAGGATGTCCGAAGACGGACATCCTTTATGTGAAGTTGCCCAGCAGGACAGGAATTGGAACGTGGAGCTAAGCGGATGGGCTTAGCTGTGCCTTCCAGTCCCTGAATGCCGGGCTTTTTTATTAAGGAGACAATATGACAATGGAAACAATATCAAGCCCGATGGGGACCGTACATCGGTTCACCGCGCAGTATGGTGACCGGACGATAACGCTGGAAACCGGCAAGCTAGCCGAACAAGCTGGCGGCGCGGTCACCGTCACCGATGGTGAAACTGTAGTATTCGCCACCGCCACCATGAGCAAGAGCGCGCGGGCGGGAATAGATTTTTTCCCACTCAGCGTAGACTTTGAGGAGAAGATGTATGCCGCAGGGCGTATCCCCGGCAGTTTCTTCCGACGTGAGGGACGCCCCTCCGAACAAGCGATTCTCTCGTCACGTGTGGTAGACCGCACGCTGCGCCCCTTGTTCCCGGACGATATGCGGAACGAAGTGCAGGTCATCCTCACAGCTTTTTGCCACGATCAGGAACATCAGCCGGATATGCTTGGCATCATTGCGGCCAGCGCCGCCTTGATGATTTCCAACATCCCATGGAACGGGCCAGTAGCCGGCACACGCATCGGAATGCTGAACGGCGAATTGGTCGTAAATCCAACCGTTTCACAAATGCCAAAGAGTGCGCTCGATCTGCGGCTGGCAGGCACGGCCGACGCTATCAATATGGTGGAATGTGGTGCGGCGGAAGTGGATGAGGAGACCATGCTGCGCGCACTCAAACTGGCGCATGACACCTTGCAACCTGTAATTGCAGTCATCAAAGAGATGGCCGCAGCCATTGGCAAAACCAAATCGCAGTATGTGGCAGCAGCAGCTAAGGCCAATGTCTCGGCCGCAGTGGAAGCCCGCAGCGGCGAACGCATCCGCCAGATTATCGCGGAGCAAACTGAACGCAGCGGACGCAACGAAGCGTTAGATGCGCTCAAACTTGAGTTAGTCGGTTACCTAACCGAACAAAATGAAGGCTTGACTGATCCTGACGAGCAAATCGAAGTTGGGGATGCCAGTGACGCTTTTGGCGAAATTGTGGCGAAAGAAGTGCGCCGTCGCATTGTAGATGAAGGCGTGCGACCTGACGGACGCGGCCTGACGGATATACGTCCGCTAGCCGCTGAAGTGGGCGTCATACCCCGCGTGCATGGTTCGGGCTTGTTCAAACGCGGACAAACGCAAGTGTTGACAATAGCCACGCTGGGTACACCCGGCGACGCGCAGGAAATTGATACGCTCAGCCCGGAAAAAGACAAGCGTTACATGCATCACTATAACTTCCCGCCCTACAGCACAGGTGAAACATCTCCGCTGCGCGGGCCGAAACGCCGCGAAATCGGGCATGGTGCGCTGGCAGAAACGGCACTGCGTTACGTTATTCCGCCAGAAAGCGAATTTCCGTACACCATCCGTCTGGTGAGCGAAGTGCTGAGCTCCAACGGCAGCACCTCGATGGCAAGCGTATGCGGCAGCACCTTGTCACTGATGGATGCTGGCGTGCCCATCATCCGTCCCGTGGGTGGGATTGCGATGGGTTTAATACAGGAAAACGGCAAAACTGCCGTGCTAACTGATATTCAAGGTTTGGAAGATCATATCGGCGATATGGACTTCAAGGTGGCGGGAACCACAAAAGGTATCACTGCCCTGCAAATGGACATCAAGATCACCGGTGTATCCGGCGAGATTATGGAGAAAGCGCTAGCACAGGCACGTGAAGCTCGCCTGAAGATATTGGACGTCATCGCAGGTGCCCTGCCCGCACCACGCACCAATCTAAGCACCAGCGCACCGCGCATCCTGACTCTCAAGGTAAATGTGTCGAAGATTGGGGCGATCATCGGCCCCGGCGGTAAGACTGTTCGCAGCATTCAGGAACGCACCGGCGCGAAGATTGATATTGAAGAAGATGGAACCGTATATGTCTCCAGCGTGGACGCGGGTGCCGAAGCTGCCGCCGAAGAAATACGCGGCCTGACCGAAGACGCGGAAATCGGCAAGATTTACACAGGCAAGGTCACCCGAATCGAGTCATTCGGCGCGTTCGTTGAATTCCTGCCCGGTAAAGAAGGTATGGTTCATATCTCGCAATTGGCAGACTACCGGGTTGAATCAGTGGAAAGTGAAGTCAGCCTCGGTGACGAGATCATGGTGATGGTGACCAATATTGATGACGGTGGCAAAGTACGCCTGAGCCGCCAAGCTGTGCTGGAAGGCTGGACACCGGAAGAAGCCCGTGCCCGCGACAGCCGGGGCAGCGGCGGTGGTAACCGGGGTGGTGGCGACCGACGAGGTGGTGGTGGTTATCGCGGAGGTGGTGATCGAGGCGGCGACCGTGGAGGAAATCGGGGTGGCGGTGGCTACCGCGGTGGTGACCGGGGATAGCCCCAACGGCACAGCGTCAGCTTATTAACATCTGATATACGAAACAGCACGTTTGTCCCAGGGAACGTGCTGTTTGTTTTAGACCAATACAGCAACCAAACCTGCTCAGAAGTGTATATATAATTGTATAGCGTTTTAGTGATAGACTAGAACAAGAGATTAGTTTGGGATACTCAACGCCGTGAATTATTATCCTCCCACTTTGACATCGGCGCCGTGGACTGCCCGCACAAAACGAATGGTCGCATTGGGTGTATTGGCATTGGCGGTGTTCGCATTACTGCGCCTAAGTGACATCCTGCCCATCATCGGCGTGGCAATTATTCTGGCGTATTTGTTGACACCGTTGGTCAGTTTCATCGAACGGCGTATCTTGGTGTTGATACCATTCGCTCGCAAATTCCACAGGGGCCTGGCCGTAGGACTCACGTATGTCATTATCCTGGCAGCTATTGTGGTTTTAATCGTGGTGGTCGTGCCCGTGTTGGTGGGACAAGTTGAAGAATTTGGTAAACGGATTCCCAATCTGCTACAAAGTGTGGAGCAGAGCTTGGAGATATCGCTCAGCCAACCGCTGACCTTCAATGGTGAACCGATCCTCATCAACGGTGAACCATTTATTCCACTGCAACGCCTGCGCGATGCAACGGGCATCATTCACTTGAGTGACATTATCCAGCTCGGCGATTTCAATGCGTTCAGTACTACTCAATCTTTTATTGGTTCTTTGACCGGACCGGCATTTGACTTCGTTGGTGGTGCGCTGACAGCCATCATCAATTTGATATTCCTGCTTTCAATGATGTTCTTCTTAATGCGCGACGGCACATTATTTGTCGAAAAGGGTGTGCAACTGCTGCCGATGAATTATCGCGGAGACGCACGGCGGCTGCTGTACGAACTGGGTCAAGTATGGAATGCCTATCTGCGCGGTCAACTCACGCTGGCTTTTTTCATGGGCACCGTGGTGTTCACCATCGCCACTATCTTGGGGCTGCCAAATCCGATCATTTTGGCCATGATTTCGGCGCTTTTGGAATTCATTCCGGGTATTGGTTCAGGGCTGGCGATTTTCCCGGCAGCACTGCTGGCACTGACTTCTAAATCCACTACTTTTCCGTTCATCGAAAGCGGCGTGTTGGCCCTGATTGTGATATTTATCTGGGCACTGCTCCAAAATATTGAGGCTTATATTCTGGTTCCGCGCATCATGGGTGGCAGTTTGAACTTGCATCCCTTCGTGGTCGTCATCGGCATTATCGCTGGGGCGAGTTTGGCAGGTGTGCTGGGGATCATATTGGCAGCACCGGCAGTTGCCAGTCTGCGAATTTTCGGGCAATATATCTACGGTAAGCTCATGAACCATGATCCTTTTCCTAGCGTGGTCATCCACAAGAATAATAAGTCTCCGTTCGTCGGTTGGCTGCGACGGCGTGGAGCAGACCTGCAAGAGGGATGGGAGACGCACATCGGCCCACAGTTACGACAGGGCCGTAGTGCGAGGAGAAACTAGATGCCCGACGATGTACAAACTGAAAGTCTAGCGGTCAGCGAAAATTATGCCGCATGGATGTCACTTGACCCCGATGGCGAAGTTACCTACCACATTGAGCTAGGAACGATCACTGTCCACCTATTCCCGGAAGAATGGCATGAAGTTGTATCCATCATGCGTCAACAACAGGTTAAGACAGAAGCCGAGCCAATTATTGACGGCTACACCGTGTGGGCATCTGAGGATGCGGATGGTGATGTGATGTATAACCTCGAACTTGGTGACGCAACTCTCTATTTTGAAGAAGATGAGTGGGTGGAAGTCGTAGAACTCATGCATACTGCCGCCCAACAAGCTGACAAACGACGCTGATGACCGCAACACCGCGCGTTCAACGCTTGTTAATTGAATCCATGTCACGGCACCTTCCCCCGAGTGGTTCGACTCTGCGATTGGTTGATGTGTACGGGCGCACTGCAAAAGTTTTGATCGAGCTGCGCCCGGAGATCGAAGTCGTCTATTCGCCGCGCAAATACACCCGCTGGACAGTCGATCCAGATAGCATAGATGCGGTGGCGGCATACGACTGTGAGCTGGATTCCGATCTACTCCAATCCGCTTTACAAGCACTGCGCCCCGGTGGGCGCTTGATCATTATGCATTCCCAACTTGAACCCTCAGAAACCTACGTCAAAACGTTGGAGAACGCGGCCTTCACCCGTATTTTGGTAGAAACGGGAGCAGAATGTCCGCTTCCAGTAGGCGCACTGATACGCGGAGAAAAACCACATACTGAAGTTCACACCGTCGACCGTGTCAAACAAGTAGCGACACAGGATGCAGCCCCGCGCAGTGTGCGTTATGTCTATCTTTTGGTGCACCAAACGCCACACAAACCCACATGGCGGCTTTCACCGGAAGATCGGGTGGAATGGGAAGCTGCAGGTGTAGAAAATGAAGACGAGACTGTATTGTTGGTCTTCAGCAGTCTGCCCAAAGCGGTGGAGTTTATGCAGCCAGTGGTGATGAACGGCTACCTGACCAATATCAATAAACTTGCCAAATTCCAATGGGATGTGGTCAAGAATTGGACATCGCCCACACTCTTGAATCCAAGTGATGAGATTCTTGAAGCGTTTTCAGTCAAGATGATTACGATTGACCATAGCACTGCTGAAGTCAGCGATGAATGAGCCTTTCGCTCGACGATTTAGCGTTCCTCAGTACGTCCGCCGGTCAACAACTGCTGATCCATCTGGCTCAGGTTGATCTGAGCGACAAAAATACACTACATCTGCTCACCACACTACGCAAAACTTACACCGGAACGCAGGCCAGCGCAGCACTTGAAATGGCACGCTTGCGCCAAAAAGCTGTAACGAAATTTGGCGAGCAAGCCCAGCATTTTTTCTTCACGCGCGAAGCGCTGGAACAAGCCAGTTCGCCAGCCATCCGCCATTATCGCGCCGAATGCCTTGGCGCAGTGGATTTGGTAGATGCGTGCTGCGGGATTGGTTCGGACTCATTGGCCTTTGCTCAAACAGGGGCAAGGGTAACCGGCGTTGATACAGATGAAGTCCGCGCTGTCATTGCGCAGCATAACGCGGGTGTGGTAGGTCTTCAAATTCGTGTCCTAGTTGCGGATGTGACAAACGGACTGCCCGATAGCAAAGTGGTATTCTTTGATCCGGCGCGACGCGGACAAAGAGGCAATCGGCTATTCGATGTCGAGCAGTACCAACCGCCGCTTTCAACCATCCGCCAGTGGAAACAACGACAAGTGATTGTCAAATTGTCGCCGGGAGTGGATTTGGCGCAGCTTGAAAATTATTCCGGACAAATCGAATTTATCTCAGAGGATGGCGACCTAAAAGAAGCGGTTTTATGGCACAACGCTGAGCCGATGTTGCAAGCTACATTGATCGCGAATGGTGGTATGTTCCATTGGACAAGGCCGCGAACAATCAACTTCGATTTTGAACCAGATGAATTACTATCTGAACCGCATGCGTGGCTCGTGGAACCTGATCCGGCTCTGATACGGGCAAGATTGGTTCAGGATGCCGCCCACACGTTTGGCGGACAGCTACTCGACAACAGCATTGCTTATTTCACAATGCCAACTAAACCGGACTCGGTATGGTTACGCGCTTGGCAAATATTGGATTGGATGCCCTTCAATCTCAAACACCTGCGGACGTATCTGCGAGAACGTCATGTTGGGCGGGTTACGGTCAAAAAACGAGGTACAGCAGTTACACCAGAAGCGCTCATTCCCCAGCTAAAGCTGGCGGGCAGTGAAGAACGAGTGTTAGTACTTACCCGCTTACGGGGACAGCAAATTGTGATGATATGTGCGCCCTATGACGGTTAAGTGGATGCTCGCAGCAGTGCTTGTTCCGCAAACCATTCGAGACGTTCACGCATTGAGGTTTCCGTCACGTCGGGCCGCCCAAGCTGTGGATAGCCTGCAGACCACTCCGCCAAATGCGGCGCGGCCCGCAAAGCGGCGTACATATCCCAATACGGAAGCTGATTGAAATGGGCTGTGGATACCGCGCGATAATGTTCGGTAAAGTCGTTCATAGCTTGCACGCCAAATACTAGCAACGTGTCCAAACGGCTAATGGCGAAATCGATTAATGGATCGCCAAGTTCGGCATCTTCCCAATCTACAATAGCCACCAGCTTGCCCTCGTTCCACAATAGATTACCCGGCCAATAATCTCCATGCAGCAGCGCGGCATTATTCACAGGTTGCTGTTCAGCGACAGTGCTTAAGTACTCGCGCAGATGTAAGCCAATAGGTGATTGGGTGTGATCTGTTACTAGACGGTTTACACCTGCATGGAATGTGTCTGATGACCGGGGTAAAAATGACAGGTCATTGTTCATGCTGTCAATGTGATGAATCTTGGCAAGTTGGGCCGCGAACTGCGAAATAAAACTACCAACATCAACTGGTGAAAATTCAGTAACGCCATCCACAAATTGGGTTACCATTGCGGGCGTGCCATCAATATCGCCAAGATAATACGAAGCAGGCACAGACAAGAGATTGGCGTCTAAGACCTTCAGCAAGCGAAATTCGCGGGCGATATTGTCTGGATCGCGCTGGAAGGCGACCGCACCGGGACACCGCACAACGACCCGCCGGTACTCTCCATCCGGCAACACCAATTCCAATGCCCTCATCTGCGCTGATAATCCACCCTGTAATTCCCATGTACGCAGCACATGTGCCTGTGGGAATGGAAGTTGAATGAAAGCGGCTAAAGCGCGTTGATCGTCGGAAAATGTCATTGGCCTAAGTCTGCCTGTAAATTGCCAGAAGCTCGCAGATCGCCCAGCACTGACAGCGCCCATTGGCGCACACTCGCGTAATAGTGATCGCGTCCTGCGGCGACCACGTGTACGGCGGTCATCGTCCAGCGAACTGGATAGGCATAACTACCGTGTATTTTCGATGTGCCTGACACTTTGAATCCACGTCTGCCAGAGTCAAGCTTGTTACTGTCACGCTGTCGTATCTGCTGCGGGGATAAACCAACTTCCACAAACTCAACCAGCAGTCTAACAGCGTCCTTCAGTCCTTCTGATGAATAGAGACTGGGATGCTGCAAGTGATAACACAGTACCATCAGGTGGTGGACATCCCAAAGCTTGAAATCAAGCTCCCAAAAGCCCATCTGATGAAAGAATGTTTCGCACGTCACCTGTTCCGTCCATAAGCCGCCGCACTCTGGACAGCATAAATCTTCCCGCACCAACAGAAACACCCCGTGATAAAAACACAACCGGTGTACAAAAGTATAGTGGGTTACAAAGGCTCACACAAGACCATGACAGATGGTTATCCCCAATTATTGCAGTCAATCAGTCACAAATTGGTCATAGATGACCGTGATTGCTGACGCGAACATGGTAGAATAACCCCATTCAATAATTCTTCAAGACTTTGTGCGCCAGAGAGGATCAAGACTATGTTACCTGCCTACAATGTGCAGTCGTTCTCCGATTTCACCAAACCTGAAAACGAAGCGGCCATGAAATCCGCTTTAACCCAAGCAAAAGCCGAATTGGGCAAAACCTACCCATTGGTGATCGGTGGCAAAACCATTCAGTTGAAAGACACATTCGCCTCTATCAACCCGGCACGTCCGGCCGAAGTGATTGGCAACTTTGCCAACGGAACAGCAGAACATGCAGACCAAGCCATCACGGCAGCGGCTGAAGCCTTTAAGAGTTGGCAGCATGTTCCTGTAGAAGACCGCGCCCGCTACCTGCTTCGGGCTGCCGCAGCCATGAGACGGCGCAAGAATGAATTCAATGCCTATATGGTCTTGGAAGTAGGCAAGAGCTGGTACGAAGCCGAGGCTGATACATCCGAAGCCATTGACTTCATGGAATACTATGCACGGCAGGCGGTGCGGATTGCAGATCAGAGCAACTTGATGGCTCCCTACCCCCCTGAACAACTTGGATATTACAACATCCCGCTGGGCGTCGGCGCCATCATTCCGCCGTGGAACTTCCCGAATGCTATTCCAGTTGGACTGGTTACAGCGGCGCTCGTCACCGGCAACACCGTTGTATTTAAGCCAGCGGAACAAAGCATGTGGATTGGCTACAAACTCGCCGAACTGCTGTGGAGTGTTGGGCTGCCGCCGGGCGTCCTGAACCTCGTGACCGGACCGGGCGAGGTCGTGGGGGCGCGCATGGTACTGCACCCGCAAACACGTTTTATCGGGTTCACGGGTTCTAAGCAGGTGGGGTTATGGATTCACGAACATGCTGCCAAAATTCAACCCGGACAGAAATGGCTCAAACGCTGCATTCTGGAAATGGGCGGCAAAGATGCCACTCTCGTAGATGAAACTGCCAATTTGGAAGAGGCGGCACAGGGCATCGTATCCGCCGCCTTCGGTTTTCAGGGTCAGAAGTGTTCGGCTGGCTCACGCGCAGTGATTGTGGATTCAGTGTATCCGCAAGTCGCTTCCCGCGTAGTCGAACTGGCCAAAGAATTGAAGGTCGGGCCCACTGATGAAGGCAATCATATCAACATGGGTCCAGTTATTAACCAAGATGCCTTCAAAAAGATTATGGACTACATCGAAATCGGTACGCAAGAAGGCGAACTGCTGCTGGGCGGGCAGCCCTTGAACACCCCTAGCAACGGATATTTCATCCCGCCGACCATATTCGGTAGCGTCCCGTGGGATGCGCGTATTGCGCAGGAAGAGATATTCGGGCCGGTACTGACGATGGTGAAAGCTAACGACTTTGATGATGCACTTCGGATTGCAAACAGCACCGAGTACGGCCTGACCGGCGCGTTGTACAGCAACCAGCGGGAACGGCTGGAACGGGCGCGGGATGAATTCCATGTTGGGAATTTGTACCTGAACCGCAAGTGCACCGGTGCGCTGGTGGGCATCCATCCGTTTGGTGGATTTAACATGAGCGGCACCGACAGCAAAGGTGGTGGTCCAGATTACCTGCTGCAATTCACACAGGGTAAAAGTGTCGCTGAAAAACTATAGTCAGTATACGTAATAAAATGGTTTGACTTCACATCTAGACTTCTCTCCCATTGAAGTCAAACCTTTTATGGGCAAAGTGAGTAGTAATCACAATCAACAGTTTGCGTTCGGGTAGCGTTGCGTTACAATTAAGGGTCTTCGCTTGTGCTTGCCAATAAAAGGGGATGCCCATGAAAGACCCGCTTAAACAGGAAGTGATGTCCTGGGCTGATGTTGACCGCTTAATTGATGTTTTGCTACCTCCACTTAAAATTGTGGGAACCTTCGACGCAATGGTGCTCATCACGCGTGGTGGAATAATTCCCGGCGGCTTGTTAGCAGAAGCATTGGGTATACGGCACATCTTGACGGCGGCGGTTGATTTCCCCGCGACTGAATCGGCGGGCTTGATGGCTTGGCCAACTTTCCTGCAATTCCCCGATCCTGTGCTGCTGCGTGACCGCCGCACCTTGATCGTCGATGATGTATGGGGCAGCGGACGCACCAGCACAGCCGTAAAGGGGCGGGTGCAGTCATCCGGTGGTATTCCTTATACATGCGTTCTCCACTATAACCCATACCGCTCCATGTTTAACCGTGCTGAACCCGACTTTTATGGATCGATTACCGATGCCTATATCATCTACCCGTGGGAATTGGATCGAGGTGTGCAAGGTTTGGAAATGGGAATGCCTGATGCAAATTAACCGAATCCTATATTCGTTTTGAAATGTTTTCTGCTATAATGATCTAACAGTGCTAGCACATATAACAATATTTATTTCACTCTAGCGGGATGTTTATCTACCAACATTACAACAGAACGTAGGCCAATCCCTCCGGTGATATACCGGTTTTCACACCAAATAATACTTCTTTTAATATTATCAACTGTTATCTCGGACTATCCGTCGCTGTACAGCGGTCTAATTACGGGTTTTGGATGTTCCGACATAAAACATCTGTCTAAACAGGAGAAGTGAATGAAATCAGGAAAATTAGTTAGAAAATCGGGACAGGGTGAACCAAGCGAATTTGAACAATTATTGGAATCGTCATTTTCATATCTGCCGCCGCGCCGTGGTGAAATTCGCAATGCAATAATCCTTCAGATTGATACCCGTGAAATCATCGTTGATATGGGTGCGAAACAGGACGGAATCGTTCCTGCACAGGATATTGAGCGTCTCGATGATGAAATTAAAGAAGGGCTCAAGATCGGGGCCGAAGTCCCAGTTTACGTACTGAATCCTCGCGATCAGGATGACAACCTGATCGTGTCTATCAATATGGGTTTGCAGCAGTATGACTGGGAAAAAGCCCGTCAACTGCTTACTTCTGAAGATGTTGTGCAGGTCAGCATTACCGGTCACAACCGTGGTGGCGTTCTGGTCCGTTGGAACCGGTTGGAAGGATTTATTCCCAGTTCCCATCTTGTGTCGGTCAATTTGTCAAATGAACGCAGCCCCGCATGGAATGAATTTGCTAGCAAACCGTTGGGCGTAAAGGTCATTGAAGTTGATCAAGATCGACGCCGGTTGATTTTCAGCGAACGCGAAGCGCAAAAAGAGTGGCGTGCTCAACAGAAAGCACGTCTACTTTCCGAACTCAAGGAAGGTGACATTGTAAAAGGTGTCGTGACAGGTCTGCGTGACTTCGGTGCGTTTGTCAATCTGGGCGGCGCAGATGGTCTCATTCACGTGAGCGAACTCGCATGGCATCGCGTAGATCATCCGCGCGATGTCCTCAAAGTTGGCGACGAAATTGACGTGTATATCCTCACACTGGATCGCAACTCCAACCGTATTGCCCTAAGCCGCAAACGCCTTCTGAACGATCCGTGGGAAGACGCCGAACAGCGTTATCACGAAGGTCAGCTTGTAGAGGGTGCGGTTACCAATGTAGTGGACTTCGGTGCATTCATCGCGCTGGACAATGGTCTGGAAGGATTGCTGCACCTCAGCGAAATGGGTGATGGCTCACTGAAGGAACCGTATTCATACTTAAAGAAAGGTGATCGGTTGAGCCTGCGGATTAGCCATCTCGAACCAGAAAAACGGCGTGTAGGTTTCACGCAGCGTTGGGGTATGGACGGTGCTGCGCCTACAGGCGAAGGCGAAGAATCAGCAGAGCAGGCAACGGCTAATGGTGAAGAGATTCAGGAGACACCAACTGATTCCACTCCGGAGGAACCGGTTGACCAGTCTGAGGGCGAAATCTCAGCTGAGTAAAGCACGACGACATTAGAACTGAAAAGAGGCGGGGTTGTATTATATCAATCCCGCCTCTTTATTTTCTCTATTCCCACATTTCTAACCCTAGGCCGCTCCGCAGTCGCCCGCAGAGTTGAAATAATTTATTTCGCCTTCTGGGCATCCGCTACCAGATTAACGGTGTGATGCGTACGGAACAAGCTGTACTGTCCAGCGCGTCCCGGCACTGCATTTAAGATATTTTCGGTTTCCATAAGCGAGAACCAAAAATCTGCATTCCAGGCTGTGTCAGGGTCTAGCGTACGGATATTGGCTTCAGAGATGGTCATGTTCCGCTCATACATGACAAGAAGCAGGCGAATAAACGTATCTCGCAAGTTCAACACAGATTGCACAATTTCGGAATCCATGTTTAGTGAAATGCCCTTGGTCGCAAAATCACTTTGAGGGTTGCGGTATTCTGAGACCACTGCGGCTTCATTTTCCTTGAGATATTCCACTGCCTTCTGGAATGCCATCCCGGTATCAAAAATCCTCAACCGCTTATGAAGACTGCCTAATGGACACCATGTAAAATTACGGAAACTCGTAAATTGCTCAACACTAATAACAGCGCGCCGTACCATATCGGCAGTTTCAGGGTTGAGCTGATCGAGGTCGGTTAACGAAATTCCCGCCCAATTCGGCGCTTCCTGTTCTTCAGGTTGGTCAAACCCTGTGCCCGGAGCTAAGGTGGGGATGGCAATATCCGGTTGTAACTTGATTACAGGTACGAGATCTTCGGGGTTATGGCGATGTGGCAGCAGTTCGCGTACCAATATCCGTTCCCGAACCAAACAATCAATCCATTCGCTGCGCCATTGGTCGCTGACGTTGCAACCGGGGCGATCTAAGTCCCGATCCATTGCGAGTCCTTTGAGCAGAAAACCATAATTCACATATTCCCAGCCGCGCACGCCGAGGGTGTTCATCACCCGCATCACGACCCGGTCGCGAATGAGGCGGGTCTTTTCCACAATGGGGTGGCTGCTATTGAGCGAAACCAATCCATTTGCAGAAACAGCCTTTACAATGCCCAATGACATCGCCTGCGAAACAAGGTCTTCGCCACGTGGGCGAGAAATCACCGCGCCAACCTCTTGTAACTGGTCAACCAGTTGGTGTACCGACATGACATCCGTGTTCATGCTGGTCGCCAAGCGATCAAACTGGATGATAACACTCGACCACTGGGAAGGCGTAAAGAGGGCTACATCTGCCCCATCACCTACTGAGGCTGTACTCAGCGATTGGTGTGTTTGCAGGTTGGTAAAGTCTTCAATATATTCAACCGTGAGGCTCGGATTATTCTCAAGCTGGCGGCTTGTACTGCCCCGTACACCCCACACGATGACATTCTTGTTGGCAGCACGCAGCGAATTGAGCACTTGATTGAAATCGCGATCACCGCTCGCCATGATAACGACATCCGCCGCATTCTTCTGGCTGGCGTCTGTTATCACATCCCGCGCGATACGCATGTCGGCACTGTTTTTGCCCGGCAAATTAAAGACAGGATCAATGTTGGCGAGCATCAACCGGCTTGGAGCGTCATCGGCAATTTCGCGGCCCGTACTATCTACCAGCGGTGGCAAACTACCGCGCTGTCCCCACGGGGCATAGGCGGCCATTTTCACCACCTGCCCGTGTGCTTTGGCTTGCGCTACAAACCGATCAATCAGATGATCGAGGTTGACCACAAAACCCTGTTCATTCAAGCTGATGGCGATGTTTTCAAAATCAACATACACCGCCACATTTTTAGTCTGAATTCCGGGCAACGACTCTAATGGCTGGAAAATGACTTGGTTCGCCATTTCGGTACCAGCCAACACGTTCTCACCACCCCAGATGCGGATGCGTGCATTGCGCGTGGTTTTTACCCGTCGTACCAGCGGAACCAAATCTTTGCTGCTGGTCGCCAGAATCAACTCGTCAACAGGATCAGGATCAAATGAGAAATAGTGCACAATCAACGCATCGGCTAACGTATCCCGGCGCGGCATATCAAATACATCGTAACCTGCTGAACGAAACACACGCTGGAAATTTGCACCAGTTGAGCCATGTTCACCCCAGTTTGCGACAGCTACTGCCTTTAAGCTGTCGGCACTGAACAATCCAGCAGCCAGAGCTGCGCCACCGCGCAGTCCAACCGCGAGTTCTTGAATATCAACTGAAATGCCTTTGCTAGTAAAGCGCTCAAGCAAATCATCTACATCAACTATTAAATAAGCGGCCATATCTCTTTCCTAAAAACAGATACCACCTCTCCATCTGGGTCGGTGGTAGTTCGAGAAGCATTTTTAGTTTTGCAGCCCGAAACAAAAGGATTAAGCAATAAAATCAGAACACCTATTCTACTTATAACTTTAACAGACTACTAAATCATTATCAACGGCTAAATTATCCAATCCCTCCTCATTGCGTATTATACGACACGTACAATGATTTTGTTTCGTTTGTGAAAATTATCTCACAAAACACGCATTTTCACTATTTCCATTTTGCAATTCACATAGAAATCACAGATTTCACATTTCGAATATCAAACTTATAGCACTGTATTGTTAAAAATTCGTTATCGCAAACGCTCCCAGTTCGTAATAGTCGTAACAAACCACAATCACTATAAACGCAGACGGGGCGCACGTTCGACGCCCCATCTGCCGATGTACTATATTTTGACTAGAATTTATTAATAGGCTTTCCCGAAAAGTGCGATGGTTTCTGCACTTTGCCCGGTATAGACACATTTACCTTTGCTGCCCGGTTGATCGAAGGGCAAACAGCGAATGGTCGCACCGGTTTCCTCCTTGATCTTACCTTCGTCCTGCCCCGACCCTGCCCACCAAACACGCGCCCAACCGCCCTTTTCCACAATGGCTTTCAGTTCATCGTAATTTGTCGCATCGTGGATGTTGGCATCGCGAAAGACAGTAGCCTGTTGCAACATATTGGCCTGAATTTCCGTCAACAAGTCCTGTACTCTGGCAGCAATGCCATCCTGCGACACGAACTGTTTACCCTCTTTGCCGGGAACGTCACGCCGGGCCAGCGCCACCGTACTATTTTGTACATCCTTAGGGCCAATTTCTAACCGTGCGGGGACACCGCGCATCTCCCAATCATTGAACTTGAAACCGGGTGACTGTCCTTCGCGCTTATCCACATGGATGCGGATGTTGGCCGCCAGCAGTTCTTTGGTGAGGCGCTCAACCGCCTCCAGCACTTTGCTGCGTTCATCGTCATTCTTAAAGATCGGTACGATCACCACCTGAATAGGCGCAACTTTGGGCGGCAGACGCAGTCCTTTGTCGTCCCCGTGCGCCATGACAATCGCACCGACCATGCGGGTGCTCAGTCCCCATGAGGTGGTCCAAGGATGCTGGGTCTCATTGTTCTGGTCGAGGAATTTAATATCAAAAGCTTTGGCAAAGTTCTGGCCGAGATTATGACTGGTTCCGGATTGCAGGGCTTTCGTGTCACCCATCATGGCTTCGATGGTGTAAGTGTGCACCGCACCGGCAAACTTCTCACGCTCGGTCTTGCGACCTTTGACCACCGGAATGGCAGCGTCGTTGATCGCGAAATCGGCATAGACGTTGAGCATCTGCATGGTTTCAGCTTCAGCTTCTTCAGCGGTAGCGTGCGCAGTATGCCCTTCCTGCCACAAGAACTCGGTTGTCCGCAAAAATGGTCGTGTCCGCATTTCCCAACGCACTACGTTCGCCCACTGATTAATGAGCAGCGGTAAATCGCGGTAGGACTGAATCCAATTTTTGAATGAGTCCATGATGATGGTTTCAGACGTGGGGCGCACCACCAAAGGTTCTTCTAGTTTTTCGCCACCCGCAATGGTCACAACGGCCAGTTCAGGGCTAAACCCTTCGACATGCTCCGCTTCACGCTTGAGAAAACTCTCTGGAATGAAGAGTGGGAAATAGGCGTTTTGATGGCCTGTAGCCTTAAAGCGTCTGTCCAGCCCGCCTTTGACTGCCTCCCACAATTCGTAGCCGTAGGGCTTGATGATGAGGCAGCCGCGCACTGGCGATAAATCGCACAAGTCGGCCTTGTAGACGATTTCGTTGTACCATTTCGAAAAATCAACTGATTGCGGCGTCACAGCTTGCTGCGCCATTCGGTGTTATCCTTCTGTGCTCTCCGGCAAATGAATGGGTGCATTATATCGGATAGCGGACAGAATTAGGCGGGCGAATTCGATTGCGTTCTCCTAATCACGATACTCTGCCTCAACCACAGTCGCCCGTAATGTTGTCCATAACGCCATCAACTCGGATTGTACGCGGCTCACCGCCCCCTCTATGGGCACAATCTGCACCTCTGAACCGGCGCGGTGCTTCATCTCGACGCCGCCCTTCTCCAGTGACTTTTTGCTGACCGTCAGCCGCAGCGGCAGGCCGATCAAATCTGCATCATTG
Source organism: Anaerolineae bacterium (assembly GCA_041390885.1). Taxonomy (GTDB): domain Bacteria; phylum Chloroflexota; class Anaerolineae; order Aggregatilineales; family Phototrophicaceae; genus CFX2. The sequence continues at coordinate 242,280 of JAWKPB010000022.1, read as the reverse complement.
AACTTAACCCCTGCCCGCTCGTCGCGGTCATCGTACAGCACTTCAATTCCGGCCTGTTGGAGAGCAGTGTAAAGAGACCCGGCAGTAGCTACCGCAGTTTCATCGGGAATAACGACGATGTGTACGTGATATGGGGCAACGGAAATCGGCCAGATTAAGCCTTTGTCGTCACGATGATCTTCTGCCACACAGGCCAACAGTCGCCCGATGCCAATGCCATATGATCCCATGATAATGGGCTGTGCTTTGCCGTCTCTATCCAGATAGGTACAACCCAGACTATCGCTGTAGCGTGTGCCTAACTTGAAAATGTTGCCCACTTCGACACCGCGCACGGCTTTCATGGGCCTGCCGTTCACAGGGTCCGGGTCACCTTCACGGGCGCTGACTATATCGGCGACAATTTGTGCCGTGAAATCGCGGCCATAATTCACGTTCAGGAGGTGGAAGCCCGCTTCATTTGCCCCTGCCACCAAATTTGGCGACTGTGGAATGAGATCGTCAACAACAATTAACGCATTCTTGACACCGATGGCAGAGCCGTATCCTGCCACCGCGCCAGTTGCTGCGATTTCTTCCGGCAGCGCAGGACGCAGAGCGCGCGCTTGCACCGCGTTCACTAACTTTTGTTCATTCACATCCATGTCACCACGCACGATCACCAGCAAGAACTTGTCTACATCGTGGTTGTCTTCAGTGACCGTCGCCACCATGAACACCGCTTTTGCCGTTCGTGCAGAAGGTATGTTCAAGAATCTCGCCAATGCTTCGATGGTCGTGGTGTTGGGGGTAGCAATTTTTTCAAGCGGCTTGGGTTCTTCCGGCGAGGGCACAGGCTTGCGGAAACGGGCAACCTCACGGTTTGCTGCATAGCCGCTTTCGTCATTAATCAAGAGTGTATCTTCCCCGATGGACGTGAGATACATGAATTCATGGGCCAGCCGTCCGCCCATCATGCCAGTATCGGACTTCACGGCGATAACCGGCAAGCCACAGCGGCTGTAAATTTTGAAGTAGGCACGATAATGGGCGCGGTATTGTGTGTCCAATCCGTCCCAATCCGAATCCAAACTGTAGCTGTCTTTCATGGTGAACTCGCGCACCCGGATAAGTCCAGCGCGGGGGCGGGGTTCGTCGCGCCACTTGGTTTGAATGTGATACAACATGAGGGGCAGTTGGCGGTAAGAGCGGATCTCCTTACGCACCAAGTCACCGATGACTTCCTCATGAGTCATTGCAAGCACCATGTCGCGTCCCGCGCGGTCTTGAAAGCGTCCCATTTCCGGGCCGATTTTGTACCAGCGCCCCGTCTCTTGCCACAATTCAGCCGGGTGAATAACCGGCATCGTGATTTCTTGCCCGCCGATAGCATCCATCTCTTCGCGAACAATGTTCTCAATCTTGGTAAGCGCACGTTTCGCCAGCGGGAGGTAGCTAAATATGCCTGCAGCAAGTGGCCGAATGTAGCCTGCCCGCAGCAATAGTTGGTGGCTGGCAACATCCGTGTCGGCGGGTGCTTCCCGCAACGTCTGGCTGAAAAGCTGGCTCATGCGCATGATCATTCGTTCCTTTGTCGTAAGCGGCTATAATTGTTGTTGATTTTTCAGGTGCAGGAAAATGGAAAGTATACGCGTAGACGCATCAGTTCACAAGAGGTCATGACGCACACTATCATGGCAAACAACGTCACAATTGTGCCCGTTCGCAATCATCTTACATACGCTTTATTGCGCAACGGCAAGTGGCAACTCATCGCTATCCTAGTACTTGCATTTGTGACGCGCGTCGGGTATCTGGGAACACTGGGCTATATCGGCGATATGACCACTTTCAACGGACCGTGGGCGAAGGCTATTCACAGCGAAGGCTTGTTCAATATTTACAGTGCGGATAAAAGCGCGAACTATCCACCCATTTACATGGGTATCCTGTGGTTATCAGGGACGCTTCAACCGCCCTACAACCGCATCTTGCTACAAATGAACTTCGTCATCGTTCTCAAGTTGTTTTCGGTGGCAGCCGAACTGGCGATTATCGCGCTGGTTTATCGCTGGCTCCCGTCCAATCACCGCATCAAGTGGCTGCTGCCATTGGGCATCGCTGTTTATCCGGGTCTCATTGCGACCTCCGCTTTCTGGGGGCAGTCGGATTCACTACTGGGTCTGTTCATTGCGCTGGCCTTGCTGGCTCTCAACAAAGATCGCCCGCGCGCAGCCTGGTTGTGGTTCGCGCTCGCCCTGCTAATGAAATTTCAAGCTGTTGTACTGCTGCCCTTGATGGGAATTTTGACATTCCGACGTTACGGCTGGCAGCGGACATTTGGCGCAGTCTTGCTAGCAGCGTTGTTGTTCGGTTTGATCTACCTACCATTTATTGTGGCCAACGGCACCGAGTATGCGCTTCGTCCATATTTGGGGACAGTGGACCAGTATCCAATTGTAACTGCCAACGCCTTCAATCTGTGGTTCGCCACCACGCCGGGCATATGGAGCAGTGTTCCAGCCAACATCGGTCTGGATGTGCCGCGCGATACCACCCTGTGGCTGGGTAATCTAACCTACAAGCAGGTGGGGCTGTATCTCTTCGCAGCGCAGGTGGCGGTGATCTGCTGGATCATGTGGCGGCAGTCGCGCAAACGTTACGAGTTCGTATGGGCCAGTGCGCTCTACTTGGCCTTCTTCGTACTACCAACGCAAATTCATGAACGTTACTTGTATCAGGCAGCGCTGCTGGCAGTGATCGCCATAGATCAAGAAAAAACGATGTTGTGGGTCGCGGCAGGGCTAGTCGTGACCTATACCTATAACATTATCGCCATTACGGATAAACCATTTGTGTGGCTGGGAATTGATTTCTTCGCCCTACTCGGCAACATTGCCCTCGTCGTCGCTCTGCTTAATCTGTTGTTGCTCATGATTATGAATGGCATTATGCTCTGGCGCGCGCGGCCTATTCCCATTCCCGCCCATGATTGATATGCAGTTTGTCCATCACAGCCTGCCCCAAGTCAATCTCGTTTAAGCTGGCAATTTGCAGTAGATACAGCATGACATCCGCCAGTTCGCCCGCTAATTCAGCTTGGTTGGGTGCGTCCTCGCCCCATTGAAAATGCTCCAGCACTTCGCTCGCTTCCAGCACCAGCGAAATAGCAAGGTTCTTGGGCGTTTGCGGATGCGCTGAGTCGGATTTGTACCAGCCTTTTGCTTCCACAAAAGCGTGCATGGCCGCTTCAAGCGTTTTAATTTCCATTAGCTATTCATCTCCCCGTCCAAATGGGAACACCTTGTCCGTTGTACCTTCGTAGGGCAGTGCAACCATATCATCGGCATAGCGTGTACTAGCACGCGCATCCAGTGCGGCCAGCCGCGTCACATCTGCCGGGCGGTAGAGGCCGAGAAATGCCTGGCAAACTGCGGGGTCAAACGGACGATTCAATCGGATTTCGCGCAGGTCAGTTTGCACCTCGCCGGGAGACCAGAAATTGAAGCCATAGACATCGCCCCAAACGCCCATATCAGCGCCACCCACTTGCTCACCATCACACAGCACATGCACAAAGGGCTGCACTCCTTCGGGTTGGTTGACTAGCCAGCGCAGGCGGATGTGCAGTGCATGCAAACGCGGGGCATAAAGCATATCCATCTGGGTTAGAGCAATTTGGTCATCGCCAAACACAACCAACGGCTCGTCCGGCCCCGTCATATCGGGCGCGCCAACATATACCGGATAGAAAGCTTGTCCATCCCACTGGGTGACATACAGCGCATCATACTGCCGTGCCTTCTCGACCAGTTCGATGGGACCAACTTCGGGATCGTGGGCGTACATGGAATAACCGTCCGCCCGCATAATCTGGTGGAACTTCGCTGTGTCAATCACCGGTGGCAGGATGCCAGTGTTCACCCAAATCTGCAAATCGTAATTGATGGTGTGGAACATCATGGCAGCACCTTCTGTGCCGCGCAAGAAGGTTTCCTGTCCTTCAACCGGCGTGAGGTAATCCGGCGCGTTCACCAGCAGGATGCGCGTCTGCTCCACCGGCACAGGTTGGTTCACAATCAATTCATTCAGGCGGCGCATGTAATTGTCCAGCAGCACATAGTTCGCGCGCTCACCGTTGAGGAACGGCAGGCTAACCACGACCATACTCACCGCCACACCTACACCCAGTAACTTCCCCAACCAACCAGATGCGGCAAATTTCACAACGGTGACTGCCCAAAAGATACTCAATCCCAATGCACCAAACACCAGAATGCGTGGCGACCCGCTGACGTAAAATTGGTCGAGCAGGAGCATGGCAGGCAGTACTCCCAACCCGTACCATGCCAAGCCAAAGCCAACCGCCTTGAGCGATTGTGTATTCCGGCTGCGGCGTGCTTGCCAGACATGAAAGATCAGCACGGGCAGCAACACTACAGCCAGCAGCAGAAACATTTCCAGTGGCGCGGGTGTGCCCTGCACAAAACGGCGCACGAAAGCCGCAGCCGGGTAGATGATGGCCTGTGAAACAGTCGCCAGCGACTGGATGATATTTTCCCAATCTTGCAAGTGGCTGTCACTAGGGGCAAGTGGTACAACGCTGCGAAGCACCCAATAGACGGCTGTAATGCCCGTCACAGGCAGCACCGCCCACAAAGCGGGGTTCCGCAGCGGCTCACGCAGCACACGCCGCCCGTAAACCAAGCCCAGCATCAGCACTAGCAGCGGGGCGATGAGCACGCCGTTTTCCTGATTGAACAATCCCCAGAAGGTCAACAGCCAGAGCGCCGCCACAGAGCGTCTTCTGCGCCTATCTATCCACGCTAGCGCACACCACAGACCCAGTGCAGTGCACAGCGCCAACACAAGGTGCTGCATCGCACCCACTAGGACCACTGTCTGGTAGCTGAACGGAAACAGCACAAATGCGAGGCCGGCCAACACACCCACAAGTTCACGCTGGTGCATAACAATGCGCCGCGCGAGCATCCCGACTGTCACACCAGCCATGCCGAAAAAGACCACATTCAGCCAGTGCAAGCCGAGCGGGTCGTAGAAACCGGCAATCACCCCAAGAAGTTTATAGAAGGAAAACAGTGCCGGGCGGTAATAAACATAGGCGGCACTGCCCGCCCACTGCTCAATGCCATTGATATGCTGAACAATATTGAACTGAAAGCCGTCGTCGAGGAATAATACCAACCGCAGCGTATAACCGTACAACGCAAAAGCTGCCAGCAGCGGTGTGCAGCGCAGCAGAATACGAATTGTCCGGCTAATAGGCATTCTTGCTGTGTCCGAAGACCGTCTGAATAATAGTGCGGATGACGATCTTGAAGTCCAGCCAGATTGACCAGTTTTCAACGTACCACAGATCATACGAGGTACGCTCGGCAATAGAGGTATCACCGCGCAGACCGTTGACCTGTGCCCAGCCGGTCATGCCGGATTTTTCGCGGTGGCGTTCCATGTAGCGCGGGATGCGGTCACGGAATTGGAGGACATATACCGGACGTTCAGGGCGCGGCCCGACCAAACTCATCTCACCCAGCAGTACATTGATGAGCTGCGGGATTTCATCCCAATTGGTTTTCCGCATCCAGCGTCCCAAGCGGGTCACGCGCGGGTCGTTTTTTACCGTCCAGCCGGGGCCATCAACTTCAGCATCGGCCCGCATGGTCCGAAACTTCACCAGATGGAACGGTTTGCCGTCCAGTCCCATACGTTCCTGTGTGTAAAATACTGGCCCTTTTGATTCCCAGCGCACCATAAAGGCTGTAAGCAGCATAAATGGCGATAAAGCGACTAAGCCAGCCCCAGCCCCGAAGAAATCCATCGCCCGCTTCAAACTGAGCCGCCAACCGCGCATGGCGATATCACGCACGGTGAGCAGCGGCGTTCCGCTCAGGTCATCAACACTCAAGTCGCCTGCCATGTAAGCGAACAAGTCAGGATAGATCTTGATGTCGACCCGCCCACGCTGGCACAGGCTGACCAACTCAACCATTTCAGCCCGCTGGGCGTCCGGCAGCGCGATGACAACCTGATCGACACGGCAGCGGTCAATAAGCAGCGGCAAATCTTGATAAACGCCGATCACGGGAATGCCGTTAATATTGCCCCGTGTGCGCGCTTTGCCATTGACCACCACACCCACCGGATTGTAGCCTAGCGCTGCATTGCTGATGATTTTGCGGGCGATTTCGCGGGCGACTTTGCCATTACCCACGAGCAATAAATTATCGCGCCCGTAACCGCGCTCGCGCAGCCAATAGCGAAAGCCCTGTTGTAATTCCCGTCCGAAGACGACAAGTGCCGTGCTGAGAATCCACACGTAAAACAACAAACCGCGCGGATATTCGACATAGAACAAGCTGCCAGAAGGGAATAATATCGCTTGCAAGCCGTACACCAACAGCGAACCGACTGTTACTACACCAACCACTTTGCGGGCATGATCAATGCGGCTGATGGCGCGCGGCAGGTGATACAAGCGCGTCAGGTAAAGAATTCCTATAATCACAATGACCTGCAAGACGATGGTAGGCAGGTAGCGGAGCAGCGATGGCTGTACATCCGGCAGATTGATAAACAGTGGAATGGTTTCACGTCCCCAATAGGCCAACGCAAAGGCGACCATCAGCATGAGCCCATCTACCAGCGGCTGCATGACCGTGAGGACAGTACGGGTGTAATTGGTTCGAGAGGCGGCGGGGGTTACATAGCGGATGGTGATGTCTGACGAATCTCCGTCAGCAACTGCGGCCCACCCTTCACCAGCAGCCCCATCATCACCAGCAGATGCAGCCACAGCGGCGTTGTCCGGCGGTAGTGCTTGCGGTAAAAAATCAGCATCGCCCGCTGGAACTCGAACTGTGCCTTCTGACTGCGGCGGCTGGAGGCTCTCTTGATGTGCTTCACCGTCACCTGTGGATGGTAAAACACCTTCCAACCGGCCTCTTTTATTCTGAACGCCCAATCCAAATCTTCTCCGTACATGAAAAACGTTTCGTCCAGCAGTCCGGCCTGGTGTATCGCTTCGCGCCGAACCTGCATATAGGCCCCTACTACCGAGTCTACCTCAATTTCCTGATCAGGGTCTACGAATGTCATATTATACCGTCCAAAGCGGGGATTGTGGGGAAACAATTTCGAAAGCCCCGAAAAGCGGTAAAACGACACCATCGGCGTAGGAAAGCTGCGACGGCAGGCCAGATCAAGGTTGCCATCTTCCAGCACCAACTTCGGCCCGGCCACGCCGATCGCCGGATGTGCATCCATGTACTGTACCATATCATAAAGTGACGTGGGTGGCACTTCGGTATCCGGGTTGAGCAGCAGGGCGTAACGCGGCGCATCAGCCTCTACATCGCCTTGATCATGGTAGCCAAGCAGCTTGAGGCCGAGATTGTTGGCGTAGGAATAACCACCATTCTTCTGGCTGGCAATCACTTCCACTGGAGGGAACTCAGCCCTGACCATCTCCGCGCTGCCATCGGTGGACGCATTATCGACCACCACCACCTTAAAGGTGAAATCACCTGTGCTGGCGAGAACCGTTTGCAGGCAGCGGCGCAGTAAGTCTCTGGTATTGTAACTAACGATGACTATGCCGAGATCGTCCATATCTTCCTCTGGGTGGGTATTGTAGCACATCAGAGGTGGGGAAAGCTGACGAATGACCTACGGAAGGATTGAGTACAGAGTCATAAGTACCGAGTGCCGAGTCGAATTCGTTATCTTCAACGAAGGCATTGGGGAGTGCGGACTTTTAATTACGGTATATTACAATTTATGGCGGCGTTGGCGGGTTTGGAAATACGGAACCGAAAATCGTTTCAGGACATTTCAGTAAATGTCGCCAATGTCAGACAATTGTTTTGGCACAGTTGGCAGCAATTTCGGCAATGGCAATGTGGTATTTTGTGCCATCATTATTATTGTGTCGGCGAAGTCGTCGTCGTCGCGCCATTAGCGGCGTCTATATGTCAGCAATGTCGTCAGAGTCGTCAATGTCGGACATTTCAATTGACGTCATACCCGCGTCATAAATTATCGTAGATGTAAAAGATGTAGTCCTGCGGCCCGGTGTCGAGGCCCAGATCGTTAAGCAGGCGCAGAATCTGGCTGCGATGGTCTGTGCCATGATTGGCAACGTGCAGCAGCACCTGCCACAGCATGAGGACTTCATCCTCTCCCCCCAGCGGATGACTGAACAACATGGCATCCTGCAACTGCGCCAAATAGCCGCGCATATCGGCTTCGACGCTGTCCCACTGAGCGCGCAGTATATCGCGGTCATTGAAATCAGCGGGGTCAAACGGGTCTGGCATATCGTAGCCGCGCAGCCCACTGAACCAATAGTCATCACAACTCATGAGGTGAACGAGCTGGTTGCGGACAGAACCCATTGAGTAGGGAATCTCGTGGGTGAACTGTTCCTGCGACAGCGGCACGACGAAGGTGTCCCAGATCTTGCGGTTTTCGGCAAAGTGGTACTCGTAGTAGTGGCGGAAGGCGTCGGCGTTCATGACGTAACCTGTTCCCGTGCAAGAACTAGAAAGGTACATGGTGGTGGTTGCAAAGTAAGTAATAAGTGAAGGCCGGGAACGCGGACGAGGCATACCTCGTCCCTACAAATATCCTCTGATTGTCATTATTAGCTGGGTTTATCACTTACCATATGACCACTACCCCAAAAATTATAGCACAAATGTTCATTTCTGTAAAGGTCGGTTGGGTTCGAATTTCCAAACTTTCGGGGAGCTTAGTGGCTGGTGGGCAGCGTCCGCAGCGGCGCACCTTTGATGGCAGCACGCAGCCCCTCGCGGTCATCCCACGGGTATTCAATCGTGCCGAAGCACATGCTCTGCTCGTGGCCTTTGCCGCAGACCATAACGATATCGCCCACTTGCGCCATCTGGCAGGCACGATAAAGCGCCTCACCACGATCCGGCACGCGGATAAAGGTTTGCCCCTCCACCCCGCCCTGTGAAATGCAGCCCTGTGCCATCAGTTCGAGGATGTCATCCAGCGACTCGGTGCGCGGGTCTTCGGCAGTGAGGATGGTGAAGTCCGCCAGCCGCGCCGAGACTTTGGCCATCAGGCGGCGTTTTTCGCGGTCACGCAGCCCGGCGCTGCCAAACACCGCGATGAGCTTCTTGCCCGGTTGCAACAGCCCCTTGCCTGCCTTGAGGGCGTTTTCGAGCGCGTTGGGCGTGTGAGCGAAGTCCACAATAGCGGTGTAATTCTGGCCTTTGTCAATACGCTCCATGCGTCCGGGGATGGAACGAACGTTGGCTATGCCCGCTTCAACATGAGCAAAGTTCACATTAGGGATTACGTTAGCAACGGCGGCGGCGGCCAAGATGTTACGCACATTAAACTCACCCAAAAGTGTTGAGTGAATATGGGCCCAACGCATCGCGCCCGACGACTCTTTGTAGCGAATGACATCAAACACCGTTTCATCAGGGCTGAATTGCAAATTCTCAACATGATAAAAGCGATCTTGGAGAGGATAATATTCATCGCGCATGTGCATCCCATATTTCCAAGCGGTTGCACCGTTTACTCGCGTAATGTCTACAAAGAAATCTAGGTTCGGGTCATTATCATTGATAAAGCCGATTTTTGAATTGAATAACTTTTTCCTGTACGACTTCCCCAACATTTCGAACATACGCCCCTTCGCAGCGCGGTACGCCTCGAACGTGCCATGATAATCCAAATGCTCGTGCGTCAGGTTGGTCAGCACCGCCACATCCACATCAACCCCGTTAAGCCGCCCCTGTGCCAGCCCGTGGCTGGTCATTTCAAGGACACAGTGCGTCAGGCCGTTGGCGACCATTTGCGCCAGCAGCGCCTGAACTTGCGGGGCGCTGGGGGTGGTGACATGCAGACCAGTATCCACCGTCGCTCCGCCCAAATCAGCCGATACGGTACTAATTAGCCCAGCTTTGCCACCTGTCGCCACTTTGAGAATACTGTGAATGAGGGTGCTGGTAGTGGTTTTGCCGTCTGTGCCTGTCACGCCGATGACCACCAGCTTACGCGAGGGGTAATCGTGATAAGCTGCCCCCAACCAGCCAGTAGCCTCCTGCGCGTTGCCCACCTGCACATACGGCACGGGCAGATCGCGCAGGTCGCGCTCGCCGACGATGGCCGCCGCGCCGCGCCGGATAGCATCCGGGATGAAGTCATGACCATCCACGCTCAAGCCGCGCCGCGCTACAAACACTCCGCCGGGCTGCACCAAGCGATTATCTTCCTCGACGGGAGCAGTGATTTCGGCGTCACCCGTGAGGTGGATGAGGTCAGGCAGGTTGGCGGTCAGATCGGACAGTTTTTTGATCATCTAGTATCCTGCAATCAGAACTTTTTCATGCCTCCACCCAAACAAAAACCGCAGAGCCGCAGAGGCCACACAGATTATACTCCCTGTGACCTCCGCATCTCTGCGGTTTGTAAAGACCTTCGTCAGATCAGCTCAGACGGCTGCCCAGTTCGTTCAAACCGCTGCGGACACTGCCGTCCACCACGCGGTCACCAGCACGAACAATCAAGCCGCCCAGAATGCCGGGGTCAACAACGAAGTTCACGCTGTCTGCGCCGGTTTCTTTCTGGACTTTCTTCTGTTCCGCTTCGCTCAGGGGCATGGCACTGACCACTTCCACACTGCCGCCCAGCTTGGCTGCGCCAGCCGGTACTTTGGAGAAGAAGTCATCCACCAGCGCCTGTGCGCGTTTGCTGTCCAGCGCTTCACCAATCAGCTTGTGGGTCGCGGCCATTGAAATGGCGGCCACCTGACCACGCAAACCGGCCAACTGTTGGTCACGTTCGCTGGCAGCGGCGGCGCGGGCTTCTTCACGGATCTTGTCGGCGGCAGAGCGGGCTTCAGCTTCGATCTGCTTGGCAATTTCCTCACCACGCGCACGGCCTTCTTCAATAAACTTATTGATTTCAGCGCGCGCACCGGAGCGAATAGTTTCAGCTTCGGCTTCCGCATTGCGGCGGGCATTGGCTGCTACCTGTGCGTCTTCCAGACCTTTTTCGATCTTGGCGCTGCGGGCATCCAGCATGTTGAGGATGGGCTTCCACAGCAGGGCGCGCAGGGCAAAGAAGATAATGCCGAAGTTAACGATCTGCGCCAGCAGGTAGCCAGCGTTCAGACCGAGGGCTTCGATACCTCCGGCTGCTTCTTCACTAGCAGCAGCGGCCTCGCCAGCAGGCGCAGCTTCGGAATGCTCGGCGGTGGTGGCGGCACCTTCAGCGGGAGCTGGTGTGGCTTCCTGAGCGAAAGCGATACCAGCCGCCAGCAGCAGGGCAGCCAGCAGGCCGAGTACTGCGAGTCGTTTCATGGTAAACATTTTGTGCATGTCGTGTCTCCCAACGCGCTTATTGAAGCACGAACAGGATGATGAGCGCGACCACCAAGCAGTAAATAGCGACTGCTTCGGCGAACACGATACCCAAAATCATGTTGGTTTGAATGTTGCCGGAAGCATCCGGGTTACGACCAATGGCCTGCAGAGCGCCCTGTACCAGCAAACCGATGCCAATACCGGGGCCGAGCGCGCCAACCATTGCCAGACCAGCGCCTACCGCTTTACCCAGTGTTGTTAAATTACCTTCCATGTTTGTTCAATTCCTCTCTTATGTTGTAATTGTCAGTATAGTGGGCACTGTGTACTGCGCCCTGATTGTCCGATAAAACTTAGTGCGCTTCGGCGTGCTCGGCATGTTCGCCGTGTTCCTCATCGCCATGATGCCCTTCTTGAGCCTGCGAGATGAAGACCAGCGTCAGAACCGCGAACACCAAGGCCTGCGCCAAACCTACGATCAATTCCAGCGCGTAGAACACAATCGGAATGCCCGTACCGACGAGGAAGAGCATAACCGCGATCAAAATACCACCGGCGAAGATATTACCGAAAAGACGGAAGCTCAAGCTGACGATCTTCGACAGTTCCGAAACCAATTCCAGCGGGCCGACGATTAAGTCAATTGCGCCCATCGGGTTCTTCGCCACATTCCCCAGTGACCGGATAGGAATGAACTTCTGCATGTAGTTCAAACCCTGTTCCTTGAAACCGTAGAACTGGATGAAGAAGAAGGAAATTAACGCCAAACCAATAGTGAGGTTCAGGTCAGTCGCTGCCGGACGCACAAAGGGCGTAATGTGGAAGCGATATTTGAGCAACGGATTGACATTCTCATCTTCGCTGCTGTAGTCAGCGACAGTGGCGTGGGCTACTGCTTCTTCGCAAGCATGTTCATCCGCCAAGCTGACCGGCGTACCACCGTTCAGGGGCTGCGTGTTGCGAATCTGGAAGAAGGTGTCACTCAAGCGTGTTCCCTGATAACCACTGGTGTTGGGGTGGGCGCAGTGGAACAGCCCGACGCTTTCGACGCCGGGAATGATGCTCATCCAGTTACCGACAAGCAGCACAAGGAAGATGGTCGCCACCAGCGGGAAGATCGCACGCGAATTGCGGCCACCGCTGATCTGCTTGACAAAGCCGAACAGTCCGCCTGCCAGTGCTTCTATCGCACCCTGAAAACGTCCGGGTACTTCCTTCGTCCAGCCTTTGGAAGCGCGGTTGACGAGGATGGCGATTGCCAGCACGATCACATCAACGATGATGAGCGCCACCATCGTATTGATGAGATTGAACTTGGGCCCCAGTCCCAAGAAGTTCTTAACGAGCACTTCACCGGGAACCTGAATGACCGGGATAGCAGCCGCAGCGCCCGCACCGGGCAGCCACACAAACGGCAGCAGTCCGCAAACAAAAACCCCAAATACCAATAAAATTAAGCCGTACAGACAACCACGTTGATTTGTTGTCATGCTGGCCCCTCCTCACTTCTGTGAGAAATGCTTGTATTTCTCAACGACAACCTCCTCATGCTAATCAGGCGAATCATTGTCCGCAGGTGACTGCGGCGTTTGTTGAATACGGCGCATAACACCTAATACTACACGAAAAACAATATACAGACTGACCGGCGCGCTAATGACCACTAAACCGATGGTCAACGGCCCGCGCCACCCTAACGCACGATCCAGTAAAATGCCCACAACTAACGCGCCAACCACCATTACGAGCATGAAACATCCGGCAGTACCGGCAATTGTTGCTATGGATATGTTTGGGATTCGTTTTGGCGTCGGTTCAGTCATTATTACTAAAGTTCGAGAATTCTATCACAAGCTATTCCATTTGCCAACGAATTTCATACATATTCGCTAACCAAAATCAACAATTCTTACAATAAGAGCGCAGTTTCCTGCGCCCTTGTGAGCCACTTGGTTTTTTCAGTTCAATTTTATGCGGCAAATAACGAGCGTGCGCTGGCTACTGCCCATTCAAAGACGGGTGTAACCGCTACCGTGCCGATGAGAATGACCGCCACCCCGCTGATCACCATCGCCCACGTGTAGGCGCGGGACACCGGAATAGGCTTATCTTCATCTTCGCTGCGGTCAACATACATGACCTTGATGACCACCAGATAGTAGTAGAGCGCCACAATGGAGTTCAGCACGCCGAAGATCGCCAGCCACACCAGATTAGACTGGACAGCAGCGCGGAACAAGAAGAACTTGCCGACGAAACCTGCCGCCGGAGGCACACCCGCCAGCGAGAGCAGCGCAATGGTCATGGTGAGCGCCAGCCACGGACTGCGGCGGCTCAACCCTGCTAGATCAGCAATCGTTTCGCTACCCGTCGCTTCACTGAACAGGATGACGACAGCAAAGGCCAGCAGGTTGGTAAACACGTACATGAACATGTAAAAGCCGACAGAAGCCACTGCATCCGCCTGCCCCGCCACCGTCGAGGACTGGATAGCGGCGACACCGACCAGTGTGTAACCGGCCTGCGCAATGGAGGAATAGGCCAGCAAGCGCTTAATATTCTTCTGCGCCAGCGCGACGACGTTGCCAAGCGTCATGGAAATGACAGCGGCGGCGGTCATCAACTGCACCCAGAAGCCTTGAATTTCCGTGTTACCAATCACAACCGTGCTGGGGAAGACTGCAATGAAGAAGCGTACCAAAAGCGCGAAGCTGGCAGCCTTGCTGGCGACGCTCAAGAATGCGGTAACAGGCGTGGGCGCACCTTCGTACACGTCGGGTGTCCAGAAGTGGAAGGGAACGGCGCTAATCTTGAAACCGAAGCCCACCACGATCAGCACCATCGCCCCCAACACCGGAATAGGGTTGCTGGCGAAGGTTTCGCTGTTGAGATATTGGGCAATCTGGTACAGGTTGGTATGTCCGGTGAAGCCGTACAGCAGGCTGAGGCCGTAGAGCATAATAGCCGAAGCGAACGAGCCGAACAGGAAATATTTCATCCCGCTTTCCATCGACTTGCCGTCACCACGTTTGAAGCCCGCCAGAATATACAGGGGGATAGAGGTAGTTTCCAGCGCCAGGAAAGCCATGATGAGGTCAGCCGCACTCGCCATCAGGGTCATGCCCATCGAAGACACGATCAGAATGAGGTAGAACTCACCCTTCTTGCCAATGCCCTTGACATCAATCGAGATCAGGCTGGTAATGGCTGCGGCTGCCAGCACCATCACTTTGAAGATTTGCGAAAGCGCATCATGGCGCACCATGCCGCCCCAATACAGGCCAACCGGACTCAGTTCCGAGCCGGGGCTGACGACGAGCGCCAGTAGCGCCAATATGCCTAGCCAAACTGCTGTTACGATGGCAATCCGTTGCTTACGGCTTTCCGGCAAAGGTTTTATAAAAAGAAACCCAACATCAAGTGCCAGTATCACCAAAGCCAGAATCATCAGCCCTATTTCCGGCAGCACAACCAGCAAGCTCTGTCCGAGTGTATATTCGCTTGCGTTCACTATTACGAACCCCCGTGTAGGATAGCCAGCACAGGCCGCAGCCCGTTTTCAATCATGGGCGCCATGAGCGACGGATACAAACCCAGTATCAGTAGTGGTGTCCCCAGCAGGAACAATATCACCCGGTCAGTGATAGTAATATCGCCGACATCAGCATACTTTTTAGCGTCAAATTCGCCGAAAAACACCTGACTGGTGACACGCAGCACATAAGCCGCCGTGATAACAATCGCCAATGCTGAGATGATAACGATGATCGAATAATAATTGCTTAGTACGAAGCTGCCAATTTGCAGCGTGATTTCCGGCGAGGCTTTCCACATCCCCTGGAAGATGGCGAACTCCGCCACGAACCCGCTGAACAGCGGCATACCCATACTGGTTAAACCGCCGACAACGAAGGCGAAGGCCACCCACGGCATTTTCTTGAAGAACCCGCCGAGGCTGGGAATATCGCGCGTGTGGGCGCGGTCATAGACCATGCCGACGCAGCCGAAGAAGAGCGCCGTCATCGCGCCGTGACTGAACATTTGCAAGCCCGCGCCAGTCATGCCGACCACATTCATGGTCGCCCAGCCCATGCTCACCAATCCCATGTGGCTGACCGACGAGAAGCCGATAACATATTTGAAGTCGCGCTGGCGGAAGGCGATGAACGCCCCGTACACCACATTGACCAGCGTTAAGAACACAATCCACGGGAGATGCACTTCCGCGCCCTGTGGCAAAAGCTGCACACCCATGCGCAGCGCGGCGTAAGCACCCAGCTTCATCAACACACCTGCATGGATCATCGAAACGGCTGTCGGAGCGGCCACGTGTCCATCCGGCGACCAGTTGTGGAAGGGGAACACACCTGCCAGCACCGCGAAACCGATGAAGATGAAGGGGAACCACAACTTGGCAAAAGTCAGCACATCGCTGCCGAGTATCGGAATATTGAATGCCCCGGCTTCGGCAGCCGCCATCAGGTGCGTCATGCTGAAGCTGAAGGTCGGCGCGTCTTTGGCGATCACGCCGGCATCTTTCGCCGCTTGGAAGGCTGCCGCACCGTCACCCGCGAAGTAGTCGCTGGCGACGAACACCATTGCTATGACACCCACCAGAGCCACCACCGAGCCGATCAAAATGTACAACGTCAGCTTCATGGCGGCGTATTCGCGCAGCTTCACCCAGCCCCACGTAGCGATGAGCAGGTACATGGGGAAGATCGCCAGTTCGTAGAAGAAGAACAGCACGAACACATCAATGGCGACGAACACACCGTACACGCCCGCTACCAGTAACATGAAGAACGCCATGAATTCGCGGGTGCGGTCATCTATGCGCCACGAAATGAGCACACCGGCCAGTGTCACCATGCCCGTCAGCAGCACCATCGGCGCGTTCAGACCATCCACCGCGAGGTGGTAACTGATACCCAAACTCTGCACCCACGGTATGCTTTCTTCAAAGGCTAACCCGCGCTCGAACATAGCAGTAGCGATATATTTGCCTCCGCCCTGCTGGATGGCGTCCAGCGCCGGTTTGAGCGCGCTGACCTGACTGTTGTAGCCGAAGTACACCGCCGCCGAAAGCACCAGCACAATGACCGCCGCAGTAAGCGCGATACCACGTATCAAGTCACGCTTGTGCGCGTCAATGAACAGCATGACCACTGCCGCGACGATGGGCGTGAAAACTATTACGCTTAAAATCGGAAACTGAAATCCATTCATGAAAACTTCCTTTTACGAAGCGCCCCTGTTACCCGCCGAACAAGCGCAACACTGAGCTATTGATGACTGCCAAAATCCAGTTGGGCAGGAGTCCCGTCACCAACATCAAGACCAGCAGCGGCGCAATCGCCACCACTTCGCGCAGTTCAATCTCCAGATTGTAATCTTTCCAGTGCATGTTAAACGGCCCGTGCAGCACGCCGCGGATACCCTTGAGGATATAACCGCCTGTGAACAGCAAACCGATCATGGACAATACGACCAGCCATGTAAACACCGGCCACGACCCGCGCACCACCATAAACTCGCTGACGAAACCGTTCAATCCCGGCAAGCCGAGACTCGCCATGCTGGTAAAGATGAAGATCGCACCATAAATCGGGGCTTTCACCCAGAAGCCGCCATACTGTGTCATATCACGGGTGTGCGTCTTGTGGTAAATCGCCCCGGCCAGCAAGAACATGGCCGCCGAACTGAGGCCGTGATTGAACATCTGCATCACTGCGCCGTTGAGGGCGATGATCGCACTCTGCATGTGTTCGGTGGTGGCGTTCGCCCAATTTTGCGAATAGGCCAGCGCCGCTACAGCCAACCCCAGTGCCACAAAGCCCATGTGATTGACCGAACTGTATGCCACCAAACGCTTAATATCGGTCTGCCCGAATGCCGCGAACGCCCCCAACACCACGCTGAGCATGGCGAGGAAGGCGAAGATGCCCGCCCAGTTGGTTTGTATCGCGCCCAGAATATTGATCGGGGCAATCCACACATCCGGGAAGAAGGGAATGACCAAACGCAGGAAACCGTAAGCGCCCAGCTTCAGCATGACGCCCGCCAGCAGCATCGAACCAGCCGTCGGCGCTTCACTGTGCGCGTCGGGCAGCCACGTGTGGAACGGCCAGATCGGAACTTTGATGCAGAAAGCAACAAAGAAGCCGACGAAGGACAGCGCTTTCACCGTCTCGATGCCGATACCCAAAAATGTACCGTTCTCACCACCATAATGCGGCCATATCTCGGTAATTTTGGCGATGTCAAAGGACGAAACCGACCAACCGATCAACTGGATCGCCAGCAGCATGCCCAGCGAACCGCCGATGCTGTAGATAAAGAACTTGGTCGAGGCATATTTGCGGTTGGGGCCGCCCCATTGGTTGATGAGGAAGTAGATCGGCACAATACTGAGTTCATAAAACAAGAAGAAGATCATCAGGTCGAGGGCCATAAACACGCCCAGCAAACCGGTTTCAAAGAACAACAGCAGCGCCATGTGAACATTGACGCGGTCATCAATTTCAAAGCTGATGAGGATCGCCAGCGGCACAAGGATGCCGGTCAGCAAAATCATCGCCGCGCTGATGCCATCAATGCCGAGATGCCATGACGCACCGATTAGGGCAAACCACGGTACATCGACCACCATCTGGTAACCAGAAACATCGCGGTTGTAATTGGCAAACACCGCAATGCACAGTGCACCAATGCCCAGCGAAAAGGCCAGCGCTGTCCAGCGTGCCACCTGCTTGCCGCCCGGCAGCACCAGCACGATCGCGCCAGCTACCATCGGCGCAAACAAGACGAAGGTCAGTATGTCTATTCCAAAAATCTGCGGCGTAGTCGCCATAATCTCAACCTCAATCTGTTACGCAGGAGCGCCGCACCAGCGATGTGCGCGTCCCTACATCAATATCTTGCCCTATGTCCCGGCCTGAACCAGAACGCCAGATGACACTGCAAAGATCACCACGATCAAAATGAGCGCAATTGCGACCAGCAGCAAATACTGCTGCACGCGCCCGCCCTGTACTTTGCGGAACCATCCGCCAAACAGGGCAATCAACTCAGGAATGCCATCGCCCACACCGTCAATGAGCCACATGTTGAGAACCTTAATGAGGTCGCCAATCCATGTGAACACCCGCGCGATCAAATGCAGCGTGCCGTCAATGATGCCCTTATCAATGAACTGACTGGCAACTTCGCGGCTGAACCACTGCGAAGGCTTCACAAAAACCCGTACATACAGCTCATCCACGTAATACTTGTTCTTGAGGATGGGGTACACACCACCCAGCACCGCGATCATCGGGTCTTCTTCGCCTGCCTTGAGCGGCTTCACCCAGTACATGCGGTAGCCGACGAACAAACCACCCAACGCCACCGCAAATGAGAACAAGACCGGCACGATGCTAAACGCAATTGAAGGCGGTTCTTCCAGCAGCGTCGGGCCAACAAAGTGGTGGAACCAGTTATGTTCCGGCGAGAAGATCGAACCGAACAGCGGGAAATCGGGATGCACACCGACAAAACCGGCTACAACCGCGAAGAACGCCAGAATAATCAGCGGCAGCGTCATGGTGAAGCTGACAATGCCCTGACCGAGATTGGCGTGTGCCGCCTGCTCGGTACGCGGCTCTCCCCAGAAGGTCAAACCGATCTGGCGCATGGTGTAAAAGGCTGTCAGGAATGCCGCCAGTGCTAAGAAGATAAAGACCAGCGCCGCCGCGCCGTGCCCTTCAGTCAGACCCAGCCACGCATCCGCTAGAATTTCATCCTTCGACCAGAAACCGGCTGTCAGCAGCGGGAAACCGGCCAGCGACAAGCCGCCCAGTAAGAAGGTGATAAACGTTACAGGCATACCTTTCCGCAGCCCGCCCATGTTCATCATGTCCTGCGGGTCGAAGTGCGGCCCGTGCTGCGCCTCTGCCCC
The DNA here is from genome assembly GCA_041390885.1 of Anaerolineae bacterium. Taxonomy (GTDB): domain Bacteria; phylum Chloroflexota; class Anaerolineae; order Aggregatilineales; family Phototrophicaceae; genus CFX2. Next base: position 222,996 of record JAWKPB010000022.1, on the reverse strand, counting down.
GTGTCCGTGATCGTCGTGACCGTGACCGGCTTCGGCAGGCAGCGCGTGGTCGTCATGTCCACCCGCATGTTCGTGCACGTGGTGGTCGCCGTGTTCCATGCCATGAATGACCGAACCGGAGGCCATGAACAACAGCGCCTTGAAGAAAGCGTGTGTGATAAGGTGGAAGGCTGCGGCGATATACGCGCCAATGCCCAGCGCCGCCACCATGAAGCCCAACTGCGAAATCGTGGAATAAGCCAGCACGCGCTTGACATCGTTCTGCGCCACCGCGATGGTCGCCGCAAACAGCGCCGTAAATGAACCTACAATCGCCATCAGCAGCAGCGGTGGGGTCAGCAATCCGTGATGCGGGTCAGCGCCCGCCGCGAACACCGGGTACATGCGGACGATGGCGTACACACCGGCAGAAACCATTGCTGCGGCATGGATCATGGCGCTAACAGGTGTAGGGCCTTCCATCGCGTCTGGCAGCCAGACGTGCAGTGGGAACTGTGCCGATTTACCTATCGTACCGATAATCAGGAAGATGCCGATCAAGCTCGCCGCGCTCATGCCGCCGATGATGGCCGGCGTGGTCGCCAGTGCGTTCAGCATATCCGGATTGTGCATAATTTCGCGGAAGTTCAGCGTGCCGGTGGCTGCGTACAGATATGCGATACCCAGCAGCATAATCACATCGGCCACGCGGGTGGTGGTGAAGGCTTTAATAGCCGCTTCGTAGGCACTCTTTTTCTCGAACCAGAAGCCGATGAGCAGATAGGAGCACAAACCCATCACTTCCCAGCCCACGAACAGCAGCAGCAGGTTATCGGCGACGACCAGCGTCAGCATCGCGCCCGCGAACAGCGAAATCAGCGCAAAAAAGCGCGACTGGCGGGCATCGTGCGCCATATAACCGATGGAGTAAATGAAGATACAGGTACAGGCCAGCGGAACCATAATCAGCATCACGGTGGTCAGCGGGTCAACCAGCACACCCATCCGCAGCGCTGATGCGCCGGTAGCCAACCAGTCGAAGCTGTTGCCGAACACCTCTTCGCCGAAATGTTCCGCCCCCAGCGCATTGCCTACTGCCATCAGACTGATGACCCACGCGCTCAAGATACCCAGCAAACCCACGACGATAGTCACCACGCGGCTCGGCAGATTAGCAACCGGCACATTCAACCCGTGATAACCGGGATGGTTATGGTCACTGTACTCGTGGCTGGTGGCGGGCATCATCGTCGCACGGTTGGTAAACAGCGTGATAACGAAAAATGCCAGCAGCGGTCCGACGGGTATTAACCACGGCAGCAAGTCAGGGTTACTTAAAATACTGTTCAAGTCCATAAATTTCGACCTTCGTTTTCTATCCGCCAGACACTGTACGCTTTACCGGATAGGTTTCTGCTACCACTTCAACATATCAATTTCTGCGACGATCACCGAACGGCGGTTGCGATATACCGAGATGATAATCGCCAACCCCACAGCAGCTTCAGCCGCAGCGATGACAAACACAAATGCTGCAAAGGCCTGCCCCGCCATATTCAACGGTTCAACATAGCGCCAGAAGGCAATCAAGTTGATATTGACGGCGTTTAGCATCAGCTCGACGCTCATCAACACCGCTACCGCGTTACGCCGTGACAGCACACCATATGTTCCGATGCAGAACAAGCCTGCCGCCACTGCCAAATACATCCATAAAGGAACCATCTTATTTGCTCCGTGAGTAGGGACGAGGCGCGCCTCGTCCGGGTTCTCTATTCCCGGTCATCGCGGGCAATCACAATCGCCCCGATCATGGCTGCCGTCAGCAGCAGTGACGCCACTTCAAACGGCAGAACGTACTGATTCTGGTCAACCAGCGCCTTGCCCAAATCAACTGTGTTCAAAACAGCGTCCGAAATCGGCTTGCCAGCCTGCGATCCATTCTGTCCCCACACCGGCAGGATCACCCCCACCATCAGCAGGACGAACAACGCCGCAGCTACCACACCGCTCAATGCCCACTGGCTGTTGTACAGGTCACGCAGACGGGTCATGCTGCGGGTGAGCATCACGGCGAACACAATCAAGATGGCAATCGCGCCGATATACACCAGCACCTGTACCACCGCGATGAACGGTGCGCTCAGCAGGACGAAAAATCCCGCCGCCCCGAACAGGCTCAGGATGAGGTACAGCGTGGCATGTACCAGGTTGCGGGTTGTCACCACACCCAGCGCACCGCCCAAACTGAAGAGCGCGAACACAATAAAGGCAACTGTCGAGGCATTAAATTCGAGCATAAAACTTTACCCTGCGCTTCTCACTAAAAGCGGGTCTTAACCACCCGCCCTTATCCACACCTATAATAAGGAAGCCCTTAATCACCAACTGCCGCCGTTGGCGCATGTTCCATCTCGTCATGACCGTGAACCACCGCCAGCGCCGTACTCTCGTCCGCCAGCCGCGCTTCACGTCCTTGATTGCGAATTTGTTGCAGCACAATCAAAGCCACAAACACATTGCCAAGGAACAGGACAACGGTTTGCGGGATGGCCGAAATCAAATCGCCATCCTGTGGGGTCAGCCCCAGCGCCTTAACAATCTGGATCAAGAGAGCCGTCACCAGCACATTGCCCACCGAAATCGGAACCAGCCACTTCCAGTTAAGCGTCATCAGTTGGTCAATACGCACGCGCGGCACAGTAGCGCGCAGCACCAGCGCGAAGAGATAGACCAACCCGGTCTTCAATCCCAGATAGATGAAACCCAGTGCCGGAATTTGTTCGACACCCGGTCCCCACCAACCGCCGAGGAAAATGACAGCCGTCAGCAAACAGGCGGTGAAGGCGTGCATGAACTCGCCCGCCATGAACATGCCCCACTTGAAGCCCGAATACTCGATGTTGTAACCGGCGATAATTTCCGACTCGGCTTCCAGCAGGTCAAAGGGCGCGCGTCCGGTTTCCGCCAGATTCGCGATGAAGAACATGACCGCCGCAATCGGAGCCATGAACAGATACCACATGCCGCCCTGCTGCCGGACGATTTCCTGCATACTCAACGTCCCGCCGATCAATACCGGAACCAACAGGGACAGTACCAGCGGCACTTCGTAACTGAGTAACTGCGCGATGGTACGGAACGCACCCAGCAGCGCATATTTGTTATTGCTCGACCAGCCGGCCACCATAATCTTGACCGTGCCGATGGAAGCTACCGCCACAAAATACAGAATGCCGATGCTCAAGTCCGCGCCGATGTGCAGCGGGGTGAACGGCACCACCGCCCAGATCAACACCACCGAGGCGAAGGCAATGATGGGAGCGAGGTTATAAATGAATTTGTCCGCGCCATTGGGCGTGATGTCCTCTTTGGTCAGCATCTTGAGCGCATCGGCCACTGTTTGCAGCAGACCGAACGGCCCCACGCGGTTCGGGCCTAACCGGTCCTGCACCCGCGCTGCCACCTTACGCTCAATCCAGATCAGGAAGATAACCGTGACAAGCGGCACCGTGGCAATGAGTACCACACCGCCCAGCGTCGTCAATAGGTTCGCCAGATCACGGTTGACCCCGCTCTGTACCAGACATTCCACTAAATGATTAATATCACACATTCGTATTTACCCCACTCCGTAGAGAAGTTCTGTCTTCCCCACTCGGTACCCGGTACTCAAAACTCTGTACTACCCTACACCCATTCCAGTGCGTCTTTGCGCCACGCATAAATGAGCGCATCGAACAGGAAGAATATGAACAACAATCCGGCGAAGAAGCCGAAGAAATCAAGCTGGTTATAGGCCAGCGCCCACGGGAACAACAGCACAATTTCCACATCAAACACAAGGAAGATCAGCCCGTAGATGTAATACTGGACTTTGAACTGCACCCACGTGTCGCCCACCGTCTCAACACCGCATTCATAGGTGGACTGCTTGACGCTGTTCGGTTTGCTCGGTGCCAGCAGCCGTGCCCCTAAAATTGGCAGGAAGGGGAACACCCACGCAATCGAGAAAAACACACCAATAAAAGCCCATTCGTTGAGTAACGCCATGCCAGCCTACTCCTTAGCCACATTCCATATCATGATATTCAAGCCAAACAATCAGTAGCGAGTGAATTCGGGGCGCGGTAAAGAGCGCATCGCCCGAAATAAATCAATTTTAATCACACAAACAACAATAACTTGGGCAATTGTGACAAACTGCACGAGTATAGCATAGACCACTTCCATCCTGCAATAAATGATGTGATCGAGAGTGCATTTTTGTACGCAAAGTGCCTTCCGCACATTCTAACACACGCCTTCTGATATAACAAAACCCACCTCTAACAAAATACAACCCTAATGAACGAACAGGGATCCTCCATTTATGAGACCCAAACCTGACCTCATTCGCAACTGGTATCTGGCAACTGGTAACTGTAAACTATTCATCTATATGAACCAACTTCAATCACCTCCCTCACCCGCCCAATGGGACGCCTTCGTAGCCGCCAACTCCCGCGCCCATGTCCTGCAGCAGTCGGCATGGGCTGAACTGAAAGCGGCCTTCGGCTGGCAAGCTGAACTGGTCACAGTCTTAAGCGACGAAGGCGACACTATTTTGGCTGGCGCGCAGCTTTTGTTCCGCCCGCTGCCCTTCCGCCTCGGCACGATGGCTTACTTAGCGATGGGGCCCCTCTACGCCGAGCCGTGGCCGCCACAGGGTGCGCCGCGCGATTATGTGGCGGGCGTGCTGTGGCACAAAATCGAACAAGCCGCCAAGCAGCATGGCGCTGCTTTCCTTAAATGGGAGCCGGGCATCTATCGCCCCGATGAATTGCGTCCCCCCTCCCTGTCTACCGGGAGGGGGTTAGGGGGTAGGGTTCGCCCTTCCCCCCAAACTGTGCAGCCACCGCGCACTGTCCTCATTGACATCAGCAGCGACGAGGAGGCCATCCTCGCCCGCATGAATCAGGGCACGCGCCGCAAAATCCGCCAATCGCTCAAGAACGGCATCGCCTACCGCGAAGGCAGCAAGGCCGATGTCGCCACCTTCACCAGCATGATGAACACCACCGGCGAGCGCAACGCCTTCGGTGTCCACGAGCCCGCTTATTACCAGAAGGCATATGACCTGTTCGTGCCGCCCGGTGATGCCGCCCTCATCCTCGCCGAACACGAAGGCGACCCGCTGGCGGGCATCATGGTCTTCGCCAAAGGGACAAGCGCGTGGTATCTCTACGGCGCTTCCTCCAATATCAAGCGCAACCTGATGGGGGCTTACGGTGTGCAGTGGGCGGCCATCCAGTGGGCCAGGCGCAAAGGCTGCACCACCTACGATATGTGGGGCATCCCCGATGAAGATGAAGCCACGCTCGAAGCGCAGTTCGAGTCGCGCTCAGACGGGCTATGGGGGGTGTATGGCTTCAAGCGCGGTTGGGGCGGGCAGGTCGTGCGCGCGTTGGGCGCATTCGATAAAGTCTACAACCCGCTAGTTTATGCCGCGTATAGGTTGGCGCTGAAAATAAGGAGTTAAGAAATGAAACTCATCCTCGTTGATATCAACCCTGCCCTGTGCCGCGCGTGGGAAGAATACTTCGCCAAACTGCCGAATGTTGAAATTGTCAATGATTACTTCGAAAGTATTCCTGAATACGACTGCATGGTCAGCGCCGCCAATTCATTCGGCTTGATGGACGGTGGCGTGGATGCCGCCATCACCCACTACTTCGGCTCTGATCTCATGTTTGCTGTCCAGCGCCGCATCATTGATGAATACTTTGGCGAACAACCAGTCGGCACATCCATGATCGTTGCAACCGATCATCCCAAGCACCCCTTTCTTGCCCACACGCCGACCATGCGTGTACCGCTGAGAATCACCCACACCGATCATGTCTACCTCGCCATGTGGGCTATGCTGCGCGAAGTCCATCATCATAATCAACGTAACGAACGCAAAATCAATATTGTCGCCTGTCCCGGACTCGGCACAGGTGTCGGCGGTGTCCCCTTCCGCGAAGCAGCCCGCCAGATGTCCGCTGCTTACAAAAATTACCTCAATCCGCCAACCAGCATCCACTGGAACTACGCGGGTCAGCGCCAGCTACAGGTGCGCTTCGGCGGTGATGACGGCTTTGACCGTCAGCCGGAGGAATAAGGCACACCACGACTAATTACCCCAAAGCACCTATACGCTCCTCTTGACATGTAAGCAATAGCTTACGTATAATAACCGACATCGAAAATGGCATATCAGCCACACAAGGAGCATGTAATCTCATGTCCAAGTTCACCATGTTGATTAAGACGCAAACCCAGCCCGGCAAGCGTGACGACGTCCGCAAGCTCTACGAAGCGCAGCTCATGCCCCGCGCCCGCCAGAACGCCGATCAGGAAGTGGTTGTTTTTATCAATGATATGCAGAATGAGAATGTTTTTTACATCTTTGAAGTTTATTCCAGCGCGGAAGCCTCGCAGGCCAATGCTCAAGCCCCGTGGTTCTGGGACTACATGAAGGCTGTCGGCCCGCTGCTCGACGGACAGCCTGAGGTCATGACCGGCACGCCGGCCCTCGCCAAAGGCATCGCCATCTAAACCGCACCAGCACTCAACAGACCACCCACCAATATAAATCAGGGCAGTGTCTGCTACCCTGATTTTTTGACTTACGCCTTATGTCTTCGTGGTTAGATCACATCCAGCGCGCCCGGCATATTTTTGAGGAACTTCGCCCAGCCGTAGCCGATGATGAAGCTCACCACGCCCGCGTCTACCAACCCGGTGAAGCCGGTATGCTCCAGCACCAGCAGCGTGCCACCCGCTTGGTCGGTCAGCGTCCATGTCACCCGCGTGTCGTGGCGCATGAAGCCGCCCTTGAAGCTGTAGACCAGACGGCGCGGCGCATCCACCTCCAGCACCTCGCCGTACAGCTTGCCGTCGAAGCCGGGGCCGGGGTCGGTTTGCAAATAAAAGCGGTGTCCCACTTCGGCCTTGAAGTCGGTTTCCATGTACCATTTGGCAATCGCTTCCGGCTCGGTCAGCGCCCGCCACACCCGTTCCGGTGGATGCTTGTAGAAGCGTTCAAAGCGCAAATCGCGTTTCATCGTTTGCTGATACTCCTAAATCGCACGGGTCTCATTCCCCCTCTCCATGCAATGGGGAGGGGGTTAGGGGGTGGGGATTGTCCTCCAGCGTATCCAGATAAGCGCCCAGCGCGTCCAGCTTCTCCGGCCAGAAGCGTTCAAAGTGTGTAATCCAGCGGTAGACTTCGTTCAGGTTCTCCGGGCGCAGTTGGTAATAATTTTCCCGCCCGCGCGTCTCCATGCTCACCAGCCCACTTTCCAGCAGCACCGCCAGATGCTGGCTGACAGCAGGCCGCGACATGCCGAACGGTTGGGCGGCAATCGTCGTCACTGTCATCTCGCCGCTTGCCAGCATATCCAGAATGCCGCGCCGTGCCGGATGCGCAATGGCGGTGAAGACATCGGCGGCGGCGTGTTGGGTCGTTTTACTCTTGGTGGTCATAGCTCAACTTGTTAGTGATCCCTTACGAATCCGATTGTAGGTCGCTGCCCGCCCGCCTGTCAAGAAGGCTGCTTACCTCACCCTTGACATAGCTCACATGTTCTGGTACAATAATGAAATTCTTAGTTAATGTCCCAAACTCACCACCACATAATAGAGTAAATCAACCACCATGAACCCATCATCTGTATGTCTGGATTCTCCGTCTGCTTTGCGCCCTGTTGGTTCAAGTGCGGTTACCTGTCCTCAGCCCCGTTTTCCGACGACGCGGCAGACATGAGCGAGCCAACCGCTGCACCGATGCATTTGCAGCGGCACTGAGGGAGCTTCCCGCATGCACGTTGTGTCAGTGCAGCGGCAGCAGCCGAACTTCCCGCCTGTCACTTCGGCGGCAATTTCGCCAATTGCGCCAATTCCGCCATTTACAGTCATTCCCCACTTTTATTTTTCTCTGTGATCGAACATCTCCTCACTGGCAGTACACCACCATCCCCTATACACTAAGGACTATTGACTACCGACTATTGACGATCAACTGTGACCTTAACGCCCCACATCATCACCGACCGCGACCAGTGGAACAACGCCCTGCGCGCCCTGCCTTACGCCCACATCCTGCAAACATGGGAATGGGGCGCATTCAAGCAGGTCACCACCGGCTGGCAGCCCACCCGCTTCGCTTACCATCAGGACGGCAAGACACTGGCGATGGCTTCCGTCGGCGTACGCAGCGTCGGCCCCTTCAACGTCATGTATGTACCCAAAGGCCCTGCGCTGGACTACGCCAACCCCCAGCACTGCGCCGCCGTCCTCGACCACCTGCAAGCCTTCGCCCGCCGCAGCCGCGCTATCTGGCTCAAGATTGATCCCGATGTCATCAGCGCCACGGGCCTGCCCAACACTGATGAAGACATGCCGGATGCTACCGGACAGACGGTTCTCGCTGCCCTCCGCCAGCGCGGGTGGCGCTTCTCCGGCGATCAAGTGCAGTTCCGCAACACCATCTGCATGGATCTCACCCTATCCGAAGATGATCTGCTGGCAGCAATGAGCCAGAACACCCGCCGCAAGGTGCGTACTGCCGAAAAGAAAGGTGTCACCGTTCGCGCGGCCACACTGGACGATCTGCCTATTCTTTATGATCTGTACCGCACCACAGGGGAACGTGACCACTTCCTTATCCGCCCGCCGGATTATTATGAGCAGGCGTGGCGCAGCTTCATGGCAAATGGCCTCGCCCACGCCCTCATCGCCGAAGCCGAAGGCCGCCCCATCGCCCACGTCATCCTCTTTCACTTCGGGCGCAAATGCTGGTACTTCTACGGCGCATCATCCAACCAAGAACGCGAACGGATGCCCAATTACCTGCTGCAATGGGAAGCCATGCGCTGGGCCAAAGCGCAGGGCTATGCGCTCTATGATATGTGGGGCGCGCCGGATGAATTTGTCGAAACCGATCCCATGTGGGGTGTCTACGAATTTAAGCGCGGCTTTCGCGGCGTCGTCACCCGCCACATCGGCGCGTGGGACTATGCGCCCTACCCGCCCCTCTACGGACTTTATTCCCAGTTCTGGCCGCGTGTGCGTCAATTGATGCGACGTTAGCATAAAATAAGGTATGATGAGTGTATCTATCAAAAGCCTTTATCCGCGCTTCAACGAGGAATAAGCAGCTATGCAGCCTGACCCATCGGGAGACTTTCATTACCGCGCCCCCCTCAAATTGAAACGCCTTCAAGAGTGGCTGCAAAATGTGACCCTCAGTAGCCAACCTGCCCAATCCTACGACACCGAAAATTGGCTCAGCAAAATTCAAGCCGAAGAACTACGTTCCATCTTCGAGCGTCATCCCAGCGAAATCAAACGCATCGACATTGTTGCCCTCGCCCGCGAAGCCAGTGAAAATCCTTCCGAGTCTAATATCCGGCGCGTATTCTTAGCCACCATGCTCTGGGGCTATACCAATGTCGGCTACGGCCCGTGGCGCGTGGCGCGCATGTTGGAAGACATTACCAAGCTGGATGAAATCCTGATCGAAGCCCATAAAGCCATCCGCAGCAGCGACGTTCGACAGGCTTACACCATTTTGCAGGACGCCCAGATCACTTACTTCGGCCCACCCATTTTCACCAAATTCCTGTACTTTGCGGGGCTGGGCTGCGGCGTTGACCACTACCCCTTGATTTACGATTCACGTGTACGGGGTTCGCTGCAAGAATTGTTGGGAGATAAAACACCCCCGCCGGTGAGTTGGAAGGTTATCTCCAATATGTGAACCTGCTGCACGAATGGGCAGAACTGCTCGACTGCCGAGCCGACAGCATCGAATACCTGTTTTACCTGACGCCCAACGAATTCTGGCAGGTGTAGGTAGCCCAATCAACATCTATGGATAATTACACCCACACCACCATCAAAACCAACGACATCAACCTGCACGTCGTACAGGGCGGACCGCAGAACGGCCCACTGGTCATATTGCTGCACGGCTTCCCCGAATTCTGGTACGGTTGGACAAAGCAAATTGACTATTTGGCGGCACAGGGTTACCGTGTGTGGGCACCCGACCAGCGCGGCTATAACCTGAGCGATAAACCAGCAGGAATTGCCGCCTATAACCTCGACGAGTTGTCAGCTGATGTTATTGGATTAATGGATGCCGCAGGCAGTGACAAAACCCTGTTAGTCGGACACGATTGGGGCGCAGCCGTAGCATGGTGGACGGCCTGTAAATACCCGGATAGACTGACCAAGCTGGTCATCTTGAACGTGCCCCATCACAAGGTCTTCCGCGAAACCCTTGCTGCCGATGCAGAACAGCGCCGGAAAAGCTGGTACATCGCCATGTTCCAATTACCGTTGTTACCGGAATTTCTTTCCGGTTTAAGGGACAGCAATGCGCTGGCCCGTGCGCTCACTGAAAGCAGCCGTCCCGGCACATTTAGCCAGGCCAATCTCGCCGAATACCGCAAAGCGTGGGCACAGCCCGGCGCCATCACGAGTATGCTGAATTGGTACCGCGCTGCTATGCGTGCCTATCCCAGGGTCAAACCCGAACCACGTGTAAAAGTGCCTACGCTCATCCTGTGGGGCAAAAATGATATTGCGCTCAAAGCGGAGATGGCGCAGGCCAGCGTGGACTTATGCGATGATGGCCGTTTGGTGTACTTTGATGACGCCACCCACTGGGTTGCACACGAAGAACCGGAGCGCGTCAACGAGTTGATTGCGAAATTTTTTGGCGAGTAAATCACCTCAGATAGCGACACTCACCCAATAAGGACCGCTGCTTTCCCCTTTGATGCCGAAGATGCGCACCCGCCACTTGCCGTCCTGTTTCACCTGACAGGTGAACTGTACATTGTTATCTTCGCTGCCTTCATGGGAACGTGAACAGAGTGATTCAGCATTGTTGCCGTTTTCATCCAGCATCGCCACATTCTCCCCCAGATGTTTAGCCGTAGACGAAACCGACCATACGCCAGCACGAATCGTAGTCCCCGCCCGCACACTGAAGACATATTCATGCCCGTAACCGTGCTCAACCGAGTCGCTTATTTTTTGATCGTTGATGATCGTGCTCGTGTCCTGCGGCTGCACCGCCAAAACCACATTCGGCACTTGTTCCACAGGCACACCGTCAACCGATGTTACAGCCCGCCGCCCCTGCAGCACATTAGCGATCTGGGTTGCCAGTGGTGAGCCGGTTAAGGTAAGGACGAAGTAGATAGCGGACAGCACAAACAAAAGGATGCCCACACCCACGATGTACGTGGACACATTGCGTTGGCGCGGCTTGTTGTTAACCTTCTTCAATTCGGACAGTTCTATTCCGGGCACGGGATTGGGAACGGCCTTAGGCGGCGCGTTCTTCGGCACAGCCCCTTCCAGTTGGAACAACACGCGGTTCGCCTTGGAATGCAGTGGTTCCAGTTCTAGCGCCCGTTTGAGAAACGTGATCGCCTCGTCCTTGTCTTCGGTGTTGACAGCTTTGCGGTACAGATCATCCGCCGTTTCGCTGCTCGCAGGTTCCGGGGCATTGACTTGCTGGCCCACAATATCGGTCTTTAAGTCAACAACTGTATTGAACAATTCTTCGCCGCTCATGGCGCGGGCAAACGCTTCAATGAACATATCCGCAGTCGGGTAACGCTCATCTGGTCGTTTCGCCAATCCCTTTAGCATGACAGAGTCAAGCGCCCTTGGAAGTTTAGGGTTCACAGTCGTCGGCAGCGGCACCGGCTCCGACAAATGCTTATGCAAGATGGTGAGAGGATTGTCGCCATTGAAAGGATAATGTCCCACCGATAGTACATAAGCAATAACTGCCAGTGAGTACAAATCCGCGCGGTGGTCAAGCCCCGCATCACCCCGCGCCTGTTCCGGGGCAATCGTCATCGGCGTACCGACTACAAAACCCGTAGCGGTCAGCTTGTTGCCGTCGCTCAAACGGGCAATGCTGAAATCGCTCAAGGCGGCATGACCTTTTTCATCAAGCAGAATATTGTCTAGTTTGATGTCGCGATGAATGACGCCTTGTTGGTGAGCAAAATCTAACGCTCCGGCTACATTTCGCAGCAGGCGCACCGTTTCCTGCGAACTAACCGAGGCCGGGCTACCGAAACGATCACCGAGCGTCCCCCCCGCGAAGTATTGCAGTTCCAGGAAGTAGCGTCCACGGATCGCACCATAATTGTATACAGCTACGATATTGGGGTGACGCAGACGGTTAGCAATAGTCGCTTCCTGCTTGAAGCGTTCCACAACGCCCGGTTGTTCCATGATCGAGGCGCGCAGAATTTTGAGGGCAACAGTTGCGCCCGATTCTTCGTTAATTGCTTTATACACAACCGCCATACCGCCACCGCCCAGCTTTTCCTGAACGATGTAGTTTCCAAAGCGATTGGTTGATGGGGTTGCTTCAGCCATGCCTATCAGCCCTATTTATTACTGTCCGCACTTTAACTCAGTATAAAGGACATACATGGTCTGAAGTATTGAGCCAAAACTAAAATATCTGGAACGTGACCGCATATACTCCCGTGCTTTCACCAGCACGTCCGTACAGTTGCAACTTCCATACACCGGATTGGTCTATCTGGCAGGTGAACGCTACGCTAGAACCATCAGCGATGATGGCATCCCGCTGGCATTTTCCCTTGGCATCGTAGCCATTCGCATCCAATATGGCTGCGTTGGCCGAGACATTTCTGGCCGTCGGGGAAAAGAACTGCACACCAACTGCCACTTCAGTGCCTTGTTGAACGGTGAAGGTATATTCGTGGAAGAAGCCGGGATCAAGGACATCGCCTGTAGTGTCATTGACTTTCAACGCCTGTGATTTGGTAGGCTTAACGTCCAATCCAGCCGCAGCAGCTTGGTCGCTGTAATTTTCCGGCGTATCCACAGCAGTGCTAACAGGTGCTTGCCCTGTAGGTCGACCAAAAGCCAGTGTGGCGTCAGGCACAGGCTGCGCGCCGCCAAGCAGCGTCCGTATCTGCCCCGGAAGTGGCGAACCTAACACCGTCAGCACCAAGTAGGATGCAGACACACTGAGCAGGATATACCCCAAACAGCCGAGATAAGTCCATCTGCGACGGGTACGTTCCTGTTGAGCACGTTTGTGAGCGAAGATATCCGTTATGGGTTCAAATGTGGTTGAGTCATCAAGCGACGTCGGTAGATCATCTACTAACGCCATCAAAGGCGGCATCTCCACTTCCGGGGTAAGACGTGAATCGCCCGCTAGTTGGAGAAACCGTTGGCGTGCCTTTTCATGTTGGGGATTGAGTTTGAGTACCTGCCGCAAACAACCCAGTTCCTGATCGGAGCGTTCGCAGGCCGTAGCAGCCAGATACCACAAATCGGCGGATTGATGTTCTTCCAACATGCGGCGCAATATTTTCCGCGCTCTAGTCTTTTTGCCGAGGCTAATCAGGATTTGAATCGCGGCAATTTCTTCTTCGTACATATGATGTGAGGCTCGTAGGTGTTGCAGCGTGCTCGTAATTTATGATAGCGTAAAAAATCAGAGCGGGGGCATCCCCGCTCTGATTTTTTACGTTTGTAACGAGATTGTTGCACCCACTCTACTCTGCTGGCAGCACGGTGAAACTACTACCTGCGCCCCGCCCGTAGACTTCCGGGAAATAGAATTCGTAACCCACAGGCGGGATTACGTTGTATGTTCCCGGCAGTCCTGCACGGATACTATAGACATATTCGTAAGTTCCAGCCGGCAAGTAGGTCGCGTATAAATTGACCTTCTCATCGCGGAATTCGATATTACTAAACCACCACCAGCCCCATCCCCGGCTTAAGGGATCTTTGTTGTCCAAACCGGGCTGTGTGCCAATCTGCTGCTCGGTTTTCAACTCCGGATTAACGCCCTCTGTACCAGCAGGTATAGGATCTTCAATCACCACGTAGTTCAGGTCATTCGGCACGATGATGGTTAGCCGCACTTGCAACAAATCGCCAACACGGGCTTCGGCGACGGGTGTCGTTGTACCCGGCACAACATAGCGTCTTTCGATGCTGATGCCCCGATTGAGCGGTTTGATCTCCGGTACTGGGAGATAGGCTTTCAAATGGGCTGTGTAGTACAACACGCCACTGCCTTCGCTGCGCCCAATGACCAGCTCGTTAGCCTGCTGAGCCAGCAAGTCTTTCACGGCCACTTTTAACTCAACAGAGTCACGCACCGTATCGGTGGTGGCTGCGCCATCTGTGAGTTTTTGGCCGTTCAGTACGGCTGAATAGGTGTAGTTAGGATTCAGTTCGCCCGTCGTGACCATCCAATCGGTCAGACTCATCACCGACCATGCGGTTTCTTGTGTCGTTTCCCATGCGTCACCAGTACGCGCCACCATCAACCAGCGCACTACATTGGGGAGCAGATTGTTCTGTGGCGCAAGTTTGACGAGCGCGCTGGGAACGATAGCTGTCGTGCGCGTATCAGTATTCCAGTTCCAGTAATCGGGTTCGGCTTCCTCCCAGTGTGCGCCGGTTGCGCTCAGGACAGCGGCATTCACCAGATCAGACATAAGCGTATCGGTGCGGCTGGTATCATCGGGATTGGTCAGATTGAGTGCCAGCGCGAGGAAGGCTTTAGCATAAATATCCAACCGTTCGCGTACCTCATAAAGTGTCGCCTCGCGGCCAACATCACCCACCCCCGAACGAGCCAGCGCATACAGTGTGAACGCTTGACGGTTAAGCCGCCATGTGGCCTGAGTCTGGTTCGGGACTATGAAGGTCGTCTTTAGGAAATTCTGAGCTTTCGCAATCACGAGATCAGAGACCGGGAAACCACTATTTCGGGCTTCGGCCAAACCGATGAGCGCGTAAGCTGTGGTCAGTGCATTGCTGTCGTCCTGAACAAACCAACCCCAACCGCCGTCGGCCTTTTGTTGAGCATACAAGCGCTGCAGAGCGAAGTTCACACCACTTTCAAGCTGTGCCTTCAACTCCGGATTAGCAACATTCAGGCTATCCAGCGCACGATAGGTCATGATGTTGGGCAGGAAGCGGCTCACTGTTTGCTCGATACACTGGTGCGGGTAATTCCGTAGATAATCCAGTCCGTCAAGTGTCGTGGCCGCTAGCGAGGGATCAATTTTGACGCTCAGGTCGCCCTGTGTCACGTCAAAGCTGTGGGGCAAAGCAACGGCCTCCGTCACCGAACCGCCCTCGCGCAGTACACCGGCCGTGCCTACAATCTCCGGCGCTTCATATTTGTAGACAGGCAGTAATTGGTTATCACCTTGCCCTAGTGGTGGTTTGCTCGCGTCGGTGAAAGCGCCATTGTTGCCGTTGGCGAAGAACGTCAGATCAATGTTTTGTACATCGTCTACCGTCGCTGTCCATTCCACCCGTTGGCGTCCACTGCTGGGGATGGTAAAGGTCTGCTTGCTGTCACCTTGGAAGGTCAAGCCCGTACCTTGAATGCTGATCTCAACCGGCATATCCTGCCCGGTATTGTTATTCACCACTGCGGCTAATGACACTTTGTCGCCCACGACCAAGAAGCGCGGCGTCACCGGACGGATGAGCAGCGGCTTGGTACTGAGTAAATCAAAAGTGTCCTGCCCAACCAATGTCAAGCCATCAGCGCCTTTTGTGACAGCACGGGCATCCAACCGCCATGTGGTCAAGTTATCTGGCAGCGTCACACTGAAAGTCGCTGTGCCGTCCACCCCGGTCGTCAGCGTGGCGTTCCAATAAGCCGTATCTACAAAATCCTGCCGGATGTCGAAGATGCCGCCTTCGCCTCCTCCACCGCCACCACCTTTGATCGTGTCTAACACGGTTTGGGTAAGCTGGTCGACATTAATCGTCAACGGGGTCGCGGTACGGACGCCCAAACCCTGCTGACCATAATAGTACGCCAGTATCGGGCCGCTGTTGGGATCGGCAATCGAGAGCGAGGCCAAGTCTGTCAGCCCGACGCCGACTTCGGCCTGCACAGGCTTGCCAGAGTAGTCGGTTGTGGTGACTGTGTAATTAACGGTTTCACGCGGGCCAGCCTGCTCTTTATCAGGCTTGATCTGAATCGCAATTTCTTTTTGCTTGTTATCTACCGCCAGTTGAATCAAACCTGCGCGGAAGGCAGCAACAGGATTGTTATCATCCACCCCTTTGACTAGCATCACGCCTACATAAACATTGGGCGCAAAGTCAGGGGTGATTGGCACTTTGTAAATGAGTGAGTTACTCGAAAGTGTGACACGTTCCACGCTCAGCACCGTACCTCGCTCTACTGTAACCAATGCTTCCGCGGCCCCCTGGAAAGGTGACGTGATCAATATTTCAGCGGTATCGCCGACGCTATAATCTTTCTTATCCGCGATTAGATCAATACGGTTGCTGTTCTGCTGCCGCCATGATACATACTCGCCACTCGATACCCACATGGTTGTAGCGGCAATCACTTCATTGCCTTTGCCATCGCGGGTCTTGATCTTTACTTTGAATACGCCACCGTTGGGGGGTGTGAACGTGAAGCTGGCCTTGCCGTTGGCATCGGTTGTCACATTCCCCGTTGTCACAGGAATTTCTTCCACTTCCCATGTCCATGTGGTGCGTCCGCCTTCATCCTGTTCCTGGACACTCGACCAACGGCGCTCCACTACCTCGACATCCACGGATTGATTTGGAATACTGTTGCTATTCCAATCCACCGAGACAATTTCGATATTGGCCTCTTGTCCAGCATTGGTGACATATTCTTCCGGGCGCGCGCCGACATAAACCTCACCTTTGTGGACGATGACCTGTGTGCGCCCCGCCACTACTTGTTGGCTTTCGTCGGTCACAGTCGCTTCGATGGTGAACTGCTGGCTCTGGGTGCTGTCTTTAAGGGCAGCGGGAATTTCGATGGTTAGCAGACCCTGTGCATCGGTTGTGCCACTGCCGTTAGCAATCTGGCTGCCACCACCGCCGTAGAAGAAACTCGCACCCTCGTCGTAATTGAAGTCTTCAAAGTCGTAATAGCCGTTGCCCTTATATTGGAAGAAATATGGATTGGCTACCACGCTGTAGTCTACGCTGGCATTGCTCACTGGTCCGCCGAAGAAATACTTACTATCTATCGTCACTTTGATCGTATCGCCTTGAACGACCTGTTCAGCGGCTGGAGTAGCGTTCACCTGGAATTCCGGCAGACGGAACTCGGCTACGCCAAAACCTACTGAACCCGTAGGCCGGTAGTAACTCTCACTATCAGTGCCGGGCAGTGTGGCTTGAATGCTGTAATAACCCAGCGGCGCGTCATCGGCTATATCAAACTGACCGCTGAATGTGCCAAACGGCGTGACCGGCAAGGTTTCGTTATACACCACCTCCCCATTGGCATCCAGAATTTGCACCGGAATTTGGTTGAAATCCGGCGGTGTATAAGTAACATCATTTTGAATGCGGGCGACACCCCGGAAATAAACAGGCTGGTCGGGGCGGTAAATGGGGCGATCTGTATAGAGATAAGCCCGATACTTCTCCGGGTAATAGTTGTAATTTTGCCCGAATTGATACGGTTCAATCCCATCTGACCATCCTATATAGCCTAAACCAAACTGATTGTCGGTTTGAAGCAGCGCAAAAAGCGATTGAT
Source organism: Anaerolineae bacterium (assembly GCA_041390885.1). Taxonomy (GTDB): domain Bacteria; phylum Chloroflexota; class Anaerolineae; order Aggregatilineales; family Phototrophicaceae; genus CFX2. The sequence continues at coordinate 205,394 of JAWKPB010000022.1, read as the reverse complement.
AAAGATCACTAACGCGTGGAATACTGAGTTCCAACAATCCGTCGGAATCAGTAATACCATTGTTGACCGGATTGAAGAACCGGTCATACAGCGTAATCGGCTGGCCCGACATGGGCTGGCCTGTCTGAACATCGGTGGCCCATATCACGACTTTATCTACCGAATATTTCAATGTGAGATTAGCCGTACCGACGATCAGAAAGTGTCCAGCGGATTGGTAGCCGCGTGATTCTGTTTCCGGTGAAGAGGCCTTTAAGAGATAGACACCGGGTTGTAGCGCGCCACCGTCGCCAGACGTAACATCCACTTCAGTACTTTGAGCGGCAATACGCACATCCAGTAAGTATTCATCCTGTCCATTGGTCTTGATGGCTTCTGCTACCCACGCCTTGCGTTCATCCCGCAACTGCACCTGCCACCAGATAATCCCGTCCGAACATAGCGGTCCACCCACCACCGGGAGCTGATAATCACGGTAGAGTTGGTCGATGATCTCGCCATCAGGTGCCGCGGCACGGGCACGCACAGGATCGGGGTCACTTACCACAATAGCAATATCACCCACTTTTAAGCGACTGGCAGGCGCGCCGGGACAGTCGGTCGTGGCATTTTCGCCCGCCAAATTGAGCAGTTCATAATTCTGCACATTCAGATCACCCGGTGTTGGCATCTGCCAACTCCGCAATAATCCGTTGGAGTCAGGGAGGAAACTGCTGGCTGGACCGTAATTGTCATTTGCCAACGTCAGCGCAAAACTGTTTAGGGGTACACGATATAGCTGCAAATCCAAGCGGCTGGTGTTAACGTGTGTGAGATACAGGCGCGTGTGTTCATTATGCGCGTTGTAAAAACCCACTTCACCGGGAACATTTAACAGGAATGAAGGGTCGTATGGGGCAGTCGTGAAGTTAAATGTTCGGCTGCCTTCTATCCGGTTACCATATACATCTTCCATGCCGGAGGCTATGGTGACGGTATACGATGTACTCGGCTCAACCGGGAAATCAACCGAGTAGCTATTATCATAGTCACCATAGTAAAAGTCAGGATCACGCCACGGCTTCGGTTCAATGGTGATCTTATCTTTGAGCGACTCAATATTCATGGGAGAAGCAAAGTAGATATTAAACCCGCCATAGGGATATACCCCATCCTCCCCATCGCGTGGAGTGGTGCTGATGATGGCCGGCAGCGGGACAGTCGCGAAACTCCATGCACTGCTGTCAGCCAAGCTGGCTCCGCCCTGCGCGGTCTTTGCGCCAGCATTCACGCCTACATCATAGACGGTATCAATTTGTAGATTATCTGATGGGGTAAAGCGGAAACCCGCATGATCTTCTGCCCATTCAAATGTACCGGCAACTGAGCCGCTAGTTTGCCCCTGCGAACGCAGAAAGAAATTAGCCTCAACACTGCCGCTGTCCATCGGCTGGTTAAACTTGACCTGCACCGAACCATCTAGCGCAACATCGGTGGCGTTGGCTTGTGGTAGTACTTCTACAACTGCCGGTGCAATGGCGCTGAAAGACCAACTGAAGGGCGTTTCCAGTGTTGAGCCATCCTGTGCCTGTAAATCCGGATTGACGTTAACCGTATACTGAATGCCACCTTCAAGACCGGGATTAGGACGGAAAATGTAGATCGAGGTATTTAGCCACTCGCCTCTACCGCCCACGGCAGGTGTAATCGTTATTGGACTCGATAAATTGACAGCCTCTTCTGCTGTCAGCAGCGGCACAACCGGGCGGTTAAAAATAACCGTGATCGCAGTGTTCGACTCCACGCCGGTGCTGCCGTCAGTAGGCAGCACATCGGACACGCTCAGATAGCCGATGCTATTGAATTGGAGTGAGAACGGTTCAGGCAGCACCGCCCCATCGCGGCCTTGCAGCGTACCACTTACTGCGACCGTGTAACTGGTAGCACGCTGTAACGCTTCTGATGGCGAGAAGTGCAGGGAGGAATCGTTGTCATCACAGGAGACGCTGCCCTGAACAGGTGGCGTCAGGCTAAAGGCACTGCTCGCCGTATTGCAATTGAGCGGTTGGTTGAAGAATAGGATGATGTCCGACTGGGACGGCAGTTCTTGCCCGGCAAACGGGATCGAATCGACAACACGTAGTGTGGCGACAGGCTGTGTTTGCTGTGCCTCTAAAGTGGACGCCGTGAGCACCATTAGTAAACTCAGAATAAGTGCAATCCCCAAGCGGCGCATAGTGCCCTCTTTTCAATAATATGTTTATGACCTAACACGATTATATGACAATCGGAGGGGGAGTGGAATCAGATTCTCAAGCGGCTGCCCTACGTCTACCCAACTCTACTAAATACCTTGCACATAGGTGGTCGGCAACGAAAGTGCTTCTTTGATAAGCTGCCAGTGGAACGCCGCCACTTCACGGAGGAGATAAACTATATATTCAAGTGGTCGAGGAGACTGGTCAGCCGGGCTGGTATACGCGGAAATTCCCGCGTTGTGGAACAAGCGCAGCGCACGGAACAAATGATAGCCATCACTCACCACGATGGCCGTTTGCCAGCCACGCTCCTGCATCAATAGGTGTGTTTGAATAGCGTTTTCTTCGGTGCTGCGGCTTTGGTCTTCTTGCATGATGGCTGATGCTGGCACATCCGCGCCACGAAGCAATTCAGCGCAGGCATCAGCCTCGCTGCGGGTTCGATTACCGGGATTGCCACCGGCACAGATGATGATGGGGGCATAACCCGCCTTCCACAATTCAACCGCATGAGCAGCGCGCCGCGTCAGCGCCGGACCCGGTGTGTTGTTAGCGCGCAGTCCCGCACCCAGCACCACGATCACGTCAGCAGGCCGGGCACGGTCAACCCGCCCGTAACCATCAATCACAAAGATCAGAATGGTTATAATCCACAACCATAACACCACTGCTAACAGTAACAACCGCTTGAAACGGACGCGGCGGAGCGATTTACGAATGACGGGTATCATGGATGGTGTCAGGCTACTATCAAAACATCCGATTAGGTTGTCAATGTGACTGGTCGAAAGAAACAAACAAAGAAGATTACTCCTTACAAGGGCTTGACTCAATTGGTTAAAAGGAGTGATTCGATCAATCTCGTTCGTGTTTTGTGTTGAATATCTTAATCATAACGATATCGTTGTTTTTGAAGCCCATCGCCCGGTATAGTCCCTGCGCCTCGTGGTTATAGAAATCTGTCAGTACCAACAAATCCGCCGCGCCGTTTTCAAGAGCAAATTGCTCAGCATGAGCCATAAGCGCGCGCCCAACTCCCCGGCGGCGAAAGGATTCTTCAACGTACATCTCGGTGACTTCAGCCCGAGGTGTTGGATAAAAAATACTTGGCACAATATGAACAGCGCAAAAGCCAACCACACAACCATCTATTTCCGCCACGATTGGCGTTTCCATTCGGCGTGGGTCAGACATACGTGTGGCAATTACTTCGGGTATATCATCGAACCTGTTGAACAAGAAATTGAGCCGCGCGAGTTCGGCAGCATCAGCGATTGTTGCCAGACGAGTATAAATCCGGTCATTCATCGGATGCCTGTGCCTTTCTACGACTTGGAAACAAAAATGTTCTTTAATCGCATGCATGACGGCGTCATAAGGAGCATCGCATTTCATGGATGAACGTGTGCGGTATAACCTTATACATCGGCTTATCCTACCTGCACGGGTTCCAGAGGAAATCCGTTACACTACCGATTTAGTGCCGGATTTCATTGGTCTGAGGTGGAAAATCACTCAGGTCATCATCCACCGTCACTTTACCGACCATCCATCCATCAATCGAGGTCAGCTTTATACGGAGGATAGACACCTGACTGTGAGTGAAACTCACAGCCGGTTGGGGCTGGATTATCACCGGGTCTTTCAGGTGCAGGTGACGAATTGCAGGCACGGGACGATCATCGTCATCTTCTGGCTCAATATCATCCAGTTGTTCTTCCTCTGGCTCATCTTCGATTTCTTCATCTTCGAATTCATCATCGCGCTGACCATACAATTCGGTCAGGTCAATATCTTCAGCCAGCCCGGTGAAGTCGAACACTTCCTCCGTGCTTTTAATGTCCTGTTTGGTGGGATTCACCATCGATTTTTTTGCCTGGCTGACGAACATGGTACTGATGGCTTTCAAATAATCTTGCTCGCGGGTCAGGGTCCCAGTTATCACCAAACCTTTGACAAATAGGGTAATTCCTAATTCCATGCCACCTTTGTTGACGAAACCAGAAACGAGATCAGCCAGCAAAAAGTCCGGTTCTCTCCAAAAGTCAGATTCGCCGGACATCATATCATTGAACATAGAGCATTCCTGTAGCGCTTGCGGCAAATGAAGGGATTGAGTATACAACTATGCGGGGAGAATGTGTAGCGCCCATCGGTGCGGATGGGCGCTACACAAACCTATAAAATACAAAGGTCAGCTAGATAGTTCGCTGATTAGCAGCGTGAGTAATCGCAAGTCAAACACTTTTCGCAGCCTTCGATGCGAACGAGGCTTACCGTACCACAGTTGGGGCACATGTCCGCGCCTTTGATGGCTCCGGTGAGCGTACCGTTAGCATGTGCGGGAGCCTCCTCAGTAACTTCCACGGCCTGCCAATTCGTGGCGGTAGCATTCTTTTCGGAATGACCATTCAGACCGTTTCCATTACTGTTACCATTGCCGTTGCCATTGACCATTGGCAGATTGAGCTGCTGAGCCTGGTTTTGCGTGAGGTAGTGATCTACCAGTGCGCCCGCCACCGCATCCGGCAGCGAAATGACGCGCTGCGGGCCTAATCCCACCGAACGTGAGCCACCAATTCCCTGCAGCTGGTCAATAATGAGTTTGACCATTTCCATGCGGTTCTGTGGCGCGGTGGTCCGTAGCTGCAATGAAACCATGCGGCCCAGTCCTTCGGCGTCTGCTTGCAAGTCGCTGCCCGCCTTGCCAACCGTAATGAACACTTCAAAGGGATTGCCATTTTCATCACTGTTCATGGTGATGTAGGCTGTGCCGAAGTGTGTTTTGCGGCTCACGGTTACACCAGAGAGACGGCGCGGACGCGGGTAAACACGGTGCGGAGTCGCAACCTGTTCAACTTTTTCGACCACGGGCTGCTCGGCTTTTTCGCCCTTCAACTTGGACATTTCGCTTTCGGCGCGCTCATCACCTTTGAGCATCAATACCTGTTCGTCGCGGCTGCCATCGCGGTAGATGGTCCCACCTTTGCAGCCAAGTTCGTACATGTATTTGTAAAGATCGCTCACCTGCTCGATGGTGTAGTGATTGGGTACATTGCAGGTCTTGGAGATGCTAGAGTCCACCCAGCGCTGGATGGCGGCCTGCACCTTGATATGATCTTCAGGGCTGAGTTCCATCGCTGTGACGAAGTAGTCGGGAAGTTTCTTCTCGCCGGGGTTGGCATCGTACCATTCTTTAACCAGCGGCACCTGTTCTTCGTGCAGTCCCAAGCGACTCTTGCGATAATAGACCCACGAGAAGAAGGGTTCAATACCAGTCGAGGTGTTGACCATTGTTCCGGTTGTGCCGGTGGGGGCCTGCGTGGTGAGGGTTACGTTGCGGATGCCGTGCTTGCGTACCTTGTCCTGAATATCATTGGGCATGGACTGCATGAATCCACTTTGCAGGAATTTATCGGCTTCGAATTTGGGGAAAGCACCTTTTTCCTGCGCCAACTCAACAGACGTTTCGTAGATGGCGCGCGCCATAAAACCATATAGTTTGTCAATAAAGGCCACCGATTCGTCGCTGCCATAACGAATGCCGAGCTTAATCATCAATTCAGCCAAACCCATGTTGTTGAGGCCTACGCGGCGTTCGCTCAATTGCTGGTTCGCATTTTCGTCAAAGAAGTACGGCGTGCAGTCAATCACATTGTCAAGGAAACGGGTGGCATAACGCGATGTTTGGTCGAGTTCATCCCACAGCACGTCGTGGGTTTCGGCGTCGTAGAACTTGGCCAGATTGATTGCGCCGAGGTTGCAGACTCCCCACGCTGGCAATCCCTGTTCGCCGCAATTGTGAAGGACCAACCCATTTCCTACAAACGAATGGGTAAGCGGCTCCGTTAGATCAAAAACATCTTCGATTCCGTCTGGTACAATTTCTTCTACTGTCGCAACGAAATATTCAGCATAGGGACCACGTTTTCCTCGCGAAACGTAATTGAGCAGAGCGGACTGTTTGTACTCAACCATGAACCCGATTTCATAAGCGAACTCAATCATATTCTGTTTCGTAATGGTCAGTTCATGCTGCGGCTCACACCAGTAAGATTGAAGTTCTCGATTAGAATTGGGTAGATCCCGATACCCGGCTGGGCGGCGATTGCCATATATACGGCTGGCAATCCCAAAGTTCAAAAGTAACTGCTGCACCCCTTCAAGGAGTTGCATCTGGTTGGCTGCTAAGCGGATGCTACCACCCTTTTCCCAGCCATCCTGAAAACTTCCATCGGCGGTAAACAGGGCTTGTAAAAAGCCACGCTGCATGTCTTCTGAACCCATAAACACAGTCTCAGGAACACGATGTTTTACTTCAGTCAACCCATGTTCCTCTGCAATGGTATGCAAGCGTGTTGAACTCACTCGTGCTTCATCACGCTCCAGCACCTCCCCCACACCAATGGGATAGGAGCGCGGGCGCGAGGTTAAGGGCGAGACGAGATAATTAACATGTTCAGCGAAAAGAGGTGCAAGCTCCTTCTTTTCCTCACCGAAAAATGAAAGCACGGCACGCTCACCAGTTACAGTACCGTCACCTACTAACCAGCCCAACACCCGTCCAAGCTCCAATGAACCTGTGGAACCAAATTTACCTTTGCGGTTTAGGATATGTACTTTGTCACCGGGTATGAGGTTTCGCAGTTCTAACCATCCACGCTCCGACATCACACGGTGGTCGCTGGTGGCGCGAACAAAATATCCCTCTTTTGTTTGCAAGCGAAATACTGGTTTCGTCCCAGTCATAAATACGTGGCTGGCATTTGTCGAAGTTTGAGCATGACCAAAGCGCCCGTCAATAACCGCTTCAACATCACATTCTTCATCAAACAAAGTCTCGGCGCGAACCAGACCTTGTGAGGTGTATATCCGTGTATCGCCAGTTACACATGGATTAGTGCATATGATCGGCGCGAAATAGTGGCTGTTCGACATCTTGTTATAGCGTTCACGGAAGAACACACCGGGTTCGGCGCTGGCCCACGCGCTTTCGATAATAGCATTCCACACTTCACGGGCTTTCACCGTACGGTAGTGGATAATCTTGTGCCCTTCAGCCTGCCAGCGTTCAAGATCGCCGTCCCAATCAGCATCATATGCCGGGTCGCTGGTGTCGGGGAACATTAAGTCCCAATCGCTGTCAGCGTTCACCGCATCCATCAGCTTGTCACTAACACCCACGCTGATATTGGCGTTGGTGATTTGACCAGCGGTGCGCTTGCTATTGATGAAGTCGAACACATCCGGGTGCCAGTCGTTGAGGATGACCATCAACGCACCGCGCCGCGATCCACCCTGCTCAATTAAGCCGGTCACGAAGCTGTAGAGAGCAGCCCACGACACTGAACCGCTCGAACGCCCATTCACGCCTTTCACATAGGCATGACGAGGACGCAGGCTGGACACATTGATGCCCACACCGCCACCACGGGACATGATCTCGGTCATCTGTTTAAGTGTTTCTATGATGCCGGTGCGCGAGTCGCGGGGGGACGGTATAACATAGCAATTATAAAATGTAAGTGCTTGATCGGTGCCGGCAGCGGTCAATATGCGCCCGGCGGGGACGAATTTCCAATCCTCCAACAGCCAGCGGAAGCGATCAGCCCACGTTTTACGCAGTTTGCTGTTCTTTTCTACCGCTGCAATGCCCGCCGCGACACGATCCATCATCTGACCGGGATCGGTTTCGAGCGGTTTATCAACTGCTTCTACGTCCCGCTCAACCAGCTCACCGTCCAACAATTGAATGGTTACTTTGGGCAATTGAATGGCCTTCACACTGCCCACTTCCCGCTGCCCGGTCTTGGAATCCACCACCACAATCACCGTATCGCCAACAGCGAGAGACGCGCGCGTCATGTCCTTCTGGGCATAACGGTCGAGAAATATCTTATAGCCCAAATCATGGAGGGCATTGCGTTCGGCAGGTTTGGATTGAACCATTCCAGTTAAACCTTTCAAAAAACAAACTTATTTAACGATTAGGCAAAAACAGATACAGAACCCCCATTCAACCAAGATTGACGGGGGCCGCGATGTAAGGGCTAAATTATCAATACTAGTATGCTACATATGTTCTCTAATTTATCATGTTTAGAGGGCTTTTGTCCACTCAAAATTGGGGGGTATTTGGTTAGAATATCGTTTGTATCGCTGTTCCAATTTCCCACATTTAACCCGCATTTCCCGCAGCGGCGCGCATCTCTCCCTCAAACGTAAATTTGTCAGCAGCCTATTTCATTTTGCAAACACAAGAAACATTTCCCGTAATGCTCCCCTAGCGTTCGAATAGCGATTCCGTGTTACGCTAACGCTATGGTTCTACAATGTCTCCTCACCCTTATTTATATATGATTTCGGCATATCGCGCTGGCAACTATGAAACGTTCTGTATTACTTGAGTGGCTTATTATTGCCGGCGTAGGCTTGCTGTATTGGAGTTTGCTCGCGCCTTCTCCAACAAATATTCTCAGCACAGTAAACGACGCGCTGAGATGGGAACCGCTTACTCAACTGACTACGGATTCAACTGTTCGCCCCGATGCACTGGAGCAAGAACGGTTGGCGGGCAGCATACTGCCAATTAAGGTCGGACTAGAACGGTTCGGACAAATTCCGGCATGGAATCCCCTGCTGGCTAACGGCGTGCCGCTCATCAATAATCCGTTCAACTACCTGTTCAATCCATTTCATAGTCTGCCTGTCTTGATATGGGGAGGGGTGCAGGGCAGCAAACTGGTAATGCTCTTGACGTTCATTATCGCAGGCTGGGGCATGTGGACGTTAGGCTACGCTATTGGATTTGTCAGCGCAGCCCGTGTGATGATGGCCCTGTTTTATATGCTTAACGGCAGTCTGAGCGCCAAGTTCGGGGCGGGGCACTTCCAACTGGCGAACAGCTTAGCGTGGCCGCCCTTCGTTTTCGCAGGTTTGTGGTGGACGCTGCACAGCGAAAAACGAACTGCACCGATCATGGTGGGGATCGCTTTCGCGCTGCTGTTTTACGCAGGCAATATCTATTATGTGCTGCATACCCTAGTGTGCTGCGGTGTGCTGGCCGCAGTCCATGTTATTAACCGGCGGGAAGGACGCTGGCGGCTGGGAAACGCCGGGTTGGGGCGGATTGTGACTGCTGGATTGTTTGCGTTTGGATTGTCAGCTTTGCAGTTCTTCCCAGTCTGGCAGACACGCGAGTTTGTCACGCATCAACAGCAGGTGATTAACCCGGACGGCAGGCTGGAAGCCAATTACGATTTACAGCAAAGTTTCGCTAACCTGACCATCGCGTGGCCGGAGTGGTCAGCCAGCCAACAGATCAGTGCCGGCGCACTGCTCGGCGCGGTGGATTACGCTTATATCGGGCTAACCCCATTTGCCTTTATGCTGGCGGCTCTCCTGTTAGCCCTTGTGCGGCGCGAATGGGTACGTAGTTATTTTGCGGAACGGCGCGGACTGGCAGGGTTGGTTATCACGGCATCCTTACTAGCTGTCGCCATGATGGTGTGGAGCGGCGGGCAGTTCGCCCCGTTAACATGGTCATACGCTCATATCCCTTTGCTGGCGGAATTCCGGTACGTGGGGCGGGCGCTGGCCTTTGCCGATTTGTGGTGGATCGTGGCCGGAGGTATCGCACTGGATTTCTTGTGGACTGTGAGTCGAGAACGATTTAAGCAGACGACTATTCTCAAGGCAACCAAAAACGTACGGACAGTGCGGGCAGTTGGATTGGCATTGGCGGTTTGGGTATACCTGCTGGTGTACAGTGCTGCAGACGTTGAGACGCGGCTGAACATGACGCTGCGAAACCTCCAATGGTGGCAGCGACTGGATGGACTCCGATTTACGACTCTTGCGCAGGCAGTGGAGGGGTTGTTCATACTGGTCGGCGTCATGCTGGTTGTGGATATGGTACTGCTCCTCATTGAACAGCTATTGATGAGACGGATAGTGCGCCAGAGGTGGTCCAGAGGGAGATATACAGGCGGCCGGTTGGCAAGCCGAGGGGTGCATACCCTGCTCAGGCTGGTGGTGCTGGCGGGCGTATGGGACGTGATGCGCTCCAACGCGGCAACCATACACTTTGTGGAGGTGGGTGACCCATATGCCAATGTTTTCCCTGTCATTCATGAACTGGATTCTGGCACTCCGTACCCGGCAGTCAAGCTGCCTTTTTCAGGGCGGGACTACAGCCCATATGAGCATCTCATCCGCAACTGGGGTACGAACGAGGGTTGGCTGCCCGCTGCTGCAACAGGGATTTTGAGCGACCAGCAGCATATCAGCAATTTGCCACGCTGGGGAGTGATCGTGCGGGACCGACAGGGAAACATCCCCACCGTGGGTGACCTCCAATTTTTGCAGGAGTCGGGTTACGAGCTGCGAGGGTGTTTTCTGCCGGACCGCACCGACATTGGCCTCTGCCAGAACCGCCCTAATGAAGTGGCGCTGTACGAGTATCCACTGGCTCTACCCTATGCGTTCACCGTAGCCAACACGCAGTTAATTGAGCATCCGGCGGAGTTGAACGCTCAGACTGTACAAGCAGGGATGGTTGTCCATCAGGAGATGGATAGAATCTCTATTCAGGCACAGGCGGAAGACAGGGCGCAGTGGTTGGTGGTGCAAGAAGCCAATTTCCCCGGATGGCAGGCGCAGGTTGACGGTCAAGATGTTCCTTTATCCACGGTGCAAACAGGCTACAAGGACGAGCAAACGCTGGGACTGATAGCGGTACAAGCGCAAGCGGGTGAGCATACCTATACGTTTCGATTTGAGCCCCCGGGTTTCAAGACGGGCGTGGTGGTGTTTGTATTCACGGTTATGGCTGGACTCGGTTATGTGTTGATCGGTAGAAAGCGCAACTCCTAATTGGCGTATATGGCGTAATTGGCAAAACTGCCGCCAAATGTGCAGGCGGGAAGTTCCCTCAGTGCCGCTGCATTGTCACAATGTGCAGGCGGGAACAGGGGAGCGAAGCGCTGCAATGGCGCTAGTGACGCGGTTGGCTCGCTCATGTCTGCCGCTACGCCAATTTGCGCGCTCATCCGGCGAGAACACGCAATTGAACCGCCAAGACGCCACGATTGTGAAGCAAAACCGAGCACGTTAGCCAGTGGAAAACGCTTACTTAACATCCTGATTACTCTTCGATGCCTGTTCAGCAATGTTTTGGTTCAACCGTGCGATGTGTTCCTCTAGTTCTTGAAGGCGTTTAGGAGAACTGGCGCGGTTTTCGGCTAAGTTCTGCTCCATCAGATGAAGGGCGGCGACATAATTGCCGGTGGATTCATAAGTTTTTAACAGAGCCGTATACAAAAAGAATGCAATGGGTGTTTTGACTCTGTGCTCCCAATCATCCAGTCGTTTGCCCTCGCCGATCAGTCTATGGCCGTCTTCAAAGTATTTGATCGCCAACTCAAGATTGCCTTGCTTCTTTTGAAGCATCCCTAAATTGTAGAGCGAATCACACTCACCAGTGCGGTTATTGTATTGGCGCGCCATTGCTAAAGCGAGTTCGTATTGTGCTTCCGCATGTTCCCGTTCGCCAAATTTCTCATGCACACTGCCCTTATCGTTAAGCAAAAGAATTTCGTCAGTTCGATCCTGTGTTTGACGAATGAGTTCCAATGCCTGATCATAATTGGAGAGTGCTTCTGGTTGATTTCCCAGTGACTTGTAGATGTTTGCTATTTCGGCAAGGCTATCAGCTTCCTTAGCTTTATCATCATGTTCCTGAGCAAGTAAGCGAGCGCGGTTGTGTTTTTGGATTGCTTCGTGGTGCTTACCATCATCAATATCCTTGCGGGCTAACCTGCCCAGACACGTGATCTGATGCTGGTACTCTCCTAATACCTCAGCTACTGCCAGCGCGCGCTCAAGGTGGTGGGAAGCCTGCGTTTTATCGCCCATGCGATCAGAAACTTCTGCCATCATAACTAGACTCTGGTGAACTTCAGATGCGCTGATACTAAACATTTCATCAAAACTCTGTAGGGCTTTTGATTTCTCTTGAAGACCCAGATAGGTAATGCCTAGTCGAAAGAGAATTTGCGTATCGCTTTCGTGACGAGCGATGGTAAAGGCTTCATCAAAATATTGAGCCGCCACTTGGAAATTGTGCAGGCTGCGATGGGCATCCCCCAATCTACGCAGACAGGCGGCCTCAGCACGTTTATCCGCGCTTGCACGTGCAGCAGCTAAAGCCTGATCAAGTGTCCCAATATCTGGCGGTGTGTCAGGTTTCATAATCCATGTTCATGTTGGTGGTGGGAGAAAAGTATGTGGTAACGATAAAGTTTGAACATGGACGGGAAAAATCCCGTCCCTACGGCAATCACTTTATCAAATACCAAGTGACTACTAACCTCATTTTAGAACAAATATTCAACATTTGTCAATTGGATTTTGGTTCGAATTTTCTAACTTTTGGGATATAAATGCAACAAAAATCCCCCGCGCGCGGGGGATTAACAACTTAATTCAACGGATGTTGTACAACTCGATCTTATTTGCGCTGACGCAGGAAGGTCGGAATGTCGATGTCATCTTCTTCGTAAACGCGGGCCGGAACATCCTGAGGCGGCACCTGCCGGGGCTGCGGCGGTGCATACTGCTGTTGTTCGGGCGGCACACCTGCGGGCTGCTGCGGAATTTGACGCGGCTGGGGCGCGGCAGGCTGCTGGGGAGCTGAACGCTGCACCTGAATAGGCTGGCGTTCAGGCATGGAAGCCTTAAGCGCAGTACGGGTACGCGTTTCGAAACCAGTAGCGATAACAGTAATGCGGAGTTCGTCGCCCATATTTTCGTCAATTTGCGCGCCGAAGATGAGGTTACATTCGGGATGAGCGCTTTCTTTGATAATAGCAGCGGCTTCGTTGACCTCGAACAGGCTGAGATTGGGGCCACCCGTAATATTAAAGAGAATGCCGCGTGCGCCGTCAATCGTAACATCCAGCAAACCGCTGCTGATGGCTGACTCTGCAGCTTTACGGGCGCGGTCATCACCATTAGCATGACCAACTGCCATGAGGGCTGCGCCACCTTCGGACATGATGGTGCGAACATCGGCGAAGTCCAGATTGATGAGCGCGGGAACGGTAATCAATTCTGATATACCTTGAATACCTTGACGCAGCACATCATCGGCAAGCGAGAAGGCTTGCTGTAGACTGGCGCGCTTGTCAGCGATTTGGAGCAGACGATCATTGGGGATGACAATGAGGGTGTCTACCTGACTTTTGAGGGCTTCGATACCTGCTTCGGCAGACTGCTGGCGGCGTGACCCTTCAAAGCTGAAGGGGCGGGTTACGACGCCGATGGTCAGTGCACCCAATTCCTTGGCAATCTGCGCCACGATGGGCGATGCACCCGTACCGGTACCGCCGCCCATACCACAGGCGATAAACACCATATCTGCGCCGCGAATGACTTCGTAAAGTTCATCAGCGCTTTCTTCAGCCGCTTTGCGCCCAATTTCCGGGTTGCCGCCTGCGCCCAGACCGCGAGTCAGTTTGTCGCCAATACGCACACGCGTCTTGGACTTCGACAACATGAGCGCCTGATTGTCGGTGTTGATTGCAATGAATTCAACACCACCAAGCCCTTCACTGACCATGCGGTTGACAGCGTTACCGCCGCCTCCCCCTACACCGATAACTTTAATCTGGGCAAAACTTTCACCCGGTAATATATCCATAATTTACCCGCCTCCTCAAAAAGGCAAACTTCTATTGCCGTAATAACCCTATTGTACGCGATACCTAAAAGTTAGCAAATGCTGTAGTCCAAGAGTCCTATACCGCGATTTTATACCCTTTTCCGGTTGTCAATCGTAATGGTGATCTTTATTTTCGACTAGCCATTATCATCCGGCAGCAGACGTTTGAATAAGCCTGTAACAATACCGGGTATATTTATAGTGGGCGCGGCTTTGGTCACCCCGCCGTTGCGGGCGGCCACTGGGGCGCTTTCCATGCTTAGCCCCATCCGCAGCAGGCCGACACTGGTGCTGTATGACGGATGGCGCAAGGCGTCTGCCATGCCGGTCAGCCGTTCCGGTTTGGCGATACGAACCGGCAGTTCCAATTCGCGGGCAGCCACTTCTTTCAGGCCGGGCAACAAGGCCGAGCCACCGGTAATGACCGCACCAGCCCGGAGCATACCATCATAACCGGAACGCTTGATTTCCTTTTTGACCATGTCGAACGTTTCACTAACACGCATCTCCATCGCTTCTGCCATTGCGTAACGCTGCACTTCGATGGGAAGTCCTTCGCCAAAGGGTTCGACGAGGAAGGTTTCCAGCGGATCAACGGCGTGCTGGAGGGCATGACCGTGATTGATCTTAACAGCTTCGGCCACTTCAAAGGGGACGTGCATCCAGTGCGTGAGGTCATTGGTAATCAAGTCGCCACCAACTGAAATGACAGCGGTGTGCCAGACTGTGCCTTCAATGAATATCGCCATATCGGATGTGCCACCGCCAATATCAATGACGACGACACCCATCTCTTTTTCTTCGCCGGTGAGTACGGCTTCGCCGGACGCCAGCGGGTTGAGGATAAAGCGATCAACCGACACACCCGCCTGCTGAACGGATTGTTCGAGATTGGCAATACTGGAAGATGAGGCGGTAATGATGTGGGCTTCGACTTCCAAGCGGAAGCCGTGCATGCCGATGGGGCTGCGCACGCGCTCCTGACCATCGAGCGAGTAGCTGCGGGGAACGACGTGCAGCACTTCGCGGTTGTGCGGGATGGCGATGGCGCGGGCAGCTTCCATCGCTTTGTCGAGGTCATCCATGTTCACGCCGCGCTGGCCGGTGATGCCGACCGCGCCGCGACTATTCATGGAGGCGATGTGGCTGCCTGCTACACTGACAAAAGCACGGGCAATATCAAAACCGCTGGTCTTTTCGGCCTTATGCACGGACGCGGAAATGGCATCCTTGAGCGCGCCCATATCATTAACGATGCCCTTCTTCATACCGGCGCTGGGTTCGATGCCCACACCGACTACAAAGATGTCATCGGCGCGTACTTCGGCGACGATGGTACATATTTTGCGGGTACCTACATCAAGTGCTACAGCCAGTTCGCGCATAACGTTTATTTACTGTCCTCACACCACGGAATAAAAAGGCGCATCAGGATTCACCACGTTAATTTCACGCGGTTGTAACCCGCGCGATGTAAGATTAGCAACAATAGCATTATAAATCGCAATTTTCTCTGGCATATCGGTACCGGTTCCGAACCATGCCACCCAGCCACGACTGTCGGTATAACCCAAGCCATTGTTCGGTTGGTAACGAATGGTATCTACCCCCGACGCTATGGCTTTCAACTGTAACGCGCCGCTGACGACATCTACGCCGATTTGCACATTCTGTCCCAGCGGACCATCGTCGACTTCAGACAGAACACGCGGCAAATCCGGGCGATCTTCACGCTGACTCATGACACGGCCCTGCACGTCCACCCAGACCGGAATGCTGGACTGCACCCAAACCAGTGCAGGTTCGCGTTCTTCAACCACGATTTGCACCATATTGGGCGGCCAAGTCACCTGCACATCGGCGTCCGCAATGGTGGGAGAACGCAAAATGTTAGCCCGTATCTGCTGCGGATCAAGCCAAAAGAGGTGCATATTAGCGACATCGGTTAGCGCAAAGATTTCCTCTTTGGTCAGATACTTGAGGCCGCCTACCGCAATACTGTGCACATAGAAAATATCGAAGGTGAAAAAAATGAATAACATGCCCGCCAGCGCCAGTACGATCAAGCCACTGACGAGCCGCCAACCGGCAAACCCCGTGCGGCGCACACCATGTTCAACTGCTACTGGTGCAGCGGCGGACACCGGCCCGCGCAGGATACCCGGTTCACGACCTGTAGTGCGTCGTCTGTCCCGCAAGCGCGATGTCATTCCCCCACCTTCCGGTGCATTTCTATAACCAACATTATCCCACAATTCAGCAAAAAATAAAAACGAATTTTACAAACAGGATGTCCCTCGATTGGGCGCATGCTGCCAGCATGAATTAGGGCCTCTCATGGATGGGCAGACTACCTGCACCCTATTCAGCATCTACCATTCACCTACTAATTCTACTTCCATTTCCAATGTGACGCCGCTGTGTTCGCGGACAACTTGCTGCACATGCTGGATGAGCGCGAAATAGTCGGTGGCGGTGGCGGCATTCTGGTTAATGAAAAAATTAGCGTGAACGGGTGAAACCTGCGCCCCACCTATTGTATACCCTTTTAAGCCAGCAGCTTCGATCAAGCGTCCGGCATAGTCACCGGGCGGGTTTTTGAAGATGCTGCCCAAGCTCGCGCCGGGCGGCTGCGTTTGTTTGCGGTGGGCGATGTTGTGTTCCATGCGCTGGAGGATCACTTCGGGATTTTCGGGGGTGAGGGCAAACTGAGCCAGCAGCACCAAATAGCGGCGGTCTTTCCGGGCTTTGAGGGTGGAGGTGCGGTAGCCGTAGTTCATTTCCTCATGGGTCAAGAGCTGGATGCCGCGATCCGCGTCGAGGACGACGACATCGCAGAGGTTGGCGGCGATATCGCTGCCGTGCGCGCCGGCGTTGTTAATTACCGCGCCGCCCACGGTGCCGGGGACACTCACCGCCCATTCGAGGCCGGACAGTCCCTTGGCCTGACATTTGCGGGCCAGCACCGCCAAGCCCATACCACCGCTGACGGCCACATTGCGGCCTTCATGCCAGTCATCGAAGGTGACTTCGGCGACATCGCTGATGACCACCAAGCCGCGCACGCCTTTATCGGAGACCAGCACATTGGCCCCCGCGCCGAACACGCGCACGGGAATATTGCGCGACCATGCCGCCATGACCACCGCCGCGAATTCATCATTGTTGGTCTTGGCAACAAAGAGCATATCGGCGGGACCACCCAGCCGCGCGGCCGTATGGCGGGCCATCGGCTCGTCATAGAGTACGCGGTCAGCATAGGGACGGGGCAGCTTAATCATCCTGCCTCGCCTGCAAGTCCTTCAGATAATCGATACCGATGGCCGGCGCATCACCGGCGCTCATAATCACAACCACTGCTGGTGCTTGAACCTCCGCACTTAAAACCGCTACCGCATCCGCAAAGGATGGGGTGTGGCGCACATCCGGATGAGACATAGCCGCGACCAGCGCTGCACTGGTCACACCGGGCATGGGTGCTTCACGGGCAGCATAAATATCCGTAACCAAAATGTGGTCGGCTTGAGCGAAGGATGTCACAAAGTCCTTAAATAAAGCTTGCACGCGGCTGTAGGTATGCGGCTGCCAGACAGCCCACACAGCACGATCCGGGTAGCGCTGGCGGGCAGCTTCCAGCACAGCGCGGATGGACATGGGGTTGTGGGCATAGTCGTCAATGATAGCGATGCGGTGGAGATCGGCGCGGAGTTCAAAGCGGCGGGCGGTGGGTTTGAAGGATTCGAGGGCTTTGGCAGCCTGAGTCACTGGTGTTGGTGTTCGCTCTTTCATCCTGAAAGAGTGCGTTGCTTCATTTGAAACAATAATTGCTGCTAAAGCATTTTGAACATTGTGCCGTCCGGGCAAGCCTAAGTTTACCGAGTCAACATAGCCTCTTGTCTTTTCAAACGTCGTCTCGATATCAAACCGTATATTTCCATTTTCATCTGACCGGGTATTAACCGCATAATATGTTCTTGTCAGACATTTTGCCTCATTGGCACTATATCCAACTGCTCCTATGATACCTATTCGCCGCGTAGTATTGCGTATCGCAATTTCATCAAGCAATCTGCGCGCATTGGTGTCGTCAGCACAACCGACAAGTGTTCCGCCGATGCTGCCATATAGAGGTATTCGTTGGGTAAATTTCTCAAACGCCTCAACCATATCGTCCGGTGTCTTGAAGAAATCGGGGTGATCCCATTCAATGTTGGTAATGACCGCAATGTCAGGACGTAAACCCAGAAACATATTGTCGTATTCGTCGGCTTCAACGACAAAACACTCACCCTGCCCGACACCCGCATTTGTCCCCGTGTTGCCCATAATGCCCCCGACGATGTAGCTGGGGTCTTGACCGCACTCGCGCAGGATGTGGACGATCATGGCGGTGGTGGTGGTTTTACCTTTCGTACCCGCCACGGCAATCACACGCTTGCCTTCCATCAGGTCGGACATCATATCCTGCCGTTTGTAGACGGGGATGCCAGCGGCGCGGGCGGCGGCGACTTCGACATGATCGTCTTTGACAGCCGAGGTGATGATGAGGGCGTCCGCACCCTGCACGTTGGCGGCGTCGTGGCCTTTGTAGATGGTCGCGCCGTCACGGGCGAGGGCGTCGGTCAATTCGTTGGTGCTGCGGTCAGAGCCGGAGACGGTGTAGCCCTGCCCCAGCAGCACACGGGCGATGGCAGACAGGCCGGAGCCACCGATGCCGACCAGATGAATGTGTTGACCGGGATGAATTTTGCGAGACACAACGACACCTACACGATTATGTACCTGATAGAAAATTCCGGAGGGCATGTCCCACAGGGAAGTTTCGCGCTCACCGCCATGCCCCGACAAAACACACTTTTTGCGCTTATCTGTCCTACGTAAAGAAAGGCGCGCACCTGTGCTTGTGCTGCACCCTAACCATGATAACCCATGATCGTGTATTCATATAGGAAGCAAATATTTACATGACGAACAGCACCAGCATGAAGAGCAGGATGACGATGATGGTCAGAACCTGCCCACCCCCACCCAGCGCACCACCGAGCATGACCAGCGGGATGGCGTTCAAGTTTTGGGCGCTGATGGAATTGGCGGCAGGGGCGGTGATGAGCGGTGCAAAGGGATAGTCATTGATGTCCAGAAAGTACCAGAGCGCACCCCAGATCAAATAGCCGTTGAGCGCGCCCAGCAGGCCGCCGAGGATGGCATCTTGCAGGCGGTTGTTGCGCGGGCCCTGCCCATCTTCATAGTAGCCGAAGCTGCGGGTCTGGTAGGCGAAATAGACGATGACACAAAACAAGCCGCCCTGCACGAAAAAGGCCTGATCGCGCGGTACGGAGGCCAGAAACACACCGCGCAGCAACACATCAAACTGGTAGAGGGCAAAGGTGGCGAGGATGATGCCACCCAGCGACACAATTTCTTTACGCAGTCCGCGCATGACGCCGATCACGCCGAAAAAGATGGCCGAAACCCATAGCATGCTGTAGAGCGAAACCACAAATGCGCCAACCTCACCCCCCAACCCCTTCTCCAATGCGTTAGAGAGGGGGAGTCGAAATCGATTCGGGGTTTATAAATAGAATATCAGATTAACACCAGCACAAAAATAAACAACACAATCACCACAAAGGACAGGATACTGCCATCACCGCCCGGCCCGCCCGCCAGTAAATACAACGGCAGGGTGTTAATGGCTGCGGCACTGGTTGAACCCGCCAGCGGCGCTTCGATAAACGGCGTGAGTGGATATTGATTAATATCCATAAAATACCACAGCGAGCCGAAAATCAGATAGCCGTTGATGAAACCCACGATGGCACCCAAAACGGTGGCTTGCAGATTATCACGTCCTTCTGGCACATTCAACCGGCGGCTCAAGGCCCGCGTCTGGTAGGCAAAGAAGACAATCACCAAAAAGATGATCGATTGAATGATAAACTTCTGCTGACCGGGCACATTCGCCAGAAAAATGCCGCGCAGAGAACTATCGAACTGGAACAGGGCAAACAGCGCCAGCACAATACCAGCCAGCGAAATGAGTTCTTTCGACAGTCCGCGCATATAACCGATGACGCCGAACACCAGCGAAAAGCCCCACAATAATGTCGAAAGCTGTATCATGCTCCGCCCCCGGCCAGTTCGGCCAGTTGTTCCGCCGCGCGCGCTGCCCCGTCCGGCCGTGCCAACGCGAGTGCCGCCGCCCGCATGGTCTGCAAACGCGGCGCATCGTTCATGAGCTGGCGAATGGTGGACAGCAGCGATTGTTTCATAACATCCTCATCCATTCGCAGCGCAGCGCCCCGACTGGCGAGATAATCCGCGTTCACAGTTTGATACCGCCACGCATAGGCCAATGGTATAAGAATAGATGGTAAACCAAAATAGGGAAACTCGCCCAATACACTGGCTCCTGAACGGCAGACCACCAGATCAGCGGCGGCCATTGCCAGACCCATTTCGCGGTGCAGGTAGGGGAAGGCTTGATAGCGGCTGATGTCACTCATGGCATGCCGCCGCGCTTCGATTTCCGCCCAATCCAACGTGCCGGTGACATGGATCACTTGCAGCCCATCCGCCAAGAGTTCGGGTACGATTTCCAGCAGGGCGTTGTTAATGGCACGCGAGCCGCGACTGCCACCGAAAACCAGCAGTGTTTTCCGCTCGGCATCCAAACCGAAGTGCTGAATACCCGCCTCACGGGTAGCACTCATCATTTCCGCACGCAGGGGATAGCCTGTTACCACTGTATCATTCCCCACAAAATAGGCTTTCGAGTCCTCTACCGTCAGCGCCACGCGGCGCGCGAAACGGCGCAGGACACGGATGGTCAAGCCCGGTTCAATATCCGGCAGGAAGATCAACTCCGGCACGCGCAGCAGCCACGCCGCCAGCGCAACCGGCAGCCCGACCCAACCGCCCGTCAGCAGCAGGGCCTGCGGTTTGCGGCGCATGACCAGCAGCAGGGCTTGCAGCGTGCCGAACATCAATTGAAATGCACTGATGACTGTACGCAAAAGACCCACGCCGTGTATCGGTCCGGCGTAGATTTCGTCGTGGGTATCGAATTCAACCGTTGATTCGGCTAACAGCGGACGCTCGAAACCGCCGACGCTGCCTACAAAATACAGGCTGACATCGGGATAACGTTGTTTTAAGGCTTCGGCTATCGCCATCGCCGGGTAGACGTGGCCGCCGGTTCCGCCCGCTGCAATTATGATTCTCAAAGGCATACCGTCTTGTATAAGTCCGCGCCTTTTGATTGTAGCATAGGCCTATGAAATGGAGTTACGAAGAATGTTTTGCGTGAATATTCAATGAGGTTGATTAGATTTCACTCCAAGTTGTTGCGTTCTTCGTTTTCGGATTCTTGAGTATTTTTCGGGGTTGCCGATACATAAATTGCTTCTGTCACGATTGCTTGCATCCCATCTTTGAAAGGAATACCCCAATACGGTTTTCTGGGAGGCGTAATTCCTTTTACCTGACTATCAAATTCCTCTTTGATTGACCGTCCGTGATTAAAGAGTTTCCGCCATATCACCGATGCACCCTTAGTACGATCACGCTGAACAAAACGTTGAACGACTTCGCCTAATACCCCTACACTTGTAGCTGTGCCAATACCTGTTGGAGCAGCCAACCCTAACAGTACTGTAGCAGCCATTCGGAGTACCCCAATTCTTGTAAAACCTAACCCAGACAATGGGCGTTTTTTTTCACTGACTTCCAATTTTTGGAGGATTGGTCGCAATAAAACTTCCTCCGCTTCTCTAATATGTCGTCGCATATCACTTCCACTTGCACCTTGTGGTACATCAGCATAAATCTGATATAGCTCACGGCGGAAATCAACGAAATTATCATCATTACGTATATCAGCAATCACTTGAGGATTCAGCCCTTGATAAAGGGGTAGTTTTGAATTCAACACACCTTGATATACATAGTGACCTGATTGTTTCCTGAGCAAAGGGGTTATTGCATTATGACAAACATGTTCTTCAAATGGAAACGTTGATGTATAAGTAAATCCATAATGTTCAGCTAAAAGATATTCTGTCGCAAAGTAGTACAATGCTTCACGAACTTCCTGACGAATTTGATTTTCGATTAATGATTTGTTTGAGCTTTGCATGAACATAAATAAGCCGCGTAAATTATCAGTTCGTGCTAAATCACGAGGTCTAAATTGATCCGTGAAATCCTTTACACTTGATACGGCGAGTGGTAAAAGACTTGTTGCAAGTTCTTCCGCGTGTTTCTGATTTAGATATTCAAATCTTTTTGAAGGAACTGATATTAAAATACCTTTCTCAATTAGCTTACGCGCTTCTAGGAACATAGGTACAGTAACTCGAAGGAAATTACGGTTTGCAACTAACCTAGCTTCCCGATTGCCGTCCCTATTATCATTTGGTGTTCGATAGCCTCGTTGTTCCCTAGGAAGAATCAAATTGTCGTTAACTTCCACGAATTGTGGTAGTTCATATTGTTCATCAGAGAACCAATCAATTATTAAGTCTTTGACAAGCACAGAACTAGAATACAAGAGTGAAGTCATAATTAAGGGGCTGAAGTCACCCCATCTGGCTGAGGGCCAGCCGCCGAGAAAACATGGATATACGTCATCTTCTTTGACCGCTGGTGGTTCATATGTCTCAGAAAATCGACGGACTTCCTTACCAAAGTCCTCAATCGTACCTTCTGAAAGGGAACTAAAATCAGGCAATTTGTTCCCGAAGAAACTATCAAGCACATCAAGAATAGTTGTATCCGGCATGGTCGTGTCCTCGTAAGAAAGCCACAATCCTAATATAGCACATTTTTTCTGTGCGATGTGCGTGTTTGGGTTATATATGTAGAGCTGTCTTGCAATTTCATACAACTATTATTGGGACAAAAAATGCCAAACACTTTAGGATTTCATAGCTTTGGCACAAGAAAAATAGAGAATTATTTATAGGTGCATTGACAAGCTCGTTGGCTAAAACCACGCCACTGCCCACAAATAGTCCATCGCTCGGATAGTATTTCCCTGCTGCCCACCACCTAATACAGCCCGGTTTCCTCATCCTCGACCACCATCTCGTTCGCCTCTTCTATGCTCATATCGAGGTGGGCGTGCTTGACGATGGCTTCGCCAAAGGATACCAGCGCATCCGGCGCGGGTTGGGATGACCACAGGCCGGAACGCACCATACATTTGGTGCAGTGGAAAAATACCTCTTGCACCGTCACCGCGATGACGAACATGGGCGCTTTACCCTGCATCACAAAACGTCCACGCACATCTTCGTCGCGCACGATCTCCGCCGTACCGTTGACGCGCAGGGTGTCCTTGCGACCCGGCACGAGGAACAACAGCCCGATGCTGGGATTTTGCACGATATTTGAGAGCGTATCACCGCGACGGTTGCCGGGGCGGTCTGGAATCAACAGTGTTTTGCTATCCATGACCTGCACGAAGCCCGCCGGATCACCTTTGGGCGAGACATCCATGCTGCCGCCCGCGCCAGTTGTGCCGATCACCACGAACGGCGCATTCTGAATAAAGGCTCGGCTGATCTCATCAATTTCGGAGAGTACTTTGTTTTGCGCTGCCCCTCCAGCATAGCCTAAAATGTCGCGGAGCTCGGCTTCGTTCTGGATGACGTGCTTGAATGCGCTCATGTGACGACCTCTGTCTAGTTATGGCGTGACTATAGCCAATCGAAAAGCCCCGGCAAAGCGGGCATATGAAATAAAATCAGGCATTGTGCAGAAGATTACTGTTCGGAGAGCGGCGTTTCAAGGGCGCGGCCATCACCGGCAGCGGGAATACGGGGCCGCCGCGTGCGTCCATTGCGGCTCTGCGTGGCTGCCATCTGGCGGTGTTCCATCGGTTCCGCTCTGCGGCGGGGGAAGGCCTGCCGCGCCCGCACGCGCGAGACGCTCAACAGTAGACCCGTGCCGATCATCAACACCACCAGCGACGAACCGCCGAAACTGATGAAGGGCAGCGGCGCACCGGTGGGTGGCACAACTGCCGTCATTACCGCGATGTTGAGGAGCGCCTTGAGCGCAATCCAGATGGTGATGCCAGCCGCCAGCAGCGCCCCGAAGTGGTCAACCGAACGGCGGGCAATCTGGATGCCGCGCACCACCAGCGCCACGTAAAGCGCCACCACCAGTGCGGCACCCACCAAGCCGAGTTCCTCACCGATGACAGCGAAGATACTGTCGGTGTGCGGCGCGGGCAGGTTACCAAACTTCTGCTTACCCTGCCCCAAGCCGACGCCCGTCAGGCCGCCGTTGTTAAAAGCGATGATGGCCTGCTGCACATGGTAGTCCGCCTGCGTTACATCCGCCACGCTGGAAACGAACGAGTCAATACGACCCTGCGCGTAGTTGGGGCCGAAAGAGGTGACATAGACAAAACCGATGATACCCACGACCGCGCCGGTAATGATAAGCTGAAGCAGGTCAGCACCTGCCAGAAAGAACATGATGCCTGCTACCGCCACTACCGTCGCCGCCGAGCTGATGTCCGGCTGGCGGAGGATAAGCACGGCTACGATGCCCACTAGAATGGCAAAGGGCAGCAGACCGTAGGTGATGCTGCGGATCTGGGTACGGCGCGAGCTGAGCCACGCGGCCATGTAGACCACGATGGTGAGTTCCGCTAATTCGCTGGGCTGGAACGAGCCGTTAATGAGGGCACGCCGCGCGCCGAAGGTGTCATCACCAAAGAGCAGCACCGCCACCAACGCGCCGATGGTCACCAACAGCAGGACAACCGCCAGCCGCCGCCACAGGCGGTAATCCACGAAGGCCATAACCAGCAGGATAGCGCCGCCGATGAGCGCGTTACGGACGTGCTGGAAGAAGATAAGCGACTCACTGCCGAAGCTCTGGTAGCTCCAGTCAAAGGTGGTGCTGTAGACCATCATCAAACCGATTGCCAGCAAGATACCCACCAGCACGAACAGATACCCATCCAGCGTGCTAATGAAGCTACGTTTTTGCTCACCAGCGTTGTCTTCGCTCGCTACACGCGGCACGGAACGCGGGGTAGCGCGTACCGGACGCGGCGCGGGAACAGAGGGGACATCATTTAAGGGTACATCAACAAGTGGTCGGTCAGTCATTACAACACCAATTCACACAATTTATTCTATACCGTAGCACACCGTCATCATTTACAACATAAAGAACCTATTACAATCTATTCATTATAGCTTCAATATTAATTCACGGAAATGTTCGCCGCGCTCAGCAAAATCGAGATACGCATCGTAGCTCGTGCCGCCGGGCGACAGCAGCACCACGTCACCGGGCTGGGCTAGCGTCACTGCCGCATTGACCGCTTCTTCCAACGTCTTCACACGGGTCACCGCTTCCGCATCGCCCGCGATTCGCTGCACAACTTCGACTACCAAGTCGCCCGCATCACCAAAGGCCACGATATGGCGGCAGTGGACCAGCGCGAGGCGAATCATATCGTCCCACGGCAGATTTTTGTCTTTGCCACCCGCCAGCAAAATGAGTGGTTCGCTAAAACTCCGCAGCGCCGCTACGACCCGTTCGGGCGCGGTGGCGATGCTAATGTTGATATAGGTTACCCCGTTGAGGACGCGCACCACTTCCAAGCGGTGCGGCACGGCTTTGAAGTCACGGATAGCGGCTTCCATGACCTCCGGTGACGCGCCGTTCGCACCGGCGATGGCGCAAGCCGCCAGTACATTTAGGACGTTGTGGTCGCCACGCAGGGGGATGTCCTCGCGGCTGCACACCACGCGCGGTTCGCCATCGGGGCTGGAACGCCCCACCACCAGCAGGCGCTGGCCCGCCATGAACGCCCCATCAGGAACCATTGACTTGGCGCTGAACCACACCAAATCACCCTTTACCGCCTCGGCAAGCGCGTGGCTTCCGGCATCATCGTAACCGAGCACGGCGACATCATTTTCCATCTGGTGCAGGATGAGGTTGGCTTTGGCGCGGGCGTAATTTTCCATCGTGCCGTGACGGTCAAGGTGGTTAGGGGTGATATTCAAGATCGCACCGGTGCGCGGGCTGACGGTCATCAGTTCCAGCTGGAAACTGGACAGTTCCATGACCACCGTATCGTCACGCTGTATTTGTGGCAACACATCCAACAGCACATCGCCGATGTTGCCCCCGACCCATGTGGTCAGTCCAGCGCGCTTCATCATGTCGCCCGTCAGACTGGTGGTGGTGGTTTTGCCCGCGCTGCCCGTGATGCCGATAATCTGCGCAGGGGAACGCTCCATGAAAAGCTGCGCATCATTCGAGAGCGGAATGCGGCGCTTCAGCGCTTCCTGCACGATAGGTAGTTCGGGCGAAACACCGCCGGATATGCAGAGTAAATCAACGCCATCCAGCATACTATCAGGGTGGCTGCCCAGCACAAATTCAATATCGGGGAATCCGGCGGTTTCCGTGGCTAACTTCTCCGGCGGACGCATGTCGCTGATGAGCACGCGCGCACCGACGCTGGGCAGCCAGCGGGCCAATGCCTTGCCCTGCCGCGCGAAACCCAGAACCGCCACTTTCTTGCCGTAGAGCTTATCAACTTTGTGCGTGCCGTTGGCGCTGCTCATATCAATGCCAGTGCCACACCGAATAGTGCAGCCAGCAAGCCGACCAACCAGAAGCGCTGCACCACCTGTGTTTCACTCCAGCCACTTTTCTGGAAGTGCAGGTGAATAGGAGCCATCTTAAACAGACGCTGTCCCTGCCCGGTGGCCGGGTCCTTGGTGCGCTTGTAATAGGCCACTTGCAAAATGACGCTGACGGTTTCAATGACGGGTACAATAGCGATGATCGGCAGCAGTAGCCATTGACCGCTCATAATAGCAACCGTCCCCAGCGTTGCACCGAGCGCCAGCGAACCGGTGTCGCCCATGAAAAGTTGCGCCGGCAGGGCGTTGTACCACAGGAAGGCAAAACACGCCCCGACCAGCAGAAAGCAAAATTGGGTCAGCGGAATTTGGCCCTGTAAATAGGCGATCACACCATAGGCCGCGAAGGCACTGGCCGTAATAATTCCTGCCAATCCATCCAGCCCATCGGTGAAATTGATGGCATTGGACATGCCGATGATGTAAAAGACGGTGATGGGGATGAAGATAATGGGGCTAATTTCAATTGAGAATGGGATGAGTGGCAGGCGGATCTGGTTCGCGTATTGAAAACCACCGTCATACAGCGAAATGATGACAGCGACCACCGTCGCCAGCAAGAGCTGTCCGGCGAACTTGGCACGGGGCGATAAACCCTGTCCGAACACCCCGCGCGACTTCTGGATGCCTTCCCAATCGTCCAGCAGACCCAGCAAACCGAAGCCCACCAACACCGCCAACGGCAACAAGATACTCGCGCCGGTTGCCGTGCGGACGACACGGGCCACGGTGGCAATGTTCAAGCCGAGGGCTACCAGCACCACCGGTACAATAATCATGATGCCGCCCATCGTGGGCGTACCCATCTTTTTTTGGTGGGTGTCATCAAGTTCAAGTTGAATGATTTTGCCGACCCGCAGACGCTTAAGCATTTCCACAAACGGCCCACCCCAGATGACGGCCAGCAAGAAGGCAAAGCCACCCACGCTAATTGCAAACGGTAATCGTCCGCCATGTACACTTACCCGTTCATTACCAAAGCCATGTGCAGGATTGCACACGCAGGGGATACAGTATAAACAGCAAGCGGCGGAAAGGCTAGTTGTCAGACAAGCTAAGGAGTTATATAGTCAGGGAGAAGATAAAATCATCTTCGAGCATATTCGTTTAATTTCTAAGCCAATATATCGAAACAGTGATTTGTATGTGAATATTTCTCAAATAATCTGGGGAGAATCGAATGACTGTAATGAGCTTAGAGCAAGAGGAAACTTGGTCTCCTCAGATAATAGATTTTCTTAACACACACCATGATCTTTTTCTCAATTGGGAGCTTGGAAATGAAAACAGACCAAATGCTCAGGAATACGATCACACAATATATATGCTACGGGAGGTTCTCCATACGGACAGTATGATGCGCGGTTATCATTGTACTCGCTTAACCGAATATGAGATTCAACAAGTTCTAGCAAATGGCATGCAGCTACCAAACCAGAATTTTTTATATCAACGTATCGAGGCTCTTAATCAAGCAGGTCTTATCGACATACAAGTGTCTGAGTATCTCAAAAGTAAACACGAAGCCAATGACTCTTATCGTGCCGGAAGAATCTGGCTTTGTTTCTACACGCCCCATCTTGCTGGACAGCGTGGCATAGAACGCTTTTTTCGATCTTGGGGAGGCGAAGCTCTCTACAATAGCCATGAAAGAGATTCTGTATCAGGCCCAATTTTAAAGCGAATTGGCACGCCATCAATAATTGAGATGTATGCACCTGTCTCGAAGCTAGCAGAACTTGGTCGGCTTGATTTCAATATTATT
The DNA here is from genome assembly GCA_041390885.1 of Anaerolineae bacterium. Classification (GTDB taxonomy): domain Bacteria; phylum Chloroflexota; class Anaerolineae; order Aggregatilineales; family Phototrophicaceae; genus CFX2. The sequence continues at coordinate 176,984 of JAWKPB010000022.1, read as the reverse complement.
CGCAGGTATTTAGTCAAACGTGGACTTCAAACACTAGACTCACTCGACTATGAAGCCAATGTTACACAACCTATTGCACCACAAGACATAATCCGCATTATCCAATTTCCTGATGCCGAATTTATCAGTTTGACAAAATGTGATACTTGGACGCCACCGTTAGCTTAACAGGATGCACACAAAAGTTTTGTATATTCTTGAACCACGAAATTTCATTACCCACCCTGCCCGCTGGCTGCCGCGCCTTCGGCCTTTAACGCCAACCGCACCGCATCCGGTGGAATTTCCATCAGCACCACCAACCGTTGGGCCAATTGGCGGAAAACTGGCGCTACCACCTGACTGGCCCAGCGTCCTGTCGTCGGTTCATCGAGCTTGATGAGCACAATCACCTGCGGATCATCGGCAGGCAGGAAGCCGATAAAGCTCATAATCCACGCATCTTGTTTGTAACCCAGAGGAACAGGGATTTCAGCCGTGCCCGTTTTACCGGCCACTGTGTAGCCTGGAAGCTGTGCCCCGTCATCCAGACCATTCTGCACTACCGCTACCATCATATCGCGGACGGTATGGGCCGTGTCCTGCGTAATTGGCCTGCCCAAGGCAATGGGCTGCGCCACATTTACTTGTCCGTTGTTGTTGACAATCTTAGCGACGATATTGGGCTGCATCATCAGGCCGTCATTGGCAATGGCCGAAACAGCCGTAATCATTTGCAGCGGCGTCACGGCCACGCCCTGCCCATAGGCATTGGTCAGCAAATTACTTTCACTCCAGTCAGAATCGCCCGGAACGTGCATCGTGCCGCTGGCTTCGCCTTCCAGGTTGACACCGGTTAGCTTGCCGAAGCCGAACTTGGACATGTAGGCGTAGTAGTCGGTCGGCCCCATCGCCAAGCTGATGGTAGCTGCGCCCACATTTAGGGACTGCACCAGCACATTGGTAGTATCCACCACGCCATGCGCCTGCCGGTCCCAGTTCTGCACCTTGATGCCCGCCATATCCAGCACGGCCTGATCGTTGTACGTCCAGTTGGGTGTAATCGTACCTTTGTCCAGCGCCGCTGCTACTGTAACGACCTTCATCACCGAACCGGGCTCATATTCGTTGCTGATGGCGGTATCTTTCCACAGCGTATCTTTGACGGCTAATGGATCATTAGGGTCATATGATGGATAATTTGCCAGCCCCAATATATCGCCGCTGCGGGGATTCATCACAATAATAGTGCCGGATTTTGCGCCGGTAGATTGCACCGCGCTCAACAACTGACTTTCAATCAAGAATTGAATATCACGGTCAAGCGTTAGGTATATATCACTTCCCTTGTCGGCTTCTTGCTCGGACGGTACATCAAAGGGAATGTTGCTGACGACTTCAGTACGCGGACGGCCAGTCAGTTGATCCTGAAACTTGCCCTCTACACCGTAGTAACCCTGTAATTCACCGCCGACGAAGCCCAGCACCTGCGCTGCCAAGGCTCCTTGCGGATAGCTGCGGCGGGGAATCTTTTCAATAGTCAACGCTGTCAAGCCATCCTGCTTAAGCTGCTCAATCTGCTGACCGACCTCGGCGCTGACAGGAGCCGCCAGAAGTTCCCACGTCTTATCACTGGTGGTCGCCTGATACACTGTTAATTCATCCAGATTGAGAATGCCTGCCAATTGGGTGGCTGTACGCTGTGGATTGGCAACCAGATTGGGGCTAAGACCAACACGGTATTCCAGTGTATTAACGGCAAGTCGCTGCCCTGATTGGTCATAAATCAAGCCACGCGCCGCAGCCAGATTAACAGTGCGGTTATAATCCGGTCGCAGTTCATTAACGACATCCAATGACAACTGTTGAAAGGAAACCAGCTTGAAGACCAGCAGCACACTGGCGATGACCATGCCGATGATGACAAACGGCAGGCGCTGGTTGAACATTTGGTCACGAGATGGAGCAGGTTGTACACTTGCCATTAGGAACCGCCTCCACTAAATCCTTGAAATTGCTGTGCCAGATTGTCCCACTGCTGCTGTACCCAGCCCACAAAGGACTCGTCGTATACCGGCAGATTTTGCGTTTGCTCGGTCGAGGCGGCGGTCACTGGTTCGCGGTTGGGATTGTAATCTGGCACATATAAGTACTCGATCTGATTTTCGGCAGCAGGCTCAAAACCCAATTCCTGAGCACGTGCTAGCAATCGCGGCACGCTCCGTAGCTCGGCAATGTCTTCGCGAAGCTGTTCATTTTGCTGTTCAAGCTGGTTACGGCGCGTAATCAACTCTTCAAGCTGGCGGCCCAACGTGGCAACGGATGCCGATTGTGCCAAGTAGAGCGCACCGATGAAGATGGCGATGAATATGCCCAGCGCCACCAACGCCACGGCCTGCCGCTGCAAGCGCCACGGACGATCCCGCAGTGCATGTTGAATCTGATTCATGGAACAGTAACCTGTTATCAGCTAATAGACGCCCGTTATCAGATTAATTCACAAACGGAAACTATGCAATTGTGTCTAATAAAGCGGGGATGAGTTCCGCCATTACAATTTTTCGACCACCCGCAGCTTGGCGCTGCGGCTACGCGGATTGAGGGCAATTTCATGGTCATCTGCTATTACTGGCTTGCGGGTCAGCAAGCGCACACTAGCAATATGTTCACAGACGCAAATTGGCGTCCTCGGTGGGCAGATGCAGTCCGTGCTCGCCAATTTGAAAGCCTGCTTGACGATACGATCTTCCAAGCTGTGAAAGCTAATGACCGCCAGCCGCCCACCTGATCGAAGTAATTCAATAGCCTGCGGCAAGGTGCGTTCCAAACCGTTCAATTCGTCGTTAACAGCAATCCTCAGCGCCTGAAATACACGCGTCGCCGGATGAATTTTATCACCGTGATGTCGAGGAATAATGGATTCAATTTGATTGGCAAGCTGCTGGGTGGTGGTGAATGGTCGCCCCGCAACGATGGCCCGCGCTATCACCCGACCACGCGGCTCCTCGCCATAGGTACGGAAAATTTCAGCGAGTTCCGCCTCGTCAGTGGAGTTGACCACATCGGACGCTGTCATGCCGCCACCCGCCGGATCGAAGCGCATATCCAATGGCCCGTCATGGCGGAAGGCAAAACCGCGTTCGGCACGGTCAAGCTGCATGGACGATACGTCGACATCCAGCAAAATGCTATCTACCTGCTCCCATCCAATCCGCCGAGCCTGTGCCACGATATCATGATAGCTGGCATGGGCAATCGTTGCCTGTTCCGTACAACCACTCAACTCCCTGCGGGCTATTTCCAACGCCATTGGATCAACATCCAAGCCCAATACGTGACCAGCACCGGCGTTTAGCAGCGCACGGGTATGTCCTGCCGCGCCCAATGTGCCATCAATAACACGTTCAGCAGGCAGCAAATAGCTTAGAACAACATCTAGCAGTACCGGAATATGTGACATGTTAGACACTCAACTTGGGCAATTTGCGCGCATCGTCTAATGAAAGATGAATATCGCTCAGGGTTGCGCGCCAATGTGATGGTTCCCATAATTCTACAAAACTTTCCATCCCTGAAATCAATACCTCGCCATCCAGCGACACATAGTCACGCAGATAAGCCGGGATGAGCATGCGCCCCTGCCGATCAATCGACAGTTCAACTGCGCCAGAAAATAGGAGGCGACGCAAGGCCCGCGCTGGCGCATCGGTAATAGGTACATGGCTTAAGTTTTCAGAAAGTTCGCGCCAAGTGGCCTGAGGATAAATGACGAGGTTATGGTCTAGTCCGCGCGTCAGTATGCCATGAGGCGCAAGGTGCGGGCGAAAACGAATAGGGATAATTAATCGACCTTTTTCGTCAAGCTGGTGAGAATACTCGCCCCAAAACATGTGGTGTCATCCCAGCGGCGCGGAGCCACTACCAAGCATCAATTGGTGTGGATTATACCACATTATCCCGCAAATTCGTGACAGAAATCCCACAGAATGAACTCTAAGCGCTGGTTTTACCGCCTACGGCCTCGCTCAACGCCTTTTCGATAGCCTGCTGAAGTGTCGTGCCGCTTGTTAACCCGACGAAGCGAGCTGACACCTCGCCACTATCATTTAAGATCACGATGGTTGGCGTCGCGCTGACATAATATGTTGACACCAATTGGCGATTACCGGGGTCGTCAATGTCGACCTGTTGAACATAAACATCACCGCGATACTGTCGTGCTAACCCATTCACGATGGGTATTTGTTGCTTGCAGTAAATTCACCAATCCGCGTCAAACATGACAACGGTGACGTTGCCATCTTTATAGGCGAACTGAGCCGTCAGGTCACCTGCGGCAGTCGAGGTTACAGTGCCAAACAAGCTGTAACCGATGACACCGCCTATCACTAGCAGCACCGCCAAACCCGCCAGCATTCCACTGAAACCGTTTCCTGAGGAGTCGTCACGACGTGGAAAGTAGACTTCGCCCTGTCCAGCTAAGCGCCTAGGGGTTGACACAGAAGACGGCGTGTTGGAATCCTGTGTTGGAAAGCCCTTTGGCAGTACAGCCGGCAAAATAACATGAACGGGCTGAGCAGGTGGTGGTAATGTTTTCCATTCAGCAAGTGCATAGCTAAGCCGGACACTGCCAATCTGGATCAGTGCACCGTCAGTCAAGGCAACCGGCATTTTAACCTGCGAACCATTAACAGTGACTGATGTGTGGGGAAGGCGCGGCGCAATCCGGTAATGTGCCCCGCTGGTTGTAATGATGGCATGCGATGGCGCAATACCTTCACCCATGAGTTGTAGATCAGCGCGCGAATCTGTGCCAATAACAAATGCTGGGCGGCTGGCAAAGAAATCATTTAGAACAATTTCCCGACCATCAGCCGTGCGAAGGACACTTACTAAATACTGTTCTTCCATAAACAATAGACCTTCACTCGTATTCATGTGATGATAACGTGAATGGCAACACAGGGTCAAGCAGTTCTAATACTTTTCACCTGCCAAATGTGTTCAAAAGTTTCGGTGATAATATCGTGGCGATCCCCAAGTTATCCTTGTTCATAGCTGAATTACACTATTTTGAGCAAGCGATGTACGGAAGTACATAATCCCTTTTGACCTATGGCCGGTAGCGAATTCTGGGAATATCGCTAACAATTAATATAATTCCGTAAGCAATTACCAGCTTGTGTTGTCAAACGGTGCATAACCCTGACAGGAAGATTTAGGACTTATTATATGTCACTTCATACCAATTCTTTACGCATTGTCGGAATCGGCGGCACACTGCGCGAAAACTCCACCAGCCTGTGGGCGCTGCAACACGTGCTTGATATAGCCCGTGAGGCGGGCGCGACTACCCAGTTGATTGATCTCCGCCGCCTTGACTTGCCTATGTTTCAGCCCGACTGGGACTTGGAAGACTACGACGCTTCGGTGCAAGAGTTCATTCAAATTGCCAAGCACGCCGATGCATTTGCGTTCAGCACCGCTGCTTACCACGGTACGCTAGCAGGCATTACCAAAAATGCGCTCGATTTTCTAGAATTTTTGTCAGATGCTCCTGAACCTTACTTACACAACAAGCCCGTCGGCTTGATCGCTACAGCAGGGGGCGACCAAGCAGCTATTCATTCAATTGCGGCGATGGTCAATGTGGTTCACTCACTGCGAGGGTATGCGTTACCGCTGTCCATCCCCATCCACAATGCAAAAGAGGTCTTTGACCCGTCTGGCAAAGTCACCAGCGCTAAATACATCAAGCGACTCGACCAGATGGGTAAGATGTTGGTAGATACCGCCCTGCGTTTCCAAAAGCGCCATCATCCAGTCAGTTAAGCGGTGGTCACCGGACGAAGCAATTCATCCAATTGCCTCATTTGATCAGTGGTCAGCGGGCCAAATCGCATCGCACCGGCATTGTCCGCAACCTGCGCCACCGTGCGGATGCCGGGAATAGGGATGGTCTGACCGCTGCGCGCCCAAATCCACGCCAGTGCACCCTGCGCCAAGGTGCGCCCGCCACTGGTTAAAATATCGCGGATAGCATCCAGATTTTCAAAGGCGGGCAGCAATATGTGTTCCCGCGCCCATGTGTCAGTACGCACATCGTTAGCGGCAAAAACTGTATCACGGGTGTATTTACCTGTGAGCGCACCACGCGCCAGCGGCGTACGGTTGATGCTGGCAAGATTACGCTGTTCACAAAGTGCCAGCATGTCAGGCGCGTCCAAAACCACGTTGAGGTCGTGCTGGATGGCGACACAGTGGTCACCTTCTGCAAACAAGCGTGCTCTCTCTACCGAGTCGGTGCTCCAGCCGTAATAACGGATTTTCCCGGCGCTCACCAATCCCTCCAATTTATCAAGCAGTTCAGCTACGTACTCCTGCGGATAGTCCCAGACGTGAAGTTGGTACAGGTCAATACAATCAATGGCTAAACGCCGTAAACTGGCTTCACATTCGGCTTCGACATTGGCAATTATTGCAGCCGCGTCAGGGTGGCGGCTTACCCTTTTATTTTCTTCATCCACCACAAAACCGAACTTGGTGGCGATTACTACATCGTCACGTTTACCCTTGAGTGCCCGCCCTAATATTCGCTCACTGTGACCCGTTCCGTAATTGGCGGCTGTATCAAAAAACATGATGCCGCTTTCAAGCGCATGTTGGATGGCACGAATCGATTCGTTGTCGCCCACCACACCCCATCCGGCCTGAATGTCTAGGAACTGCCACACGCCCCCGATTGCCCAGCAACCCATCCCTAGTGGTGAAACTTCTAAACCTGAACGTCCTAGTATCCGTTTATCCATAAATCCATCTCCCCAAACTGCACATATTTACCTACTGACATGGACTTTACAAGTTGGAGCGCGCTCTAAGTCAAGTACCTGATTAATTTCAGCCGGGGCAGCAGTCTTGACTTAGAGTACACTCTAAGTTGTAGACTGGAGCTATGATGACACAAGATACCAACCTCACCATTAAGCAGGTGGCTGATGCCACCGGACTCAGTGAACACACACTGCGCTATTACGAACGTATCGGCCTCATTCATCCTATTGACCGCGCTAATAACACCCACCGCCGCTACACAGAAGATGACATCGGCTGGATTGATTTCCTGATGAAGCTGCGGGCAACCGGCATGTCCATCCGCGATATGCGGATATATGCCCACCTTCAACGACAGGGTGACGCGACACTACCGCAGCGGGTGGAGATGTTGAAGAAGCTGCAATGCGAGGTGGAGGCCCGGATGAGCGAATTGAATGCCAATCTCAACCTCATTCGCTATAAAATTCAATATTATGGGGAAATTGTGGAATCGCGATTGGCGAATGTCTCGCCTGAATAACTCCTCATAATTTAGAAGATTTCCGGCAATTCCCGCCTTTTCAGTCCCCCAATCAGTGGGGGTTTCTACGAATCAACTCGGCTCAATAATGATTCGTGTTGAATGTGGATTCTGTAACATCTACGCCGAAAATTCGGGTGTAGAGTGAAGGTGTCTTTGTTCGACGCGCGTCCATTTTTGAGCGCCCCTTAGCAGGCAACTCGCGGGGCACGGAGGAAATCATGGAACTGCTCATTCCAGTCGTTGTGGTCATATTGTTCGTCGCAGCAGTGGTAGCTTTCACCGGGCTGGTCGTCATTAGCGAACGGCAGGTGGGCATCGTCATCAAGCGATTTTCATCAAAGTCGCTGCCAGCAGATCGTTTAATCGCGCTTCATGGTGAAGCAGGTTATCAAGCTGCAACACTGGCGCCCGGTTGGTACTTCGGTTACTTCCCGTGGATGTACAGCATCAAAAAAGTGCCGGTTACCGTCATTCCGCAGGGAGAAATCGGTCTGGTTGTGGCGGCAGATGGTGACTCGATACCCGCCGAACGCATTCTGGGTAAAGTGGTGGATTGCGATGATTTTCAGGATGCGCGTAAGTTCCTGACCACAGGTGGTGAACGCGGTCGTCAGTTGGGTATCCTGACTGCCGGTGCGTATCGTATCAACACCGCCCTATTCACGGTCATCACCCGCCAAACCGCTGCCCAGCAGGGTATGGATTCGGACGATCTGCTGGTTTACCAGATTGAACCGGACATGGTTGGTATCGTGACGACGCTGGATGGTGCGCCGATTGACGAAGGTGAAATTGCCGGTTTGTATATCCCCGGTCATGACAACTTCCAAAACGCGCAGGCGTTCCTGACTTCAGGTGGGCGGCGTGGTTTACAGGAGCAGGTATTGCTTTCGGGTTCATGGAATTTGAACCCGTGGTTTGCACATGTCGAACAGGTGCCGATGACCGAAATCCCCATCGGTTATGTCGGGGTGGTGATCTCCTTCGTGGGCAAGGCGCACATTGATGTGAGTGGTGCGGAATTCAAGCATGGCGATCTGGTCAATCAGGGGCACAAAGGTGTGTGGGTTGCGCCACTCTATCCCGGCAAGCACCCCATCAACACGCGCGTGATGAAAGTGGAATTGGTGCCGACCACCAATATTGTGCTCAACTGGTCACCGCGTACTGAAGAGCACAGTTATGACCGTTCGTTGAATTCGATCACCGTGAACTCGAAAGACGGCTTCACCTTCGATCTGGATGTGTCGCAGATCATCCATGTGGGCGCGCTGGAAGCGCCGAAGGTTATCAGCCGCATCGGTTCGGTGCAGAACATGGTTGACCATGTGCTGCAACCTATTGTGAGCAACTACTTCCGCAATGCGGCGCAGGCCTACACGGTGCTGGATTTCTTGAATGCCCGAAGCGAACGGCAGTCGGAAGCGACGGTGCACGTCAGCAAGGCGATCCGGGCATATGATGTGGAAGCCATTGATACGCTGATCGGGAAGATCGTGCCGCCTCCCACACTGATGCAAACGCTGACGGATCGTAAGATCGCCGAGGAACAGAACAAGACGTATCAGGTGCAGCAGGAAGCGCAGGCACAGCGCCAACAGTTGGTGCGTGCCACTGCCCTTGCTGAAATCCAGCAGGAGATGGTCAAGTCCGAGCAAGGTGTAAATATCGCCGACCTCGAATCGCAGGCGCGCATTAAAGAAGCTGAAGGTGACGCGCAAGCCACCCGCCTGAAGGCGCAGGGTGAAGCCGAAGCCGTGCGCGCTATCGGTCAAGCGAAGGCCGATGCTTACCGCGCCGGTGCCGAAGCGATGGGACAGGACGGCTTCACCGCTGTCCAGCTCATGCAAATTGTCGGCGATCAGGGCGTTCGTATCATCCCTGACATTGCCGTCAATGGCAGCGGTCAGGGTGGCGGCGTTGCAGAGGCGCTGCTGGGTGTGCTGCTGCGGGGCGAACTGCAGAAAGTCAATGCAGTGCCCGTCAATGGAAACGGTTCACAGCCAACTCTACAGTAATTGGTGTGATTTGAACGTGAGGGCAACTTTCGGGTTCGCCCTCACATCTTTATGAACGGCAAATTCATCGACTGTTTCACCCTTCCACTACCTAGTTCATCTTCCACCAACCAGCCAAATATTCCGCGCAGCAAGTACACTATCAACAACAGCGCCAGCCCCATTAAGCCAACCAGCGTTAGCAGCACACTACCCACAGTCGGCAGGGTCGCTACAAACGTTGCCGCAAATACGGTTAAGCGATCAACCAGTGCCAGTGGCCCCACTCTCCAGCGGCGGGTATCCATAAAGCCGCGCACGTATCCTTCGCGCAAGCGATCAATACCCACTAACCCATATTCTCGCTGAGCATAACGTGTCCGACGTATGGTGATGACCAATGCAAACGGCAGACGTACCACAGTTCGCGCGGCGTACAGGTAGCCAACAAACAGCATAATACCCGCCACCAGCGGCACCGGCGCTGATGTATCAAATGGCAGCGTCCGCCCCATTCCGGCATAGGCGATAGTGAGTGTTATGATGACCGCAACAACAGTCCTTAAATCCATCATGGATGTCATTATAGTCGAGAATCAAAGAGGCGGGTTTGCACGCCCGCCTCAAGCATATTTTGCATCTGATTGTGGACAGCGCCTTCTCAGTACACTGTCCGTCCAACATCAATTACCGGTTGGCGCGGGCAAAACCACTGCCATAGAAGGCTTTTGGCCGCAGATTTTCAGCATACCGATTAAGCGCATTTTCGACTTGATTGGGTGACATATGTCCACCATTCGCGCCGACAATCTGTGCCGCAATGCCTGCCACATGAGGAGCGGCCATGCTCGTACCTGCCGCCCAGTAGACGAATTCACCTTCATCGCCAGCCTCGGCAGGTGATACCACCATGTCAAAGGCGTAGCAAGGTAGTTCGAGATCACCCGCTGGAAGCGTCACAGTGCAGCTTTGCAGCCCAATATCAAAAAAGAGATCAAAGTCACCACCGGGAGCCGCAAAATCTACAGTAGAACGCCCGTAGTTGGAGTATGATGCGGGTTCACGCGGATCAGCCGCCGCATTCAGCGCCCAGCCATAGGGGCCAGTGGCCGAAATGCCGAGAACACCGTTGGCCTGCGCGGGCAGATCAATCAAGTTGGGATTGGCGTCAAAGTCAATGGCATCGTTACCCGCTGAAGCGATAACGGTCACTCCCTGCGAGCGCATAAACTTGACAACATGGTTGTACATGCGCTTGAGCGACAGAATTTCCCGTGCGCTCACGCCGCAGTCATAATCCGGATCAGGCGGGTTATTAATATCGCACGTGCCACCCAAACTCATATTGACAATATCAACATGAATGCTTGCGGCATAGAGCATACCAGCCAACACCCATGCATCTTCGCCATAACCCAGTGATTCACTCAATACCTTCACAGGAATAATTTGTGCTTTAGGGGCAACGCCGACAGTACCGATGTTGTTGTCTTCTGCGGCGATAATGCCAGATACATGCGTTCCGTGGCTAAAGCCATTGGGCAGCGTCCACTGCACTGTCTCGCCGGGAACAAAACTGGCGGCCAACCGTGTGTTGAAGTTGGCATCCAGATCGGAGTCATTCAGATAAAAGCCCTCGTCCAAGACGGCCACTTGCGCGCCTTGTCCCCGGCGTCCATGCTGCCAACCTTCCACCGCGCGCACCGCCTGCAAATTCCACTGGATCGGGAAATAGGGATTGCTCAGGCCGCCCTGAGACTGTCCACTGACATTCATACGAACAGTGTTAGTTGGTTTGAAGGTCGGCACACGGCGGTTTGGCGCTGCAACCAACCCCAACGCGCTCATTTGATTGGCAAAATTTGCGTTTGAACTGGTTACCAACTGCACACCAACCTGCCCAAACGAACGGTTCACGGTTCCGCCCGCCAAACGAATCTGCGACGCCATTACTGACGAAGCACTGTTTGACAAGTCAGAAAACACCAACCACTGACGTGTGGAGTTCGGGCGCTGCGCTGCCACCCCGGTAAACGACAAGGCGCTTACCAACAACATGACAATAAAAAATAGTCCTACCCAACGGCGCATACTCTCAATCCTCCCAATTAATCTATCCAATATTTAATTAATTATGCAAAGCGCGGGAATTGTAACGCGCTTTATGAGTGTCTCCAAAGAGTTTTGTTAAGGATTTGTAAAAATTTTGAACCAAGAAATCTAGTTTTGTAACACGATTAGAAAGAGAAGATGCTTTTCATGACGTAATTTTGAGAGAGAATTTTGATGTGATGTGGCAAATTTTGGCAGTCAAAATCGTAAGTTGGTGAAAAGTCAGTCATATTCCAATTTTGTTATAGGTCAGCTACTAGTACCCTATTGATAGTTCAAACAGAGCGGATGTATGGCCTCTATTAGACAGTAACGCCAGCGTGGCGCGAACCCCATCCATTCCAGCGCCAGCAGCGGGTCAGGTGAATTCGTCAAGCCGGTTTCGATATACACAGCATCAATGGTTGTAAAAGGCGAAAGCATAAATAGATTCTGGTTGACCGCCGCCGTGTAGCGCCCCGGAAAATACAACATCTCACCAAATCCTTTTGTTTTCCAGCCCCATCTGGGAGCATCCGCGACAGCCATCATGTCGCCGATGGTGAGGTCTAGGCAGCGCAGTGAAATACTTTTCAGAATTCGATTTTCTGGCCAATAATAGAGGTCAAAACATGCCGGATTATGACCGATCATTTGATAGGAAAAAACATGATCGGCAAGTTCAATGCCGGTGAGGTTGGGTTCATAGCCCAGCGCTTCCACGGTTAGCCGAGTGGCGCTTATGGTGGTTACGCCGGGGACAAGGCCCTGCCAGCACGGAATATCAACCGCGTTGCAATCCACATCAAAACCGTTCAGTGCATGGCTTGACTGTTGTCCTCTGCCTAATGCGACTGCACATAGACAGAGTGCGACGATGACAATCCCCAACATCGCCGACATTCGAATCATTGGTTAAGGCTTTACGACATGCTTAGCCGCTTCGAACAAGATCACGCCCGCCGCCACTGCCGCGTTCAATGACTCCGTTTCGGCTGCCATCGGAATGCGAATACGCGCTTGCGCCAATTGAAGCGCTTCGTCACCCACCCCATGCGCCTCACTGCCGATGATGAGCGCCCACGCGCTTCGCCAATCGACAGCATCATACAAGGTTTGACCGTCACCACTGGCGATATAAATCGCGCAGTGCCGACACGCCTCCTGAATATGTTCCCAACTGAATTGAGCGACCGGAACACGAAAATGCGCTCCCATCCCTGCCCGCACAACTTTCGGATTATAGGGATCGACACAGGTTGGCGACAGCAACACCGCACCAACACCAGCAGCCCCTGCAGTGCGCAGAATCGTTCCTAAGTTACCGGGGTCCCGGATAGAATCCAGTATGAGTATTCTGTTCAATCCAGCAGGAAGTTTCACCTGCGGCAGAGGAAACACGGCCACAATACCCTGCGGGTGCTCCGTATCGCTTATGTGTGCCAGCACAGCATCATCAACCAATAACGGTTTCACATGCGACTTCAACAACAAGCCTGAAATCTGAGCATCATGAAAACTTTCCTGCGTCATTACAAAATCCGGCACATGTCCTGCCAATAATGCATCGCGCACCAAGCGGGTTCCTTCCAGAACAGTCTTGCCTTCTTTGCGCCGGAATTTGGCGGAAGTTTGTAGTGCTTTTGCCACTTTGACTTTTTCATTTTGCAGGCTGGTTATCATCCTAGGCCCTCTTTTATTGCAGGATTATAACGAGCCACACAAGCCATGAAAAATGAGATTTGATTGACAAACTCAATCAGACTCATTAATATATCAGATATAGATACATCCACAGTGGATATAGCTTAATTAAGGCTAACTGATGTCAAGTAAAGTTGTGGCCGCATCGGATCGGCTATACCGTCTATTGCTGCATGTCTATCCGCGAAGTTACTACGATGAATACAGCACGTTAATGGCGCAGACCTTTCACGATATGGCAGCAGCGGATTACGCAAGTCATGGTATGTGCGCCCTTGCCCGAGTGTGGTTCACAACAATTGGCGATCTTGCCATCAGTGCCACAAAAGAACATTTTTCAGAACGAAGCGGGAGGCAAATCGTGTCCCAAAAGAGTATTATGGCCCTCATCCTTGCACTGGTTTTCAGCATTATCACGGGGTATGTTGATCTAACCGCTACTGAAACATATGCGCCAATGTCCTGCATTCTCGTGTTTTCGTTCATGGCGGGATTCATTCAGCCCAAAGGGGCGTGGCGCTGGGCACTGCTGATCGGATTGAGTATTTGCATCTCAACTTTTGTGGGCTTAGCCATCAACTTCAACTTCGCAGATGCACCACCCCGCTTTCCCATTACGTTGGTCGTGTTGGTCATCCCCGCATTGGTGGCGGCTTATGCAGGTGTGTTTGCCAATCGAATCTTCATAGGCTGGCAAGGCAGACCGACGCGGCTCTCGTAACCTGTTATTACAGATTGTCATTACGCCGGCACTCGCCAACAAATTCATGCCCGATTGGTACGCGGTGGGTTGCAACTTCTCTGCATCAAAACACAGCGTATTTTCACAAAATTGACCATTCATGCAGCGACCTAGAAACTGGCATGGCGTACATTTTGACTTTATACTTGTCGCCATTATTCAGTTATTCAACATGGGTCAGCCGATGTTTGAAGAAAAAGCCCTCCTCATCGCCCGCATGGCTGCTGTCCGCGCTCGCCTGCTGCGGGAAATGATCGGCGTTGAGGAACTGCCCCTCACTACCGGTTGGATATATGGGGATTGGACGGCAGCCAACCTGCTGGCGCATCTGGGGGAATATGACAACTGTTACGCCTATATGGTGCGGGATGCCCTGTCCGGGCGCATCGCTGAAACCGGTGTGGATTACACCGACATCCGCGACCATTTATTGCGGGAACGGGTTGGCACATGGTCGCTGGAACAATCGGTTGATTATTTCATGAAGGCCCGCACACACTTCGTAGACGCCCTGCGCGAAGTGCCCGCTGACGAACTGCGTAAGAAGCATAAATTTAAGTGGAAATTTGGTGATAAAACCGGGCGCAGTCAGGGCAGTATCAGCACTTGGGCACAGTGGCGCTATACCCACGATGCCGGACACATGGAAGATTTGAGGCAGTGGTATAAGCGTCTGCCAGACCACGAAAGTATTGGCTCGCAAGTTGTTTTGCTGGCGGCACTGGAAGCTGCCCGCGATGATTTCTACGCCAGCGCAGAACTCATCCCCCCTAAAGAACGCGAAACCCGCCCAGTTTGCGGAACGTGGACACTCAAAGATGTGTTGGGGCATTTGGCGGATTGTGATGCTATGTATTTGAATGCGTTCTACGCCATGATCGGAGAACCGGCAGTAGATCTCGGCTGGGAAGCCGAAGGCGACGAGGACGTCGTTAACGAGAAGTTGGTCAAACTACGTGCTGGTCAATCCTTCGAGCAGGTGTGGGAAGACTGCCAGACGACCCGTTCTAACTTACTGACGGAACTGCGACTCATCAGCGATGAAATGCTGGGCGATCCGTACGGCGGCGACGGCAGTCCCTACCCCACGCCGTTTCACTGCATGTGGTCAGCTCTGGAACACTATCTCGACCATGCCGCGGTCATCCGCCGCCAGCTCAAGGTGCGCTTCCCCAAAAATCTACTCACTTTCAAAGGGCCATACACCGATTAAGGATATTTGCAAGCATGACAACCACTACCAAATCATGGCACTTCGCTAACTGGTCCCCGCTGGGCTGGTTGGAAACTGTCATCAAGTTAGTTGCATTGGGCGCAGCGCTCATTGCTCTCGCCAATGCACTTTCAGGCGGGGTCTATGACGCGCCGGTTGGCGGGCGACTGGTGCAGGTGATTGTGTTAGCCATAATCGCTTTGGGTCTGACAGCCGCCATCATTGACCGTTACAGACACCGGGAAATCACCGCCATGATCTTTGTCCTGATTAACGTAGTGGGACACTGGGGCATGGTATATGCCCTGCTGACTGCGCCGGGGCCGGGGAGTCTGTTGTTGATTTTTGCCGGGCTGATGCTGTTAGGTGATGTGGTCAAAATGGGTTGGCTGCGCGTCTCTGGCTATACCCAAGACGGTTATCCGCAGTCCGTCATGTATGGACTGGTCGGCGTGTTTGTGGCGGGCTACCTTATCATTCTGTTGTTAGCGTTGGCGGGTGGATAGTCCCCGTTAGCAAATCTTCCCAAAATTGCAGGCCATCTTCGGCTCGTTCCGGCTGCTGGGCATTATCACGAAGCCAGACTGCGGTTGCCCCATCCAACCACAGAGGATTCGGATGGTTTAACGCACGGACAAGCAACTGCTCACATAACGTGAGGCGTTGCGAACGGTGAGTTTCAGCCAAAAATCGTTCGAGGGTGTCAAAAAATACCGGGTCATGCTCCTGCAACATCCGTAGGGCATCCTTTTCCCCGCTCCAATGCCAGCCATGCAGCCGGAAATATGACCGGCAAATCATAGAGACGCAGCTCATCAACCGCATATCCAACGTCATTAAGCGAATTGGATCGGCTGATGCTGCCAACCGCTTCATATGGCGCAAATCGAAATTGAGCCAGAACCACTCGGCATAGCGTTCGGATTCGGTAGGGTTCGAGACACGCCAATCCCGCGTGGAAAGCTCTTGTTGGAGGCGTGTCAGGCGAACATTCCGGTCAAACAGGATACGTGCATTTACCAGCCAACCGATGAGGTAGCCTTCCTCAGAGATGGCCGAGGTGGGCGCATCAAGCATCAGTGTACGTTCCACCAATTCGGTTTCCACAAATATGAGATCGCTAACAATACCATCTATATAAGTCTGCATCTGAAAGATGTTGATGGGCGGGTCGCTCACCACAATAAGCAGATCATAATCACTGGCCGGATCATCGTTACGGTAGCCTGAGCCAAACTGTGCGATGCCTTCTACGGTTGGAGATTGTTCAAGCTGCTGAATGACCTCCACAAATGACCGGCTATTTGATGAGCAGAACATGGTTTGAAACATCAGTTCCTCCTAATGAATTCGAACGGACAATAGGAATCAAAAAGGGGCTTACGCCCCTTATTGCATTTCGTAATTCAAATAGTGCTTAGCCCGCGTCGTCGGGTTCGCGTCCGCCTACCAGATGCTCAGTATACGATTTGAAACCGGCTTCATCCCCTTCGACGAGGTATTTGGCCTGTTTCGGCCATGTCTTGGTCTGTCCGTCAAGGATACGGACTTTAGCTTGAACCTTGACAATCTCTTGAAGTTCGTCGCCGCTCATGGCAGCGATCTGGGCAAAGGTAGTAATACCAGCCGCGTGCAACGCCTGCGCACTCTTTGGACCGAGACCTTCAATCACGGTCAAATCATCACCACCTGATGATTTTTTGGCACGGGCAGCTTTTGGCGCAGGGGCGGGTGCAGCTTCTTCAATTGCGGGAGCAGGCGGCGCCACTTCGGCTTTGGGAGCTGGTTTCTCCGCTTTTGGCTTAGGTGTCGCCTTGATTCTCACAGGCGTTTCGGCCTTAGCGGGCGCGGGTGCGGGAGTTCCCTTTACTTTGGGCGGCGCAGCCATGTCCGGCATAGCCTTCAGGCGGGGCTTGGCGGCAGCGCCTGAAGTCGGGGATGCATTTTGTAAACTGAGAGCGGCCAGCTTGGTGAAGGTCTGTGGGTCGCGAACGGCGACATCAGCCAACATCTTGCGGTCAATCTCTATATTAGCATTTTTTAGGCCATACATCAACTTGCTGTAGCTGACACCGTTCAAACGGGCTGCTGCGTTGATGCGGATAATCCACAAACGGCGCAAATCCCGCTTCCGCTGGCGGCGGTCACGATAGGCATAAAAGAAGCTCTTGAGCATTGCTTCATTGGCACGGCGATGCAGGCGGTGGCGTGTTCCCCACTGCCCCTTCATCAACTTCAAAATTTTCTTATGCCAACGCCGGCGTACAAAACCGGTTTTAGTTCTAGCCATCTTACGAACTCCTGAACAATAAATACCCGAAGCGCAAACTCCGGGCGGTACTCAAAAAATCGATCTCTAAATCCAAAACCTAACGGCCGGGATTCTGGCGATATTTACTCAGATAGGGAGCCAACCGCTTAATCTTGCGGGAAAGCGTCGGGCTAGAGATTCCGACCAGCTTGTCCAATGACCGCTTGAGACGGCTGGAACGGCGGCGGCGGAAATGGCTCTTACCCTGCTTAGTGCGTACCACCAGACCGGTTCCGGTCAAACGGAATCGCTTAGCGGTTGATTTATGTGTCTTCTGCTTGTATTTCTTCAGCTTACCCACGATTTTGCTCCGAAGTTATTTCTTCTTGTCTGTCGCGGGAGCCAGCACCATCAACATGGTATTGCCTTCCATCAGGGGCTGCTGCTCAACCACCGCGATGTCCTGTAAATCTGCTGCAATTTCTAACATACGCTGCATGGCGATATCGGGATAATCGCGTTCGCGCCCACGAAAACGGGCACGCACACGCACCTTCATGCCATCCTTAATCCAATTGCGCGCATTCTGTACTTTGAACCCCAAGTGATGTGAGTCAGTCTTGGGACGCAGTTGGATTTCCTTAACCTCAATTACTTTTTGCAGTTTTTTGGCCTCGCGCTCGCGCCGCCGTTTTTCATATTGGAACTTACCAAAGTCCATAATGCGGCACACTGGCGGTTCTGCATTTGGCGATACTTCAACCAGATCAAGACCGCGTTCTTCGGCCATTTGCAAAGCCTGCCGCAATGAAACGACACCAATGTTTTCGTTGGTATCGGTGATGAGCCGAACATCTTTAGTTCGTATCTGCTCATTGACGCGGTAATTTTGTGCGCTGATAGGCCTTACACCCTTCTGTTGCCTGTTTCAGGTAAAAAATAATGGTATTTACTGCAATTTGAGAGAGGAAGTCTAGCATACGGGTTATACAGAGTCAATACACGCTTGAATATATGAACGATGGAAAAATCGTGCCACACAAAAGTATACAAAGTGCATCTTTAGGATTCCGGATTCAATGAGAAAACTATCATGCGAACACGATCATGATAGTGAAAGGGTTCGGCTGTCGTCTCAATAAAATAATTCTCATATTCCCACCGTAACCAAGTAATGCCGCTGGGCGTGCGCCGTGTGCCATATTGCCCCCAGCGCAACATGATCTCACCCACTTGTATCTCATGGGTATAAAATATCACTTGAATGATACGCCCTCCCAAAGTATCAATATGTATGATGTCGAACGCTTCATCCTTAGGAAATAAAGCGCATGAAGCCCGTCTTCCATCATCCAACTGACCGTTAACTCGCTTAGTGGCGAGATGACAATCAAAATCATTCAATGCTGCTAACGACCTCCCCGGCAAGATCATCAAATAGGTCGCAAAAGGGTCGCTCGGAACGTGGTTTGTTGCAATACTTAATATGTGAGCTAGGAAGATGTTGCTTACCACAACAACCGTGACAACCAATCCTATTTTGGGAAAAATTGCGCTGCCCAAAATAGCATGCAACACATGCTGTCGCCTGATCCCAACCATCTGTCACCCCCTATCCTTCTATGTATAGCTTGACCATACAAGTTGGAAGGGTTGCAGATCATCTGCCATTGGACAGGAGAGGGGTTGGATGGGGATTAAAGCCCTCTAGGAAACGAGATTGAGTTCGCGCGCACGGGCAGCAGCTTGCGTGCGGTTGGCGACACCCAGTTTGCTAAAAATATCACTCACGTACCATTTCACCGTACCGACGGCAAGGACCAGTTCATGGGCAATCTCACGATTGGAGCGGCCTGCAGCCACCAGTCGCAGGACTTCCACTTCGCGGTCAGTCAGAAAAGCGGGAAGCGTATCAACCAGATGAACGTTTTTATGCAAATCTGCAATGACTTCCTGTATGGTGGTTGCCCAAACGCGGGCTTTGCCACGTTCGACTGCCGCTGCAAACTTATCGGCTGAAATCAAGGATTCCAGTTCGGCCAGTACTTGTAAGCATTGTTCCTCATAATCAAATCGTTGTGAATTTGGAATCTGCAATGTCATCAATTCAACTGCGACCTCAGTACGGCCCTGTGCGGCCCATAACCGCGCCACCAGTAGCAATGTGAACAAGGTATGCACTGCCATATGATGTTCAGAGTCAATGACTAGCGCTTGTAAAGCATGTTCTTCAGCCTCTCTATAGCGTCCTTGCAGATATGTTACCCTCCCCAAACTGCGATGCGCCAAACCAATGCCCCACACAACACCTAAAGTCGTGAATTGCTTAAGACTTTCTTGTCCGTAATATTCCGCGTCACTGTAGGCTTTCAATCTCGAATAAAACAGACATAAATGCCCATTTATCGGTGCAGTCGTCCAAATACTATTGAGTTGCTTGCCACGTGTTAATGATTGTTGAAAGAATTGTTCAGCTTTTTGAAAATCTTGAATGCTTTGATAAACCTGCCCTAACCAAAGAAGAACTTCGCAACTTTCAAATTGATGATTTTCATCTAACAAGGCTAAACTCCTTTGGAAATAGTCTTTAGCTTCCATTGGGAGGTTATCAACTTGTAAGAGAATCATCCCTATTCTCAAAAGAGATATCGCCCTATCCGAGTCGGCACTAAAGTACTGAAGGATTTCTAAACTCTCATCCAGTAATAATCGAGCTTGTGAATAATGTGCGAGACTGTAGTTGAGTGAGCCTTGCCGTACCAGCACTTTTCCCAGCACCAGTTGACCGTGTGAATGCGGCGGACTTGAGCGCAATGCCACAGCCGACTTGGCAAATACTTGCTCGCCCTCCTTAAACCGCCCCATGTCATAGAAATGCCAGAGGCTGGCAACACCACGTTCAATTTCGGAATCCCGTCTATGAGTGACTGCCCACTCCCAATACATACGCACATTTTCTAGTTCAGTTTCAATATCTCGCAATGCTTGAGCAACTTTCGCCCCTTTCAAATGTTCAAATTGATTTGCCAGAAAATCGGCAAAGTAGCTGCAATGTGCATCATGTGCCTGCTCAGCCTCGTCTGGCTGCTCATTTAGCCGTTCTTCGCCATACTGCCGCAACAACTCATGAATATCATACCGGCCACTTGCTTCGTGGCGCACCCAACTGTGGTCTACTAGCGCCGCTAATGTGTGTCGTGTCGCGCCCGCCACAACTTCTGCTGCTTCTCGTGTGAAGCCTCCTCTAAACACAGTCAGTTTCTTGAAGACAGCTTGCTGTTTTTCGCTTAATAGACTCCATGAGTAATCGAGTGTTGCCCGCATCGTCCGATGGCGTTCAATCACGTTATTGCTGCGCGACTCCAAAATATCCAATCCGTGGCCAAGCTCAACAGCTATTTCATCAAGCGTCAATGACCGAGCCCATGCCGCCGCTAACTCCAACGCCAGCGGCATACCCTCCACCAACCGGCATATTTTTCCAATAGCACTTCGCTCTTCTAGGAAAGATGTGTTACCGCGTACTCGCTGCGTGTGTAATTCAAATAATCGCATCGCATCATAAACCTGTTCACTGACTTCAATCCCGACTTGTGGGAATTCCAACCCATGTAACGTCAGCAGCCATTCTTCCTGTAGATTTAACGTTGTCCGGGAAGTCGCTAACACCTTTACTCCTGCCGCATTGGCTAATATACGGCTTATCAATCCCACACCATCAAGCAAGTGTTCAAAATTATCTAAGATCAGCAAGAGTGACTTACTACGCAGAAAGTGCAGGACTTGCGTTTCCACAGCGACATTAGGGGTAAGCTGAATACGGAGTGAATCAACCAGCGCTGACAGGTTGAAATCGGATGAAATGAGGGGTTGAAGGGCTACGAAGTACACCCCGTCACGAAACTGCATTTGCAGCGGACGCAGCGAAGAAAGCGAAGAAGACGAAGTGTTGGTGAGCTCGTGTCCAACCTGTACGGCTAAGCGAGTTTTACCGATGCCGCCCGGACCGAGCAGTGTGAGCAGACGGCAGTTGGAGTCAGCCAGCAAACGGGTTATTTCTTGGAGTTCGCTCTGTCTACCGACAAATGGTGTAGGATGTACTGGTAGATTGTGGGTAAGCATCGTCCACTGCCCCCGACATTATGACCAGATTTGCGAACAGGTTGAGGATGAAATACTTAACTTATTATTCCCATATCGCTGTGATGTTCGGCGTAAGCCCGCACATCTTTGAGCGCCTTCTCAAACTCGGCTAATAACTCTTCGTCGTTGCCCTTATAACGCCGCAGCGTTTGTTGTGCGCAGGCCGTGCAGCCGCGCATCGCCCGGTAGCTATCGGTCTCGCAGGCCATACAGCCATTGACCCGTATCATCATCAACATAAAGGCTAATGTTTCTTCGTGAGTCTCTGGCAGCTTGATGACACGTTCCACCAATGCTTGCCACTGCGGGCCGCGTATTTTGCGTAGAGTCGGAATAACCTGATGTGGAAATAAGATTTCGTTGTCGGTGTACATACCAGCCTCACTAAAAACCTTATCTATTTGAGCATAACATATCTAGTCAGCCGCGCCTATCCGTGAGTTGCGTGTTTGCCCCGAATCTTATACTGTTGATGCAAGATGGCCTAGTGAGGAGAGTCGCTGTGCGACATATTTTAGCAGTCTTGACGCTATTCATACTGGCAGGATGTGGCGGCGGCGCTGTGGTTTTTGCGCCACCACCACCCCCGCCGGACACTTCACCATTGGTCTATACCCACCCGGGCGGCGTGTTCTCGCTAGCTGTTCCGCGAGACTGGTCAGCCTATGAACAGAACACAACTATATTAGCGAGTACTGCTTTCTCACCACCCGATTCCGACGAACCCGCTCTACAGGTTGCGGTCATGAACATTGGCGAGGCAGCTACATCGGCATCCTTGGCTGACATCATTGACCAATATCAACAGCTTATTCGCCCGGACGTCACGGCATATACAGAAGTCAACCGCCAAGCAATGGGTGACGGAAGCTGGCGCTTGGACGGTCTGCTGCGGACTGCGGGCGGAATGACCCGCCAACTGAATACATTCATCCAGCAGTCGGGTAATTTCCTTACAGTAATCGAGGTACAAGTTGTTCCTGACCCCGCTCGCATGAGCGAACTGCAACAAAGTATCAACACCTTCACCATCAATCCGAATGCTAATTTAGAGGCCGCGAAACCAACAGTATTGGGTTTCAGTGCCACCAGCGATTTGGAGTTCTTGCACGTCACAGCATGGACAACCCCCAGAGGTGTGTTCTTCATTACGGGCGAAGTTGCCAATCATGGGCCAGCCTCTTTAGCGAATGTACCCGTTCGGGCTGTTCTTCGCACTCCCGACGGTGTACCAGTCGCCGAAGCTGTGGATACCCTCATGGGATACAACCTGCCACCGGGGGGCTTCGCACCGTTTAGTTTGCGCTTCGGCCAGGGGCAGCCCGCCTTGACCAACAACTATGATTTATCGTTGGGAGGAGTAGATTGGCAACCGGAGACCAACCAGAACGTGCATAGCACAAATGAACTCAGTTGGAGTGACAATTCCAGCTTTGAAGCCGATGGTTCGATGGTCATCAGCGGCAGCGTAACTAACACCAGCACTGGCCCCCTGCTGCCACCACGGATCGTCGTGACCGTCTTTGATGCAGCAGGGAACGTGATCGCCGCAGCCTACACCGATGTTGCCGTGGCGCTCAATCCCAGCGATGCGACTGACTACCGCGTGGTCATCCCCGAAATGGGCGGGCAACCGGCCAACTATTTAGTGACAGCCCAGTCTTTATCCTGACAGGGAACAACGTTAAGAGCAGCGGTGGCAGGTGCGCGTTATGACGACACTAGCCACCGCTCAATGCCAAATGCAGCTACGAACCCGTAATCTGGCTGAGGATGCCGATTAACTGCCCCAATTGGTTGGGAATGAGGCCATCCTGTGCTTTGATCGTGCGTGATGAGCCATCGCGCTCAACCGTGATGTCATAACTGAATACGTCGGCACTGGTTCCCGGCGCGGTGAATACACCTTGAAGCCCAAAGAAACCAATCTGATCAATCATATTGTCAATTTCATTCACCTTGTCGGCGGTAACGGTGATCGGATTGCCATTCAGGGTACCACTGCCGTCCTTATTGACGACTAGGCTGATGGGCTGACCGGAGATGCCGCCTGTCCGGTTGAAATACACCACGTCAAACACCTTGCCCGCATCCGGGTCTTCTGTAGCAGGGGCAACCAACGTACCTGCAATCGGGAGTGTAGGCTCGCCAGTGGCATATTCGCGCGGCCCGTTGGTCGGCGGTGGCGGAGGCTGGGTCGCACCAGAATTGGGGTCAGCAGTCGGTGCCGAACTTGTTGGCGTAGCGGCAGATGAGGAATCAACTGTTGCGGGCGGAGCTTGTGTCGTGGCTTGACCACCACCGCAGGCTGCCAGCAGCAGCGCAAAAATCGCAGGTAGAATGAAATAGCGTCGCATAGGAGTCCTCTCAAAATGAGACTATCATCTACTTTGTAGTGTGCGGGACAATTGCCAAACTGACAATAGGCTCTTTAGTCAGGGGCAGCGACCTGCTATCATGCATCCAAGCCAACTTCGAGGATGACTTATGGACGATTTTGAAGCCCGCGTCACTGCTGGCAATGATTTAGAACGCGCCGGACAAGACGACGCAGCGATTGAACATTTCCGCCTGTTCGTAGCGGATTACCCCGACGAACCGCGCGCGCATTTCGAGTACGGCGGCGCGTTTGATAGCGCCGGACGCGAGGCAGAAGCCATTCCCCACTATAAAAAAGCTATGGAGATGGGGCTTTCCGGCGAATTCCTGCCTAAAGCCTATCTCCAACTTGGCAGTTCGCTGCGAAATATCGGCGCACATGATGAGGCCATTGCTACGTTAGAAGAAGGCTGCCAGCATTTCCCTGATTTTCACGCATTGAAGGTGTTCAAGGCTTTAGCGCAGGAAAGCGCGGGCCAGAGTCAGGATGCCCTCACGACACTATTTGAACTGGTCATCAAAGGGATACAAACCCCTGACATGCAGCGTTACGCTCGTGCCATTCGCTATTATGTTGACGAGCGCAAGCCGTAAATCAGGCCATGTAAGTACACTACCCCTATTCCTACCGCCAACGCCGCCAGTGGATACAACGGTAAATAGTAGCGCTGCCACGGCAGGGGATTGACCAGCAAACTGGCGATGGTAATTACTAACCAGACCAACATGCCACCTTGCCACTTTCGCCAGCTGCGAATAAGGAACAGCATGCCGATGCCTGATAACAACGTAAGGATTGTACCCAGAACAGTACTCCACTGAATTCCGCCCAACAGCGAGTCTGTATAGCGAGCAATTTCACCACGAACGGATTCCGAACCGCCCCAGAAAGCCGCTTCAAAATAGGTAGGCGGCTGCATGAATGGCTGCGTGATGATGCCTTCAATACGCTGCTGCATAGTCGTTGCCCCATTCGGGTCAGCCACCACCTGCGAGTCGAGAAGCTTCTGGCGCTCAACCACCAAATCGCCTAGGCGTGCCACTGGATTATTCCATAACGCAGGTGACAAAGCGATAAAAACTGCTATCGTGATGACTGCCGTCACAGCCAATCGTGACAGCAAATAACGCATACCATGCAATATGGTCGCTTTTATCAATTGGACGGCAGTTATCCAGCCCCACGCGCTAACGACAAACACGATTCCGCTATGCTTGCTCGCCAACGCCAGCCCGCCGACTACGCCCAACAGCAGCCACCAACTCCATCGGTTGCGCTCCTGACACACCATCACCGCAACCCAAATGGTGAGCAAACCGAAAAACAGCAGCGAACCTTCCATCATGGCTCGCCGTCCGTTAAGTAAAACCACCGGATTGAGCGCGTACAATCCGCTGGCAAAATAAGCTGGCAATCGCCCACCCATTTGCCCACCAATGGCGAATAATACGGATATGCTCAATGCTAGAAACAAAGCCGATGATATCCGGCTAACGTTGAGCACATCCGCCGACGGGCGGCTGCCCCGCGCCATGTTGTCCTCCACACTGAGCGGCCACTGCCACAGCGTGGGCAAATCAATCGAACTGTAACCAGCGGCATGGAGGCTTAGGCCAATTCCATAACGGTTGACCGAACCGTTAATCAACCGCAGCCATGCGTCGCTATCAGGGACGTAAGGAGGCGTGACAGGCAAGGCTTGTGGCTGACGTTGAACGAAGGCGATGAAATAGTCACTGCTCATAGTGATCTGCATCGCCTCATCGCCATGAAAAGGCGTGATGCTGATACCTGCTAGCACATAGATTGCTAATACGGCCAGCCAGACAACATCTAATAACCGAAATAAGTAGCGACGCTTCATGGACTTTGAGGTCGGAATATGCGGTACAAGGTACTTGTACCAACTGCCGCCAGCAACGTCATTATGGGAATTAACACGAGGTAATAGCGCTGCCACGGCAGAGGATTGATGAGTAAATTAAGGACTGTCACAAGCAGCCAAATCAACACAACCACTGACACAGCAGATGTCGAGTTTCTCTGCCGCCAGAAAAGAGCCACCAGTCCCCATCCAGCCAGCAAAGTCAGTACGCCACCTATCGCTAGATTCGGCCTTAATCCACTCAACGGAGAGGCCTCGTAGTGCGCAATCTCCTGCGTAATCGGTGCCGCCTCCGCCCATGAGGCTTGTTCGAAATACGCGACTGGTGCAATGAACGACTGAGTAACGATGCCTTCAATACGCTGCTGCATCGTAGTCGGGGCGTCCGGCAAAATGGAAACCACAATATCAACCTGCTCTTGCAGCATAGCCGCCAAATCACGGGCGCGGCTAATTGGGTCACTCCACAAAGCGGGCGACAGCACCACCAACAATGCCAATGCGAAAACGCCGCTGATGATCAACTTGCCGGTAACAGACAACATCGGTCTGAACATGCGTCTCGAAACTGCTTTGAGCAACGCCGTGACAAAAATCCCCCCGAATGCCCCTGCCACGAATATCGTGCCGCTGTACTTACTGGCGAGTGTCAAGGCACCGCACACGGCCAGCGCCAGCCACCAAAGCCATACGTTGGAGTTCCCCATCTCCGCGTGTGGAGAAAGGGCAAGGGCGTGAGGTTTCTGCCGTTTCACAATCTGCAACGCAACCCAGATGGTCAGCAGCCCGAACGCCAGCAAAGCGCTTTCGACCAGCGCCCGCCGCCCATTCAGCAGAATAATTGGATTAATCGTGTAGAGCAGGCTGGCGAGATAAGCTGTTGCTCGGCCTCCAAATTCCCGGCCAATGCCAAACAACGCAACAATACTGACTGCCAAATAGATGACGGCCACCGTCCGCCCGGCCTGTAATAGCGCCTCACGTGGGCGGTGTCCAGTCTCCACGTTCTGCTGGTAAAACATGCCCCAATCCCAACCGGGCCGCGGCGGTAAATCATCTACCGTCAGCCCCGCCAGTTGCCAGCTCAAACCCATCGAATAACGCATTACCGAGCCGTTCAGGAGACGTAACCGCGAGTCGCTATCAATTTCATAAGGGGGATTGACGGGCAGTTGCTCCGGTTGATGGTTGATAAATGCGGTGGCGTAGTCGCGGCTGGTATAGAGGTGCATGGCTTCGTCGACGTGAAAAGGCGCGAGCATCATACCCACTGCCGCGTAGACGATGAGCAGCACCAACCAAAGCATATCAGCGAGGTAGAAACCCAACACTTTGTATTCGAGTGCTTTAAATGGTGATTTGTCTGATAACTGGCGGCTGGTAACTGACAACTTCTCTAGCTCTTAATTTCAACCTGATGGGCATGCCGCACAAAATCGAGCTGGCGCAGTTCCTTCAACACATTTTCCGGCAAAGGCAGATCCAGTGAAAGCACTGTCAAAGTGTGTCCCCCCGGCTCGGCGCGCCCGGTATGCCAGCTGGCGATATTGACATTGTTGTTCGCCATCAACGTTCCCACTTTGCCGATGACGCCCGGCTGATCGTAACTGCCCATGAGCAGCAGGTGGCCTTCTGGCACAAAGTTCATGCGGTACTGGTTGATTTGAACGATGTGCGGTTCTTTGCGGTCAAGCAGTGTTCCGGCCATGATAATGCTCTCGCCGTCTTCCAGCGTCACCTGGCAGGATACCAGACTGGCATAATCGCCAGTTTTCAAACCTTTGGCCTGCGTGACTTGAATTCCCCGTTCTGCCGCCAGCACCGGCGCATTGATATAATTGACGGTAGCACCCAAAATCGGTTCGAGCAGTCCTTTGAGGATGGCAACCGCTACCGCTTTCACCATGCCGCTCATCTCATCGCCCCGGTACTCCACAGCCACGCGGCTCACAGGACTGCGTGCCAGCGCGTGAATCATCGTACCGATACACTCTGCCAGACGCATGTAAGGTTGCGCCGTCTCAAAATCCAATCCCGGCACAAACGGCATGTTGACCACATTGCGGTAATCGCTGCCGCGCAGCGCATCCAACACTTGCTGCACAATCTGCAACGACACATCCTGCATCGCTTCTACCGTGTTATCGCCGATATGCGGCGTGTGAATAACATTGTCCATGCCCACCAGTGGACTATTGTAAGGCGGTTCTTCCGTGTAAACATCAACAGCCACCCCGCCAAGCTGCCCCTCTTTTACAGCCGCCGCCACCGCCACTTCGTCAATAATACTGCCATGCGATGTATTGATTAGACGGGCGCCGTGCTTCATTTGTGCCAGTGTATTAGGGTTAATCAGGCAGGCCGTTTCGCGGGTCGGCGGTACATGCAGCGTTACGAAGTCACTGCGGCCCAGTAGTTCCTTCAATCCCACCTGCATGATGCGCTCATCCAGCAGCAGGTCTTCACTCACATAGGGGTCATACGTCAGCACAGTCATGCCGAAGGCCAAACAACGCTGCGCCACAATCCGCCCCACCCGCCCCATACCGATGATTCCCAACGTCTTACCGAAAAGCTGCGTCCCCGCTTGCTGTTTACGATCCAGCAGCCACCAGCCATCCTTTAGCCCGTTGTGCGCCACCACCAAACGGCGGCTCAGTGCTAACATTAGCCCAATCGTATGTTCGCCAGCCGCAATGGCATTCGTGCCGGGCGTGTGGGTTACGATGATGCCACGATTAGTGGCAGCCTCGACATCTATGCCGCTTAACCCCGCCCCTACCCGACCAATGAGCTTGAGACTTGGCGCTTCCTTGAGTAGGGTTTGATCTATCCGCACATCATCACGGGCGATCAGCGCATGGGCATCTTTCATGCCCTCGCGGACTGCGGTCAGCGCGGGCGTGACCTGTTGCAAGACCACATCATCTGCGCCTTCCAAAATTTTCAAACTATCTTGAGCCAGATCGGTAGCGACCAGCACACGAAACTTAGCCAAAATGCCCCTCGGTATAAATAGCGACGGTCTTCAATGGTTGAAGACCGTCTTTCATCATAACGTTACTCAGAAGACTCGTCTAGTCTTCCCTCAGGCCGCAAACCGCTTGCCGTGGCGTATGCACCAATCCACATAAAAACTGCTCACCATATAAAAAATCGGATAGGACAAGCTGAGCAGTACCAGCGTTTGATTGGGTTCTTCCTGTAACAGCAAGTAAATGACTAATACAGCCCATACCAATGCCAGCCCCCAATTGGTCTTGCTGAAAATCGGATTTTTGCTGGGGTATAAATAACGGGTTGGAATGAACGATAGCACCGCCGGAATGACCACGAGCAGCACGGCCACCAGTGGCTGCGGTTTCAGCCAATACAAGTACAACGCGATCCCATTCCAATAACTGGGAAAACCGCGAAAGAAAGCATCATCGGTTTTCATGTTGACCTGCCCGTAAGCATACATAGCCGCCAGCACAGGCACAGCCAACCACAACGGATGCGGCAGCAAATTCTGTGTCCCAATAATGAATATCGGGATCCAGACATAGGTCAGCACATCAATGATGTTGTCAATCATCGCGCCGTCAAAATTAGGTAGCACTTCTTTGACTTTGACCCGCCGCGCGAGTATCCCGTCAGTCCCGTCAATCAAACCGGTAACAATGAGCAGCAGAAACGATTGTCGTATGTTATTGCGGGAAGCTTCGAGCAGTGCGAAAAGCCCAACTATACCGCCCGTCGTTGTATACAACTGTACCAGCCAAGCCGCAGCCTTGCGTCGTGTCATGCCCTCATCCTAATTACTGAAAAAGCTACCGCCACCCACCGTTGTGCAAACGGCCCAAAACATCATGTAGGCTGTCAAAGACAAAGTCGGTCACACCATCAAATGCCGCTAACGTGGAATGCGACAAATCCGGCACAGCATAACAGGTCATCCCTGCCGCCACCGCTGCCCGCGCCCCATTCGGGCTGTCTTCAAGCGCCAAACACAAACTTGGTGAGATGCCCAACATTTCTGCCGCGTGTAAGTAGACATCCGGAGCGGGTTTGCCCTTCGGCACAACCTCTGCCGAACAGCGTACGGGTAGCAGTTCACCCCATGCGCGGCTGGCAACCACCGCCTCGATCACCCTACCCGGCGAACTGGAAGCAATCGCCGTTGGAATTCCCGTCTCTTGAGCATAGCGCAGCAAGTCCTCTGCGCCCGGTTTGGGTGTAGCTTTGTCCGGGATCAGCTTGAACATCCGCTCCAGTATCGCCTCTTGCAATGTTTCCATACTATCCCGG
Organism: Anaerolineae bacterium; assembly: GCA_041390885.1. Taxonomy (GTDB): domain Bacteria; phylum Chloroflexota; class Anaerolineae; order Aggregatilineales; family Phototrophicaceae; genus CFX2. The sequence goes on along the minus strand of JAWKPB010000022.1, from coordinate 146,952 downwards.
ATGCCATAAATCTGCCGCAACTGCCCGAGGAACTCATCGTTTCGCAGGCCGATCAAGCGAACACGCACCTCCGGGGCAATCTGAATACCGTAAGCATCCATCACTTCTGATTCAGCTTCTTCCCACACCGGTTCAGAGTCAACCAACAGTCCATCCATATCGAAAATAATGGCCTGTGGTCGGGATGTTTCACTCATGTTGTCTCAAAAGCTTTCCTGAACGTCTCGTCCAATTCTGCGTTATTAAAAACCATACCTGCCTCGCGAATAAGCGCCAAGCCCTTTTCGAACACTGCCCGATGGGGTGTCTTAGCCAGCTTCGTGTAACCCGCGGGACCAACGGCCAGCGCCAAAATGGGCGCGAGTGAATTTACCCCAACAAACACATCCGACCCGTTCCGCACTTTGTCGCGCGCCACTACTCCGCCAAAACCCACAAACAAATCAACAAAGGGTCGCGTCGCCAGATCAGATGCGCCATCGCCAATCATCAAACGCCGCCCATGCTTGCCATCTGCCAATGCCTTGATGATGGCAGGCTTGCCTGTCGAAACCGTCAACGGGCCTTCGTTGTAGTCCAAATACGTTTGTCGGTAGTGGTTGTCCGGTTGGTGATAATTCCACCACTGGCCCGACAATTCGTTATATTCTAGTTCTACCGCACGGATATTTTCCGACGGTACGCCCAAGCGTCTGCCAAAACCACGCACCGGTTCGGCCAAACCACCACTGACAATAAACACTTGCTTACCCAGAAACCGCAGTGCTGCAATCACCGCTGCCGCGTCCGGCACCAGTGTTTCCCAATATTTTTCCTCAATAGCCTTCAATTGGCCGCGTGTCGGGCGGATCGCCTGTAGCCGTTTGCCATACACTTCGCTCAGGTCAAGATCGCCGTTCATGGCTTTTTCGGTCAAAACACCAACCCGCCACTCCTTGCCCTTGAGCCGTGCCAGTTCATCTATTCCTTCAATCGAAGACAGAGTACTGTCACAGTCAAAAAAGATCAAATCAAAACTTGACCAGATCATAATGTCCTTGTGGATAACTCGCCAACAGAACGGCGGGATTGTACCGTGCACGCCCCCATTTGTGAACCCTAGCGGATGTTAAGAATGGTAAAAACAGTTCTGCTGCGGCTAACTTGACAACTCCCTGACGATATTTGATAATCTAATGATGATTAGATTATTTCAGTAAAGGCAATTCAATTGGCGCGTAAACCTGCCGATCAATCTGTCAGCCGTGAAGAAATTATCGTCGCTGCTGCCGACGTTCTCCAGCGCAGCGGTTACGAAGCCACCACGATGAAAGACATTGCGGCGGCTGTTAATTTGACCGCAGCCAGCCTCTACCACCACTTCCGCAACAAAGATGCCCTCTTACTAGCGGTGCTGGAAGCCGGGTTGCAGCACGTCCTCAGCCAAATCGAACCCATCGTTGCATCAAACCTGTCCCCAACTGACAAATTGACCCGGATGATCGAAGCCCATGTCGTAGGGCTGACCCAGAACACTGCGGTGGGCGCAGCGATGGTTTTTGAAATCCAATCCTTGATGGGTGCGAAAGAGCCCCCGGCTAGCGCCAGCGCGCCTGACCACAAAGCCTATCAAGACTTTGTGCTGCGCCGCCACGAGTTCTTTGCCCGTCGTGACCAATTTGAGAATTCTTTCCGGCAGGTCATTCGGGAAGGTATCGAAAAACAGGTCTTCCGTCCGGTGGATGTCGGCATCTTCACCAAAGCCCTATTAGGCGCGCACAATTGGGTCGGCGTCTGGTACAAACCCGAAGGCCGCCTGACCGGGGAACAAATCGCCAGCATGATGGCCGACACCTTTTTGAGGGCGTTAGAGCTATCCATATCCTAAGAATCGTACCGACTCGATTATATGAAGTAGCGACAGGGCATGCCCTGTCCGTTTTGGAAACCTTTTTGACATATAAGTTCCGATTATCTGGAAAATAAAATGAAACTTCTTGAAGATAAAGTCGCCATCATCACCGGCAGCGGGCGCGGCATCGGCGCGGCAACCGCCAAGTTGTTCGCGGCGCATGGCGCTACTGTTGTCGTCAGCGACATTGATCCCGAACCCGCTCATGAAACCGCCGCTGCAATCCGCACCAATGGAGGTGCGGCGCTGGCCGTTCCCGCTGATGTCACCCACAGCAGCGGCATTGAAGCACTTCTCGGTCAAACCATCAGCGCCTACGGCAGACTAGATATTCTGGTCAACAATGCCGGATACACATGGGACGGGATGCTGCACAAAATGGGAGATGACCAGTGGGAAGCCATGCTTGCCATTCACCTCACCGCCCCGTTTAAAATCATCCGCGCCGCCGCCCCCTACATGCGCGAGGCCGCCAAAAAGGAAAAAGAGCAGTTTGGCGCAGCGACTGCCCGCAAAATCATCAATATCAGCAGCACCACCGGCACGCGCGGCAACGTAGGGCAGGCCAATTATGCGGCAGGCAAAGCGGGCATTATCGGCCTAACCAAAACCCTGTCCAAAGAATGGGGGCAGTTCAATATTCAGGTCAATGCCGTGGCCTTCGGTCTGATTGAAACCCGCTTGACGCAAGCCGATGACGCGGGCGACTTCACCGAACGCGACGGTCAAAAGATCAAACTCGGTATTCCCGATACCCTGCGCCAGATGGCCGTCATGATGATCCCCGCAGGTCGCGCTGGCACACCCGAAGAGGCCGCCGGGCCGCTGTTGTTTTTTGCCAGTGAACTCTCCAACTATGTTTCCGGTCAGGTCTTAGAAGTCACGGGTGGATTTTAGGAGCGCCATTATGGATAAAAAGCTGATATTTCAAGCCGCCGCTATCGCCTCAGTGGTCGCCTTTATTGCCGTCATCATTCAGGCGACTGCTGGCCTCTCGCTCCCACAGGGGGTACAGGTGCAGCCCGGTTTCCCCATCCCGCTCGATCAATTCGTGCGCGCCAGCAACGAATACCCTGATACGGCGCTCGGTTTCTTCGGCGCAGACTCGCTCTTTGTCCTCAGTTATATATTGGTATTTGTCGGACTGTACACGGTTACCAGCGAACATGCCCGCCCCTTTGCCTTGATCGGCCTGGGCACAGGCATCTTCACCGCCCTCATGGATGCCACTGAAAATGCCTTCTTCATTAACTATGCATTGGGGGCGAAAACCGGACTTCCACTCACGACACCCGATGTACCGTTGATTTACATCATCACCAACCTCAAGTGGATGGGGGCATTCGCCACCCTGTATGCCTTCGGGCTGGTCTTCCCGCGCAGCGGTTGGCTGAGCTGGCTCATCAACGCACTAATGCTGCTATTTCCCATCGTTGGCGTCCTTGGTGTTGCCAATCCTTCGCTCGTCGTCGTCCGCGGCTTGTTCTTCTTGCTCGGCATGCCGCTCTTTGCGCTCTTCTTTTGGCAGCGCTCGCGCTCATTGACCGTAAACTAAAGGTTATGGACGGATTCAACTAACAAAGGATGCGCCCCTATGCCTGATGTATTCATCTCCTACTCGCGCAAGAACAAAGCCTTTGTCGAAAAGCTGGTCAAAAGTCTTGAGGACAAAGGGCGGGATGTTTGGGTGGACTTTCAAGATATTCCCTTCGCCGCTGAATGGTGGGACGAAATTCAAAACGGCATTGAATCTTCCTCTTCCGCCGTCTTCGTCATCAGTCCGGATTACCTCAGTTCAGAAGTGTGCGGTCTGGAAGTCAACTACGTACAGAAAAACAAGAAGCGCATCGTGCCAATTGTTTACGTACGTCCTGACCAGACCAGCGTGCCTTCCACCTTAGCCGAATTGAACTGGATATTCTTCGACGATCCCAACGCTTTTGACGACTCATTTCTTAAGCTCTCTACCACACTCGATACCAATCTGGAAGAGATGGCCTCCCACACCCGCCTGCTGGTCAAAGCCCGCGAATGGGAAAAAGCCGGTCACAGGACAAGCCTGCTGCTGCGCGGTGAAGAATTAGCCGAACTGGAAAAAGTCCTCAATAATCCCGCTAGCACCGAACTCATGCGCCAGTTTGTGTTCAAGAGTCAGGAACAGCGGCGTGTCGAAGAAATGGCCTTGCGCTTCATCTGGGGCTTCTTCGGTGGGCTTTTGGGCATTGCCTTCTGGGCCTTTTCCACCTTCCGCAGCGATATTCTCTTCAGCCCGCAGCGTGTCGTCTACTCTATCGCGCTCGGTCAGGTCTTTGGTATTTCCATCGGCGTTCTTTCCATGCTGGCGGACGAAATGCCCAACCGCGTGCTGAAGTGGATACCCTCGAAGCCCATGCGGCTCGTCTTACGCACTTTCCTCTTTCTGGGCATCGGCATCTTTGCATGGACAAGTTACATTTGGTTTTTGGAACGTTTAGACACAACCCGCGAAAACACCCAGTCGTTGCTGTTGGGCGGAGTTATGCTCGCCGCCGGGTTTTTGGCGCGCAGCCTGAAGACCCACGTTCCGGGATGGGCTTTCAGCATCTTGATCGCAGCCTTCATCTGGTTGTCTATCTACATCACCTTCAATGACAATTACGTTAATTTCGTACCGCTGGTGTACTTTGACAATCCCAACCAGGTCTGGTCAATCGGCTTCCGATGGCACTCATTATGGCAGTCGGCGCGAACTTCCAGGCATTACAAACAGAAATCCGCGCACTGTATCACCGGCTCATGAGCCAACAGCCAAACAAAACATAGAAGATTAATTTCAGGAGTCACGCATGGTTTCTTTCACCCCTACCGAAGATCAACAACTGCTGGTCACAACCATCAACCGTTATGCCGTCAATGATGTCCGCAAAATCGCCCACGAAGCGGATGAAGCCAGCCAAGCGCCCGCCAGCGTCGTCAAAACGGGCTGGCAAATCGGCCTCGTGCCGTCCGCTATCCCTGAAGAACTGGGCGGCTTTGGCGAACTGAGCGCCGTTACCGGTGCGCTGGCTGCCGAAGAACTGGCCTTCGGTGATCTATCGGTAGCCCTCCACATTTTGACTCCCGCGCTCTTAGCCTATCCAGTCGTCCTCTACGGCACCGCTGAACAGCGTGAGTCGTTGCTGCCGCTGTGCCTCGAAGAAGAGATTGCACCCATTACCGCCGCCCTGCTCGAACCCGGCATCTTTTTCGACCCACACGATCTTAAGACCACGGCTTCAACTACCAACGGCAAAGTGACGCTCAATGGCAGCAAAGCCTGTGTCCCGCTGGCCGAAAGCGCACAGTGGATACTGGTCTACGCCCGCGACAGCGAAAGTGGGCGCGTGGATGGTTATCTGCTGGAAAAAGGCACAGCGGGCGTGCAAATCGAAAAGCGCGAGATCCTGATGGGCATCCGCGCTCTGCCCACCTACCGTGTCAACTTCAACAATGTTGAATTGGATGAGGCAGCCCGTTTGGGCGGCGCAGTCGGCATTAACTACGAGACATTGCTTAACCGGAGTCGGGTGGCGCTGGCGGCTATGGCCGTCGGTGTGGCCCGTGCCTCATTTGAATATGCCCGCGACTATGCCAAGCAGCGCGTCCAGTTCGGCAAACCCATCGCCCAGAATCAGGCCATCGCCTTCATGCTGGCAGAAATGGCGATTGAGATTGATGCCACCCGCCTGATGGTGTGGGAAGCTGCCGAAAAGCTGGACAAAGGCGACGATGCAACCCGCGAAGCATACCTCGCCAAACAGTATGCCGACAAGATGGCGTTGTTTGTGACCGACAGCGGCGTGCAGGTCTTAGGCGGCTACGGCTTTATCCGCGAATATCCCGCGGAACGCTGGCTGCGTAACGGGCGCGGCTTCCCGACCTTTGATGGATTAGCGGTGGTGTAGGTGGAGCATGGCACAAGACTTCGAAATCATAGTCAAATCATTGAAACGGACAAGAGTATTTCTCTTTGCTGGCGGAATCTCGTTTATTGGATTGGCAATAGGGAGTATATGGGTGATCGCTTTTCGAATGGCACCTGTTCTTGAAAATTTGAGCGTCACTTTTCGGCTTGCGTTAATCACGTTCTATGTACTCGCAATTCTTATCACCCTCCGTTATGGTATTACAATTCTCGTGCGTGGGATGCGATGGTGGGACATCGAACAATCGCCCCTATTTACACTGTTGAAAGAATATCCACATCATATTGTTTGGATTTTTGAAACTCCTTCTAAAGATAAACGGCAAGAGCTAACAGTTAATGTGTGGTTGGCTGATGGCGAAAAATATAGGTTATTTGTGAAAGAAGATGACAAAGATCCTTTGATTCAAGCACTTTCTCGTTTTGCGCCCAAAGCCCGCTTAGGCTATCAGCCTGAATGGGTCAAAGAATATAAACAAGACCCCAGCATCTTTGGGGCAATTCCAATCGCTGATATCCGAAAGTCAACCGGAGGTAACACCAATGCCCATTTCTTTTGAACTTCCCGACCACATCCAGCAGCAGGCACAAATCGTCAAATGGATGGCCGAAACAACCATGCGTCCCTACAGCCGCCAGTTGGATGAAAACGAACATGAACGCCCCAAAGAATTTGTCGAGCAAATGTGGCCGATTCTGCGCGACCAGCAGAAAGCCACGCTTGATAAAATCCGCCAGCAGGCCGAAACCAACGAGGCAGAGGGCGACAAGAAACCGAAGCGCGACAGCACCCGTTTGCTCGGCCTCATGATGCAAATCGAAATGCTGTCGTGGGGCGATACCGGCGATTACCTGTGCCTGCCCTATCCGGCACTCGGCGGCGCGGCCATTGAAGCCGTCGGCACACCCTCACAAAAGCTGCGTCTGTTGCAGCGCTTCGCCGAAGGTGACAAACCCGTCTGGGGCGCAATGGCGATCACCGAACCCGGCGCAGGTTCGGACAATTCCTCCATGTCCACCACCGCCGACTTCGATGAAGAAACCAACGAATGGGTCATCAACGGCGAAAAGATTTTCATCACCAGCGGCAGGCTGGCACTGGAAGAATCCAATGGCCTCGTCATCGTCTGGGCAACGGTCAACAAAGCCGCTGGACGCGCGGGCATCAAATCCTTCGTAGTCGAAGCCGGAACGCCCGGCGTCAGCATCGGCAAGGTGGAGATCAAACACGGTATCCGCGCCAGTGACACCGCTTCCATCGTCTTCAACAACGCCCGCATCCCCGCTGATAACATCCTCGGCAGTTCCGAAGTGCAAGCCAGCAAAGAAAGCAAAGGCTTTCAGGGTGCAATGGCGACCTTCGATGCCAGCCGCCCCATGGTGGCCGCCAGTGCGCTGGGCATCGGACGGGCGTCGCTCGAATTCTTGAAGGAGAAGCTGGCAGAGAACGGTGTGGAAATTCCCTACGACCAGCCCTATTACAAGCTAACCGCTATCCAGCGCGATGTACTGGAAATGGAAGCCCAACTACGCGCCGCCTACCTGCTCACCCTGCGCTCCGTGGTCATGCTCGATCAAGGACAGTCCAACCCACTGGAAGCATCAATGGCGAAGCTCAAAGCCGGGCGGGTAGTAACGATGATTGCTCAGAAGGCCGTAGAACTGCTGGGCACAATGGGCTACAGCCGCGAATGGCTGGCTGAAAAATGGATGCGTGATGCCAAGATCAACGAAATCTATGAGGGCACGCGCGAAATCAATACACTCATTGTCGCCCGCCGCGTGCTCGGCTACTCACGGCATGAGCTATCCTAACCATAAAAGGCTAACAAGATGGCTGTAGCAGTTGACTGGCTTAACGATGACCAAACTATTCTTAAATATGAATTTGATGGTCAGTGGACATGGAATGAACTGTATGCCGCCCTGCAGCAGGTAGACATGATGATGAACTCTGTCGAACACACCGTCTACGTCATCATTGACTATCAAGGCAGTCAGGGCATTCCCCCCGGCGCACTCACGCATCTCCGTAGCAGCACCATGCGTGCAGCGCCCAATTGGGGTGGTGGTGTATTCATCGGCATCAGTTCATTGGTCGAGTCATTGCTAAACATTTTCACCAACCTCAATCGCAAGCTGGCAGAACGCTACGCCACTGCTGCAAATATCGAAGAAGCACTGTCCATCTTACAAAACTGGAAAGCCAATAAGGCGACTAAAACGGATCAATAATTGCTATTACTCGAATGACGAAAGGGCACATCGAATATGACTTATTCCATACGTAAAGCGGCGGTCATCGGCTCTGGCACAATGGGCAGCGGGATTGCCACGCTGCTGGCCGCCGTCGGGGTCGAAACCACCCTGCTCGACATCCCTGCCAAAGATACCCGGCCGGGCGATAAACCCGCCAAGCGCAATGCCATCGTCACTGATAATCTCAAGAAGGCGCTGTCCTCCCGCCCGCCGCAGGTCTTCGCTGCTTCCGATATTGACCGTATCCGCGTGGGCAACATTGACGATAACCTGAATATGGTCAGCAATGCCGACTGGATAATCGAGGTGGTGGTCGAGCGGCTGGATGTCAAACAAAGCCTGATGGCGAAACTGGCCGAAGTCGCCTCCCCCAACGCCATCATCACCACCAACACCTCTGGCATTCCCATTAACGCCATCGCCGAAGGCTTAGGCCACGAATTCACCCGCCGCTTCATGGGCACACATTTCTTCAACCCGCCCCGCCACCTGCACCTGTTGGAGGTCATCCCCCACCCGGATACTGATCCCGCCGCCGTCGAATTCATGGTGGAGTTCGGGACGAATACGCTGGGCAAAGGCGTGGTCATATGCAAAGACAAACCCAACTTCATCGGCAACCGTTTCATGTCAATGGCTGGCGCGCAGGTCATGAACTACGCGCTGGATAACGGCTTTACGGTGGAAGAGGTAGACGCCATTACCGGCCCGCTGATTGGCCGCCCTAAAACTGCCACCTTCCGCCTCAACGATCTGGTGGGTTTCGACATCGCCATGCACGTCGCCGGAAATCTCTACCCTGCCATTCCCGACGACCCCGCCCGCGAGGTGCTGGCGCATCCGGCCTCAGCCGCCCTCAGCCAGAAGATGCTCGACAATAAGTGGCTGGGCAATAAGACCGGTCAGGGCTTCTACAAAATGATGAAAGGAACGAGTGGCGAGAAGGAATTCTGGCCGCTGAACCTGCAAACCTTTGAGTACGAAGCGCCTAAGAGCGTGCGCTTTGAAAGTGTCGGCAAGCACCGCAAAGTCGAACCCCTCGGCGAACGCATCCGCCTGCTTATCAACGAGCCAGACCGTGCCGGGCAGTTCTTGTGGCACTTGCACGCCTTCTATCTGGCCTACGCCAGCAACCGCGTCCCCGAAATCACCGACACATTGGTCAATGTGGACAATGCCCAGAAGTGGGGCTTTGCTCACGAGATGGGCCCCTTTGAAATTTGGGATGCCATCGGCGTGGAAGCCACCATCTCGCAGTTTGAAGCGGCGGGTTATCCGGTTAGCGACTGGGTGAAGCAGATGGTCGCCAACGGCGTCACCACCTTCTACCAGCACGACGATAAAGGCCAACCCATCGGCTACTACAGCCCGCAGAAAGAGCAGTACGTCAAGCTAGTGGCCGACCCGCGCGAAATCACCGTTGCTGCCCTGCGCGCCAATAACAAAGTGGTCGCCAGCAACAGCAGCGCCAGCGTGCTGGATCTGGGCGATGGTGCAGCATTGTTTGAGTTCCACAGCCCCGCCCTCGCCATTGATGCCGATCTGGTGGAGATGGGCTACAAGGCGCTCGACCTGCTCAAAACCGATTTCGACGCGCTGGTAGTCAGTCACGACGGCGAACGCTTCTGCATCGGTGCCAATGTCATGATGGTCGTCATGGCGGTACAGAGCGGCCTGATGGATCAACTCGATAGTTCCATCAAAGCCCTGCAAGACTTGACGCAGGCCATGCGCTTCCACACCAAACCCGTTGTGGTCGCCCCCTTCAACATGGCGCTGGGCGGCGGCGCGGAATTGGTCATGGCTGGCACAAAAGTGGTGGCACATGCCGAACTCTATGCCGGACAGGTCGAACTAGGCGTGGGCGTCATTCCGGCGGGCGGCGGCTGTAAGGAACTGCTGCGGCGCATCGTCAATCCTGTGATGTCCTCGCACCCCAATGCTGATGCCCTGCCGCATCTTCAAAAGGTATTTGAAACCATCGCCACCGCCAAAGTCAGCACCAGTGCCAAAGAAGCCCGCGACCTCGGCTTCCTCACCGAAGAAGATGTCATCGTCATGAACCGTTCGCATCTGCTGGGCGAAGCCAAGAAAGTGGCGCTGCAATTGGCCGATGGCTACACCCCGTGCCAACCGGGCAAGGTGTGGGCCGCCGGACGGGATGCATATGCCGCGCTGCTGCTGGGGATAGAAGGTTTCCGCGAGGGCAAATATGCCACCGATTACGATGCCTTCATCAGCAAGAAGCTGGCCTATGTCCTGACCGGCGGTGCACTCAGCCAGCCGCAGTGGGTCAGCGAACAGTACATTCTGGATTTGGAGCGCGAAGCCTTCCTCAGTCTAGCCGCCGAACCCAAGACGATGGAGCGCATCGGCCACATGTTGCAATACAACAAGCCGCTGCGGAATTAAAGATGGCTATCACAACACCGCTGCTAGACACCGCCCACCAGATCGCCGCCGACTTCAGCGCGTTGCCGGATGTCCTCGCTGTTGCCTTGTCGGGTTCAGTAGGCGGCGGACATTCGGATGCGGGGTCGGATATTGATCTGTATGTCTACTCCCACAAGCCCATTCTCGCTGCGGAGCGCGAAGTAGTCATTCGCCAGCGTGCCAGCCGTTGTGCGCTGAACAACCGCTTCTGGGAAGATGGCGATGAATGGGTGGAAGCTGAAAGCGGGATAGAGGTTGATCTCATCTGCCGTCAGCCACAGTGGATTGCAGACCAAATTGAGCGCGTCTTGGTGCGGCACGAAGCGTCTACGGGTTACTCGACCTGCTTCTGGTACAACGTGCTGCATTCAACCGCTTTGTACGATCCTACAGGCTGGTATGCTGGCCTTCAACAGCACGCTCGGCAGCCTTATCCCGAAGCGTTAGTCCCCGCCATCATCGCCAAGAATCACCCGCCGCTGCGTGACATGGCCTTTTCGGCCTACACCCACCAGTTGGAAAAGGCCATAAAGCGCGGCGATCTTGTCAGCCTTAATCACCGGGTGGCCGCACTGCTGGCGAGTTACTTTGACATCGTGTTTGCCGTCAACCGCCTGCCCCATCCCGGCGAAAAACGGCTGCTTGCGCTGGCAGAAAAGCACTGCGAAAAACACCCTGTCAACATGCGTGAGGATATAGAAACGCTTTTACAGGCGGCAGGCCGTGCTGATGAATCTGCCCTGACAGCAGCTTACAATTTACTTGACCATTTGGATGAGCTGTTGGTAAAGGAGGGACTCTTGCCGCGTCCCCATACGGAAACGGTCTTGCGGAGCGAGAAATGAGCAAACCAAACAATCGTTCTACGTCCGAACTGTACGCTGAACCACATCACCTGTATACTGCGGTTCAACCAACCGCTGCGCTATTAACCCAGCGCATGATGTCCCTGAATAGTAGGCACTTTAATGGAAATCGAGTTCAACGGCACAATTTGGTTCTGGCGCGGGCCTGCCCCGTGGTACTTTGTTACCGTTCCAGAAAAGCACAGCCGCGACATCAAAGTAATCTCAAACGCCGTAACCTATGGTTGGGGCGTGATACCGGTACAGGTTCAGATCGGCAGCACAAGCTGGAAAACATCGTTATTTCCGAAAGACGGTCTCTATCCGGTGCCGATCAAAGCCAGTGCTCGCAAAGCAGAAAATATTGATGAGGGCGACGAAGTAACTGTGCGGCTCGAAGTAACACTTTGAACAGGCAAATTCTAATGGACAACTCAAGAAGAACAATTCTATATGTAGGGACGAGGCAAGCCTCGTCCGCCTCAAAAACAATATATTTGACCATAGACTAAGGACGAAAACACCATGCGCGAAGCAGTAATTGTAGCCGCCAGCCGCACAGCGGTGGGCAAAGCTAAAAAGGGCGTGACCCAAACCGTGCGTTCGGACGATATGGCCGCTGTGGTCATTCAGGAATTGATGCGGCAGACCAATGGCAAACTCGACCCCAACGAAATTGACGATGTCATCATCGGCTGTGCCATGCCGGAAGGTTCACAGGGCTTAAACTTCGCCCGCGTCATCAGCCTGCGTGCTGGACTGCCTGTAGAAGTGCCGGGGCAAACCGTCAACCGCTTCTGTTCCAGCGGTTTGCAGACCATCGCCATGGCTGCCGAGCGCATCATCGCCAACGGTGCAGATGTCATCATCGCGGGCGGCGCAGAAACCATGTCACTCGTCCCCATGACCGGCTTCCAGATCAGTCCCAATCCGTACATGGCGGAAAACGACCCCAATGTCTACATGAGCATGGGCCACACTGCCGAGCGCGTGGCCGACGAATTCAACGTCAGCCGTGAGGATATGGACCAGTTCGCCTACGACAGCCACCGCAAAGCGGCGCAGGCCACAGATGCCGGCAAATTCGCGCAGGAAATCGTACCCTTCGTGATCGAAGATATGGCTATTGGTGAGGATGGCAAACCGCACACCGAGACGTTCAAGTTCGATCAAGATGAGCATCTCCGCCGCGAAACCACGGTGGACGGACTAGCCAAGCTCAAGCCAGTGTTCCGGCAGGGTGGGCGCGTCACCGCGGGCAACAGCAGCCCCCTTAGCGACGGCGCAGCGGGTGTCATTGTCATGGAGGCGGGCAAAGCGGCACAGTTGGGGTTGAAGCCTCTGGCCCGCTTCGTCGGCTTCGATGTGGCTGGCGTGCGCCCCGAAATCATGGGCGTCGGACCCATTAACGCCGTGCCACGCCTGCTCAAGCGCACGGGCATCAAGATGGACGACATTGACCTCATCGAACTGAACGAAGCCTTCGCCGCGCAAGCCTTACCCGTCATCCGCACGCTGGAGATGAATCCCGACAAGGTCAACGTCAATGGCGGCGCGATTGCGCTCGGTCATCCATTGGGCTGCACAGGTTCCAAACTGACAGTGCAGATCATCAACGAAATGAAGCGCCGCAACAGCCGCTATGGTATGGTCACCATGTGCATCGGCGGTGGCATGGGCGCGGCAGGAATATTTGAGAACGTGAATTAAAGGTCAAACTATGCCGCCTGACCTAAGTTTTCTGCACCAACAATTTAGTAAGCAGTTGTACTTGTTGACTGCACATGCTTCAGATCGGGCTGCACAGCGAAATATCTTCAGTCACGAGATTGAGGAAGTGGTTTTGTCCGGTATAGTGATTGAAGATTATCCAGCAGACAAATATGGTCCAAGTTGCCTAATAATGGGGCAAACATTAGCTGGGCGTATCCTTCATATTCAGGTAACCTATCCACCAGCTATTAAAGTCGTAACATTGTATGAGCCATCGTTGACTGAATGGGAAGCTGATCTAAAAACGAGGAAATCGTAATGGAACAAACCTGCATGTTTTGCGGTGGGCATCTTGAAGAAAAATTTGTAACCCGTCTCCAAGAGTATCAGGGACATTGGTACATTGTTGAAAATGTTCCTGCGTTGGTATGTGAGCAATGTGGTGAACAGTTCTTTTCGCCGGCTGCTCACGATTTGGTTGTCAAATTAATCACGGGTAATGCCGAACCAGCCCGCCTTGAAACAATCAAGGTATATGATGCCAAAATCGCCTCGTAGAATTTGTACACCTGCCTGATCGCTGTCTACAGAGGATGTTCGCGTGAACATCCTCTTTTCTATATACTGCTCTCATATCATACGTGATGGAAAGGGCTGGTCATGAGTCTCTCGTTACCCCAACGCTACGAATTCTCCCGCCCCGCTGGCCCGGCACAGTTTGTACGCGCCCTGCTCATGATTGTCATTGGCGCAGGTGTCGTGATCCTGTCGTTCAATCTTGACCGTTTCGTTACATTGCCATCCAGTTCACCCGTACCGCGCATCGTCCTCATCATCGGTCTGTTCATCGCCATCTCTGGGGTGCTGGCTATCTTGCTCCTCCTGCTGGCATTGGCGGTCTACAAATCCATCACTATCGAAGTAACCGAGACTGGCCTCACCTATATCCGTCCCAACAAACCCAAACAGAATGTGAAATGGAGCGAAGTTGAGTTTTATGAAACGGATGTTGGCGGCCTCATCAACTTGAGCATCCTCATGACAGCCAACAACACCGGCATCGGTCACAGCAATTACGATGCCGGTTCAGATATGTTTGGCTGTTTGTTCGGGTTGGTGTTCGGCCTGTACTTCCTGATCTTAGAGTCGCTGATCGGTACCAGTTCTTGGACGGTAACGTTCAAGATGAAGTCCAAACGACGGGTGCGTGTCTTTGGCTACGGCTTCCAGATGGATGAACTGGTGCAGAAAGTCATCCCTCACTTCCTGCCGGACAAGAAAAAGCAGGCCGTCGAAGCACAGAGCACTGAAGAAGTGGACGAAAACGACGAAATAAAGGAATAATCCCCATGACCTTCGACACCGTATACACCATGGAAACATCCAGCATCAAAGTAGGTGCAGGCGCTACCCGCGAGGTGGGCTACGATCTTGCCAATCTCGGCGTCAAGCGGGCGATGGTCGTCACCGACCCCAACCTCGCCGCCTCCGCCAGCCTGCAAACCGTGTGCGCGGCGTTAAAGGAACGTGGAATTGATTACGCTGTTTATGATCGCGTCCGCGTCGAACCCAGCGACCAATCGTTCAAGGAAGCCATCGCCTTCGCCGAAAATGGCAAGTTTGACGGTTTCGTAGCGCTGGGCGGTGGCTCGGTCATGGATACCGCCAAAGCTGCCAACCTCTACACAACTTACCCCGCCGATTTCCTCGACTACGTCAACCAACCTATCGGCAAAGGTAAGCCCGTGCCCGGACGCCTCAAGCCGTTGATCGCCATACCCACCACCGCCGGAACCGGCAGCGAAACGACGGGAGTCGCCATCTTTGACCTGCTCGACATGCACGTTAAAACGGGCATTGCCCACCGCGCCCTGCGCCCAACATTGGGCATCATTGACCCGGACAACACCCGCACCTTACCGCCACTAGTCGCCGCCTGCTCCGGGCTGGATGTGTTGTGCCACGCCGTCGAGTCGCTGACTGCCTTACCCTATCACCAGCGCCCCGCGCCCGAAACGCCGCCGCTGCGTCCCGCCTATCAAGGTGCGAATCCCATCAGCGACATCTGGACAGCCAAAGCCATTGAAATGGTATCCAAGTATCTGCGCCGCGCAATGAGCGATCCCGACGACAGCGAAGCCCGCGAACAGATGCTGCTCGCCGCAGCGTATGCGGGCATTGGCTTCGGCAATTCTGGTGTGCATCTACCGCACGGCATGTCCTACCCGGTGGCAGGCATGGTGCGAAACTTTCATCCGCAAGGCTACCAAGTGGATCACCCCATCGTCCCGCACGGCATGTCGGTCATCCTCAACGCCCCCGCCGTCTTCCGCTTCACTGGGCAGGCTAACCCCGAACGCCACCTGTTCGCCGCCCGCTTGATGGGCGCAGAAGTAGGCGGCGCTGCCGACGCGGACGCGGGCAATATTCTAGCGAATGCCATCATCCAAATCATGAAAGATACCGGGATGCCCAATGGACTCAGTGCAGTGGGTTACACCGAAGCTGATATAGATAAACTGGCGGAAGGCACACTGCCGCAGCATCGCGTCACCAAACTCTCACCCCGCGCCGCATCACTCGACGATTTGAAGTTGTTATTCAGGGACGCTATGCATTATTGGTAGGTAAGTCGCTGCGATTCTATGGGCGCTCAATCCCCCATATTGATGCCGAGATTACGCGCCGTTTCAATCCACGGGTGATCCAGCGGCACCGTCTTGCGTTTGCCCACCACCTGCTCCAATGGCACTGGTTCAGTCGAATCGCCCCGCGCCGCTACCATCACGCCGAAGATACCTTCCTGAATATAACGGGCGCAGGCCGTACCCAGCCGCGTCGCCAGCAGCCGGTCAGCCGGTGAGGGGATGCCGCCGCGCTGCACATGACCGAGGATCGTCACACGCGACTCCAGTCCGGTCAAGGCTTCAAGTTGCTGGGTTAGCTTCTGTGTGCTGGTCAGCCGTTCAGCCTCAAGTTCTGCCAGCACGGCCTTGGCCTTCTTCCCTTTTTCTTTCGCGTCGCTGCTGGCTTTTTCAATTTGGGAAGCCAGTTCTTGCGACATAGCCCCTTCTGAAACCGCTACAATGCTAAAGCCTTTGCCGTCACGCACCCGCTGCTTGATCGAGTCAGCAACTTTTTCGGCACTAAACGGAATTTCCGGAATCAAGATGACATCCGCGCCGCCCGCGATACCCGCGCCCAGCGCCAGCCAGCCCGTGTTATGCCCCATAATTTCCACTACAATGATGCGGTGGTGACTGTGCGCCGTGCTGTGCAGGCGGTCAATCGCTTCTGTGGCAATCGTCAGTGCCGTATCATAACCGAAAGTGATGTCAGTCATGGCGACATCATTGTCAATCGTTTTTGGGAGTGTGATGACATTCAACCCGTTCTGCATCAGGTGATAGGCATTCTTAGCTGTGCCACCGCCGCCCAAACACACCAGCACATCCAGATGATGGCTATGATAGGTTTCCAACATCACTTCGGTCATATCCATCGTTTTGCTGCCGATAGGCATCTTCTGCGGTTTGTCACGGCTCGTGCCGAGGATCGTTCCGCCAACCGTCAGAATACCGGAAAGTGCAGACCCATTCAAAGCCATGGTGCGGTTTTCCATCAATCCACGGAAACCGTCGCGGAAACCAATGACCTGCATCCCGTAGGCATTCGTCGCCGCCTTACCCACGCCGCGAATCGCCGCGTTCAAACCCGGACTATCGCCGCCTGCCGTCAAAACCCCAATATATTGCGCCATCATTAAACTCTTTTCGTTGTTTGCCGGTAAATGGGTTTCAAGAATTGAATTCACGTTGATTATACCCCCTTCCCCGGCAGGCTCGTAACGCAACCGTGCCGTGCATGAACAGCATAAAAGAGTTAATATCGCACGATGACTTTTGGCAGGTAATGTTATGCCGCTCACGCACCGCCAGCAGCTTGTGCTTCTCATACCCTTCATGGCCGTTGTCATCCCCTTTTTGCTCTGCCCGGCCGTGCTGGGTTTCGCCGCCAGCTTCACTAACTATGCACCGTTTCAACCCGCCGCGCCTGTATTCATCGGCCTGCATAATTACGAGCGTGTCTTCGGCGATGAGTCGTTCATCACATCCATCCGCAATACCGCCGTTTTCACCTTCCTCACCGTGTCCGCAGAACTCGTCATCGGTGTCGCTGTCGCTTATGCGCTGCGGCGGTCCTTTCGTGGACGCTCACTGCTGCGCTTTGTGCTGCTGCTGCCGTGGCTTATCAGTCCGGCCGCCAGTGGCGTGATGTGGCATCAGCTTTTGAGCAGTGAGCGCGGGCTGCTTAATTTTTGGCCGACGTTGCTGCGGCTGCCACCCGTGCCTTATCCGCTGGTCAATGCGCCGTTTGCAGCTGTAATCGCGGTTGAAGTCTGGCGCAAATTCCCCCTCGTCACCTTCCTCGCGCTGCCGGGTATCGAAAGCATTCCCGCGGTACAGTGGGACATGGCGCGGCTGGATGGATTGTCGATCGTGGGTCGCTTGCGCCACGTCGTACTACCCAGACTGCGCTTGCTGCTGCTCACCATTGGGCTGCTGCTGGTGGGCGACGCACTGGGCATTTCCGAGAGCGTTTTCTTTTTGACGGGCGGCGGGCCGGGCGTGCAAACCAGCACAATTGGCCTTTACAGCTACGCCAAAGCCATTCGCGCCAGCAATTGGTCATTCGCGGCCATTCCCGGCTGGATCACCGTCGTCGTGGTACTGCTACTTGGCGCTGGCTACATCTACTTCACCCGCCCCAGGGACAACGCCCATGCCCGGACATAAACATTGGGAACGGTGGCTGCTGGTCGTGCTCTGCGTCGTCATCGTTCTACTGCCGCTGCTGTGGACAGTATTGGCATCCTTCGGCGTGCTGGTCGATAACACCGTCACGCCGCCCCTGTGGTCATGGCCGCCTACTCTCGCCAGCTATGCCGAAATTAACATTGAGCAAACCTATTTCTGGCAGGAGTTTGCCACCACCATCCTGCTCTCGGCGGTCATCACGCTGCTGACCACCGGCATCGCGTTCATGGCGGCTTACGCGCTGGCGCGTTCACGTTTCTGTTGGCGCCGGATTATGGTGCAAGGCTGCCTCGTGTTGGGCAGTCTGCCCGTTTTTTCTTTCATTTTTCCCTTGAGTGATATGCTGCGGGTTTTGCGGCTGCACGATACCTTCGTGGGAATGACACTTGCCGAATGTGCTCTGTTTGCGCCGCTGGCCGTCTATATCCTGCACGGCTACATTAAGCAGGTGCCCACCGAGTGGGAAGAGTCGGCCTATCTGGATGGCGCTGGACTGCGGCAGGTGCTCACGCGCGTGGTGCTGCCCGCTGTTTACCCCGGCCTAATCGCTACCGCCGTCATCATCTTTACGCTCAGTTGGAATCAATATTATTTGCCGACCATACTGACCGGCATCCACATTAAAGTCATTCCGGTGATGATGCGTGACTTCTTCGCGCTGGAACGCGACTTTGACTGGCGTCTGGCTGCGGGGGTGCTCATCATTTCACTGCTGCCCGTCAGCCTTGTGGTGGCCGCCGCCCACCGCGTCATGGAGCGCTTCATCTTCGTCCCACTCACTGAAAATGGGTGAAAAGTGTGCATTTCCCGGCCTTGAAGGACAATCTGCGCGCAGCGACATGAGGTAGTGGTCATACGGTAAGTGATGATCTTAGCGATGGATAACAATCATTCATGAAGATGTAGGGACAGGGCGTGCCCTGTCCGAGTTCTATATTCGCCCCATCACGTACCTTGCAACCACTACCCGACATGATCTAGAACACTTGTGCAATTAGCGGTCTGTAGATACAATACGCCTTATATGAATTAATTCTGTATTGAAAGGTGGGTAGCTCACTATGGATGCGGCGATGAAAACCCTTTTGTGGAAGCAGTTTGGCGCTGCGATTGATATGTTCAGCGACGCGGTGAACGCCTGCCCCGACCACCTGTGGACGGCTGTGCTCTGGAAAGACGACGATGACCCGCGCTACGGCCAATTCTGGTTCGTGGCCTATCACACCCTCTTCTGGCTCGACATGTACCTCACCGGTGTCTACGAAGGCTTTACCCCACCCGCCCCCTTCGTCAGAGGCAAACTGCCCGAAACGCCCTACACCAAAGCGCAGGTCCTCACCTATCTCGCCCACTGTCGCCAGAGATGCCAGTCTGTCATGGAAGGGCTGACCGACGAACAAGCCAACCGGATTTGCACCTTCGAGTGGATGGCGCCCTCTTTTCTGGAGCTGCAGCTCTACAGCATGCGCCATGTTCAGGAACATGCCGCGCAGCTTAATCTAGTGCTCGGTCAAAATGGCGTGACCGGTATGGACTGGGTGCCGCCGGCCAGAGACAGCGCTACCTGATCTGCGAAATATGTGGGGGCGGGCGCGGCGGGATAAACTCCAAGCCGCCCACCGCGTCATCGGGCGCTTCGTCTTCACCCCGCAGGGTGAACATGGCTGATCCGAGCCACCTCGACCACCCCGGCGGCAATTCTGCAACGCTGCCCCTGTTGGGCACGAATGCTCAACAGCCGTAGGGACGGCATTCTTGCCGTCCGTCTTAATTATGACCCCATCGTCCGCTGCGTCACCACATCAATGGTTTCTAACTGCTGCCAGAATGAGTAGAGGTCAGAGTTAAGACAAATGGGCAGAAACCACACACCGAAAACCGACATTGTAGTGCCTGATGTAAGGAGCGTACCCGTTGCGGAACGCGGCGCGCAGGTTCGTTGGTTCTGTATTGTTCCACGAGCCGCCGCGCAAGAATCCGGGCTGCCTGACCAGCCAGCGGCAGGGTTTTATTCCTGCCTGTCCCAGCCAGCAAACGGAGTATAACCTGTTTTCAAAAATCGGCGATTCCGCTTCGCGGAAACTTTGCCATCAGGATTCAGAGAATCAGAGTCCAGAGGAATCAGAGGTCAGAGACCAGAAAAAGGGGCCGACAACACAAACCGAAAACCGATAGGGCTGCGCCTGCCGTACGGGTTGTACCTGATGCGGGACGCGGCGCGCAGGGACGAAGAATCAGTATTGAACCACGAGCCGCCGCGCAAGACACGGCTATTAGCTGAAGCCTTAATATCAGAGGCGTCGGGATTGTCGTAGTCAGTTGAGCACCATTCCCACACATTGCCACTCATTTGCACCACACCATACGGACTGGCACCATCCTCATACGCGGTAACTGCAACCGGGCTTTTAGTATTGGAACAGCAGCGACTTTTCTCAAATTTATCGCCCCACGGGTATTCCCAACCGGTGTCGCCAACAGCCGCCCGCTGCCACTGCTGCTCGGTCGGCAATGTAATATGTTGACCTGTCTTGTTGCTGAGCCAACGTGTGAACGCCACCGCGTCGTACCAGCTCACATTGGTGCGCGGTAAGTTATCACCTTTGAAACCTGTTGAATCGAGTTTAGAATTCTGAGTGCGGTAATTCCGAGCCCCTTCCGAAAAATCGTACCAGCGAAATTCCTTTTCCGCGCCATAACCGTCTTTCGCCTCCTCGAATACTTGAAACTGCGGGTTAGTAATCGTGAATTTGGCGATCATGAAATCATCGACCGTGTACGTTCTAGGTGGCACGGTTGCAAGGTTCACGCTTCCACCCTGCACAATACACCACTCGAACGGCGGCGGGAGCACTTTGAGTACGGCGGCAGTGAGTTGTTGGATAATATGTGGGCGTTCACTTCCACCAAATTTATATGGTTCCCACATCAATTGCTCAGCCTGTTTATGTGACTCAATTTCCAAATATTCAGCCTTTATCCGCTCCGCCTCTTGATTTCGTTGGGAATTCGTTACGCCTCTAGTCACGTCGGATATAGGAGGCTTTAGCTCAAATGTAGCCGTGCTCTGGCTGAGCAACATTTGTTTTTCCTCATAATTTTTGATGTGTCGTGCTAACCGTTCCATGTCACGGCTGAAGTCCGGGTTATGCCGCACATTGATGGCATTCAGGTAAGCCAGTTCATGCAAACTATCCGGCAGCTCTTCCAGCGTCGGCGGAGATGCCCCTTCAATCAACACTGGGATCACCAGCTTATTGCTATCAAGCGCCGTTTGCACTTCAATGCGCACAAAGTCAGCCGTGTTGAACAACCGTTTACGCCCCTGTGCGTCAGTAACACCCGCCCACTGCGGGCCGATCATCACCAGCACAACATCACACGACTCAACCGCCTCGCGCAGCACCACCCGGAAATCTGCACCGGGTGGAATGTCATCAACATCCTGAAAGACACCAGCCGCGCCAAATACTTCCACCAACCGATCGTGGATACGATCAGTGAAAGTCCGGCTGTCCGAGCGGCGGTAGGAAATGAAGATTTTTGGCATATTTGCTCAAATTGTGACTGCTGAATATGACACGATTATGCCGTCATTAGAATAACGCTGCAAGTTAGCACATCCCTCCTCCACCTTCCACACAAAGTTTGTAAACTCTAACTTGTCAATAAGAAAATTTGTGCTATAATGAACTCGGTAGTGGTCATATGGTAAGTGATGATCTTAGCGATGGATAACAATCATTCATGAAGATGTAGGGACAGGGCGTGCCCTGTCCGAGTTCTAAATTCGCCCCATCACTTACTTTGCAACCACCACCATAAACTCACTTCCCCAATATTCAAAATCGGTGGATAGTGAATAATCAATCATCTAGCTCACTGCCGCCAACCTTGAGGGAAAAATAAGCGGCAGCAGCCCCTTCTGCCGCCGCCGCTCATCTGCCCACCACAGAAATCAGCCCTGTTGCAGCAAACGTTGCTGCGGCACACCCCACCTCCGCCGTAGCAAAAAAATATAACCACCCTTCCCATTAAACGGGTGACCTCGTCGTTAACTCCCCTCTCCAATGCATTGGAGAGGGGACGGGGGTGAGGTTTCCGAATAGCCATAATTCCCCCACCGAGTCACAATAGACGCGCTTTCATTCCGGCCATCACACCCTGAAAGGTCAGGTGTCCCGTGTCCATCTTCTTCAAACCCGCTGACGCTTGGTCAGGTGACTACATCCCCTTCTACTGGCGTGGGGAGTATCACCTCTTTTACCTGAAGGACTACCGCGATAAAGACAAACATGGAGAAGGCACGCCGTGGTTTCATATCTCAACGCGCGACTTTGTTCACTTCACGGACTATGGTGAAGCCCTACCGCGCGGCACGCCAGCCGAGC
The DNA here is from genome assembly GCA_041390885.1 of Anaerolineae bacterium. Taxonomy (GTDB): domain Bacteria; phylum Chloroflexota; class Anaerolineae; order Aggregatilineales; family Phototrophicaceae; genus CFX2. Next base: position 124,660 of record JAWKPB010000022.1, on the reverse strand, counting down.
AGGATTTGTATGTCTTCACCGGCTGCGTCTTCGAACACCTCGGCCTGTTCCACATCTTCTATACCGGCCACAATCCCCACTTTCGCGAAGCGGGCCGTCCCGAACAGGCCGTCATGCACGCCACCAGCCCTGACCTCATCCACTGGGAAAAAGACCCCGCCAATCCCATCCTCTTTGCCGACCCGCGCACCCACGAACGGCATGATTGGCGCGACCCGTTCGTGTTCTGGAACGAAGAGGCGAAAGAATTCTGGATGCTTTTGGCCGCCCGCACCTCGCGCGGCCCTGCCGGTCGGCGCGGCGTCACGGCTTTGGCGAGTTCACCTGACCTCACCGAGTGGACGATACGCGAAGATTTCTGGACACCATCTCTCTACTACACCCACGAATGCCCGGACTTATTCCGCTGGGGAAGCTGGTGGTATCAGGTCTATTCCACCTTCACCGAACGGCACATCACGCACTACCGCCTCAGCCGCAGTCTGGAAGGACCGTGGCTGGCCCCTACCAATGATAGTTTCGATGGACGCGCCTTCTACGCCGCCAAAACCGCTTCCGATGGTAACCGCCGTTTTGCTTTCGGCTGGGACCCGACCCGCACCAACGAAAGTGATACCGGCCAGTGGAATTGGGGTGGGAATCTCGTGGTGCATGAACTGCACCAACAGCGCGATGGATCGCTGCTGGTCAAACCGCCGCCGGAAGTACTCAGCCAATTCACATCGCCCGTTACCCTCAAACCGGAGCCACGCATCGGGCGCTGGGGAGAGCAAAACGGCGCGCTGGCGGTCAATGTCACCGGTGCGTTCGGGTGGTGCCGCCTCGGCAAGATGTCATCAACCTGTATGATCGAAACGACTGTCCGCTTCACAGAAGATACCCGCAGTTGTGGACTCATTCTTCGCGCCGACCACACATTGACAGAAGGCTACTTGATCCGCCTCGAACCGGGACGCCAGCGTATAGTGTTCGAGCGCTTCCCCCGCCCCGGCGATGAACCGCCCATCATCGAGCGTCCCCTGCCGCTTAACAGTGATACTCCTGTACATCTGCGTGTCCTTGTCGAAGGCAGTGTCATCGTCATTTATGCCAATGATGAAGTGGCGCTCAGCACGCGGGGCTATGACCATCCAGCAGGGGATTTCGGCCTATTCGTCTCTGAAGGAGCGGCCTCGTTCAGCCAGTATGTGATGAAATCACCCGCCTGATGAGGCGGGTCACTCAGAAATCCGGCAACACGCTGACGGGAATAGCACTGCGAATAGTATCCAGATAGGTGTCAACTTCCCCCGCTGTGGGCAGTGCGTAGTAGGCATACCCGCGCATGGAAAGAGCCGCCGCCGCTGTTGCCCACTGCAAAGCCTCTTCTGGCGCGGCTCCTCGCAGTGTCTGTAGGGCATAGGCTGCGTTAAAAGTGTCACCTGCGCCAGTCGTATTGACGATGAGCGGGTCAGGCACGGCTGGCACACTGTAAACGCCCTCTGGCGTAATCAGCCATGCCCCCTGCGCGCTGCGCGTAATGACCAGCGTCAGATGTGGATTGGCTGCCCGCAGTGCGCTTATGCTTTCGCGTTCGCCGCCGAAGCCGAACCCAGCCAGTTCGCCGTTGTTGACAAATAACGTCGTGACGTGGGGCGTCAGCCGGAGCAAATCATCCGAACGCCCTACCAATTCGCCTTGCGGAGAGAGATAAACCTGTTGTCCGGCTTCAGCCTGCCGCGCCACTTCCAACTGGAAGTCGTAAGGAGCCGTCCCCAGCCAGAGAACGGGCGCATCCCCAAAAGCCATTGGCAAGTGGCGGGAGCGGAATGATGCCCCCTCACCCTCGTCATAGCGCGCGTACTGGACGTTGCCGTCCGCTCCGTACACCAGATCGAGGCGCGCACTCTTGCCCGGCAGTAAACATCCCTCAACCTGCGCTCCAGCGTCACGCAGGGGGTTGAGCTGTTCCAAACCAAAATCACTGCCGTGCGCCCCTGCGTAGAGCACCTGTGCGCCCAGCTTCGCCAGCGCCAGCGCCGTATAGAAGCCGCAGCTTCCGACGGTCACCCGCTCCGGTGCATCATGCAGGGTGATATGGTCAACCGATAAAACGCTGGTTACCGAAAATTCTGCCATCTCAATAGTATGTGGTGACGATGTTCGGTTCAAGGAGCGAACGGTAGTCGTCATCCCGCGCCCCTAAACACGTCGCCGCCAGTGGGCACTTGCCCGGACAAGCATAGCTCAGCGCGGGCTGCACCGTACAATCGCTGTAATCGCAGGTCGTACAGCGCGGCGGCCGTTTGTAGTGGCAGCAGCTCCGCCCCACCAACCAGAACACCTCATCAATGAAATAGACAGAAAGGCCGGATGAACGAATCATCTCGTGATAAGCTTCCATCACCACCTCGCGCAGCCGCTGTTCGTCTTCCGCACTCACCGGCTCATTACCTCGCAGCTGCGCCGCCAGCCGTTCATCATGAACCGTCACCGTACCGTTACGCAGTGCCAGCCGGATGACGTGATAATCTACCGGCATCATGACATTTTCAGGATCAAGCGGATGCCACAGGTCTAGCACATCTGCGGCTTTGAGGAAAACGAATACCTTCTTAAACAACGTATCACTGTAGCCCTTGAAGTGCGTGATAAGCGTGTTGAGCAGTCCCCCACCGCCGCCGGTAGGCCGCAAATAGCGGTTTTCATCAAGCATCGTGCTCACGCTGCCCTGCCAATGGCTGATCAAAACTTGCGCCGCGTCGCGCAGGAGCGCTATACGTTCGTCCATGCGGGGCATATCGGGATGGACTGGATCATTGGTCAGCGAGAATGCCCGCAGGAAATCATCGTCGCTCAGGCGTGCCAGCGTCGCCGCTGACCAGAAGCCGGACCGAGTCTCTCCAGCCCGTTTCGCCAGAAAGAAAAAGACGTCCGTGCCCTTGATGTAGCGCCCGTCCGGCAGTGTAGTTTCGATATTCTTGAAGTCAAAGAGGAGCATGGATGTGAAGAAGAAGAAACTCAACGCCTCTGCCCGGTCGCTCCCCGCTGGCAGGGCGGCGTTCAGCGTATCGTATCCCGCACTTTTCCAGTCCAGCTCGATCAATCGCTGGCCCATACGTCGTGCTTGTTCGGTGTTGACTGTGATGTCAGGAATGTTCATGGCAAACCTCAATCTGTAGCTGAAATTCGCCCATTATATCCTTGATTGTGCGAAATGTTTCGGGCTACAGATGCACTACCAACCGGTAACTTGCCCACCCCGTATTGAGTACTTCTATCATATTCGGGATACAATACATGCCTGATGACTGTGCTTATTGACTATCCTGCCTGCTAAGGAGTTTCTTGTATGCCTGTCGAATTCGGCCTCGCTCTCTTAGAAAGTCACAAACCTACTAGGCTCACCCAGTGGATGGAAAATCTTGAACAAGTCGTCCCCCACATCGAAGGTCACTTCAAGAGTCTGTGGATGACTGACCACCTCTTCTGGAATGAAGACTTCGCCTATGAAGTCTGGACAACGCTCTCATTCATCGCTGCCAAGTTCCCCGCCTTCGACATCGGCCCGATGGTCATGGGGCAGAATTACCGCAACCCCGCCCTCCTCGCCAAAATGGCCGCCACCCTCCAGCAGTTCAGTGAAGGCCGTTTCATTATGGGAATTGGCGCAGGTTGGAAAGAAGATGAATATCGGGGCTACAACTGGGAACTCCCGCCCGCCGGTGTCCGCCTCGAACAACTGGATGACACGCTGGAAATCTTCAAGCGCTTGTGGACGCAAAAGGGCAAAATCACTTTTCACGGCAAGCACTACAAAATCGAAGATGCTATCCTCGAACCCAAGCCGGTTCCTGTGCCGCCGATTTGTGTCGGTGTCCGCGGTGACCGCGCGCTGGCGATAGCTGCCAAGCATGCCGACTGGTGGAACATCTCCGATGCGAACATCCGCGTCTATAAAGAGCGCATGTCTGTCCTTGACCAGCACTGCGCCGCCATTGGCCGTGACCCCAAGAACATCCGCCGAACATGGTTCGGGCGCGTCGTCACCGGGCACACCGATGCCGAAGTCCAAAAACGTGCCAACTCATGGAAAATGCCCTTCACTACCGAAAACGCCTTCGTCGGCACGCCCCCCCAGATCGTCGAGCAAATGTCGGAGTTCGTGGCCGTGGGCTGCGATTACTTTATGATTGATATTCTCGGCCTGCCCGACGAGGACATTTTAGGCATGGTGCTGAACGACATCCTGCCCGCCGTGCAGAAAGCCAGCGGGTGAGGTAAAGTTACAAACGGGAAGGATGGAGCAGGGGTGCAAACTGCACCTCCCGTTTGGTGTCGCTATTTTATGGGAATCACACCGCTATGCACCCTGCAAACCCCATCTGGTGGCTCACACGCCGCGTTACACTGCTTCTAATGCCCCTTAGTCTATTCACGATGACTGTCCTCATGGGTTTGGCACGCCTCGACTCCAGCCCGAACAATTCGGTCATTTTCGCCAGTAATCGTGATGGCAATGACGAAATTTACACCCTCGACTATACCCGCGGCCTTGACCGCAACCTCACGCGGACAGCCCAATGGGATTTTGCTCCCGCCCGCTCGCGTGACGGTACACAAATCGCCTTTGCCTCTCTGCGCGACGGCAATCAAGAAATCTATGTCATGAATGCTGATGGTGGGCATGTCCGCCGCTTGACCAATGATCCCGCCCGTGACACCGAACCCACATGGTCACCGGATGGATCACAAATTGCCTTCACCTCTGACCGCAGCGGGTATTGGGATATCTTCATCATGAATGCCGATGGCTCGAATCTGCATGCACTAACCAACACCCCTATTGATGACCATTCCCCCACATGGTCACCGGATGGATCACGTATCGCCTTCATTTCTTACTTCCGCAACTGGGCCATCTATACAGCCAAACCGGACGGCACTGATCTCCGGCTCTGGACGGATCAACGCGGCCGCAGTTTGGAACCTGCATGGTCAGCCGACGGACGTTACCTCCTCTATACCACAGACCGCTTCGTGCGGAACTTTGAAATATTCCGGCTCGATACAGAGCTCGGCGGTACGCCCATGCGCCTCTCCGACGATCCGGGGTGGGATGCGAATCCCACTTGGAGCGCCGACGGTCAGCAAATCATTTTCGACTCCACTCGTGCCAGCAGTGACAACCGTGAACTCTACATCATGGATGCTGACGGCCAAAATGTCCGCCGCCTAACTTACCACGACGGACGCGATAGCGATCCATCCATGTAATCCGGTCATATTGCCAGCTCGAACATTTCGCTATAATGACAACAATCCGACTCGTCACACCCAACTTGGTTGGTGAAAGCCCCAATCTTACTGTGTCCCAACAACCCTTTATACGTGACCGATTTACATGGTTGGCCTATTTCATGTTGGCCTATTTCGCCTATGTTCAAGCTGCTCTCGGCCCGCTTGTCCCCTTCCTGCGTGACGAACTGCACTTCAACTACACCGTCTCTGCTTTCTACGTCAGTGCCTTTGCACTTGGGATGGCAATAGCCGGGCTGAGCGGCAGCCGCCTCGCCCGTCGCTTGGGTCGCCCGCTTCTGTTTTGGGGAGGCGGTGCGGGCATGGCACTCGGCGCAATTTTGCTCACGGTAGGCCGCACGCCGCAGTTCACCATTGCCAGCGTGTTGTTCATGGCACTTATAGGCTCTTACATGCTGGTCATGATCCAATCCACCCTCTCCGACCGGCACGGCGAAAACCGTGCCTATGCCCTCACCGAAGTCAATGTCTTCGCCGTCATTGGTGCGTCCGCTGCGCCGCTGCTGGTAGCCTTCGGCGAAGATCAACATCTTACGTGGCGTTTAGCGCCACTGGTCGGTGTAGTGGTATGGATCGGGTTGGCGCTCTGGGCACGGGGACGCATCAGCCTACCCGCTGGACGTGAAGATGCTACCCAGAACACAACCCAGTCTGGACGCAGTGGGCGACTACCGCGCGTTTTCTGGGCCTACTGGCTGGTGGTTTTCTTTTCCGTGGCGGTGGAATGGTGCATGATCTTCTGGGCATCGACCTATATGGAAAAAGTAGCTGGTTTGAGTAAAGAGTTGGCCGCGACCAGCGTTGCGCTATTCACTATCGCGCAGGTCATCGGGCGAGCCTCAGGCAGCCGTTTGACCCGCCGCTACCGTCCCGCTAACCTGCTCTTGTTCGCGGGAGCTATCATCATCGTGGGTTTTCCCCTATTCTGGCTCGGACGCACCCCGTTCATTAATGCCCTTGGGTTGTTCCTGTGCGGCTTGGGTGTCGCGAATTTGTATCCCCTAACCCTGACATTGGCCTCAGCCGTCGGCATCACCAATCCGGACGCTGCCAGCGGTTACACGTCCATGAGTTCCGGGCTGGCAATTTTGATCGTGCCCCAGGTCTTGGGTATTGTGGCCGACCAAACCAGCATCCAAACGGCTTATGGTATCGTTGCGCCGTTAGCACTTGCCATCATCGGCGTTACTCTCTATGCCAACCGGCAGGCAGCAAGGTATATCCAGCCATAATTTTCTTACAGAGTGACACATGACGCAGACCAACTTCATCGCCCAAATTGAAAACCATCTGACGTCACTAAGCACCAAAGACCTAACACCGCTTGTTTCGGCTGTAATCGGCAAGGTGCACGCGCAAGTTATTAACTGCACATCTCAGCGTGTAAGCGGCGGAATGGGTGGCGGAGTGGGCGGCACAGCCATCTACCGTCTACAAGGCGACGCGCGAATATCATCCCAGTCTGATGTACATCGCTGGTCACTGATCGCAAAAATATTGCAGGCGCGGCAGGGCGAAACCCCAACCGACAGTCACTATTGGCGTCGCGAGGCTGAAGTCTATCAATCAGGTATATTGCAGAGCCTCGCACCACACATATCCGCTCCTCGATTCATAGACATTACTGAATACCCCGGTGAATCGTGCTGGTTGTGGCTGGAAGATGTGCCGGATGACCAACCCGGTCAATGGACGCCTGAGCAGCATGTTATCGCCGCTCGCCATCTCGGGCAGTTCAGCGCGCGGTATTTGCAGAACCCCATCCCGCATTTGGATTGGCTCAGTCAGAATTGGATAAAGCAGGATGTAAAACGCTTTGGTAGTCGAGTGTTCCACCTTGAAGAATTGCGTCAGCACCCACTAGTTTCCCGCTGGCTTACCAACACAACAATTGAGACTCTTCAGCAGTTGTGGGACGAGCGCGAACTATTCTGGACTGCTCTTGAGCGCCTACCTGAGACGTTATGTCACTACGATGCTTTCCGCCGTAATCTGCTGTCTCACAACGACCAAACGGTGATGCTGGACTGGTCATTTGTGGGAAATGGGCCGCTGGGTGCGGAATTGGTTGCGACTTTCTGGGTCAATGCCATCTTCGAAGAAATAGCGAGAGAGGATTTAAAAACCCTTGATGCTGCCCTGTTCGAGAGCTATATCACGGGCATACACGATGCAGGTTGGCGCGGCGATGCACAGCAGATTCGATTAGGCTACTGCGCCGCACTTGGACTGCGCTGGCTGGCAGGCGTAGGCATCCAAGCCCGCGACATTGCCCAAAGCCTCACCGACGGTCAGCCAATCTCGCCATCCTATATCAACAGCATGACCGAAGCTGGGCGGATCATTCACGAGCGGGTACAGGAAGCCCGCCAACTCATAAACGGACTTGAGTGAGGCTAACTAGTACCCAACCACGCCACTACCGGCGCGGTCTTCATCGGATGGGTTTCCACCGTAATGTTAAGCAGTCCGGTGGCATTCAACTGCTGCGTACGCTCCTGTATCAACGCACTCAGCTCTTCCTCAGACAGCACAGAACGCGGTTGCTCGACAATCAACAGCAAGCCTCCCTGCCTAAGGACACGCTTCATTTCCATCAAACCCTTCAGTGCGTCCGGCCAAATGTGCAGCGAGTTGATAGTAAAGGCTTTATCAAAGCTGGCATCGTCATAAGGCAGTGCCATCGCTGAACCCTCGCGCACTTCAAGCCGCATTTCGCGAACAGCGTTCTTATTGCGCTCCTTTGCCTGCTCGACCATCACCACCGAATGGTCTATGCCCGCAGTAAAGCCCTGCGTATTAAGGGCGCACACGCGCTGGAGTGCGTCACCGGGCCCAAAGCCAATCTCCAACACACGGTCTTTCGGCTGGACATCCAGCAGCGACACCGCCCACGCATTCCGTTCACGGTTCTCGTAATACAAAATCTGGCCCACCAACCGTCCCATAATCCCTTGTGGATTCTCAAACTGGGACATGAAATTCTTCAGCATAAACGCTCCTTGCACATACAAACAAATGCATCCCACTTGTATACGCATGAGCATCGGGGAGTGTGTCAAACAGAGTAATATACTAACTGAAAGTATAGGTAGGAGAATGCTTATGTTGCGGTCTTAAGAAATGCTTCCGTCATGTCCCGCGTAGGGATACCCCGCCGCCCACCGGGTTGGGTTGCTTTGAGCGCCGCCGCTGCGCTGGCAAATCGGATGCGTTCGGCAGTGGACATATCCCAATTTAGTGCCGCTGCATATGCACCGTGAAACACATCACCACAGCCCGTAGTATCGACCGCCTTCACTGCGAACGCCGGTTGATGCTGCACTTGCCGACCATCAGTGCTATACCAGCAGCCATGCGTCCCGGCGGTCAGCACAACCACTGCACGGGTCTCGTTCCACAAATGACGCAGCGCAGCTTCAGGCTCACGGATGTGGGTATAGCGTTCGGTGAACCCTATCGACAAAATAAGGTGATCCACTAGGTCGATCAATTCGGGTATGCGTGGCGAGGCTTCGCGTTCAAAATCTCCGACGACAGGAATGCCCGCCTCACGGGCAATGGTCGCCGCGCGGATCTGACCGGGTATACCAAAGTCATCGATGAACAAGACGCCCGACGAACGGATCACGTCTGCTGCAGGACGTGTGTCATCTGCGCCAACCTGTCCTTTAAGACTATAGAGGATAGTGCGGGTCTGGTGGGTTTCTTCCACCACAATCACAGCATGAATGGGACGGGCATCAGGGTGACGCACCACAAGCGACGTATCCACGCCCTCGCGCTGCAAATCCGTTTCGACCCAGCGCGAAATCTCATCGTCACCCAGCAAACCGCCAAAAGCTGCCCGCGCACCCAACCGTGCCGCTGCCACTAAAGCCGTAGCGGTTAGACCGCCGCCGTAACGCTGGCTGTCTTCCACTTCCATTTTGGTGTCTGGCTGTGGGTAGATGGGAACATACAGAAAATCATCAACTGTCGAGCTGCCCAGCCCCAGCACATCCCATCGTTTGAAGGCCGCCTTTGTGCTCACATTACTTTCAGCGCATCATCCGCGCTCTTGCCATCGTGAATAACGGCTTTGTATGCCCGCAGTGCGCCGCCGATATTAGTATCACCCCAAATATTGCGCCCAATCGTCCCGCCGCGCACCCCCACGCTGCACGCATCCCCCAGAAGTTGCAAAGCGTCGCGCAGGGTATCAGTTTTGGGCCCGCCAGCAGCCACCAGCGGCACAGGGCAGTCAGCCGCGATTTGAGCATGGGCTGCTTTGTCCCCACAGTAAGGAGTCTTAACTACATCCGCGCCAACCTCGCTGATGCAGCGCACCGCCCATGCAATATCTTCCGGCGTGTAAATGATATTCATGTCTTTGTCACGGGGATAAACATGGCAGATGATGGGCATTTCAAGCCGCGCCCCTTCGCGCACTGTATCCGCCACTGCCCGCAGGAAAGTTGCCTCGGTCTTGCCGCGCACGAATGCCACAACAGCTACGGCATCGGCCCCCAACCGCGCCGCTTCTTCCACGGTAGCATACTGCTCAATCGCCGTGTCATCGGGTCGCACGCCACTGCTCTGTAAAATCAGCGGCACTTGCCCGGCATACTCTCCCCACAACGCTGTAGCCATACCCTTATGGATGGTCACAGCATCCGGCTTTTCACACATGACGGTTGCTAACGTTTGTTTGATCTGCCGCAGTCCCGGCGGCAGCCCAATGTTATAAACCATAAAGTGGTCAATGGCGACTGAACATAGATTTCCGGACGGATGGCTGAAAATGCGATTAAGACGTACTTGTTTGCCGAGGCCCATGATGTCTTTCTGATGTATTGAACAATGGTAGGTTACGATGATTTGAAATGAAGATACCCCTCACATACGAGAGATGCGAGGGGCATTAGACAATAATCGTTTAGCCGCCTTGAGCTTCTTTAAGGTAGCCTAGAATTGGCTCGACCAGCGGGGCTACAGGATCACGCCCGCTAACCGTGTTAAAGCGTGGAATGGCAATACGCACAACCAGCGTGTCCAGCCAGAAAATACCTGCCGAACCATATGTGCCGCCTTCCCCAAATTGATTTGGGGTCGGGAATTCACTGCGTTCAGCAGTCTTCACCTGCGCCTGTAGCGAACCGACAATAGCGTCGTAATATCCCTGTGCTGCCGTAGCATCCGGGAAGATGCCATATGTCAATTCCAGCAGGCTGCCGCTGTTATCAATATAGTTGATACGTACCGTGTTGCCACCGCGCGGTGTCGCATAACTCGTCGGATTATTGGGGTCAAGCCGCCATTGGATAGTACCACCAGTCATATTGGCGGGTGTGAGTTCCACCAATTTGTCGAGGAAGGCTTTTGGATCGTCTGCTGCAGATACCGCCTGCACGGCCTCAGGAGTAGCTTCGCTCACGACTTCGCCCACTGCGGGAACATTCACCTGCGCACCGTCCGTCAACAGTTGCGCTATATTGACGCGTTGCAGGTCGGCAGTGTCGGTTGTTCCTCCCACCGCCGCAATAGCGTCCTCAACTCTGCTTCCCAGCGGTAGTTCTATTGTTTTGCCGCTGTCCTGCACCGCACCCGTAACATACACTTTGATAATCGGGATGTCTGTCGGTACAGGTGTCGGTGTAATATCCAAATCTTCCGGCGCACAAGCCGCTAATACAAACAGTATGATGATAGCCAGTTTCCACAGGCTGCGATAAGCCTTCATTGCAAATTGCCCCTTCTAAAGTATTTTTTAGACCCTATGGGCGATTCGCAAATCACCCATTTATTTCCTTATTTTTTATCCGCCGAACTCAGCACCATTTGACGCTAATCTCCCGCTTCATGCACCAAGCGTAAGCGTTCTGGCACTTCGCCCGTCATCACCATGTTCGCCACTTCCAGTTCGCTAACTTCTTCTTTGCGGAAATCGCCTACTTTTTGTCCATGACTGATGATAGTAAAACGATCCGCCACTTTGTGGACGTGACCAATGTTATGAGAAATGAAAATCACCGACATGCCGCGCTCTTTCGCCGCCCGCGTATATTCCAGCACCTTGGCCGTCTCACCTACCGAAAGCGCCGAAGTCGGCTCATCCAATATCAGCAGTTTCTTGCCGAAATAAACCGCACGGCCGATGGCGATGGACTGGCGTTCACCACCGGAAAGCGACCCTACCGGCTCATCGGGATTGCGGATATGGATACCAATGTCGAGCAGCGCCTGCCGTGTCCGTGAGGCCATCTCACCCTTGTTCATAACCCGCAGCGGCCCCATGCGGGAAGTGATTTCCTGTCCCAACCAGAAGTTGCGCGAGATACTCATCAGGGGCACAAGCGCCAAGTCCTGATACACCGTTTCAATGCCCAGATGGCGGGCGTCTTGCGGTGAGTTAATCGTCACTGGTTGTCCGTCGAAGTAGATTTGTCCGCTGGTCAGTGAATACACTCCGGTCAGAATTTTGATCAGCGTAGATTTGCCAGCACCGTTGTCGCCCAACAGTCCCACAATCTCTTGGCGTCCAACTTGAAAATCAACCCCGCGCAGTACATTGATAGTTCCAAATGTTTTGACAACATCCCGCATATCCACCAGCGGGCCTTCGCCAATATTTTCGTTCATGCGCGGATTCTCCGTGACCATGTATTGATAATAACCGAAACCAGAATAATGACGCCGATCACGCCATCGAACAGGCGGGCGTCAATGTTATTCTGCACCAACCCGGTTTGCATCATACCAAAGATGAACACACCCAACAGCGCCCCGATGATGCTGCCGTAACCGCCCGAAAGCAGCGTACCGCCAATCACGGTTGCGGCGATAACCTCAAGTTCCAAACCCTGCCCGCTCAATGAGTCAATACTTTGCAGGCGGGCTGCATTGAAAAGCGCCGCTACACCGCACAAGAACGCCACCAGAGTGTAGTTGATAATCTTAACACGGTTAACATTAATACCTTGTGCTCGCGCCGCGCCGGGGTTGCCGCCCACCGCGAAACACGCGTTGCCGTAACGGGTTTGTTCCAACACGAAGTTGAATATGATGACCATGATGAACCACCACACCACACCCACACGTAGGTTCACATTAATCGGAATTTCACCGATTAACGGCAGCGCCGTAATACGCCCATTGAGTAAATCAAAGAAGCTGACAACAATAAAATTGCTGCCTTGTCCCAACTGTGTAAGCTGATCCAACACACCGCCAATCGCAACCAACAAAATCGCCACAAACACGAAAACAATGCCGACAAAATACACCGTAGACGCACCTAGAGACAGCGTCCGAAAATCTCCGGGATCTTCGGCATATCCGCTGAATTGCTCCCGCAGCCTTCTATACATCGGTGGCAGCATAGATCGCGCAATGAATGCCATCGCTACACCAAATATCAACGCCAAAACCAGAACCAGAATACGGCTGATACGAATATCGGGCGGGTCACTGAAATAATCAATATAACGCAGCGTCTTGCCCCCAGCGATAAACACCAGCGGAATGGCCCGCAGCATCAGCAAAGTTGAAAGCGTCACAATGAACGACGGTATCCCCGTTCTCACCAAAATAAAGCCGTTCATGAATCCGAAGAAACAAACAATTCCTACCGCGAGTATCGCGGCTACGATCGGGTGCTGCGCCCCCACGCCCGGTGGGAATGCGCCTGTAATTAACCCCATGAATGCCAGACCACCGATCCCCAACAGTGATCCCACTGAAAGGTCGAATTCGCCTGAAATCATTAATATGGTGGTACCCAGCGCGACCACACCACGCGTAATATTGTTGGTCAGCGCACTAGCCAGTGACTGCGATTGCAAGAATAAGTCAGTGGAAATCGAGAACAACATGAAAACGCCGACAAACCCGATGATCGCACCGGCGCTCGGCGATTTCGCCAACCGGTTACGGATGGTTTGTCCTGCTGGCGTTCGCTTCCCGGTAATGTCACGCGCCCGTGCTCTTTCTGCAAGTGTCCCGGCAATATCTTTCCGCACACCAACGTCACTGTAGCCTATCACCGTGAAACGGTAGGCAATCAGGCTCGTCAATATGAGTAAGATACCGGGTAGTAAAAATTGCAGCACGTCAGCAATATTAGCTGGCCCGCGGGTTCGCTGTGCAAAGTCGCGAATATCAAATAGTCCGGAAAGCAACAGCGTAATTCCAGCCGCGATCCCGGCGAACAATATCCACTGCCCCCAAGACCAAGCCGGACGTTCCCTACGTAAAAAGCCCAACACCGTTCGCAAACATGCGCCGCCCCAAACAAGCGCCAGAACGATTGAAAACCACTCTTCGATATTCAAATCTCGGCGGCTGATGTTGATCCGCTCTCCTAATGGAATCCAACCGGTGAGTATTTGAACCGCAATGACTACGCAGACCACACCCATAATTGCCAGCACACCCACGCCATAACGGAGACCCTTGGGCATCGGGCCACCATCAAAATAATCATTAATAAGAGTACTGGGTTGAGGGCGCAGCAGCGAGGTTGCTGTCCACAGTGTGAACAATCCCCAAAGCGCTGCAGCCACGATGACTACAATTTCAACAATATTGAAATCACGGCGGCTAATATTCAGCCTTTCACCCAGCGGTATCCAACCGGTTGCGACCTGCTGAGCCAATAATAGGGCGAGGAGACCCGTAATCACCACAACCACAATATTACGGGTGGAAGCGCGGGAATCGATTCCCACCTTTGTATTTTGTATAGCCATATCAAAAAGACCTTGTAAGAATCAATCGTGTAAACAATGCTTTTTCAAACTTATTGTCGAAACCGTTTTGATTCATCCTTTAGATGTAGAAAGTGGGGGACACTTGCCCCCCACTTCGCAATGGGTTTCATGAGGACATGTACGTGACAGTCCTTATGGAACGTTGATTTAGCGATAGCCGCCAGCAACCAAAGCGCGGATTGCTTCCAGATTGCCCTTGTCAATCACGCCGGGGCCAGTGAAGATATCGCCGCCGGGCTGGAGTTTGTACTGGCTGTTCAGGAACAACCACATAATAGTCTCGAAGCCCTGAAGGTACGGCTGTTGGTCAATTGCCTGCAGCAGCTTGCCCTGATCAATCATGTCGAAGATTTCATTGCTGGTGTCATGCGTTGTAGCATACAGACCAGTACGACCAGATTCGTTCAGGTACAGGTTCAGAGCAGATGACGGGTTCGGGCCAAGCATGAAAATGGCATTGGTGTCCGCATTGGCGCTGAAGTAGTCAGCAATCTTGCCGGCGCTTTCGGTCGGGTCATTGTTGATGTCCAAAATGTCGAGGGCAATACCATTTTCCTCGAATACATCGCGGACGCCAGCGCAACGGGCTTCCAAACCACTGTGACCCTGTTCCTGAATCGTGCAAACGCCCTTGGCAATTGTCGTTCCATCGGCAGCAGCCTGCGCCAGTACGCGGCGGGCATTGCTTTGACCACCGGTACGTTCGTTGGCACCCACATAGACCAGCACGCCTAGCGCCTGGTCGGTACCGGCGTTCTTGTCAGCAGTGTTGTAAATGATGACCGGAATACCGCGTTCATTGGCGGTCGCAACACCAGCGCGAACCGCTTCGGCATCGGGAGCTGTGGTGCCGATACCGGTGGGGTTGGCAGCCAGAGCATCTTCCCAATATCCAGCCATAGCTTCGGCGCTGTAGTTGGGGTCACCCAACCAGCTGCATTCAGCACTCAACAGTGCACAGGCATCAACCATACCTTTTTCAACTGTCGACCAGAAGGGGTTACCCGCTGGGCTGCCGTGAGCAATCATGATGAACTTCAGGCCAGCAGGCTGTGCACCCGCTACACCCATAGTCATCAAAACAATGCCCATTATCAACAAACCTACTAACAAAATTCGTTTAGCCATATAGAAACTCCTTAGATCCGAAAATATTTACCTGACATTTGAATTACAATAAGTAACCCAAACAGGTCAATCATAACCTTACTTCCCTAAGTCCGCAAGAATATAAACTGGAACAATCAGAAGCATAATATGTCAACAGTAAATGTCTATTTCGTACTCAAAATCCTATATCTTATTTGGAGGCAGATCCAGCTTATCCGGCTCAAACCCTGCTTGCTATGTACAACCAACTGCTCTACAATCACGCCGCGTTTGAATTCAAATAGTTACACATATATTAAGAGTTACACCATGCGCCAATCGCTCCGGTATGAAACACTAAAACCCGTCATCTATGCCCTACTTTTAGTTGGCGTTGGCTTGGTGGCATTTGGCTTTATCCGCTTCATTACACTATCCCAGGATATTGAACACAACCCCGCCTATCAATTTCGTGCTCAGAATACAAGTGTTCAGCAGCTCGATGAGTCTGCCGGACGTTTGCTCATGGTTGAAGATTTAAAACTGCGTGATTTGCAGCAGTGGCGCGGAGAGTCCGCTTTTATTATGGGCGCGGGTGTTGTCCTAACCGCGCTCGTCTGGTTGGGTAACGATATATTTCGGGCGCGTGCCCGCCGCGCGGCAGCACCTGCTTAAGAGCGATGTGACACGTTATGTTACGTTCAGCATAAAGTACCGCTATAATTAATAAACAATTTCTTTAGAAAAATGACTTTGTGAAAGGGGGCGGTCATGACTATCCCTACTAATCACGATTTTGCCAGTGAAGTCCGCGCTGATCGTTTATCCACACTTTGGCAAGTCACGCTCACCATATCACTGCTCCTCTTCTGGCTCATTGCTATGGTTGGTAGCTTAACACGAACCAATGTGGTAGTTGGCCTGTTGGCTACAGCGTATTGGGCCGGTGGTTGCCTGCTCGCCCGTTGGATGCTCCGGCGAAACCGCTATTCCTATGGGGCTTGGTCTTACGGCTTGGGCGCAGTTCTAGCGGCGGGAGTCATCCTCTTTGCTGGCAGCACGTTAGCAACCGAGCTAACACCCTTCGTATTCCCGGTCATCGTATTCATGGTTGGTCTGCTGCTCTCCCCCCGCAGTTCGCTATTTTTTGCCGTCCTATCCGCCGTCATTATTACGGTGGCGCCCCACATGAACATGACAGGCGCACCACTCGGTTACGTTCACGTATTCGCTATCACACTCTCATTCATCAGTTGGTTGCTTGCCGGGCAAGTGACGGGTGAACTGTATCAAATTACCCAGTGGGCGCTGTCCAATTACCAGCGCGAACGTAAAACGGCGCTCGATCTTTTTGATAATCGGCAAGAACTGGAACGCACCTTGCGTCGCACACAGGCACTTGGTGAGCAAATCGGCGAGGCAAATAAGCAGTTGGAAGCTGCTCGGCAGGCAGCCGAAGAAGCAACACGCTATCGGGGTCAATTTCTGGCGAACATGAGCCATGAACTCCGCACTCCACTCAACGCCATCATCGGTTTCAGCGAAACCATGCTCAGATTTCCGGCTATGTATGATGATGTTGAACTGCCTGCTGCCTACCAGCACGACCTGAACCAAATTTTCACCAGTGGGCGCTACCTGCTCAACCTAATCAATGACATCTTAGATATGTCCAAAGTGGACGCGGGCAAGCTCGAGCTCCATCTGCAGCGTATTGAGTTGAAAGAAATTATTGACGGTGTTCTATCAACTGCCGCTATGCTCATCGAAGGCAAATCAATTCGCCTTGAAAAAGATTTACCCGAAGAAATACCAGATGTTTGGGCGGATGAGTATCGCCTCCGCCAAGTGCTGCTCAATCTATACAGCAATGCAGTTAAGTTCACCGACAGCGGTTCAATCACTGTGAGTGTTTGTACAGAGGTTGACGGTGTCCGTATCGGTGTTACCGATACCGGTTCGGGCATTGATCCCCGCTTTCATGACGTCATATTTGAAGAATTCAAACAGGCTGAAACCGTGGGACGTGATCCCCGTTCTGGCGCTGGGTTGGGATTAGCCATTTCGCGCCAGCTCATGAAATTGATGGATGGGCGCATCTGGGTTGAAAGCGAAGTCGGCAAGGGCAGTACATTCTATGTACGGGTTCCACTCCACCGCCCCGACTCTACTCGCCCCACCCGGCTCACTGGTCAACTTCCGATTGTAAAATCTCAATCGGAACCAGAATTTGAAAAGGTTATTTAGCATGCGAATTTTATACGTTGAAGACAATATGCCCAACGTCATGCTCGTCCAACGCGTCGCCCGTATGGGACGTCATGACGTAATCAACTATCCGGAAGGCGAACAAGCTATCAATAGGTTTGAGCAGGATAAACCCGATCTAGTGTTGATGGATATTCAATTGCAGGGAAAATTGAACGGCTTAGAGGTCGTCAAAACACTCCGCGACAAAGGCTTCGCAACACCCATCATCGCGCTAACCGCTTATGCGATGGGCGGGGATCGCCAACGGTGTCTGGAAGCAGGTTGCGATGACTATATCCCGAAACCCGTTTCCGTGAACGAACTCGTCACGATCTTCAGCCACTATCAGGAACAAACAGCAGCACCCCCCAAAAAAGATGAAGGCGAAGCACTCATCACAAAATCACCAGCTATAGAAGCACCTGCAGCTGCGCCAGTTAATGACCCACCAGCTACCGAAAACAAATTTGAGCCCCCGCTTTCGCCAGCCGAGTCCTCATCAAATGGCACAGCGTCCCCGCCGGAAACTATATAGACCTGATGACCGAATTAACCGCCTTGATTGTGGATGATGTCCCAGCCAACCGGGAATTTCTGGAACGGCTGTTGGCGGGTGCCAAGTTTAAGGTCACGGCTGCCGGTAGCGGTACTGCCGCACTTCAATCAGTTGACCACTTGGAAACATTGCCCTTAGCAGTCGTGGATATGAAACTGCCAGATATGTCCGGTTTGGAACTGGTCACAAAACTGCGTCAGAAATACCCGGACGCTTATGTCGTAGTCGCCTCCATGTACGACGAACGCTCGCGCATGGAACAGGCTTTTGCTGCTGGTTGTAATGTTTATCTGGTAAAGCCGCACGGCTTCATGGATCTGTTCAAACGTCTGATGCAGGATAAACCGGATAACCTGCGTAAAGCCCCGCCTATCATTATTGACCAGTACGGCCCACGTCCTTTTAAGCCGTCTACCCGCCCGCTCACGCCTACACCCTCATGACAACATATGCAGCAGACCGGAGCGAACCCGGAAGTGCATATCCGCACCACTGGCGTGTTCGCCATCCAGATCCAGCCCCACCTTACCGCCGACGGTCTTAACCTGCACGTCGCGCGCTTGAGCATGACGAACAGCAGGGTGCGTCAAATGGCTGGCATCATAAACCCGGTAAAGGGCGCTCAAAATCGTAGGCCGCGAAGCACCTTTCACCAGTACCACATCAAACATACCGTCATGCGCTTGGGCATTTGGCGCAATCCGCATCCCGTGACCAAAGGTGCTGCCGTTAGCAACCGCTACTAAATACGCCTTACCTTCGTACCAATCGACCCCATCCAGCTTGACCTGCATGGTCCGCGGCTCATGCCCCAATATGCTCAACACCGTCGCCTTCAGGAAGGTCCACGGTTTACGCACCGCTGTATTATTCACCCGCTGATTAACTTCACCGCTCAATCCAGCGCTGGCAATATTCAAAAAATACGTCTGTTGATCACCTTCGCTTAGCATCCCCAGATCGGTTGCTTGCGGTTTCGCCTGTGCGATCCAGCGCGCTGCTTTGCGGATATCCATTGGAATGTGTTTGTAGCGTGCCCAATCGCGCCCAGAACCAATCGGCAGATTGCCGTAAACCATCGGCGGCTCGTCAGGGAAACGTTCATTGAGCTTTGCCAGCGCGTTCACCAGTGTGAAATTCGTGCCATCCCCGCCAATTGCAATCACCCGCCGTATCCCGGCAGCATATGCCTTATCCAGATGCTGCGCCACTTCTTCAGGATGCTGGGTGATCGCTACCAGTAGCTCGCCTAATTGTTCCCAGAGGAGGGGTTCAAGTTCTGTCCATGCGCGCCCGGCGCGCCCGCTGCCTGCATACGGATTGAGAATAATCAGAGTTTTGGCATTATTCATTAAATACCAGCTTGGTATGAATGATTTTAGATAATAACTGCTACGAATAACCGTAAAATCATAACACCTGAAGGCTGGTTACGTTTCAAGATTGGCTGAGGAGTGACGCTAAATCCTCTAACCCAAAAGGTTTGGGCAGCACGCCGACGAGGTGTTGGCTAGTTTCCGCTGTAATGCGGTCATCGAAGCGGTTAGCAGTCATCATGATGAACCGCACATCGCTCCACTGGGGATTATGGCGAACGGTCTCCAATAGCTCTAGTCCGTCCATACGTGGCATATTCAAATCACTCACGATCAGTTCAGGCAGTTGGGGACTTTGCTCCAAAACCTGCAATGCTTCTTCGCCCGTCCGTCCCAAGGCCACGTGATGCCCACCCCACTCCAGCATTTCACGGAGCAAAGTTTGCATCGCCGCATTGTCTTCTACCAACAAAATGTGAGCCATTCTTAACCTCAGTGACAACTCAAATTCTTCATACAATCTACCCACACTCAA
Organism: Anaerolineae bacterium; assembly: GCA_041390885.1. Lineage (GTDB taxonomy): Bacteria > Chloroflexota > Anaerolineae > Aggregatilineales > Phototrophicaceae > CFX2. Next base: position 104,866 of record JAWKPB010000022.1, on the reverse strand, counting down.
ACCTTATTGTAATACAATTTCCGTGATTAAAGGTTAAGATTTACAAACTTTTGCGCAATTCCTCAATTTTTACTTACTTTATGGTCTCACATGACCCTGCCCGATAATGACCCACTTGTAGGTGGTCAATTCCTCCAACGCCATCGGCCCGCGAGCGTGTAATTTCTGCGTGCTGACCGCAATTTCCGCCCCCAGCCCCAGTGCGCTGCCATCAGTAAAACGAGTACTGGCGTTAAGGTAAACCGCCGCCGAATCCACTTCATCTAGGAAGCGGTTGGCATTGTCCATGTTCTGTGTCAGGATGCCGTCTGAATGCTGCGTGCTGTGCTGGCGGATATGCTCAATCGCCGCGTCCAACCCGTCCACTACCTTCAATCCCAAAATCAACGCATACCACTCGGTATCGAAATCCTCCGGCCCCGCCGCCTGCACAACCGGTTTACCATTCGCTTGTAGGGACGAGGCATGCCTCGTCCGCTCGTTACCATTCAATAACGCAAACGCCCGCTCCTCCGCCCGGAACGTCACCCCATCCTTACCGAGATGTTCCACCACGCGCGGCAAAAACTGCTCCGCCACCGCCGGATGCACCAGCACTGTATCCAGCGCGTTACACACTGCTGGGCGCTGCGTCTTAGCGTTGTGAATCACCTTCAGCGCCGCCTCCAAATCTGCCGACTCGTCCACGTACAAATGGCAGATGCCTATCCCACCTGTAATCACCGGAATGGTGCTGTTCTCGCGGCAGAAGGTATGCAGCGCATTGCCCCCGCGCGGGATAATCAAATCAATGTACTGGTGCAGCCGCAGCATCTCGCCCACGTACTGCCGTTCCGTGCTTTCGATATACTGCACCGCGTCGGCAGGTAATCCGCAGGCTTCCAGCGTTTCGCGCAGCACCTTGACCAGCGCCAGATTGCTGTTCATCGCCTCCTTACCACCCCGCAAGATAGCCGCGTTGCCGCTTTTTAGCGCCAGCACCGCCACATCCACCGTCACGTTAGGGCGCGCTTCGTAGATCACCCCCAGCACACCCAGCGGAGTCCGCCGTTTACTGACCTTCAGCCCGTTGTCTAGCACCTGTTCGTCAAATGATTTGCCCACCGGATCAGGCAGCGTCGCCACCTTCCGCACATCAGCAATCATCCCGCTCATGCGCCGTGTTAGATCGAGCCGGTCTTTGATCCACAATTCGTCCGTGCCGCCTGCCCGCGCCTCGTCCACATCTAGTTTGTTGGCCGCGAGGATGGCGTCCGTGTTCTTTTCCAGCACCTCCGCCAGCGCCATGATGACACCGTTCTTTTGCTCGGTGGTCGCCCGCGCTAGCGCAATCGCCGCCGCCTTTGCCCGCTTACCCATATCGGTGAGATTGATTTGCATGAATTACTCCAACTTCAAGGCTCGTATGATCTCAACTTGGTATATTCTCCGACTATGTGACTAGCAGAAGCGTCATGTCCCAATTGGCACTAAGGCCGCGAGACCCTGATCGTATTAGGGAGTCCATTCCATCCTGGTACCTCGGCTATTTTGCATAATATTTAAATATCGCCCAATCACCTTGCTCTATCACTGCTTGTGGTGCGTCGAATGGGTTACCAGCTAGATATATGCCCTTCAAGTTAGTGAGATTGGCAGTTTCGTCAAATGGTTGTCAGCCAGATTTAAATATTCCAGATGAGTTAGATTACCGATTTCGGCTGGCAATTCTGTCAATTGATTACCACTCAAACTTAACACTCTTAAGTTGTAGAGGTTACCAATCTCTGGTGCTATCCTATTTATTTCACAACTATCTGGAGCATAATCAGTCAAATGTGGAGAATGTCTATTTCTGTGGTGGTACCGTGGATGTCAGCCGTTCTTAAATCCAAGACGGGTTCCTGCCCAATTTTTGCTGCCAACCACATGGCAATTCTCTATCGAAAAAAATACATAAATCAGCAATGCAACAAAAATCAGCAATACAAAAATGGGTGGTTTAGGTGCAAAAGATATCAAGCGTCTATGCATAATTGTTGAATCACTGCACTGAATTATCCCACGTTTTTTACCAAACCAAAAGAATGATTAAACAGGGTAAGATGTATGCCTTCAGTATCAGTGCTTGCGTTGCCAGATTACTTCGGGAAAATTTCGCTGACCTTCACCTTGAACCCCGGCAGCACGTCGCCACCCTCCAGCATATCCTCGCCGCTCAGTTCCGTCATTGCACCCGGCTTCCGCACGATAATGCTCTTCAGCGATGGGTACATCACCCAGATTAAACGAACACCATGCCGCAAATAATCCCGCATCTTTTCCTCAATCTCTTTGGCGCTGTCACCCGGTGAAACCACTTCAACAGCCGCTAAGTCAGGCGGCATCGGCACAAAGCCGCTGGTGTGGTATTCAGGGGGCGCGCTGGCTGTCGGTAAAATCCATTGTAGGGTGAAACGATACAGCGCCGCCCAGCTCTTAAATGGGGCGTTAAAGAATAAACCGCTTCAGCATGTTCCATAATCCCAACCAGTTGTAAACGCCGAAGTCAAACTGATGAGTCGAATGAGATCACCGTCTGCCCATGGCCTCAACGGAAAATTATTTTCAGGCGGCATCTCCTGTCGTCCTTAACCGTCGTCCGCTGTTTTCGGGCAGTTGGCAATACTCCCAGAATTCATCTACTGTAGGGGCTATTCTTTTGAAGCAGAACGAGCCCTGTCATGGGTGTTCCCGCTTTCCCACTCAGCACTCGGGATACTCAGGACTTCTTTTACTCAACACCACCATATTGTTCCGGTGGATCACCGCACCTTCCACCATAACTGAGGTTCTGAGGATTTGGTGATTTTGGTGACTGCGCCCCGCAGCACAGCTGAACATAGCTGGCGCCATGCAGGCTCTGTCAGCCCGTGCGCAATCACCTTGCCTTCCGGCTCCCATCGCCCAGCAGTTCGCCCTGCATCGCTTCTCCTTCCAGCTCGCCACCTGACGGCAGCAAACTGCACCGCCTTCGCGCTGCGTATACCCTGCGGGGTCCACCTCAGCTTTCACTGAGCCGCCAGCACCAGCGGGCTTGCGGCTTTCCACCTGTGTGCTGCCCGGCAGAAAGCGCGTTCCCAGCGCTTCGCCGCCCACAATACGCTCCAGCACGTTCGGCCTTTGCTGCCGGCGATGAAGGTCATCACCCGCTGCGGCTGGCGAGCTTCGTGCCGCCTGGATCTTCAACATCCCGCCTGTGCCCACACTCGTGCCTGCCCCGCCCGCCAGCGCCCATGTCGCATCGTCAATCTGGTTCTGACTGTCGGGATAAGCTGGGCATCTGGCCGCTGGCGGGTCAGCCGTATACAACCCTGGGCTATTGGTCAGGAGCACCTTCGAACAAACCCGCGTCGGCACGCATACCATGGCTGATAATACATTGTCGCTCTCCGATGCGGATTTCAAAAAGGGGGCATTGTCGTCATTTTGTTGATGTTTGGCGGATGATGCGGTGTCCAGCAGCGTCAATAGATATCGCGGATATTCAGGTAAGCGCGCCCCGTCACCTAGATCGTCGCGCGCTCAGCAGTACCTGCCCCACCACAATCTCGGAACAGGCTTCAAATAATTGGCCAGGTGATGCATTAGCCGCCCCTGCCCGATAGCGCTCTTCAACATTTGCTTGGCTGGACAGACCGCCAAAGATCAGCAACTGTTAATCCAGTCGGTGCTGGCGCCATCGCCTCTGATTTTGTTCACCACCATCCCATGCCCGGCCTGGATGCAATGCGCCACCTGCTAATTTCCGCAGCGCCATATTCAGTTGGCTCGTGCCTGCCGTTAAGGTACTCTCGTTCCCAGTTTGACGACGATCTGTTGTGCTTGCATGTTTTTGTGTTGAAAATCTATCCCGTTATGCTGAGTCGTTGAGTTTTCCCATCCTGTAACCGACAATCGCTAGGACAACTCCCACCAACTGCCCACACCAAAAACCGACCCCGATGAGCGAGCGCCCAGCAGTACCCGCAAAATTCTAGAAAGGGACTCTCGGCCTCCGAAGCGTGCCAGCTGCACATCATTGGTGAGTTCCTGCTGCCTGTCGCTGCTCATCCGTGTCAGATAGCCCGTTGGCAGCACGTCCTCAAAGTCACCGCATCATTTGCCCGACATGCTCACCAAAGATTATCATCGCGCTGGGCAGCGGTTCATCATCCGTCAGGAAGACGGTATAGCGTGTTGTCACCCGTACCCGGTTGCCTGTAGTCGAAGGCTCAGCGCATGGACAGGATAGGGTTCGGCAGTCCTGCAGATTTTCCATCCTCAATCGTCGCGTAATGCGAACTGTCGCCCGCCACTCGCCACCGGCGTTTCAGACTGAGCGACTGCGGCCCGGAAGCGGTAATCAGCACATCCGGCACCAGAAATACCAGCAGATACGCGCCGAACAACACGAAGGCAATGCCGAAAACCCAAAAACCCATGCGGCGCAGCGTCTTTGTGAAGGATAAATTTGTCATGGTTGATTTCAACTGGCCATAAACCAGAGAGACAGTGTCCGCGCAATGGCGAACACAAAACCCCCTTTGCTAGAGCGGATAAAGGTACGGCTAAGTATTGTGGCAATACGGTTTGATGTCAAATAGGCTAATTTGCCAACAAATGCCGCCCGTGTCTAAATGCCCAAACGGTTTGCTTTCCGTTTGTATTTCCAATCCGCGCCTTCATAATTACCCCTCCTGAACCCCAATTTCACCTGCTCCACCTGCAAAACAGGCACTTTTAGCGGTAAACTGTCAGCTTAAGCCTATAGACTATTGACGACCAGCTACCGACTAATAACCATGACCCAACAACTCGCCCTCCAAGACCTCTGTATGCCCACCGGCAAATGCTACGGATGTGGCTCGGCCAATCCCGACGGCCTGCAAATCAAAAGCTATTGGTCGGATGATGGCAACTTCGTCGTCTGCACCTTTGTGCCGCATCCTAAGTTCACCTCCGGCTTCAAAAATGCCACCTATGGCGGCCTCATCGCCTCCCTCATTGACTGCCACTCCAACTGGACGGCTATGGCTTTCGGTTATAAAGCCGAAGGCCGTCAACCCGGCAGCCAGCCCATCCTCGCCTCCGTCACCGGCTCACTCAGCGTCAAATACCTTAAGCCCACGCCGATGGACGAACCCATCCACCTCAAAGCATGGGTTGATGGTGAAGTCGGACGCAAAACCCGTGTCCTCTGCGAACTTGGCACGGCTCACCACGTCACCGCCCTCGGCGACTCAGTTTTCGTCCGCATTGACCCTTCAATGTTTGAATGAATCTTGGCGTCCTTGGCGTCATGGCGGTTAATCTGAATTGTTCGTAAATTTCCCGCTACTCTGCGGTTCCATTTGCGTTATAGCATGTGACACAAACGACATGAGGACAGCCATGTGACCCACATCATCAACCAGATTGCCGATTTCTTCCAGCAGCTTATACTGACCTTTGGCTATCCCGGCATCTTCCTCGTGCTGGTCGCCGAAAACGTTTTTACTCCTATCCCAACCGAACCGCTCATGCCGCTGGCTGGCATCCTCGCCGCACAGGGTCATCTCAACTTCTTCGTCGTCTGGCTCTCCGCACTCTCCGGTGCAACTTTCGGGTCTTTCATCCTCTACATGGTTGGTCGCAAACTTGGCGAACCTGCCGTTCGCCTGCTCGTCCACCGCTGGGGTCGTTACCTCGGCATGACCGAAGGCGCACTGGATCGTGCCTTGACCTTGTTCAACAAATACGGTGGATGGGTGATATTCTTCGGACGCTTTTTGCCCGTCGTCCGCCCCACCGTCTCACTGGTTTCCGGCATGAGCAAACTCAGTCTGTGGATCTACCTACCGTTCACCCTGCTCAGTACCGCCTTGGTGACCTTCATCTACATCACTGCCGGTTATCTGCTCGGCGAAAATTGGCGCTCCATCCTCACCATCGTTGACCAAAACGAACCGCTCATCATCGCAGGTGCTGCCGTTATCGGCATTGCTGTCATCGGCTACCTCATCTGGCGCTGGCATCGTGTGCGCATTCTCCGCAAAAATGCTGTTGCTCGCCTATTGGAATAAATCTCGCAATTCACGTTACAATTGCAAATTCTGTCAACGAACACAGGATCAAGTGTGGTGCCTGAATTACTGGACATCGAACAGCATCTTCCCTTACTCGCCTATCTCCGTCGTGAAGGCCACATCGCGCCCGATGAAACGCCGCAGTTCACTAACCTGTCCGGCGGTGTTTCCAGCCGCACCGTGCTCATGCAGCGTGCCAATGGCGAAGGTTGGGTACTCAAACAATCCCTCGAAAAACTGCGCGTCGCCACTGACTGGTTTAGCGACCCGCAGCGTGTCCACTGTGAGGCAGCCGCGCTGCGCTGGTTGGCTCAATTAACACCACCCGGCTCTGTACCAGCCTTCATCTTTGAAGATTTCACCCACCACGTCATGGCGATGCAGGCCGTCCCGCAGCCGCACGTCAATTGGAAAGTACTCATGCTCGGCGGTGGTCTGAAAATCGAACACGCCATCGCCTTCGGAAGGTTGCTGGCTGCCATCCACCGCAACGCTTACTTGCGCTTTGACGAAGTGGCGCCGGATTTTGAAAACTGCACTTTCTTCGGGTCACTGCGCATCGAGCCGTATTATCAATACACCGCCACGCAAGTGCCCGAAGTTGCCCCATTCATTCACGCTTTGATCGAAGATACCCTGCCTTTGCGCCTCACCTTCGTACATGGCGACTACAGCCCCAAGAATGTACTCATCTATCAAGATCAACCTGTGCTGCTGGACTACGAAGTAGCCCACATCGGCGACCCTGCATTTGATCTCGGCTTTTCGACCACCCATCTCCTCAGCAAAGCCCACCATCTGCCGCAGCAGCGCACCGACTTCGCCCGTGCTGCACAGGCTTACTGGGATACCTACGAACAGCACTTAGGTGATGTGCCTTGGAAGGCTGGGTTACAAGCCCGCGCAGTGCGCCACACATTGGGCTGCCTGCTCGCTCGTGTCTCTGGACGTTCACCGCTGGAATATATGAACGCAGACGAACGTGCCCATCAAAGAGAAGTCGTAGTCTCCATCATGATGAAGCCGCCCACCATCTACGCCGATCTCATCCATATATTCACCAATAGGCTCTAAAAATCATGCCCACTATCCGCCGTCTCAGCGCCCTCGAAATCCTTGACAGCCGTGGTCGCCCCACCGTCCAAGCCGCCTGCGAACTAGATTCAGGTCAGGTGGGCATAGCCTCCGTACCTTCTGGTGCGTCCACAGGCACGGCGGAAGCCCTCGAACTGCGTGATGGTGATAAACACCGCTTTCGTGGTCTCGGCTGCCTGAAAGCCGTCACTAACATTACTGGCGAACTCTATCGGGCACTCGCTGGCAAAGTCTATAACAGTCAGCAGCAGCTTGACACCTTCTTGATAGATTGCGATGGCACGCCTAATAAATCACGTTTAGGTGCAAATGCCATCCTCGCTGTCTCGCTGGCCTTTGCCCGCGCCGCCGCGCTGGAACAACATATTCCTCTCTACCGCTACTTCGCTGCCATGCTCGGCTATCAGCCGCATGCACTACCCCGTCCCACCATCAACCTTTTCAGCGGTGGTAAACACGCTGGTGGACAGGTTGCCATTCAGGACGTTCTGGTCGCGCCACTCAGCTCCACCACTATGAACGATGCATTGGCGATGACCTACGACATTTATCAATGCGCCGCGGAAATGGTCCTAGCAGACTATGGCATGCGCGCCCTCAAAGCTGATGAAGGCGGCCTCGCCCCCAATTTCCCCTCCGCCGAAGCCATGATTGAAGCCGCGCTAACCGCCATCGAACGTGCTGGCCTTACTGCTGGCACGGATGTCGCCCTCGCGGTTGATGTGGCTTCCACTCAATTTTTCACACCAAACAATCAATCTGTAGGGGACGACCTGCGTGTCGTCCCACTTTACCACCTTGGCGACCAACACCTGACAGGCGCTGAACTGGTCACCACGCTCCTAGGCTGGCTAGACACCTATCCCATTATCAGCATTGAAGATGGCCTATCTGAAGAAGACTGGCCGCACTGGCAAACCTTCCGCCAGCAAGCGGCTGGCCGCGCCCTTATCATGGGCGATGATCTGCTCTGCACCAACCCAACCCGTATCCAACGCGCCATTGATGAGCAGGCCGCCAACGCCCTCCTCCTCAAGGTCAACCAGATTGGCACGCTAACTGAAGCCGCCGCCGCTTTTCAATTAGCCCGCTCTGCTGGGTGGCACGTCACCGTCAGCGCCCGCAGTGGCGAAACCGAGGACAATTGGCTAGCGGATCTCGCCGTTGGTTGGGGTGGCGATCACATCAAAATTGGTTCAATCACCCAGTCCGAACGCTTGGCGAAGTACAATCGCCTGCTGACAATCGAGGCTGAAACAGGCTGGCAGCTGAAGTCTACACTATAGAATTCCCTATCTTTACGAAGTCTTTACACGGTTGCCTACTCTATTTTCACTATCTTGACACCCCCGCACCTATGCTGAGTATGGAATTATCTACTCAGGAGGTGCTCAATGCAAACAATACTTGTCCATATGGCAAACATCCAATGGACAACGCAGGCACTCCATCTTGCGTGTGCACTAGCACGCAGCGACCAGTCCCGCATCATTCTTCTGCGCCTGATCGAAGTGCAGCACATCAGCTATCTCGGCTCCGACTTCGCCAACCGACCACTCACTCCGCGCGAATTTAGCGATATAGCTGAATATAGCGCCACTGCCGAAGACTACGGTGTCGAAATGTCCATTGCACAGATTCAGTGTCTGTCCCCACTCGCTGCTGTTGTGGCAGCCGCACGGGTGGTCAATGCCAACATTGTCTTTGTTCATGTTCCACCCAGCCGCGTTCCCTTTCTGCGACAATATCATCTATGGCAGTTGAAGCGCCAATTTGCACAGGCACATCAACAATTTTATACACTCGACCCGGCTCCCCAAGAAGTTATTCGCGTACCAGCTGTTACACCTATTTCGCAACCACAGCCGCAACGTCCACGGGCACATGGCCAGCGCCTGCCGCTCGATTCGTATCAACCATAAGTTTTCTCAACACACTATGATCATTCGTTTCTGGTGCGTCTTCGCATCTCATCAGTATTTCTGCTATTAGGGGGCCTCATTTCAAATGGAAATCCGTGAAGTACGGGAACAAGTCGCCAATGTCGTATTCGGACAACGACTCAAGACTGAAGAAATCTCCCACCAAACTGCACCTAATCCTATCGCTCTGGCTGTATTAGCCAGCGATGCGCTGTCTTCTGTTGCCTACGCGACCGAAGAAATTCTCATTATCTTGAATACCGCTGCTATCAGCGGTTTCGCCATCATCGGCTTTCAAGGCAATGCCATCTCCATTCCCATCGCCATCTTGATCGCCCTCTTGATCGGCATCGTTACCGTCTCCTACCGCCAGACGATCTTCTCTAACCCGGCTGGTGGTGGTGGTTATCGTGTTGCCAAAGAAAATCTCGGTGAGGAACTAGCCCAAGTAACGGGTGCAGCACTCCTTACAGACTACATCCTTACAGTTGCCGTGAGCATTAGCGCTGGTGTAGCCAATGTCACCAGTGTCTTCCCGCAGCTAGAGCCATTTCGTGTTGAAATCACCGTTGGCATAATCGTTTTCATGACGTTCATCAACCTGCGTGGTGTCAAAGAAAGCGCCCGGTTGTTTTCAATACCGACCTACTTCTTCCTGTTCACCATGATCTTGACCCTCGTAATAGGTTTCATCAAGCTGGCAACGGGGTCACTAGGCGTCGTTCAAGGTGTGGAGGCAATACAACACAATACTTTAGAGCCTATTACTCTCCTACTGCTACTGCGTGCTTTCTCGTCAGGCTGCACCGCCCTAACCGGTATCGAGGCAATCTCCAATGACACCCAGTTGTTCAAGCAGCCGCGCGCTAAAAACGCTGCTAATACACTGGTCGCTATGAGCGCCATTTTGATCACGCTCTTCCTCAGCATAACAGTGCTGGCGAACGCTGTTCATGCCATACCTTCAGAAACCGAGACAGTCATCAGCCAACTTGCCCGTACTATATACGGCGAAGAAGGACTAGGCCGAGTTGCATATGTTCTAACAATTGCAGGCGCATTTGCAGTGCTATTTATGGCGGCCAACACACCTTTCGCTGACTTCCCACAACTCGCCGCCCTTCACAGCGGAGATGGTTTCTTGCCGCGCCAACTCACTTACCGTGGTAGACGTCTCGTATTTACCTGGGGAGTACTTACGTTATCCATTTGTTCCATCGTGTTAGTCATCATTACGGGAGCCATTGTAACCAATCTAATTCCCCTGTATGCCATCGGGGTATTCTTAGGCTTCACAATCAGCCAGACTGGGATGACACGACGATTCTGGCGCGCTGGTCGCCTCAAACCCGGTGAATTTACCTATGGCTTGGAAACCAAAATCAACTACGACCCACGTTGGCACATTAAGATGCTAACATCGGGATTCGGGGCACTAGCAACATTTGTCGTTATGATTGTGTTTATCATCACCAAATTTAGTAGTGGTGCTTGGTTCATCGTCCTCATGATTCCAACGCTTGTTTGGATCTTCTTCCGCATACACCGTCACTACAAAGAGACGGCTGCCCGTCTTCACTTAGACGAGGTGCCGACATTCGCCCACAAGCCGGTCAAATTCGACCCGCAGCACGACAAAGAGCTCGCCCTATATTTCTGTGATACATGGTCGAAGCTAGCTGTGAAGGTGGTCGGCGCTATCCTCAAACGCGGATTGCCGCTGCAAATTATCCACGTTAATGTTGATCCCAAACGTGCCGATGCTTTCGCTAAGCGCAGCAAGGAAATCATGGAACTCAACGGCTGGACTGAGGATATCACTATCGTCATAGATGAACCCTATCGTGATCTATACCGAAGTGTAGCCTCGATCCTGACAGACATGCGTGCTGATTATCCCGGTGTCTACTTTGAGGTGTATATCGGCGCACTCCGCACAGAGTTCCCGTACAACATGCTTCACATGTCTACCGACCGTTTCCTGCGTGACGCTATGGTCGAGGTTGAAGATGTCGCTTTGAACATCAAGCAGGTTAATCTAGATGGTATCCCACTGCCACCCGGCTTCAAAGTCACCTTCGAGCATGTAACTGACCACCATGCTATCGAACAGGCGGAGGCTGAAGCCGCCGCTGCCGAAAAAGCACACTCATAGGCTGTGTGGGCGAACCTAACCCACCCTGTAACCAAAACAAAAGAGGGCACCTCTGGAGGGTGTCTTCTTTTTATTGGCGCAACAAATAGCACGCCCTAAAGAAGATTGTTGTTCTCAATTTCCACAATGGGTAGCAACCGTGAGTCCTCTAGGGCCGCCGTTCGATGACCTAACCCCTTCTTGTACGCTTCGTTTGTCGAAAACGCCATGAAATCTTGCGGTGATTTTTGGCGAACGATCATGACCACATCCCATTGTTCGTCATCCGGCCCAATCAAGTATTTTCCGCCATCTCCCAAGAGCATAATCTCACCGCCAGACTCGGTGAGAAATGGCAGCGTATGGTCTATATATTTTTGGTAAGCCTCGCGCCCAGAAATAGGTTCGGCGGGCGCAAGTTCAGGGTTGGAAGAATAGTCAGCTACTTCTCTAAACCGCAGCAGATTCAGCATAATAAGCTCACCCGGAATCTGGCGGCGAAAAAGCGCTGCGCCAGCGCCTTGAGTAACATCCAAATACCGTTCTGCCATTGTCTTCTCCATCCACATTGTTTTGGTTGAGCATCCTTAAAGCTAGCAAAGCCAGCCTGTGCACCTCGTAAATCAATCATCATCAGTCACAAAACGGTAGCCAACACCCTGCTCATTGATGATGTAGCGCACATTACGCGCCGGATTCTCACGTAATTTCTTGCGGAGTTGGTTTACAAACACGCGCACATAATGATCCATCCCGCTGTACTCCGCCCCCAAACTGCGCTGAGAATAGATTGATGAGTCATCACTTTGCCGGGATGTGTCGCCAGCAGCCGCAGCAAATCATATTCCGTAGGCGTCAGATGAATTTCCTCGTCATCCACAAACACCCGTCTATTCACCAGGTCAATAAACAGAGCACCGCTTCGGATTTCAGCTTTCAAGCTCACACTTGGTTCAGCCTCTACACGGCGCAGCACCGCCATGATCCGCGCTTGCAGTTCTTCCATACCGAACGGCTTCGTTAGGTAGTCGTCCGCGCCAGCCTTGAGAGCTGTCACCTTTGTCTTTTCTTCATCATGTACCGAAAGCATGATGATCGGCGTTTTGCTCCACTCGCGCAGGCGGCGGCACACCTCAATACCGTCTGGTTCGTTACCCAGCGAAATATCTACAATAATGAGATCAGGTGAGCGTTGGGCAGCCGTGACCAGCGCTTCCTGCCCGTTTGAAGCCGTGACCACCTCATATCCATATCCCCCCAGCCCGATAGTCACTTGTTTACGTATCTGGGGTTCGTCGTCAACAATCAATATTCTGCGTTTCAAGATGGGTACGATTCCCCTTTAATGGAAGAACGATGATAAACGTGGCTCCAGTGCCGGGAGTGTCTTCAACCAGTAATTCTCCATGATGGGCCTCTACGATCCCTTTGGCAATCGGCAGTCCTAGTCCGATATGTCCATCCCACCCTTTGTAAAATGGTTCCATCATATGCTCTTTCACCGATTCTGCTATAGTTTCTCCGTGATTGACAACCTTTAGTAATGCCTTGTTCTTTTGCACCTCACCCCGTAGTTCGACCAGTTGCGAGGGCGGTTCGTAACGCACAGCATTATCGACCAGATTCGTGACCGCCTGCAAAAGCAGCCCATAATCAAACTCTACCAACGGCATGTCATCCGGGAAGATAAGTTTGATACGTTCCTGCTTCGTCAACTGCCATATCCGCGCCGCCACATCTGACGCCACATCTTCCAGCGAGTTCGGCGCGCTGCTCAAATGAAGTGCTCCCGCGTTCAAGCGCGAAAGATCAAGCAAGTTGCCCACCAAATTGTCAAGCTGATCGGACTCGGTTTCAATCGTCGCTGCTATTTCGGCTTGTTCGTCGTCGGAAAGCGTCTTGGCAAACTGGCGCAAATTATGCGCCGACGTTTTGATGATTGTGATCGGTGTCCGCAAATCGTGCGAAACCGAATGCAGCAGTGCCGTTTTCAGTCGATCTGCTTCTTCAAATTGGCGGCTTTTGCGTGCCCGTTCATTCAAGTCAATGCGCTGCAATGATGTTGCCGCCTGCTCCGCGCACATTGCCAGCAAATCAGCCCGCGGCTGCGCCAATGTGCCATCGAACGCTACCCGCAGTGTTCCATATACCCGCTCACCAGCTTGCAGCAGTAGATAATGTGTCGTCAAATCCGGCGCTGGTGCTCCAGTGGAAAAGGGCAGCACATCCGCTCGCACGGCGTTGAGGTCCTCACGCATAATCTGCGTCAGGGCATCGCACACAGCCTCCGTTGTAGACATTTGATTGAAGGTCTTAGCCAGCCGGTAAAGCACGGCCTGTTCTGCTGCTCCTTGCCTCACGATCTGCGCCTGCTGCCGTGCGCTGGCTGCCAGCCGCCCACCAATCGCGGCTACACCCATAAACACTGCCAGATCCAGCACTTCGCGGGCATCCGCGACCAGCAGCGTAAAACGCGGCTCGACGAAGAAAAAATTAATACATACCAGACTGGTGACAGCCGTCAGGAATGCCGGACGCGTGCCTTGCCCTACCGCAACCACCAGTACTAGAAGCAAAAAAAACAATGTGATATTTGCCAGCGTCAACAAATTATGAAATACGAGCAGTCCAAGCGTCAGCGCGACAACGCCCCCCAACGCCAACCCATATGCCCTGATCTGCCTTTGCAGCACATTTGTCATGGCTTGACCGTATTGGGATCAATCACATATTGCCACCAATTCCAGTTTACTTCATTCGCTTCGCCAACGATGTGTGGAAACCGCCTAAACCACCATTTGTGATGTTCGCGGATGTCGCCGTGCCCCCAGTCAGCACATGTCACCTTACGTGGTTCGCCGCTCAGATCAGGGAAATTCAGCCACGTCTCGCAGCGGCTCGCCACCGGACGCGGGTTGCCCCAATCATAATCGCGCAGGCTGTTCGGCGCGAAATGCACATTCCCCACTTCAGCCAGCCCCGGATATTTCATATCGTAGCGCATGAAACGCTCAAATAGATTGGCTTCGCCCTGCGTTTTTTCGAACACTTTGAGCAGGATCGACTCGGCTCGATGTCCGAGGTCTTCCAGCATTTCTCCGACGCCGCGCTCGAAGTTGAATCCCATAATAATAAATTTTCTCCTAGCGTGTTCCGTGCCTGCCAGCGGCGGCGCATTGCACCAAAATGCTCCCGGCCCGCCCATAATCGACTCCCAGTAGCCACCGTAGGGATGCCCGAATAACCACACCTCGTCAATCTCGCCGCTGTTAACGCGCTCGATCATGTTGAATTCACGCACCAGTTCCAGGTAATCCACCCCGTCCGGATCATGGAATTTGCGCGTCTGCCACGCCTGCAAATAACTATATTCGGTGTAGCGGAAGCCGTCCCGCTTTAGCGGATAAGTGTCTACCACAATCCGTTCCACAATCTCGTAATTGGCGTAGCCGAAGCTGCACCAGCGCACATCGTCAATATAGCCCTGTGCCAGCCCATCCGGGTCATGCCACCCGAAATATTCTTTGAGCGTCCGCCCGCCCTGCGTGAACAAGCGCGGGTTGTGTGTAATCATCAACACCTTGCGAGATACAGGCGAGGGCAGTTCAATCGGATAATCTTTCACACTCCACTGGGGCGGGTTAGGTCGGCTGAGTGGATGGGAATCATCCGGAGGAAATAGATTGTCATACAATTTACGGAAAAAATCAGACATGTGATGAACTCTTAAAACAAGGAAAACGATGTAGCACAGAAATCATATCTCTATTTCTTCCTCTGGACTCCGTGTTCTTCGTGTCTCAGTGGTTCAAATCTTTCGTCTTCGCGTACTTGCCATCTCAGCGGTTCAACCTGTATTTCCACCCCAATTCAAATCGCTAATCGTCCCCTCGTTATGGCTCGTCAATTGCTTTGCATCCTTGCCGTCCCGCCCCACCAACCAAATTTGCGCCACGCTGCTGTCGTCCGACCCCGCATTCAAATAGGCCACCAATTCGCCGTCCGGGCTGGGAACGGCCTGCGGTGGAAATTGGCTGCCCAGCGCGACTGTCGAAGCTGTTCCCTGCCGCATATCCTGTACCGAAACACTTCCGCTGTTACTGGAAGCGACCAGGTAGCGCCCATCCCGGCTGAAACGCATCCAGTTAGCAGCCAACCGTGTGCCGGGCAGTTCTTGCAGCGGAAAGCTGTCGCCTATCGTTGCCGGGTCGAATTGCGACAGGACGCCCACCTTAGCGCCCGTCTGGTCATCCTGATCCGTCTTGAGGTAATACACATTATTGTTATCGGGACGCCGCACGACATTGAAATCCGGCCCAAATCCGTAAGGGCGTGTCAGTGGTGGGAACAACGTTCCCGTTCCCACGTCCACTCCGTAGATTGAATCACTGCTGAAAAGCACATACTTGCCGTCGCCACTCCACGTCAAACTGCTAAGAGTCGTGATGGCGGTGGCGCTCAATAATCGCTGCCCGTTTCCGGTCGGGCACTGGCGGCTGCCAGCTATCCCTGTTGTATAAATACCCAGTGCGCCATTCACCGATTCTGACCCTGCGAATGCCAACCGGCTGCTATCCACTGACCACGCGGGCAATCTGACCTTCGCCAACCCTGCACACGATACCGCCTGCACCACACTCCCATCCAACGTGGTGATGTACACCTCGCGGGTGCCATTAGCGCCGTCTGCCACATAGGCCAAAAATTGCCCATCAGGAGAAAGCGTCAAATCTGCCGGTGCGCCGCCTACCAAAATCAACTCCTCATGCAGCCCATCCGCCGTCAGCAGCGCAATCGAGTCGCCGTTGAAAATGTAGTAAATGGTGCCGCTGTCCGACGGCACAGGCGTGGTACTCGGCACAACCACCTGTGTAGGTGGCTCGGTTGGCGGGGCAGAGGCCGTCCATGTGGGCGGCAGAGCGGTCGGCTGGTTCAGCGCTACCAATGCCACGCTGGTAGCAGCGGCATTAGCAGCCACGACAGCTTCTGCAGCAGTCGTGGCTGCTGAGTTGGTCGAAATCGCGTCCAAACTCATCTGTGTCGGCAGTGCTTCAGATTGACCATCGCAGGCCGCCGCCAGAAGCAGTAGGCCACCAAAGAAATAACGCAAGAATGGGTTCATAGGAGATAACCTTGTTGGGAATGGGCACAATCCTCCATTCCATTATAGTCAGCCTTTACCACCTACGCGACAAAGGCTAGAACGCCTCATTCACGTGACATTTGTCAGCCAACGCGCCTCAATAAATCACTACGCCAACTTCTACTTACTTCCTATACTGAAGCGTGAAACTATTCTTGTGGCGGGCAGGAGGCAGCAGTAATAAAATATGAAAAACGGTATTGGTTTGGCCCTATTGCTGGTGCTCTTCACTGCGGTCGTGTTGGTCGGCTGTACCGGACAAGAAAGTTTACCTTATGCCCTTGCTCCAGAGTCCAAACTGCCCGCATTTCTTAGCGACGCCCAACCGCGCACGCGTGAAGCCTATCAGTTCGCTAGCGCCAACCATCATGAACTGGAAAAGTATCCCTGCACCTGCGGCTGTGTCTATCTGAACCATGCCAGCAATGCCGACTGCTATATCAAGCTAATCCTTCCCTCCGGCCTCATGAGCTTTGACCAGCACGCCAACGGCTGCGGTGTATGTATAGACATCACGCAGGATGTTATGCGCCTCACCCGTGAAGGCCATTCACCGCCGGAGATACGCGCCTATATTGATGCCGAATACAGTAAGTATGGCCCACCAACCAATACGTCGCTGCCCGTGGCCTGAACAAAACACAAGTTAAGCTCTGGGAGAAATCTATGTCACGAAAGAAGAATCGCAAGCACAACCATGCCCCACCGGCACGCCCGCGCTGGCTGCTGCCCGGTATTCTGGTCGGCCTCGCCGTCGTCGTTGGCGCGCTCGTGCTGGTCCTCGTCCGCAACAGCCAGCAGGAACCCTATACCCCCGAAGTCACTGGCGGGCCAAACGCTGAAGTTGACCAGACAGTCCTCGACTATGGCGATGTTCAATTTGAAAAACCAGTTGAGGCTGTTTTCAACATCCGCAACACCGGCGACTCGCCGTTACAGATACTAGGAGAACCGCGGGTTGAACTCTGCAGGTGCTGACCGCCTAAAGCGGTCGTCAGTTCGACGACCATCACCCCCGGCCAGAGCACAGCCGTTACCGTGCGTTTCACTATGCACGAAGGTATGGGCGGCCAGCATGAATTTCTAAGTTCATGTGCAAACGAACGACCCCGACCAACCGGAGCAGCAGCTTCGCATCCTCTCCAACTGGGTCGCCTGACAATATTGCTTAACAGGGCGGGTTTACAACTCGCCCTAATTCTTTACATTTGTTATCTGATTGCGCCCTTTATTCCACAACGCCATAATATGTCACAGTCGCTGGTTATATATTGAATGGTTATGCCCAAAATATTTATTTCCTACCGCCGCGCCGATAGCTCTACCTTAGCTACATTGCTGGCAATCATGCTCAAGGATCATGGGGTAGAATCCTTCGTGGATACCCGCAGCATGGATGGTGGCGGGCCATTCCCCAACCGTCTGCGCCGCGCCATTGAAGACTGCGATGTATTTGTCTGTCTCCTCGGCGCAACTACCCTTGATAGCGAATGGGTACGCCTTGAAATCGAACATGCCAATAGACTTAACAAAGTTTTGGTTCCGGTCTTTCAGGAACGCTACCTAGCGCCCAATCCCGTCCACAACGACCATATCCTTGCCTTACTGCAATCTGATGGCGTACATATTCTGGATGTGCGTAACCTCTATATTGATGCCGCTGTCGCATCTCTTGCCCAACTCATCTTGAACACCCCGCCTTCAACCATAGGGACGCCATTTTTGGCGTCCGCCGACCCTAAACCACTGACTGCCGATCAATCCACTCTCATCCAGCAGCTAACAACCGCAACCCTCGCCATCCTCCCCCCACCCTTCAAATGGTGCTTCGTCCCCGCAGGCACCGTCACCCTAGAAACCAATCCACCAAAAACATATACTGAAGATGACTTCCCGATTGCCAAATACGCCATCACCAACGCCCAATATGAGGTATTTCTAACCGCTAAAGACGGTTATTTAGCGGAAAAAGACTACCGTTGGTATGACTTCTCCGAAGAAGCCCGCAATTATCGCCTTCAACACCTCAAACCCCATCCTACCGCCTTTGTGGGTGATGACCTACCACGCACCAATGTCAGTTGGTTTGACACCGTTGCCTTTACCCGCTGGCTCACCTCCCGCTTACAGGACGTAGGGACGGCATTCTTGCCGTCCGTAATTGTTTCGCTCCCGACAGAACAACAGTGGCAACGCGCCGCACTTGGGGATGACCGATGGAATTATCCTTGGGGTAATGAATTCGACGAATCTCGTTGTTGTTTTAATGTTGGTGGGCCGGTCGATGTCACCAAGTATTGGAATGGCCAAAGCGTATACCACGTTACTCAATTAAGTGGCAATATCTGGGAATGGTGTCTGAATGACTATTACAATCCCGACAAGCTCAATCTTGACGAAGTAAGCAACAGACGTGTTTTACGTGGCGGGTCATGGAAAGATTCAAATAGACTGAACCTATCCTGTACATTTCGTCATAGAATCACGACAACCACTTGGAGTCGTTCTATCGGCTTCCGCTGTGTCGCCTCTGCCTGAAGCTTTTATAACAGCTCCTTCAAGCTCACCGCGATCTCCACCGTCACCCCCTTCACCATCATTAGCTCTTCGGGCGTAGCGTTCTTGATGGCGTCAATTGAGTTCCCGAACGCCTTGAGCAGCGCCTTGCGCCGCTTCGGCCCAATGCCCGGTATCTGCTCCAGTCTGCTCATCATCCCGATCTTCTGCCGCTGGTTGCGGTGCGTGGTGATGCCGTAACGGTGCGCCTCGTCCCGCACCCGCTGCATCAGGTAAAGCGCTGGACTGCGCCGGTTCAAAATTAGCGGCGTCGGGTTGTGTGGGAAGAATATTTCTTCAAACTGCTTCGCCAGCCCCACCACCGGCACTTTGCCCATCAACTCAAACTCCGTCAGCACCTCTATCGCGATGCCCAACTGTCCCTTGCCGCCGTCAATAATCAGTAGGTCGGGCAGCAAACGCCACGTCTCGTCATGGTCAGCCGCTCCCGGCGCGACCTGTGTCGGGTCATCTAGCGTGCCCTTCCAGCGGTTGAAGCGCCGCGTCAACGCCTCGCGCATGGATTGGTAATCGTCCGACCCGCTGTGGCTCACCGTCTTGATGTTGAAGCGCCGGTACTCACTCTTGCGCGGCGCGCCCTGTACGAACACCACCCGCGCCGCCACAATCGCCGTCCCCTGTGTCGTGCTGATATCAAAGCACTCAATACGGTTGGGCACAGTCGGCAGATTGAGTTCGCGTTGCAGCGCGCCCAGCGCCTCCTCTTGCTTGTGCGTATCCGCCTCCCACTGTTCGCGGATCATCCGCAGCCCTTCCGTGGCGTTCTCCTGCGCCATCTTGATCAGGTCGCGCTTGTTGCCCCGCTGCGGCACACTGATTGTTACCTTCTGCCCACTGCGTTTGTCCTTCAGCCACTGCTCAATGATGCGCGCCCCTTCCACTTCGTTGGGCAGCATAATCTCGCTGGGGATTTCCGCCGCCCCCGCGTAAAACTGCGTCAAAAATTGTTCCAGCACTTCAGCATCCGGTTCGTCTTCCGCCCCGCTCAACATGCGCACATCACTGCCGACTAGTTTGCCATTGCGGATGAACAGGATTTGCACGGCTGCGTCATTCTTGTCACGTGCCAGTGCGATCACGTCGTGGTCGGTCATCTGTGGATTGACCGCCTTGTGCCGCTGGGTGATGTACTCAATCGCTTTCAGTTGATCGCGCACCGCCGCTGCCCGCTCAAATTGTAGGCCATCCGCTGCCGCGTTCATCTCCTTCGTCAGCCGCTTGACCACCGGTTCGCTCTTGCCACTCAGCGTATCCATCAGTTCGCTAATCATCTCGCGGTACTGTTCTTTATTGACTGCCCCGATGCACGGCCCGTTGCACAGCTTGATGTCATAAAACAAACAAGGTCGCTCATCATTGCCTGTAATATCGCGATCACATGTCAGGTACGGGAACGCCCGCCGCAGCGTCCGCAGCGTGTTCTGCACCGCCCACATTGCCGCATACGGCCCGAAGTAGCGGCTGCCGTCTTTCAACACCCGCCGAGTCGTCTCCACTTTCGGGAACGGGTCTTGCCAGTTGATCTTGATGTACGGGTAATGCTTATCGTCCTTCAGGTTGATGTTGTAGAATGGCTGGTGGCGCTTAATCAGCGTCTCTTCAGTGATGAGCGCCTGCACCTCCGTCTCGGTGATAATCACCTCAATGTCAACGATGTTCTCCCGCAGCCGCAGGGTCTTGGCGTTGCCCTCAGCGCTGGAGTTGAAGTAGCTCCGCACGCGGTTCCGCAGCTTCTTGGCCTTGCCCACATAAATGATGCGCCCGTCCTTGTCCTTCATCAGGTAACAGCCGGGCTTGGTCGGCAAACTGGCCAGAATATTGCTAATGTGTTCAGACGGTTTGAATGTCATAAGATTGTGGTTGAGATAGGGTTCGGAATAGGTGTTCTATTCTAGCGCGTCGCCGCGGCGGATGCGAGGTTTACTCGCCTTTGCGCCCCATAATCTACGAAATGAATCTGATTGCGCTCAACATGAAAGTTGGGACTCGGTAAAGAGTTATCCCAAAAGTGCTGCCGCAGTCCGCTTGACTGAAGTGCGAATTCCGGTGCTGTTAATCGTCGGTGACTTAGATAGATCTTACTTTCAAGCGACTACTGACTTCATGCTGGAAATCCTGCATTTCGGGCAAAAAGCCATGATGAACGGTACTGCGCACGTCCCCAACATGGAATACCCACAGTTATTCAACCAGCATGTTTCAAATTTTCTTGGCTCTATGTCCTGATTAAGCAAGCTGTCATCTGCTAACGGTGACAATCGCTTCTAGTGCAAAACTGGCCTTCCTCTGAAGATAGAAGGTGGACACATTCGGCTAAAGGAGGGCAACATGGCACTTATCACTCAAGAAATTGAACTCCGTGAGCAAATCTGTAGTGTAGGTAAAGAGCTACATCGTTCCCAGTTGGTAGATGGAACTGCAGGCAACATTTCAGTCCGACTGGATGATAACCGCTTTCTCATTACACCCTCCGGACTTCGTAAAGGGTATATGAAGCCCAACCAATTGATCGTGATAGACAAAAACGGAACGGTCTTAGAGTCATCTGACAACACAAAACGCAAACCCAGTTCCGAAACGCCCATGCATCTAGAGGTTTACAAGCACCGCCCGGATGTACACGCCGTTATTCACGCCCACCCGACCTATGCGGTGGCGTTGACCATCGCTGGCATCCCCATGCAAAAATACACCATTCCAGAAGCGATAATACTGCTGGGAATCGTACCCACCGCTCCCTATGCTACGCCCGCTACTACTGAAGATAGTGAGGTCATCACTGATCTCATCGAAAATCACGATGCGCTTCTCCTCTCGCATCATGGATCACTGACGGTAGGTAAAGATGTGTGGGAAGCACTAGTACGGCTGGAAACATTGGAGCACAATGCCAGGCTCACATACCTAGTTCATCAGTTGGGGGGCGGAACGTCCCTAACTTCCGAGCAGATCGAAAAGTTGCTTGACCTGCGACAGAAACTTGGATTAACACATCCCGGAGAGCTAGAACGCGCACTGGTGTAGCCAGCCTCGCTCGTGGACTAAAATAACCCATTCACACCATCCTCTTAATACGCCGTGTCTTGAGTTGCGTATAATAGGATAATGATTGCAATCTTTTCGATTCGCGCTCAAGGGTGATTCATGCAAAACCAACCGCCAGCCAGCACTGGAAAAGTATATGAGATGCTGTGGGACTGCCGTTTCTGTGGTACCAAAAAGCTGCTCGGCAAGACCCATCGCTTCTGCCCCAATTGCGGTGGACAGCAAGACCCGTCATGGCGCTATTTCCCATCCGATGCCGAAAAGGTCGCGGTTCAAGATCATGTGTATGTGGGTGCGGACAAAATCTGCAAAGCTTGTAAGAGTCTCAATTCGGCAATAGCCGAATTCTGTGGTAACTGCGGAGCTCCCCTTTCAGATGCCCCACAAGCAGCTCTTGTCGGCAACCGAGAGAAAGCGGAAGGGGAAAGCTTTGAAACTGAAAATCTAAAAGAGCGCCAGCAAGCCACGGCCGCCGAATTTATTACCCCAAAGCCTGCCCCTCGCAAAGGCATGAGCATTCCCATGCTCGTCCTGCTGGTTGCGATACCGCTAATCATTGGCGGAGCGATTTTTGCGCTGACCCGAACCCGCAGCGCCGCTGCCTATGTCACCGGACATCATTGGGAACGCACTATTCAGATTCTGTCCCTGCAACCTGTACCCTCCAAAGGAAACTGTGATCTGCTGCCGCTAGGGGCATACAATGTGGATCAACGCTACGAGCAGGTTGGCAGTCATCGCGTTCCGGATGGGCAGGAATGTCGCACAAAACAAATTGATCAGGGTGATGGCACCTTCCGCGAAGAAGAACAGTGCACTACAACTTACCGCGACGAACCCGATTATGGGTATGTCTGTTACTATGTGGTCAACACGTGGCTTCCTTCACGCGAAGCGCGCGCCGAGGGGGATAAATCTACATCACTCGTGTGGCCGGACACCAATATTAGGAACAGTGGCTGCCTGATAATCGGCTGCGAGCAAGAAGGCTCCCGCAGCGAACAATATGTGCTGACCTTCAAAGGCGATGGTGACCGTACCTTTGAATGTCCAGTGTCGTATGACCTGTGGAATGAGTCGAATATTGAGCGCGGTTTCAATATAGAAGTCGGACAGATCTTAAAAGATTTCCGCTGTAACACACTGAAACCTGTATCCTAAAGCGCAGTCTACCAGCTGGATAAATCAAAAATGCCAGAGACCGAAACACAATCTCTGGTATTTTGCTTATAGCCGAAACATATTGAAATGAAGTTTATCCTGTCACTTATTCGGTTTTCGGCCAGCGCCCGTAGAGCCGTGTCAGATAGGCGAGGCGATCATGTGCAGGATGTCCTAAGCGGTCTCCCGTGAAACGCCAGCTCCAGTTACCGCCTTCTACCCCCGGCGTGTTCATGCGTGACTCTTCGCCCAAACCGAATATGTCTTGCATCGGCACTACACACGTGTGGGCAACCGAGGCCATTGCCATACGTATCAAATCCCAGTTGATTAGCTCAACCGTGTGTCCCATATACTGTGGTAGAAAATCCCGAATATCTTTAGTGGCTTCGCCGCTCTCCCACCAACCAACCGTGGTGTTGTTATCGTGTGTCCCTGTGTACACTATGCAGTTAGGGGTGTAATTATGCGGCAGGAAGCTGTTTTCCCCACCTGAACCACCAAAAGCGAATTGTAGAATTTTCATGCCCGGCAAGTTTAGTCCGTCCCGCAGTTCGATTACCCCGGGTGTTATGAGTCCTAAATCTTCGGCAATGATTGGCAAATCCCCTAGCTTTTCAACGACAACGTTAAAGAAGTCGAATTTCGGTCCGGGCACCCAGCGCCCTTTAACAGCCGTCGGCTCACTAGCCGGTACTTCCCAATAGGCTTCAAACCCTCTGAAGTGGTCAACACGTACAATATCAACCAAGTTCAACACAGCTTTGATACGGCTGAGCCACCACTGGTAATCATTTTCCGCCATTTTTGCCCAGCGATAGAGCGGGTTGCCCCAGCGCTGTCCTGTTGGGCTGAAATAATCCGGCGGCACTCCGGCAATCACGGTCGGATTTCCGAGCTGGTCAAGGAAATACTCGTCTCGATTCGCCCACACGTCCGAGCTATCATGAGCCACGAAAATAGGAATATCGCCCACCATGCGGATGCCTTTACTGTTGGCATAGGCTTTTAGCTCATGCCACTGGCGGAAAAACAACCATTGGCGGAACTTGTGCTCATTAATATCACGGGCATAACGGGTATGGGCGGATGCCAGCGCCTGTGGTTCCCGGAGCGCCAATGGTTGCGGCCATTCGACCCAGGGTCTCAGATTATAGGCTGTCTTAAGCGAAATAAATAATGACCAGTCATCCAGCCAATACGATTGCCCCTCGCACCAATCTACAAATTCTGTGTTTTGTTCGGCATTAGCTAACGCTTCGAAACGATTGTAGGCTTTCGCCAACAGTTGGTTATGGTAAGGGATAACGCTGCCAAAATCGGCATACTCAGGGGGGAAGAAATCGGGTACATCGGCAACGTCCACAGCTGTTAGCCATCCCTCCTCAACCAGTTTGTCTATGCTGATAAGCAGTGGATTACCCGCAAAAGTCGAAAGGGATTGATAGGGCGAGTCAGCGTAGCTGGTGGGGCCAAGCGGGAGAACCTGCCATATAGTCTGCCCTGCAGTTGCCAACCAGTCCACAAAACGATATGCCCACTCGCCCAAATCACCGACGCCATACCGTCCAGGCAACGAAGTGGGATGCAACAGAACGCCGCTGGAACGAGGGAAAAATGTATTTGCAGTTGTCATGTAGTCGTCCATTCAATCAAAACAACAAGTGCATCTTGAATGGGCGGTATTGTACCTGATTTTGAACCTTTTGGAATTGAGGTTACTGTGGGTAAGCGGCCAGCATATCTTCCACTGTAAATCGCTGTTTGAAGGTAAAAGACAAAGGATTCGGGCCATTAGCTATAAGCAGCGCCAGTTTTTCCTGTCCTTCTGCAACAGTGGGAACATGACCGGCAGGTATCCACCACATGGTTTGTGCAGGTGTGATCATCCTTTCAAACCATTCGGGCTTGCGACGAAAGATTTCAACGTGCCCGCTTTTATATACATACTCAAACAGGGTATCGACCGATTCCCAGACAGACATATTGACGATAATCCGTTCGTCGTTATAGGGGCGTAATGAAGTGGCATCATTGCCTTCCCCTTTTAAGCGCCAAACGAAGCCGGGGGTCGATTCCGCCAGAGCATTGATGCGATCCAAATTGACAACAAAGTCGTGCATCGTCGGGCTATCTAGCGGGGCGACCATGCGGGCAATGTTGATCTGGGCAAGGTGATAAGACATTAGGTTACCCTCCGAAAAATGATAGGTGTTTCATTATCAAACATCAAGTATCTGAAACACATCAGAGCCACATCGATCCAATCTGCAGAAAAATCTTTATGTTCTTCGGAAATCATTTTGGGTTATGCTAAGAGCAAAGAAAAGGAAATGATTATATAGTATGGAGGATCGCAATGCCTTTAAAGAGTGAGTGGCTCGATTCCCAGAAGTCCATCATTTGCTGTACCGGAACGAATACATGGAGTTGGGGAGAATACCACAAGGCCCTAGATGAAATTGTAATACTTGCAAAAACCACCGATCACCGCGTTGATTTGATCATAGCCCGCGGAGAAAATTCCAGACCGCCGAAAGGCTCGCAAATGCCCCATTTTCAACGGGCCACCCGTATCATGCCCTCGAACGTCAGCCTGATTACCGTCACCGGAGCAAATCTCCTTGCGCGAACAATCGTCAACATTTTTACGAAACTCAACCCAAGTACCGGGCCGAAGGTCATACTTGTCGAGTCAGTTGACGATGCGGTCACTTATATCAAACAAGATCGCCAACAGCGGGTCCGTGCGGCGTAAGTCAGACATTGTTGGACAACACGAAACGACCGGCAAAAGAGGGAGCAGAACTCTTTCTCGGCTGCCTACAATCTATATGCGAAAAAACTTCCAGCTTTCACCCAACTAAGGCACGCGATTGCTCGATGGCCTCGCTCCGCGCAACCTGTACTTCTGTTCCGTCGCCTAGCCGCTTAAGTTTGACAACATTTTTACTGAGCTCTTCCGGACCGAGAACAGCTACCAATGGAATTTGCTTCTTGTTTGCGTAGTCAAACTGCTTGCCGAGATTCTTGTCCTGCATGTACAACTCAGTTCGGATGCCGCCTCTACGCAATTCAGCGGCCAAACGAGCAGATTCAGGACGCGATTCCTCGTTGAAAACCGTTACCAACACCTCAACTACGGTGCCTACAATATTGGGCGGATACAAGTTAAGAATATCCATCAAATCAATGATGCGCTCAATACCCAGCGACGTGCCAACTGTTGGAAGACTTTCTTTGCGGAACAAACCCACTAGATCATCATAACGCCCACCGCCCGTAACACTCCCGAGATTCGGTTCGGTGATAATTGTTTCGAATATCGGGCCGGTGTAATAACCCAAACCGCGCACCATCGTGAAGTCAAATTCGTAGAATTGCGCCGGTACACCAGCATCATCGAGACACGCCGCCAGTTCGCGCAGTTCACGCAGCCCGTCAGCAGCGGTTGGAATAGTACCCATCTGCTGTTCAATGACATCCAGATTGGCAACACCTAGCTGGCGAGTCGTGATGAGTTCGATCATGCGCTTGACAGCATCAGGGGCAATGCCGCGTTCGAGTAGTTCTCTTTCGACCCCCTGTGCCCCAATCGTATCGAACTTATCAACACTGCGATACAGGTCAGGCAGTTGAAAGTCGTTCACACCGGAATACTGCCCCATGCCTGTCAACAATTTGCGGTTGTTAATTTTTACGCTGAATTGGGGAAGCCCAGACGACGTAGGACAGTGACGATCAGGCTGATGATTTCAGCATCAGCTACCATACCTTTAATGCCGACCGTATCCGCATCGCATTGGTAAAACTCACGATAGCGTCCCCGCTGCGGGCGTTCGGCGCGGAAGACCGGCGCAAGTTGGTAACGTTTGAAAGGCAACTTGATGTCATTTTCATACTGCGCTACGACCCGCGCCAACGGCACGGTCAGATCATAACGCATGGCAACTTCTTCCTTACCTCCGGGATGCTGTGAACTGTAAATCAACTTTTCGGCATCTTCGCCGTATTTACCGTATAGGGTGTCTTTCAACTCCAAAACAGGTGTTTGGAGGGGTTCGAAACCATACAGATGAAACACCTCACGCACTACGCCAAACACATACTCGCGCTTGAGCATATCGGCGGGCAAAAAGTCGCGCATACCTTTCGGCAGGCGGGGAGCAATTTTCACGGCAGCCATAGTCATCCTCGTTACATAAGCAATAAAAAAGCGCAGACCAACGCCTGCGCTTTGTGAACCAACGCGGTGCTGATCTACTAGATGTTCCGAACCCAATGATGGTGAAATTGTAGTGTCATCATAATGTCCATAGTCACTTGAATTAAGTGTAGATCAAAAACTGCCGACTGGCAACATTTTACCTAATCACCGGCAACGGCTTGCGTGGCCTCCACTGCCTGACGTGCAGCTTCACGGAATTGGGCATGATGACCGACTTCATGTTTTAGGCCGAAGAGAAAACAGGCTGGAGCATTCATCGGGCCATTACGTTCAATGAACCGGTCGGACATGGTACGCTGATTATCGAGATTGGGACGATCCGGCCAGGCATCTAAATAGGCTAAGCGAATACGGCGGCTTTCTTCCAAACGCTGGATGCACTGGGCATGCGTGGTTACAGTTGTCCACTCGGTTTCATAGCGCAGACGCGGTTCGGCGGCATAGTTTACGCCCCGCGCCAGAACAGAGCTGTAAGTCGCCCATTCCTCGCTGCTGGCCGTAACATGTACTACCAGATGTGCCACACTCCAACCAATATGTTCCTCGCCGGGCTTGGCATGGGGATCATCGGCTTCCGGGTCGATAGGCATGAAGGTCACTTGAGCATCATTCAGCGGGCGAACGATGGCGAGCAAGGCGTCAATGGAAGCATTGGTAGCAGTTCTCAAATCAGCAACGGTCATGTTTTTTGAGAATTCAAGCAGTTTCATCTTCCCATCATTCACCGCCGAAAAATCAGGTATCACAGTTCATTCCTCCTGAAAGTAGTCATAACGTATTGTTACTCTGAAGATCGCTGACCATGTTTTCTTACTGCCAGCAAGCGGATTACTTTGGCCTTTCGATTGTCCAGTGTTAAACTGGCGTGGATTAGAGGTATGAATTTGGAACAAGATGACTTCAATTTCATAGGGATATTTCATGCTTACACCATTTGAACAATTCCTGTTTATTCTGCTAGCCCTGCTGGCTGTGGGAGCGGCCTATTCCGGTTTCCGTGATATGTACTTGATTATCAACCGCGGGAGCGGGCAGCTTTATCTGGATAAATTACCCCAGCGGGCATGGAAGGCGCTACGCATTTATTTGACCCAGCAAACAACTCTCAAAACACGGCGCGTTACCAGCCTATTTCATCTGGGTGTCGCTTGGGGCTTTACTTTTTATTTTCTGGTGAATGTGCTGGATGGATTA
The DNA here is from genome assembly GCA_041390885.1 of Anaerolineae bacterium. GTDB lineage: Bacteria > Chloroflexota > Anaerolineae > Aggregatilineales > Phototrophicaceae > CFX2. The sequence goes on along the minus strand of JAWKPB010000022.1, from coordinate 76,302 downwards.
AAAGGTTATGTACCTAATTTTCTAGATTGGCTGCAACAGACCTTCGGCATTATCTACGACCTGTACCGGCTGTTAGGCGATTTATTGAGCGTGGCGGCGCTGGTGGGTGTGGTTTATTTCCTGCTGCGGCGCTTCGTGCTGCCCAACAAAACCGAGCTGCAATTTCATGATAACGTTTTGCTCCACCCTAAAGTGATGGCCGGAGCGGTCAAGACGGACTCGCTGGTGGTGGGCGTGTTCATCCTACTGCACGTTGGCGCGCGCTTCCTTGGCGAATCGGTCTATGTAGCGCATCATGGTGCCGATATTTTTATGCCGTTCGCTACTCTGTTCTCGCCGTTATGGGGTGGGCTGGATGCTGACGGGCTGACGGTTATGGAGCATGTATTCTGGTGGCTGGCGCTGGGGGGTATTCTGGTGTTCACGCCCTACTTCGCGGTTTCCAAACACGCGCATCTTTTCATGGCTCCACTTAATTTCCTGACCAAGCCGCGCCGCACCTCATTGGGTGAAATGGAAAAGCTCGACCTTGAGAACACTGAGATTGAGCAGTTCGGCGTCAACAAGCTAGAGCAACTGCCAAGGACCAATATCCTAGACGGCTTTGCCTGTATTATGTGCAACCGGTGCCAGGATGTGTGTCCGGCATATACTACGGGTAAGGAACTCTCTCCCTCAGCGCTGGAAGTGAACAAACGCTACTTGATGCGCGACAACATGAGCGGGCTGGCAACCGGAACGGAATCGGAGTTTTCGCTCATTGGCCTTGCAATCAGCCAGTCGGCAGTGTGGGCATGCACCTCCTGTGGAGCGTGTATAGATATTTGTCCTGTAGGCAACGAGCCGATGATGGACATCTTAAACATCCGGCGTGATGCGGTGCTGATGCAGTCGGATTTCCCGGCAGAATTACAAGGCGCATTCAAGGGAATGGAGCGACAGGGCAACCCGTGGCAAGCCCCACGCGAAGACCGTTTCAAGTGGGCGAAGGGGCTGGATTTCCCAATCCCCACGGTAGACGAAAATCCCAACAGCGATGTTGTGTACTGGACGGGCTGTGCCGTGAATTATGACCCACGTGCCCAACTGACGGCGCGGGCGCTGGTCAAGATTTTGAACAAGGCGGAGGTCAACTTCGCGGTGTTTGGTGAGATGGAAACCTGCACGGGTGACGTGGCGCGGCGGGCAGGCAAGGAAGACCTGTACTACGAGCTGGCGACGACCAACGTGGAAATGATTAACGAGGTGAAGCCCAAGCGCATTGTGGTGACTTGCCCGCACTGCTACCACAACATCGACAAGGAATATCCACAGTTCGGCGGGAATTACGAAGTGGTGCATCATACCGAGCTGATCGAGGAGTTGATCGTGGCGGGCAAAGTACCCGTGAGCGCGCAAAAGATGAGCAATGTGACATTCCATGATCCTTGCTATCTGGGCAGGCACAACGATGTGGTGGAAGCGCCGCGTAACGTGCTGGCGAGCGTGACGGACAACCTGATTGAGATGCCGCGCACCAAGAAGAATTCGTTCTGCTGTGGGGCGGGCGGGGCGCAGTTCTGGAAAGAAGAAGAACACGGCACGAAAGCGGTCAATATCGAACGGTATGAGGAGGCCAAAGCCAGCGGCGCGAATGTGCTGGCGGTGGGCTGCCCCTTCTGTATGCAGATGTTTGAGACGGCGAAGTCGAGCGTGGCTAACGGGCCGGAAATTAAGGACGTGGCGGAATTGATCGCCGATAACATGACGATGAAGGCGATTGTTCATGACTAGGTAGGAACCTCACCCCCACCCCCTCTCCAATGAATTGGAGAGGGGAGACAAGGCATATGAGTGTAGAGGCGGCAGAGGGATGCTAGCCTCTTTTTATTGGCGGAAATGGCGGAATTGGCGAAAGTGCCGCTGAATTAGCAGGCGGGAACTTCCCGTATTGCCGCTGCACTTGCACAATTGGCGGGCGGGAACACGGGAGTGTGGCGCTGCAATGTCAGGAGTGCAGCGGTTGGTTCGCTCATGTCTGCCGCGTCGTCGGAAAGTGCAGTGCTGAGTACCGAGAAAAGGCAAATACATGTGAACCGCAGAGACGCAGAGGGCGCAGAGATAATATGGAGAGAGTGGGTTGATGGTTGGTGGTTCATGGTTGAGAGTTAGAAGCCAGATGCTAACAGTTATACGCTCAGGACTATCGTAGCACAAAAGTTCAATTTTAGGGTGACCATTTGGTCTCTTTTTGGAGGGTAATTTACTAACCATTTTGAGGGAAAAAGATTGTTAAGACGGTTGGGAGATGGTTGGGATTTGGTTTGAGGGGGGGCGGGACGGAGGATTAACCCTCCGGCAAGAAGAATAAAGCCCCATAAGCGGCGCTAATAGGCAGTAATATCTGACTCCCGTCAGGCAACCAACTCTGCAGGCAGTACACCTCACCTCCATTACCTTTCCAAAGCAACCCCCACCCTAACCAGCAGAACCTCACCCCCAGCCCCTCTCCAAAGCAACCCCACCCCCAACCCTCCCCCGTATACAGGGGAGGGCGTTAGAAACGCGAAATCTAGGGGTTCAAGGTGGCTTGAAGCTGGAAGGCGGTGGGTTCGGGGGCGGCAGGGGGTAGGAGGTCGATGCGGAAGACGCCGATGGTGTATTGACCGACACTGGGTAAGGTGAATTTGGTGGTGAGTTCAGACGACGTAACGAGGCTAGCTTGAAAGACGATCTTGTTATCGGCAGAGAGGACGACGAGGCCGAGATTGAGGTTGCCGGAGAGGCGGGTGAAACTGAGTGCAAGGGTGTCGTTGGCGGCGGCGTCGAGGGTGTAGCCGAGGATGATGTTGCCGTCGGCGGCAACTGCGCCTGTCATGGGCACGTTGGCGATCATGGGGATTTTGGCGACAGCGGAGAAGTCCACCGGGGCGAGACCGGGGAAACCGATGAAATTTGGAGGTAAATCTAAAGAATTCGGCTTTATCGGAGTCTTTGGGGGCACTTCACCGGGATCAATCAATGTTCCGTCGTTAAGAATACACCCAATCTTGAGTGTGTAGATTCCAGTGCCTATATATTGTTTAGTACGGATACTATAGATTCTGGCACCAACTTTTCGTACAATTGGCGGGGTTCAGGTTGGCTTCCAATAGTCGGTTTAATAAATCACCAACGGTATCAAAAAGTTCTCCAATCATCTCTACATTGTCGCCTAGCGGATCAATTTCAACTGAAACTTGATCACCTCCAGCAAGTGATATCTCATAATTATGCTCTGTAATCGTTGGAGTGAACTCATTATCTACCAACGTTCCACATTCAATGTGGATTGGGATGTCCTGAAGCGTTGCGATTTGTCTAATGTTAAGGCTGAATGTAAGAAGAATTAATATGATAATAATGCGATTACTGAACATAAATTTTAACATGCATACTCCTTTTTCACTTACTGACAAGCGGGTACGTAGATAGCCTGCAACCACCCTAGATCCTGACCTGTTTCATCGCTTATTTGTATCCATATTTCTCGTTCCTGCTGATATCTTTCAACAACATAAACCAATTTTCCTGTCATGATCCCATCCAGGCGGCGAGACGTGTTGGAGTGGTCTGAATAGACCGAACTAATAATCTGTGCATTTGAAGGTGAAAATGTTGTGCCGCTGCAAGTATATGCAAAAGCTGGTCCGCTATTATTCGATACTACTGCGATTTCGGCAGAGCTGATTGGCGTGGAAGCGACATTGGCGGTTCCTATCCTTGCGCTGGGGCTAGTATCGTAACTCGGGTTGTTGGTGAGGTTACGTGGATTCGAGCCGTCTGCATTCATGACGTAAATTTCATAGTTGGCATTGCTGTCACGGTTAGAGGTGAAGAATATGAGCGTGCCTTCCGGCGACCAAGTGGGGTTACCATCGCCGCCATAATTGTTGGTGAGGTTGCGCTGGTCACTGCCATCGACATTCATGATGTAGATTTCGTGATTACCGTCGCGATATGAGACGAAGGCAATTTTCGTGCCATCTGGCGACCACGCCGGGAAGTCATCTGTTCCGGCAGAGTTTGTGAGTTGACCGAGATTGCTCCCATCGGCGTTCATCACATGGATTGCACCGTCTTGCCCTGAGCTAAAAACGATGCGGTTTCCGTCCGGTGACCAAGATGGCGCAATATCGTCGCCGGGACTTGTGGTGAGTCGGGTCGGATTGCCCCCATCGGCATTCATGATGTAGATTTCGCCGTTGCCGTCGCGATACGAGACAAAGGCAATTTTCGTGCCGTCCGGTGACCATGCGGGGAGGTCATCATCACCTGCGGTTGTCGTGAGGCGAACGGAATTGGTGCCATCGGCATTCATCACAAAAATATCTTTGTTTCCATCCACATCCGTTACATAGACAATCTGCGAGCCGTTGGGCGACCATTTCGGGGAGTCAATATCTCTGCCGCTGTAAGTGAGCTGTTTGACGTTGCTTCCATCCATGCCCATAGAATAAATGTTGTTTGTTCCATTGCGATTGGAAATGAAGATAACGGGGTTCGATGTAACATTGGCCAATCCCGTAACGCTGGCAGTTGGGACGGCGCTGGGCGGGATGGCGGTATCGGTGGGGGGACCCGGGGTAGGTGTGGAGGATGGCGTTAGAGTTGCCGATGCTGCCAATTGAGCGTTTTCGGTTGCGAGGGCGTTATTAGTGGCTTGCTTGGCAATGACCGTGCGCTGGAGCATGAGCTGGGTGGCGGTGATATCGAGGAAGACAATCTCTGTTCCAGTGGGGTTTGCCAGCGGTGTGTTGATTGGAGCAGAAGTTGGTGGCGAGGTGGGGGTAGGTGCGGGTTGGGACGCGATCTGAGCCGCAAGTACAGCAAATAGTCCGGTGATGAGGGCAGCAACGATGATGGCCCATGGTTCGTTGAGGCGCAGGCGACGCAGGAGGGATGGTTGCACGGATGGTTCAGAGGCGGTGGACGAGGCAGGCCTCGTCCCTACGGCGGTTGGGGGATTACCCGTGCGGCGGGCGATTTGGAGCAGCAGGCGATTGATGCCCGCGTCAACGTCCTTGGTGAAGTCGATGTATTCGATGCCCGCCAGTTGGACAGGAATGCGGGTTGGCCGGGCGAGCACCGGGATGATGGATTTCCCAGCCTGTTGGGCGTAGTGGATTTCTTTGAGGACGAAACTGCGACCTTTGGGATCGGCTGCCGAGCGGTTGACATCGGGGGAGAGCAGCACGACGACCAGATCGGCGTTGTCAATTTCATCTTGAATCTGCACGGCCCAATCTTCGCCTGATTCGAGTGATTGATCCATCCACGCTCGCACATCGGGTTGGGCGTTGAAGGTGTCGCGGAGGCGAAATGCCAAGTCGCGGGTATCTACTTTGGCATAGCTGATGAAAATGCGGAATGTGTCAGACATGGGCGGTTAGTATTTGATGAGCGAATGATATACGGAAATATTATCGCAAAGCGGCTGGGAGGGCGAGGAAACGGAGAGAAGTGATTTTGGCGGTTGCTAACCCAAAAGCCGGGGCTTAAGTGCCATGTGGCCCTCTTTTGGCCGAATTTGTCCGCCATCTTTCTTCAGGGGAAGGCCACTTTTGCACTAGGGACTGTCATCGTTAGCCGATGGCAGCTTGCTTAATCAGGACAGAGAGGCAAGGAAGGTTGAAAGATGCTGGTTAAATACCTGCGGGTATTCCATGTTGGGGACGTGGGCTGTACCTGTCATAACCACCTTCTGCCCGAAGTGAAGGTTTTCCAGCATGAAATCATTAGCAGCCTGAATATAAGGTGTATCCAAGTCCCCTACGACGAGCAGCACCGGAATTCGGAGATCACCCAAGCGTACGGCGGCGGCAGGTTCGAGCGATAGTTCTTTTCCGCATTCCAACTTTTCATATTTGAGCGCGATTAGATTCATGTCAAAGACTTTAGCACGCAGAGCCGCATCGACCTGTTCTGGCGTGCGGCTTGCGCCATCAACCCAAACCTGCACTTCAAGTTCAGCGGTGCGTTCGAGGTCATTGGCTTCAAAACTTTTCACAATGTCGTCCCATTGTTTGGGGGGATCTTTTTTGACGTCAAAGCCACCCGGCCCCGAGCCAACCAATATCAGCGCAGCAGCCATGTCAGGATACTCCAACGCAAAGTTCAGGCTGACACCGCCCCCCAATGAACAACCCATCAAGTATGCACGGTCTACGTTGAGGAATTTGAGTAGTTCGTAAAGATCCTGATGGCGTGAGAATTCACCGTCGACCGGCGGGCTTTGTCCATAGCCGCGTTGGTCGAACCGGATGACGCGATACTGGTCGGCGAAAGCATTGAATTGGTCATCCCACATGCGGTTGTCGGCAATTCCAGCGTGAACCATGACTAAAGGATGCCCAGAACCGGCGACTTCGTAATACAGCTTTGCGCCGTTGATTTCTGCGAATCCTTTTTCTACTTCGGGCATATCAAACTCCTGTGGAACTACTGATTCTAGCCAAAAGTACAGTGTACTCATGAACACTCATCATGGCAGTGAGGTGGGTTATAATCAAGTGAAAATTAGTCTCATCATGGTCAGGTTATGGGCTCACGCACCAAAATTGAAAGCGATACCGAAAAGTTACAGCGGCGCAACCGTGAGCTTTCGATTCTCAATACGATTGCTAAGGCCCTTAACCAAGAGGTTGATTTGACACAGGCGCTTAATGTGGCGCTGCGGGATGTGGCAGAGCTTTTTGACCTCAAAACGAGCTGGATATTTCTGATTAATCCTGAAAATGAGTATTACCTGGCGGCAGCGCAACATTTGCCACCGGCGCTGGCTGACCACCCGCGACGGATGGGAGGGTCTTGTGACTGCATCTGGTATTACGAGAATGAGTATCTTCCGACGCCAGCGAATATCACCTGCACACGGTTGGAAAACCTGAGTGTGGGAACAGCCGGGCTGCGCCAACACGCCAGTATTCCACTCAACGCGCATGGAAAACCATTGGGAATTTTGAATGTTGCCAGTACTGATTGGGATGACTTGCGCGAGGAAGACTTGCGACTGCTGTATCTGGTGGGCGATCTGGTAGCGATTGCGATTGAGCGAGCACGCTTTTTCAACCGCAGTGCCGAGCTGGGTGCTACCGAAGAACGCAACCGATTGGCACGAGAAATCCACGATACGCTGGCGCAGGGGCTGACGGCAATCGCGCTACAACTGGAAACAGCAGACGCCCTGTTGGAAAGCCAGACGACGATCGATCGGGTGCGGCAATATGTAACCGAGGCGCTACGACTCACACGGGCAAACCTAGACGAAGCGCGGCGCTCGGTGATGGATTTGCGGGCTGCGCCGTTGGAAGGCAGGCCGCTGGACGAGGCGCTACGGCTGCTGGTGAATGAGTGGGCAGCGCGGCGCAAGGTGGCGGTGAAATTTGATCTGGTGGGAAGTTTACGCCCCCTGCCCGTGCGTATTGAGATCGGCGTGTACCGCATCGTGCAGGAAGGGCTTACGAACATCGGTAAGCATGCCCAGGCACGCACAGTAACGGTGCAACTCACGGTGCTACCTGACCAACTGCAATTGTTGATTTCCGATGACGGGCGCGGGTTTGATACCGAGCAGGCCAAGCCAGAACGATACGGGATTGTCGGTATGAATGAACGCGCACGACTGCTGGGCGGCAGTTTGGAAGTTTCCAGCGCGCCGGGCGAAGGTACACAGCTAGAGATATTTATTCCTGTGGAGGCCAATTGATGACTCCTATTCGTGTGATGGTGGTGGATGATCATCCGGTGGTACGGGATGGATTGATCGCGATTCTTTCCACGCAACCGGATTTTGAGGTAGTTGGTAAGGCGAGCAATGGATTGGAAACCTTAGAACAAGTACAGTCCTTAAAACCGGATGTGCTGCTGCTCGATCTTGAGATGCCGGAGTTGGATGGTGTGGAAACGCTGCGCCGTTTGCGTGAAGAGAAGGCACTGGTGCGGGCGGTAGTGTTTACCGCGTTCGATACGGACGAGCGTATTGTGGGCGCAGTGCAGGCCGGGGCGCAGGGTTACCTGCTCAAGGGCGCGCCACGCGAAGAAATTTTTAACGCCATCCGTGTGGTGCATGCGGGAGGGTCGCTACTACAGCCGGTGGTCGCTTCCAAGCTGCTGAAGCAGGTGAGCGGTGAACGCCCCGCACAGGCAACGGCGGATGCATTAACGCCACGCGAACAGCATGTATTAAAGCTGCTGGCGACGGGTCTACAGAATAAAGAGATTGCGCTGGAATTGACCATTACGGAACGTACAGTCAAGTTCTATGTGAGCTCCATTCTGAGCAAACTGGGGGCTGGCAACCGGACGGAAGCGGTGACGATTGCGGTGCAGCGCGGGCTGGTGAAACTGTAGGGATATTCGATTTTAGATATAAGAGATAGAAGGTAATCAAATATTACGGAAGATTACAGAAGATAGCGCCGTTTGTCATAAATGTCGTCAATGTCGGACATTGTTTTTGTGACATCACTGACATTTGTGCCGGCAAAAATGGCGGCAATTTCGGCAATGGCAAGCGGCAATCGTTGATGCCACAGGGAACGCAAGCTGAATGGTAACCCAACGAGTAGTCGTATTTTATTTGCTGCGGAGGGAGGGGTGTGCCGCTGCAACGTTTGCTGCAAAATAGTTATTCCGCGAACAGGCAGTAGGCATAGGGTTGGTTAAAAGTGATGAGGAATTCCCTGTAAATTCAATTCACAAAATCAGGGTCGTGGTTGCAAAGTAGGTGATGACCATTGTTTTGTTCGTGTGGGCGAAGCATGCTTCGCCCCTACATCTTTCCTCTGATGGTCATTTGTTGTCGCTAAAATCGTCACGTATTAGTTGACCGGTAGGACTGCATTAAGTGGTGGATGTGGGTTTAGCCCTCACCCCAACCCCTCTCCCTCAGGGCGAGGGGCTTTTAAGACCCTTTATACACCATTGTGAACACAGAAAAACAGTCTATCGTGTACAACAATCAATCTCCACGGTTTAGTGTGGAGCTACCACTTACCACTATCAAACCATTATAGCACAAATTTTCTTATTTACAAGTTAGAGTTTACAAACATTTTGGTTCGGGCTTAGTCCAAGAGGGAGGCCAAGCACTTACTAACTGATATTGTCTTGAGATACGTTGGTTGACTGAAACAGGCGGGGAAATGCGATAAATCGCTTGCTGGCGGCAAATATACTGCTTACATTTACACATCTGTCGAAAATGCTCCGGTCGCAGACATTAATCTAGAGGGATTTATAGCCTGTGGTTGTTTGCCTTTTATTAAAGGGGGAGCATATTTATGAACACAGGGCTGGTTTCACGTCCGCATTATGGTTGGCGGCTGATCATCAATATGGTGGTGATCGTCAGTTTGCTCAGCACACAATTCCTTCGTCCGTTCAACCTCACGGTTGTGCACGCTGAAAAAGAGCAGAAGTTCATCGGCGCACTGATTACGGTTGGAGCGCTGTTGATCGCCGGGAAGCTGGCGAAGGACGGTATTGACGACTCGATTTCCAAAGTCAATGACGATGTGGCAGCACGCATGCGGCAGGCGCGTGAGGAAATTGAGAAGCTCATCAACTTGATCGAGGAAAAGTATCAAGACAATTTGGAACTGACCTTGAACAGTCTGGATGAGTTCGCGGCAGGACAGTTCGCGCGGGCTTATGACCTGATTATGGACATTAATCAGGAGATTCAGCGTACAGTGGGCGTGGTCGAAGACGCTACAGTGCGGGTGATTGAGAAGGCTGGCGCGGAACTGCGGGTGACGGTGGATTATATCACCGAAAAAGTAGAGCAGATTGTGATCGTGGCGGCAGAGTCCGGCGTGTGGGTAATTGACAATGTGTGGGAAACCATCATTTCGGTGCTGGCGCTAATCTTCCTGATCGGCGTGATATTGATCGCTTACACGCAGGTGGGGGCGATTATGCGGACGGAGAAGCTGCCCTCGCCCAGACGATTAGGTATCTATACGGCGATTAGTGTGGTGCTGCTGATCGTGGGGCTGACGCTGCTGCTTTCTAAACCCGCGCGGAGTTACATCATGTCGCGGAGTGTATCGGCGCTGCAAACGCGGCTGGCGATGAACGTCAACCCGGACATCTTTAGCGTTATCCCATACACACTGACTAAAGGACAGCAGGACACCGAACTCAAGATTATCGGCGACAACCTGCCGAACGAAACGCCGACAGTGACGGTGGGTAACGTGACCGTACCCGTCAAGATTTTCCAGAAGCAGCTGGTGGTGGTGACGCTTTCGGGAAACGCGCTGCAACTTTCCGGCGTGCAGGAAGTCAAACTGACCTACCCCAGCCTGAAGCAGCCGCTGGCGGATTATGTGGAATATATTGAACAAGGGCCGGATTTGATCGTCGAGAGTGTCACGGCGACACCCAGCAGACCAACCGCGGGCGACACGTTTAAGGTTAAGGTGGTCGTGACTAATCAGGGCAGCCAAGTGACTGCTTATACAGTGGAGATGAATTACGGACTGCCGAATGTGCCGTCATCGCAGCAAAATGTAACTCAGACACTGGCGCAGGGCGCGAGCGCGGAATTCACCTTCAGTGGGACGTATACCACGCCGGGTGATTTCACGGCCTTTGCATGAATCCTGACAACGACACCCACCGAACCGCTGAAGAACCAGAGCAACAACAAACTGGAAACGCTGATCAGCGATACGGCCCAAGCAAAGCATCCCGCCGACAGTCGTGCCGAACCCGACCCCGAACCGGATGATGATTTTGGGCCGCCGGTGTGCAGGAAGAAGCCGTACCTGCCACAGTGCAGCCCGCCGTAGGAGCGAAAACCTTATACCCTACCTGCTTGCGGTAGAGATGTCTCACACTTGCGATGAGATAGGTCTTGAAACGCTTTTGAGGTCACATCGCAGTTAATTTTCAGTCAAGCGGAGCATCTATGTATGCTCCCTACAGAAGTTGAAGTCTTGTGGCTAGTGCGAAATCAGTGTACTGAGATCGAAATTTCAAGGCCGAGAAGGCATCTCATAGGAGGTTTCGTGCTGCCTCCTTCCTACTATTCAACCCAGATAATCTGATGCTGCATCATGGATATTCTGCAACCAAATCTAGCCAATATTCTATGGGTTCTCTAATTGGTCTAGAATGCTTCGGACAATTTCATCAATATCATTGCCATCCCTAAACCTTTCCTCTTTGTCAAAATCAATCCGAACTACACATGATGTGTCGGTTAAGAGTAAATTATCATATGCCCCATCATTATTGATTAAGCCAGCAACACCATTTGCGCTGGTTAGAATATTAATTAGGCTTGCGTGAAGCGAAGGGGAACAAAGAATCACTTGATTTTGTGAACTCACAACGGAAGAAATCGTAATTTCTCCGAATTTAGTGCCCGTTGCGATAATTATTGATAGATAGCCCACCGGATAATGCGTAATTCCGTCAATCGTGACCTGTCTGTCTGTACCTGAACCTACTAATTCATTGTTGGCGTTTATATAAGCAGCAATCACATCATCAGCGGGAAAAAGCAGTACGGTGTCGAAACATACAACTTTGCGACCAAATATGTCGAAATATTCAGCCGGTGGGCGGCCTGTTCGGCAATAAACATAGACTCTGTTATTGTTTGATAGTTGTATCACACATGATTGGTTATTGGGCTGATATGCTAACTTGTTTAGCTCAGCGAGTGCCGTTCCCATGTTTTCAACTGGGAAAAATAGTGCGATATGGCAACGAACACCCATATTTCATTCCGATCAACTAACATGACACAGTTAATTATGTCCATAAATATTCTACAGTATTGGGCTAACCATTGCTTACCGTAGATGAAAAAGCATCATCAAGCGGTTCGTTCATGCCACCGCAGCCCATCGCGGCTGTTTGGCCGAAGGGGAGATCTAGGGCATCAAAGAGGTCAACAATGGCGGTTTGGAAAGCGCCGGAATACTGCATGTAGACTTGTCCATCAATTTCGGTTTGCCACGGGCCGCCCAAGCCGACCACATTGGATTGATTGGTGACCATTTTGACAACGGTCTTATCAGCGAAAGTGAGCTCGACCTCCCAATCGGGATAGTAATCCCAGCAAGGGGTTGAGGTAAACATGTGACCGATGGGCAGCAGGTCACGCAAGGCAGGCGCAAAGGCCTGAACAAGCTGCGAATCAACAGTGTCAGCTAAGGCGCGGGGTGTACTGGTGGGAGGCGGCGTGCCGGTGGGCGATGGCATGTCGAAGCCCGATACAGGTTCGCCAAGATCGCCTTTCACAACAGGATTGCCGTCAGCCTGTGTGATGGTTAGCTCGTAAGCCACACCGTTTCCCAACCCGGCAAAGGTGTAGGTGAGATGCAGTTTGGTGATGGGGTTATCAACTGTGAAGGCAGGCGGGGCAACCAACGGCACGGCACTGTAGTAGGCGGCGATGACATCCAAACGCAGCGCCAAAGCCGGGTTCGCGCCGACCAGCTTTTGCACCAACTCAATTTCTTTGGGGCTAAGTGTTTCATCATCGCCACGATCTTTTTTCAAGGCAAGAGCTTGACGGGCAAGTTCACAGGTGAGAGTGGATGTCGTCGGATCAACATCAGGATCGAGAATGCAGGCGTGCGCTTCGGCCAGCAGGTTATCTGTGGGCATGTCCAACGGGAATTCATATGGGAAGGTCACTTCTTCGGGTGTGAGCGTTGCATCCTGTGCCAACAAGGGTACAAGCGAGACGAGCAGTACAGCCAACACAAGCAATGCAATTCGATTTTTCATATCAGCCCCCTGTGTTCATATACTATATAGACGATTTTAGGGGACGTAGGGTTCCAGCACTCTACGTTTGCCCGCCTGCCGAAAGGCGACTTTATGACACCTAACCCACGCAGCACTGCTATAATAAAAGGGTGTTGAAGGCCGCGTGATAGGAGCAGACTATGCCTATTGAAATCATCATGCCCCAATTGGGCGACAGTGTGAGCGAAGGCACGATCAGCAAATGGTTGAAGCGCGAAGGCGACCAGATCAACGAGTATGATCCGCTGCTGGAAGTGAGCGGCGACAAAATCGACACTGAAATTCCAGCGCCACAAAGTGGCATTCTGGTCAAGATCCTCATCCCTGTGGGCGAGAAAGTGCTGCCGGGCGCGTGTTTGGGATTGTTGGAGGATGTGGCGGAAACGCCTTCACCCCTTGCCCCTCTCCCTCAGGGCGAGGGGAATAAACACGCCTCCAACGGAGACGGGCAGAGCAATTTTGTTTCGCCAGTGGTAGCGCGGATGGTGGCGGAACATGATCTCAATCTGGCAGTTATTGCGGGCAGCGGACGCGGCGGACGGGTGACCAAAAAGGATGTGGAAGCCTATTTGGAACAACAACAACACGGCGACGAACGGGCTTTTCTGCACCGCAGCGCACCCGCGCCAGAAGAGGAAGCGCCGCAGTTGATCGCGCGCGGGAACAGCGCCCCGCCCCGCAACACGCCACCGCCCTTCAACGGCGCGGCGCGGCGGGTGCATCCGGTGGAGGACATTCCGCAGGGTGTCGCAGGCGAACTGGTGCCGCTGACGGCTATGCGGAAAACCATCGCCGAGCACATGGTCAACAGCAAACTACACACTGCCCCGCATGTGACGACCGTTTTCGAGTTTGATTTGTCAGCCGTGCTGGCACACCGCGAGGCACATAAAGAGGCATTCGCGCGGCAAGGTGTCAATCTGACGCTGACGGCGTATTTTGCGGCGGCGACGGTGCAGGCACTACAGGCTAACCGCTACTTGAACGCCCAGTGGACGGATGAAGGGATTTATTTGCACAACGCCGTCAATCTGGGAATCGCGGTGGCGCTGGATGAGGGATTGATCGTTCCGGTCATCAAGAATGCGGGCGGTTTGAACCTGCTCGGTCTGGCACAGGCCATTAATGATCTGGCGACACGGGCGCGGAGCAAGCAGCTAAAAGCTGATGAAATCAAAGGTGGCACATTCACGATTACGAATCACGGTGTGAGCGGCAGTCTGCTGGCGACACCTATCATTAACCAGCCGCAGGTAGGCATTCTGGGCGTGGGGGTGATGGAAAAGCGGGTGAAAGTGATTGACGACATGATCGCTATCCGCCCCTGCTGTTACATGACGCTGACCTTTGACCACCGGGTGGCGGACGGCGCGGTGGGTGACGCCTTCATGCTGACGCTCAAGCAGGCGATAGAAGGATGGTCGTAGAATATTTACAGCGTTTTTACAAATTGTAAATGGAACTTGTGTTATGGTTAGTACGTCTGTTATGTGCGACACTGACACAGAAAGATTTGAATGAAGTTCACCATTCCTGCCACCGTACTCATGATACTGCTTGCTGCCTGCCAACCTGCCGCCCCTGAAAGTGCTGAACTGCCTACTCTGGCGGCACTGCCCAGCGCAACTGCTACGGTAGCGGAAACAGCGACTGTAGAACCTACGGCTATTTCGCCTTCAGACACACCCCCGCTACCGTTTCCGACAGCGGAGGCAAGTGCTACTGAGGTGTTGACCAATACCCCAATCCCCAGCCGCACGCCGCTTCCCGTTACACCGACCAACACCGTTGAACCGACGCTGGCGGCCATTGGCACCGCGACACAGGCGGTATTGGAAGCACCGCGATTTTCGACCTTTACACCGAGCGCACCGGGCGTCAATCCAGCAGCAGGCACACCGCAGCAAATGGCGGATGTGGTGGTGACTGAAGCGCAATTCCAAGAAGAGGTAAACAACAAGATACTGGCGTACCCCAACCTCGACAGCGTGGCAGTGGACTTCGTGCCAAGCGGGATACGGGCGCTGGTGACGGCGTATGACGGTAATGGATTAACGAGCGGTACGGTCATGGTGGCAATCATTATGAACGGAGGTGTAGCCGCCATTACCATCACCGATATTTCAACGGGCACTAACCCCGTACCACAAGGCTATATTGATGTTGCCACCAGTGATTTCTTCGTGATGATGGTTGAATCACTGGACAGCATCTTGAAGCAACGGCTAGGGCCAGAACAGGATTTGCAAAACCTCGTGGTCACTGACGACGAAATGCAAATTTCGCTGGTCGTGCCACAGTAAAAATATATTGCGAGGTTTTACGTTTGAGTTATGAACAATGGAAAATAATCCTGTAGCTGCATTATTGATTGTATTGGGAATCATCCTGTTGTCGTCGCGGGTGGCGGGAGCCATTGCCAGACTATTTGACCAACCGCGTGTACTGGGTGAACTCATCATTGGCGTCATTTTGGGCCCAACCCTATTGGATGTGATGCATTCGGCGGTGCTGGGTCTGCCCGTGGGGCACATCGAAGAAACCGTCATCGAATTGGCGGAAATCGGTGTGGTGCTGCTGATGTTCAAGGTTGGGCTGGAAGTCCATGTCAGTGAGCTGGTAAAGGTGGGCAAGGTGGCGGGGTTGGCAGGTGTGCTGGGTGCGCTTGTACCTGTTGCCATTACGCTACCAGTAGTCATGCTGTTTGGATACACGTGGCAACCCGCCTTATTTGCGGGCGTCACGCTGGCGGCAACTTCGGTGAGCATCTCTGCACAAGTGCTCCTTGAGCTGGGGGTGCTGCAAACCAAAGTAGGGAATGCCCTGCTGGCAACGGCTCTGATTGATGACGTGGTTGCGATCTTGTTGGTGTCGCTCACGATTGCGGTGACAGGCAGCAGCGGACAGGCCGACGGCGGGGCGCTGCTGGTGATTATCGTGCGGATGACAGCCTATATCATCTGTGCGTTCCTTGCGGGATGGTTTGTTGTGCCGCGCCTGATGAACTGGCTGAGCGAACATAAGGAGTTGGCACGCTCGTACGGTGTCCCGACTTTTGCTTTGATTATCGCATTTGTTTTCGCGTGGTCGGCGCAGGTCTGGGGCGGAGTTGCGCTCATCACCGGCGCTTTTATCGCGGGGGTCGGGCTGAGCCGGACACACGGCAATACCAAACACCAAATCGAACAAGCGGTAAATAACATTGCCTATGCCCTGCTCGTGCCAATTTTCTTCGTCAGTGTGGGGTTGCAAACCGATTTGAGTACGTTTCCACTGAGCGCTATTCCGTTAGCCGCCGTTCTGTTATTAGTCGGTGTGGTCACTAAGTTGGTGGGCTGCGGACTTGGCGCCTATTGGGGAGGCTTTAGTCGTGACGAGTCGTACCAACTGGGTGTGTGCATGATTTCACGCGGGGAGGTCGGCCTCATTATTGCAGCACTGGGGTTGAGCAACGGTACGCTACGGGCGGATGAGCCCTTATTCGCCTGCTTGTTTCTGGTAATTTTGCTGACAACGGTTGTCACGCCGCCGCTAGTACGGCGTGTATTGAAGCCAACACCCGCAGCGGTTCCACAAGGAGGCACAGCATAATGGCAAAATTGGTAATTATGATCACAGCGCAAATCGAGATGGTGCGTCGCATAGGTGATGCATGGCACCACGCCGGCGCACCGGGAATTACCGTGATTGAAGGTTACGGTCTGCAACGGCTGGCAAATCTTTCAACAGCAGGTGAAGTGCTGCCGGGTGCGCTTTCGATGCTTGAAATCGTGCGCGAAAATGAGCCTACTAGCATGGTACTGCTGACTCTGGTAGACGATGCGATACTGGTTGATAGTCTTCAGAAGGAGACTGAATCCATCTTAGGCGATATGCGCGCGCCGAACAACGGCATCTTCTTTGTGATTGATGTTGAACGGGCCATCGGTATTCAGCGACATGCCGCCCCATAGTACGGCGTGATCGCTAGACAGGGATTTGTAAGGAGCGACAGGAATGAGATACGGTTATCGCATATTTATATTCATGATTCTGATGTGTGCTGCGCCAGTACTGGTGCTGGGGCAAAATGAAACCTGCCCTGATTTGGTGGCGAAAGCCTGGAAGCGGCGGACGCGGCCTGCCAGCAAACCGGACGCAACCAAGCCTGCTACGGCAATGTCGCTATGCAAGTTCAAGCCCAGCCGGGGACAACGGATTTTAAGTTCGATAATGTGGGCGATATTGTCAATGTGTCTTCTATTCAGAGCATGACCCTCAGCCCGATGAATGTGGACGAAAATAGATGGGGCGTCGCCTTGCTCAAGTTGCAGGCCAATATCCCCGATACACTGCCGGGGCAAAATGTGACTTTCCTGCTGTTCGGGGATGTGGAAATCACAAACGCGGTCAACACAGAAATTGTCAGCGATCAAAAGCCGATGCAAGCGTTCTACCTAAAAACTGGAACGGGCGACGCACAGTGCGCCGAAGCGCCTGAAAGCGGTATGCTGGTGCAAACCCCGGAAGGCGTGGGCGAAGTGAACTTTAACATTAACGGCGTGGATGTAGAGATGGGGTCAACGGTGTTCTTCCAATCCGCGCCAGAGGAAGGGATGACGGTTAGCACACTAGAAGGCGCGGCTTATATTACAGCTGATGACGAAACTACCGCGATTGTACCGGGTACATGGGCGCGTGTGCCCGTCACGCAACGGCTCGTGCCGATGCGGGTGATGGGGGGTGGCACGCTGACAAGGGCACTGATCGAAGCCAGTGGCAAACCAGAACCACCCAAATCCTATGAAAACAGTTTCCGTGGAATGCAATCGCTGCCCTTGGGCATTTTGGATCGCAAGATTGAAATGGCCCCTCCGCTAGACGCTGATAAACTGACAGCGATACAAGAACATCTGAAAAACGGCGGGGCGGTGTGCGGCGAGGGGCCGATGCCTGCTTGCCCCAAAGGTTTAAATCTGCCAGCCAATGCAAACCAAGATTGCGTTATGCGTCCCGGCCCGAACGACCCACCACTGCCCGCCGATGAAAAGCGTCCCTTCTGTGAAACCGTGCTGCCGGATGATGGGCGAGATTGTGTGTTCCCGCCGGGGCCAAATGACCCACCGCTGCCGGACAATGAAACACGCCCCTTCTGTGCCCCGCCCAACGCAGGTGAAATGGGGAACGTAGAGATTCCGCCACCCAGCGGCATTGGCAGACCGGGTGGAATCTTCGGAGGAACGCCTCAGCCCACCCCGCCAAGCGGGCAACCACCAACTTCTAAGCTGGGCAACAGTCCACCGCCGGGAGGCAATCCTCCACCTCCTCCGCCGGGTGGATAGCAAATTTGCGTTACAACGGCCTCTTGCTCAATTGTCGATCAAGAGGTCGTTCATCATCAGGACTACTTTAATTGATATGAGTCTACACTTTGATATTGTAATTGTGTGCGATTTACGAGAAGATACCCCGTCAGACTGCCTCGAACTGCTGGCCTGGCTAACGGATGCGAACTCTAGCTCGGAAGCTCGTCCCCGATTCCATTGTTTCGATGAGAACTATATGGAATTGGCAGATGCTTTCGACCATCCATTTCTGGCACCGCTACCGAATGAGGAAGTTATCTCAGTTTTCCAAAGAAGATATCGCTACACGATGCCGACTAAGACCGGTGGAAAAGACGTGTATCGCTATTGCCTCCAATTTTCAGCACGCGGCATCCTAGATGATTACTTCTACGAGTGCCATCTACTTTTCACATATTGGTTGGCGTCTGTTTCCGAGGACGGATTTATTGGATATTACAAAGAGGAACTTGACAATGATCCTATACTGCTCTATGTGAAAGATCGGAAACTTGTAAGTTAGTGAGGTTTTACCTACTACTTACCAAACAATATATCATATCGTGCGTCCGATAGTAGTGGCATGTAAGAGCATTGCGTTCATCCCCTTCAAAGTTTAGAATCAATTCAGTTATGTAATCCACACCAATCGCTGGCGGCATGATGCTGCCAGCTTCACAGGAGAACCTTATGGCAAAAGATTATGATGTGGTGGTACTAGGGGCAGGCCCCGGTGGGTACGTGGCGGCCATTCGTGCCGCGCAGTTGGGCAAGAAAGTAGCTGTGGTAGAGAAGCAGTATTGGGGCGGTGTATGCCTGAACGTGGGCTGTATCCCCTCCAAGGCGCTGCTGCGAAACGCGGAATTGGCGCATATCGTCAACCACGAAGCGAAAACCTTCGGCATGAAGATCGAAGGCAAAGTCACGTTTGATTATGGCGAAGCCTTCAAACGCAGCCGCCGCGTGGCGGACGGGCGGGTAAAGGGCGTGCACTTCCTGATGCGAAAGAACAAGATTGACGAGTATGACGGCTGGGGCACATTCACTGACGCCAATACTCTGGAAGTGGCACTGAACGCGGGCAATAAAGAAACGCTGAAGTTCAAGCACCTGATCCTCGCTCCGGGCGCGACTACACGGCTGATCCCCGGCACAACGCTCAGTGAACGGGTGGTGACCTATGAAGAACAGATCATGCAAGAGACACTGCCCAAGAGCATCATCATCGCGGGCGCGGGCGCAATCGGTGTGGAATTTGCCTATGTGATGCACAACTACGGCGTGGATGTGACGATTGTCGAATTCCTTGACCGTATGGTTCCACTGGAAGACGAAGAAGTCTCTGCTGAACTGCGGAAGCAGTACGAGCGGTTGGGTGTCAAGGTGATGACCAGCACCAAGGTCGAGAAGATTGAGGATACGGGTAAGAGCGTCAAGGTAACGGTGACACCGGCGGACGGCAAGCAAGTGACACTGGAAGCCGACAAGGTGCTGCAAGCCATCGGTTTCCAACCGCGCACGACAGGCTACGGGCTAGAGAAAACCGGCGTCAAGCTGACGGAGCGCGGGGCAGTCGCCATTAACGGCAAGATGCAAACCAATGTGCCGCATATCTATGCCATCGGTGATGTGACGATGAAGCTGGCGCTGGCGCATGTGGCGGAAAGTATGGGCATTATTGCGGCGGAGAATATTGCGGGCGTGCCGAGCATCGAACTGGACTTCGACATGATGCCACGTGCGACTTACTGCCAGCCGCAGATCGCCAGCTTTGGCTGGACGGAAAAGCAGGCTAAGGAAAAAGGTTATGACATTAACGTCGCCAAGTTTCCCTTCCAAGCTAACGCAAAAGCGCACGGGCTGGGCGATGCAACGGGCTTCGTCAAACTGATCAGCGACAAGAAGTACGGCGAGATGCTGGGGGCGCACATGATCGGGCCGGATGTGACCGAACTGCTGCCGGAACTGACACTGGCGCGATTCGCTGAGCTAACACCGAACGAGATTGCCCGCAATGTCCACGCGCACCCAACGCTGAGTGAAGCGGTGAAGGAAGCGGCGCACGGGCTTGAGGGGCATATGATTAATATGTAGGGGGAGTTGGCAGTTGTCAGTTATCAGTTTAAGACGAGGAAGAGGGGCATGAATAATGCCCCTGATAGGCATCAAGTTAAGCATTTTGGCCGCCGGACGCTAAAGCGATCCGGCTATTTATTCCGGCGGGAAGGGCACTAAAGGCCCTCTGACCCGCCGGGAGACCCAACGCCTTGCATAGATTGAGCTCGACGCGGTCGGCTTATTCTCTCCTTAAGTTAATGTCAATGACGTGGGGGATATTGCGACCTGTTAACATTAAGGCAGACAAGGATGACAGTGGCATGGCGGAAATACGACATCGGAAAACTGACAATACTCTTCATCAGATAGAAAACCATGCCAGTTACCAGTATATTCAGCAAATGTACCTGAAGCGAACACAAAAATTCCATTCTCTATAATTGATGGTGACGAAAAATTCGATACCCCTACCAAAATCGACCCATTATTCATAACTATCATCAACTGCCCTCCCATGCGAGTACTCCCCAGTTTGAGCCCCTCGGGATTACCGAAAATGTGTATCAAATCACTCAAGATATTTGGGCAATCAAATAGATATATTTCATCAACTTTGTCCGTGTCAATCGCAACTGGAGGTTTGCCGCCATAATAGTGCTTCAGTGAGGCTGAGCAGGGGGATCCCGTATTCGATTTATACCAGAACTCATATCCAGCGCCACCATACGGCACTTTCCCTTGCTCGACTAAAACATATGAATTACTTTCAAGCATATTTACTCCATCATTCACAGTTGTTTCGCCCGGCACGATGCCGTACCAACAGGGCTGCGGTTTGCCTTCGCAGCCAACGGTGAAGCCTTCCAGCGCGGGATTGGGCGGCTGGGTGCTGCCCAGCGTGCGGGCGGTGAGGCTGAAGGTGGCAAAGGCGAACGCGAGGAGCAGGATGGGTTTGAGGAAAAGGTGGATCATTGTGGCTCTCGATGTTATTGGCGAACTCATAAACCTCACCCCCGCCCCCTCTCCATAGCTATGGCTGAGGGGAGAAATACCAGTTCATTAGGCTGAAAGATTAGTTCGCCAACAGCGTCGCTCTCTAGTTTGATTCACACACATCATCATACATCGCAACACCTTTAGGATGATGCTAAAATAGGTGTAAAGTCGGTCAAACGGAGGGTAGACTATGGCTACACTTTCACCTGTTTACGATGACTTACTAGATTATCTCATTGAGAAGGCAACACCACAGGAAATACTGGCATTTAAGGCGTCGGCAGCAGCCGAAGAACGTGCTGAAGAATTATTGGAAAAGAACAGTGCAGGAACACTGACACCTGACGAAACCGCCGAACTCCAACAAATGCTTCAGGTTGATAGACTGGTTTCGGTTTTGAAAGCACGGGCACTGGAAGCCATCAGTCACGCATAATGGCAATCCCAAAAGCATTTCGTGAACAGGTACACCAACGCGCCAGTCGCCGCTGTGAATACTGCCGAAAACCCGAAGGTGTCAGTAACTTCCTCACTCAATTGACCACATCATTCCCATCGTTCATGATGGTGGCGACGATTTAGCAAATCTTGCCTGGGCGTGTTTTCAATGTAACTCTACCAAGAGTGGTAACATAGCATCATATGACGGTGGGTTACTCGTCGCATTGTTTAATCCGCGAATGCAACAATGGGCTGCACACTTCGAGATGGATGGCGCATTTATTGAAGCCCTCACACCAGTTGGGCGAGTCACCGTCAAGATTCTCCAAATGAACCACCTTGATCAGATTGAAACTCGCGAAAGCCTCATGCGTGCAGGTATGTGGGAATGAAGTAGTAGATTCCACAAATGCGCTAGACTATCAATGTTCGTAGACTAAGCAGAGGCGAAGCGGATGGAAGCGCGACAACGGCTCTTATTTCAAACGGGGAAAAAGATGTTGGAATGCCACGCCTCTTGTGGGCATACAACTATTTAGATCCGGCAGCAGGGGCAAGCGAAGATTCCCGTTGTACGCAATTCATAACGCGGTACGGACATGAAGCCCGCCCACGGCTGCGACAGATTTTCCGGCAAGGCAGTTGAACTGTTTTCAAACTGTGCCAGCAAGGCAATCGTTCGAAGGTGGGAATTGGCTGTGATGCGCGATACTCCCCTGTCCAAAGTAACTGTGACATCCCGAAACCTGACCTCAGTTCCGCAGGCAATTTTGAGGGATACAGGTTCGCCCCACGCTGCCATCGCATCGCCAAGTGTTACTTCACAACCCATAATGACCAGCGCACCGATCGAATCGGGCTGGGTACGAAGCTGAATATTGCAGCCCGGTTGATAATACGAGTCATATGACGACGGGTTGACCAAGACAATTTGATCGATATGGCGCAGGATTGAGGAGGCTTCATCAACGGGGGTGACACCCAGTACGATTCCGTGCCAACAGGGACGCGGCTTACCAGCGCACTGTTCGTCGCATCCACTGAAGACTGCGTTGGGCGGGCGGGTACTGCCAACGACACGCGCGGCGAAGTTAACGATGGTCAGTAGCAATAACAGTGAAAAAATGAGTTTGGACTGCCAACCAATCATAGATTATTACTTCGCATCATTGGTGTCAATCGCCCAGCTTAGCTCCCGGTGTACCAGAGCCCGCCAACATCGGGCTGCGAAAGCCGATAGTCGGTGAAGGATGCAAAGTCACGCCACTCATAGGCGGTGTAGGCAGGCGGTAGGTAGCGCGGCTGCCCAATGTGAAACTCAATTACCGGTGTGGTTGCGCGCAACCAGAGGTGGTCATTTTTGGGCAGGACGACCAGCCGCAGATAGGGCTGCGGATAGATGACGTACAGACTGCGAACACCGGGCGCCACTACCTGCGGCGCACCCAATACCGATACAAAGTCGCCTAGCGTCAACGCGTGACAACCGGCGAACATCAGACCAATTGGAACACTTGATACGGGTTTTGCCCACGAATCGTAAAGGCCACGATAAAGCCAGAGGCGGCTGCAATTCTGGCCGCGTGCCTCCAAGATCGTCGTATCATAGGATTGTACATAGTCTGATGCGTTCAACAGCATTTCAACATCAGGTAGACTGGACACTTCGGGCACGATGCCGTACCAGCAGGGACGCGGTTGATGGTCGCAACCGGTGGCAAAGCCTATTAAGGCCGGATTCGGCGGTAAGGTGCTTCCCAGCGAACGGGCGGTGAGGCCGAGCGCAGTAAAAGCGAGTGTCAAGAACAGAACGGGCTTACGTGCCAGACGAGCCATCATATTAGAAGTGCTCGATTACGTAACGTCGAGAGATCATCACCATATAGCGTGGTTCTCGTTAGTAACCACCCTGAAAGCGGAACGGAATGCAGTTCAGGTGATAGTCGCGCTGGTAGTGGTTAAAAGGTTGATAGCCGCGCCATAATGGTAAATTCGGCCTCGAATTGCGTACTTCCGACTCGGCTGACATCCAAATTTGCGCTACACGCCCGAAGGGATTGAAGTCAATACATTGAGACGTACCAGCGCCCATCGCAAGTGCAACCTGCCCTTCCAACAAGGTGACCCCCGACTGGGTGACGATATGAAAGGCATTATCAAACTGCATGGCAACATATCCGAGCCGAATGTCATTGCATAATGGCATTCCGATACGCATAACGATATTATCAGAACGCCCGACCCACAAGCGGCTGCACAAATTGCCTGTTTTCCAGTATATCAAGGTACCTAATCCATCGGCAGACTCGGTATAGCCTTGAATGGCCCACAAACGGTTGGCCTCATCCACCGTGGTGATTCCCGGAACCACACCATACCAACATGGCTGGGGCAAGCCTTCACAACCGCTCGTAAATCCCACTAATTCGCTGCCCGGTGGCTGACTACCACCTAGCGCGCGGGCAGTAAGGCTTGCCCCAGAAAATATCACGATCAAAAGAAAGACAAAGCGGAGCATCAGGCACATCCAAGATAGGCGGGTTCAAGCTGACAATAGCGCCAAAGCGCCATGAAACCATGCCACGGCAGCATCTGCACCGGTTCGGCGGTCAGCGTAACATATTTGATATGCGACGAGAACAGCGAAAAGCGTGCGTTCGTGCTTTCGTTGATGGCGACACGTAACCGCGCCCCATAAGCAAGGCTCACAACAACATGCGGTGAGTTTGACACAATTCCTTCGGGCGAGCCAAGAGCTGAGGCAACATATCTCAGTGGCAGGCCAGCGCGAGGATAAAGACCGACGAGCCACAGATAACTGCCGCGGTGAACAAGGTTCACCGAATTCAGACCGCTGTTTTCGGGTGCATCCATCATGGTGGTAATTTGATCTAGGGGGCGTTCGTTGCGGTATCCATTGCGTGTAAGAATCTGACGAGCGGTCTCCAAAGAGGTTTTGCCCGGCACAATCCCGTACCAGCACGGTTGGGGAAGGTCTTCACAACCGGTCAGAAATCCTGCCAAAGCACTGTAAGGTGTCTGGGTGCTGCCCAGCGCGCGGGCAGAGAGGCTGAACAATAAAAAAATACTGATAGCAGGAAGCAGCAGTCTAATGATTATGCAACTCATGAAAGCTGTTTATTACTCACGACACCAGCCAAATGACTGTTTGATCGAACTCGGTTTCGTTGGATTGTAATGGGTAGCAAGCTGCGGGGCGACTAGAATCAGTTCACCTATTTGGGTGCAATTGGTAATCGGATCAGGTTTGCTCACCCATGCAGTAATGGTGGGCGTGCCAAACTCGACACCCATATATCCACCTTGATTTAACAGCTTATCAACATCAACGCCCAAATAGGCGGCAATATCGCCAAGCTTCAGATCGGAGCAGTGCAGTGTCAGTAGGCCCACAACCTCGCTGTCGGGCAGTGGTTCAGTGGTCACAACACACGCAGGCAGAATACTTTGCTGATTGTCCCCCCCAGTGCTAGTTGTCTTATAGACATACTGGCGCAAGCGTTCGCGCCCCACATCAATAGTAGTCGTGCCCGGCACAATGCCAAACCAGCAGGGTTCGGGCTGGTTCTCGCAATCAACATCAAAACCGCGCAGCGCCGGGTGAGGTGGGGCTGCGCCGCTAAGAACCCCAGTGGCGAAATTCACAGCTCCTATCGCCATTATCAAGACCAAAAGCAATTTCAATAGTCTGGGTCGCGGCATGGGTGATACACTCCCCTATAATGCGCCACATCATTATAAGATAAGGTCTGATTTTCCCCAAAATTGACATCTGGTCGGGGCTATAGCGGCAATTCTCACTCACGAATGGCCGTCTATCATCAGGTCGTCAGCATTTTCACAGGACAGCACGCGGTCTGGAACGATATACCAGCCGTCCGGCAGGATGTCATCAACAGATTGATACGCAGACAACTGGTCGTTTCCGGCCACAGAACGGCGACCGACAACCGCGCCATACGAGCTACGATTGGTGCAGGTTGGGTCGAAAATGGAGGTGAGTGTTTCGCGCGACTCTGGCGTATCATCCTGAAATACCAAGCTGAAGCCTAAGACTTTCGGCGCGTTGATTGTCACACGGGTCAGGTCGCCGAGGATGCTGTCAACACAGTTAGTAACGGTGATGGACTGGATAATGCCAGCCTCATGGCGAAGTTCAACTGAGCAACGGGTAGACGATGAACGATAGACAAGCAACAAGGTGTGCCGAAATTCGCGAACCTGATACGGAGTGGTAACGGTTGAGGCAGTAAGCGCCTGCGAGAGAGTGGATACGCCGGGCTGGATCCCATACCAGCAGGGCGCAGGACTCGTTTCACAGCCGGTGTGAAAACCGGCAAACGCGGGAATTAAGGGCTGCTGGCGGATGAATGCAAGTCCGAAGAGGACTAGCCCACTGCTCCCCGGAAGCAATAGAAAGACGAGCATCAACATAGAACGAATCACGTTTCTGCGCCCGAAGCCATTTCATATCCGTAGACCGCGCCAAATTGTTGAATGAGGCTAGCAGTGACTTCCTTTTCATCAACTGGCTGCCCCAACAATCGCGCCATACTGGTCACGCCCTTATCACGGATGCCGCAGGGGATGATACCGTCAAAATAGTTTAGATCGGTATTGATATTGAGGGCAAAACCGTGCTTGGTGACGGCACGCACATTGATACGAACGCCAATCGCGCAAACTTTAACCTCTCCTTCTGGCGTGTCAACCCAGACACCCGTCAGACCGGATATAGGTTTACCGACAATGTTGTAGCCAGCAAGTGTGAGAATAATCACCTGCTCCAACTTACGTACGTAGCCGATGACATCGGCACGCAGTGTATCGGCAGCTCGGGGAAGCTGGATGATGGGATAACCTACTAACTGTCCCGGCCCGTGATAGGTGATGTCACCACCACGATCCACGTGAAATACATCAATTCCGCGCCGGGTTAATTCATCGGGTGCCAGCAGCAAGTTTTCATCATGACCGGACGAGCCAAGCGTATAGGTGTGAGGGTGATGGAGCAGCAGCAGGCGATCAGAAATTTCCTCACGCCCGCGCGCGTCGGACAGCGCATTTTGCCAGTCCCATGCTTGCTGGTACGGTACACAACCCGGTTGCAATACTTCGCAGATCAAACCTCACCCCCTGCCTCTCTTCAACACTTCTAGAGGGGAGAAACGCGTTATGCCGAGCTAATTTGGTTTGGGGTGGCGACGGCGAATTTTACCATCAACATAGATATGGGTATCGTGCGTTTTGGCATTGTTTTTGTCAACCACCCTATAGAGCTGACGGATGAGCTGGTCAGGTGTGACACCCGCCGCCGCACAAACACCAATGACCGTAACCAAGACGTCGGCGGCTTCTTCTGCGATGTGGTCATGGTTCGTGCCGTCGGTGGCAGCTTCAATCAATTCGCCCACTTCTTCCTGAAACACTTTTACAGCGCCTTCGACCTCCGGCTGCCAATCAAAACGGGCGTAAAATTCCAGTGTGGAGCGCATGAGGTCACGCAGTGGGTCGTTTGCCATTGCAGTCATTGATGTTTGCCCTCGTGATGATAACTAATATTCTGGAGCTGAAGTGGTACGTTGTGGGCCCTTCAGATATTTATCCAAGAAGGTGAAGGTGCGATCGAGCGCCTGCCGTCCTTTTTCGCGCTGTGCTTCGTTGGATGTATCGGCAAAGAAGTTGTGATCGCCGCCTTCTAGTAACAGGACTTCGTGCGCCAGCCCGTGCGTATTTGCGGCTAATTCGCGACGCAGCTTTGTAATGATCTCAACCGAAATATGTTCATCATGGTCACCAAACACCGCCAAGATGGGTGTATTGGCTTGACGGAAACGGCCCAAATAACGCTGTGGGAAGCCATAATAGGCAACCGCCGCTTCCAAATCCTGCCGCTCGATGGCTGCTTCAAAAGCTAAGCTACCGCCCATGCCAATGCCGACCGCCGCCACATCGCGGTTGGTATTGTGGTGCGTTTCGAGCGCAGTCAGGGCGGCATCTACACGGGGAAAACCCTCGTCGCGCAGTCCTTTGACCAAATCCATCGCTTCCTGAGGGGTGGTGGCTACATTGCCATCAAACAAATCCGGCACGATGACATAATAACCGGCCTGAGCAAAGTGGTGCGTCATGCGGCGAATGATGGGGGTAATGCCCCACCAATCATGGATGAGGGCCACCGCCGGAAACTTACGTCCCACATTAGGATGTGCCCAGTAGGCAGGTAACGGTTTGCCGCCTTCCATAATGATGTGAATATGACCGCTTGTGATTTCATACTCAACGCGGTCACTATCGTAGATGGGCATCAGGCCTGTACCCCAAAGACATCCACCGAGTAACCATCAGCTTCTGCCTCGTTCCCTAATACCTTAGCTGTTTCATCTGTGGCAGCCATCACTAGTGTGCGAAAACCCTCACGATACGTCCAATCACGGAGGGCGGTGAGCATCTGGCTGGTAAGGGGTTTAGGCGACCACAAATATACCTCAACCGCACGCGGCAGGTACATTTGCTGCTGGCAGTATATAAGAGCCTCCTGACCAGAGGCGGAAAAGTGCAGACGGTAAGCCCGCCTTTCACGAATTTCGGGGATCGCATCCCACGTGCGCGGCCAGAGGGTTTCCCACTGCTGGCGGGCGCTGCCCAGCCGACCGGCGGACATAAACCAGCCAGCAATTTGGGCAGCACTTTCATCCTGATGGTCAACTACTTTGTAGAAGCCCTGTCCTGAGCGAGCAGGCAGGTTATAACGATTGATACGGCTCAAGACACGCATACCATGCCGCGTGTAGAGTGTTTGCGCCTCTATGTCACCGGCAGGACAATCGGCAGTCAAACGACCGCAACGGGAAACACGCGCCTGATCAAGCAGGTCAGACACGATGACATCAGGTATATTACCGGTGGCATGATCAGGATGGATGACCAACTGTGCCAAATGCAAATGGTCACCGTAGGGATCGGGTTCGGAACCGCGATAGGCTTCGGCATAGGCCACCACGTGTCCGTCAGCTTCGCCTACCAGAGGAATACCCGCGCCGCGCAGCAAATGGCTAAGGTGAATGGCAGCCGTTTCGACGCTCATCCACGGACCGCCATGCAACCAGCGTTCATAGATCGTGAGCGCATGATAGGGTACATCCACCACCTGCTCGGCGGTATTCAGCCGCTGCCAGACCGTAATGCGGTCACGGAACAGGCTGCTTATTGCAGAAGTATCATCAAGGGTCGCACCGCGAACATGAATTGAGGACATGCCGTTCGGTTATCTCCACTAAGAAATGTTATCTACAGTGCTGTTGGCGAACTCATAAACCTCACCCCCAGCCCCTCTCCAAAGCATTGGAGAGGGGAGCAAACCGGCTTTTGAGGGTGAAAGATTAATTCGCCAACAGAGCACCATCTACCCCATTGTAACACTTCCCAGAAAGCGGGGACCAAGGCTTTCAATCATAGCAGCTAAAAATTTATGCTACACTTCATTTTGTAATGAAAGTTATTAACAGGACGTGGAAGATGCCTGAAGCAAAGTCCAAGTTTTTGGAATATGTCCAACTTCATGAACGTTCATGGGGGATAAAAACCTATCCGGGTCGCCCAACACTCGAACAGTTTCTGGCATCTCCAGTAGTTGTGTTTTGGAAGGCAACAAATACCAAAACAATTGAAGATCAACCAGTGATCACTGCCACGCTCTATGACGACTTGAGAGGTGTTGAGGATTATTTTATCAAGCTGGTTTTTCGCGCCCAAATTGAACCACCCAAAGTACGCCTTTCGCAAGTTTTTAGCAACAAAAAATCTGTCAAGATTCGCGGCGTGCGGATTATGTTTGAGGAAGAAAATGGCTCACCATAGCAAATTAAGGGCATATACCAATTTTTACATCACCATCAGGATTACGGTATAGTATGAGCGTCCGTTGACGGTCCATTATCAAATAACGAGCCGCACTATGCCAAATCTAAATATT
The DNA here is from genome assembly GCA_041390885.1 of Anaerolineae bacterium. GTDB lineage: Bacteria > Chloroflexota > Anaerolineae > Aggregatilineales > Phototrophicaceae > CFX2. Next base: position 46,695 of record JAWKPB010000022.1, on the reverse strand, counting down.
AATCTTGACGACACCATCTCTTTTCTCACCGGGCTGCTGAACACGCCCAGCCCCACCGGTTACACAATCGAAGCCATTGAGTATGTCGAAAAGGCGTTTAAGGCACTCAAGATTAAGGGGCTGACACTGGAACGCACCAAGAAAGGTGCGCTGCTGGCGCACTGGAAAGGCGCAGCGAGTGACGCGCCGCGCGGCATCACAGCCCACATTGATACACTGGGTTTGATGGTTAAGGAGATCAAGGGAAGCGGGCGGCTGAAGACCACACAGCTAGGCGGCTTCGCCTGGAACGCGGTGGAATATGAAGGCGTGACTATCCGCACCTTTGACGACAAACGCATTCGGGGAACGATGCTCCTCAGCAATCCCAGCACCCATGTGAACACCAAACTAGGCAGTACCACGCGTGAAGCAGATAACATGGAAATCCGGCTGGATGCCGTGACACGCAGCGCAAATGATACGCGCGCACTGGGCATTTCTGTAGGCGATTTTGTGTTCCTCGACCCACGTGTAGAAGTGACCGATACAGGCTTTATCCGTTCGCGACATCTGGATGACAAGGCCAGCGTCGCCGCCATTTACGGGGCAATGGTGGCGTTGAAAGCGGCCAAAGCCCAGCCTGCGCAGGACACAACGATCCTCATCGCGAATTATGAAGAAGTGGGACACGGTGGCTCGGCGGATTGGGCCGCCGACCTCAATGAACTGTTGACTGTGGATATGGGCGCGCTAGGGGACGGCCAGAACGGCGACGAGTATTCGGTGAGCATCTGCGCGAAGGACAGCACTGGCCCTTATCACTACGCAATGACCGCCAAAATGCGCCAGTTAGCCGAGCAGTATGAAATCCCCTACAACATGGATATTTATCCGTACTATGGCTCGGATGGTTCGGCCTATTGGCGAGCGGGCGGCGCGGCACAGGTGGCGCTGGTTGGGCCGGGAATTGATGCTTCACACGGTTACGAACGGACGCACAAAAGCAGCATTGAACATTCGGCGCACTTGATCGCGCGGTGGATGTTGAGCTGAAACCGGAACTAAATAGACTGTCGCCCTGTCAACGGTGAGGAACATCATTGGATGGGGTGACAGTTATCCTTGCCCTATGACATGAACAGACCTACGCTAAGGGTGGAGAGGTACCTAAAGGAGAACAAGATAATCCTCTAAGATTTGTTTTGTATTGGCAGTTACCGACAACCTGCTGCCCGTGACCAGCGAGCGGCCGCAGAAAGAAGTGTATCTGTCATGGACATCTATCCACCTTACCGACACTGGCATGGCCCTTCGGAAAAATACGCCGGGGGAGACAGCTTACTCAGCGCCCTTGCTGGTGGCTGGAAAATCCAACAAGTTAACCTACAAGTGTATCAATTGGGCGGCACCCGCAGATCAATGGTTTATCACGTAGGTCTACAACGCCTGAGCCAAGTGGTCGTGATGTTGGTTATCTCAAATCCATTTGTCATGCAGTTACTCTCTAATTTTGCGGGGGCCGATCAAGATATGAACTGGTCCGTTATCGGAGGTGAAAATCATGTTGAAAAAACACCAGCTGAAGACAAAGCCCATTTGCAAAGTAACTTTCATCCTCCCAGAGTCGATCAAAGCTGAAACGGTGTTCTTGGTGGGTGACTTCAATGAGTGGGATGAGAAAAAGATGCCCATGAAGAAACAAAAAGATGGCAGTTTTTCGTTGTCGTTGGATTTGGAAAAGGGGCGGGAATATCAGTACCGCTATCTGGTGAATGGGACAGAGTGGCACAACGATTGGAACGCAGACAAGTACACGGCTAACCCGTTTAGCGGCGACAATTCGGTCGTCATAACCTAACTATGTTTTACGCAAAGGTTGAGAACTATGAACACCACAACCATCTTCGTTATTTCCGGGGGATTGGGCACAAGTGGGGTTCAAATGGTGCGAACCGCACTAGCTCAATTCCCGGTTAATAACACCACCGTTACTGCGATACCACAGGTGCGAACCCCGGCGCATCTCCATGAGATTATTGCCCAAGTGCAGGCTGCGAACGGATTCATCGTTCACACGCTGGTTGATGAACCGCTGCGGCGGGATTTGACCGCACTGGCAGCCTCACACGGCATCGTTGAAGTTGACCTAATGGGGCCCCTGCTCGAACGCCTCAGCAGCCATCTTGGTTGTGCTCCACTTGGCAAACCCGGCCTTTACCGCAAGATGCGTGAACAGGATTTTAAGCGTATTGAAGCCATTGAATTTGCCGTCGCTCATGATGATGGCAAACGGGCGGCGGAGCTCGATCAGGCTGAGATCGTTTTGACGGGTGTTTCGCGCGTAGGCAAAACCCCTTTGAGCATGTATCTTTCCACAATGGGGTGGAAAGTCGCCAATGTGCCGCTGGTTATGGGGATAGAGCCGCCTGCGGAATTGTTTCAGATTGAGCGCGAACGGGTTGTCGGACTCACCATCGAACCCGGTCAATTGGTAGCCTTTCGTGTACGGCGCGGCAGTCATTTGGGGTTGGCGTCAGGTGCGGCGTATAGCGCGCCACAGGGCTTATGGGATGAACTTGAGTTTGCGCATTCTGTCTTCCGGCGGGGGCGCTTTGCGGTCATGGATATGACCGACAAGCCAGTGGAGGAAAGCGCAGAGGAAATCATAGCACGGGTGCGCGCCACTGTACTCGTATAGAAATGGGCTAAATTCCTTACAGCAAATTTCCTAGCGCCCTACGTCATACACGATCTCATGATTTTGGTACTTTAGTCCTATTCACACCCCAATTTCCTGAATCGAGTAACACTCGCGGGCTTATCGCGTTTTTACAAGCATAGGTGCAGACTTCACATTCACTGCTTGTAAAAACAGAGGGGCGTATAATCACATGTTACGATTCAAATTCATCCACAGGGTCATAGGATTGGCGCTGATGTTGGCGCTTGTTACGGGTATTGTTCCGACGCTGGCTCAAAACACTAATCCAGCATCCATTTCAATTACCGGATCGGTTGAGGCCATTAACGGTACAACGGTAGTTGTCAGCGGTGTGAGCGTTGACCTAAGTTCAGCAAATGTCGACCTATCTAATCTACAAGTCGGGCTCGTTATCCAAGTATCGGGCACATTTACGAATGGGATTATCGTTGCGACCACCCTGATAATCGTCGATTCAGATGCCACGCCCGAGGCAACAGCAGAACCCGACGACACAGAAGTTGTTACACCAACCCCCAATCCGTCAGGTAGTGACGGCCCGATTATCGTCATCGAAGGTCCAGTCACGACCATTAACGTCAACATCATCACGATCTATAACATTACAGTATCAGTAGCCCTTGATAACCCAATCTTGAGTGTGGTCAATATCGGCGACATTGTGCGGGTCGAAGGGGAGCAGGATGGGACAGGCATCATCATAGCAACGGTGGTAACACTCACTACAGCATCAGTTAGTGTTAACGGTCAGGTGACAGCAATTAACGGAAATATAGTTATCATTAATGGCACCACTGTACAATTTGACCCTGATGATGACGTGCTCGGCCTGATCAAAATAGGTGATATATTGAACGTGGACGGCAACTATCAAGGCAATGGTACGACGCTGATTTTCATCGTTATCAATGTCACAATCGTTAATAACATTACGATTAATACGAATCTTCCATCCAACTGCAAGGTGAGCAAGAACGGTCATGTCAAATGCTCGAAGAAGTCGCATTAACGACCGTCACCTGAAGACAGTCTACCGCTAATAATCTGTGCCCAGACCGTGCACGGTCTGGGCAGGCTTGCATTACTTCTGCCTCTGCGACGCCTTGCTGCTAATGGCATACATTCACTTTCGGATATGTCGATATGGAGAGTCATATAAATGAGCTTCGACTATGTCATTAAACCACGTGTGATCGCGCTTATTCTCGGCATCCTTGCTCTGTACTTAGCGATCCAAAGTGTCTTTGGAGAGTACATCAATACAAATGTCCTCCACAGCCAGTACAACAGTTTACCGTCGCTCATACTCGATGAATTCAGTGTAAATGCAGAACAGACCATTCCAACCTGGTATCAGGTCATGCTGCTTATGTCGGCCTCTGTTTTGTTGGCAATAATCGCCAGGGTCAAACAGCGCAGTCAGGATCAATATGGACGTTATTGGACAGCACTGGAGATCATCTTCCTGTATCTGTCGATAGACGAAGGTGCAGCAATCCACGAATTATTTTCGGAGCCTTTACACACAGCACTCGACACCAGTGGTTTTCTGGCCTTCGGATGGCAAATCGCTGCAGCCCCGCTGCTGGTTATCTTTGGTCTACTTTTTTTACGCTTCTTGTTTCTACTACCCCGGCATATACGAAATCTAATCATTCTGGCTGGCCTGTTGTATGTCGGCGGGGCGTTTATGATAGACGCAGTTAGCGCGAGCCAGTTACCTGCGAGCGGAGCCCTGACGCTACGTTATTTAGTTATTGGTACGCTTGAAGAAGCGCTTGAAATGGCGGGGCAAGTTACGTTTATTTATGCGCTGCTTTCTTACATGGGGGACATGGGCTATGGAATGAACTTTCGTTCTCTGCCCAGTACACGAACAGCGCCATCACAAGACAAGATTTCCGCTCATGAACCGACGCTACCAGATGTGATTGTTACATTAAAGCCTCAAAGCAAAAATTCTCCATTAGCCACTGTTATTCGCTGGCTAGCGCCAGGTGTGATCGTTCTCGTCGTCGTGAATGTTGGAGTGGTTTACTGGGCCTTGTCGCAACAAGCGGATCTCGTTCCTGTGGCCCGTAATCCGGTACCGATATACGAAGCGATCATTGAAGGTTTTCCACAAAGCGAGATGATGGTAACGCACATGGCGGGGTTGTTTGGTTCGGATAATGCTTCCGCGCATGACTTTGCGGCCACTCTTCTATCACGCTATCCTAATGTGATGGTCGTTACAGTTCCTTCGGTCCAATCCAGTATATTTATTGCCGCTGACAGCCTACCCTTTGATCGACAAACCTTATCCGATTTCCTACTTAGTCAAGGGGAGATCGAATTTATTATCTATGATACACCAGCCGTAAAGCAGTTCGTTGAAAAAATGAACGGATAAATTTGGGCACCCAAGTAAACATCACCACCGTTGTAAATCTGCCGGAAGTAGTCCCTTACGCCGAATGTTTGTCGCACTTGATGTGACCATTTTTGCTGACCTTGCAATTCGATGGTGGTGCTTGATTAACTGGAGGCGGACTGATGGTGGTCACATTGATGATGGTTACGTTAATCGCAACGATTATTAATTCACCTTCCCGGGTAGTGGCGTGGCCTTCCACATGTAGAATATCGCCAATACTGATTTCGGTTAGGATAGGACTAGCCTCATCCACAAGAATGCTGATGTTGAAAATCGTGACAACGTTGTCGTTGATTTGCTCAACCGGGCCATCAATGATCAAGATCGCATCGCCGGTGGCTGCCGCCGAAGCTGATGGCAATACCACTTCTGGACTGGCCGACATCACCGTGGGCGTGTGACTGACTTCCGGAGTGAACTCTTTTGTTGCACTAGCCGAATTCACTTCCGGAATAGGTGTCAAAGTAGGGGGTATGACCAGCGCAGGAAGGCTTGGCGTAGTCTGGGTGACTGGTTGTTTTGGAGCACTAGCTATGATCGCCACAATAACTATGGCGATTATGATCACTATGACTGCGATAACCCCAACCGGTGCGACTTTGGGGGAAGTTGGTGGGGGTTGCTCTGAAGCGGGAAATACCCTATCCATCTCAGATAAGAGTTCCAACCGAATAGCATCAACCATGTGCGGTTTCAACATTGGCCGGATGTCATTCCGCAGCTGTTGAATTACATCTATTTCTTCTGGAGTGAACTGATCTTTAAACATCTATTCACTCCCCTCAATCTCATTTGATTGCGTCATTGACTTTGCCAGTGCTTTAAGTGCACGATGCTGCAATACGCGCACCGCTTCGATTGACTTGCCCATAATGGAGGCTACTTCGGTGTGGGGTAAGTCCTGCGTAAATCGCAGAATCAGAACCGTCTGGTAATCTTCAGGTAGCGAAAGCAGCGCCTCACGGACGCGGGAGCGTTGAGCCTCATCAACGATTTGATCATCCAGATCAGGATCATTACTTCGATAATTTTCAAGTAACGAGTCCCAATGTACAGGTTGCTTTTCTCGATAATATTCTGCGACCCTGTTGGCAGCGATACGATACAACCATGCCCCAAATGGGGCGCCGGTGTATTGAAATTTCGGCAATGCGCGTATCATGCGCAGGAAAACGTCAGCCGTTAAGTCCTCAGCAATCGCTCCTGAGTCAACGCGATAGTTGATGTACGCAAAAATAGCTTGCACGTATGCATCGTAGAGCGTACTCACTGCCGCTCTGTCGCCCGCACTGGCACGTTCTATCAAATCGGGTTCATTTAGCGGTGGCTGCATTTCGTCATTTCACTACTCCGGTCATTAGCTGCCAAGCGGCACAGTCTGATTACATATACTAAACGGAAAAATCGCGCTTACGTTACATGAATTGGCTGTATGCGTGTAAGAAACAAGACAAAATAGGTTCAACGTACAAATTAGGAGTTCAGGTGCGCTGAATGGTTAACCGCACTGAACAATCGTGAAAAATCCTCTCGGATTCCATATACAGACAAATGACGTACAAGCATTGTTATAGGCATCACCCACCCTCCAATACATTCTGGAACCAGCATTTTGCCATGCTACAGTAACGATGTTGACCTTTTCGTGCCGATGTGAGACGATGTGGCGGTAAGAAACGGCGATAGGCGTTTGGCTCTTAGCGATTCAAACAGATCGTCAATCACGAAAAGGATAATGTTTTGACAACCGCTATGCCCGTGCTCGAAACAGCGCGATTGCTCATACGCCCAGTGGTAGTGGACGATTTTGATGCTGCATGTCATATATTGGATGCGGGCTTTGGCACGACACCTGCGGACGAGCGCCGCGTGTGGCTGGAGTGGGCCGTGCGGAACCACAGTGCGCTAGCGAATTTATTCCAACCTCCTTACGGCGATAGAGCGTTCATCCTCAAGGAAACCAACGCCATGATTGGCATGGTCGGATTAGTGCCAGCGATTGGACCGTACCGCCGATTGCCTGCTATGCGTTACGCGGGAGAGCCGGAAGATCGTTTCATTCAACCAGAGTTTGGTTTGTTCTGGGCTACCGCGCCGGAACAGCAACGCAAGGGCTATGCGGCGGAGGCGGCTCAAGGCATGATTGACTATGCCTTCAAAACGATGAATATCCGCAGAATTATCGCGGAAACGGACACAGATAATCTGGCATCGCAGGCTGTGATGCGCCGGTTGGGAATGACTATCAATCACAATCCTACTCCGGGCGATCCACCGTGGTTTCAGGTGGTGGGGGTTTTATATAACCCGTCTATATCGAGTAAATCGTGAATATACGGACTACATTATGACGCGATCCAAACTAACACGTGGATGGGTAGTGGGACTGTTGTTTTTGTTAAGCCCGCTACTATCTACCGCACAAGATGGCAACCGGATCACGGCAGGACAGAGCACATTCCCTGACGTCGAGCAGGTTGTGGCAGCAGCTTTTCAACAACCTGTGTGGCTGGCAGGTGGAAGCGCGAACGGAAAATACAGCGTGACCTACATCATGCTGAATGACACGCATGTCAATAGTTTCCAGATTGATGAAAATACCGTTTCTCAAACGCTCACCTCCTCGCCGGGCGTTCCTTCGAACTATGCGGGTTCGCGGGCGCTGCTGATGCCATCAATTGCCGACGGTGTGAGCGTTACTGAAATTCTTCCCGATACGCAGGCCATTCCATTTGGCGATAGTTCGATATTGTTTTTGGCAACCGGTGGACATCTGGTGTGGTGGCAAGATGGGCAATCGGTGACGCAGTTGGCCGTCAACCCCATGCCTGATTCGCAGGTGGTTATCAACCAAGCGGGCGTGGTTGCGTTGTATGTTGAGCCGACAGAACGCTATTCGCATGGTGTATTAGGCAACCCCATAGAGGCGGCTGCCCTTGCGATCATCAGTACCGAAAACAACACATTAACTGAATCTGCGCGGATTCAGCTTTCGGGCGACGATGTGTTTGAAGGTCTTTCGCCGATGTGGGCGGATATGGATGGAAACAGTGTTGACGAACTGGTGACAACTGTTTCAAACGCGCAGGTTGGGGCGCGGTTGGTGGTTTATAAAGCAGATGGCAAGTATTCTGGCTGAAACGCCACCACTGGGACAGGGCTTCCACTGGAGACATCAACTGGCGGTTGGCGCTTTTGGGCCAGATGGAAGCATAGAATTGGTTGAAGTGCAGACGCCGCATATCGGGGGTATGGTGCAGTTCTGGCGCTATGACTCCCAGCAGGGCGCTCTCGTTCCAACGGCACGCACGACAGGGTATACCTCACACAGCATCGGTTCATCAAACCTCGACCAAACTGTAGCGGGTGATTTCAACGGTGATGGGCAAATTGAATTGGTCATCACCACACAAGATCGCAATGCCATCGTTGGATTACAACGGTACGAAGATACAGTTCAGGAGCTATGGAGGCTGCCACTCAGTGCGGCACCTGCAACCAACTTTGTTGGGCTGATGCTTCCCGATGGTCGGTTAGGATTAGCGATTGGGACAGCGGATAGGCTGATTAATGTATGGCTACCGGGTCAACAACCATAACCCGAACAGGCAGTTAGTCCTTGACTGGCGTCACCCTGCGGCTGGGAATTGCAAAATACACTGCCAGCCCTAGACAGATGGCAACACTAAGACCAACACTAATTATTCCCGCGATGGTGGCAATTAAATAGGCGCCGGGGCCAAAGAGATATTGCCGAGTTAACGCGCGGGCATTAGCCTGAGGCAGGGCAACATCCAGCAGATGTTGGTTGTAGGCCACATATCCCTACAGCACATTGTACAAAATGGCAATGATGAACAATGTACCGCTGTAGAAAACTGCTGCCACATTACCATCAGGCGATTGCAGATATTCGGATAACACTACTGTTGGGAAATTCAGGAAGGTGATCACCATGAGGAGTAAAGCATTCAAGAATATCAAGGTTCGATCCGTACGATGAATCATTTTGAAGACGGCGTGGTGATTGATCCACATGATGCCGATGGTAATAAAGCTGATGATGTAGGCCAAATAGGTCGGCCACAGTGCCAATAGATCGGAGGCAAGATGCCCTCCCTCAGTCGCCTCAACATGTGGCAAGCGGATTTCTAATACAAGAAGCGTGATAGCAATAGCAAATACGCCGTCGCTAAAGGCTTCCAGCCGGTTAGTTTCGCTGATTTCTGCCTGTGAACTAGATTGCTCACTCATACTTCGATCCCCCAAAAAGACACCAATCCTCAGTGTAGCATTACTTTGCGGGATACGAGCTAGAGTAATCAAAGGATTTGCATTATGTCATAGCCCAATAAAAACGGCGTTTCGCATGAATTACTGGATTAGTGATTTTTCAATTCGTGGGTCCGGGATGAACCACATTAACGCGACAACGACATACAAGATAAGGGAAATGCGTGTGTCGGCGAACGCGAGAACAATTCCAGCAGTGTAAATGACCAGAGACAAAAGCCCTTTGCTATCGCGCCCTACAGCTTTCGCCAGTTCAGAATCTTGACCGAGATGATTAATAAGAAGGCGTTCCAAAATGTAGTAGGCCAAGCCGCTCACATTGAGGACAGCACCATAAAGCGCAACGGGTGTAGTTGCCAGGTAATTTTCACCCATCCACGCCGTCACAAACGGAACCAACGATAACCAGAACAAAAGATGTAGATTTGCCCATAGAACACGCCCATTAATTGAACGAGCCGTGTGCAGTAAGTGATGATGGTTGTTCCAATATATCCCAAGATAGACAAAGCTCAGCACATAGCTGGCAAATATCGGAAGGACTTCACCTAAGGCAGCCAATGTTGGCTCGTGGGGAACTTTTAGCTCCAGAACCATAATGGTGATAATGATGGCGATCACCCCATCGCTAAATGCTTCCAAACGCCCTTTGCCCATGTTCACCCCTATCTCACGCACCATCAATTGGCGGCATAAACCCTATGCCATCTATTAGTTATACCTTTGTAGATGGCACTTTAGCACCTGCCTAAAACGGCAGTATATGGGTATTTAGGTACTATATGTCTACGTGGATAACACGCCTACCTAGCAACCCGTCCCCAAGCTGACTCGAACCAGTCGTCGATTAGGTATTGGGGGTAGCCGATGCGGCGTAAGTTGGTGATGCAATCAGCTTTGGTCGCGCCATTCTTCACCCAGAACGGCACACGCTTGACCATCGTTTCCACCCGTTCACGCGGGGTGATAATCCACGTATCTTTTGGCACAAGACCGAAAGTAATTGCCTGCATTTCGGAGGTGGCAGCGGCACTCTTGCGGTAGGGGGCGATAATAATCACATCACGTGCGCCGTACTGAGGAGAACAAAGAACCGTGTGTACGAAACGGGCCGTACCACCCAGATCAATCAAGTCTTCTACCATGCCCACTGTATGTCCACGCACATCAATCGAAAGGGGTTGTACAATTTCAGGATGTTCTAGCGGCTGTCCCGGTCCAACATAACATTTCACACCAAAGGTCCCGAATTCGATATTTGGCATATCCGGCGTGGCGCAATGGGTAATGTAGTCTTGAAGCAGGACGCCGGGCAATAATGCGCCCATCGTAATCATCACCATTTTGGTGAACTGGCGGTCGGTTCCAGCTGTGGTATGTTGGTACTCAAAAACACGCTGCGCCAACCACGATACCATCATGTGTTCGGCTTCATCGGTGATGTACAGAAATTTCAGCGGGTCCTTGGGGATGGCAACGCCAACTGGATTCTGCCAGAAAGTGAGGCTATTGGATAAAGTAGTCATCTTCTTAAATAAGCCTAATATGCGAAATATCCATGAATCAAAAACGCCCGCAACCTGCTGGGCGTCCAACTGCTCCGCAGCCTGGATTCGAACCAGGAACCCATCGGTTAACAGCCGATTGCTCTGCCGTTGAGCTACTGCGGAAGGTGAGCGACATGGTAGCAAACAGGCATAAAAGTGTCAAGATGATTATTTGTGAGGTTAGCGGAAAACGCGGTAACATGATGCGGTTGTCGACGAAAGAGATAGTAGAAATTCACTTTCCACGAAAGATGAACATATTATGGCGTCACCCGTAGTGGTTCGTAAAGCTGATTCTGAGGCAGATTTCAAAGCGTTCTTTGAGTTTCCATGGACACTCTACAAGAATGACCCTAATTGGGTACCGCCACTGCTTTCGATGCGGAGCGACTTACTTGACAAAAAGAAAAATCCCGGTTGGGAATATATGGAAGGCGAGTATTTCGCGGCGTGGCGTGGTGACCAAATCGTAGGCACGATTACGGCATTTATCAACCAGCGCCACAACGAGTTCCACAAAGAACATATCGGGTGGTTCGGGACGTTTGAAGTTTATGACGATCAAGAAGCAGCAACTGCCCTGCTCAACACAGCTGCCGAGTGGGTCAAAGCTAAAGGATTCGATGCAATTCGCGGGCCGCAGAGCTTTACGACGCATGAGGATGTCGGCGTGTTGATCGAAGGTTTCGTCCCGCCGGTGCTGCTCATGCCATATAACTTCCCCTACTATGCCAAGCTGATCGAAGGAGCGGGATTCACCAAGTCAATGGACGTGTTCAGCTTTCACCTGAGCCGTGAAGGGGCAAAAGAACATGCGACGGCAGATCGCCTAGAACGGCTGACGAAAGCTGTCATGAAACGCAACAAGATTACGGTGCGCCAGATTGACAAAAAACGTCTAAAAGATGAGTTTGTATTATTCAAAGATATTTATAATGCAGCATGGGACAAAAATTGGGGGTTCACTCCCATGACACCCAGAGAACTGGATACGCTGGTCGAAAGTCTCGGTCAGTTTTTTGATCCGCGCTTTGCCTTTTTTGCCGAGGTGGAGGGCCAGCCAGCCGGTTTTGTGATGGCCATTCCTGACTTCAATCAAGTTCTAAAGAAAGCTAATCCACGCCCCGGAGTACCAGAAGTTTTTAGTTTACTGCGAGCACTGTGGCATTGGAAAATTAGACCAGTGATTGATACAGCCCGTATTCCGTTAATGGGTGTCAAGGAAACTTACCGTAACAAAGGGGTAGACGCGGTATTGTATTATCATGTGTTGATGGCACTGCTGGACGACCCCAAAATCCAACATTCGGATTCAGGCTGGATATTGGAAGTTAACGAGAATATGGTGAGTATTGCATTGAGCTTCGGTTCAACCATCTACAAAAAACATCGGTTGTACCAAAAAACATTTTGAAACCATAACAAATCCTTTCGGCTGTGTGGTCACAAGCCGCGCTACGATATACGATATATGTAGCGTCAGTACGCCTGACCTTTTTCCTGCTGCGAGGCGTTATCAATTCTATTAGACTTGGTTTTATGGGTGGATGACAGGGCAACATACAAACATGGCGAAAATATTGATCGTTGACGACGAACACATGACCGTGGAAATGCTCAGTACTTTCCTCAATTTGATTGGACATGAAGCGGTTGGAGCTCTTTCAGGGCGGCAAACGTGGGATAAGCTGGCTTATGAAGAACCCGATTTAATTCTGCTAGACATCATGCTGCCGGATGACAATGGTCTCGATATTTGCCGCAAACTGCGCCAGAACGAATCCACATCACATTTACCCATCATTATGATATCGGCTCATTTTCCGCCAATGACTGAAGAAGCTACCACCGCGGGGGCAACGGGCTACCTCGCTAAACCGATCAAGTTAGACGCGCTCAAAGCGGCTTTGTCGGCGGCTGGCATTAACTAAGATTTAGAGACGTGACAACCATCAGCGGCTGACTTGTTCGATCACATCCTTGACCGCTTCGTCTGGTGTGCGCTGACCGCCAATAACCGCCGAAAGAGCATTTTGAAGGGCGCGTAGGGTGATATTGTCACCCGTTTCGAAGATAGGCAAGCGGGCGTTTAGCAGCAATTGGTCCGCCAGTGTGGCGTAAGGGCCACTTTCCCAAACGCGCATGGCCGCCCGACGAGATGGCAGCATATTTACCAGACGGGTGTAGGTTGCCTGCCGTTCCACCCCCATCATATATTCGATAAATCGTGACGCAAATGCCTGCCGGGCTTTGTCTTTCGTAACGATGACCCACATCCAGCCATTTACAACCGTGGTAGGTTCGCCACGCGCGAGGGGGATGGGCGCAGCATCCAAGGCATGTCCATCTGCCAACAAACCAAGATATTGTGTTGATGTGATTACGGCAGCGTTCATTTTGCCTTCGCGCAGTTGGAATAGATAGTCATCGCTGCGAGCATAGTCCAGCACCGAAGGATCAATGATGCCCTGCGCAACTGCTTCCTGATAAAACGTCAGTACGGTTCGTAAGGCTGTTTGATTGGGCTTGCCGCTGGTCAGATCACTAACCGTTCCACCCGCGGACAAATATTGTAAGTACAGCACATTACTCAAGCCGTCTGTGACACCCGCCGGAAAAACAAATGTCTGCTGGTCAGCCAGCACATCATCAAAAAGCGCAAAATTACCGGAGAGCAACACGGGGCGATACGCTATGTGCTCAATATTGATGGCATACGGAAGTCCATACATGATCCCGTTCAAGCGCCCCAATTCCAATGCGGTTGGGTACAAATCGCCAAGCACAGCAGATGTGATTAGCCCATCAATCGGCTGAATGTAACCTGCCGCGATGGCCGTGAGTAGATCGGCGCGGCGAAGTAATGTCACATCCGGGAGGGCGGCAGGCGCGACGGCACTCGCAGCTTTGAGTGTTTCCATGATACCACCAACATCCTGCACCTTCTTCTGGCGGGTTTCAATTCGCCCTTCCGACGTGGTGGTATGAAAGCTATCTATATAGTCTGCAAGCTGCAAGGAGGCACTTTCCTGACTGGCAGGAACTAAGGTATCCGGCCACCATACGGTGAGCGTAATTGGGCCACTTGGCGTGGGCGAAACAGTTGGTGTTGGCGTTATAAGCTGTGATACGGTGGTGGAAGATAGTGTAGCGGTTAAGATAGGCTCGGAGGTTGCGGCAGGTGGAGCAGCGCATGCTGCCAACCATAGCAGAATACTGATAGCGAACAAACCAAGAATACGGTATGGCAAAATATGCTTTTGGGCTTGCGAGAGTGCACTAAACAACGGCATCAAATTCCAGACTCCGGACAACGATAACCGGAGCATTATACACCTCTCACTGGCTTTCGGAACTATCAGCAGCCTTCTGATCGCTTACGCCCGTAGTTGGCGTGACTGGCTCCGGGTGCTTGACAAAGCGCACCCGTGCTACCCGCATACCCTCCATGGCTTCAACAAACACATCATAGTCATTAAACGGGATGCTATCGTTAATCTCCGGGATACGGTCGAGTATTTCAGCGACATAACCGCCAATCGTCGTTGACTCAGGTTCACCACCGGGATCACCAAACCGTTCGCTAACTTCATTCAGGCTAACCAGACCATCCACGACTGTTTCATTCCCTTCAGCATGGATAGCCTCGACTTCTTCCTCGTCAAACTCATCTTGCACATCACCAACCAATTGTTCGATGATGTCTTCCATAGTCGCCAAGCCTGCCATACCGCCGTACTCATCAATCACAACTGCTAGATGGATAGCATTTTCTTGCATCCGTTCCAGCAGCTTATCCACGCCAAGTGTTTGGGGTACAAACAACGGGTCACGCAGAAGCGGTTTGAAATCAAATGGTTGATTACGTTGGGAAAGAATATCTGGCTTCAAAATGATATGGTCGAGTAGATCTTTTACCAGCAAGATGCCGATGACTTTATCAATTGACTCTTGATATACCGGATAGCGTGAATGGTGATTAGCTGTGATGGTATCCAAGGATTCGGACAGGGGAGCTTCCATGTCCAAAGCATCCACGTTGACGCGGGGCTGCATGATCTCTTCAACGGTAATGTCGCTGAAGTCAAAAACGCGCCGCAGCAGGTCTTCTTCACTTTGTTGCAGTAAGCCCGCCTCACGACTGGACTGCACCAGCATTTCCAATTCCTCAGCAGAATGTACTGCGGAATGTCCTTCAGCAGTCCTAAAACCTAGCATCCGCACAATGCTGTTACCAACACCATTCATCAGATGGATGACAGGGCGGAACAATAACAAGAACCATGTGACAGGCCGGATGACGATGAGCGATGTTCCTTCAGGACGTTGCAACGCGATTGATTTGGGAACCAATTCCCCTAACACAATATGAAGAAGCGTCACCAATGAGAAAGCAATCGCGAATGACAGTGGAGCAACAACTGTTTCGACAGCGGCTTCGGGCAGAATGGCGTGCAACACGGGTTCAATCAAATGGCCTACCGCCGGTTCGCCAACCCACCCCAAACCCAAACTTGACAGCGTAATACCCAGCTGCGTGGCGGCAATGTAACTATCCAGATGTTCAACGGCCTTTTGAGCGATTTTGGCGGCGCTGTTACCTTCCTGCGCCAATTGGGCGATGCGGGTACGGCGCGCGCCGACCAACGCAAACTCGGCAGCTACGAAGAAACCATTAGCGGCCACCAGTACAAATACTGACAAGACCCCAACCAAACTATTCATTCAGACAGCAACCTCTGCTCTCTAATAATGCGCGATTACTATATCACATTTTGCGGGGAGGTCTAACCACCGAACAATCAAAAATATCACATCGGCTCGTTTTCGATTACAATCCCGGATAAATGATAACTGGTTAAACAATATGAAACTCCTCCCCACTTTCAAACCCCGAACGTATGACACCGTTTTGGAATTTATGAGCCGTGTACTGATGCCCGACCCAACTACAGGGAAATCCCATCTGGTGAAGTTGATTGAATATGCAGACGGTCATTATCGCGCTGTGTTCAGTCCGGCCTATTTCGTGCTACCCGCCGGACAACTTGAGCCAAGCAAATCACAGTGGAACAATCTCAAAAAGCGTATGAAGCGCCACGAACCATTGGTGTTTGTGTTTAAGGAACATGGGGAGACTAACGCTCCATCAGGTGGGAAGTATTATTTTGTAGATTTTGGATTCTTTGCGAACTGATTGCACCAACATAACCCATGAACATGGTTCATGTTGAAAACAAATCCGTTGAGTATAATTATCACATACCGTAAATATTCTGTTGCATACAAGGAACTTTATTATGGCGAATTATGTATTACCTCAACTCTCCGAACCTGCCCCCATTAAAGACAATGAAGCCATTTTGATTGCCAGCGGTGATTTGCGCCTTTCCGCCAACCAAACCTGCTGGCCGGCACAAGAGGATATGGAAAAGCGCATCATCAAAGCCTTCAAGAAAGAAGGTGTTACCGTTAAACGTGGGCATGCTTATGACGCAGAACTGAAGCATGGTTTCATCTGGAATCAACGGATGGGCATGGATGTGTTCCAGAATATCCCACCCACCGCGCCACTGATTGTGGCTGAAGCGGTATGGCAGTACAGCCATCATGTGCTGGCGGGTTTGCGTTCGCACAAAGGGCCAATTTTGACGATTGCCAACTGGAGTGGGCAATGGCCGGGGCTGGTTGGACTGCTGAACCTGAACGGTTCGCTGACCAAAGCCGGTGTGAAATACAGTACGTTGTGGAGTGAGGATTTCACCGACGAATTTTTCTTAAAAGGAATCCGGCAGTGGATCAAAACAGGCCGTGTTACCCATGTGACCCGCCATGTGCGCGACCTAGATAAGGCGGCGCTGCCAAAAAACGAACGGGCACTCGGCAGAGCATTAGCCGCGCAACTCAAGCGTGAAAAGGCCATACTGGGTGTATTCGATGAAGGCTGCATGGGCATGTATAACGCCATCATTGATGACGAAATGCTCAACCCCATGGGGGTATACAAGGAACGATTGAGCCAATCGGCACTGGTGGCGGGCATGCGGCTGGTGAAAGACGCGGAAGCAAAACAATGCCGGAAATGGCTTGACCAACGCGGCATGACATTTGTGACTGGTAAAAATGAAGAAACGGAACTCACCGACAAACAAATTCTCGAACAGATGAAGATGTACATTGCGGCAGTGCGGATTGCTCATGACTTCGGCTGCGCTGCCATCGGCATACAGTACCAACAGGGGCTGAAAGATATGACCCCAGCATCAGACCTAGCAGAAGGGCTCCTCAATAACGTTGAACGCCCGCCTGTGTACCACGCTGAAACAGGCGAAGAATTGTTCGCCGGTCAAGCCCTACCCCACTTCAACGAAGTAGATGAAGGGGCAGCGGTGGACGCGTTGGTGACGAACCGCGTTTGGACGGCAATGGGACTCGACCCAGCAACTACCCTGCACGACCTGCGCTATGGTGAGCACTTCAAAGGCAGCGGTGTGGATGATTATGTTTGGGTATTTCTGATTTCGGGCGCGGCTCCTGCTTCGCATTTCATTGACGGTTACGCGGGCGCGGTCAGCGAACGGCAGACGCCGATGTACTTCCGGTTGGGCGGTGGCACCCTCAAAGGCATCAGCAAACCCGGTGAGATTGTGTGGAGCCGCGTCTATGTGATGGACGGCAGCCTGCACTGCGACATTGGACGAGCTACTGTCGTGAGTTTACCCAAGAAGGAGACCGAACGGCGTTGGAAGATCACCAGCCCACAATGGCCGATTATGCACGCCGTATTACATGGCGTCAGCCGCGACCAAATGATGGCGCGGCACAAGGCGAACCACATTCAGGTTGCGTACGGGAATGACGCCGAAAGTGCAGACAAGGCACTCGCAGCTAAAGCCGCCATGTTGGCGGAATTGGGCATTGCGGTGCATGTGTGTGGTGATGTTAATGTGTAGACGTTGAGACAACAATAGCATGTTAAATAAAAGACGAGCAAGATTGATTTGCCCGTCTTTTTATATTCATTTAAACAGCCTCAGGAGGCCGTTGGCGGGGCATAAACCCGGAAATTGCCGCTTAGTTGCAGCAGTGCCAGCATATCGAGTAAGCCATCATAATACCGGTATTGGCCTGTGGTTAATGGCGTGTCCCAAAACTCCTGAATGAAGTCCCACGCCTGACTATCAGAAGCGGCTAAACTCGAAGCCGCGATCATGGCGGTTAACCCTAAGGAGCGATGCTGGTTGCCAGCGGGTGTACCATCAATGTTGAACTGGGTGTTGTATTTTCCGATGCCGAGCTTATGGAAAAAGGATTGGTAACGATTGGTTTGTTCAATCTGCCACTCGTCTGCCGCAAACCAACTGTAGTCCACAGCCAACATCATGTTGGTACGCCATGAGTCGGCGTAAAAGACTTCACCGTAGCCATTGGCGGGATGAACCGTTCCATCAAAGTTGGTATAGTCGGACATTAAGCCTGTTTCGGGATGAGCGGCATTGTGCCAGTGCTGGCGGGCAGCGGCGGCGGCTTCAGTCTAGTATTCATTGTCCTTATCCGCCCAGCGTGCCCACAGTTCATAATAATGTGGCGCTTGATATGAGGGGTCGGTGAATTTACGATTCGGCCCACGCTGCGGGACAAACACCACCAATTTGGTTTCAGCATCAAACAGGTTGGTGGCTAAGGGGCTGCTCTTATCCTCCTTGTGCAGCATGGTGTTGAGGATGGTGTTGGCCTCAGCCTGATAGTTGTAGATACCTTCGCCATTGCCCCAGCGTCCGGCTGCGAAGAACAAGGCGGTAGTGTACCAAATTTCACCATCGGAAGCGGGATTGTTATCAATACAAGTTCCATCCGGCAGGGCGTGCCAACAGAAATAGCCCGACCACGGGCCATCTTCGTGATACATATAGGTACGCGCCCATGTCCAAATGCGGTCAAATACTTCTTTTTTGTCCAGTTGGACAGCGATCATCATGCCATAAGACATGCCTTCGGTGCGTATATCGGCATTGTTAATGTCCTCGACATAAGCCATATTGTCGCCAACCGGATAATAGACACGCTCGGTGTCGTCATCGCCGTAGAATAGCTGCTGGAAAGTGCTATCAATACGTTCCTGAATTTCAACGTCTGTTCGCCCCCACTCTGCTAGCATATTGCGATAATTACCTGTAAAAAAAGCACCTTCCGATGCAGGCTGTGGTGCTTCACTGTCCCTGGCTACAACGGCGCCAAGCGACATTAACAGCGCGAGTATTACGAATAAAATCGCTAATTTCATGATGTATTAGAACCTTTACGATGCAGGATGTCTTATTACGATTCAGCTTGCAAGTGTACCATTAATTCTGACTATTCACTGCTCATTGGAATTTTTTATGGTGTCTTTTTCCTGCAAAGCATATGGCGGAGTGGTAAACTAGGTACAGCAAAGTATATAGTGTTCACCACTTGTAAAAAGATGAAGGTGCATCATGCTGAAAACACAATTGCTTCACCCTGAAATATTAAGTGCGCTGGGTGGTTCGGGTCACGGTGGTAAAGTGCTCATCGCGGACGGCAATTACCCATTCAATACGCGGGCTAACCCCAACGCAAAACGGGTGTATTTGAACTTCGTACCCGGTAAATTGAACGTGGTTGAAATATTAGAAGCTCTGGTCGGCGCTATTCCCATCGAAGCTGCCGATGTGATGACACCGGACAGCGGCAGCGAACCGGAAATCTTCGCTGAATTTCGGCGGCTGTTACCGGGACTGGAACTCAAGAAAAATGGGCGCTTCCCCTTTTACGATCTGGCACGCGACCCTGACTGCTGTCTGGTGATTGCAACCGGCGAACAGCGCATTTACGCCAATATATTATTAACCATTGGGGTTGTGCCTCCACCGAAGTGAGATTGAACAGCAGAGACACAAAGATTTATTCAAAGAGACTCGCAGCGACGAGTCTCTTTTTTTCTACAAATTTGCCTCTTGAGCCTCACGTTGCGTGATGGTTTAGCATGAGCAGGAGCAAAAGAAATAATGGAGGCAGTATCATGAAATTCAATATCGTAGATACCGAAAGCATATATCGCCGCCTGCTGGCTGAGCCAAATGATAATGCACGGGAGACAATTTTTCGGGATGAATTGGTTGAACCATTCAAAGGGTTGGCTCAAACTTTTGGGTTGCCGGACGGGATGACGGCTTTCAAACAATGGAACATGTCGCCCGATCAATTCAGCGACGGAAATCACCCGCGCATGGTAAGCATCGTAGAGGCGCTGGCGCAAGCTAATGCATGGCAGCGGGCAGCAGCATCACTGGATAAAGGCTGGGCGGCGTTCAGTGCATATGCTGAACGCATACCGCACCATGAGATTACCTTCGGGTTGATGGTCGCGGATATGAGCAGCACACCACAGGCCGGGGGTTACAGTGGTTTCGGCGCGGTTCCGGGTTGGGTGATGACTGTTTATGGGGAACCCAATGCGGACAATCTGAAAAAGATTGAAGCCGCTACTGTTCATGAACTGCATCACAATCTATGGAGTTCAGTTGTGAAATATAACTTCATGACCATGACAGTCGGTGAATACATGATAATGGAGGGATTAGCTGAGTCGTTCGCCGCTGAACTCTACGGAGAGGATAAAATCGGCCCGTGGGTGACAGGGTTTGATGAAAGCCGATTGGACACAACGAAGGCGATTTTCCGCGAAGGGTTGAAGCGAAGCGGGTTCAATGTGATACGCGGTTATATCTTCGGCGGGGAAATTGCCGAGCAGATGGGGTTCGATAAGATTGATGTGCCGATCTACGCAGGTTATGCGCTGGGTTACAAAGTGGTTCAGGCTTACCTGAAGCGCACTGGCAAAAAGGTTGTCGAAGCCAGCTTTATCCCGGTGGATGAGATTATCGCAGAGTCACGGTTCTTCGAGTAGACTACAGAGGCAGCGCATTTCCACGCTGCCTCGCTCCCCATCCTCAATGGAGAACAATTCTATGCCTGCCCCCCAAACCCTCAAACAGGAAATCATAGGTTTGTATGACCGCGCCGCCCCTATCTACGATCAAGTGGGAACACAACAGTTCAAGTACTTCGGTAGAATGCTCATTGAACGGCTGGCTATTCCGGCTGGCGGACAGGTATTGGATATTGCCTGCGGACGTGGTGCGCTGTTGTTGCCGGCGGCAGAAAAGGTTGGCGCGTCAGGTCACGTTATTGGCATTGACCTTGCCCCGACAATGGTGGAAGAAACCGGCGCAGAAATTGAGCGGCGCGGGTTGCAACAGGCTGAGGTCAGGTTGGCAGATGCCGATGAAATCGCATTTAAAGAAGGTGCATTTGACACCATAACCTGCGGCTTTGCGCTGCACTTTCTAGATTATGAACGACTTCTTCCGAGGTTGCTGCACTACCTTAAACCGGGCGGATGTTTTGCAGCTATCGCACCCTATACACCCGTTCATGATGAGGAAAACTTGGCACGTTGGAAGTGGTTGTTTGAACTCACCAAAGCGGCCTTCCCACCAGATTTTGTACCGCCACCCGCTTGGATTGCACCCCGCAAATTTGGAACGCCTGAACTTGCAGAAGCAGCCTTCAAACAGGCGGGATTCACCGATGTGCGTATAGAAGCTCATGAAGCCACTTTGTACTTCAAAGATGAGGCGGATTGGTGGAATTGGGAATGGTCGCAAGGGTCGCGCTTTTGGGTTGAGGGCATGTCGGCAGAGGCTCGAGAACGCTTCCACCGCGAGTCTTATAAACATCTACGACACATACAAACAGCGCAGGGCATCCCAATGTTGAATGGTGCGCTGTTTGTGTTTGGCTATAAAAACGGCGAGTAATGCCGCTAATTATTCTTCGATGGCGCGGGTCACATACGTATCGCGAGTGTATACTGCAATCCGGTCTTTGATCATTTCATACCCGGGTTTGGGGGTGGGGTACACCCAACCGAAATTGGTCACTTTGCCATCCGGTGTTTCCAGATCAATCCAATTGCACACCCCTTTGTAGGGACAAGTATAAGTGCGATTTGTCACCTTGAGGTACTTCATGTCCACCGCATCTGGGGAAAAATACCAATTCCCCTCAAAATCCAGTACGGTTGCTTCAGGTTCGCCCGTAGCGATCACTTCACTATCAGACTTTTTCTTGATGCTGTAGCGCATAACTATTCCTCGTCTAATGAACCACGTTAGCTATAGACGATCATAGCTGCCCACGCATTACGCCATTTACCAAACTTTCATAAATGGCGATGTTCGCGTGTTTCAGATTATGCCTTTGGTTCACGGATCGTTTTTATCAGCGCCAGTGTATCCCGCACCAATGTTTCCATCGCCGCGAAGTTGCCGTCTTTCAGCCAGTCGGCGCGGATGAGCTTGCTACCCATACCGACACAAGCCACGCCTGACTCAAACCACTTCTTGAGGTTAGCTTCATCCGGGCTGACGCCGCCCGTCGGCAAAATGCGAGTCCACGGGCGCGGGCCGAGGATGGCTTTCACGAAATCTGCACCCCCCAGCGAGTCAGCCGGAAATAATTTGACAATTTCTACGCCCCACTCTTCAGCATTTGCGATTTCGCTGACGCTGCCGCAGCCGGGAACATAAGGGATTTTGCGGCGGTTGCACAGGCGGGCAATTTCCGGGTTAAAGTTCGGCCCCACCACAAAATTCGCACCATTGGCAATGTAGAGTGCGGCAGTCGGGGCATCTTCAATCGAACCTACGCCCAGAATGAGGTTAGGGTAGGCCTTCGCAGCATGTTGAACCAATTCTGTAAACACATTGATGGCAAAGTCGCCACGATTGGTGAACTCCAGCAGGCGGCTGCCACCGCGTACCAATGTCGCTGCTACCCCTTTTACCAGTGCCACATCCGGGCTGTAAAAGAGCGGTAACATTCCGTCTCCCATCAGTGTGTTGTAAACCGTCAAACGATCAAATCGGGCCATTGTATTCATCTCCAGTCGTCAGTCTGTAGCTGACAGTCATTTATCATCAAGTTAATTGCGAGAAGCATAACGCATTAAAAGAATTCGTCTAGTAGTTTATAGAAATGAATGCGGTCTTCATCAACTTCGTGCAGACCGTAGGCATCGTAAAAGGGCTGAACCCACTGCGGGCTGAGATTATAGATGATGCTACGTTCGGCCAACGCCAAATCTTGATAGCGATCAGCCACACCTGCCCTTCCCCAATCAATGAAGCCACTCACACGGTCACGCTGTATGAGAATATTGGGTAGACAGTAATCCCCGTGAACAAAACACCATTCTTCGGCTGTCGGACGGCACGCCAACAGTTGGCTGAGCGCAGAACGAGCAGTCCAGCCCCGCCGTTCGTCATCAAATTCACGTTCGTCAACGCTTCCCTGCTCGACCCGCTGCTGGGCAGTTTCAATCATCACATCAAGCGGGCGCCGAAATGGACAATCACGCCAATCAACAGCGTGAATCATGCACAGTCCCTCCGCCAGCAAACGCACCAAGCGGGCAGGCTCACGCAGGAGCTCCCGTTGGCTGGCATCCCGTCCAGCAATAGCGGTCATAAGCAGATATTGGCGTTCTTCATGTTCCCCGTAAAATAAGACTTCGGGTACGGGCAGTTTGCCGTCCAACCAGCTAAGGCGCTCGTATTCAGGGCGCAAATCAAGCTGAACAGGATTAGACGAAATCTTGAGAAAGAAATCAGGCAGCGATAATCGTTCAAGATGATAAACCGACACGCCTGACATGCCATCCCGGTTTTCACGCCAGCGGCAGCCACGAATCAGTTGAGCCAATTCAAGCGGGAAAGATTCGGAAATAATCATCGGTATTCTTGTGCTGCTTTGTCCAGCCTATTAAACAAAGCCGGGGTCAAGTCAAATTGCAGCGCCTCGGCCACTACCAGCGTCCAGCCATGCAGGAAATACACCCAGCCATCCTCAACCGTCAAGTTACGCATCATCGCTTGCCGCTTGGCCTGTTGCAAAAAGTTGAGTTCACCACGATAGTTGAACTCCCACACATAACCATCCTGTGGGAAGATGCCCGCCGCCGTGATGGGCGAACCGGGCAAGTCTTTACCCATGCCCGTGCCGTTAATGACGACCGAGCCGGGTGGCAAACTGCTGAGGCGGGCGTCGTTGTCATAAGGATCGGCGTTCAAAACGTAATCGAAGCAAATGTCCGTTTTCAACTGCTGGTGGATAGTGTGGGCGTGGTTCAGCCGCTCGCTGCTGACATCTACAAGCGTGACATGAGATGGGTGATCGGCGGCCTGCGACAAATAGACAGTGGTGGCTACTGCTGCCCCACCGCTGCCAAAACACAACACTTCGGCTGAAGTGGAAGCGAAGTGCCCCGGTGGGACAAAATGCTCCCACGTTTTCCCGGAGGACAGAGGGTCTTTGGCAAATCCCAACAGCTTGCCGTCGCGCCTGGCAATACACGATAGTTCGCCACACAGGCGACCGTTGGCATCTACTGCATCAAATAAGTCGCGGGCCGCGTTATATAGATCAATCTTATGTGTTGTGACTAACGCGCCACGTACCAGCGGGTCATTCTTGATATGCTCAATAACAGCGCGATAGGTTTCAGCGGGGGCGTGCAGGGGTACATCTATGCCAGCCAACTGCACATCCTGACCAATGATCTGCATCCACCTGGGGAAGATGCGATTAATGGATGACTTGCCAGTGGTCACGCCGATGAAGTAGAAAGTGGGTTGAGTGCGGGGTTGAAGTTGCATTTTTTCTATGACTCGATAGTTAATGCGATTCGGCTTCGGCGAGCATGTCGTATACGGGCAAAAGTTGCTGGTAGCAGGCTTCGAAAATGGGCTGCATCTTTTCGTAGGCTTTTTGGGCAACAGGATCAGGTTGAACAGTTTCCGCAATTTGGTTCATCTGCTCACTGATCGAAAAGTCTTTGTATAAACCTACCCCGACACCGCCTGCCACAACCGCCCCCATTGAAGTGGCTTCCTCCAAGATGGCGAGACGTTGTACGGGTAGGCCATAAATATCCGCCATGATGCGATTCCAGAAACGCCCGCGCGCGCCACCGCCGATGACCCGCATCGCTTCGATCTTCGCACCCTGCTTGGTGAAGGCGTCCAATATGACACGCAGGTTCATCGTTACCCCTTCCAGCACAGAGCGCACCATATCGGCGCGGGTGTGGCGGATTGTTAGACCGATGAAAGCACCACGTGCCCGCGGATTCCAACGCGGGCTTCGTTCACCCATCAAATACGGGAGATAGACTAGGCCATTTGCGCCTGCTGGTGACTTCTCGGCGTTGAGATTGATGATTTCGTAGCTGCTGATGCCTAACTGCTGTGCAGCTTGCACTTCTAATGGCGCCAATTGGTCGCGCGTCCATTGATAGGAAGCTCCTGCGGCCTGCATGGTACCAGCTGGCATGAACATATCCGGCACGATATGACCAAAAGTAAAAGTCCGCTCATCAGGGTCATAAATCGGCCTGGATGTACTCAGGGCAATCCACGACGATGAACCAATGTAATTATATGCCGCCCCTTCCTGCCACACACCTGCGCCGACTGCCGCGCACGAACCATCCCCACCGCCAATCACTACTGGCGTTCCGGCGACCAAACCCACTTCGTCGGCTACTTCAGGCAGCAGTTCACCGACTACATCTATAGAGCGTACCAACTGCGGCAGTTGGGCTGGGTCAAGCTGAGCCGCATCAATCATGCGTTCTGACCAGATGCCTTTCTCAAGGTCGTACAAATTCATACTCGAACCATCTGAAGGCTCGGTCACAAATTTACCGGTGAGCCGCGCCACCATCGCATCCTTGGCGTGAACGTATTTATGAGTAGCTTTATACACATCGGGCTGGTTATCTCGCAACCACAGCATTTTAGTGAGTGAGTAGGAGGCGCTTAGGCGATGCCCGGTGATGCGATAGACATCGGCAGGTGAGATGCGTCCGGCTAGCCAATTCTGCTGTTGTACTGAACGCTGGTCAGCCCAGATAATGGCATTCCGCAGTGGGCGGGCATTCTTATCGAGCGGCACACAACCCATCATCTGCCCGCTGAAGGTGATGCAGGCCACTTCGTCCGGGCGCAGGCCGGGAATTTGGGAAAGCAGCTTCTTGGTGGAGGTACAAACCGCTTGCCACCAATCCTCCGGGTTCTGCTCCGCCCAACCCGTATGGTCGTAGCGTGTGTTGTAGGCGTAAAACGCACTACCTACCAACCGCCCTTCGCGGTCATACAATGTAGCTTTGTTGCCGGTAGTGCCGAGGTCATGTGCAAGAATGTAATTTTTCATAGAATTATCCTAGCAGGTTATATTTGAGTACTTTCAGCTCGCCCACTTGGGACTTGGCACAAGTGTCGGCTTGCCGTCCCGTTCGACCATCAATTGAGCGAAACCACGCGCAGCAATGGAGGCATAGTCATAGCCCGCATCGGCGTTGTAAGCTGCCAAGAAAACAAAATTGTCCGATCCTACGTTGATGGTACGGTGCGCCCAATAGGGTGGCACATAGGCCATCGCGCCGCGCACCATTCGCTGGGCGTTGATAGTGCCATCAGGTGTTTGCAGCAGCAGGTAGCCTTCTCCTGCCAGTCCGAAATACAGTTCAGCACGGTTGGCAATAGCGTGGTAGTGACCTTTGGTGAAAAAATATTCCTCACCCACTTTGCCGGGAAATATGATGGTGGTTGAGTAACGCAGTTGCCCTTCGTCATCTGGAATATCAGTGGCCTCATGTACTTCGTAAAGCAACGGGTTCGTACTCATGAGTGCGGCTTCAGCAACAGAATCAATAAACAATCCTTTCAGATCATTCAGGTAGCGTTTCTGCACCATTACCGCTTCGGGGATAACACCTGTATCAAGGTCTATCATTTTGGTGAAAGGGGTCAGGAATTCAGGCATGGTTCTACTCCGTATCTTCGTTGTGGGGATGGTTGTACCAAAAATCAAAGGTCTGCTCTAAGTCAAATAACATTTGCCGGATTTCAACAATCCGTGTTGCCAGTTCTTCATATTCTGAAAGTGTTAGCCAACCCTGCTGGTGAACAAGTGTCAACTGCATTTTCAAGCCGTTGCAGGCCGCTTTTGACAAATTCAGACATTCGTTAGCATATCCATTGCCCCGTACCGCGAAGGCTGCTGCAATCTTGCTGCCAACGGTAATAGCGCTACCACGAATTTCCCCTAAAAGACGTACATCCCGTTTGAATGGCGGACGGTCTGTTAGGGCATAAATCAATTTGGTTAGGGCATAAGACTTTTGCCAAACGACAAGGTCCTTGAAGTCTTTCAACTGGGTCATTGCCCGATCTTTACTCCATTCACTACATAGTCGCAGGGTTCGTCTCGTAGTACAGCAAGTAAGTTTTCGGAGGACATCATTGCCATGCGTTCAACTGACTCTTTGGTAGTCGCCCCCAAATGTGGAATAGCAATGAAGTTGTCCAGTGTGAGCAACGGACTACCAACCGGCGGTTCGTGGCGGAAAGCATCAATGGCCGCACCTGCCAATTTTCCAGACAGCAGCGCGTTATAGAGCGCCTCTTCGTCCACCAGTTCGCCGCGCGCAGTGTTGATCAAATAAGCACCGTCTTTCATTACCACGATGCGTTCTGAGTTGATGAGGTTCGCGGTAGCGGGCGTCAATGCCGAATGAAGCGTAATAACATCTGATTGTGCCAAAACAGTCTCTAGGTCAACACCTTGCACACCGATCATCTCACCCTTCCAGAACGGGTCATAAGCCAAAACCTGCATACCTAAGGCCACTGCTTTTCGCCCAACATCGCGACCAATCGTACCGAAACCAATTACTCCTAACGTTTTGCCATTCAATTCCCAGCCTGTAGGACGTTTCCATTCTCCGACCTTAGCAGCAGCAGCGACCTGGGGAATCCGACGGGCTAAGGCAAATAGCAACCCCAACGTGAGTTCAGATACGCCTAACATGTTTGCGCCCGGTGTGTTGGTAACGGCAATACCTTTACGAGCCGCAGCATCAAGATCCACAGCATCAACACCAACACCATAGCGCGAGATTACTTTGAGTCTATCAGCCTGACCAATTACTGATGCGTCAAAAGCATCTAGACCCGCAACGATGCCATCATAGCCAGCAACGATATCGTGCAATTCGGCAGCGGTATACGGATGTGCTGGAGGTCTTAAATCCACAAGGCAACCGGCTTCCTGTAGGAGTGCGTGGTGGGGGCCGGGAGTATTCGCAAAAGAACGGGCAGTTACCAGGACATGGAAGTTCATGATAATTAAGTTTTGTTCACAACATTTAATTCAATAAGTTGCATCAATAGCATAACACCGCGAGCAGGATAACGAAAACGCCAAGAGAACCTATTTGGGATGGTCTTGTCATATTCTTGACAGAACCATGAATTGATCTATAATACCAAGAAATCGTTTTCTCAACACCTCTTTTCTTATGCAGCATCGTTAGAAAAAGGTATTGAAGTGTTTGCGAACAATCGACTTTTATTGTGTGGCAAACACGGTGACGATCAGAGAATAGATTAATTTATTTCGATATTTTTATGCCAACCATTACCCTCAAAGAGGTTGCCTCAACAGCCGGCGTCTCACAAGCCACCGTTTCGCGGGTCTTGAACAATCATCCGACAGTAAACGCCGAACTACGAGAACGGGTACAAGAAGCCATTCGTAAATTGGGCTACCACCCCAACCAAACCGCCCGCCGTCTGCGTGCCAAAACAAGTAATGTCATTGGTCTCATAATCTCCGATATCCAAAATCCCTATTTCATTTCGATAATTCGCGGAATTGAAGACACTGCGTATGCCCAACAAATGAGTATCATCCTTTGTAATTCGGATGAGGATGCGGGCAAGCAAGAGATGTATCTGCGGGTGATGCAATCCGAACATGTAGCGGGGCTGATCTATGTTCCCACTCCTGACCCAACAGGAATGGTCATTCATACCTTGCTTGAAACAGGAATACCGATCATCTTGCTAGACAGGGTATTGGACGAAATCGAGCTGGATATAGTGAAAGTTGATAATGTTCAGGGAGCATATGATGCCGTTGCCCATTTACTTGAGCTTGGTTATCGGCGAATCGGCACCATTATGAGTGTGCCGGAATTGACGACTGGCAAAGAACGATATGAGGGCTACTGCAAGGCTTTAAAGGCATTTGGAGTTGGTGTAGATACATCGCTGGTCAAAATAGCCGATTCCCGTTCGGAAGGCGGTTACCGAATGGCAAATGAATTATTGTCTTTGCCCCAGCGTCCAGATGCCATTTTTGTGGGCAACAACTTAATGACTTTAGGAACGCTCCGTGCACTACACGAAGCTAATGTGGATATTCCGGGTGAAATTGCCCTAGTTGGGTTTGATGATATGCCGTGGTCAGGTGATTTACGGCCGCCATTAACAGTGATTTCGCAGCCGACCTATGAACTGGGACGAGAGGCTGTTCAACTGCTGCAACGACGTATCACACAGCCTGATGCCCCGCACAGAACTGTGACGCTTCAGACCCAACTTATCATTCGGGAATCCTGCGGATCAAAAGTCCGCCGCAAAAAAGACAATGAAAAACGCTAATCTTGTATAGTTTGCCTACTCCCTTACGGTTGCGGGTGAGCAGCAACCGATGTATACATGGTTCATTTGGCGGTTATGGTCGTGGACTGCTCACCCGACAATAACCACACCACTGTTGTTAGAAGGAGGTGTCTCATATCCTATTCGCTCCGATTTATCCAATCGTTCTATAGCTATTTTGAATGAGGAAAACTACTATGAAAAAAATGCTATTACTCGTAGTGTTGGCTGCACTCATAATGGGAATTGTGCCAGTAGCGGCACAAGGACCATTTGCGGGGCAGAAGGTTGTAGTTGTGACACAGGAAGGGTCAGCCATCGGTGGTCCCGCTGAGAAATACGGTGCCGAGTGGGCAGCCCAATCCGGCGCAACTGTTGAAGTACAGCGTTTCGCCTATGCTGATTTGTTCCCGAAAATCATCACCGCCCTCCAAACCAAGAGTGGCGAATTTGACGTGATGATTTTTGCGGCTGACTACATGGGTGACATCGCGGGTGCGGGTTACATTCAGCCAGTACCAGATGATGTAAAAGAAGCCGTTGACTGGAATGACATTCTGCCGTTGTACCGTGAGCGTATCGCTGACTGGGGCGGCACCACCTATGCAGTCCCGTGGGACGGCGACAGCCACATGATGTATTATCGTAAAGACCTCGTCAATCCGAACAGCAGCTTCAACGAAGAATTCAAGGCCGCTAATGGCTTTGATCTTGATGAGCCGCAAACATGGAATCAGTACAAGGCTATTGCCGAGTTCTTCCAAGGCAAGGAAGTTGAAACTGCCGGCGTGACAGCCCCCATTTACGGTGTTGCTGAAGCGCTGCGTAAGAAGGCCCAGAGCTATTGGTTCCTGATGGATCGTGCTGCTGGTTACTCAAAGATTCCAGGAGATCCGTACTTCTACTTTGATGAAACCATGAAGCCACTGGTCAACAATCCCGGTTGGGTTCAGGGTTTGCAGGACTGGATTGATATTTACAACTGCTGTGCCGCCCCTGACATGATCAACTTTGACGTGGTCAATGTGCGCGCGGTCTTCCCTGCCGGTCAAACCGTATTCGGTCTGGACTGGGGCGATGTCGGCCCGATCAGCGTTGACCCCAACGCTTCGGTCATCAATGGTCTGACCGGTTTCGGCACCACACCGGGCGCCGAGAAATACTGGGACTACAAGAAGAGCGAATGGGTAGACGCCGAAGGTGGCGTCAATAAAGCTCCGTTCCTGGCCTTCGGTGGTTGGGTTATCACCGTCGCAGCGGACACCGATGTCTCCGACGCCGCGTGGGACTATGTGAAGTACATTTCGGGCAAAGACCTCGCAGGTGTACTGGCAACAACAGGTGGTACGGGCATCAACCCGCTGCGCCAGAGCCAGTTCGACAATCTCGATCTGTGGATCAACGCTGGCTTCGATGAAGAATCGGCCAAGGATTACCTAGGGGCCATTCAAGAAGTTATCAACGATCCGAATGCGATTGTTGACCTGCGTATCCCCGGCGCATTTGAATACTTTGATGCGCTGGATGCGGGCATCGCCAAGGCCGTAACTGGTGAAGCCAGCGCACAAGCCGCGCTTGACGAAGTGGCTGCAACATGGGATGCGATCACGGATCGTCTGGGCCGTGAAACACAACTCAAGTTGTACAAACAGTCGTTGGGCATCGAGTAATCTGTTATGCTAGTTGGGTGGTGGCAATAGCCACCACCCATCACAAATAGATACATCGTAAAGTCTGATTAAAACATTTATTCTTAAGGCTCCTCATTTTGACAAACCAGTCCTCTATTAAATCGTTACCGCCGGATGAGAATGGCATCACAGAATTAGCTGAAGATAGGCTTTTCAAGCGGGTGTTCCTCACCCCAACAGTAGCTATTCTGCTCGTTTTGTCCATTTTCCCGTTGCTCTGGTCGCTCGGAATAAGCATAACGACCTGCCAGCGCAGCGTCCAAGTAGATGCCAGTAGTTCGACGCTAGGCAACGCGTTCTGCCTTGGAAATCCAGCAGAACTGTCCCTACAAAACTATGCCCGCATCCCGACTGACAGTCGATTGCTCACAGCCACGCGAAATACTTTGTTTTACGTGGTTGGGGGCGTAGCATTTCAATTTGCCGTTGGACTGGGTCTAGCAATGCTGCTCAATCAAGAGTTTTTCGGGCGCCGCTTTTTCCGGCTTGTATTCATGCTTCCTATGATGCTTACCCCTGTAGCTGCTGGTTACTTAGGACGCATGATGTTTGACTCAGGGCTATCTCCTCTGGCGCAATTAGAACGAACCATTGGAACAGCACTCACTAATCTCATCGGGCAAAAAGTCACCTTCTCAATACCCTTTATTACCGAACCATCTGTCGCTCCTCTAACCATTATTCTCATCGACTCGTGGCAGTGGATTCCATTTATGACATTGCTATTGCTGGCAGGCATGCAGGCTATTCCGGACGAAATTTATGAAGCCGCAAGAGTAGATGGGGCTAACGCACGCCAAATCTTTTGGAGCATCACCTTCCGAATACTGCTGCCAATTTCACTCACTGCTATCCTCATACGCAGTTTAGAAATGTTCAAAATTGTGGACATTATCAATGTAGTAACGGGCGGTGGGCCGGGAAGCTCAACCGAATCTCTTGTCATGTACGTTTACGATACTGCGTTGACATACGGCAACTACAGTTATGCAGCAGCAATTGGCTATGTACTGCTGGTGATGGTGATCGTTTTTGCTACTGCGTTCCTTGCAATCTCACGCCGCATTACCCGCAATCAGTTGGGAACTGAGTCATGAAAAAACGATCACGCCGCGCGACTATTGTGCTTTACGGACTGGCAATTTTCTGGGCATTTATTTGCTTGTTTCCGTTCTACTGGATTTTCACAACCTCGTTCAAGAGACCGCTAGATGTTAACCGTGTTCCCCGATATATTCCGTTTGTGGATTATCAACCGACGCTAGACCATTGGAAATTCCTGCTGGTCGATGAGCAATCAAAAACCGTTCGTTATTTTCGGAACAGCCTTATCGCCGCAGGATTTGCATGTCTGGCATCTGTGATATTTGGTTCGATGGCCGGTTATGGCCTGTCACGTTTTCGTTACTACTGGGCGCGGCTGGGTTGGCGAAACGATAACATTGCTTTCTGGATAATATCCCAGCGGTTTCTCCCACCCGCTGCTGTAGTCATACCCTTCATACTGTTTTTCAATTTTTTTCATCTGATTGACACGCATTTTGGGTTAATTATCGCCTATACCACGTTTAACCTGCCTTTTGCGGTGTGGATTATGCGCGACTTCTTCAACAGTCTGCCGATTGACCTAGAGGAGAGCGCACGAGTAGACGGCGCAACGCGGTGGCAAACTTTTATCCGTATTGTGCTGCCATTGGCAACACCAGGATTGGTTACCGTAGCGCTCTTCTCCTTCATCTTCGCATGGAACGAGTTCTTGTTCTCGCTTATGCTGACTAACTTTGAAGCCATCACCATGCCTGTCTACCTAGCTGGTATGAAGAATACTAAAGGGATTGACTGGTGGTATATTTCTGCGCTGACGTTGATTATGGTCGCGCCAGTTATGCTGATCGGACTTTTCCTCCAACGATACATCGTACGCGGTTTGTCTGCAGGTGCTCTCAAGGGCTAAGCTCAGACCAATCTTGTTGCCGATCTTTACAGGAGCGCGTAAAATGCGCTCCTGATTGTTTTTGCCCACAGGGAGTTTTGGAAACTTATGCCCGACCCTATCCGCTGGGGTATCCTCGGTACAGGAGGTATTGCCCATAAATTTGCCACTGGTCTTTCCGTACTTCCTTCTGCCAAACTGGTGTCAGTTGGTTCGCGATCACAGGCAAGCGCAGACACATTTGGAAACGAGTTCAACATTCCTAGACGCCATGCTAGTTACGAAGCACTGGCCGAAGACCCCAATGTGGACGCAATTTATGTGAGTACCCCGCATCCTTTCCATAAAGAAAATACCATTCTCTGCTTGAAGGCTGGCAAAGCAGTGTTATGTGAAAAGCCTTTTACTATCAATGCCGCTGAAACGCGCGAGGTCATTCAAGTCGCGCGGGATCAAAAGCGCTTTTTGATGGAAGCCATGTGGACACGTTTTCTGCCCGCAATCGTACGCGCACGTGAGATGATTGCTGGTGGCAGCATCGGCGAGGTACGGATGTTAACAGCCGACTTCGGTTTCCGTACTAGCTTTAATCCGCAAGGGCGTCTGTTCGCCCCGTCGTTGGGCGGCGGTGCGTTGTTAGATGTTGGAATTTATCCCCTATCTCTGTCATTTGCCCTGTTTGGTAAACCCACGACTATTTCATCAGCAGCACATCTGGGGGAAACAGGCGTTGACGAGCAATCCGCTATGCTGCTGAGTTATGGCAAAGGGCAAATTGCGCTGCTTTCCAGCGCCACCCGAACCAGTACAGCCCATGAAGCCGTGATTTACGGTACAGAAGGCTATATACGAATCCCTGATTGGTGGCACGCAAACCGTTTCACCGTCACAGTATCAGGTTATGCGCCACAAACCTACGAAGTGCCACACGATGGTAACGGATACTGCCACGAAGCCGCCGAAGTTGGAACATGTCTGCGAGGCGGCAAATTAGAAAGTGACACTATGCCATTGGGTGAAACCCTAGACATCATGGAGACTATGGACATTATTCGCACCCAGTGGGGTTTAAAATACCCGACGGAAGGTTGATAATTAGGATAAACATCATGCAATACGGAACAATCCCCGGAATTGATAAACCTGTCTCGCGTTTGGTTCAAGGTACATTGATGATTAATCCACAAGATGTGGAAACCGGCTACAAATTAATGGATTCAATTGTTGAATTAGGATGCACGGCTTTTGATACCGCACGTGTTTATCAACGAGGTGAAAACGAAGGTATCGTCGGAAAGTGGATACATGACCGTGGTTTACGCGACAAACTGGTTATCATCGCCAAAGGTGCGCATCACGATCAGAGCCGCCAACGCGTAACCCCTGAAGACATCACGGCGGATATTCACACATCATTATCCAGTTTTCAATTTGACTATATTGATATTTATCTACTACATCGGGATGATCCTTCCGTACCAGTAGGACCAATTATTGAATCTTTAAATGAACATTCTAAGGCAGGCCGCATCCGAATTTTTGGCGCATCCAACTGGTCAACCAGCCGAATCCAGGAAGCCAACGTGTATGCCGAAGCGCACGGTTTACAAGGGTTCACAGTAACCAGCCCTAATTTTAGTTTGGCGGAACAATTCAAAGAACCGTGGCCCAACTGTGTGAGCATCAGCGGGCCGCAAAACGCTGAAGCGCAACAATGGTACCTAGAGCAAAGTATGCCTGTGTTAGCATGGTCAAGTCTGGCAGGGGGTTTTTTTTCCGGGCGTTTTGAGCGTAACAATCTCGATTCGTTTACGGATTATTTCGATACCGTCTGCGTTAATTCCTATTGTTATGAACCAAATTTCCAACGCCTGGACCGTGTGCGCCAGTTGGCCGCCGAAACAGGTCTAAGCGTCGCCCAAATTGCCATGGCTTATGTAATGAACCAACCGATGGATATGTACGCATTGGTCGGGTGCCAGACCCCAGCAGAGTATCAGGCGAATATTGAGGCGCTAGAAACCAAATTATCACCAGAGACGCTGGCGTGGTTGGATTTACGCTCTGAGACGCATTAGTTGTACTGACTTACATCCTATACACTACGTTGTGAAATCCCTAATATACTGAATTAAGGTTGATCAGCAATATTTAGCGGCTGGCGACCAACCCAATTCATAACGAGGGAGATATCTTATGCAGAGTCGTGCAACACGTTACGGTGTCGTTGTTACCCTTTTGTTGGCTTTTCTGCTGGCTGCCTGTGGTGGTGGTGGCAACGATGCCAATTCAAGCAGCAGTGGTGGCAGTCCGGCTGATGCGGCCAAGAGTCTATTTACAGCCATGTTCAAAGGAGAGGACGTAAGTGGTATGCTGTGCGCGGCGGCCCCAGATGGTATGAAAGAGGGTCTGGATGCCATGAAAGCGGCATTCACCACTGGCGGTGCGGAAGTTGACACGAGTGGCATGACATTTACAGTGAAGAGTGAAAGTGGTGACAAAGCGGAGGTAGAAGTCGCCGGTAAACTCAAAGTAACTGTTGCAGGTACGTCCACAGAACAGGATTGGCCTTCGTCCACAATCCCACTTACCAAAGAAAATGGTGCGTGGAAAGCCTGCGGCTGATAAAGATTGCAGATATAATTGATGTGAAGGACGGATACGATATCCGTCCTTTTGTTTATCGCAATGACATCAATTCTGGAGAAGGATATGAAACCACTAAGCGTACTGCTAGCTGGAGAATCGTGGGTTTCCAACAGCACCCATTTCAAAGGATGGGATTTCTTTTCGAGCACAGTCTACGAGACTGGAACCGAATATCTTGAAAAAGAATTATCCGATGGTAACTTCACATTTGAACACATGCCGGGTCACATGGCGGCGGCGCACTTCCCAACCACACTAGGTGAACTCGAACAATATGATGCGGTTATCCTCAGTGATCTAGGTGCCAATACGCTTCTGCTGCATCCTGATACGTGGCAGCGTGGCAAATCAGTACCAAATCGTCTCAAACTACTAAGAGAGTGGGTTGAGCAAGGCGGGGGATTAGCTATGTGTGGTGGGTATTTGTCATTTGCCGGAATTTACGGTTCTGCCAAATATTATCGCACGCCAATTGAAGACATTCTCCCCGTCAATATACATACATTCGATGACCGACTGGAAGCACCGGAAGGCGTTATCGCGGACGTGGTTGATCCTCAACATCCTATCGTATCGGGAATCAGCGGTGAGTGGCCTTATTTGTTGGGATTCAATGAATTAACGCTCAAACCAGATGGGCACTTGATCGCACGCGCAGGCGACCATCCACTGTTAGCGGTACGGCAATTCGGCAAAGGACGCACGCTGATTTGGGCTTCGGACATCGGTCCACATTGGTGTCCTGAGCCCTTTTTGAAATGGGAAGGTTATGGGAGGATATGGCGTCAGGCTCTCCAATGGCTGGCAGGGAGCACAAGTTAATTCTTGGCAGCAACCAATATTCATTCAAGATTTGCATGCCGGGCAGCCAATTGTTCCTGAGTCAGCCCCAGATCACTCATTAATTGCAGGGTGATAACATCCAAAAGTA
Source organism: Anaerolineae bacterium (assembly GCA_041390885.1). Classification (GTDB taxonomy): domain Bacteria; phylum Chloroflexota; class Anaerolineae; order Aggregatilineales; family Phototrophicaceae; genus CFX2. Next base: position 9,935 of record JAWKPB010000022.1, on the reverse strand, counting down.
GCATTAATGATTGCTCAAACATATTTGCCATTGGCTGAAAGGATGTCACTTCGTTGACGACATCAGCTTTGACGCTGGGAGCGGGGATATGAACAACAATGTCCGAACGTTGAGCAATAGATGAATTCGGAAAAGCTGTAATGAGAGCAACTTTAGCGCCATGTGATCGCGCTTGGGCGGAATACTGAAGTATTGAAGCGGTTTCTCCTGAACCAGAGATGAGGATGAGCAAGTCGCCCTGCATGATCGCCGGTGTGGTAACTTCATCGACCACATGAATGGTGAGTCCCAAGTGCATAAGACGCAAAGCAAACGCACGTGCAAGCAACCCGGAACGGCCTTTGCCCGCAATAAAAACCCGGCTTGCGTCATGAATCGCCAGACGCAGAGTGGCAACCTGTGTATCCGAAACAGAATGCAGAGCGAACGCCACTTCATCGAGCACGGCCATAATCAAGTCGTAATAGTCATGCATCGTATGACCAATGACCGAGTTATCGATATCTGTCGCGTCAGTGTGCGTTTCCATAGTTAGTTCGACCACTCCGACAGTGCGCGAGGTGCATGTAATGGGCACCACAATACCACCAGAGCCGTATTTATGAAAAGTATCAAGAGCAGTAATACCAAATTCAAAATAGATTGCAATAAAGAATAATTTGCATGAACAAGCGGAATCAGGCTATCTGACGCATGTCGGCCGATCACCTGATGCTCAAACGGGCGGGTGGTGCGAATAATCTTGTGAGCCGAAACCACCACGTCATAACCTCCGAACTGTGAATCTCCGTTATAGACTTTCGTGTGGAAGCGCACCAGCTGTACGAATTGACCACCACGTCGTAACCAAAGATCCAACGACGTATGAGAAAAGAAGCATGGCTGCCAACCCCACCCCCGGTAGTGCCTGAACATGTGCCTGCTGAGTCCATCCGGTCAATGGAAGCGAAAGCTGCCATAGGGGTCCTGTTCCGGCATCGGCTAAGGAAATCGCCGGAAAGCTTAGCACACGCCAGTATGGCCCATTGCCAATTTCATAACGGGTGAAGGCCGCAAACAAAGCTACAGGAATGAGGCGGATACAAAAGGCGACGATCATGGCTGTCCAACCACGGCGTGTCAGCGCGCTGGCTGCCATTCCCAACGCTGTACACGCAAAAACCTCTAGCATGGTTAACAGCAATGTCATTAACACGGCGCAAACCGCCGCCCACGGCAACCAACCTACCGGTGTGTAATTTTCAAAGGAGTAGTAGGTCCGGGAGTACGAAGAACTGTACCACGCGTAACGATGAACCAGCGAAAGCATGAATATGGGAATCATAATTAGTCGAACAGCGCCGAGAATTGCCATCCACGGCGCAACACGGTTCAATACACCACACCATTTGCCGTACAATATTCGGCGGGCGCTAATGCCTGTGAGCACCAGAGGGTCCCATGTCTTACCAACATGTTCACGGCTGATGGCATTTGCCCCAGCAGAGATGGCGCGTGCAGCAGCTACCGTGTGAATGATCCAAATGAGATAGATTCCGAGCTGATGGGTAGGCGTGCCGAAGTCATCCAATGTCAGGGCAATCACAGCCACTGCCGCAGCTAGCAAGAAAAGACCTGCAGCCCAATAAGCATGATGACGACGTTCAAATGGCCGCTTTAGGTGTTGAGTTTCCTGCCAGACAATCGGGTTGGTTAAGCGTCTGTTCGCTTGAGTCAGCGCCGCCATGCCTTCGCCTCCACCCACTTGTTGCGTACTACTCGTCCGGATACTTCCCTCCTACCCGACACAAAAATACCCAACTTTCTGGCACTTTCCAAAGAATAATCGGAGAATTTACATTTGTAACAGCGAATATATCTACAATTTAGATGATTAAGTACGCTGCATTATGCAATTTTGGATGCGTGACGAACAGCGAAATTACAATTACTGTTCTACCAAGAGCGCCTCGACTTCGGTACGGGTGGGCATACTGGGCGCTGTACCCGGTTTCGTGACGCTGAGGCCCGCAGTCGCATTGCCAAAACGGATGGCGTTTTCAAGTGATTGGCCTTCCCCCAACGCCACCGCGAAACCACCGTTAAAGGCATCACCAGCGCCGGTGGTATCCACTACGTTGACTTTGAAAGAGGGGATGACAGCTTTTGCCGTCGGGCTGACCCACATCGCACCCTGTGAACCGAGCGTGACCACCGCCGTCTGCCCTTCGCGGGTGATGAGGGAACGGGCAGCCGCTTCGTAATCGCCACTCTTGCCGCTGAGCACTTCGAGTTCGGTTTCGTTGGGGGTCAGATAATCAGCCAGTGCCACCGCTTGAAGACTCAGTTTGCCAGCGGGCGCAGGGTTGAGGATGGTTTTCACGCCCTTGGACCTGGCAACCTGCATGGCATATTCCACCATGTCATAGTTGATCTCCAACTGCACGATGACCACATCGGCAGCAGCGATGACAGCTTCAGCCCGATCAATATCTTCTTTAACAATCGCCAGATTGGAGCCGAGCACGACGACGATGCTGTTTTCACCTTTGTCATCTACCCAGATGGGGGCAACACCCGTAGCGTTATCCGGGTCTTGCACGACATAGTCGGTATTAATGCCCTCCTGTTTCCAGAAGTTGAGGGCGGCCTGAGCGAATACATCCTGCCCAACACGCCCGATGAAGGTCACATCCGCACCCAAGCGGGCGGCGGCCACGGCCTGATTAGAACCTTTGCCACCCGGCCCGGTGACAAACTTGCGCCCATTGACGGTTTCGCCGGGGCGCGGCATCCGTTCCATATAGGCCGTCAAATCCATATTAAAGCTGCCAATAACCACAATTTTCGCGGGCATAAGGGTTATTCCTTAGAAGTAATATTGTTGAACAAAGTGGTGAGGATTATAACGCAGGCGGAGCTTCAAGGCATTCGACCAATTGATAGCAGTCCGGGACAAAATTCGGCACAATAGACGGTATATATTTCCAGTGAAAAGGACTTATTCCATGAGCATGAATATTCGTTTTGACGGCAAGCGGGCGTTGGTGACGGGCGCGGGTAAAGGTATCGGGCGGGAGATTGTGAAGGTGCTGGCGGAATGTGGGGCGGAGGTGGTCGCCATCAGCCGCACGCAGGCCGACCTCGACAGCCTGAGCGCCGAAACGGGTTGCTCGACGATTGCGGCGGAACTGGGTAATGCTCAGGAAGCTCGCAAAGCTGCGGCAGACGCTGGGCCGATTGACCTGCTGGTGAATAATGCCGGAATCGCGGTGATTCAGCCGTTTCTGGAAGCGTCAGTTGAAGGCTGGGATCAGACGATGGCGGTCAACCTGCGGGCGGCCTTCGTCGTCGGGCAGGTGGTGGCGCAGAGCATGGTCAAACGCGGCAAGGGCGGGGCGATTGTCAACATTTCCAGTCAGGCGGGGGTGGCGGCGCTTGAAGGTCACGCGGCATACGGCGCATCCAAAGCCGGTATGGATCACCTGACGCGGGTGATGGCGCTGGAATTGGGGCCGCACCAGATTCGCGTCAACAGCGTGAACCCAACCGTGATTTTGACGCCGATGGGCGAAAAGGTATGGGGCGACCCGGTGAAAGGCGACCCGATGAAGGCCAAGATTCCGCTGGGGCGTTTCGGCTATCCTATTCATGTGGCGCAGGCGGTGGCCTATTTACTGAGCGATCAGGCCGACATGATTACGGGGATTGTGATGCCGGTAGACGGGGGGTATCTGGTGGGGTGATTGGAACCGAAGCAATTGGGATAATCGGGCTACTTTGTGTTAAGTGGGACAGAACTAAGGACTGAACATCCTTCCCAAGTAGCCCCATAGAAGTAAAGCGAAACCTCGGCATCATCGGGGAACTTAACTAAAACTTCAGCATCCCCTGAACCATTGAAATTTTTCATTTCGGGGTGAGAAGTTGGATCGGCAGGATCGAAAAACGATTTGACAACCAAAGTATATTCTCTGTTATTTGCTTTGAGCCGTTCACGCAAGAAGTCTGAACAATTCCGTAATATCGCTGGTGTATCTGTTGTCTGCGTTTGTTGAACAGATATCAGTACTTTTTGAGTCATTTGGACGGGTGTTTCTGCAACAGAGCGTTGATTAATGCTGTCGGCAATTCCATGCCAAATCATCAATAAAGACACAAAGACCACACCCATCATGCAAGCAGTTGTCAACTTTCTCATGACCGTTTCTTTTTCACCATAAAATTACTGCCTACTCAGGGAAAATGTCCTTAACAGGTAGCGTGAAGCCGGGCAGCACGTCGCCACCGTCAAGGGTGTCATTGATGCCAAAGGGGATGGCCTTCAGACCGCCATCTTCATCAAGGCGCATTACATGCACGGTTTTCTCGTCGGCATAAGCTGCCCACACCATTTTTGTGCCAGCCCGCAGGTATTCACGCGCCTTCTTGAAAATGTCCTCGTCTTCTGAGACAACTTCAACGGCTAAGTCAGGCGGCATGTCAAAGCGTTTGGGGAGTTGTGGTAGTCGCGCTTTAGAGATGAAACCAACATCCGGCTGGCGCGAGCGTTTGTGAGCCAGTTTGAAGCCACCATCCGCACCCGTGACATAGCCGAGATTGCGTGGAATAACGAAGGCGTTCAGGAAATATCCAATTCGCATGGCGGTTACGGTGTTCAGCGGGGTTGAAGCTGCCATTTCAACGATCACTCCATCTTCCAGTTCCAGACGGCGGTTTTCATTTTCTGGCAACTGTGCGAAATCCCAGAACTCTTCAAATGTATATTGTCTTTCGCGGAAAACCATATTCTTGCTCCCTAACTGACTTATCCCATTATACCTGAAATCACCCCTGCTCCACCCACGCGCCCTGCGGGATTTTCTCGCCGGCGCGCAGGGCGACCTTGAGGCGGTTTTCGGCGGGCGTGATGGGGCACGACCAGCCTTCGCCATAAGCGCAATAGGGGTTGTAGGCGTGGTTGAAGTCCACATGGAAACGGTTGTCGCCCAAGTATTCCGGTTCAAGGTAGCGCCCGGCGGGATAGGTTTCTGTGCCTGCGCCCGCATCCACAAATGGCAGGAAGAAGTCGTGGTCAGTTTCGTAAATGGTTAAACGCACGTCCTGCCCATCCACCGTAAACATGAACTGCCCATAGCGTTTGTATTGGCGTACATCACCGCTGGTCGTCTGGATAGGCACAAACTTTCCATCGCTAAAGACTTCAAGCGTGACGGTTATATCGAGTTCGGGATTGTAGTCGTAATAGCTCAAGCTGCTGAACTGCGCCTGCTGTGCGGGTGTCAGCGGTGACTGGGGGTGTGACTTGAAGAATTGGTCTTTCTGGCGGCGTTCAGCTTGTAGATGTGTGTTGTCCATGTGGAATCCTCTCTTTATCTTTAGTGGATGATCATAAAGTTAGCAGTTTGGGCGGCGTGCAGCATGGCACGAATGTCATCATAATCATGGTCGGTTGCAGGTACAAAGTGGTCGAAATAGCCCTGCGCTAACTGGTGACGGGCATCCGGATCGTCCGCCAGTTCCAGAAGCACGCCGCGCGCATCTGATTTGAGGGAGGCGGGCAGATCAGTGCGGGCTACGACGGGCTGAATGGTAGATGGGCCGAGCGCATCAATAATCTTGATCTGTCCACTGAGTTCAGGATGGTCGCGGAGTTCGATCATCAACACCTGACAATCAATAGCAGCAGCGTCGATCTGCTTATTCGCAACCATTTCAATCGCTTTTTGATGCCAGCCAGCATTGACGACCTGACTGAAGAAGCCACTGGTCGCGCTCAGCGTGAGTAGATGGTGGCGGGTAATTCCATAGCCAGATTGGGAAACTTCCTCGTTATAAGCCCATGAATGTCCACGTAAATCTGCGAAAGATTGGAAAGATGCGTCGCGATGGACAATGACATCCGAATAATAAATTGGTTTACCGGCAAAGCGTTCCCCTTGAAGTACCGGCGCAGCAAGCAGTTCGACAGGCGGCGGACCCTGGCGCATCATTAGCACATAGGGCAGGCCGCAGATAAAGGCTATATCGGGATGAAGGCTATCAAATTTATCGTGCGAATCACCCACCAAAATTTCGGTAGGACAGCCTAATTTTCGCCCCAAATATTGGGCAATGTAAGCATACACAGGGTACACATTTGGCGCCAAAAATGTGGCGATACGCAGCGGACGATCAACAACCATCATCTATCCTCTATGTGATTGGTTGTAGACAGGGCGACAGCCAACAGTTCTTACCTATGTTTGATGCGACACAGTCATAGACATGCCTATACGCCGTGAGTGGTACAGGTTATAAGTGAACAATTACATGGAAAAGGAACGGCAAGCATGATAGACCTTTCCCCTGAAGAATTCCGCCGATTGGGGTATCGGGCAATTGATACGCTGGCGGAGGGGTGACTCACTTTGGTTGTGGAAAGACTTCAAACAATCTGAATTCGGCAGTGGTGTGCGGGTTGTTTCAGGGCATGAACAACCAACCGATGGGATAGTTTTCGCCTGACTCCTCTAGCGAAATTGAAATATTGGTCATGGTTGCGCTATCAATAAATTTGATGGTTTTGTTGCCACCCCGGCAGAACAAGAAACCCTCATGTACATCAGTATGCGCCAGATAACGACCATCCGGTGACCATTCCATGTTGCAGCCACCATCGGTGCTATAAATGGGCGAAAATGCAGTGCCGTCGTAGGTAGCGATTTCAACCTGCGAGGCGGTTAACCGCCACAGGCGCATGGAGGATTCACTATCATACAACTCATACGACTCGCGGCGGTAGGAATAGAGATGTGGGTTAGCGGGGCTGACTTGCCAATCTGTCAAAATCCGGGGATCAAGCAGTTCGTCGGTTCCCCGCGTGATGTTATAGATGCGTGTGTCGTAGGAGAAAGTGGCATCTTCATAACCCCCGCCTTCGCGATAGCGACCACCGATTGAGGCTGTGAGAAGAGTTTCGGGATTGAGCCACAAATAGGTGTGATCAAAAGAATAGGATAAATTGGTGATGAACTCATCATCCGTAAGCGGCTGCGTGCGGTGAGAAACAGGAATCCATGTGTCCTGCGGCAGTGACCAAACAAAAACATCCGTTATCCACTGGCTGACACCCACTTCACAAGAATAGTTGAACGCAAGACTCTGGTTATCCGGTGACCAAACCAGCCGGCAGAGTGTGCTTGGTGCGGGATTGGTATAAACAGTCGCCTCCCAAGTGGCGGTATCATAAATTTCTAACTGTGTGTAGCAGGGTACAGTGTCACACACCCGGCTGACTACTGCTAAGCGTGTGCTATCATCTGACCACGCATAGCTATAGGGGTAATGCTCGTCGCTATTTGTAAAATTGAGCAAGGTATCGGTTTGAAGATCGTAGACTGAGAGCGTAAACCAGTAGAGTGAACCAGCCCAATTATAAATAGGCAACATGAGCCAGTGACTATCCGGCGACCATGACGGTGCCATGTTTCCCAAATTGAAGTCGCGGTGTGCCTGCATATCCGATGTGTACAAACGCAGCAATGGGGGGTCTTCATCGCCAGACTTCATAGTCGCCAGCATCCACTGTCCATCAGGGCTTACATTCACACCATAAAGGCGTTTGCCTTCAGTGGTGGGCAGTGGGATTATTTCAGCCGGAGCTAACGGATCGGCAGGATTGAGTACATGAAGGGTGATGCCTTGTACGGCCTGTGTTACATAGGCCAATCGGTAGCGGAAGTCAGTCTGCGCGCTGGTGGGTGGGGTGTGAATACCAACAACCAAAAGGACTGCACACAAGCAGCAGATCATCAACATTTGACGGCGCATCAATGCCCCTTCTTTCACGACGGCGGTATCTATTCATTATAGGCGTAGTAGGTGAAATAAAAACAAACCTACGAACATGATGTTTGCAGGTTTGTCACTGCGGGAAGAACAAGAGTTTAGGCGAACAACCCACAAGCTATACCACCCCTGAATTTCTACAACAGATTGCATTTCCTCAACGCGCAAGTATAGCGCGCTTCACAGACCCGGAAAAGGTTTTGGCTTTGCGGTGATTGGGGAGAGGTTTCGTCTCCCCCAACCACCTTGAAGGCTCGCTGCTCTCGCCAGCAAGACTCCCGTAGGACAGTCTAACACGCTTCCGCGAAGTCTTTGCAAGCACAGCGATTTCTATCCGGTTTGATGAATTGAGAGGAAGTTGCAATGACTCGCGTTTTCGTTTTCACCAACCATAAAGGGGGTGTCGGGAAATCGACATCCGCCACCAATACCGCGCTTGGCATCGCAGGAATGCTGCGACGTGCTGGCGCACCCAATTCTCGCGTCCTGCTCATTGATACGGACAGTCAGGCACATGCCACACTCGTGACGACGGGGACTAAGGACTACGGCACAGATGACAGCCTGTATACCGTCCTGATGGCAGACCGCCAGAATGCGGCACAAACCCTGCTCAACTGCATCGTACAATCGACATGGGATGCCGACCTGCATGTGCTACCTGCCTCCCCCATGCTCGAAGGCGCGGAACGCGAGTTGATGGGGATTGCGGGTGCGCCCTATCGTCTTGCCGATCCACTGAGCCGCATCATCAACCGCTATGCCGCCATTGTGATTGACACTCGTCCGTCATTCTCACTGATGACCGAGATGGGGTTGATTGCGGCAACCGATGCAATTGTGCCTGTCGAACCACGCTATCTGGAAACTGTCGGTCTGATGAGCGTCATCGGGAAAATCAATGACATCCGTGAGGGCTGGCGGCAACCTAATCTGCGTGTCAGTGGCATTCTGGTCACAAAGATGAATTCCCGCATCCGGGGACACAACCATCTGCTAGATGAATTGAAGGGGCATAGTGTTCTGGGTAAGCTGCTACTCGGTGTTGTTCCTGCCAACGAAGCAGTGTCTTACGCCCATCAAAACCACCAGAGCATTTTCAACTACGACCCGAAAGCATCTGCAAGTAAGGCTTACGCCCAGTTTGTTGGCAAGCTGGTGCAGCGTATCGCCAAAGGCGGTGCCTAATGCCGCCCAAGAACCAAACCCACCGGATTGATGATCTGCTTGGCAGCGTGACGGAAGAACTGTTGCTGGGTAATCCGCAGCAGTTCGAGGACAACAGCATCCGCGTGGAACGTTTACTGCTGGAGATGGTGCGTCCTGATCCGGTGCAACCGCGCCGGGTGCTGCCAGAACAACTTCACTTCGCGTTCCACAGTAATCGTCTTACACCCACGCAAGCACTCAAAGAACTGGTTCAACTGGTACAGGTCGCTGCCCGTCAACGGGGGCGACCTTTCAACAATGTACTGGAACTACTGCCTAATCCTGACGATGAGAGTGATGAAGAGCAATCAGTTCATCTCTCACCCGAAGAACAACTGCTGCACGATCTGGTTAACCTCGCAATCACCATCCGCGACGATGGGCAGGTAAACCCACTGACAGTAGTGGATGTGTCACAGGGCGTGACTCAGCAGTTTCGGATCGAAACTGGAGAGCGCCGTTATTGGGCGACGTGGTTGCTGCGTGATTTCATTGCTGGCTACAACAGTGATGGTATGATCCCGTGCATCATCATCCCGGCAGAACGTTCATCAGTTTTTCGGCAGGCCAAAGAAAACACTGCCCGCAGCGGCTTATCAGCAATAGCAATGGCGCGGCAGGCTGCTCTGCTTTTACTTACTGTGCATGGGTATGAGGTCCCTTCCCATGCAGTCTCGAATGACTTCTATCGTCAAGCATTGGAACTCGATTTGCGCGGCAAACGTGAATACACCGATGCCGTTCTAAGCGCAATGGGTGGAGTCAATAAGTCGCAATTCAGTCGGTACAAGTCCCTCCTTCAATTGGCAGACGAGGCACTCGAATTGGCTGATCGTCACAACATTGAGGAATACAGACTCCGTTACGTAGCCACAGTTCCAACGGATTACCACACGGAGATTGTGCGGCAGATCATA
>JAWKPB010000021.1:0-555617 GCA_041390885.1 Anaerolineae bacterium | reverse complement strand
CGCTGCCGCCGCTCCGCACCAGTGTCAATCCTGTTTCACCAGCAACAGCCTGTGCTAAGCGGGATTTGCCTGTGCCTGCAGCACCAGTGAGTAAAACGCCTGAGGGCAACCGAATATCGCGCTTCTGGCGGCTTTCGGTATCTATCAACAGATTGATGAGGTCTTTAAATTCCTGCTTAGCGGGTTCGTAGCCACCAATGTGCTGGAAGGTGATTTCTCTAAATCCCTTTTGTTCAACAACAGGTGATGCCTTCATTGAAATAACATTTTTGGTGACGCCACTATTATTGCGGCGATACCAAAACCAAAACAATAACCCTATTAGCAGCAGTGGCGCAAAATTAATGAGTATTATCGGCAAGTTATCGTAAGGCATATTTCGCACCTCAATACGAGCGCGAATGTCTTCTATAACCGAATCGCTTATCGCCATAGAACGTAATTGGCTCGGCAGTGAGCTATTGGGATCTTTCTGGGTTTTATAGGTGCTCCCTGATTGTGTGTAAACCTGAACCTCATCGCGCGGCCCGACCACAATCAGGTTGATGTCGGCGCGGCTGTCAGGATCGGCAATAAGATCGGCAAGTTCGCCAATGGTGATCATGCGGGAATAGTCACTTATATCGCCATAAATTGCTGAGGTGCGAATGTACAAGAAAAGGAGAACCAGTACAGCAGCACCGATGAGAACACTGCGATTTTTAGTAATATCCATGCGCTGTAGCACCTTCTGCTCGACAACCATTACTTTCATCTTAAGACAACTTAGGCGGATGAAAGCCTTAGGGTCTGAAGGTACGATTCAATTCAGGTAGTCAGCCTTCCAAGCGCAGGCGGAATTGTTCGACTCCTCCACTGCGAATATCGAAGGACTGCTTCCACGTAGGAATATCCACCTGCAAACCATAGCGTTCGCGCAGACCGGAAGCCAGTGCGGTGGCGGCAGACAGTTCGCCGTGCACGAGGAACGTGCGACGCGGCTTGCGTTTCATGGGTTCGACCCACTCTAGCAACTCGTTACGGTCGGCATGACCACTAAAGCCGTTCAGAACTTCGACTGTGGCGTTGTTGTGATATTTTTCGCCAAAAATGTTGACGACTTTTTCGCCGTCTACCAAGCGCCGGCCTAATGTTTCCGGAGCCTGCCAACCCACGATAAGAACTGTAGTGCGCGGGTCTTCGATATTGTTCTTCAGATGATGCAGGATGCGTCCAGTTTCGGCCATGCCACTGGCACTGATGATGATGGCCGACTCCTTCAGGAAGTTAAGCTGTTTGCTGTCTTCAACAGAACGGGTGTAGAACAATTCCTGAAAGCCGAACGGGTCACGTTTGCCGCCGTTACCGTGCATGACAAACTGCTGGGTTTCGCCATCAAAACATTCGGGATGCGAACGGAAAACATCGGTGGTGTTGACGGCTAACGGGCTATCCACGTAGATAGGCATGTGAGGAATATCGCCCTTCTGGGCTAACTGGTTGAGCGCGAATACCAACTGCTGGGTACGGCCCACAGCGAAGGCAGGAACAATCACCTTGCCGCCACGCCGGTAGGTGTTATTGATGATGCGTTCCAGTTCTTTTTCGGCATCCAGATATGGATCGTGGGTGCGGTCGCCGTAGGTGCTTTCCATAATGAGGATGTCGGCTGAGTCGGGATACTGCGGGTCGCGAATGATGGGGATGCCTTTGCGTCCAATGTCGCCGCTGAAGACCACGCGCACGTCTTTGCCATCTGCCTTATCTTCAATATCAAGCACCACTGAGGCACTGCCGAGCATGTGACCGGCGTCAATCAGGGTCAGGGTGATGCCGGGAGCGATCAAACGCGGGCGGTTATAGCCCTGCGACGTGAAGTTGCTAAGGCTGGCTGCTGCATCGGCCTGCGTATAGATGGGTTCGACCAAGGGCTGACCACGCTTTTTGTTCTTTTTATTAACGAACTCGACATCGCGTTCCTGAATGTGACCACTATCCATGAGCATGACGGCACATAGGTCGCGGGTGGCATGTGTGCAGATGATGTCACCCTTGTATCCGTTTTTTACCAGATTGGGAATGTTACCAGCATGGTCAGTGTGGGCGTGAGACAATACCATGACATCCACTTTGGTGGGGTCGAAGGGCAGATGGCGGTTGCGCTCGTTGGCTTCGGCGCGTTTGCCCTGATACAGGCCGCAGTCCAACAGCAGGCGCAGACCGTTGACTTCGATCATATGCTGTGAACCAGTAACCGTTTGTGCCGCGCCGTAGAATGTTATTTGCATGATATTCCTACCCTCTCAGCGGTGTAAAACGGATTAGACCTTAACGCAAAGGGGTGGAGTCGCAAAGATACCAGAAGGAGATTTAACAGAATACCAACGGGGGATTAACTATTTGTAACAAGTGGTTAAAAACAGGATTGCGTTACGACTGTGCAACCTAATCAGAAATCAGTGCATTGAAGATCGTAAGTGCTCTGCAACCTATCGATATAATAACGTCACGCGAACGCCACGCATAAAGAATTCATTTCGGCCCTAACTGTCAATTAGCCTGACCGGACAAGAAGTTATGAATCACACACCCCCCTCTTGCAAAAGTAGTGTCGACCTTGCCTTCAAATGTTGTCGGTGAGGTGAATGTCCACGTGTAGACGTGGGTTTGGTTATTCAGCTCCGGGAAGACCTGTGTTCCAATATATGATGTGCCACTGGTGCGGGTCATTGTCAGCGGGTAAGAAGAACCTCCCGAGGCGATAGAAACCGCAATCGTGCTACCATCAGGACTCGGCGTCAATGTGTAATAGTAGTAGTCACTGGGGTTTCCCGAGTGATGACAAGGCCCTTCAGTCGGCCCGTATGTCAGCGTAATCAGCCACGAACCGGATGCAATATCACCGGAGATCACATTTCCCTGGCTTCCGCCAGCGGTTTCATCTCCAGTGCTCACACCAGTTGTTGCACCCTCGCTGGCGGGCGCAGGCGTCGGCGTTCGGATAATTGGGATAATGGGTGGGGCGGATAACTCTTCAAGGTGACTACAGTCTCCCACTAGGATTATATCGTCTTCAGCCACCCATAATTCCGCAGCTCGGGATCTAGGCGCAACCTCTTCCTTGACTAGCCGCAACCAGCGGCTTTCATCTCTGGCTAGGGCATAACCTAGTACTGTGAAAGCTGTATCCACAGGTAAGTTGACCACAGCCGTGCGATTGGTGCCCGGGCCAACCCGTATCTTCACCGCGCCTTCAGCTTCCGTAAATACATTGCATATTTGGGCATCCGCACCCCGGCTCCTAAAACGCACACAATCCGCCACGATAGTCGGCGTTAGCTGAATTGACGGCACTGTGCCAGAGCCTCCAAGGATTGGAGTACCCGTCGCATTGACTGGAATACCTTGCGCTGGATCAATTTCGCTCCGGTAAATTAGCTTTCCAGTAGCTAACACATAGTTAAGAAAATCTTGCTCACTTGCGCCCGCTTGCAGCGTTTTGTCGACATCATACATCTCAGCGATGACCGGTGATCTTTCATACTGGTCAAGCCAGACATGACTGGTGACGGTGTAAAAGTCATCAGGAAAACCCGGATGAACAGGTCTCACCTGACTCACTCCAATCGGCCACACTTCCAAATAGTTTCCGGCACCATCCTTGAACACAACCGCTGCAAAATCGACCGATTGCCGTAACTCTGGATCATTCTCGTTTTCCTTAGGAAATATGTAATACTCATCTTCCTGCGAGTAATATGCAGTGATAGTAAAGCGCATGAATGCGTGCTGGCAAAGCGTATCGGCATAGTCAGCCTCACCCGTAAAAGTAACAGATCCTTCTATTGCAAGAATTGGTGTGGAGATGCTCAAAAGAGTTATCAATGTGAAACAAAATATTTTGATGGTCTTCTTCATCACGCTGCTCAACTTAATTAAAGAATATATTCAACAACCATTTCACCCATACGATACTCAATAAAGTAATCCAACAGTAATTAAATGCGGCGGTGGAAGTCATGTAGAACGTTGAAATGGGAGAGGTGTATCTAAGTATAGTGACGCATAGCAGTAAAATGTGCAAGTTATGACAAAATTCCACTGGAAAGACTCATTGAATGGGGATAAGTTATCCCCACTACTCCGCCATCTGAAGACGGCGCATAACATCGAGGATCTCTTCGCCGTAAGTCGCAAGCCGCCACGGGCCGAGGCCACGAATGTCGTGCATGTCTTCTAGTGTGTCGGGGGCCTTCTGCGCCAATGTCCACAAGGTATCACGGGAGATGATGACGTCGGACTCGACGCCGCGCTGTTCGGCACGCAAGCGCCGCCAGTCGCGCAGTGCGGTAAAACGTTCAACCACGTCGGGCGCAATATCTGGGGGGCGGTCCGGCGGCTGCGGCAGTTTGGCATGGCGTCCACGCTCGACGGCTTGCAGCAGCGGACGCCCGTAGCGTTTCGCCAGCGAAGTGGGCAGACCGCGCACCTTTTCCAGCGCTCCTTGATAACCGGGGGCAGATTCGGCCACTGCAATCAGCATTTTGTCCGTGAAAACCTTGAAAGGAGGACAATCGCGCTCTTCAGCAATCTGTTCGCGCAGTAAATAGATCTCACGCAGGATTGCGATCTGGCGGCGTCTAAGGTCAGCCGGTATGCCAATACGCCAGTAGCCATCGGGGTCGAAGGTATTATTGGCGGCGGGTACTTCACAGGCATCTGCAAACGTTTCCCGTGCTTCTGCCATGCGTCCGACACTTTTCAACTCTGCTACCAGCTTGTCGCGCAATTGTGGCAGGTAATGGGTGTCCATCTGGGCGTAGAGCAAGCCTTCTTCGGAAAGCGGGCGCTGCCCCCAATCATCTCGTTGGTGGCTCTTATCAGCTTCAATTCCCAGATATTGTCCCAAGAGTCGGTTCAGTCCAATGGCCTTCAATCCGCAAATGCGTGCCGCAACCATGGTGTCAAAGAGATTGTCGATGGCAAATCCATAGTCGCGCTTGAGACACATGAGGTCATACTCAGCCGCATGAAAAATCTTCTCAATTTTTGGATTGGCAAGCAGAGTAGCGAGCGGCGACAAATCAGCGATACGCAGCGGATCAATGATGTAATCGTGGGTGCGGGTTGATAATTGAACTAAGCATACTCGTTCACGGTAGGCGTAGAGACTATTGGATTCGGTATCCACCGCCAGTAAGGATTCTTTGCCTAACGATTTGACCAGACTGCGGAAGTCACGATCGTGTTCAATATAGGCTGCACGTGGGAAAGGCCACTCCATCAAATCCACTTTCGTCGCCGGAAATAGACGAGCATAATCACTACAACAAAGACCATAAGGCCGGTGACAAATATAAATGCGCCAGGATGTTCGTTCAAGGGCAGATCAATATTCATACCATAGATGCCAGAGATGAGCGTTAAGGGCAGCATAATAACGGAGATAACCGTTAACACACGCATGACTTCGTTAATGCGATGACTCACTAATGTATCGGCCGTTTCGGCCAACCCGGCAATCACCTCATAGTCCTCATCAATAATGTCGCGGGCGGTGTACAGGTGGTCAACCGTGTCCCCAAAGTACTGTTCTAATTCTTCGCGGATAACCACATGTTCGGTGCGCTCCAAAGCCTCTACAGTCGGCACTTGATGGCGAATCATGCGGCGTAAGGCGATGATGTCACGGCGGACGAGGGCGATCTCGCGAATAATCTGGCGGGCATCGGCATCAAAAATGTTATCCTCAATGCCATGAATGTTTTCATCCACCTTGCGGAGGATAGGGAACATATAATCCACCAGTTGGTCAACGACTGCATAAAAAGCATCGTTGGCGCCTTTGCCGAACAAGCGGTTGCGTTCGCTTTCGTACGATTGGCAGCGAGTGAACAAACGAATGAGTGGTTGAAGTTTGCCATCATGAACCGTCACCAAATAGTTGCGCCCTAGTATGAACTCCACTTCTCCGGGACGAGAGATGCGCTGCACCTCGTCCCAAACGGGGAAGTGCATCACCACAAAAATATAGCTGTCTTCTTCATCCAATTTGGGGCGCTCGGTGCGGCTGAGCAGATCTTCCAAATGAAGTGCGTGAATTTCGGGATGCGCGCGGCTTAGTAACTCAATATCATCGCGAGTGGGTGCATCAATATTCGTCCACAAAAAGCGAGTACAGCGTAGTTCCTGCGTCGTCATATTGTTGACCTCACACAAAATTCAGGGGATTACTGACCGGCACGATGAAGAGAGCAAAGAAAGCAACGGATAGCTCACTGTATCCGATGATAACATGACAGAGAACATTGGTATTGTATTGCATTCCAATCAAGGTGGTCATGGGAGACTGCGCGGTATAAAATTGCCCGATCATAAGTGGACATGACATTTAAGGAAACCAATGACGGAAACAGCGACTGCCTCACGCCAGATCATTTATGTTGGGGGCGCCGTGCGCAGCGGCACTACTATTTTGGACATGCTGCTCGGCATGAACGACAACTGTCTGGCAGTCGGTGAAATCAATGTATTATTCCGGCAGTACGGGCGCACTACAAACCCGGTGCCATGTTCCTGCGGACGAATTCTGCGAGAATGTGACCTGTGGACGGAGGTTATCAGCCGCTTTCGGGCGGCGCTGCCGCACATTACATTGGAGCAAGCAGATACGATAACTGAAACCGTTGAAACATTTCCCAAGACCAGAGATGCTGATCCATTATGGGGCGATTATAGTGCCATATGGACAAACATCATTGACTCGGTGATGGACATCAGCGGCGCTACCTGCATCATCGACTCATCAAAAAGTGGGCAGCACAGTTTGCGTCGGGCACTGATGTTAAAGCGGCTGGGCTACAGAACCAGCATGCTGCACATGATACGTGATCCGCGAGCGGTGGCGTGGTCCAAGCTCCGTCGCGATATGGGCAAGGGACGGTTGAAAGGGAATGCCGCCATTTTCGGCAGTGCCACTTACGCCGCCATGCACTGGAACCTGACTAATTCCATGACCAATATTTATTATGCGAGACAGAATGAAGTCCCTTATTTCCGGACGCGATACCGTGATTTCGTAGACGACCCGGCAGGCAAGCTACGTGAGATGGAACGGATATTTAATATCGAACTGAAACGTTCAATTGAAATCGTAGAAAACGACGAAACTATTGACAGCGGGCATCTCGCTTCCGGGAATGAAATCCGCTTACAAGCGCCACTCAAGGTGCGTAAGTTACCGCCCGATTGGAAAACCAGCCTACCCAAGGCGGCAAAAATTGCTCTGCTTTCGAGCTATCCGGTAGCACGTTATTATGGATACCGCATTACAGATTACAGTTAAGCTGTGACCTGATCAAGCGAAATGAGGGCTAAAATATCCAGTGATTTTCCCTCCGCTTAATTTTTGACGTGTGGATTTGATTGTGATATATTGTACATACGGTGATAACCCACACCGAATGCACAATAAATCCCAAACTTTGCAGTGTGCACATTTCGCCGAATTTAAGAAGTGTGTTTTTTGCTGAATTGCGTTACACTAGCACGAATTTTGCATGATGTATTAGGAGAGCTTAGATGGCTACAGCAAGTGTCACCAAAGCCCCGGCAGATAAGCCGGTTGTGGCGCAACCGACAATTGAGGTCAGCGCGCCAACCCGACGCGAGTTTCTCTTCTATATTTGGGGCGCATCTATCGCCCTGCTGTTGGGGGAAGCGACGGCTGGCTTGATCTGGTTTGCTCTGCCGCGTTTCAAGGCCGGTGAATTTGGCGGCACTTTTACGTATGAAGCTAAAGATATTCCCGAACCCGGTGCAGCGCCCAAAAATATCCCATCGGGGCGTTTCTGGCTGTCAAACCCTGAAAATGAGGGCTTTGTAGCCTTATACGGCGTTTGCACACATTTGGGGTGTTTGCCCAAGTGGGTGGATACAAATCACCGTTTTGAATGCCCGTGTCACGGGTCGAAGTACGAAGTTGATGGTTTATGGATTGAGGGACCTGCCCCACGCAGCCTTGACCGTTTCAAAACCAAGGTCACGTTTGAAGACGGCACGACTGCAGAAACGAATGATGTTGGCGATCCCATTCCGCTGAATGGCAAGAAGATTGCCAAAGTAGACATTAATACCAGCGCCCGTATCCGTCGCAACGGTCATGTCTAAGACATAAAAACCGGGTTTGAACAGTGGGTTAATCTCACTATTTTTGCAAGTGAGTAAATGGTTTTATCAGAAGTTAGTTCGTTCGGGTGGCACTAACTGAACGAGGAGCAATATATGTCCGTACTGCCTTTTCCATCATTCCTCGACGATGTTAAAGAAAAGGGTTTGAAAAAAGCCGTTTTTGAACTAGTTGATGAGTCAGTCGAACGCCTGACAGCTGGTATGAATATCGCCGACATCCGCGAAGCACTGCGAGGCGAGGCGGCCAGCCGCAAACCTAATCCACGCTTGCAGCCCCATGCCGATGGTTTCTGGCTGCACATGCGCCCCAGCTATTTCCACGCGGATATGACGGGACTGTATCCCACCTTCCGTTTGGGATGGCTTTCGACTTATCTGGTGTTCTTTGAAACGATCACCGGTATTTTGCTGATGGTGTGGTATACGCCATCTCCGGAAGTCGCGTACTCCAACATGCTCAACATTGCTAGCAACGTGCCCATGGGGCAGTTCATGCGTGACATGCACCGTTTGGGCGCGGAAGCGATGGTGCTGATTGTGGCGCTGCATATGGTACGAACCTACTTTACGGGTTCATACAAGAAGCCGCGACAGTTCACATGGTTCACAGGTTTAATTTTGTTAGCGATCACAGGCTTCCTGAGCTTCAGCGGTTACTTGCTGCCGTGGGATCAGTTGGCGTTGTGGGCGGTCACGATTGGTGCTTCGATGATTGAAGCTACGCCGCCACAAATCGTGGGTGATAACCTGAACCTGCTGGTGCGCGGTGGCCCGGATATTGCGGCGAACGGTTTGCTGCGCTTCTACCTGCTGCATGTGTTGGCGCTACCTGCCCTGCTATTTGCCTTCACTGGTGTCCACTATTACAAAGTTATCGTACACGGGCACAGTCTGCCGCCGAAGAAAGAAAACATCGGCGAAGACACAGCCAAGCGTGTTCCACTTGACAAGCGTGTTTACTTCATACCCGATGTACTGACCAGCGAGATCATGTGGATTGCGGTAACAACACTTATTCTCACTGTGCTGTGCATCTGGTTCTATGACGCGCCGCTGGAACATCATGCTGACCCACAGGTGACACCACTGGGTACAACCGCGCCGTGGTACTTCTTGTGGATTCAAGGCGCGCTGAAGCTAGGTGATAAGGTTTTCTGGGGCATCATTTTCCCCGGTCTCATACTTGGTTTGTTAGCAGTATGGCCTTACCTTGACGTAACGCCAAGCAGACGCTTCGCCCATCGACGATTTGCCATCACCTTCTTCTTAGGTGTAATTTCATTCGTCACAATCCTAAGTTATATGGGGTTATCGAAGTTCGGGGTAACGACTTCGCCCGACTCGGAGATTATTCACGAACTAATCTTCCCGCCGCAGCACAGCCGGGTCGGCCCGCTGCTGCCTGTACCGTATGACCAACTGGTTCCGGGCATGTACACAACCCGCGAAACAGAAGCTGAAGCGGATGCCGACAGCGCATCAGTTGTCAATGCGTTTAACGTGGAAATTGGTCAGACGTTTGCAGGAACGGTGAATTCACCCGGTCTAGTAACTGGTTCACCTAAGACCACTATTGCTGATGGAATCGTGGATGTTTTGAGTGACCAGCATCTGGCTATCAGCAGTTCCAACTTTAAGTCTGTGCCGGCGGATGCGCCTGAACTACATAAGGTGCTGGCGCTGCTGGGAGAAGAAATCAAGAAGAACGATACCTACCTGCGCGATGGCTGGGGTTCACTGGTCATCACGCAAAATCAAGATCATTTGAAACGTATTGATCTGATCATTAGCTGGAACGAAGTGCAGGTTGAGAACGGTAAACCAATACTGGATGAAAACGGACAGTCTATCCTAGCATTGGACGCAAATGGCAATCCGATCCGCCGCTTTAAGACTGACCATGTATTCATCCATGAGGACGCACTGTACTTTGGGCGGTAAACGTGCATGAGTATGGGGAATGGTGCTGCTTTTAGCGACACCATCCACGAAATTATTGGGGGTGCATAATAGGTGCACCCCAACATGACCGAAACCTGAATGATTGGTTTTTACTCAGGAATAAGCAAATATGTTTGAACGAATGTTAGTCGGCGGCATTGAAAACCGCATCACGCTGGGGTTAATTTCTTTCTTGCTGACGATGGTATTCCTTGGTTGGGCGGCCATCAATGAGGGCGGGCGTATGCAAGCCTTTCAGGTGATGGAAGAAGCACGCTCAATCGAACAGGGTGCAATGACCTTTGCAGCAAATTGTACCGGTTGTCACGGCTTGGATGGGCGTGGTTCAGCCCGCGCTCCGGGTCTGAATAACCCGCAGTTTTTCGATCATGATTTCTTCCCAGAAATCACCAAGCAAGTCTCTGATATGAGCACCGAAAAAACCCAGTTGACTGCCGAACAGACCGCAGAAGGCACAACCGATACCCGCAAGGCTGAAATCACAGCGCGAATTAGCGAAATAGACACTACTATTGCTGCCCTGAACGCGGATCGCGCTTCAAAGGTTGAGGCGGCAGTGGCCAAGGGTTATGACCCGGCACGCTTCAGCCGTTTGGCAAATCTTAGCTGGGTTGGCACACACGAGTCATTCATTCAAACCACACTTATTCATGGTCGGCCTGTGAGCAGTCATTACTGGCCGCAGCCAATGGCAGCATGGTCGCAAATAGCGGGTGGCCCTCTGCGTATGGATCAGATCGAAGACCTGGTGGCTTATATTGAGAATTTCGATAAAGGCGAAAACTGGCAGCTTGACGATTTGTTTGCCGTCAACCAATTCGCAATCGAACCAGTAGATGGGGCACCGCTGGAAGCTCAAATCGAACTACTGCAACAATCGGGTGGTGTATTACCAACACCTGTCGGCACAGATGTAGCTACCGTTATAGCTGATCTGGCGAACGTCACAGGTGATGCAACCCGGGGCAGCGACCTGTACCACAATGTAAACGGCGCAAAGAGCGGTCTGGGTAATGTTCTGCCATGCGCAAGCTGCCATATACAGTCGGCAAATGGCACAGGCCCGATGTCGGATGGCACATTCACACGAGTGGAAAACGAACGTCTCAAAGAACCGCAGTTTGCCAATTACACAGCCGAACAATATCTCGTGGAGAGTATTCTGCTGCCGAATGCGTATACCGTGCCCGGTTATACGGGTGTGATGCCGCCCAATTTTGGTGAGCAGCTTACCATTCAAGACCTAGCAGACATTCTCGCTTATCTGGAGACGCTGAAGTAATTAAGAACCTCACCCCCTGCCCCCCTCTCCACCAGTAGAGAGAGAGGGGGAGCAAAAGTCACGTAGAGGTATGAACAAAACCTCTGGTCAAGTGCCAGAGGTTTTTTTATGCCTTGAAAGGGTTTGATCGTGTGGTGTAGCATGACACATGAGACATAGTGGAAGTGGACTGGTATCAATATGAATAGAATATTTATCGGCTTTGGCGTCGGCATAGCGGCTATGGCATTGGCCGGCCTAAGCGTGGTCGTAGCGCAACCTACACCTATCGCCATGCCCATTGAACCAACGGCCATCCCGCAGCCTGTAGAACTGACCTGCGACTCCGCTGAGTTAGCACGGCAGCAGAACGAATTGGCAGCTATGCTAACGGAACTAAAACTGGATAATCCAGAGGATGCCGGTGTGACATTGGATAACCTGTTCAAGGTGGGAGCGGCGTATCAGGAATTGGCACTGAACTGCGGGTATATCCCGGCAGACGCGGCGACCCGGACGGTGGGAAGCGATGTTGCCCGAATCCTTAATACAATGGAAACTGTGTACGGAGATCCCCTTAATGGGCAGCTTCTCTATGACGGCGAACTAGGCTGTGCAGGATGCCACCTGAGCGACCAGAAGATTGCGCCACCCACCGAAGGCACTTATACGCGCATTGAAGAAACTCGCCTGCAAGACCCAACACTGGCAGATTACAGTATTGAACAGTATATCGTCGAAAGCATTGTGCAGCCGGCGCATTATGTCGTGCCGGGTTATCAGAACATTATGCTCAACAACTTTGGGGAACGGGTGACGCTGCAAGAATTGGCTGATCTGGTGGCGTTCTTGGAGAGTCAGGATGGGCCATCGCCGGAGTAGAGGCATCGTTCAGCAATCAGTTTATTACCAACACCATCCATCCATACCCCCACCCCAACAGTCCGCGTTACAATAGGGGCGACGGATTATTTCGCTCGTTCATTGGGAGCGTTCCCAATTTTAGAAAATGAAGAATTATTTTTACCAAAAGGAGACAAAATGCAGTTTAGCATCAAGCTTCTTACAGTTTCCATCGTTTACTGCGCGATGGCAAGCAGGACATGTTCCAATATATCACCGATTGCAAGGAACTGGGCTGCACCCAACTTGACCCGTGGAACGGTCACCTCGTCCCCATTATTCAAGAAACGGAACAGATACGCGCCAGCGCCACCCCGCTGCAAACCTCGTTTTCGGCAGAGGGTCTGGCTTATGTTGATCGTGTACGGGCGGCAGCAGATGCTGCTGGTCTGCCCTTTGGCAATCTGGCGATTGACGGCGCGCACATGTGGGAGCCAACCTTGGAAGAACGGCAGAAGAACCGTGCTTCCGGCACGCGCTGGCTGGAGGTTGCCAAGCGGCTGGGCGCAACATCTGTCCGTATGGACGCGGGTGGCAAGGAAGAGATGACCGACGACATGTTTGAAATCATCGTGGCGGATTTCAAGACGGTGGTGAAGCAGGCGCGCGCACTGGGTATCAACGTGGTGATGGAAAATCACTGGGGCGCTTCCCATGTACCAAAGAACGTAGTACGGATTCTAGATGCTGTGCCGGGGCTGGGGCTGCTGTTCGACTCCAATAACTGGGCGGATGGCACACAGGAAGAAGGCTGGAAGTTGTGCGCCGCACGGGCTAACGAGGTGCACATCAAGACCTTCAACTTTGACGCACAGGGCAATGACCCGACAGTTGATCTGCCGCGCGTTATTGCTATGCTGGTCAAAGCGGGATATAAAGGCTGCTGGGGCATTGAAAGTGTACCAAAAGATGGCGATGAAATTGCAGCAGCCCGCAAGACCATGCAGTTGATCGAACGTTCGGTGGCAGCAGCCTGATTTACTCTCTGTTTTCTCCGCGTCTCAGCGGTTCAATTTGTCTTAGGAGTTTATGATGCCCTCAAGTGATCCTATTCGTATCGGCATGATCGGCGTCGGCCAGATCGGCAAGCACCATCTCGACAACTATGCCAAAATTAGCAACGCACAGATTGTGGCACTGGCTGATGTCAACGAAGCCGAAGGCCGCCGCGTAGCCGAAAAATATAATATTCCCAACGTCTATACCGACTTCCGCGAACTGCTGAAGCGCGATGATATTCAAGCGGTGGATGTAGCGCTGCACAACAATTTCCATATGCCCATGACGGTAGCGGCGCTCAAGGCGGGAAAGGATGTGTACTGCGAAAAGCCGATGGCCGGCTCGTACCGCGACGCCGAAACCATGCTGACCACCGCCCGCGAAACCGGGCGCAAGCTGCACATCCAGCTTTCGACGCTGTATTCCAATGAAACCAAAGCTGCGCGCTTCCTGATTGACGACGGGCAGCTAGGCAAGGTGTATCATGCCCGCTCGGTGGGTCACCGCCGCCGGGGTCGCCCGTTCGTGGATGGTTACGGCACGCCGACCTTCGTGCAGAAGCAGAATGCCAGCGGCGGCGCACTGTATGACATGGGCGTCTATCACATCGCGCAAATGCTGTACTTGCTGGGCAACCCTGCTCCGCTGACCATCAGCGGGCAGACGTATCAGGAAACACCGATGGACGAGAAGCGCAAGCAGTCCAGCGGTTACAACGTGGAAGAACTGGGATTGGGCTTTGTGCGCCTCGCCAACAACATCACGCTGGACATCATCGAGGCATGGGCGGTTCATCTGGACAAGATGGATAGTTCAGTGGTGCTGGGCTCGCAGGGCGGCGTGCGCCTTGACCCCTTCGGCTACTTCCGCAGCATCGGCCACCTCGACCTCGACAGCACGGCCAGCATGGGCGGCTACGACTGGCGCATCCACACCGTGCAGGAGATCGGCGATGTGTACGACAGTTCGCAGCATCATTGGGTGGCGACACTGCAAGGGCGGGTTGATCTGCTGCCCACCGCCGAAATCGCGCTCAACACCATGCTCATCTCGGAGGGCAATTACCTGTCCAGCACGCAGCAGCGCGAAGTCACTGCCGACGAAGTGAAGCAGAATTCGGTGTCAACGGCGATCAAGGTGTAGGGGGTTAGGGTTAGACAGAATGAGGGCGCGCTGGCGAAGTGCGCTCTTTTTTATTTCCTTGCGGCCAATAAATGCCAAGTTGAGGTAATCTGTTAAGTACATATCGACTCACGAGGACATCGCAAATGGAAGATTTGTATTATGCTACCGCGAACAGCGTTTCACTCGAAGAAATACAGATATGTGTAAAGCAAGTTGGCTTAGTTTCAAATCTATATTCAGATAGAGAGGAACAATACCTAACCATCAATTTTGACTGCGTTTTTGAAGGCAAAACCTACAAAGATTATTGGCGATTCCACAAAGTGACTTCAGATGCCCGACTATTAGACAAAATCAACACTGGATACCATGAACAATCTAAGAACTTGAGTGCGTTTAACATTCAATATCGCCCATCCTCGATTATGTGCATGATGCCTTTCCTACGGTCTCTTTTGACTACCTATGGTGGATGGGTTGAAACAATGTATTCCGATAAAATGTACAATGTAAGCAGCATCGACCAGATAGTCATGAATATTGCATCGGAACAGAGAGATAAGACAGGCGACTGAAAAGTTTACCTACTTGGGGTGATGAGGCTTCACAGATATACATCCCAATATCCCATTATTCCGGGAAAATATCTTTCACAGCCAGCCTAAATCCCGGCAGCACGTCGCCACCGTCGAGGACATCGTCGCCGGTGAAGGGCAGACTGATGATTGCGCCCTTTTCGTCCAATGTCATCACGTAAACCGTTCGATCTTCGGCATAAACAGCCCAGACCATTTTCGTACCAGCAGTCAGGTATTCGTGGGCTTTTTTGAGAATATCTTCATCTTCTGACACCACTTCAACGGCCAAATCTGGAGGCAAATCAAAACGTTTAGGAAGATGTGGCTGCCGCGCCTTCGAAATGAACCCCACATCTGGCTGACGTGAACGTTTCTGAGCCAACTTAAAGCCGCCATCCGCACCTGTCACATACCCTAAATCACGCGGGATAACAAAGGTGTTCAGAAAATACAATATACGTCCGGCAGTTACGGTATCAAGGGGGGTCGAAGCTGCCATTTCAACAATTACTCCGTTGTCCAGTTCCAAACGGCGGTTTTCATTTTCCGGCAACCGCGCGAAGTCCCAGAATTCGTCAAACGTATAGAGCTTCTCACGTAAAACCATATTGGTTCTCCCAAACTCACTCAGGTTTTATTATACCCGAATTGGTTTTCCCTCATCTACAGGCTGGGATTGAGCCGATAAAGCCGATGGCCCACGAACAATAGCCACACAATCGTTAAGATCGAAGTCAAGATAACCACAGCCCCCAAAGCCGGAACGAAGAACGACCCCACCGTCGCGCCCACGCCGAGAATACCGGTAGCCAAGCCCACATATGCCGTCAGCTTATTGAACACACCTTTGAGCATCACCAGCGCCACAAGGAGAATCCCGAACGAGATCACCACGATGCTGTAGACCGACAGGCTGTAAGGCAGTACAGCATCGGCATAACTGGCCGCCGCGACGAACGCCGCCCGCTGCGCGTCGCTAGAGGCTGTGGCGTAACTGCTGCTCAGGTTAATGAGCGAGGCGTAATTCGGCCACGTCACCGCCAGATCGAGAACTGCGAACAACAGCACGAACCCCAGCCCGATGAGCAGCAGATTGCGGTTGATATGCTTCAACGCAAAGTACAGCGCGATGCTAACCGGGATGAAGAGAAAGTCAGTCAGGATAGAAAGGCCAAGAATTGCCCACCATAGAGTCGTCTTGCCGTCCAGATAATGCAGCCATGCCTCGCCGCCCTGGGGTGTCGCCCCGGCGGAGAAGTACAGCGGAATAGTGATGGTGTAGGCCAGCGCCAAAACGATGGCAGCGATTCCCCCCACCCGGTACAGCCATGTCACATCGTTCCCAGTTGTCTGAACATCGAGTCGGTGCGCACTCATAACCTGCTCCCTTTGTTAAAACTTGTGCCATCACTGATATTTACGCAGCGCAAGTACGCTGCGTTGCGGGCATAGGGAATCAGAAACAGTCACCGCCATCGTAGAAATTCCGTCCTTTCCGTGCAATAATGCGTTGTGAAACACCGTCCGTTTAGTCCTCCGCGACAAGCCTATGCACATCAAACCTGAAATCATGAGTCCTGCCGGGTACTGGCCGCAGCTCAACGCCGCGATTGAAGCTGGGGCAGATGCCGTCTACTTCGGCCTCAAGCACTTCACCGCCCGCGCCAAAGTGGGCTTCACCCTGAGCGAACTGCCGGAGGTCATGCGGACGCTGCACAGCCGAGGGGTCAGGGGCTATGTTACTTTCAACACGTTGATCTTCGACCACGAACTGAGCGAGGCCGTCAAAACCATCGAGCAAATCGCCCGTGCCGGAGCGGATTCATTGATCGTGCAGGATGTGGGCATAGCACAACTGGCGCACCAGATCGCGCCGGAGGTGGATATTCACGGCAGCACGCAGATGAGCATCACCAGCGCGGAGGGTGTGGCGCTGGCGCAGCATTTCGGCGTCAACCGAGTGGTGCTGGCGCGTGAACTCTCGCTCAAAGAAATCCGCGCTATCCGCGAGCAAACCGACTGCGAATTGGAGATGTTCGTACACGGCGCACTGTGCGTGTCGTACTCTGGCCAGTGCTTCTCATCGGAGGCATGGGGCGGACGCAGCGCCAATCGCGGCCAGTGCGCTCAAGCCTGCCGCCTGCCGTATGAACTGATTGTGGATGATGTGCTCAAGCCGCTGGGGGATGCCCGTTATCTGCTCTCACCCGGTGATCTCTACGCCCTGCATCAAATACCGGAAATCGTGGACATCGGCGTATCCACCCTCAAAATTGAAGGGCGTTACAAAGACGAAAATTATGTCGCGCTGACGACCCGCGCCTACCGGCAGGCAGTGGATGCGGCGTGGGAAAACCGCCCCAATCCCGTCACGCCTCAGCGGGAAATTGAATTGGAACAAGTCTATTCGCGCGGGCTGGGAGCTTATTTTGTCAGCGGCACGGATCATCAGGCCGTCGTCAGCGGGCGTTCGCCGCGTCACCGCGGGGTGCTGTGTGGGCGGGTGGCGCGGGTGTATGCCGATCATGTAACCATCGAACCCACCGGCGTTCAGGATGTTGCGCCACTCAAAGCGGGTGATGGCGTAGTGTTCGATGCGGCTGATTGGCGTAGTCCGAATGAACAGGAAGAAGGCGGCCATGTGTACGCCATCAACACCATAGGTAAGCGGCTGGAACTGCATTTCGGCAACGGCGAAATTGACTTCGAGCGTATTCGCCCCGGCGACTGGTTATGGCGCACGCATGACGTAAATGTGGATAAGGCCGCCAAGCCTTACACACAGGCCAACGCACCCGTCCACAAACAGCCGGTCAATGTACACGTGATCGCTAGAGAGGGTGAGCCGCTAGCATTGACATGGGAACTCGCCAACAAGCCCGACGTGAGTGTCAGCATGCAGTCGGCTGAACCGCTGCCCCGCGCCAACAACCGCGGCGTCACAGAAGATTATCTGCGCCAGCAGTTGGGGCGACTGGGTAGCACCGCCTATCAATTGGCGTCACTCACTGCCGACACCGAAGGCGAACCGTTTATCCCCTCTTCGATGCTCAACCGCCTGCGGCAGGAGGCGGTCGAACAACTTATCAACCAACAGGCACAGCTGCCGGAAAGCGTTATCCATAACCCTCAAAGTGTGTTGACGGACGCGCTGGAATCGGTCAGCCGCCAGCCCGCGCGCTCAACCGACGGTGTGCAACTGCACCTGCTCGTGCGCACGCCGGAACAGCTTGAAGCAGCCCTCGAATCACAACCCGCCAGCATCACGCTCGATTACCTCGAACTGTACGGCCTGCATCCGGCTGTCGAGCAGATCAAAGCTGCGGGCATAAACGCCCGTGTCGCCAGCCCGCGCGTGCTCAAGCCGCAGGAACAGCGCGTCGTCAATTTCCTGCTGCGGCTGGACTGCCCGATTCTGGTGCGCTCCGGCGGGCTGCTGGAAGCCTTGCAGGGCCGGCATCAGCACCCGCTGATCGGCGACTTCAGCCTGAACGCCGCCAACCAGATCAGCGCTGATACCTATTTCAAACTGGGCATTGAGCGCCTGACACCCACCCACGACCTGAACGCCGACCAGATCAGCCAACTGGCGCAGAGCATCGGCGGCGATAAGTTTGAAGTCATCGCCTACCATCATCTACCCGTCTTCCATACCGAACACTGTGTGTTTTGCCGCTTCCTCTCTAACGGTACAAGTTACGTGGACTGCGGCCATCCCTGCGAAAAGCACAAGGTCGCCCTGCGCGACTCACAGGGACGTGAACATCCGGTCATGGCCGATGTGGGCTGCCGCAATACCGTATTTGGAGCCGAGGCGCAGGTCGCCAGCCGCCACCTCGACCAGTTGAAGGCGAGTGGCATCAACCACTACCGTTTAGAATTTGTGCATGAGTCGGGTGAGGTGGTGCAACAGGTCACAACGGCGTTCCAGCACTACTTCGCGGGTAAAGTCAACGCCGCCGAGCTAGACCGCCGCCTGCGGAAAATCTCTCCGCAGGGTACGACAGAGGGGTCGTTGTTCGTGCCAGAGGATTACCTCAAGCTGCCAGTGACGCTGTAGCCAACAGATGACACATTGTGAACCCTTGTAACCTCATACCCCTTTCGTTATGATTAGCTAACCAAATCAATTGAGGGATAGGTTGTGATGCAGCCCAACGACATCCACGTGTATTACAATCGGGGACGCGAACAGAACCGCCTGACGCATGGTGGCGGTCTGCTTGAGCAAGAGCGAACACGCGAAATCATCCAGCGTTACCTACCCCGCCTCCCCTCACTGTTATGGATATTGGTGGCGGTGCGGGCATCTATGCGCTGTGGCTTGCCCAGTTGGGTTGTGCGGTTCATCTGGTGGATATGATGCCGCTGCATGTCGAACAGGCGCAACAAGGCTCCGCCGCCCAACCTAATCACCCGCTAGCCAGCGCACAGGTGGGCAACGCGCTTAAGTTAGATTTCACGGATACCAGCGCCGACGCTGTGCTGATGTTCGGCCCACTGTACCACCTGCCGGAACGGGCTGAACGGATAGAGGCGCTGCGGGAAGCCTATCGCATCGTGAAACCGGGCGGGCTGATGTTTACCGCTACCATCTCGCGCTTCGCCTCATTCCTCGACGGGCTGGGAAAAGGCACACTGGCGGATGATTACTTTGCTGAACTGGTGGCGCAAGACTTGATTGACGGGCAGCACCGCAACCCGCAGCAGTTACTAGGTTACTTCGCCACCGCCTTCTTCCACCATCCGGATGAAATCCGTACCGAAGTCGCCGAAGCGGGCTTCCAACTTGAGGCGCTGCTGGCCGTTGAAGGACCGGCAGGATTTATGCCCAACTTTGACCAGTTTTGGAATGATGACCGCCTGCACCAGCGCCTACTCGACAATCTACGCACGCTGGAAAGCGACCCAACGATGTTGGGCGCGACAGGGCATCTGATCGCGGTGGGACGGAAACCCTAACCGCCTGCCGAATGTGCCATCCTACAGGTGACATTTCTGCCATTTGACAATAGGCGTGCCGTTCAGCAACATGAATACTTACATTCAACGTTGAACGAACAAATGGCAAATCATATTGGCAACTATTCTGGTCATTGATGACGAAGACAGCATCCTCAATATTGTTGAAGCCTACCTCAAAAGTGACGGCAATATTGTTTATTCGGCACGGGATGGCCTACAGGGCTTGGCAGCATTCCGCCGTTATCACCCCGACCTTGTCATCCTTGATATTATGCTGCCGGAAATGGATGGGCTTGAAGTTCTCCAACAGATCCGGCGCGAATCAGACGTCTATGTCATGATGCTGACCGCGAAGTCAGAAGAGTTTGACCGTGTGATGGGTCTGACCGTTGGCGCTGACGACTATATGACCAAGCCATTCAGTCCCCGCGAATTGGCCGCACGGGTAAAGGCAATTCTGCGGCGCGGGCGCAACAATTCGGCTAATGACCAACAGATTCTGGTCTTCAAGCACCTGAATATTGATTTACAGCGCCATGAAGTCCTGCGCGACTCCCAATCCATAGAATTAACCGCTCTAGAGTTCAAACTGCTCGTAACATTGGCAACCCATGCCAATAAGGTGCTAACGCGCCAGCAACTCCTAGAATGGGTCTGGGGTTACGACTTTTACGGCGAAGATCGCGTCGTTGATGTTCACATCGGTCACCTCCGTCAGAAATTGGAAAACGACCCAGCCGATCCGATCTATATCGTCACCATACGCGGTGTGGGCTATAAGTTCATGGATGAGCCATCATGAAACTCTCACATAAGATGTTCGTTTCCCACGTTGTAGTGGTCATCATTGGATTAGCAGTTCTGGCGCTATCTACGGCGTTCGTCGCGCCTGTGAATTTCTCTGAACAGATGACCCATATGCGAGGCGGCGCCGCTGGTATGATGGGCCAACGCATGAGCGAGTTAGATGCGGAAATTGAAGCTTCTTTCCGCAGCGCAGTGGATAGTGCCTTGATTATTGCCGGTATTGCGGCCACCCTAGCGGCAGGTGTAGCCAGTTGGTACATCAGCAACCGCATTGTTCAGCCAATCCGCGCTGTAGTGGGATTGAGCCAGCGAATAGCGGGGGGCGTCTATGAGCAGCGTCTCCAAATGAACACCGGTGACGAATTATCTGAACTGGTTGAGAGTTTCAACCGGATGGCCGACTCGCTGGCCGAAACGGAAGAAACACGGCAGCGACTACTCGGCGATGTCACCCATGAGCTTAAGACACCACTGGCGAGCATCAAAGGGTACATGGAAGCCTTGCAGGATGGGGTACTGCCCGCAACGCCCGAAACATTCCAGCTTATCCACAACGAAGCGGATCGCCTGCAACGGCTCGTACACGATTTGCAGGAACTTTCCCGTGCAGAGGCGGGGCAGATCCAGATGAAAATAACCCCCTGTTCGCCTAAACAGATTGTTATGCCTGTGGTAGAGCGCATGCGCCCGCAGTTCATAGACAAGAATATTGAACTCGACATATCTGTGCCGGATAATTTGCCGCTTGTGAGGGCGGATGTAGACCGTACGGCACAGGTGGTTACCAACATACTGGGCAATGCGCTGCAATACACACCAGACGGTGGTAACGTGACGATTGAAACATTCAAGCGTGATCATTATCTCGTATTTTCGATACAGGACACTGGCGTCGGACTAGCCCAACCTGATCTGGACCGCATATTTCAGCGCTTCTACCGGGTCGATAAATCACGTTCGCGCATCAGCGGTGGGAGTGGCATCGGGTTAACCATTGCCAAACATCTGCTGGAAGCACAGGGAGGCAGCATTCAGGCTGCCAGTGCCGGAGTCGGTAAAGGCAGTCAATTCACTTTTTCGCTGCCCATCGCCTGAACTTTACAAAAACTTCATATAAGCAACACCATCGCGTCAAATGAACGTGGCATGCTTGATGCATACCGAAATTTGTTAGAGGAGTTAATTCAATGTCACGCAAATCAATATTCGCGCTGGTCGTTATTGCAGTGCTGGTTGGCATCAGTGCATATACAGTTCTCGCGCAGGACACTCCCACGACACCGCCATTTGGCCGCGGGATGATGGGCAGCGGATTCGGGGGCATGATGTGGGGTAATGATGAGTCCATGATGGCGGATGCCGCAGCAGCGCTCGGATTGGAACCACAGGCCTTTATCGAAGCTATTCGAAGTGGCAAGACATTAGCTGAAATCGCCGAGGCACAAGGTATCGAGCTGCAAACAGTGTATGACGCGATGATCGCGCGAGCTGAAGCGCATATGGCAGCGGCAGTTGCCGCCGGAACAGTGACCCAAGCGCAGGCCGATGAACACCTGACGTGGATGCGCGAACACGTTTCAGAGATGCCCATGTTCAGCGGCGCTGGCACTGGCCCTTGCATGGAAAGTGGCATGGCTGCCGGCATGGGTATGATGGGGCATGGTCGCGGGATGATGGGGCGTGGCAGTGGCATGATGGGCAACGGCCGAGGAATGTGGGGCAACAATTCGTAAGCACTTCGCAGAATACCGTGAGGGCGCTGGCCGCTATTGCCAGTGCCCTCTATTTTTTTTAGCAAGGCTGCGTGATCAGCCTATTTGATAGGCTACTCTCAATTAATCCCGCTCCCTAGCGTCTAGTTCGCTCCGTCCTCTAACATCGTTATCACACGTTCAGCCGCCTCGCGCGTCAGGCGGCGCAGTTCGGGCGGTTCTTCGATGCGGAATGCACACGGTATTCGCAGCAAGAATTGCGCCATCCACAGTAAATCTTGGGTCGTACAGCGCATCATTACACCGTCACCTACAACGTCTAGCACTGCCATGTCTGGAGATATAAAGCGGCGTGCCTCATCGAGTGTCGCTTCCAGCCAAACGCGCACCTCCCACCCGCCCGGCAGCAGCGCAATCGAACCCTGCACATAATCCAGCACATTGAAATCCGGCGGGCGCTTGAAGGTATGATCGCTTTGCTGTATATCGAGGATACGATCTAGACGAAAAACGCGAATGTCCTGCCGCAGATGGCAGTAACCCGCCGTATACCATGCCCCATCATTCATGGCGAGGCCATAGGGGTCAATCAGGCGCTCGGTCATATCGCCATTGGTTGCTTGATACCGAATGTGCAAGCTCCTTTGCTCGTGAGCTGCCTGACTGAGGGTCACCATGATCGGGGCGGACGGTGGCAAGTTGCGCGACTGTATATTCAAAGTAAGTGTCTCTTGCAGGGCGCGCACCCGCTGCCTCAATTCCAGAGGCAGCACTCTTTCAATCTTGGCGCTGGCACTTTCAATGCCGCTGGCCTGAGCCATGGTGGCATGGCGAATCGTTATCAGCCCCAGCACCACCGCCAGAATTTCATCTTCGTTGAACATCAATGGCGGCAGACGGTAGCCCGGACGCAGGCTGTACGCACCATAACGTCCCCGTTCTGCCTCCACCGGGATACCCATATCGCGCAGCATGGTGATGTAACGGCGCACGCTGCGCGGCTCCACTTCCAGACGCGCAGCCAGTTCTGCCCCGCTAATTTCGCCCCGTGCTTGCAGCAGTTCTAATATCGTCAATAAACGTGTGGTCGGACTATACATGCTGACCCCATCATTCGCAGTCGAAAGAGGGCAGATTATAACCGCATTCAATGGGTATGATGGGGTGCAATCACTGAAGCGGACAATCTTCAAAACCTTCACGTCCCGGCAGTGAAACCGACTTCGGAAACCAGCGGACGGCGTGCTCATCCACCTGACCCGCTAACGGAATATCCATCTCGCACAGCAGCCGACCCCGCGCATTAAACACACGGGCAAAGCCATCGCGGTCACTGCCCTGCCCCGGCATGGCGACGGTAGGTAAAGAGTAGACATAAATAACTGCCTTGTAGTCCCCGCCCGGACTGCTGAAGCTGGCTCGCTCCACCCCTCCCATATGGGGATTGATGACTACCACCAGGATAACAACGGCGACGATGCTTATGATCATCACCACCGCCCTGAGGACGAGTTTGCGCAGCATTTTCAACATAGCCTACCCATCGCACTTCGCAAAAACAAAATGGAATATCTTGCCCACAGCATCAAACGTCCACTGCCCCAAGATCTCTCCGTCCTTACTGACAATAGTAAGCTGCGTCTTATCGCCAGCTGTCAGCATCGCCACTTTGTCCCCTCGCGCCGAGGCCGCGATGGCTCCCGGCAGCTTGTCAAACGTATACGCAATCGGCTGGATGGAGTGGTCATCGAGTGACAGGATAGCGATTTTCAAACCGTCAGAATCAACGTCAGTCAACCACACTACCCGTTCTCCATCTAAAGGCACTACACGCTGAAAAGCAGCCTGATCTGACCCTTTCACATCAGGTTCATAAAGCGCAACTGAAGTGCCAGTGTCCAGATTGACGGCCCATGTCAGTATCGTATCTTCTTCCAGCAGCAACCACGGCGATTGATCCAATATGCCATATACTTGTGCAGCATTTGGATACGCATTGGCTGCCGAGAGTCTAAGCACATCAAAGCTGTTGGTGTCAATCACGACAAGCGAATCTTGGCTGTTATCAGCAGCGTCACTGTTTTGGCTGCCGTCTGCTGCTAGGGGAGAACGGGCGATCATGAAACGCCCACCGGCCACCATATGCGGGTTCAGATAAATGGCGGGGTACACCTCCACCCGTTTTTGGGCGTCGGGTAGATAGGCCATCAATTTACCCCTGTATTGGGATTTCCCCGTTACATCTTCCACAAATAATACGGCGTGTCCATCGGCTGACCAGTCGTACAGAGGGAAGCCAATCCCCCCATCCGACAAAATCCCTTCAGCCGCGGCCTTATCGCTGACCGTATCATTGGCACTGCCGTCTGTCCCATACACACTGATACGCCCAATTCGATCATTCGTGTAGAAAGTGGTGATAATGGCAGCAAATTTCCCGTCCGGCGACCACGACATGGCAATGCCCGCCGTCCGCCCGGTGTTGGCCAGATAGGGCAGATCAAAGGTAAGAGTTTGGTCATCATCTGGCGTGTACATATTCAAGCTGAACAGATCATCCATGCCGGTTTCCAGATGGTGGATATAGGCCAGCTTACTGCCCGTCGGACTCCACTGGATGCGGTCAGCGTCGCCGGGTTCTGCCCACCCACGCGGGCTATCTACAGAGTTCTGCGGCTTGATTACTTTCTTCAGCCCGAAGTCCGGCGTTGACCAAATCTCAATTTTGCGTAATGGTCCGCCCACCGAATCTGACACACTCAGCGCCAGATAGCGTCCATCAGCCGACCACCCAAACGAATTAATCCAGTCCTCTAAGCGCGTAGAAATCAATTGGTCGTATACCACCTGCCCGCTGGCATCTGCAAACGTCAGGTAGTAAGCGTCATCGCTGCGGTAGCTGATATAACTGAACCAACGGCTGTCCGGCGACCATGTGATCTCGTCATGGTAGAAACCGTCATTGGCTGGTGTATTCACTTCGAGTAGCGCATTGGCGGTATAAGCGGGCAGGAGCCCAAATACGACCTTTGAATCGTCCGTCTGGTATTGAATGACGGTGTGCTGCTTATTCGGCGAGGTCGCGATGATCGGGGATTCCCGACTCACCTGTACCGCGTGGCTGACAGCCGCCGTAATATTATCGCCCGTTTCCTCGCCCGTCGTTAGGTTGATTTGATGGCGAAGCGTATAAACATCATCATATTGCACACATTCACCGCTGCCCGCCTGCGTCTGATACATACCCTGAAACATAATGCTTAGGGTTACAAGAAGGCTGATCGCAAATAATCGCTTCATGTTTTGCTCTCTTTGCCCCAAAGCGGGGAGAGGACGTCCACATCCGTAGTCGAAGTGGCTAAATTCATTCTACATGGCATTTCAAGTTGTCATGTGTACTGAATCAACACGATCCCCCTACGCCGACATCCGCATTGGCCCACACCACAATTGAGAAGTGGGCCTAATTAGGACTGAAATTAACCTCTTTAGCCAGCATGATACGAATAGCGTTGACAACTACACCAAAGGACTAAACATGACAACATCACCCATCCGCGACGGATCGCACGACTTCGATTTCTTCGTCGGCACATGGAAGGTGCAGCACCGCCGCCTGCGCGAACGGCTGGTGGGTTCCACCGGTTGGGAGGAATTTGAAGGTCAATCCATCTGTCGCAATTTGCGGGGAAACCTCGCCAACATGGACGAAGGATGGCTGGAACGCGAAATCGGACATATTGACTGTATGACCGTCCGCCTCTACAACCGCCAAACGGGCGAATGGAGTCTCTATTGGGCCGCCAGCGGCAGTGGCGCGCTGGACATTCCCATGATTGGTTCATTCGATAAACAAAACGGAACGGGTCACTTTTACGCCCATGAAACCCACAATGACCGCCACGTCTACAGCCGCTTCATCTGGTCGAATATCACACAGACTTCCTGCCACTGGGAACAAGCCCTCTCCGCCGATGGCGGCCAAACGTGGGAAACCAACTGGACAATGGATTTCACCCGCGTGCCATAAGCCACCCATCGGTACTTCTACAAAGAGAAAGCCACTTTATGTCGCTCAACATACTCGAAATCCGAAACTACACCCTTCAGCCGGGCATGCGCGAACACTTCATTGACTACTTTGAGACCAACTTAATTTCACCTCAACTGGCTCTCGGTATGTTCGTTCTTGGTCAATTCCGACTCAAGGGTGAACCCGATCATTTCGTCTGGATGCGTGCTTATGAAAACATGGAGACCCGTTTGCATGGTTTGAAAAGTTTTTATGACGGCCCAGTTTGGCAGCAGCACCGTGCCACCACCAACACCATGATCGTTGACTCAGACAACGTACATTTGCTCCGACCGTTAGACGGCAACCCTGATCTCGCAGGTGGGCAGTCTGCACAGTCGATAGCAGCGGCTATATCCAATTCCAACATTTCGCTGCGAACTGGCCTCATTGTGGTTGATTTTTACGAGGCACTGCCCAGTAAGCGCAGCGCTTTGATCGCTGCGTTTCAGGCGAAAGTTGTCCCTGCCTACCAGCAGGAAGAGGTTGACTGGCGGGGTCCGTTCGTGGCAGAGATGCGCGAAAACAGCTTTCCCCGACACCCCGCCATCCAGAATGAGCATGAGTTCGTGGTCGTCACAGCGTATGAGAGCGAAGATAGCTACCAAGAACAACGTCAGAGATTAGCATCTGCCGTCGCATCGGCGACCAAAACATATTTGAGCAAACAGCCTGTCACGCTTGTGCTTAGTCCCACTTTGCGCTCCCCGCTGCGGTATCACACGTAATACTCCCGTATATCTGCCCGCTTCTCACTAGAAACAAACACAATTGAAAGCGTAGGTTCACAGGTAGGACGGCACAGGGTACTCTGCATGCCGTCTTTTCTGAATTTGATCCCTATCGCATACTGCGCTGCCAAAAGTACATATCCGCATCTTCAGAATAACACGGCAGGTTACAGAAAATTTCGGCACGAATAGGTAATATTCCCTATGGCGAGATATACGCTGGATGATCGTATTCGTACTTGATATACTTCCCCAAATAGTTCACTGCTCTTTGCCCGCATTACTCATGTTTTGGTGGTGGAGTACAGTTGCTACCTATACCATGCTTTACAGAAAGAGAAACGGTAAACGATTTTATGAACGATTTGCACTTGTTGAATTGGTATTTGGTGGTGAAGAAGCGTCGGTCATTCGCGCAAATTCGCATTTGTGGCGTTGTTTGCCTTCTCATCCTTCTTGTTACAGCGTGTTCGGGTGGTGCAACTGACAACAATCAAACTGCACAACCAATCGCAACTGCCACATCTGGACAAATTCAGGTACAGGTACAAAAGCTTCCTGTAAATGTTCTGACAAACCGCTACAACAATTTGCGTAGCGGCGAAAATTTGAATGAAAACATTTTGAACCCCAGTGTCGTCAATGTCGAACAATTCGGGAAGTTATTCAGCCGCAGCGTCGTCGGCGACATCTATGCACAACCTCTGTATGTTGAAAACATTGAAATGGCGGATGGTCAAAAACATAACATCGTGTATGTCGCTACGATGCACAATATGGTCTACGCATTTGACGCGGATGACCCCGCCCAATCCGACCCTCTTTGGGCTGTCGACTTGGGAACACCATTTACGCAGAATATCTTTTTCGATATACCCGGTGGTGAAGATGGGATTCTAAGCACGCCCGTCATTGATCTGGCTACGAAAACTATGTATTTGGTGGCACGTACCGCCGAGAACGAAAAGGCAGTCTACAAATTCCATGCGCTGGATATTGTATCTGGAGCAGAACGCGACAACAGCCCGACGGTAATCGAACTTTCGTATCCTGGAACTGGCCTGAATAGTGTCAATGGGATCGTCACCCTCGATGCGGACAATCAATTGCAGCGAACCGGTATGCTGCTCTATGAAGGAAAGGTCATATTTGGATTTGGCTCCAACAATGATCGTGGTGATTGGTTTGGATGGGTAGTGGCGTATGATGCAACCACATTACAGCAAACGGCCGTGTTCAATACTACGCCCAACGGTTATCAAGGTGGCATTTGGATGGCGGGGTCAGGGGTCGTCACAGATGGCGATTATCTGTACCTTGTTGTTGCAAATGGTCTCAATACACTGGCTGATGGCGGCGTTGATTATGGAATGAGCATACTCAAGATGACGCTTGAAGAAAAAGCGTTCAAGATCATTGACTATTATGTACCCTCAAACTACGACGAACTGAATAAGGCTGACAGCGGTTTAGGGTCGACGGGCTTAGTCTTTATACCCAACACCGACTATATGGTGGCCGGTGGGAAAGATGGCAAGTTGTATGTTGTAGATCGCACCAAGCTAGGCGGATATAACCCCAGCGCCGACGCAAGTCTCCAGGTTGTGACTCTGGGTCCAAGCGAAGTCTACATGACGCCCGTGATCTGGGACAGCGGGCCAGACGGCAAGCAGACGGTTTACGCATGGGACAGTTTAGACACATTAAAGGCGTTTAGTGTCAGCACGGCAACACGTGGAATTGTTCCACAACCAGTCTCTGAGTCCACACTAAAGGCAGTGGGACGGCCGATTGGCGGCATGACCATATCGGCCAATGGAACCGACCAAAGCTCAGGTATTTTGTGGGCGACGTTTGCACCCGAAGCAGACAAAAACACAGATGGCCGGGGGGCACTCCTAGCCTTTGACGCCACAAATCTCAAAAAGTTGCTATGGTACAGCGACCAACACGGAGAACGTGATGCGCTTGGCACACTTTCTAAGTTTGCACCACCTACTGTGGCCAATGGAAAGGTTTACGTGCCAACATTCTCGGATCAGTTAGTGGTTTACGGAATGCTTGATACAGCAAGCAGCGAAGGTTCAGGATAAGCAACCGTATTGGAA
The DNA here is from genome assembly GCA_041390885.1 of Anaerolineae bacterium. GTDB lineage: Bacteria > Chloroflexota > Anaerolineae > Aggregatilineales > Phototrophicaceae > CFX2. The sequence goes on along the minus strand of JAWKPB010000021.1, from coordinate 526,225 downwards.
ATTTTATCTGTTGCAGGATAGGCGCTCGATTGAGTGCCTGTCACGCGGAAACAAAAAAGAGCGCAACCAAGCAGCGCTCTTTTTGTTTACTAATCCTACTAGATAGGCTCCGATGCCGAGATTAGGATGTACCCGTACATAAGGGATTATTGAATCCCGAGCCGGATCGCATTGGATGTCTCTCAGGTTCAGGCAAATCTGACCGCCGATACAGAGCCAAATCCCATTTATCTTTCATGATAAGGGTAAATTGAGCATTAAACAGCAACCCGTCCAAGTCAATCGCTTTTGCAACTTTGTCGTCTTCTGAACCGGGAACAGCTACTACCCAATCCACCACCGACGCTGGATCACGCAAGGCACGCTCCCATATGGAACCCGTACCCTGATACACGATGTCCCTGAAATTAACCCCTGCAACTGGTCCCATCAAATAGAGACGTGAGTTAACATAGGTGTCGAGCAGTATCTTGCCACCGTCGTAATATTCGCTCAGGTAATCAACGATAGTCTGGTTGGGCTGGCAGGAGTGTCCAAATTGACCATCCTCCAAAGAGGTTATGCCATAGTTCGAAACTGCTACAGACTGCCCAACGATCATGAATGAGCAAGCAGCGGCAAAACCATAGCGATAGAGCGGGCGATTACCCAACTTGAGCCTTTGAAGAATTCCCGGCAATTTGGCCGAGATAAAGGCGATCAGCACAGCAATAAAGATGGCGGCAGGAGGAACTCCTACCATGCCAAAGCGAGTGTTAAAGATTTGATAGGGGGAGTCAGCCGGAACAATTTCTGGCATGTAGACAACTGCCTGCCCCGAATAGAGCGAGAAAATGTAGAACGCAAATGGAATAAGGAAGGCGGCGCCGGCAAGCGACGCGATGGAAATCTTACGTTGGAACAGGTACACCAATAACCCGACAACACTAAGCGCAAATGCGGCTGGGCCTATGGTAATCGCGGTTAAGACCGAGAAGTACCGGATGGATTGGAACACGTCATGATAGGTGTAGGCTTGATTGCTGAGAATGAGATGCGCCTGCTGCGCCTGTGATGAGTATTCACTACGCTGCCAGTAGAGCGGATCACCTAAAATCACCCAGCACCATAGAATCCAAATAATGATGCCAAGACTGCCAATGAGTACAAAAACAATGGTATTGGCTTCAGCGCGGAAGCGGTTCCGCTGTTTCAAAAGTGAGACGATTGGTACAAGAACCGTAAAGCCTGCTGCTAAAGACCATCCATCGTAACGCGACAAGGTCGCTAAAAATGTGGCTAACGCCATGAGTATGAGATGCTTCGGCTTATCCTCTTGTGTCCAAGCTAAAAAGTAGTAGCAAGCCGCAGTGATCGTTACAGCGGCCAATGACTCGGTCAGTGGAGTGGATTGCAAATACAAAACGTTGGGATTGAGAATAAAGACCAACGCTCCAACAAAACTCGCAAGGTCATTTTTAGTGAGCCGCCGTGCCCCTAAGAAGATGAACACTGAAGTTAATACGTAGCTGGGCATTGAAATACAAGCGCCAGCAAGACCAGTTCGCCACAAAGACTCGACGGCACTAAACGGAGCCATCAGCAGGTGCGGCAATGGGAGCCAAACACCACCAAGATGCGCTAGACCCGGCCGGGTGTTATCAAACAAGAGGCGGGCGATACCTAGATGTGAACTGGCATCCTTATAGATGAGAAGATCGCCGTTCAGGAAAAAATAAATGGTGGCAGCTATACCAACAACACATGACGTGACAAAGGTAGCCAATAACCATTTTTGCGCCACCGCTATTCGTGACAGCTTTGTCGTCCAATTCTCACCTGTTTTTGAGCGATGCGGAACTGAGTCTTCTACATGTGGTGAGGAATTCGCATAACCGTTAGCGCCATTAGGGGCGAATGCCGGAATAGCGTGCAAGGCTTCTGTATCCCAAGCCAATATCTTACTTTCAACGAGTTTGTTGGTATTACCTCTTATTCGACTGCGAGGGCGTTCTTCGTCGTTTATGATCCAAGCACTGGTTGGTGAAGCGACATTATTCTCAACATGGTCGCTAACGGGTACAGCTGCAACTGTTTGATTTTCAGCACCTACTTCATTTTCAGTGGATGTTGTTGCGGCATGCGACAGATGCAAACCATGATTGGTTTTTTCCCAATAATGTGGTTTGGTGATGAGCTGATACAAAGCCTTAAATGCTGCATAGCTGGCGAATGCCCAGTAAATAGGCATGACCAGCGTCCATTTAACCAGACCAAAGTCATTACGCTTGAGGCAGCCGATAAAATGGGTATATATGTAGGTTAAATTCCCGAAGATGAGGCACAAAACCGCAAAATACAGCACCATGCCGGGGAATAGCATTTCGTAGACGCCCACCACACCGGGAATTGAGCGAAACGCAAAGTAGATGGCGACCATGACCCACATAATCGGGTTTATTAAAAGTACAGCGGTACGCCCACCGATAATGATCTGCATAGAAATGAGATCATAGGGTTTGAACGGATTGAGATAATTAAACGGTTGGCGCATGTAAATCAAATAGGTTTGCATATACCCTTTGATCCAACGCGACCGCTGACGTATCCAGTTCTTCAGATTAGGATTGGCTTCTTCAAGAGTGGTTGAATCAAGCACTAGGGTACGGTAGCCTTGAGAAGCCAGCCGCAGACCCAAATCACAATCTTCAGTGACGTTGTATGCGTCCCACGCGCCGATGCCGCGCAGTGTTGACAGCTTGAAGTGATTGGACGTCCCGCCCAATGGTAAGGCAAATTGTGCCCATTGTAGACCGGGAAGCGTGGCATCAAACCATGTTGAATACTCAACAGTGAACCAGCGCGTAAGAATATTCTGGCGACTGTTGTAGAAATTGAGCTTGGCTTGAACACAACCGATATCAGAACCATTTTCAAGAAAAGCCAACACCGCTTTTTTCATCTGCAAAGGATCTGGTACATCTTCGGCATCATAAATAACAACATAATCGCCGGTTGCATACAACAGACCATAGTTGCAAGCGCGGGGTTTAGTGCGTGGTTGCCCATCCGGTACTGTAACAATCTCAAAGTGCGGCGGTAAATTGGCTGCACGAATGGCTTCTCGCGTTCCTTCATCATCCGATTCGGTTAGGAACATGATTTGTAGGCGCTCAACCGGATAATCCATCTTGAGCATGGCATCGGCAAATTGCTTGACTACCGCAGCCTCTTTATACAAAGGACATAGAATCGTGTAACGCGGCCAAATGGCATCATCTAACTGAGTTACGACTTCATCCGGAATCTCGACTTCATTCGATTTTTCGAAAACACGAATTGACAGATACAGCGTGAGCAACAAATTACAGAAATAGAAGGCTGTAACCCCCCCCATCAAAACAGTCAATGTCAGGCTCAAATTCAGGACCAAAGCGATCCCGATAAGCAACCCAATCAGAGCTATGACCGCAACCTGCCGCTTATAAATGGTGCGGATGGCAGAGCGCGCCAGTACGAAAGGCGCATATATACCAATTTCTTTGTTGCCAAACGTATGAACTTTCGTTGCTTCTTCTATGTAGGCATGTGCTGCAAATTGCGTACTCGCCCTTTTTTCTACTGTGTCGTAAGCCTGTTTAGCTAAAAGATAGCGATAGTGAGCAGCTTTTTTCTTTAAGCTCCCCTGTTCAGTGGTGTCTCCGCCTTCCAAGCCCCATTCACGGATTTTAGGCTTGGGAGGAGCGGTTTGTTCTGCTTGAACATCACTCCAAATTCTGGCAGATTTGTGGGAAAGTTCATCCTGTAGGTGCATAGCTTACTATAATCCTGACCATTCATAACCAACTGCATACGATGTGGATGTGGACTTTAACGAAACTTTTCTCACAAAAATTAATGATTTAGTAAATTGAGCAATACAAAAAACCTAGAAAAGTAAACGTGTAAAGTTTGTCTTATCGTACTAACATCAGCCTAAAATCTATTTACAAAATTCATTTCTAAAAGTATTACAGGTGTTATTATCATTCGTGTATAATTTACTACCCATCTGTGTTAGGTGAGAAATTAAGTGCAATGTGGGTAGGTATCACCTATCATGTATTTACTTAATTTGTAATTTGTAACAACTGTAAGGTACGTGAAAGAAGAATACGATGAAGCCACTTGCGAAAGGATTCGAAGGTACTGTCGAAGCTACTAACGAAACGTTTAAGGGCGGGGCGGGAGCAACTGCATCAAACTAATTCCATGCCGCCGTGCAATTTCGCGGGCATAACTTTGACCAAGAGGTTGGCCGGGCGCGACAACATAGGTTGGAATTATGTAACCGTCTTCACTCAGTTCAACACCGGCTACTAAACTCATGAGATGGCTATCACTTTCGACTGCGGATTCAATATCACTTAATTGATTCACCAATTCAATCAGATGGGTGGCAAAGACAGCGCGTGTCCCCACCCCGCGCAGCCCACACAGGATGTCAAAAGCTAAATAGACAGCCTCGCCAGCGGAGGTGCTGGAAAAGGTCTCATTGAGCAATACCAGACTGTATGGAGTAACCCGTTGGAATATGTCGCGCAGGCGTATGGCTTCCTCCGCTAACCTACCTTCGGTGCGCGATTCAAGAGCAGGAAAGTGGGTGAGGATAGAATCCACTGGACTTAATTTGGCGCTGGCGGCGGGGATGAACAGACCAGATTGAAACATAACCTGTGCCAAGCCCACGCTGCGTAAATAGGTGGTTTTCCCACCACTGTTCGGGCCAGTGAGCACAGCAATACGTCCTTCATCGCCGAAGGAGACATCACTGCTCACAGGGGAAGTTTTATTCGCGATTGCTAACGCGATGTTCACCAATCCTTGAATCCGCATACTGCGCACATCAATGGGCATACTAACTGGCTGGCAGAAAGTAACACCGCCGGCTTGCAGCCGTTGAATCAGAGCGGCAGCCGCAGTAAAGAAGGCTAATTCATACTCCAAATTGGAGAGTGCTCCACTGCCTGTGCGCGAATAGCGGCTGAGGCTCTTGGCGATGGGCTGAGCGATCCGTGTCAGCAGTTGATCCATATCCTGAAATAACGGCGATAGGATACGCTCGTTGGGCGACTCAGGTGTGAAGTGTAAGGGGGCAATACCCGCATCGGTCGTTTCTGGGGCTCCCAAACCCATTACACGCTCCAGCCATGAGGTGGCCGCACTCACTTTGTGGTCATTAATGGTGAGAAGCACTGCTGAAATAGGACGCAGTTCCAGATCAAGGTTAATCCCTATTGTGACGCTGCGAACCCGTTCTAAAGGGGCACGTAGTTCGGGTAGTTCATCCTGCAAAGTTTGGAAATCCGGATTGGCAGTTAAGTCACTCATTTTCTCATGCAACAGCCGCAAGGCCGGAGACTCGAGCCGGGATTCATGTAGGGCAGCGTGCAGTAACTTAACAATTTGGGTAAACGACTCCAAACGGCTCAAATGATCGGCAGTGTCAATCAATAGATTACGTTGGCGTCTGCCCAACATGGCGTTATTACTCTGCAAATTTGCGAGTTGAGGCAGGAGATTCTGGGCAGCAACAACAAGAGACGGATTTCGAACGAAATCGTTTAGTACGGCCTGCCGCCATTCGATTACCGCAACGTCAGTCGTAAGAGCCGTCAGCACCTGCCGGACAAATGTCAAATAGCGACTGCTGAGAGAGAGCGCATTTACTAAATCGCTGAGGCCAAGATCGGCCTCCCAAATAACACTAGCGGTAGACTTTACAACGTCGCGCTTGCCTTCCGGCCATAACAGGCTGACCTGTGGTATGTCGAGTGCGATATGATGCCGTTTGCGACCTTTATTGTTCACAGTTACGCCTTATAAAGAACTATTCCACGTTACCTTAACCTGACTGCTGCATGTATGCAACTGACATAAGTCGAAGTTGGCACAGTCAAAATGGGCGGGGTGCGGTAGAATAGGATTTAATATGTTGAAACAAGGGTTGCAATTAGGAGAAATGAGTATGTCTCTAAAGCGGGCTATGGTAATGGTTTTGATTTTGACGCTACTGACGGCACTGCCGGTGATGGCACAGGACAGTGGTGATGCAGTAGCCAACCAAGAAGCTGGTGGAAGTGGTATCACTACATTGGTGATTTTGAGTGGTTTAGCTGGGGTCTTGTTTGTGGGTGGATTGATTTACCGCCGCGAAAACGCAAAAGACGGTAAGGAAGTTGACTAACAGCTTCGGGATGAGACAAGATAGTAAGAAAGCCTTGGAAAAAATACGGGGCTTTTTATTATGAAAATGTGACAAATGTCACTGGTTGAACTTTGAACGGCAGTCTACTTTCTACCTAGTTTCGATTTGTTTGAGTTCGGGGGAATTCTGATGAATCAAAATCAAGGCTTTTGGGCTTCCTCGCGCGTCCTCATCATCGGTTTGTTAGCCATTATTATCATTCCCGGCTTGGCGCTAGTGATGTTTGCTGTGAGCAACAGCTTGCGGGTCGAACAAGAAGCACCAAATGTGCTGGCGAACAGCAGCGATAATTGTGTGAGCTGCCACCGCCAAACCTCGCCCGGAATTGTCGAGCAGTATGGTCATAGTACGATGGCTGCGGCCAACGTCACATGCAGCAACTGCCATGAAGTGGCCGCCAGTTATCCCGGCGCGGTAGAGCATGAGGGCACATATGTACTACAGCAACCGACAGCCGCCATGTGTGCCAACTGCCATGCATCTGAAGTGGCGCAATTCAACCAAAGCCGACACGGTACTCCGGCGTTTGTAGCCGTATGGGGCACACAAGATTTGTCCCCAGAAGTGTTGGCAATGTATGAAGCTATCCCCGAAGGACAATTTGCACCTGATAAATCGCGTAATGCCATAGCGGCGCTGGAAGGACCGGATGTAACCCGTTTTGCCTGCGAAAACTGCCACAATATCGGAAAGCCAGCCCTCGATAATTCGGTGGGGCAATGCCAGAAGTGCCACATTCGCCATGAATTCAGTTTGGAGCAAGTCCGTAGACCTGAAACCTGTAACAACTGTCACATTGGTCCCGACCATCCACAGTGGGAAATATACGAAGAGTCTAAGCACGGGATCGCTTACGCGACTGATGGCGACAATTGGAATTGGGATGCTGAACCGGGCACGCTGTCGGTAGTGGATTTCCCCGCCCCTACCTGCGCGACCTGCCATATGAGCGGCTTCGGAGCCAGCGGTACAACCCACGATGTGGGCGAACGGCTGACTTGGTATCTATTCGCGCCGATCAGTGAACGGCGGCCTGCATATCAGGACAACGCCGTACGGATGCAAAATGTATGCCGCGAATGTCACAATCAGAGTTTCATCGACAATCTATATGCTGATGGTGACAAGTTGGTCGAGGCGATCAACGCGTGGGTCAAAGAGAGTGATGACATTATGAAGCCTTTGAAAGATCAAGGCATATTGACCAGCGCACCCTTTGACCAACCGGTGGACTACACATACTTTGAGTTATGGCATCACTGGGGACGTACCGCAAAATTTGGGGCATGGATGCAGGGTGCAGACTACGTGCAGTGGCACGGCGCATATGAGATTTTAAGTGACCTGGCCGAACTACGAGAATACGCCAGTGAAAAACTAGGTTCTGGAGAGGCTACGTCCAGCCCGGAAGCAACACCTGAAGCGGGAGGGTAGACCATGTACCACCTTGCCACAGTGTTCCCACCCGTCCAACGGGTGAGGCGCTTGCCACTCTCGCGCGATCAACTGCTGCTGCTCATGACGGCGATTAACCAATTGTTCCTAAGTCTGGATATTTATCTGGCGCATGGTCTCAACGGTCAGATCCAGCGTAATGAGTGGATACCAATTGTGTTCGGTGTAGTGGCAGGCATATCCCTGCTGCTGGCGGGGTTGATCGCCTTACGCAATCGTCCACTGGCGACCATCATTGCCAACTTGGTGCTGGTTGCCAGTATCGTTGTTGGCGCGTTAGGCATGTACTTTCACATCATGCGTACGACAATACCGGGCACTGGTTTGTTCCACGAACAAACTGTTAATCTACTAATCTGGGCACCCCCTATCTTAGGCCCGTTTATGTTCGTGCTCGTCGGGATAATGGGCATTAGTGCCGCATGGATCGAATCGCCACCGGACAGTGGAAGACTACGTCTGTTGGGAAACAGGCACGTTCAAATGCCATACAGCAAAACACGGGCTTATTTCTTTATAGTAGCAATTGGCATCCTTGTCACAACGATTAGCAGCGTCCTTGACCACGCCCGATTGAATTTTGAAAACCGCTGGGTGTGGCTGCCCTTGATGGTGGGCATTTTTGGAGTCGTCGTTACTACACTGATGGGAATCCTAGCTAAGCCTAATCGGGCTGACCTGACCACTTATGTGGCGGCAATGATATTACTCATCCTTGTTGGGTTAATTGGCTTCGCACTTCATATCAACAGCAATTTGCTCGCCAGCGGCAATATCGTAATTGAGCGTTTTTTGCGGGGTTCCCCCACTCTTGCCCCGCTGCTGTTCGCCAATATGGGCTTATTGGGTCTCATCGTTCTCCTTGACCCGGCCGAAGCAACTAACAACGCCTGATCATTCAGCATAAAATCAGACGTTGTTGGTTGCATTTTTTCTTTTACCGTGCAGAATCTTTTTTAAGATACCCTGAAAATGTCATCAATTAATGATACTATTTTGCATCGCAAGGTATCTTGAAAACCGCTACAATCTCGCCCCGTGTTAGATTTAGGACTTAATCGAGATATTCATGGATGATAGGTGAAGATTGTGCAAAGGTATTGCGTTCATGCGTGGTGAGTATCGCCAGTTACAAATCAATCACCATCTATCTCTAGTTGCGATCCTTAGCACGCTGCTATTCCTTGCTATCGCCAACCTATCCGCGGTGCAAGCGCAAGACACCACAGCGGCCCCCGCAGGCGTGAATTTGCCAGTAGGCGTGGTCAGCGGAATGCTTATAAACGGCACTGCCGCATCAACCGTGCCAGTGGGCTTGACAGTCAGCTTGTTCGTACGCGACACAAGTGGTGCGGTTGTCCAAAAGACGGATACGGTTGTGCAGGCAGATGGCAGCTACCGTTTTGAAGGTGTGCCGATAGCAGCTGAATACGAATATGTCTCCGCAGTGCAGTACCGTGATCAGGTGTTCAGCAGCCCTTTTCTTAACGGCGATACCACTACATTGGCGCTCAATTTACCCATTCAAATTTTTGAACTGACTGAAGACCCGTCTGTGTTGAAGATCAGCGGCACAAGTATTCAAGTCAGTGTAGTGGGGCAAACGCTGGAACTGCAACAGGTGTTTCGCTTCAGCAATAGTTCTGACAGACTATATACGACAACCACTGCAACTGAAGATGGTCGTTATCCTTCAGTGCTGGTGACGCTGCCACCGGGCGCACAGGTTGTGAGCTTTGATAATCCCGCCCGCTACATCGTATCGCAGCGCGATTTTACCGTGCTCGATACCGCGCCTGTGCCGCCGGGGGACGAACACCTCATCTTGTTGGTCTACGTATTGCCTTATGACGGCAGCCCATCCTTGATCGAACAAACAATAAATTATCCATTCGATGGGCGGGCAAAATTGTTGATTAGCAACGATGGGCTACAAGTGAAAAGCGATCAACTGCAAGCGCTAGGCGATGAAAAGGTAGGCGACCAAGAATATCACGCTTTTGGTGGCACCTTTCAAATACGAGCGGGTGATGTTCTGCGTTATGAATTGAGCGGCGGGGCCGCACCGGCGCAGAGCACTTCCGCCAGCACGCCAAGTAACAGCATACTCCTTATATTGACCGGATTAATCGGATTAGCAACGATAGGATTGGCCGCAGCGCTTTTCCTGCGAAGGCGGCAGAACCCTGCTGTCAATGCGGATAAACTCATTAATGCACTGGTGCAGCAAATGGAAGGACTGGACAGGCAGCACGCTTCCGGTCAACTGGCACATGATTTATGGCACCGCCAGCGGGCAGCCTTGCAGGCACGACTGAACGAACTCATGGGAGGCGAGCCAAGCGACACGTAGGCGCGGGTACGGCGAATACGTTACTGCCGACAATATTTATGACCACATCCAATTCTGCTCTCATTGATATTCAAGGTTTGGTGAAAGCCTACGATGTACTACCCGTACTGCGTAAGCTCGATCTGCAAGTTGGGCACGGCGAATTCGTAGCCCTATTGGGGCCAAACGGCAGCGGTAAATCAACCTTGCTGCGTATGCTGTGCGGCTTGAGCCGCCCGACAGCGGGCAGCATCCGCATAGGCGGATGGGAACTGCCGAAAGAAGCTGCCGCTGTGCGGGCGCAAATCGGACTGGTGAGCCACAAATCCCTGTTGTATGACAATTTGAGCGCCCATGAAAATCTGTCTTTTTTCGCAAAGCTTTACAACATGCCACAGACTGACCGTGACCAGCGCATTAATACGCTGCTGGAACAAGTGGGTTTGGGCAAACGGGCGAGAGATGTGGTACGAACATTCTCACGCGGGATGATGCAGCGCTTGAGCATTGCGCGCGCGCTGCTGCATGATCCAACGATACTCTTATTGGATGAGCCGTACACCGGACTTGATCAAGATGCATCAGCCGTGCTGGATGAATTACTGCGGCAAACGCACAACGAGGAACGCACGATCATTATGACCACGCATGACTTGAACCGGGCTGCAATCCTGCCCTCTCGCATCGTCATCCTATCACGCGGCGTCATCGGTTACGATGCGCCAACTGCACAAACAGACGCACTGCAACTTTCGGCGATCTACACCGACATTACCGCAATGGCAACCGCACGATGAAGACACCTTTTTTCTTCTCTGTTCTCGCTATCGCCGCTAAGGATTTACGGGCTGAACTTCGCAGCCGCGAATTGGTCAGTTCGATGGGTTTGTTCGCGCTGCTCAGCATCCTCATTTTTAGCTTTGCGCTAGAGCTTGACCGCGTGGCACGCAATGAGGCACTCAGCGGTGTATTGTGGGTGACGGTGGTTTATGCCAGCACGATTGGCTTGAACCGCAGCATGGCTATCGAACGTGAGCAGGGAGGCATGGATGCCCTACTGTTAACTCCAGTAGACCGTTCAGCCGTCTTTTTTGGCAAACTGGTCGGCAATATTTTGTTTGCGGGTATCGTGGGATTGATCTTGCTGCCCGTGATGACCATTCTTTACAACAAGTCACTGCTCAACCCAGCGGTAGTCGGCGTAGTGATACTGGGAACGCTGGGATTTACCACGATTGGTACCCTGCTGGCAGCAATGACCGTACAAACACGGGCGCGCGAAAGCCTGCTGCCGATTGTGATGCTGCCTATCGTGCTGCCATTGGTGCTAGCGGCAGTGCGGGCAACCACGGGAATCCTGAGTGAAACTCCGGATACAGAAGGCATAACATGGCTGCAAATATTAGCCGCTCTAGATGCGATATATCTAGGAATTTGTTACATCTTGTTTGCTTATGTCATCGAAGAGTGATGAATAGCAGGTTAATTGTCATTGCGTTTGCCACTAATATTCCTGTGGGAAGTTGCTATTCTTAGGGAGTACGTGTAGATTTGTGTAGATTTCGCATAATTTCAAAGAGGATTCGGGGACTTTTAGACCAAGTGTGAGGAGCTTTTTCTAATGAGTGCTGCACAGAATGTATCGTTACCGGCGGTTGAAGCTGCACCTTCGCAAAGCAGTATTCGAACGCGGATATTGATCGCGCTAACGGTTGTCACTGTGGTTTTGGTGGCATTTGGTTTGTATTTAGCACTGGGCTATGCTCCCACCGAAGCGGCGCAGGGCGAAGTCCAGCGGATTTTCTATATTCACCTGTCCGCTTTTGCGGGCGCATTTATCGCCTTCAGCGCGACGGTGGTCGGTGGCATCCTTTACCTACGCACACGCAACGTCAAATGGGATACGCTGGCGCTGGCCGGTGTTGAAGTGGGTATCGCACTGGCGCTCATGAACCTGTTAACAGGGATGATCTGGGCGCGTCCAATTTGGAACACGTGGTGGACATGGGACCCCCGTCTGACCAGTGAAGCGATCATGATTTTGACGTATGCGGCTTACCTCATGCTGCGGAACGGAATTGAGAACCCGGAGCAGAAGCGGCGTTTCGTAGCGGTGTACGGCATTCTGGCAATGACAACCGTTATTGCGGTGCTCATCATCACCCGTATTCGCCCGGACACCATTCACCCGGTGGTGATTGGCCCCAGCCCGCAGAACGCGGAAGGCGGCTTTGAAATGTCGCAGCGCATCGGCATGACCATCGGCATCAACTCATTTATCTGGAGTATTTTTGTACCCCTAACATTGATCTGGTGGCGTATCCGGCTGGAAAATATAGCCGAACGGGTACGCAGCCTGAAAATGCAGGTTATGGGAAACTAGGGCGCATATCAAATCGTAAATTCTAATGGACAAAACAAACTACAGTGGAAGGCTTTGCACTGCCCCGCCCCAACATTGACAACCGTAGTTTAGGTCAGTCCATAAGTGCCAAGTAAATTACAGATCTGCGAATAGGCAGGAGAATATAATGAATCAAACAACACCTGATACCCTAGCTTATCTCTGGCTGGGACTGGCTACAGTGACAGTTATCGCGCTAGGTCTCTTGGGCAGCATGTACGTTCGTTTTCGCAATCTGCACAAGGATTTGGAGCTCCTTCAACAACTGCATAACGAGAAGTAGAACTCTGGCGGGTCATCAAATCGGACGGTCGCGCTTCATGGCAATGACGTGGTAGCCAAACAGCCGAATGAGTGTGCCGCCAACGAAGCTCTTTAGTTTGAGGGGCATGGGCGCTTGATACCACGGAATGCGGTAAAAGCCAGCGCGGTTGTAGTAAGTTTCGTTATGCCGCAAACATTCTAAGTAAACATCGCCGCTTTCCTGTGCAAGGAGGGCGGCGATGATTTTCTCCCCGATGTGCTGGCCGCGATATTCTTTTTTGACCACCAAACTGCCGAGTTCGCGGCACTTGGGATAGGGGCGAATTTGCCCGATGCCGATGATTGCACCCGCATCTTGCGCGATGAGAAAATGTGACCAATGGAGTGATGAGCGGTCAAGGTTTTCGTCCCTGACCATTTGCTTGATGACATTTTGATCAGCGGCGGTGGCGGGGCGGATGGAAACATCGGACATTGCGCTTTGTCCCCTGCTGCATATACTTTCCAGTTATGATACAAAAGCTCGCCCCAAAGACGCAACACATGGGCCCCAAGACCCTATTTCCAGCATTTTTGCTGCTGTTCGGGCTCTTGCTGGTTGCTTGCCAGCCGGACGCCTCCAGCACGCAAAATCTGCCGCCAACGCTGATTCCCTTCCCGACCGTGACGCCGGGACGGTTGATACATGGTATTCTGCCGACCAGCGTAGGCATTCCATTAAATGGTTCAGGACTGGCCAATCCGGCAACGGCGGTAGCGCTGGCAAACCAGCCGACGCCGACGCCTGATTACCGTACCTGCCCCGGTTCAAGCAGCGCTACCCTGCCAGAGCGACCTGCGAGCGGACGCGGGATACAAGAAGCTATCACCAGTTATTTGAACAGCGGAGGGTCATCTCTCACGTTAAGTGAAGGACTCCAGAACTGGGCCATCTTTGGCGACAGCGGACAGGTACGGGCGGATGTGGATTTTACGGGCGAGGGTACAGCCGACGTAGTACTGAGTTATGCCGCGCCGGACGAAGGGGGTTCGCTGCTCATTCTGGGCTGTGTGGCCGGGCAGTACCAGTCGTTATATCAGTCCATTACGGGTGGAACAGCACCACCTCAGATTGTGCAAATCACCGACATGAATTTCGACGGCAGACCGGACATATTGTTTGATACATTTTCATGCAGCGCTGACGATCCGCAAAACTGTTCGTACCGAACACAGTTGATTACGTGGAGTACGGTGGTTGGGCGGTTTGTGAGTATTTTGAATGGTGTGATTTCCAGCGACACGCCACCGACCTTGAGCGATGTGGATAACGACAATGTACAGGAAATTGTGGTGCGCCTGACGGACGACGGCGACGCTGCCAGCGGGCCGCTGCGAACGGGCGTGAATATCTACGATTGGAATGGGACAAACTATACCCTGTCCATCGTGCAGCTAGACCCACCCGCGTTCCAGATTCAAGTGGTGCACGAGGCGGACAAAGCCTTTGCGCGGCAGGACATGGACACAGCCATTTCGCTGTACCAGCAGGCGCTGACGAATCCAGCGCTGCGTATCTGGCGCAACGACGAGGTCAATTACCTCAAGCCGTACATTTATTACCGGCTGGTGCTGGCCTTTGCTTATACCGATAACAAGAACCTGCTGACGGCTTATCAGGAAGCGATTACGCCCTACCCCGACGCTAACCTCGCGCCGGTGTATGTAAGTATGACCAACAGCTTCTGGAATGGATTCCAAGTGACGAACAATTTACATAGCGCCTGCCTGGAAGTACAGGCTATAATTGCCCAACGTCCTGAAGCGGTGGGTTTGATCAACGGTTACGGCAGCCGCAGCCCGGTTTATACCGCACAGGATTTGTGCCCATTCTAGCGATTAGCTTTTGGCTATTACCTTATGGCCCTTCTAGCGAACATGAGCTAATAGCCTAGTGCTAATCGCTTATATTTCAATTAGAGAGGACCCATGTCTGAGCTACTCACGTATTATCAGTCAAAGCAGCAGGAGATGGTCGATTTTTTGACCACACTGGTGAACTTTGAAACACCCACTTTGGATAAAGTCCACGTGGACAAGCTAGGCGCATTTATGGAGCAGCAGTTCCGTTCACTGGGCGCGACTGTGACCCGCTATCCGCAGGAAAAAGTCGGGGATTTCCTAGTCGCGAAGTGGAATGAAAATGCTCCCGGTAAACCGATGATGTTTTTGATTCACATCGACACGGTGTGGCCGCTGGGAACGGTGGCTGAACGTCCGGTGCGGATTGACGAAAACGGGGTGCTGTTTGGCCCCGGCGCGGTGGATATGAAGGGCGGCATCACGATTGCGCTGTATTCGATTAAAGGGCTGGTGGAACGCGGTGAACTGCCCAACCGCCCGATCTGGATATTGATGACCAGCGACGAGGAAGTGGGCAGTGTTCATTCCGATGCGGTCATCCATGAAGTGGCGGCACAATGCGGGCTGGTGATGGTGATGGAACCTGCTACCAAGGAAGAAGCGCTCAAGACGTGGCGCAAGGGTGTTGGCAATTACACTGTGAGCGTCGAGGGACGGCCTTCGCACGCGGGTAACGCGCCGGAACAGGGTATCAATGCCGTCATCGAACTGGCGCAGCAGGCGCTGCGGCTGAACGCGCTGAACGACCTGAAGAACGGCACATCGGTTTCGGTGACAGTGTTTCATGGTGGGTCGGCCACCAACGTAATCCCGGCGAAAGCCAGTGCCGAGGTGGATGTGCGGACGCTGACCGCAAATGATTGGAACACCATTCAGGCCAAGATCATGGATGTCACGCCGTTCGTTCCGGGCGCGAAGGTGACGGTCACACCGGGTCACTCACGGGGGCCGATGGAACATAACGAGCAGATGGTGCGCTCCTTTGCCCAATGCAAGGCAATCGGCGAACGCTACGGGTTGCGGATACACGAGGACGGCAGCGGTGGTGGTTCTGACGGGAACTTTACGGCAATGATGGGCATCCCCACATTGGACGGGCTAGGGCCGCAGGGTGACGGCTTACATGCGCTGCATGAGCAGGTGGTGGTGGCGAGTTTGCCGCGACGGGCGACGCTGCTGGCGGCCATGCTCAAAGAGTGGAAGATGGAAGATTAACCACAGAGACACAGAGAAATGCGAAAGGGGTATGGTGAAAGCCATGCTCCTTTTTATTACAAAGTCTCACATATTATTACGGATATTGCACAACAAGCGGCAAAAGCGGCACAGGCAACATTATCTCTTGTGCAGGTTGTGCATTTTATGGCGGAAATGGCGAAATTGGCGGCACTGGCATTTCGATAATTTTATGGCGACGCGCTCCCGTGCAGCCGCGCCGGAGGGCTGATTTTATGGCGGAATTGGCGGAAAACTGCCATAAAAACGACATAAAAGTGACATTCAGAAATTCGGTTTAGAGGGTTTAGGATGAAAGCTGTTTCACTTTGTTCCTAACGCGGTTATTCACCCGTCGTTTGGATGGTCGTGTTTGTGATAGGTAGGACTGCATTAAGCGGTGGAGGGTGCTCAGAACCTCACCCCAACCCCTCTCCGTTTACAGAGAGGGGCTTTTAAGACCCTTTGTGTACTCTTTTGGATACCATAACCGGCAGCGAATAGACTACCCAACAGGCATCCACCGTTTAGTGTGGTGTTACCGTGTGATACACACATGCCTATTTTAGAACATAAGTTCAGCATTTGTCAAGCCGTTTTAGGTTAGAGTTTCCAAACGTTGGTGTCAGTATTTACAAGATGTAGCCGTAAATATCAATGAAGCCGGGGGAATGGCCGTAGCGCGTGAGCAGAACGGCGACTTCGCTGCGGTGCTGGGCGCTGTGGTAGAAATTGTGCAGGAGCATATGCCAGATGACTTCATCCTTGACCAGCCCATCGGGCATGAGGGCGTTGACGGTTGAGGTGAGGATGTCGTCGGTCAGGCTTTCGATATAGGGCAAAAAGGTCTGGTAGGCCTGATCCGACAAGGCCAGCAGTGAATCAACATCCGGAAAGTCGGTGATGGAGCGACTGTCCCAAATGGGTGTGCCGTGTTTGCTCACGGTGAGCCATTCTTCTTCGACGCTGAGGATGTGAAAGAGAATTTGATGCAAGTTCCACTGCCCTGCTTCGAGTGGGGCGAGCCACTGCTGCGGGGTGACGTGGCGGGCGAAGCCGAGCAGGCGGTTGTTGATGTCGTGGTTGTAGTGATACATGGTGAGCAATATGTCGCGACTGAGCATATGGCAACCTTGATATGTAAAGAGAAATAGAGACGGAATGATGTGGTTGCAAAGGAGGTGATAATTAATGTTTTCAGCTAGGGACTGGGCGCGCCTTGTCCCTACATCCACACCCGAAAGTGTTCTAAGTTGACACAATCATCACGTACCATTTGACCAGGTAGCACTGCACTAAGCAGTAGATGTGGGTTTAGCCCTCACCCCAACCCCTCTCCCTCAGGGCGAGGGCTTTTAAGACCCTTTATACACCATTGTGAACACAGAAAAACAGGCTATCGTGTGCGACAATCAATCTCCACCGTTTAGTGTGGAGCTACCTATTACCACTACCGAGCGAATTATAGAACATTAGTTCATTTTATGTCAAGCGTAGGGCGGTAGGGTTTTTCTATTCATAGTGGGTCACAATAGGTCTTTACGGATGCCGCAGCAAGTGTTATTATCCTGCACACAGCCAACGTAGGCAGTGGAGGTGCATCATGCGAGACACGAACGAAGACAAGTTGTACGACAACGAGGTGTTGTTTTGAACCCATGAGCAAACGGCGCAAGGGTTTCCCATCCGAAACGCATGTGGGACGGGGCCAACGGGTGGTACATGGGGACAAGGAATTGATCGAAAAGCTGGGGCGCAATGATTTGTGCCCGTGCGGTTCAGGCAAACGGTTTCAAGAAATGCTGTCTGAAGGGCAAGCGATATGACGGGCGCAATCGCGGCTACTACTTTTAGGGACGAGTAATTGAGAATGGCTTCTGGGTGACAGAAGCTATTTTTTATGTTTCACGGGAAAACGGGGATATTTCTCGACTCGACATCAATGGATAACCCACATGATTTCATGCGGCGGACGAGGCAGTGCCTCGTCCCTACATTTAGGCGTATTGTGATTGATAATTTGCCGTGCGGGTGCAGGCGGGTTTAGGGATAAGTTGGTGTTTTGGCGACAGACTAGCGGAATAAAACCTGCTGAAGCAGGTTGAGCGAACATTGGCTATACCCTGCTGTATGCCAACCTCATTGCCCAAGTTCGGATGTACGCACCTGCTTTACCTCCCCTACAAAACGGTTTATCATCTAGCGGTTTCATAATCATCCGAAAGGTTGTTCCGATGAGCGTGCTGATGATTAACCAGACGGAAGCGCACCGCCTGCTGCCGATGAACGAGTGCATGGAGGTGATGGCGGAGACGCTGCTGGCAGTGGCGAAGGGCGACACGATCCTGCCGCTGCGGCCGGTGATGTGGCTGCCGGAGAAAGTGGGGGCGCTGGGCATGATGCCGAGTTATGTGGGCAGCATCGGCATGATGGGGCTGAAGGTGGTGAGCGTCTTCCCCGGCAATCACGGCACAGAGTACGACTCGCACCAAGGGGCGGTGATGCTGTTTGAAACGCAGCACGGGCAACTACTGGCGATTGTGGATGCCAGCGAAATCACGGCGGTTCGCACGGCGGCAGTGAGCGGGGTGGCGACGCGCCTGCTGGCGCGGGAGGATGCGACGACACTAGCGATACTGGGGTCGGGCATACAGGCCAAATCGCATCTGGCGGCGATGCTGCTGGCGCGGGATATTGAGCACATCCGGCTGTGGAGCCGCAACCCCGAAAACGCCGAGAAATTTGCCCGCAACGAGGGCAGACGGCATGACGTGAAGATCGAAGTGGTGCCGAGCGCACAGGCGGCGGTGGAGGGCGCGGACGTGATCTGCACGGTGACCTCGGCCAGAGAGCCGGTGCTGATGGGCGAGTGGGTGAAGTCCGGCGCACACATCAACGCGGTGGGATCAAGCGTGGCATTCACGCGGGAGCTGGATACGGCAGCGATGGTCAAGGCCAAGCTATGTTGACCGACGCGATCGACACTGAACGAGGCGGGCGATTTCTTATTCCCAAGCAGGAAGGCGCGATTAACGACGACCACATTCGGGGCGAGATCGGCGACATCCTGATGGGAACGGTAAAAGGGCGCGAGGGGGCGGACGAGATCACGCTGTTCAAATCGCTGGGGTTGGCAGTGGAGGATGTGGCGGCGGCGCATCACATTTACAAGGCAGCGCTCAAGCACGGGCTGGGTATGCCTTTCGAACTGGGAGGCAGCCGCCATGCATCTTGAACCGATTCCGGCTTTCACCTCACCCCTAAATCCCCTCTCCGTACACAGAGAGGGGACTTTGAAAACCCATCGCGCGGTATTGACTGCTTGTAGGAGGTGTTTCGAATAAATGAACAGTATTATTTCATTAGCAGCAATACGCGCGGCGCATGACCGCATCGCCAACACCATCATCCGCACGCCGCTGTTACGGCTGAACGTGGATGACGCACCCGCCGAGATTTACCTCAAACTGGAGAATATGCAGCCCATCGGTTCGTTCAAGCTGCGCGGGGCGGGCAGCGCGATAGGACTGGCTCACGCTGACCAACTGGCGGACGGCGTTTATACCGCCAGCGCCGGTAATATGGCGCAGGGGGTGGCGTGGCATGCGCGGCGGCTGGGCATCCCGTGTACGGTGATCGTCCCCGATCATGCACCGGAAACCAAACTGGCGGCTATCACACGGCTGGGCGGGCAGATCATCAAAGTGCCGTTTGACGAGTGGTGGCAGGTGCTGGTCAATCACGGACGGGCGGGGATGAAAGGTTTTTTCGTGCATCCGGTCAGCGACCCGGCAGTGATGGCAGGCAACGCCACGATTGGCCTTGAAATCATGGAAGACCTGCCGGATGTGCATACGATCATCGCGCCGTATGGTGGCGGGGGCTTAAGCTGCGGAATTGCTTCAGCGGTGCGGGCGCTCAAGCCGAGCACGCAGGTCTACGCGGCAGAGGTAGATACGGCTGCGCCACTGGCAGCCGCGCTGGCGGCGGGCGGGATTACCAAAATAGACTACATACCGAGCTTCGTGGATGGCATCGGCAGTTCGAGCGTGCTAGAGGAGATGTGGCCGCTGGCGCAGGAACTGCTGAAAGGCTCGCTGGTGGTTTCGCTGGCGGAGGTGGCGGAGGCGGTACGGCTGCTGGCCGAGCGTCAACGCATCATCGCGGAAGGCGCGGGCGCAACCCCGGTGGCAGCGGCGCTGGCGGGCAAAGCGGGCGGCGGCAAGGTGGTGTGTGTGGTATCCGGCGGGAATATTGATTTCGAGAAACTGGTGAAGATTTTTAAGCGGGAAATGTGACCGCCAAGACAAGAGTTTGAACCGCAGTCCCCTTCGGGGAGGCTTCGCGCAGACGCGGAGAACGCTGAGACAAGACAGAGGAGCATAGAAGATGCCGGAAGCGGTGATTATTGATGGGGTACGCACGCCGATTGGGGCATGGCGCGGGGCGTTGAGCGGTGTGCGCCCGGACGATCTGGCGGCGCTGGTGCTGATGGCGATTGTGGCACGCACGGGGATTGACGCGGCGCAGGTGGAAGAAGTGCTGATGGGCTGCACCAACCAGGCGGGCGAGGACAACCGCAACGTGGCACGGATGGCGCTGCTGCTGGCGGGCTTCCCCCACACGGTGGCGGGGCTGACGGTCAACCGACTGTGTTCGTCGGGGCTGGACGCGGTGATACAGGCGGCGCGGGCGATCAAGGTGGGCGAAGGGGATGTGCTGATCGCGGGTGGGGTGGAGAGCATGACGCGCGCGCCGTTCGTGCTGAACAAAAGCGAAACACCCTTTGACCGCAGCGCCCAAATTTACGACACGACGCTGGGGTGGCGCTTCCCTAACCCACGTATGGAAAAGCTGTTCCCGCTGGAATCTATGGGCGAGACGGCGGAGAACATTTACGACGAGATGCACATCAGCCGCGAACGGCAGGACGCCTTCGCGCTGGAGAGCCAGCGGCGGGCGGTGGCGGCTATCAACGCGGGCACGTTCAAGGATGAAATCGTGCCGGTGAGGATCCCGCATAAAAAGGGTGAACCGCTGGTGGTGGATACGGACGAGTACCCGCGCATGAAGGTAGGTGACGGCGGCTACGAACTCACGACCAGCGCCAAGACACTGGCGGGGCTGAAAGCGGCTTTCCGTGAGGGCGGCACGGTGACAGCGGGGAATGCGTCGGGCATCAACGACGGGGCGGCGGCGCTGCTGCTGACTTCGGCAGAACGGGCGGCGGAACTGGGACTGAAGCCGCTGGCAAGTGTGGTGGCATCAGCCTCGGTGGGAGTTGACCCGCGCACGATGGGCTACGGGCCGATACCCGCCACGCGCAAGGTGCTGGAACGGGCGGGGCTGACGGTGGCTGATCTGGACATTATCGAGTTGAATGAGGCCTTCGCAGTGCAGTCGTTGGCGGTGATGGATGAACTGGGTTTGCCGCCGGAACGGGTGAATGTCAACGGTGGGGCGATTGCGCTGGGGCATCCGCTGGGCTGTACGGGGGCGCGGCTGGTGGTGACACTGGTGCATGAGATGAAGCGCCGCCAGCAGGCGGGCGTGGCGACCTCGCCCTACGGGCTGGCGACGCTGTGCGTGGGCGTCGGGCAAGGGGTTGCGCTGGTGGTGAAGTGGGCGGGGTGAGTAGTGACACGTTGGGCGGAGAAAGAACCCCCACCCTAACCCTCCCCCGCACGCGAGGGAGGGAACAAATACACGTTGTTTTTATCCACATTGAAAAGCATAAGCCACAAGGCCAACATGAAGACAAGCGCACTAAAGGCGCTTCAAGGCGATGCTGTGCGTAGGTGTCGGGCAAGGGGTGGCGCTAGTGGTGAAGTGGGCGGGGTGACATTCACTATTACACGATAAATCGTATAGGAATCGATTAGCAGGCGTCAGGTGAGCCACAAACATAAGGAATAAGATCACGGCACGTTCATTGCTAGGAATAATGATGCGCTATAAATTTCGTCTCTTGGCATTTATCGTCCTAACAATTGCAGCCTGTGGCCCGACTCAGCAACAGATTGATGCAACTGCAACCGCAGAACATATTGCGTTTCGGAATGCAATTCAATATGCTTTGCGAGCAACGGCTGAGGCTGAACGTTCAAATGCGCCACGTCTCATATTTCCGCGTTCTGCTATATCGTTCCCTGCTCCACCCATCATTTTGCGGTGGGAATGGGTACGTGAACTCTTAGCAAACGAAGTGTTTGATATAAAGGTCGGATTGGTTGATGACCAGCGGATAAGCATCTTTCAAACTCAGGACACTCAATTTGACCTCACGCGCTGGCTACGATACCAAGTACCGGGGCATTATTCATGGGCTGTGCAGGTAATCGCTCTCGGAAATGATGGAAGGATGAAGGAGCCGGTTAGTCCTGAATCCGACCCAAGTGAATTTACGATTGCTATACCAGTTGAAGCTATCCCGACAGCAGGCGGCCCACCCCCAAAATCAAGTGAAGATTTCGACCTCACTCATTGGGGGTCAGTACCTAGCGACCTATTTGGATTTAATAACCTTAGTGCAATTTCATCCGATCCAAACATCGGATTATATATACTGACACTGGAAGGCGATGTGTTCCGACTACCATTTGAAAAAGACTCAAATGGTCAGCGGAAAGCTGAAGCAGTTTATCTGGACATCAGGAACGAGCTTCATCTGGCAGAAGGCATTGCTTTACATAACGGAGATATTTATATCACTGATGCTGGTCGTGTCAACAAACTAACCGATTCGGATGGTGACGATCAACTTGATACAAGAACAGTTATAGCCGAGAATTTTCTTCCGAAAGACGATCATATAATTCAACGAAATAGTGCGATTGCATTCGGTGTGGATGGAAAGTTATATGTGAGTGTGAGCGCGACAACAGATCATGACGCTCCCCAAAGTACTTACGAAGCAACCATCATTCAGATGAACGCTGATGGAAGTGAACAACGAGTATATGCGTCTGGACTCCGAGATGTTAGCGACATAATCTTCACACCAACGGGGGAATTATTTGCGGTTGATGATCCACCAAAGCAAATCAATACATCCTTAGAATATCTGCCACCGGGCGAATTAAATATCATTCATGAGGGTAATTCATATGGATTTCCAAGTGTGTTTGGAAATCTGTTTCCGACTGGAATTACTGCATCAGAGATTGGAAGGCAACCTGTCACAACATTTCCGGCAACAAACCTCATAAGAGGATTAGCCTACTCTGCCGAAACTGATTTGTTGCACGAAGGAATTTATATTGCTCTGTCTGGGACAATTCCAACAGCTTATTATTCTTCCACACCTACAGACCGGATGGTTGTATGGGTTACTCTTACGAAAAACGACGATGGGAACTATTCAGGACAATGGAAACCCGTCGCCATTTTTGGCTCAGCTCCATTCAACGGATATGATCAGCCTATTGATGTTGCCGTAGGACCAGACAACGCCTTATATATTGGTCTTGCTTCTGGTTCAATTTACCGACTTACGAAAGCTGGAAAAAACTAATAGGCTTCCTGTGAGCATCAGGCTAAAGCGCTGATGCTAACAGGCAGACAAGCGCACTAAAAAGGCGCTTCAAGACGACATATGTGTGGGCGTCGGGCAAGGGATGGCGGGGTCAAGCAGCCACGCCCGCTGATGCACGCGAACGTGACCAGAGTTCAACCAGTTTTGCGCCATCATACAGGTTCAGGGGTTTGCCCCGCGCCCAATTGTAGGCGGGAGAGCTGAATTTACCTGTAGTGAATATGATGCCTTTATCTGCCTTCTCATGTTGCACGACACCATAGAAATCACGGACTATAGGTTCGCCTACCGAGCCGCGCCAACGCTTGCAGTGCTCGACCCACTTTTCACCACTTTTGGATGTCACTTCGATATCAACCCCATGATCGCCCGCCTTACCAATGCGCCTGGCGACATGCCCTGCAGTTTGATATAACTCGACGATCATATCCTCAAACTCGCGGGGGGACAGCGTGAGAAAGTCTTCAACTTTCTTTAACTGGTTGGCCTTCTTTTGAAATTGCCGATCCAATCGGCGTTTGTTCAGTAAAGACCCTGCAAACAATCCAACACCTACAACAATGAACAACAACGTGTTCAGCGGTTCGGGAATGAGTATGTTAGGAATGGGCTCAGGATTGAAAATGATTACCACTCGCGCAATAGCAACAAATATCCACACAGAAAACATCGCTACCAACGCATTCTTCTTGAATTTTAGCGGCGACAAGACCGCTATTGGCCACAAATCAAAGAAAAACTCAAGCGCATAAAAGAGTATGGTTAAGGTGGATTGGAGCATTTCTCCCATTTTAAGCATGCTGTTACTCCTTTGGCAAAACAAACAACTTACCATGACACTCGCTGAGAAAGTAACGAATGTGTTTATATTAATAATCAAAATGTATTATAGATTGGTTTCAAAGTATATGAGATTAAGGTGATGTAGAAATGCCAACAAAAATACTATTGCCCACAATTATCATTTAATAGTCACCGTTCAAAACCTACGTTACGGCGGCACGCTGCTTGAATTCGGGTTTGTCCCATGCGCGGGTTTCGAGGATGCGCGCCAGAATATCCACCGCGTCCCAGATATCGGCATAACTGACATAAAGTGGGGTGAAGCCGAAGCGCAGCATATCGGGCGCGCGGAAGTCACCGATCATGCCTGCGGCAATAAGGGCCTGCATGATGGCATAGCCTTCGGGGTGGCTAAAGCACACCTGACTGCCGCGCTGGTCGTGCTGGCGGGGTGTCTCTAACTTGAGGCCGTGACCCGCGCAGCGTTCCTCCACCAGTGCGATGAACAAATCCGCCATCGCCAGCGATTTCTGCCGCATCTGCGCGAGATCCGCTTCGAGCATGAGGTCAATGGCGCTTTCCAGCGCGATCATGCCCAACACGGGCTGCGTGCCACACAGATAGCGGGCGATGCCTTCGGCGGGCTGGTATTTCCAGTCGAAGGCAAAGGGCTGGGCATGGCCTAACCAACCGGAAAGCGGCTGACTGAATCCGGCTTGATGGCGGCTGGCAACATAGACGAAAGCCGGTGCGCCCGGCCCACCGTTCAGATATTTGTAGCCACCAGCCGATGGCGAAGTCGGCGTTCACAGCGGTAGATCAACCGGCCGCCAAAGCTCCGGCCGGGTGCGCCAAGTCCCAGATGACCAGCGCCCCCTGCGCGTGAGCATGGGCGGTGATGGCCTGCATATCGTCCATACGGCCCGTGCGGTAGTTGACATGGGTGAGCATGACGACAGCG
Source organism: Anaerolineae bacterium (assembly GCA_041390885.1). GTDB lineage: Bacteria > Chloroflexota > Anaerolineae > Aggregatilineales > Phototrophicaceae > CFX2. Next base: position 501,149 of record JAWKPB010000021.1, on the reverse strand, counting down.
GCGCTGTCATCAATGGACGACATGATTTCATCGGCAGGTTTGAGGCGTAGTTCATGCTGCCCGCCGAGCAGATCAATCAAACCCTGCGCCATGTAAGGAGATCGGTGGGGAAGTTATCCGGTTCGGAGAGGATTACGCCGCGCTGGGGGTTGAGCGCAGGGCGGACAACACTTTGAACAGGTTGATCGAAGTCGAGTCAGCGGCTATGACTTCGTCGGGCTGCGCGCCGATGAGCCTGCCGATTTTGTTGCCCAAGCGGCGCGGCATCTCGTACCATCCGGCGGTGTTCCAACTGCGAATGAGTCCCTCGCCCCGATTCCTGCGTGACGGCCTGCTGCAAACGGTCAGCCACCGTCTTGGGCAGGACACCCAGCGAATTGCCATCGAAATACAACACGCCCTGCGGCACGTGAAAATGGTCACGGAAGCCCGCCAACGGGTCGCGGCGGTCAAGGTCAGTACTGCTGGCGGGAATGTGCGTTCATCATTGAATCCATTCATTCTTTTGGAATTAGAGCATATTTAAGATTATAGCGAAGCGCAGAGAATTTGACGCTACAACCGGACAGCATGGATTTGCGTAGAAGAATCAGCGTGTGGTTGACTGTGTGAAAAGGAACGGATGGCATGAACGAAAGTGGAAAGGGCGAGAAAGCAGTGGCGACATTTTTCTGGCTGCTCTTTGGCCTGTCGGTTCCGTTCTGGTTAGCTGGCGCTTACATTGATTTGAAGGAATTCCCACTGCCCTTCGCCGCTGTCATGGTATTCAATCCGATGATTATCGCGCTGGTTCTGGTGTACCGTGAAAGTGGAAGCGGCGCGGCGAAGGCACTGCTCAAACGAGTGATGGATTACGGGCGGATACGGGATAAAAGATGGCTCGCGCCCATGTTTCTCACCATGCCTGCCGTTATGATCCTCTCTTACATTATCCTGGCGCTGACGGGCCGCACTCCGCCCAATCCTCAGGTTACGCTGGTGAATATCCCGCTCCTGTTTGTGGTGTTTTTCATCACCGCGATTGGTGAAGAAATCGGCTGGCAGGGCTACACCTACGGGCGACTGCGGACACAGCGGAGTGCGCTGGGGGCAAGCCTCATCGTCGGGCTGGCGTGGGCGGTGTGGCATGTCATCCCAAACTTTCAGGCACATCACCCGCTGGACTGGGTGGTGTGGCAGTTTCTCAACACGGTGGCTTTACGGGTGGTAATGGTGTGGATCTACAACAACTGTGGGCAAAGTCTATTTTCGACGGTCGCATTCCATACCATGATTAATGTCAGCAACTTTGCCTTCCCCAACAGCGGATCACATTATGATCCGTTTCTTTCGTTCGCCATACTAGGCATTATTGCGCTGGTGGTTATATGGCTATGGGGCGGGCAAACGTTAGCACACTACCGGCGGCGAGTAACACCAATATAGTAGCCATCACTCCACCCGCAGCCATTCTTCATCCGGATTGCGCTGGGCGGGCAAAAGAAAGCAAGTTGGAGTACAGGGATAACGTAAACCACAGTTGGGTCACACAGTGTTCAGTACCCATTATATTCCGCCTTCTAAGCACTGATAGATAAATTCACTTAACCCGACAGATCGGTGGAGGGGAAACTGCCGATTTCCCCTCCACCGACAGGGTTTAATTGGTATGAACGTTGAGCGTCACTTCCGGATAGCTGGATGCGGCACCTTCCAGCAGAGGTGAGGGTTCGCCTTTCAGGTACTGGTCAAAGAAACCGACGATGTAGGCGTTGATGATGTGATTGGCGCGCTCTGACGGAATAGTGCCGAAGGCGTCGGCGGGTGCCCCGAAGGCCAACGCACTTGCCAGCGCGGCGCCTGTGGTGTAGGTGACGTGCTTGGAGCCATCCAGCACGAATAGATAGCCCGGCGCGCCGTTCTCGTAAACGGTTTGTACAGTCGTCTTGCCACGCGCCACGATAAACCCGGCATTCTCTGCCGTCGCTCCGGCCTGAATCAGCATGTCGGCTGTCAGCGAGGCTTGTTCATCCGAAAGCATCAGCATGACCGGACGATTGACACCTTCGCTAGCCGAATCACCAACCAGCGTGCCATCCATGTTGATTGCGGCCCGCAAACGTGGGTCGTCATGAAGTGCCTCAACAACTGCGCCACCACCCATCGAATGACCAAAGACACCGACCCGCGATAGATCCAGCCGTCCCGTCAGGAAGGGATCTTCGACATTCAGGCGCTCCAACTGATCGAGCGTGAAGCGAATATCACCAATCCAGACATCACCAATCTGATTAACCACCGCCGCGAATTCGCTTTCACTTGTCGCCGATGCCGAAATCTGGCTTAACGCCCGGCTGCCGTATTCAGAGCTGGACTTGATGACACGCCCATCCGGGAAGACGGTCGCACTGGTGCTGTACGGGTGCGATAGAGCCACGACGATATAACCCTGACTGGCGACTTCTTCCAAAGTTGGCGTATAGACAAGTGGCATAAAGCCCATACCCGGCGAAAAAATGAGCAGCGGAAACTGAGCCGCACCGCTGGCGAGAGCGACGTTGGTAAAGCTCCGTGAGCGGACGGTATCTTGAATGAAATCGGGGAGCCGCAAAACATCCGCAACCACTGTTTTCAGTGCGCCTTCGGTAAACGGTGCGGGTGACGCGCCTTCGGGAACGTCTGCCGGGTAATAGATAGTGACCATCAACTCGCGCAGGTCGTCCGGCGCTTCGCTAAAGATTTCCTGCCGCGACTCATCGAGCAGATGGTAGTCAACTTTGCCGACCGGATACTGGCCGGTGAGTGCAGGATATTGGACGAGACCACGAGACCAGACGATAACTGCGATTGCAGCGACTAAAACCGCCAGCACAAGCAATCCGGCAATACCGCGTTTGAGATAAAATAGACAGCCCCGCTTATTTTCGGTAGGTCTTGCACCTGCTGCAACTTCATTTGATACTGAAATGGCACTCATCTTAGCTCCCCTTTTTGTATACGTGTCTTTCGATAGTTCCACCGTAGACGAATTCGGGGTTGATATTGAGTAGCCAAAAGGCGTATTTAAGTGGTTGATAGTTGGAGATTCAACTGCTCAACATCGCAGGATAGTTGGCCTACCCGGCCATCAAGTGGCGGCGGTCGCATTGTTGGCGAGACTATGAGCCAGTCATAAACCGAGCATGTCTGGCAAGTCGGCATCTCTTTCTAGACTCAACCCGTGCCCACTCACGGCTGACCATCACTCCACCCGCAGCCATTCTTCGGCATCGGTGCGCTGGGCGGGTAGACGTACAACCTCGAACCATGTGTTGCCGGGCTTCAAGTCCAGCACCTGCCCATCCAACGTTCGTAGGCCGATGATGTCCTCGCGGGCTGCGCGCACCCAGCGGGCATCGAAGCGGCGGCCATCACGAAAGAGGAAGGCATCGCCCTCACCCATGAGGTTGATGTTCACGCTGTAGCTGACACTGTCCTGAAACTGGCTTTCGACAATATCGCTCAATTGGTGGTCGGCGAAAATGACGACTACATTGGCGGCGGTCACCTGCTGCAAGGTGTTAGCATCAAAGTGCCCTAACCCATCGGCGGTACGGCGATACATTCCCAAGCCTGCGTCGTACTTCCAAATGACACGGGTGGCACGAAAACGAATATCCACTTTCGTAGCGGGATACTGGCTGCCGGGCGGAACATCCTGACTGAAGGACAGCCCATGCAGATCTGGCCGCTGGTTAAGACCTTCATTTGCCGCCAACTGCCAGAGCGCATTGGGGTTCATGAACATATTGTGCGGGACTTCGATTTCTTCGTCACGCCAATAATATGGCAAGCCATAGAGCACCCCTTTATATAGGCGGGGTTGGAAATCACTGGTGTTGAGCAAATCTTCGACACCGATGCTCGCGCCGGAGAAGGCCAGCAGCCCGCCGAACATCGGCACCAGTTCCAGGTCAATCAGGCGGGCGCTGCGAATTGAACCGACGCGGTTAGGCGCTTGCCCATAAAAGACCGCTGAAAAGCGCGTGAGGCCGCCTTCCACATAATGTTCAAAAACCAGATCAGCCGCGCCGATACCCGCCTGCGGGCGAACCAGCGGCGGTGCGTTGGAGATTTTCACAACAATCGGACGACGATTCAACACAGCGGCATCAGCCACTATTTGCCCCGTTAGTGGGTTGACTTCGGGGGTTAGCGTTGGCAGATTCACCAGCGCCGCATTCTCAAGTGTTGCTGTGACTGTTTCAGTAGTAAGATGATGAAGGGTTTCGCTTACAGGGAAAGGCGTAGACTGTGCTGGGGCGATACAAGCCGCCACGACAACGGTGAACATCAGCACAACGATAGACCGCAGCCGTGTATGCAATAGAAACTCCTCAAGGTTCAAATCGGTTGATTGCATTATAGTAAATGTGCGCACTGGATTGTTGCAGGCGTACAAAAGTCACCCGAAAATCGGTGGGTAGTACCCTTGTTTGAGTTTGGTTGACTTGACTATAGGCGCAAGCTATAATGACCTTCAGGCCTTGTTCAGAAATGATTGAATTTATCGTGTTGAAATTATCGTGTGACATTGCATTGTCAGCAGGCGAGGGGGGCTAAATGCCGCTCAAAGGCGAACTCCGGGATTTTAGTACAACCCAACTTTTGAACCTGATTAATCTGGCGGGCAAGACCGGCACGCTCACGATCTTTCAGGCCAAAAGAACCGGGCAGCAAGAAGAAGTGAACGGCAAAAAACGCGAACGAATTGAAGCTGGCCCGGAACGCGCCCAGATTTCGTTCAGAACCGGCAAATTGGTCTTTGCTTCGATGGCAGGTCAAGAAGGTAGTCTGGTTTCCGTGCTTAACAAAGTCGGCAAACTGACTGATGACCAAGCACGGGTTATCCGCGAACGGGCGAAAGATAAGAGCGATAAAGCACTGGCGCTGCTTTTGATGAACGCCAATTACATCACTCAAAATGATATTGTTAGCAGCATTCAGCAGCATATGCAAGATGTGGTTTACAATCTGATGAGTTGGAGTTTGGAACCGTTCCGCTTCGACGACAACATCCTGCCGCCGAATGACCGCATCCAAGTGCCGATAGACCTCGAAAATATCATCATCGAGGGATCACGGCGCATCAAGGAAATCGAAGAACTCACCCAGCATCTGCCCAATCTGGATATGGCGCTGCGTTTCCCCGGGAATCCTAAAGAGAAATTCAAAGGGATTAACCTCAGCGTCGAAGAGTGGCGAGTGGTACAATTTGTTAATCCCAAAAACTCGATTCGCCAGATTGCCCGCGCCAACAATATGTCCGAAATCGAAATCCGGCGCGTGGTGTACGGGCTGGAGCAGGCCGGTTTGGTAGAGTTGGTCAAGCCGCCGGGAATGGAACAGCAGCCCAACGCCGGACAACGTCGCCAGCGGCCTGTGCAAAAGCCGCAGGTACAGGCAGCCGTTGTTAACCGTCTCATTGACAAAATTCGTTCGATCTAGCAGTCTCTAGTCCACACGCGGACGTACACACCGGAAGAGTGAGCGCACCTTATGCAAACTGTAAAAATGGTAATCACAGGCCCCTTCAGCGCCGGCAAGACCGAGTTCATCCGTTCGATCAGCGAAATCGAAGTGGTTTCGACTGACCAACAGATCACCTCTGCCGCCGAAGCCAAAGAAAAAGCCGCTACCACAGTGGCGATGGACTTCGGTCGTATCACGGTTGATGACGATCTGGTGCTGTATCTGTTCGGTACGCCCGGCCAACGCCGCTTCGACTTCATGTGGGAAATTCTGGCGGAAGGCATGTTGGGCTTTGTTGTGATGGTTGACAGTGCCAAACCAGAAACCTTCCGCGAAGCCAAGAGTATTCTGGAAACCTTCCGCGCCTATGCCCCTACCCCTTATGTGGTGGCTGCGAACAAGCAAGATCACCCGGATGCGTGGGCGGCAGAAGACCTGCGAATCGCGCTCCGTATTGAAGAGGGTGTGAAGCTCCTACCCTGCATCGCCAAAGATAAGGAAAGCGTCAAGAATGTACTGCTTGAGCTGCTTTACTCGATCTTGGAGGAAATGGATAAACAGCAGTAATGCCCGCGCGCTATGTCACGCAAGGACTAATTTACTGTGGCTACGCTGGTAACTGAGCAGGGTATTGTCCATTACGAAACTTATGGTCGCGGGCGACCTGTTCTACTCCTACATGGATGGCTCGGTTCATGGGCCCTTTGGCGCAAAACGATTGAGGAACTGGGCAAAGAATTCCGCACCTATGCGCTCGACTTCTGGGGCTTTGGTGAATCCGGCGACAAAGCTTCTGATTTTTCTGTAGAAAATTTCATTCTGCTTGTTAATCAATTTATGGACCGGCTGGGCATCGTCAAAGCACCGCTGGTCGGTCACTCCATGGGCGGCACAGTGTCGCTCGGCATGGCGATCCGCCACCCACAAAAAGTCGTTAAAGTTATCGTGATCGGTTCGCCCATTAATGGCGACTCGCTCAGCCTGCTCCTGAAATTGGCCGGACGGCGCACATGGATGGATCTGGCCGAAACCTCACCAGCACTCTTTAACACCTTCATGGGCGGCCTGCGGATTTCACTGCGCGGTTATTCCTACCTGCTGGCAAAAGACGGGCGGGCGCTGGGGAACATGTTCGCCAATGACCTGTCTAAACTAACGGTTGGCCCGTTCTTTGAAAGCATCGCCACGCTGCGCCAGACTGACCTACGCCCGCGCATGGGCGAAGTCAAACTGCCGGTGCTGGGCATCTACGGCAAGCGGGATTTGATTGTGAACCCCAACCAAGCCAAAGTGCTGCAACAATACGCGCCGCACAGTAAAATTGCGATGTACCCCGACGCGGGACATTTCCCCATGCTGGATAACCCGACCCGTTTCCATCAAAATGTACGGGACTTTTTGAACAGCGGGTGAATGCTACTTCCGCACACCTGCCGTCAAGCCAGAGATAATTTGCTCGGTGGCGCTGAGGAAGATGACGATCAGCGGCAGGGTTGTAATCACCAGTCCCGCAAACAACGTTGACCAGTCGGTTTGAAATTCCCCAAAGAAGCGTGTCATCCCCACGGGCAGCGTCCACTTGTCGGTGGAGCGCAGCAGCACCAGCGGGAAAAAGAAATCATTCCACAACGGCACGAACTGGAATATGGCAACGGTGGCTAAAGCCGGGCGCACCAGCGGCAGCATGACACGGCTAAAGATGATAAATTCATTTGCGCCGTCAATGCGGGCAGCCTCACCTAATTCCTGCGGGAGCTGGCGGAAAAACGCCGACAGAATGAATACCGAGAACGGAATGCCGGTGGCGGCGTAAACCAGAATCAGGCCGATGCGATTGTCAATTAATCCGAGACTGTTCAGCAGCAAGAACAACGGCACAATCGCCAAGCGGAACGGCAGCGTGAGGCCTGCAACGAAGAACGATGAAAAGAAGCGACTACCACGAAAATCGTAGCGTCCTAATATGTATCCGGCGAGCGAGGCGGCAGCCGTCGCCAGCGTAACCGAGGCCACCGTAATGACCATCGAATTGACGAAGTACAGACTGAAGTTGGCTTCTCCCCATGCCTTCACGAAGCTATCGAAATTAATGGACTGAGGCAGCGCAATAGGGACGCGATAGATTTCGCGGGTGGGACGCATAGTGTTGGTCACAACGATGAACATGGGCACCAGCACGACCAGAGCGTAAACAATCAACAGCCCGTTCGTGCTGAGACCAGCAAAGGACAAGCGAGGCGTCTTTGAAATTGTCATTGCATTCTTCTTTCCAACCTGCGAAACCACGTCTGAACTACAACCGAGATCGAGAAGATAAACAGGAACATGAGCACCGCCAAGGCTGACGCCAGCCCGAAGGCATCCGCCTCGCCGCGGAAGGCCGTGCGGAAAAATACCAGCCCCAGCACGTCGGTCGCGCCTGCCGGTGAGCCATCCGTTCCGGCCAGTGCCCAGACAATACCGAATGCGTTGAAATTGCCGATAAAAGTCAAGACAGACACAATGCCAATGACAGGTGTGAGCAGAGGGAGTTCAATCCAGCGGAATATTTGGCGGTTGCTGGCCCCATCAATTTTCGCCGCTTCGCGCAAATCATCTTCAATCCCAGCCAGCCCTGCCCCGAACAGCAGCATCGGGAAGCCCATCCACATCCACGCATTTACCAGAATGACTACGGGCAAGGCGGTCGCCGGGTCGCCTAACCACGGTTTTGCCAGCGCCCCAAGCCCCAAATTACGGAGGGTCGAATTCACCGGCCCGAACAGGGGATTGAGCATCAAGCTCCACAGGTAGCCGACCACAATCGGACTAATGAGATAGGGGAGCGTGAAAACGGTGCGGAAGAAACGCTTGCCGAAGCGGGGGCGGTGCAGCAGCACCGCGAATAATAACCCCAGCGTATTCTGGATCAGCATCGTGCCGATAAAGAAATAGATGTTGTGGACAAAGGCACGTGGCAGTTGTTCGCTGATGGGATAACGGGTGAAGAGCTGTTGGAAATTTTGCAGACCAACAAAGTCACCCCTGTTCAACCCGTTGAACTCAAATGTGCTGAAGATCAGCGCCTGCACCAAAGGGTAAACCATGAAAATGGTGTACAGAAGTAATGCCGGAAGCAAAAACAGGGCGATGGTCAGCCGTGAGGGCATCATGGTGTTTCTGCGGCGAATAAGCGGCCTGCCGTTCGGTTCATTTTGAAGTGTTGATTCAGCCATCCTCAAACTTTTCTATCAGTGCCAATAAAGCGAAGGGCAGACTAGTATTCGTCTGCCCCCGCGAGTCATGCTGTCAATCAGTTTCGGCTGCTACTAACCCGCGCCTGCGGGGACAAACCACTGCGAAATACCGGTTTGCAGAGAACCGGCTACTTCTTCCGCCGTAACCTCACCCAAGAACAAACGCTGTATTTCGTTGCCCATAACAGTCGAACCCGAAGGATCACCGTAACGGAAGTCAACCAACAGCAGGTAGGACGCCGGATGCTCGACCATGCCTTCGGCAAATTTAGCCAGAAGCGGGTCGGTTGGGGTGACGCCAGCAACCGGTGAAATCTGGTTCACCTTGTCGCTGAACAATTGGCCGAACTCTGGCGAGCCCATCCAGTCAACCAACGCCAGAGCAGCATCGGGGCTGTCGGTGCGGGCATTAACGCCATACGAGCCGTCCATCCATGACGGAACCAGTGAATCGGTCACTGAATCCGGCGGGGGCGGCACCATGAACATACCGACTTCCATGTCCGGCGCTTCACTGTGCCAGAAACCAATTTCGAACGAACCGCCGATGAAGATGGGAGACAAGCCACTGATGAACAAGGTGCGCGAGTCATTATAGGCTACGCCGACAACGTCCGGAGGCAGATAGGGCTGCAAGTCCTTGATGACCTGAATAGATGCCACATAATTCGGGTCGTTAAAGTCCGTTTCACCGGCCAGAACGGCTGCCTGGAATTCGGGACCACCGTAGCGCGGAGCGGCAACGGCGTCATGCAGGATGGGGAGCATCCACGAGTCTTTCGCCGGATTGGCAAGCGGGATATAACCTGCTGCGGCTTCCGCATCCAGAACGCTGATGAATTCTTCCCAAGTCGTGGGTACGCTCAGACCTAATTCATCAAAGATACCGACGTTATAGAAAGCGCCCAGCGCCTGTACACCAAACGGCACGCCATAGGTCTGGCCGTCTTTACGTCCCTGTGCGCCCTTCAAAATCGCATCCGTGAAGTTGGAAAGGTTGCTAACTTTGCCATCCAGCGCCATGAGCTGCCCGGCTTCGATCAACGGCTGCAGGCCACCGTAGGCGCGCAGTTGAACGACATCAGGGCCGCCGTCACCGGTCAAGCCAGTAGCCAGAATGTTGTTGTAATCTGTGTTCACAAAGGGAACGAATTCAACGGTAACACCGGGATTGGCCGCTTCATAAACATCGAATATCGCGTTGTAAGCATCTTCGTCTTCAGTACGCCATGACCAGACCGTGACCGTAACGTTGTCCTGCGCCAGCGCCATACTGCCGGTCATGACCAATAGCATAGCTGCCAGCAGGGTTACTGCTGCTAAACGAGTTCTTTTCTTCATTACTTGTCTCCTAATAGATACTTATTGAAAGCCAATCTAACTAGCATTGATTGCGACAGCACAATACAAGGCATTTTAACCACCCTATCGGTGAGGTGCAAGTTAGTAGGGTTGATCCAATTCTAAATTGGCATGAACGACTGCATATTTATCCGACTGAATCAAAAGTCCATGAAATCCCCAGATAATGGGCATCTAAATAGACTTTGGGAAGTGGGGTTTCTCTTTCGTGCTATACTCCAAGTTATACATTTAATGCAAGTGAGAATAGTCTTATGTACCGCTACATCCTCGAAGATACGCGCCACGTGCTGCCTTTTAATGAACCAGCCAGCAAGCTGAACATCGGCACAACCACTCTTAGCTTCCAGCAGGAAGAAATCTTCTCGCAGTTGTTCAAAGGCGGGACTACATTGGGTGACACGTTCCGTGATCGTTACCAAATTCGGGACATTGCGGCTGATGATGAAAGCATCATTTACCGCGACAGTTTGTGGTTCGACAAAGAATTCCTGAACGAGTTTATTGTCCGCGCCCGTGCCAGCAAAGCGGCATGCCGCGCGGCCATTTTCACCGATGAAAAAGAACTGTCTTATACTACCTACACACTACCCCTGACCACTAATTTCGAGATGGGCCAAACCGATCCCGACAGCGGCAGGCCGATTGCCCTAGTGGATATCTGGTATTTCCCCAATGGGTATGCCGAGCCGATTAAGCCTATTTCTATCGAAAGTGGTTCTGAACCGCGCGGCTTTTACAGCGTGCCGGACTTCATGGCGCAGGACAAAGTCGAGGAATTGACACACCACCTACCCCGCCGAGGGCTGCTTTCGATTGAAAGCTGGGTACACATTTATTATGCCAGCGTCATCTTCGGTGTGTTCACGCGCGGGTTCCGTTTTGAAGAAGAAATCAAGCACCACAATTTCAAATCCATCAAGCTGCTGTGGCGTGGCATCATCGAGCAACGGCAGGTATTGACGACATCGGAAGCTGTTAAGGTTGGCACGGACACAATTATTGACCCCTCAGCCGTCATCAGCGGCCCGACCACCATCGGCCAACGCTGCTACATTGGGCCGGGTGTGGTGATAGACAACTGCTCTATCGGGGACGATGTCACCATTTCACAGGGCTGTCAATTGATGCTGAGCACCGTCGCTAACAACTGCTTCTTGCCCTTCCGCGCCGCACTGTTCATGACCAGCTTGATGAGCGGCACGATCATCGCCCAGAACACATGCTTGCAGATGTGCGTTATTGGGCGTGACAGCTTCGTGGGCGCTGGTAACACCTTTACCGACTTTAATCTGGTCGGTGAATCGGACGGGCGCAGCAGCATTGTTCCGCGTCCCATCAAAGCCACGAACATTCGCGGTGAATTGGAAAGCGTCGGTCAGGTGGTGTTAGGGGGCGCAGTCGGGCACAACTGCCGCATCGGCTCCGGCATGATCATCTTCCCCGGACGCATGATTGAGTCGGATGTGACTTTATTCGCCTCGGCACAACGGCGGGTCATCACCCGTGATGTCAGTTACGAGGAAAGCGACCACCATACGATCGGCGTGGCGCAGAACGCCGTCATCCGCCAGTATCCGCGGCAGGATGAACTGGGCGAAGAAGCTGCTGTACGCACATGGGAGAAGTGGTGAGTTAGCCGGTAATTAGCCTGTAGTCGATAGCTGATCGTAAGGACAGTTCACGCACACTATGGATTGTCGCTATAGGCATCAGTATCTACCAACACAATGTCGAGGCCGTAGAGCAGCGACACCGCTTCCGGCAGCGAAAATTTGGCTTTCTTGAGTATGCTCAAATTCGGGGAAATTGTATAATTGCTGGCACCGGTGAAGTCTGCTTCGGTCAGGTTGGTCTTCACAAAACGGCTTTCAGCAAAGTCAGTTCCCGTACACACGGCCAGCGTCAAATCCGTATCCGAAAAGTCTACATCGTGGGCGATGCAGTTAATCAGCCGCAGTTTCTTGAGCTTCAGACCGATGAAGGTCGAGTAGTTGAGGGTGCATCTGGTGAAGGTCGGCAAACCGAAAATGCTGGCTTTGCTCCAGTCAGCGTCAATCCAATTGACACCTACCAGTTTGCAGCCCTCAAACGACGAATCGACAAACGCGGTATTCTGCACCTTGACCAAGCTCAGGTCACAATCGGTAAAGGTGCACCCGCGAAACACGCAGCCTTCAAATTGTGTTTCTTTGAAACCACAGTCCGTAAAGCTGCAATCGGTGAATTGTTTGTGCCGTAAACTCTGCTGGCTGTAGGTCAGCTTTTTGAAAACCTGCCCATCGTACTCATCTACTGAAAAATCCGCCTTCATGAAGCTACGACCGCGCCCGGAAGTAGCCGCTGACGAAGCGGTATAATTCCAGCGTGCTCTTGGGCTGCTGACTGCCCTCTTCCAGCTTGCGGGCCAGACTGCCCGTTTCCATCGCTTTGGCGTTGCCCGACGCGGCAATGAGATAGACGAGTTCGCCGACCCGCTGGAGGTCAGTCGAAAATTCGCGCACGATTTCGCGCTGCTTGTCGAGTGAAATGTCACCCCACAGGCTGTCAAGCTCGTTCCGCAGCGCCTCGACGCCAATATTGAGCGGCTGGTTAGGCGGGAAGCCATGTACTGCGCCTTCCAATACCGCGCTGACAACCCGCGTATCCTCCAGCACGCGCGGCGCAGAGCGTTCGCCAAACACGTGTTGATTGACCACCCGCTGTAACTTCAAGGGCAGGCGTTTGCCGCGCGACAAATAGCCACCCATAATCCACAGCACGTCCAACGCATTGGTGGGATTTTTATGGTGCTGGAGCAATGCATCAACATGCTGATCAAAGTCGCGAGCATGATCCTGCCACGCACCGCCGACTATCAAAATGTACCGTCCCAGTTCATTTAACTCGTCAGCCAGCGCCACGCGATCCGCATTGGTGAGGCCGCCGCCCAGACTATCAAGACTGTTCATGATAGCGCCGGTGGTGGGGATGCGATTTTTGTCACTATACAACAGCACCGTATCGTATAGATACTCCGCTGTCACATGCAGAAAATCGGCATATTCCGTCAAGTCCACACTGCCCAGCAGCCGCCGCATGGCGTAAGCTGCCTCCATTGCTTCCATGATGCGTTCGCCAAATTCGCGCCCAAAGGCGGTCACCGCTTTGCGGGCGTCGGCATCCGGCGCTTGGCGCACGTAACGCCGCAGCAGTTCCAAGCCTGCCATCCGTACTTTGTCATCCCAATCCAAAAGCTTGTAAGTGCGTCCGATGAGGTTAATGCCGCGCACGCCCTCGCGCACTGCTACCTGCGGCAGTACAGCGGCCAGGCGGATGGTGTGTTCAGTGTCTTTGCGCGTAATGTAGTAGCGGAGCAGAGCCGACATCGCTCCGGCAGGAATTACGTTGGCAATTTCCGGATTACCAAAGAGCATGGCACTGGATTCTTCGGCCAAGCGGTTGAGCTTGGGCGACCACGACTGCGCCTCCAAAATGCCGATATAGGCCATCAGCAGGGGCAGTGATTTGATACCATTTTCGGTAAGGGCTTTGACCAGCGGCGGAACCTGCGGCAGCGGTATGGGGGTTTCGGCAAAAACGCGCTGCACGTTGGCAATGTAGTCTGCCTGCGCTTCGCCGGGGTACAGTACACGTGCCTGATGCAGCATTTCAGCCGCCAGATCTTTATGTCCACCTGAACCTAACAGGAGCTTGAGCAAATAGGTCGGGCCGGGCAGTTCCAACTTCTCCAAATTCTGGTCGCTGGAGAGACTGTTGGCAATCCATAGGATAGACTGACTGTACTGCAAACCCCAACTGGTGCCGATGACACCCACCAGCCCGCCGAGCGCCTGCGTATCCACAATGTCCGGGCGGCGGGCGCGGATGGCTGATTCGGCCAACCGGATCAGAATGGGGTCACGCCACTCTTCGCCAAAGTCAGAAGCGGCGCTCAGCAGCAGGCCGGCGGGGGCAGTTCCCTTGTCTTCGCCAATTAAATATGGCGCTAAACGGCTGAGCGTTGGCGGCAGCTGCGCGGTGAATTTCTGGGCGCTGATGAGGCGGCGCAGCACATCACTTTCCAGATAATTGACCGCCAAAAGGAATACGGTCAGATTCAGGTCACGGTCACGCACGGACAGCGGCAGCGCCATTTCGATCAAGCGCGGCACAATTTTGCTGATTTCCAAACCGGGGCTGGCGAGGTGCAACTGCTCCAAAAATTGGTTCATGCCCTTCAGATCACGGGACTGCACCAGCGTCTGCATCCGTGCCAACACTGCCCGGTGCGTCAGTTCAATCCACTGCTTGCCCGTCGGGCCGAGCGGGTTCGCCATCCAGCGGGCCAGTGCGTCAAAAACCAACTGTGATTTGCCGTCATTAATGGCGTCATCAAACTGCTGCTGGATGGCCTGTTCCAGTTCCGGTTTCTGGCGCAGCATGGGCGCAATGGGGTCGGCGTGCTGCATATCGCCCAACGCCAGTGCGAAGGCCAGCAGATGGTGCGTATACGCAATCTTCAGTTCGTCCGTGAGGGTGGGGTCTTCCGCCAGCACGCGCGAAACATCGGCAGTTTCAACCGGTTGATTATTCTGCAAGGCGTTATCCAGCTTGAAGCGGTAGGAGGCATAGGCCAGCGCTTCCGCCAGTCCTTCCCCGCGCTTGATGCGCCACGCCGCCACACCGGTCATGCCCAATGTTTGCTGGCTGACCAATTCGGCGTCCAACCGCAGTTGGCTGGCGATGAAGTGACTGTAATCATCGGCGACCACATTGCCGCCCAGCTTGCCCTTCTGCCAGCCGTATACCAGCGTTTGACGCGAAAGTTTCTCGCCACCGAAAAAGCGAATCTGGGTATCGACCTGCGTCGTTTCCAGCGTATGGGTACTGAAGGTCACACCGAAGCGGGCTGAAGCCGGGAGCAGTGCCAGCAGCCCTTGTACGAATTTGATGCGGGTTTCAACATCCGG
This sequence comes from Anaerolineae bacterium, assembly GCA_041390885.1. Classification (GTDB taxonomy): domain Bacteria; phylum Chloroflexota; class Anaerolineae; order Aggregatilineales; family Phototrophicaceae; genus CFX2. The sequence goes on along the minus strand of JAWKPB010000021.1, from coordinate 486,109 downwards.
TGGCGCGCCCTGCACCACCAGCGGCACACCCTGCACGATACCGGAAAGCAACGCCTCGATAATGTCAATTTGATTGTGGGTGTAGCTCATCAAATCGAGGATGTCGTCAATTTGGGCTTCGCTTGAGATTGGCACCGGTTGTTCGAACAATAACTGCTTCAATTTTTGATTGGGCTTGTCATAGGACGGCATCTGCTTTTCCAGCAGCCGCAGCATGGCTTTCAAATTACCGCCCAATGCCCGCAGCACATCGGTTGGCATGATGACCACATGATGGGTCAGCAAACCGGTGGGATCAGCCTGCGCCTGTACCAGCACAAAGGGTGTATTCTGCCGCCCGCGTACCAGCGCCCACGAGCCGATGGGCGAGTCTGTCATGGGGGGAATAGAAGCGTACTTGATCGCCTCGTCCACCTGTTCGGGAACAACACCCTGTGAGGCAGCCAACATCTGCGGCTCGCTGTCCGGTCGATTTGCCAATTGTCCATAATAAAAATGTTCAAGTGCGTAAGTTACCGTTGCCACTGCCTGATCTTTCTGTGCGAACCATCGTCCGCAAAATGGTAAATAGAGTAGACCTGATGTGAAATTCAGCGGAAAGGATAAATGTAAGTCACTTTTTCAGGGTTCACTGCATATATATTATAGAAATAATCGGGAATTTTTACATCTCACATCAACTATAGTTCATGTAGGCGCTGTGTACCACCGTATTCTAGTCCCCTTGCGTTTGCACAAAATAAAAACAGCGCCAGAAGTTCGACGCTGTTTTTTGTTCTTGCTGAAAGCCGATGGCTGACCGCCGAAAGCGGTCGCTATTCGCTGTTACGGTCGTAGGGGATGATCTTGTCCCACTCATCGGCGGCTGAGCGTGCCACAATGGCGATCACCGGTTCGTCGCCAATGTTGAACACTTCATGCGGGCAGCCCGGCTCAATGTAGATGAAGTCGCCCGCCTCGTTTTCAACTGACTGCCGCAGCCCCGCGCCGAACTCGTGGCGCACCTTGCCTTGAAGGATGTAGAGCATCACTTCAAAGCCGTCGTGAATGTGTGAATAGGCCACGCCACCCACCGGAACCTGTGCCACATTCATGGACAGCCCTTTCGAGCCGACATTGCGTCCGGATAAGCCCTGTTTGTACTGAATGTTGTTCCACTGGCGGGCTTTGCCGCCGCCGCGTATCGTCCAGATGCCACCGAGATTTTCGACATTTTCCTTCAGTTCTTCTGCCGAAATATCTCTTTTGATCAGTTCAGGCATGAGTGTGTTCTCCATAAAATGTCTGTTTGAAGAACACTATACCGCCCCGCCCATCATTCCAGCAATAGCTCATGCGCCAAATTACGCCGGAGTTTCCTGACGCCGCTGGTCAACCGCTGCCAACACCGTCTGGCGCTCTTTCTTCCACTTCTTTTCAATATCGGCGGTGTAACCCCAGATAGCCCACGGGCTGCGCTTGGCAATCAGTCCCAGCAGTTCGTCCATCACCTTCTCTTTGCCGGTAAAGGTGATCAGCTTGCCGTGCCGGTCATACACCAGCGCCGCGTAGGTCTTGCCGGTGGGAATGCCGTTGGTGCGGTGCTGGGTGACTTTCTTGTATATCCACGCCACATCATTCCAGCGCGCGGCTTCTAAATTGGAGCCTGTAGCGCGCACCAGCCAACTGCGGGTGAAGTGAATGCCCTTGCTTACTTCATCGTGCGGCTGGCCCATGTCATATTCGATCTGCTGGGCAATTTGGTCAGCATCGCCGAAGCGCGAAAGCGCCTTCATAATGCCGTGTGAGGCCGGGTTCGCCATACGCCGCATTGCCCCGGAGATGCCCCACAGACCGGCCAAGCCAGCCAGCGCGAGTATTGCCAAGCCGATATAGGTTTCGGTCTTGGGGTCGCGCGTCCGCATCATGACGGGCAGGAACGCTCCATCAAGGCGGGGGTAATCTTTATAGATGTCGTTCACGACTTCACGCTGCACATCGCCCGGCATGGGCGCGAGGACACCGGTCATGGTCGTGTTTTCAATGGCGATACCCGGCTGTTCAACCAGTAGATAACGATCACCCACACTCAACGCGACATAGCTGCGTTCCACTTTCTCATTCGAACCTTCGCCTTTGACATAGGTGTAGCCGGTATCAGTAACATCGTCGGCCGCTACCGTGACATAGTATTTTTCCAGTGAATTGCCGTTTTCAATCGCCGCCAAATCATCATTGCTGATGGCGAACGGTCCATTGAACATGTTGTTGTAGTAGTTGAGGGAAAGGATCACTACGCCGATCACCAGCGCCAACACGACGCCAGAAAGCAGCATACGATTGCGGTTGCTGCGACCAATAATTGCATTGACAGAAAATCCAGAATCCATAAAGCCCCCTTTATAGAAAATGACTAATATCAACTATTATAGGGGGATAGTCTTTGGCAGACCCTTATGATTTTGCGCCCCAGCCACCGCCGCCCGGTGTTTCGATCACCACGCGGTCGCCCGCGCTGACCATGCCAGTATACTTGCCGCTGGCATTCATCGGCTGCGTGTTTGACCGGCGCACAATCTGGTTGACACCCGCCGCACCCGCCGCAGCGCCCTGCAAGCCGTAAGGCTGGTACACCCGCCGTTCGCTGTTGAGTGTGATGGTAGCGGGGGTTAGAAATTCATATACCCGCCGGATGCCCGCGCCACCCACATGCTGTCCCTGCCCGCCCGAACCATCGCGCAGGCTGTATTCCAGCACGCGCATGGGCAGCGCATATTCCAGCGCCTCCACCGGCGTGTTGCGGGTATTGGTCATGTGACTGTGGCGTCCGTTCAGTCCGTCACCTGTTGGGCCTGCGCCATGTCCCCCTGCAATCGTTTCATAGTAGACGAAGGCGCGACCATTCTGGTTCCCGCCGCAGGTGAAATTGTTCATACTGCCCTGACTGGCCGCCGGAATCTGGTCGGGCAGTGCCTGTGCCAGCGCCCCTAACACCACATCCACCACCCGCTGACCGGTTTCAGTATTGCCCACCGCTACTGCCGCCGGGAAGTCAGGATTGAGCAGGCTGTGCGGCGGGGTAATCACCTGCACCGGCGCGAAGCAGCCATGATTGACGGGTACATCATCAACAGCCAGCAGGCGCACGCAGTACCACGTCGCCGAACGCACGATAGCTTCTACCGCGTTGATGTTACCGGCTACTTGCGGGGCGCTGCCTGTGAAGTCCACCACCATCCGCGAACCCGCGACTGTGACGGTGGTTTTGATTGGAATGTGGAACTCGCTCTGGCCGTCGCCTTCCATCGCATCCTCGAAGGTGTAGATGCCATCGGGAATGGAGTCAATCACGGCTTCGGTCATGCGCCGCGAATAATCTAGCAGGGCAGCAGCATGGTCGCTGACGGTTTCGACGCCGTGTTCGGCTACCATCGCCAGCAGCCGCTTCTCGCCCACCCGCTGCGCCGCCAACTGCGCTTCCAGATCGCCCAGCCGTTCCTGCGGGGCGCGACTGTTGGCGGTAATCAGCGCCAAGGCTGCTGTGTTACGACGAACCTCAACCCCCATCCCCCTCTCCAATGCGTTAGAGAGGGGGTGTTGTCCTTCAATCAACTTAATGGGCGGAATGATGATGCCTTCCTGATACAGCTCGGTGCTCAGCGGCAGCGAACCGGGCGACATGCCGCCCACATCGGCGTGGTGGGCGCGGCTGGCGACGAAAAAGCGCACCACACCATCCACAAATACCGGCGACACCATCGTAATATCCGGTAAATGTGTGCCACCATGATAGGGATCGTTGAGGATGATGACATCACCGGGATTAAAGCTGTCAAACTCGCGCAGGGCATACTCTACCGAAGCAGGCATACTACCCAGATGTACGGGGATATGCGCGGCCTGCGCCACCATGCGCGCCTTTGCATCAAACACGGCGCAGCTAAAGTCCAGCCGTTCGCGGATGTTGGGGCTGAAGCTGGCACGTTGCAGCGTCACACCCATTTCCTCCGCCACCGCAGCGAACAGATTCTTAAATACTTCGAGCGAGATAGGGTCAACTGCTGCCATGTTCACTGTGCTTTCAGGTTTAGTTCCGTGCGAAGTCTAGCTTCGAGTTCTTGTTCAAATTGTTCCATACCCGCCGGTGTGTCGTAATAAATGATGACCTGTTCACTACGCAGATCGACAGGAATATCATCTACCGATTGGGCGATGAGAATACATGGCTTCCCCAAGGTGTGGGCGATGCCCATCGCATAAAATGTGTTGGTATCCTGCCCGGTGCAGTCCGCAATACAGACTTGAGCATGAAATACTGCCGACCATATCTTGCTGACCGTAGAGTTGCTGTCATAAGCATCTTTGATACGCTCGCAGGTTACATCCAGTGCATGCGCAACCCGCCGAATATGGGAAACATACACCGCTTCCAGCCTCTTGACATGGGGCATCAATACCATCACCTGCGGGTGGAACCTGCCAGTATCCGGTTTTCCAAATAAAGGGCTTACCAAAAAACTGCCGTTCCTGCTCATGAGGATCATCTCTTGCAGGCTCGGCAGTTCCAGAACGCGCCTCAGGGCTTCAAAACGTTCAGGCAGGGCTATGAATACTTCCGCGTCATCCGCTGCATCTTGTTTCTCAATCCAACCGGCAGTGTGAAGCTGATCGAGGTACATCTCAAGCGCAAAGGTCATCGACTCTTCTTTAGTAGGCCGTGTTCCCGCCCGCGACCGATCAACCTCTACATATTTTTCTCCCACGAACACCGCCTCGTACAGAGCAGCAAAATTAATTGGCCCGTGCTGCTGAACAAACCATAGCACGCTCAGAGCGCCATTTTGTAAGTTCAAGTCGCGCAGTGTCTTGGCGGGAATAAACTGGTCGTCAGGCATAGTCTTTGTTCAGATTCTACTTTATAGGTAGCTAATCAGTATATAAAAAACGACAGAGAAAATCACATCTATTTGGGGCATACGCGAACACCATCACTATGAGCATTAATTTCGAGATAAGTTGCAGCATCAACCCATTCTTGTTTGCCATCCTCATCTAAAACGCCAAAAATATATGTGGATTTCTTTATTACAGTGAGATGTTCATCCAAGATGATTTGCAAATCAATTTTCTCATCAAATGATGTATTTTGCCCGGAAAATCCTAATTCACAGCTATCAAATCCATCGGCACTGATTGTGATCTTCACGACTGGATCACCAAGATGAATTCCATATTGTCTTATGAAACTATCGCCGGGACGAACAATTGAGTCAACATTATTGATAGCTTCTGATTGCGGGCAGAGACCCTTCGGCTTGTTGGCAACAATGTGGACTTCTACATCAGCGTTCGATTCACTAGCAGTTACACTTCCAGTAAACGAAACACTCCCATAACTCGTGCTTTCTGGACAATCCCCACCCATCATCCCAAAAGGTACACGAGTGAGAGCGTAAAAGTACCAACACGAAAACCCAACGAGACCAACCACAAGTAATTTGCCAATTGTGTAGAAGATGCGTCTTTTCAATTTGCCTTGCGCGGTCTTTCCATATCCTTGTTTGTCCACAAAATCTAGTACGCCAGCACCGCCAGCCCGCCCAGCAGTGGGCCGAAGTGCTTCAGGTTGCGGGTATAGAGCGGCAGTTGCAGGCGGTGGGCTGGGGCGGCGATCAGATAATCAATTGGGTCAATATTATAACGCAAGCTTAGAGCCAGACTTTGCTGCGTTGCCCATTCAACATCTGCGTTTTGAATTTCGATGATCTCGAAATCTCTTAACAGCCGAATACATCTTTGTTGTTCAACGCGATTGATAGCACCGTATAGCACCTCAATCCACACAAAACGTGTCAGGCCGAGGTTTGACTGTTGGGATAACCATGCCTCCGCCGGAGCGTGTTTGCGGAGTACATCAACAATGATGTTACTGTCAATAAATCCAGTTACCATCCGCGTTGTTCCCTGCGTTTGCGCCGTTGTGCCTCTATCCACTCTACGCCGTCGGTTATGCCTTTATGTTCCCAGCCGCCTGTGTGACCCAGCGCAACAATTTCAGCGCCGGTTTTAGGCTCAGGACGCATCAATTCAGCAATTTCATCAGCCGTCAAAGGTTCTTCATCAATTGGCGTGACCTCCGTGACTTCAATAATCAGTTGGACTTCGCCTATCGGATGATTTTGTGGCAATTTCGCTTTAATCTCACCCGACTCGGTGATAAAAGCCTTCAAATGGAGTTCCATTTCCCCTCCTTTATTCTTACAGCAACATCTTCAATAGGCTACCACTGCCAGCCCGCCCAGCAGCGGGCCAAAGTGCTTCAGATTGCGGGTGTAGAGCGGCAGTTGCAGGCGGTGTGCGAGGGCGGCAATCAAAAAATCGAATGAGTCAACATTATGGCTTAGGCGCAACCGAAAAAGCTGTTTCATGCCCACTCTTGATCGCCGTCAGTAAGCATAATAAGTTCGAATTGCTTCATGGTCTTGAAAGCTAGATCGCGCTTGACCTTATCCGGTGCGCCAAAAATAACTTCCATCCAAGTAACCGAAGTTATTCCTAACCGGATATTTTGTGAATGTACCCATTGGGCCGCAGGATGATAATTCCGCAAGAAATCAACAATGATGTTCGTATCAACCATCGCATCAATCATTATTGGCGCTGCTCCCGCTGCTTGCGGCGCATTTACTCGCTACCCACTCAACACTATCTTCGATATTCATGTCTTCCCAGCCCCCCAACACAAGCTGACCTTGACGATACAGCAGTGAATATAAATTCGTTTTGGAGCATGGTTTCTGTCAAATCTTCTTCGCTTATTGGAAGCTGCACCTCAACCTCGCCATCCTGTATTTCAGCGGGGACTTTGGCTTCCAGCACCCCATCCTTGATGCGACCTTTGATTGTTATGTAGTGGATTGCCATTTCACAACCTCCTCACGTACCTACCCTTATCTTACTAGAAAATCCTGTCCAGATCAGCCATCGCCGCCGTCAGTCCAGACAGCATAATTCGCCCGTCCACACCCCACACCACAAACTGTGAACCGAGGTCGCGCTGTAAGAGCAGGTCTTCTTCCGTCGCCGCCAGCGAGCCCCACATCTTGCCATGCTGACGGCATATGCGGGACACCTGATCTATGGCTTTGTTGACATGGATACGGTCATCTTCCGGCAGCAGCTTGAGCCGCAGCCCCAGATCAGCCGGACCAATGTACAACCCGTCCACACCGGGAATAGCGGCCATTGCATCGGCCTGCGCCAGCGCACCGGGTGTCTCAATCTGTACCAAAATGAAGGTTTCTTCTAGCGCGTTCGCCACCAGTGCATCACGGTTATCCAGCCCGAAGTTGGCCTCCAGCCCGCGCCCGTGGATACCCCTGTCACCCACCGGCGGGAACTTGACGCTCTGCACCAGATCGCGGGCGGTTTCGACATCGTTGACATGGGGGATGACGAAACCTGTCGCGCCATCTTCCAAATAGCGGTACAGCCGCGCTTTTTCGCGGGTCGGCGGGCGCACCACGCAGTCAATATCGTACAGGTGGAAGAAGGCCAGCATGGCCTGCACCTCGCGGTCGTCAAAGTTGTGGTGCTCCATATCCAACCAGATGCCGTCAAAACCCAGTTTAGCGGCATAAGCTACAAATGGCGGTAGGAAATGACCCATCATCGCCAGTTTCGCTGGCTGCCCTGCCCGTACCTTCGCCAGAATCTTACTCTTTCGCATCTTTGGTTTTCTCCGTGTGTTTGCGGTTCAAAATAATATTCCTGTATCCATCAACCTCTGCCATCCACCCTGCGGCCACGTACACCGTGCTGTCCAGTTGGAACAGCAGCGACGGGCCGTTGAACGTCGCCCCGACCGGCAGTGCATCGCGGTTATAGAGCGTCATCTCCTCACCATTTGTCGCTGTCTTTGTGCCTAGGCGCGCAGACTGGAGCGTCTCAAGGAATTCCCCCTCCTTGTCTACGGGGAGGGGGCTAGGGGGTGGGGTTGACTCCAACACCGGCTTCTCAATTACTCCCACTGCCTGCAAACGCAGATTGACCACCTCCACCGCCCGTTCGCGCATGGCATGACCGTAAGTCTGCTCGTGCAGGGTGTGAAAGGCATTCACCAACGAATAGGAAAGCGGCAGTTGTCTTTCGACTATTGCCTGATGACTATTGACTGACGACTGATGCGCCACACTCAACTCATAGGCCTGCCCCTGATAGCGCATATCCACGAACGGTCTGAACACCATCTGCGCTTCGGTTATGCCCTCGTGCAGCAGATCAGCCGTCGCCTGCGCCAACATTTCAGCCAGCAGCGCATCCAACTGCGCCGGCGTCTCCTCCATATACAGTCCCAATACTGATTTGCTGTAATCCAGCGCCACGTCCGCCACCAGCAAGCCGAAGGCACACAGCACACCCGGATAGCGCGGCACCAGCACACGCGGGATTTCCAGCCGCTCCGACACCGCGCAAGCGTGCAGCGGCCCCGCGCCGCCGAATGCCACCAGTGTGAAATGACGCGGATCATAACCGCGCGCCACAGACACCCGCCGCACGGCACGATCAATATTGACGTTGGCAATATCGAGGATGCCCGCCGCAGCCGCAGCCGGACTTAGACCCATTGCTCCGGCCAACGAATCAATGGCTGCACCTGCTGCGTCCACATCCAGCGCCATACGCCCGCCGAGGAAGTGTTGTGCATCCAGACGCCCCAGCACGGCGTTGGCATCACTAACCGTAATCTTGTCGCCACCCCGCCCGTAACAGATTGGCCCCGGCGACGAACCAGCGCTCTCCGGCCCCACCCGCAGCGCGCCACCTGCATCCAACCGTGCAATCGAACCACCGCCCGCGCCAATCGTTTCGATGTCGAGCAGGCGGATACGCAGCGGCAGGCCGTCAATTTCACTTTCAGGGCGGCGCACCGGCAGACCGGGACACAGTGCCACATCGGTGGATGTGCCGCCAATATCCAGCGTGATGATATGGTCGAAGCCCGCCAGCTTAGCGATATGAAACGCGCCGATCACGCCCGCTGCCGGGCCGCTCAGGGCCGTTTGTACGGCCTGCTGCCGCACCCGCCCCGCGCTCATCACGCCGCCATCGGATTTCATGATACGTAGCGATACATCTGCGCCACTGCTGCTCTCGTTAAGTTGATTTTCAACCTGCGTCAGATAGCGGCTCATGACTGGCCGTACGTAGGCATCCAACGCCGTCGTGCTGGCGCGTTCATATTCGCGGAATTCGGGCAGCACCTCGCTGGAAAGTGCCACCTGCCAATCTTGCAACAAACCACGCTCCAGAATACGCTGCTTGACTGCCTGCTCATGGGCAGGGTTGACGTAGCTGTAGAGGAAGCACACCGCCACCGACTCAATGCCCTGCGCTATGATGTCATCCAGCACTGTGTCCAGCGCCGCCGTGTCCAGTGCCGTCAGCACTGCCCCCGTGAAATCCAGTCGTTCCGGCACTTCGTAGCACCATTCGCGCGGGATGAGCGGTGGGGGAAGCTGCGGCTGTAGCGCATACAATACTGGCCTGTTCTGCCGCCCGATGAACAACACATCCCGAAAACCTTTGGTGGTGATGAGGGCTGTCCGCGCCCCTTTGCGTTCCAGAATGGCATTCGTCGCCACTGTCGAACCGTGCGAAACCCGCTGGAGCGCAGCCAGTCCGCCCGGCGTGATGGCCGCCAGACCCGCCAGCATGGCTTCGGCGGGATTATGTGGTGTGCTGAGAAGTTTGTGAATGTTGAGCTGGCCGTCAAGACTGATGACCAGATCGGTGAATGTACCGCCAATATCAACGCCGACCTGCATGGATGCTCCCAGTATGAAAAGTGATAGCGCCAGCGATTATAGCCTACTTAACACACCCGCCGGCAACTTTCCACACCCCTCTTGCCCGCAAACCCATTCAGGCATACAGTGATGAGTACCAATATTCTTTTGAAAGGAAATTTAAAATGGATAGACTTAATGAGATTTTGAAACCGATTAATGACGCCATGCGTGGCACACCGCCCGCCCAGCTCGTCAAGTACGTCGCCATCTACATGCTCATCTCCGGCATCTTCAGCCTGTGCGGCGGCATCGGGCTGATGACAGCAGGTGCGCTCGGTGGGCTGGGCGGCGCATTGGGCGCAGTTGCCATCAATGCCTCCGGCGCGGATGCGGCGACTGCTAACGAGATCAATCAAGCCACTTCGCAGCTTGCCGCTGTCAGCGGATTCGCCATTATTTGGGGAATCTTGAGTGTCATCGCCGCACCCATTCTCCTAGTTGCCGCCTTCGGTTTGTTCCAGCGGGCAAAGTGGGCACGCATGGCAGCAGTCATCGCCTTCTCGATCAACGCCATCGCCTCCCTGCTGGGTATCCTCTCCGGCAGCAGCGGCATTTTCAGCCTCGTCTGGGTGCTCATCAGCGCCTACTTGGCTTACTTCTTTTATACCGACTCCGGCATAAAGGGCGAATTCGGGCAGGTGTAAACACAACGTTCTTAAATATATTCAAGGGCGCTGTGCCGCTTGGGTGACAGCGCCTCATATTGTGGTATCTGAGCTCATTTGCCATGCCTTTCCGCAAGCACGCTGACAAACAAATTCTATCTTTGAGCTTACAAAAAAAGGTTGTTTTGTTTGAGCATGGCAGTGACATACGCATATATCGTTTCGTTAAGAACGGAGAATGAATGACCAGACTAAGCCTCAGATACCTGCAACGTCTATTGAAAGAAGAGGGGCCGGAAGGCACAGTAGCGCTGCTGGATAACATTGACTCGTCCGGTGTTGGAGAGATGGTTGTTCCGTTCATTATGCGTGTTTTCTACCTGATGAAGCCGGAAGATATTCACGAACTGTTGGTGCAACACAGCAATGAAGCGGGAAAAGTAGAATTGGTGGCGCGTATCGCCCGTTCAACCTTCGGCAACGGTATTCTCTTTAGCAACGGCGCGACGTGGAAGCGTCAGCGTAAATTAATGCAGCCTGTTTTTCATCATGCCCATGTCAAAGCCTATGGTGAACGCATGGTCAATATTGCCCTACAGCACATGGCGCAGTGGAGCGGTACCAACATCCTTGACCTCGCCAACGAAATGCACACCATGACCCTGCGTATTGTGGTGGACATCCTCTTTTCAGGAGACGCGACCAATGAGGTAGCTGAAATCCGTGAAGCTATTCACGACATTGGCAGCGGTTTCTCTGCACAGGCGCAATCCCTGTTTCTAGCCCTGATGCCAGATTGGTTTCCGGCACCCGCACTACGCCAAAAATCGCGCGGTGCAAAAACTTTCCGCAGGCGTCTCGAACAGCTTATTGCCGAACGGCGCAAACTCACTGAAACCAACAGTCCACAAGACTTGCTCAGTGCCTTAATGTTTAGCAAAGATTCTGACACGGGCGAAACGATGAGCAATGAACAGTTGCGGGGAGAACTGCTCACACTGTATGTCGCGGGTCATGAAACCACCGCTACCTTGCTATCGTGGTCAATACACTTTATCGCCAAGCACCCCGAAGTGGCACAAAAACTTATGGCAGAAGTCGCGCATTTAGGGGGCAAGCCGCCGACAGTTGAGGATTTGCCACACTTGCCCTATAGCAAAATGATCCTCCAAGAAACATTACGGATGCGCCCCCCAGTCTGGTTTTTGCAGCGACAGTCCAGCGTGCCATTAACCATCAATGGTCGCAGCTACCCCAAAAACGCCATGTACTTCGTCATGGTATACGCCAATCACCACAACCCCAAAGTCTTTCCCAACCCGACAGTCTTCATGCCAGAACGGTGGGAAAACGATGCAGAAAAGAATCTGCCGAAGGGCGCCTATATACCCTTCGCAAGTGGCGCACGCATTTGTATTGGCAACGGGTTTGCCATGATGGAAGCCCAACTGCTGTTGACGCTTATCATGCAGCGGGTACATATCACCCTTTTGGATGAACCCCGCGTTGCTAAAGGAACACCCATCATTTTGGGATTTGATAAACCTGTTCGGATGCAAGTTTCGCCCATCCAATAATGGCGCTGCGCCCTTTTCATTCCCTTCGCTACTCCGCCGTCACCACCCTAAAACCAATGTGATGATCCTGATAGGTCGGCGGGTCTTCAAAGTGCTTGTAGGCTGACCGCGCCACATACGGATTGCTGCCCCACCAGCCGCCCTTTTCCACCTTCTTCGTTCCCTTTGCGGGCCCGGTGGGGTCGTCCTTCGGACTGTCACGATAATACACATCACTCAGCCAGTCTTGCACCCACTCCATCGCATTACCTGCCATATCCAGCGCCCCCACCCAGCTCGCGCCGTCGGGATAGCTGCCTACCGCCACCACACCCTCGCTGTCCACCACATTCGCCAATGCCGCATCCCACTCGTCGCCCCACGGATATATCCGCGACTCCGGCCCACGCGCCGCGAACTCCCACTGCGCCTCGCTGGGCAGGCTGCCACCCCGCCACGCGGCATAGGCTTCCGCTTCGTACCACGTCACGCACACGCGCGGATTCTCCGGCACGTCGTCACCCTCGCAGGCGGCGGGCAGCTTGGCCACATCCTGCTTTTGCAGCCACGCCCAGCCCTTCTCTGACCAGTAATCCTGTGAGGTGTAGCCCTCGTCATCTACAAAGGATTGAAACGCTGCGTTCGTCACTTCAGTCTGGTCAATCCAATAGCCGCTGGTCAGGCATACCTCGTGCTGCGGCTGCTCATATTTTTTGGCCCGTGCCGCCCATGCTGGTGGTTCACTCTCCAGCGCCGCCGCCATCTGTTCATCGCTGCTGCCCATCAGGAAACAGCCTGCCGGAACCCAGACCTGTGTCACGCCGTGCTCATCCTGTCGGGTATCTCCCGCCTTTCGCTCATTTTGAGCTTGCGCCATCGCCATTCCTGATACGGCAACCATCAACATGACAAACGGTAGAAGAAATGCTAGTCGCATCATAAAAGTCCTTTTCTTAATCATCCAAAATATTCTCCATTCTTACTCGCCTTCCGTGCAGGTGGTTCACTGCGAGCCGAAAATTTACGCATTAATTACGCACGATTATCAGTTAGGGCTATAATTCTAATATTCAGTATTTTCGCTAGTCGCTACATAGGTATATGCCCGATGCCACTGCATGAGGTCGAACAGGGGATCGCCGCCCTTGATGCTGGTAGAATTGACGAAGGCACACGCCTGCTCAAGATCGCGCTCAGAGACCCGCAAATTACCGGCACACTGCGCGCCGTAGCGTGGCTGCGCCTGGCAAAAGTCACCACCAACCCGGCAGAGCAGCGTGAGTATTATAATAATGCACTGGAGGCCGACCCCGCCAATCCGCAGGTGCGCCAGCATGTTGAAGCCTTTATGGCGCAGCAGTTGATGCCACCGCCACCCGCTACGATCACCAGCACCTCCACTAACCCCGTTGTCAATGTGCCAAACGCTTATGGTGCACCGCCCTCCGCGCCCGGCAATCCTTTCACACCTGCTGCTGTTACTTTGCCCAAAACCGGGCCGCTGATGCCGGTTGCAGCACCGGTAGCCACCTCGCAGGTGGCGGCTGTGCTTGGCGGGCCGAACGGCACGGGCACAGCATTTTTCGTGGCCCGCGAAGGACTGCTGGCAACCACCCGTTATGTGGTGGGCGGCATCAACCAAGTGACCGTCGAATTGCAGGGTGGACGGCAGTTGCCGGGCTATGTGGTGCGTGCCTTTCCCGAATTTGATCTGGCGTTGATTTACGTCGAGCAGCAGGTCAATGATCTCATTCCAGTCACGCCGCTGCCCACCATTCCTGACGAAACCAACCTGACTGTGATCGCCCACAACGGCAGCGTGGCGCAGGGACGCAAACGCACCACCAAGCGGGTGATTGCTGCCCACTGGTTTCCTACCAACATTGCCGACCTAGCAGACGCCGGTGGTTCGCCGGTGCTGGACGAGCGCCATTACTTGGTGGGCATGATGACCCGCAACACCGCCAGCACCTCGCAGTATGTCTATGGCCTGCATATCAACGCCATCCGCAGCCTCGTCGAAACCTTCCGCCAAGAAACCCTCGCTGGCCGTTATGTTTACTGCCGTCACTGTGGGCATTATAGTTATGCGCTGGCCGCGGGCGGGTATTACTGCGAATTCTGCGGCGGTCTGCATCCACAGGCTGAAAGCATCGTGCGCTTCCCGCAGGCGCAAACCCAAGCACTGTATATCGAAAACAGCCGCGTGGCCTGCCCGCACTGCAACGCGATGGTCGGCTTCCACCGTAATCTGTGTTTACGCTGCGGGCGACCTGCCAACTAAATCCAGTTACGGGCAAGCGATGTAGGAATGCCATCAACGGCATCCATCAACATTACAGATAGGGAAACATACATTATGTTGAATTTTAGAGGGCGCGGACGCCCCGGTAGTTCGCTCGAAGTCTATGCCGGAACCGTCGAGCAAATTCTCGCCAGCATTGGCATTGACCCAGTGCGGGCGCGCATGTCCACCGACAGCGGCTTCGGTTGGAGTTTCCAGCGCGGCTCGGCGGTCATTGAAATTTTCGTCTCGCAGCAAGACGGCGTGGGTTATTTGCAGGTCTTGTCGCCCATCCTCCACATGCCCATCAACGGCCTGCTGCCCCTCTACCGCCGCCTGCTCGAACTCAACTTGCAGTTGACCAACGCTTCATTCGGCGTTTATTTAGATGTTGTCTACGTCTTTAATGAACGCCCGCTGGATGGATTGGATGGCAACGAAGCCAACACCATCATCAACATGGTCGCCGCCTATGCCGACGATATGGACGACAAACTCGTCGCCGAATTTGGTGGCCGCCTGTACGCCAAGGTGTAACAACAAAAGGAGCATATCTCTATGCTCCTCAAGCAAACCCACTTTGCATATATTACGCCGTCGCCGTGCTTTCAGTCGGCGTGGGCGGCGGTTCAGTCGGCTGCTGGCGGCTGCGCCACTTGCGCCACAGCGTCATGATGTCACCCCACAACGAACGGGCATGTGCGCCGATGGCAATAATCAACACCACTGGAATTGCCAGCGAGTAAATCTGTTCAGGATAGTCGTAGTACAGCAGCCCGACCTGGCTGAGCGTGATGGGCAGTGGCATACGGTTGTTCATAAAGTAGTCGAACATGATGAAGATGGGAATATAGCTGCACACTGCCGTCAGCAGCACCGCCAGCCAGCCCCGCAGCGAAAACACCGCACTCAACACCAACCCCACCGCCAGTCCCACGCCGCCAAAAGCCATCACATCCCAGTTGGGCGGGTAGAACAAGAACAACCATGTAAACGCACCCCACGCCAGCGTACCCAGCACAAAACCCACAATGGCGCTAAAGGCCAACTGTGCCCAACGCGGCCAGAAACCGCGCAGCCGTGCCGGTAGTTCCGCGCTCAGCAGCGTCAGGAACGCCAACACCATGCCGAACATCAACCCGACTGAAATGGTCTTGCTCCACCGTTCGGCATTGAAAATCGCTTCGCTGCGGAAGGTGAAGAACACCTGTATACCCATCGCCAGCAAGCCGCCGAGGAACGCTAGGACAAAGCGCCAGACATTACGCAGCGGCTCGTCCGTCATGCGCCGCCACGTGTTCGCCAACCACGCATAAATACGCCCCTGTGGACTCACCACCGAAGGCAGCGACGGCGCTTCGTCGCGCACCAGCGCCAGCGCCCCTAATGCACCCTTTGTGCCATTACGTTGGGCGTCGGCGATCATCTTGACCGCCCACAGCGAACGGATGCGGCCCACCGTTCGCGCCGCCAGTTCACGTATGTCTTCATCCTCGTTGGGATTAAGCGCAATTTCCGCCAGCAGTCCATCTATTTCGTCGTTGTAAACCGTCTCGCGCCAATCCGATGGCATACTCACTTGAATATCCTCGCGCGTGCGCGTCGTCAGCAGGCGTCCGGTCAGCCCGCGTTCCACTTTCGGGTAAGTGCCGCTGGGCAGCGTCCGTTTAGCGCGCGTCCCCAGCACATAAATCGCCGCCCGTTTGGCCGGCAGATTGGTTTCCAGCGCCAGCGCCTGTGCTACCAGTGTAGGAATACGCGGCGGATCGCTGTCAGGAATGGTTTCAAGGCGGTAAAAGGCGCGGGTACGTGCCGGGGCGCTTTCACTGCGGATCGCGTGCAGCACCACCCAGCGGCGGTTGTCGTTGTCCAGCTTGTCCCACCAGTAGTCAATTTCATGGTCATACTCAATCGCGCCGCGCAGCAGCATCTGGTAACCGGCTTCGTCAATTTCGAGCTGGTTTTCCTCCGCACGCATGTAATAGTCGTTCATCACCATGAAGTGCGTCACGCCAAGCAAAAAGCGCCCCTGCCCGTGTGACCACGCCCGCCGCGCCCGGTTGTAAATGTCCGCCGCCTCTTGCCGTGCCATCGCGGCCTGATCAGCCACCGTTTGTACGCCGCTCAGGTCAATAGTGACCATGCCGACGCCTTCTTCTTCGTCGAAGTCGCCGCGCGCTGGTGCTGCAAACGAACCCTGAATATGCCCCAACGCCTCTTCCAGTTCGGTTACCAATTCCATCATAGTGTTGGGACGGTCATCCGGGTTGAGCGCCGTGCCGCGCCGCAGCACAGGCGTCAGCACCTCGGCCATATCGCTGCCCAGCTTATCGGCTTCCGGCAGGTCTTCCTGCCACTGCAACTGCTTCAGCGCTAGCGAGGTTGTTGCATCAAATGGCAGTTCGCCAGTCAGCATCTGGAACACCAGAATGGCAAAGCTGTAAATATCAGCGCGGTGGTCGAGTTCGCCCGCTGTCAGCTGCTCTGGAGCCATATACAGCAGCGTGCCATAACCGGGGTTGGCCGCCCGTCCTTCCGGGCCTAGTACGGTCGCCAGACCGAAGTCGGCCAGATAGGGCGACTCGTTGCTGTCCATCAAAATATTAGACGGTTTCAAGTCAAGATGAATAACATGATTGGCGTGAGCATAATCCAGCGCCCCGGCAATCGCCCGTGCATGCCGCACCACCTGATCCGTGTCCAGCGGGCCGTTCGTCAACAAATTCTCCAGCGAACCGCCCGTCACGTAGCGCATGACGATGTAGAGCTGTCCCTCAAATTCGCCGAAGTCGTAAATCGGCAAAATGTGGGGGTGTTCTAGTTGGGCAATCGTCTGCGCCTCGCGCTCGAACAATTTCAGCGGTTCTGCGCCGTTATCCGCCGACAGATCGCGGGCAACCGTCTTGATAGCAACCGTACGGTTCAGCCGTTTGTCACGCGCCGACCACACATCCGCCATACCGCCGCGCCCGATATGCTCTACAACACGATAATGGGTAAACTCGACACCAATATCCATAAATGATTAGTCCTGCTGAGCCAGTCCGGATCTCTAATTCATTATAGGGTCACTATGCACTTGCCACAAGCAGCGAGTACAATACATCAAGTCAATCAGCTTCCGTCTTAACTCTGGATGAGAAAACATTCTCACCAAGCCCGTCCACCCCTACACTGGTGAACAAATAATCACGCAGGAATTTCACTTCATGAAACGTTACGCTTTTCTATCACTTATATCACTGGCTCTCATCCTTGCCATCGCTGCCCCTGCCGCCGCGCAGGACACTTCCAGCCAGCGTGACCCCGCACAACTGGCGCAGCGACTGCTGGGTTGGGACGGCATACCTGCCATCCCTGAACCTACACCTATATACAAAGTAGGCGATCAAGCCCAGTTCTGGGTCAGCAAGATTCGCCAAGATTTGCCCGTGCAAATTACCGCCAGCGTAGCTGCCGTCACCCCCGATGTCTATCTGTGGGTGGAAGACGGCCTGAAGTATGACGTGGAGAAAATGGCCGACTCCGCCGCCCGTCTGGAATTCGCTATTGCCCTCTTTCGAATTAACGGCAATCAAGGCAGCTTGGACACCGTCCCCCAAACCCGCGACGATCTGGCCGCGCTCGACCTGCTGCCGATGACCGATGTAGACAACGATCCCCATCTGTTCGTTTTGTTCGCGCAGGATCTGAACACCACCCGCAGCAGCATCTACAATCCGGCCAACAGCGACCCCGCCGAGTGGGTGGCCGGCGGTTACAGCAACCAGCACGAAATGATCGTCATCAACACCTCCAGCAGTCCCGGTCTGGCACTGGATGATGCCGCCTATGTCAGCCTCGCCGCCCGCGAGTTCTACAAAATTATTTTCGCGAGCAACTATCCCGGTCAGACCTTCTGGCTGCGTGAAGCGCTTTCGTGGTACATGCTCCTTCAATGGCAGAATGTTGATGTCACGGCGCAGGATATTCAAGCCTTTATGGCTGCGCCTGAAAGTTCAGTTACCGTGCAGGGAGCGTCATCGGTCACGGCTGCCCAGCTGTTCCTCAACTATATCCGCCAGCGCTTCGGCACAGGAGTTATGCGCCAGTTGTCCGTCCAGCCCGGTGAAGGCATGACCCCGATCAGCCGCATACTGGAACGCAACGCATTTACCGACCTCGTTACGGGCGAAACACTTACCGCTGAGGATGTCTTCGCCGATTTCGTCATGACCAACCTGCTCAACGCGCCCATCGGTGATGGCCGTTTCTTTTATCGTGATCTGCAAACCGCGCAGGGTTTGTCCGTCACGCCACAAGGTATTCAAGATCGCTTCGATTTCCAGATACCGGATTTGCAGGTCAGCCAATTTGGCTCGAATTATGTAGGACTCACAACGACCAAAGACCCGGTGCAGTTCACCCTGTTTTTCGATGGCGCGCCTACAGCCCCGCGTTTGCCCATTCCCGGCAGCCCGGACAATCACTTCTACTGGTCGGGCAACAACCTCGATCAGGACACGTCACTAACCCGCACCTTCGACCTCACGGGTGTGAGTAAAGCTACGCTGAACTTCGATGCGTGGTACATGCTTTCCTCCAACTGGAATTATGCCTATGTCAGCGTCTCCGCTGATGCCGGTCAGAGTTGGGCCATACTACCCACCACAACAACCACCACCCACAACCCCAACGCGCTGGCTTACGGCCCGGCCTATACCGGCGTTAGCACGCTGGAAGCGCCGCGCCCCTTCCCCTTCCTGGGTGTTGGCCTCAACACGGACGGCCTGACCATCAACACCATCCGTGATGACAGTCCATTTGTCGGCACCGATGTCAAAGTGGGGGATACTATCGCGGGCTACGACGGCAAAGAATGGGAGCAAACGCCTAACTTGCTGGCCTTCCTCTCCAACTTCAATGCAGGCGATACAGTTAATTTACTGATGAAGCGGGGAGACGTATTTTACGGCGTAGACATTGTATTGGCCGCCCACCCCACCCGCACCTTCGCTCAGGACCCGGTCTGGACGGCACAAACCGCTGACCTCTCGGCCTATGCTGGCAAACAAATCCTGCTGCGTTTTGATTATGTCAGCGCCGATCAAATCACTGACCGTGGCATCGCCATTGATAACATAGCCATCCCCGAAATCAATTATCTGGATGATGCCGAAGCGGGTGTGCAGGGCTGGACACTCAACGGCTGGCAGCAAATCACCAATGAAGTCCGCCAGCGATATCTGGTGCAGTACGCCTTCCTGAACCCCCAGCATGCTTCAGCCACCCGCATCGAACATCTTATTGGCCCGCGTGACCGCGTCACGTCCGGCGCATGGGATTTCACACTTCAGCCCGGCGAATTTCTGGTGCTGGCCATTTCCGGTTTGAATACCGATACCGACGCCATCGCCACCTACACCCTATCTGCTCAATCGCATCAATCGGCTGTGGATGTCGCCACCGCTACGCCGCAGGGAACAACCTCGTCGTAATCATCTTCATGTACTTTTGGGGTGGGTTTGAAACCCACCCCGTTTTCTGTCTCTATCGCCATCCTGTGCTAAACTCAGTCAACATCACACATTTTCACTAAACGACTGATAACTGGAAACTCATCTAAATGCCCGTTCTGCCCAGCAACTACCACGATATTATCCAGCACTTTACGGCCCCCGGCTGCGTCATCTGCATCCTCGCTGACCGCGACGTCAACCGCTTCATCGACTCGCACCTTTACGAATATGTCAACACACCGGAAACCCACGCCGCTCTGCGTGCCTCGCGCGGGCTGTGCGCCACCCACAGCGCCCGCCTCGTTAACTACGGCGCCAGTGTGCTCGGCATCACCATTCTCCACAGCGCCGTAATGGATGAACTGCTCAAGAAGGTGGCTGAACCGGCCCGTTCCGGTTCAGCCTTCAGCCGTCTGCGCGGGGGCAGCGCCGGTGGTTCTCTGGCTGACCGCCTCGACGCCGATGGCAATTGCTTGGCCTGCGATGCCCTTAACCGCGCCGAACGCCACCACGTCACCTCTATCGCCGAACACGTTCTGGACGAGCAGTTAAACGCCGCCTACCGCGCGTCGGGGGGAATCTGCCTGCCGCATTTTCAGGACGTGCTTCGTGCCGCCCCCTCCAGCAAGCATGTAGATGAGTTGGTCAGCATCCAGTCCGAACATTGGCGCAAGCTCAAATTTGAGTTAGACGAGTTGGCCCGCAAGTATGATGTCAACCACGCCGCCGATGCCGTCGGCGCGGAAGCCGATAGCTGGCGGCGTGCCCTGCGCCTCACCGCTGGTCACGAAGCCCTCTTCGGCCTGCGCCGTCGCTGAAAAGAGACTAGTCCATCGCACTCACGTTACCCAAACGTAGAGTAGTCACCCATTGTCATCCCGCAAATTGGCTTAAAATAAAAATATTACACGCGCGCCATCAGGTGAAGGGGAATGAGCATGATCAGGCATTTCAGTGTGGTATTGCTCTTTATATTCTGCGTCGGGCTGTGGTCAGTCTCTGCCCAACCAGAAGATGATCCGACCATCCAACAGGTACAGGTTTTTGTGGATAGTGCCTTTACCCGTATCGTGCCCTTGCCGGATGCCAAACCAGCCGCCTCGGTATTTGAAGGTGATATTCTTGAGGCCATAGGCCGCAACGTGGATGGTACATGGTTTGAAGTGCGCCGCCGCAACCGCGCCTACAGTTTGGGCTGGATTTCTATCAAAATGGTCAGCAACAACTTCAACATTGAGTTCCTGCCCCTCACCGATTCCACAACAGGCGTCACCGGTTCAAGTGCTATTGACGACAGTGGCTTTGCCGCTTACTTCAATGTTGAGACCGTTTTACGCGGCGGGCCGTTCGCTGAATCGCCGCGCATCGGCATAGTTCCCTTTGGTGCGGTTATTCCCGTCGTCGCCCGCAATTGGGACGCAACCCGCTTACAGGTCAACTATCTAGGGCAGGTTGGCTGGGTATCCGCCTCCAATCTGCGCCCATCCTACGATTTCATGCTCATCCCCGTCGCTGCGGGTCTACCGCAGCCCGAAAAACTCGTTGTCGAAATCATTCCGCCAGAAATCCAATTAGCGCAGGTGCAGCGCTTCCGCGATTTCCTAACGCCCTTGAAACAGTTGTCAATTGATCTGGAATCATTTTGGTATGGGGTCGTCGATGGCAGCATATTGCCCTGCAATCCACCAGCCAGCATAGCCGATTATGTCTATGGCTCGCAGGACATACGCGAACTGCCGGAGTTACAACGCATTGCTCCACGCATTGGCGACGGTGTAGAAACCCTGAACACGTCCATAGACATTCTCAGCGATTGTGGTGCGATCACACTTGATACCGCCCTCGCCGCACGCAATGCCACCACCAACGCTAAGATCATCTTTTCAGTAGGTCTAAATCAACTCAAAGACCTAGAGGAAAATGTCATCCACTGAGAGCTAACCAGCCCCTCATGCCCGTTTCTAAAAGGTGGACAGTTGCGTTCCGTTAGTACGCCCCTTTCCCTGTGTACGGGGAAAGGGGACGGGGGATAGGGGTTTCTTCATCTATCAACTTCGTTAACTCGCCGGTTTTTCAAATGTGCCGCCCGTTTGCAGCAAACACACCTGCTGCCACGAGTAGCGGTACGTGTCGTTTGTCCAATACGGCGCAACCCGCCATGTATACGTCCCTGCCTCAGCAGGTAGATCCTCCAGCACGATAGTTGCCGTGGTTGTTTCGCTGTCAAATGCCGTGCGGAATCCGGTTGGTGAAACCACGATCACGCTGTAAACATTCGCGCCCATCAGCCCCGGATAGGTTACCGTTAACGTCGCATCGCCCGACATGAAATTGCCCGATAGCCCGAATGAACCTACCCACTGGCTGCATACATCACTCGAAAGGTCGAATTCTTCCGGTACCCGTCCGTTATTGTCACGCGGCAGCAGCCGCCCACGTGGGGGGATGGAGTTAAACGCCACACTGGTGCGGAGCAGCCGCGCATAAATCCACGCCACCCGATCACCAAACTGAATTTGTACCCACTGCATTCCATTCCAGCGGTAATAGAAATCGCCCGCCCGCCCCAGTACCACCACCGACGCATTCAGCGGCAGTTGTCCGATGCTGTCGTAGGCAAAGTCCGGGCCAATCCGCACCTCCGCCCGATCAACCGACACCAATCCATAGATGGTATCGTCGTCCTGACCCTGCACGCCGCTAACCATGCCCAGCACAATAAACATCATCACCACAATTTTGCGAATCATAGTGCCCCTCAATCATTTCTTTTTTTGACTATACTATAGTTGAAACTCCCATATCATCAGTGAAGCATTGAGAAATCGTTGCTGTGGCGTAGGGTAGATTTCCAGTAGGATAGAAGTAACCGGACATAAACAACCAAAACGCGAAATGAGGGGTCGAGCACAACCCCCAATAATATCGCGCGGTGTATGTCCTTAACATAAATCACAACTGCACCAAAAGGGGTTCTGCATGAGGCGGGTATATATTCTCTCTACCGTTCTCGTCATGCTAATGGCGGTTAGTCTTGTCTTGGCCCAGAGTACAACACCGCCCCAAAAATCTTTTGAGGTTGTCACTGAAATCGGGCGCGCCTTACCCCGCAGCATCGTCTATGAGCCTAAGCTCGAACATATCGCGATGGTGGATGCCTACGGTAGTCTGATGATGGTCAACGCCCTCAATTATGAAACGTTGTACACCCTTCACACTTCCGGTAGTTACCGTGATTATGCCTTCAGTCACGATGGCCGCTGGTTCGCCCTCGCCATCAACAACGATATTGAACTCTTTGATACCACCACCGGACAAATTGCTTCGCAGCTAACCGATCCCGGCGCGGCGCTCGATATTCACGGCCCGTTGACCTTTTCGGCGGATGATAAACTGCTGACCTTTTACGGAACGCACCCCGCCCCCCAGTCGCTGCGCCGCTTTGAAAACGACACCTCCGAAACCCCGTGGGTTTGGAATCTGTCCGCCGCCCGCAACGAAGGACAATCCACCTTTCCGGGCAAAGTCGAAGCATGGCAGTTCTTTGACTACCGCTTTGGTTTCGTCCTCGCGCCGGACAGCCGCATCGTCGCCGCCTTGCCCGGACGCCTGCATGTTTTGGATGCCTACACGCTGGACGTTCTCTATGAAATTCCGACTGATCGCTACGAGCAAGACCCGCTTTACCTCTGGTTCAGCATGCTGGACGGCAAAGTCTATGTCTACACCCGTTCCGGCTTGCTGCTTCAGGTAGATACCCAACGCGGGCTGCTGGCGGAACTCCCGCTCCGCATGTGCTTGCAGGATACTTACGTTAATTCCGATGGCACGACCTCTGGCACACCGTCCGGCTGTCTGCCCCAGCGCAACCCTGCCGATATTCCCGGCCTCGAAATTAGCGATTTCGCTTCCACCATCGGCGCGCCTAGCACCACCTCCGAAAACGCCCTCCTGCGCGCCATGTTAGGCGAGCGTTACGGTCAGTCATGGAACAATCGCCCCCTAACCATCTCTCTACTTGATTTTGTTTACGACCCCACCAAAGGCGACACCTCCGGCCTGCAAGCACTGGTCTATATTTACGACGAGAAATATCAAGCTGGCATCTTCCGCCTGACCAATGCCTATCGCATTCAACAAATGATACTCAACAAGCCCGACAATCAAGTCATGCTCCGCCGTGATACCGATACAGGTGGAGAGCGCATTGAATTCTATAATCTCTCCGAAGGAACACTCGCGGGTGACATCATCCCCGCCACCCGCGATATTGGCAGCTACTCGCTCATCCGCAAGAATCGCATCCTTGCCTATGACACCAGCGGCAAAGTCGTCATCAGCGACTTTCAACGCTTTGACGCTGAGTCGCGCGAGGTCTTGGCCGAAGACCTGCGTTACTCCACCCGCTTCGACCAATTCTTCTTTAGCGAGGATAACAAGAACATCGTAACGTTGGCGGGCAATGAATGGCGGCTCTGGGATGTGGACTCAGGTCACGTCCTCCGCCGCGAAGTATTAGCTTTGCGCGGCTACATCATCGCTACCGCCAACAGCGGCTACCGCTTCCTCACCCAGTTCGACACCAACGATTCAACCGGCGTTGAAGTCCTGGATGTGGAATCAGGCGAAAGGCGCAGCGTCACGTTTAAGAGCCTTCCGGGCCGCTACGTGGATCAAATTATCCCTAGCCCGGACTGGCAGCACTTCTTCATCACCTACTCGTCCAATCCCTTTGGCCCCTATTCACCCGGTAATGAGACCGCGCTTTATAGCCTCGACGAAGGCCAGCTCTGGTTCTTTGCCGGAGATGATCTACCACCACCTGATGGTCGCTATTACGGCTGGGTTGACCCACAAACGGCCTATATCTATGGCGAGGGTTATACCAACGATATTCCGGAGCGCGTCTTCGGTTCGGACTTCGCCCCCAGCGGCGTCCCTACCTGCTTGGTCAATGCCTTCCCTGACCGCTTGGAGTTTCTTAGTGAAGCATGGTACGTGGGCACACTGAACCTCCGCGTGGATGAGGTTGAAGAACTTGGGCAGGTCATTTGTCAGCAGATTTCCAAATCGTCTGGCCCGCCTGCCATATCGGCTGATCTTGTCCGCCCCACTGCCACACCAGTCGTCATCGCGGGTATCCCTGAATGTATCACCCGCCAATACGCGGCACAGGCCGAAGTCTATGCAGCCGACTGGCAGAAGATGACCGCTGGCCTGACGCCCGAACAAATCGCCCAGATGGAACAAATCGTTTGCGAAGGCATTCCCACACCTTCGAGAAGCACTTACGCCAACGACGGCATATATGATTACCAGACCATGATGATTAATATCGGCACTGGTGAACGCTTCAATGGCTCATACAACCCGCCTGCCAATTCCCGGCCGCTGCAGCCGCTCCGTGACGAATACTACCGCACCACCCGCCGCGAATTGGGAACCTTTATCCTCAGCCCCGACCAGCAGCTCGTCGCGGCTTCCAGCCTGCCCGGTGAACTGGTCATTTTCCGTCTGCTCACCCCCTACCAGACCATGCTGTCATGGGGCACTGCCACCGCCGCAGCCCGATACGACCAAGAAAATCGCATCGCCGTACTGCCCACCACTACCCCTACCTACAGCCTTATCGGAACAGCGCAGCCAACGCTTACACCCACCGTCACGCCAACATCGCCGCCCCGTCCACAAGAAGAAGTTGACCAGTCGCAGCGCGGCCAATCTGAACAAATCTGCCCTGCCGATACCCTGTATTCACCTGACAACTTGCCGGACGGTTACAGTCCGGCTGGCCTCATCGTCGTGCCTGTTCAGGGAGAGGCGTTATGGGTTATCCAGCCTCAAAACGGCAACCGCTACCCCGATGACAACCTGCCCGCTTGTGGCAGCAATTCGAGCCAGTGCCGTTTCTCGCCGGATGGTCAGTGGATACTCATCAACGGCATTAACTCGGTCTTCGTGGTGCGTCCTGACGGCACGGATTCTCGCGTCCTGTTCGACAAAACCAAACCGCCCTACACCTACCGTGTACCAGACTTGCGCTGGTCGGGCCCCAAAACCTTGGAATATCAGGATTACGGCCCCATACCCAATGATCCCAAAAAACGATATAGCAATCTCTATATTCGCGACATTCTCGGCGTGTATCCAGACCCCGACCCGTGGGTGCCTGAACAAATGATTATTCGCCACCGCACCGGCCAGTTGCTCAGCCGCCAGCCCGGCGGGCCGCTGAACTTAGCCCAGCTTACCTTCAGTACCGGCGTCAACACCGGCTACGAATATTATCTCTACAATACCGAAACCGGTGAGTCGTCCTACTTTGCCCGCTTGGCCGACTATCCTGAACAGCAGCTTACGGCCTTCTGGCAGCCGTTGGGCAATCGCCTCTTTTATCACTATCCCGTTCCGCAGGGCATAAAACCCACGTGGTATCAATATGAACCGGCCACCGGTCAGCACCGCCTTCTTGGTGATCTTGTTGAAGGTACGTGGTCGCCGGATGGCCGCTACACCGCCTATTCCACCGATGGCCGTACCCAGCACATTGGCGTCTGGGATAGTCAGACCGGCCTGACCCGCACCTACTGTATCCCCGAATTCAATGGGCGCGTGTACAACGGTCACTTGAAGTGGTCGCCGGATAGCCGCTATGTTGCCCTGCAAGCCCTTCTCGCCAAAGATGAAAATGTGGAAGGCGTCGGGCAGCACACGTTAGTGCTGGACATCGCCACCGGCGCGGTAGTGGATGTCATGACGGGTGCGGGCGATGTTGTCGTCTGGATGAAAGAACCGGGTTCTTACGGAGCAGGGGAGTAAGCCATGAAATACAATATTCTCCGCCTCACGCTGCTACTGGCGCTGCTTGTGTTTGCTGCCCCCTTGGCGGCCCAAGAAGAACCAACGCTCGAAGCGCCCGGCTATTTGGTCTACGTCACCACACAGGATAACGTCTCCCTGCGCGAAGGACCGGGCACCGCTTTCAAACGCTTGGCCGTCGTGCCATCCGTCACAACCTTGCCCGCCATTGGCCGCACCACCGATGCCTCATGGATACAGGTCGTCTATGGCGAACAGCGTGGCTGGATTGACGCCCGCTGGTTGGTGTGGAGCGGCCCGATGATGACGCTGCCTGCCGACGGCGTCAATCCTGTGCCTTTCATCCGCCTCATTCGCCGCCAGATCACCGTCACCGATAGCATGGCGATCTACAATCAGGTCAACTACCTGCCCGGTCAGCGTGTAACCTTCCCTGCGCCGTCAGCGACCGTCGAACTCACCGGACGGTTGGGTTCAGGCAGCGAGTATTGGTTGCAGTTCTTCTACAACGGACAATACTATTGGCTCGGCATGTGGAATCTCCGCTACAACGTACCCGGTTCGCGCTTCAACGAAGTTCCCGATGCCGGTTATGTCTATCCCTTTGGCCGCGTCTATGAGCAAATCGTGGATTACAATGGCCGCGCCCGCCAGACATACAACGACATTCTCAGGGTGTGGGTTGATCTGGCAACCGGCTCTAGCGCCAGTTGCAACTTCATTCCGGATGCTGCCGTCTCGCCAGAGGTTTCCCAATCGGACTTGGAGTCAGAAGCCATTCTCATCCCGTCTATGCGTGCCCTTCAAGCCGCCATAGACAGTACCAACGCGGCCATTGATCTGTTCCAGTCCGCCTGTGGTCAGGAAGGTGAAAACCGTTTCCTCACCACCGAGACGGTCAATGAAGCGCTTGATTATCTGGCAACCGCCCGCCGCAATTTTGATTTGCTCTCGGATGTCCTGCCACCCACCGCCAATCGTGACCCGGCTTTCGGCGGATCGTGACACTCACACAACGCTAGGGGCACACAGCCACAGGCTTGCTGCCCCTTGTGGCTGACCCCTAATGATCTATAATAACCCTCTTTCGTTTCACGTCTGACTTACTATGAAGCCTGTATCCCGCAATATCCGCCTGCTGCACTGGTTCTACTTCTGGGGTGATTTCCGTCCTTACGGCCCCATCGCCATCCTTTACTACGCGCAGGTCACCGGTTCCTACGCCCTCGGCATGAGCGTCTTCTCCGCCGCCATGTTGTCACAATCCCTTTTTGAAGTTCCGACTGGCGTCTTTTCCGATCTCATCGGGCGCAAGTGGACGGTGGTGTGTGGCGCGGTAGCGGGTGTGTTCGCCCTGCTGTTTTATGCGCTTGGTGGTTCCTATCCCCTGCTGCTGGTCGGCGCGGTCTGCGAAGGCATTGGCCGCGCTTTTTACAGCGGCAACAATGATGCCCTGCTTTATGACACACTGGCCGAACTCGAACAGCGCGAAACATTTCAGGACTACTTGGGGAAAACGTCGTCCATGTTCCAATTGGCGCTGGCCATCTCCGCCGTGCTGGGCAGCCTGCTGGCGGCCATTTCGTTTCAGGTCGTCATGTGGGTTTCGGTCATCCCGATGGTTTTAGCGCTGCTCGTCAGCCTTCGCCTCATCGAGCCGCAAGTCCATGAAAAGATCGGCATCAACGCCTACGCCCACCTCGCCACCGCCGCGCGTAACTTCTTTCGCAATTCGCGCCTCATGCTGCTCAGCATCGCCTCCATCCTGAGCTTTGCCATCGGCGAGGCGGCGTGGCTCTTTCGCTCGGCCTTTGTAGCCACCCTCTGGCCGGTGTGGGCCATCGGCATCGGCCAGATGTTCGGTAACGCCACCGCTGCCGCCAGCTTCTACTTCGCGGGTCGCCTCATCCGCCGCTTTGGTGAGTTTCGCTTGCTCGTCGGCGGCATGACCATCAGCGAAGCCATCAACTTGCTGGGATTGATCTTTCCCGGTGTGCTTGCCCCCGCCATTATGGCCGCCAATTCCTGCTTCTACGGCGTCAACACCGTCGCCAAAAGCAGCCTCGTCCAGCAGGAATTCAGCGACGAGCAGCGGGCCACCATGGGGTCGCTCAACAGCCTCGCGGGCAGCATTCTCTTTTCGCTCCTATCCTTCCTGCTCGGCGCACTGGCGGATCGCATCGGCGTCATTCCCGCCCTCATCACTGCTGCACTGCTGGGCCTCGTCCCTATGTTCCTGTACGCCTATGTCCTCCGCCCGGCTGCGTCCCATTCGGTCATGGGCCAACATCTGACCACCGACAATCCTTAGCCACAGTCAGAACACATCAATCAGCGCCTGACCACCGTCCGCAGGAAGAACCAACCGACCACCCCTGCGATGAGTGACGCCACCAGAATGCCCGTCTTGGCAATAGGCAGTAGCACCCCATCGCCGAAGGCCAGCCCTGCTATGAAAAGCGACATGGTAAATCCGATCCCACCTAACCACGCTGCACCGTGAATATGAAGCCAGGTGATGTCCTGGGGCTTGTCCGCTAACCCAGCGCGCACAGCCAACCACGAAAAAACGGTGATGCCGAGCGGCTTGCCGATCACCAGCCCCAGCACAATGCCCAGCGTCAGCGGCTGGGTCAGTGTTGAGATGACATCCCCTTCCAACTTCACCCCCGCGTTTGCCAGCGCAAAAACGGGCATGATGAGAAAAACGACCCACGGATGCAGGCTGTGTTCAAGGCGCAGTAGCGGAGCCTGTACCGCCGTTGTCGCCTTTTCCAATGTGTGGAGCGCGTCCTGTTGCAGCGCGTTCGTGAGGATACTTTCGTCTGTATCGTTCGTGGTTGTGAAAATATCCAGTACTTGCCGTGCCTTTTGGACGAACGTTGTGGTTTTGAGTGTTGTGCCAGCCGGAATAGTCATCGCCAGCAAGACTCCGGCAACCGTTGCATGTACGCCGGATTTGAGTAGCGCGATCCACAGCACAATCCCCACCAAAATGTATAACGATAATCGCATCGTTCCCAGACGGTTTAAGGCGATGAGCGCCGCCAAACAGCCCAACCCGATCACAAGCGCGGTGACATCGATCTTTGCTGTGTAAAAAAGGGCAATCACCACTACAGCCGTAATGTCGTCCACTATCGCCAGCGCCGTCAGGAATATTTTCAGTCCCGTTGGAACGCGATCCCCGAGGAGCGCCATAATACCCAGTGCAAAAGCGATGTCGGTGGCGATAGGAACAGCCCAACCGTCCGCCGCCGCTGTTCCTCCGTTCAATAGGGTGAAGATGAGCGCGGGCAGCACGACGCCACCGAGCGCCGCAGAGATAGGGAGCGCAGCCCGCCGCAGTGCCGCCAGTTCACCCGCCAGCACTTCGCGCTTGATCTCTAATCCCACCAGAAGGAAAAAGATCGCCATCAGACCATCATTGATCCACAAAATCAGCGGCTTGGTCAGCACCAGACTGCCACCGCCAAGCGTCACGCTTGTTTGCCACAGGCTGCTGTAACTGTCACCCCACGGCGAATTGGCCCAGATCAACGCGAGAGCCGTCGAAATCAGCAGCAGAATTCCGCCCGAAGCCTCAGCTCTAAAGAATTCTTGAAAACCTGAGATAATATTTACCGCCATTCCCTTGGGCAATGTGTTTTTCGCATTGCTCATCAGTCAAATCTCCTCTCAACTGCCAGTACATCGTGTCGAACGGTTATCTAAATTCACATCAACGCAAAACCTATCAAGCGCGATGAAACACAGGAGATTGTATCAAAATACAAACCGTTTCCCTACGGTAATTCGCCCCTGCCCTGTTGCATCTCATCTGATATTCATGAACGCATGCATTCTCCGCCCCCGCCCGCACCCAGGTGACTGCTGAAAGATCCCAAACCAGCGTCATTTCTTAGGGGCTTGACGGTGGCAAGCCCTCCCTCGCGCCCCACACACCCATCTCTCGTTGGACGCGCCAGGTAGCCCTAGGGCAACAGAGCTGTGCGCCCTTATTGGCAGCTTCACGACGCCAATTGGCGACTTATCAGACTAGCTAGCATTGTACCTTACCGATGACTTTAGCGATCTGCCCCCGCATTGCATATCTCTTTTTCACGCCAATTTTCTCAGCCTGTTGACTTATTTTATGGGGTACCGCTCATGTAGGATGTCGTAGGAATGATGATTGCAAAATAAAGATCATCTGCGGATTAAATGTGGCAAATAATTACAAAGATACTCAACCGTTTGTTTTGTAATTTGTGGATGAAAATACCGAACGTTTTTCTTGCAATTATGATGATTGGTGAATGGTAGAAACATTATTCATTAGGGAAAAATTAGCCAAAATTTTGGGAAGCAAGTAGCAATCAGTGAGATGGTTTTAAGGATAACTGCTATGGAAGCATTCATTCACAGTAAGTAGTAAAATGTATAGATTCGCTAACCACTGAGAGGAGAAACATTTCGTGGAGATTTCAGCATCAATCGAACGCCATATGCATCGTCTGTGTGAGGAAATTGGTGAAAGACTGATTGGTACTGACGGCAACCGGGAAGCTGCAAATTATATCTATTCCGTTTTTGAATCCAGCCATCTCCAAATCAAACAGCTTTATTTTTCGTGTCCGAATTGGCATTGCGACAATACATCTTTGTTCGCTGGTGATTTACCCATTACAGCCAAAGCCAATACTTTTTCACCCGCCTGTCATATCCGAGCAGGCTATGATGTGGTCTATACGATGGAGCAATTGCGGAGCGCATCGCTTGTGGATCGTGTTCTGGTTATGTGTGGCGAACTCACCCAGCAACCTATCCCGCCTTATAACGAAAATGCTGTTTATTTACCAGAATCGGCGCGGGAAATTGGTCTCCTGCTAAGGAGCAAAAAACCAAAAGCCGTGGTATTCATTAATCAAACGCCAAACTATGAACTCCTGATGTTAGAAGATCAACGCCTCGATATTCCATCTGTGACCCTTTCAGCCGACGAAGGTATCAAGTTACTGGCTCATCCCGGCGCAACCCTAACTCTGGACATCAACAGCTATTCCGAGCAAGGCGAGACTTGTCATATTGTTGGCAGAAATCTACAGCCCAGCGATCAACGACGTTTACTGCTGTGTGCCCACTATGACAGTCGTTACGGCACAGTCGGTGCATTCGATAATGCCTCTGGCGTAGCAGTCCTCCTGACTCTTGCAGAATTATTTGCTGAGCAAAATCCGACAGTTTCGCTGGAGTTTGTCGCTTTTTCCTCTGAGGAATATCAGGTAGCGGATTCATATGATGATCCTTACCTCAGCCAATATGGCCTCTCGATACCGCCCTTTGATTACACCAAAGAAATTGCAGCGCCTTATAAACCCTCAGATTTGGATAACGTAATCGCCGTTTTGAATTTCGATGGTGTGGGACATACTCTCGGTGCGAATGCTATTACTACGATGTCTTGTTCGACCGCACTAAAGGACACTGTTGTGAAGGTGAAAGAGTCATTCCCCGCTGTGACAATAGTAGGTGGTTGGCCTGCCAGTAATCACTACGCTTTTTATTCGAATGGGATTCCATCACTCCCCTTCAATTCGGTGGGAATGAACAACATCATCCATAATCCCATTGATGACATGCGCTACATGAGCACAAGCAAAATGGTCGAAGTAGTGACTCTTGCCCAGCAGATTGTTCATGCACTAGCTGACAAAACGCCCGCTTGGAGTCGCATATTTGATTTACCTTAATCATCAGAGCATTTTTTAATAGGTGCAATTAGTTTTATAGCCAATAAAAGCAGGGTTATCCACACAAAATAACTCCCGATAACCCCGCTTTACATGACTGATTTGAGCTAAAGTCAACCACTTCTGAACGTTTTTCAGCTATCGTTTCATAGCGCGGAATGCATTTTCGCCCATGATTTATCGAACATCTCACATCGAATATCTGCCATCCCGCCCCCAACAAACCATTCTCTAACCATCTACCTACTTTCTTAACAAACTTTTTCCCTCAAAATGGTTAGTAACTTTGCCCTGAAAAAGCGACCATTTGGTCACCCCAAACCTGAACTTTTGTGCTATTCTGTAACCATGATTTACTCACACCTACACGAACGACTTGCTGACAACTGGAGGCTGGTAAGCCCTATGCAGCAACCATTGCAGCGGCACACCCCCCTTCCGCCGCAGCAAAAACCCAACTCTCCGTATTTTCTCTGTGTTCTCCGAATCTCTGTGGTTCAAATGTATTTGCCTTTCCTCAGCACCCAGCACTCGGCACTCAGTACTGTCGTCCGACGACGACGCGGCAGCCATGAGCGCGCCAACCGCTGCACATGTGCCATTGCAGCGCCACGCTCCCCTGTTCCCGCCCGCCATTTGTGACAATTCAGCGGCTGCTCGGCGGCTTCCCGCCTGACAGTGCAGCGGCAATTTGGCACAAATTGTCATAATTGGCAGGCATCCGTCCACCATCACCGTCTTTGAACCGAGCACATTTCAAATCAGGACTTTCGCTCGCTCCCTAAAATTCTGTCTTATTCCCCCTCGCCATGAGGGAGAGGGGGCTAGGGGGTGAGGGCTATAAGCGAAAGTCCTACAAATTTATCCTTTGAATTCTTTTATCTTATCCTGTGCTACAATCCCCGTCCGTTATCAAGTGAGTATGGGAAACACCCGTGTCGCGTTCTACTGTCCTCACCAACCGTCAGATATTCCGTGCTGCTGGTGTCGCCCTGTTGGGTTTTCTCACCAGCGGCGTCTTGGGCGTAGTCCGCACCGCCATCATCAACGGCACCTTTGGCGCTGGCCCCGCCCTCGATGCCTTCTATGCCGCCCAGCGCATCCCGGAGTTGATATTCGTGCTCGTTGCGGGCGGGGCGCTCGGCTCTTCCTTCATCCCCCTCTTCGCCCGTTTCCTCCGTAACGAAGATGAGCCGCAGGCTTGGCGTTTGGCCAGCGCGGTGATGACCTTTTCCGCCATCCTTGCAGGGCTGCTATCACTGCTGGTCGTCATCTTCGCGCCGCGCATCGTTGCTACCGTTCTTGTGCCCGGCAAATCGCCAGAGGTACAGGCACTCACCGTATCCCTCATGCAGGTCATGATGCTCACACCATTTATCTTTAGCATCAGCGGCCTGTTAATGGGCATTCTGCAAACCTACGGCAACTTTCTCTTGCCCTCGCTCGCCATCAGCATGAACAGCATCGGCCTCATTATCGGAGCGTTAGTGCTGGCACGTCTCATCCCGTCCATGACAGGCACAGTGGCGCAGGTCGGGGAATCCAATGTCTATGGCCTCGCATGGGGCGCAGTCCTGAGTGCTGTTCTACATTTGTTGGTACAGCTTCCCGGCCTCATGCGCCTCCAAACCCGCTCCGCCAAAATCCGGTTTCTGTCGGATTGGTCAGTTCCCGGCCTGCGCGAAGTGCTGTCCTTGATGCTGCCGCGTGTCTTGGGGCTGGGCGTCGCGCAGATCAACTTCATTGTGAATGCCAACTTCGCCTCCCGCATGACGACCGGTAGCCTTACCGTGATGACCACAGCATGGACACTCATGTTCACCGTATTGGGCATCATCGGGCAGAGCATTGGTACAGCCGTCTTCCCCACGCTGGCTGCCTTGGCCGCAGATGGCAACATGGTTGAATATAAAGAACGTTTGGCAAGGGCGCTGCGCGGTGTGTTGTTCTTGGCTCTGCCCGCCACCGCCGGTCTAATCGTACTAGGTGGGCCGGTCATCGCTTTTCTCTACCAGCGCGAGGCGTGGACCGCCGAAGATACCGCCGGCACAGCGTGGGCCTTGGCCTTTTTTGCAGTTAGTATCGCCGGACATGCGAGCTTGGAAGTGTTGTCACGCGCCTTTTACGCGCTGGCGGATAGCCGCACGCCCGTTTTGGTTGGCGTGCTGTCGCTGGTTTCGAACATCGTCCTGAGCATCGTCTTTATCCAATACATCGGCGATCCTGCCAGTTTGGCGCGTGGCCCCTTCGCCGGACTCGCGCTGGCGAACTCCCTCACCACCTTAGCCGAAGCACTGGTACTTTGGGTGCTCCTGCGCTGGCGCATCGGATACTTGAACGATCATCAAGTTTGGGATGGCCTTGTGCGAACGGGCGCAGCCGCCCTTGCCATGACCGCGGTTATTGTTCTGTTTAGGTGGTTGGCCGAAGAGCGTCTCTCATCCGCTCTGGTTGGAGTGGGTGGCGCAGCGCTTGGCGCGGTAGTATTCTTTGGCAGCAGCATCTTATTGAAAATGGATGAAACCAATGCAGTATTGGGTGCGGTGATCAGACGGTTCAAACGTTAAAAGGTGAAGCGCATGATTGGCTCTACACATCGGTTGAACATCGGCAAATATGTGGTTGTCATTTTCTGTGACTCACAGTCTACACGGCAAGCCAGCGCCCTTTTTCCAAATACTGATAAGGTACTGCTCGAATCCAGTGTACGGGCCTTGGGCTATGATCCTGATGTGCTTCAGTCTTCGATGAACATTCCTTATATCCGGACGCCGGATACCCAGATTTTGATCGACACTGGCTTGGGACCGGGAAGAAGTCAACTGCCGCAGACAATGGCGTGGGCCGGCATCGAAATCAACCGTATTGAGCACGTCATCATATCGCACGCGCATGGCGACCACATTGGCGGTCTGGTTGATGCGAATGGCTCCCTCATGTTCCCCCGCGCCAGATATTACGTGTGGCATACTGAATGGGAGGCGTGGCAGGAAGCGGCTGACAAACCGGAGAACGCCGAAAGTGTTGTCCGCAAAACGCTGCTGGCTATAAAAGATAAAGTAACGCTTGTGAAAGACGACGGAGCTTTTCTACCGGGCATCAGCGCCGTGCCCACGCCCGGTCATACCCGCGGCCACATGGCGGTCATGATTGAGTCGGAAGGCGAACGCCTGCTGCATTTAGTCGATGCCATTCACCACCCGTCACAAGTAGCCCATCCCGAATGGTCGCCCGGGTTTGACTCCCAACCCGACTTGTCCGCCACCACCCGAACTAACATCTTGAAGCGGGCCGCTGCCGACGATTTATTGACATTGGCGTATCATTTTCCGTTCCCGGGGCTCGGAAAAGTCGCGCGGGATGGCAGTCAAAACGCCTGGCAGCCTATTGCCTGATGTCACTTGGGATAACACAGTTTATCCCAAGTGTTATCCCAATTTTGGGATATATGGGATAAAAAACCAACATCCTTTTCTTACAAAGGTTCTATTCGCCCGTCGCCAGTAAGCTGGTTCACCCGCAGTTCAGCCTTGTCCAGAAGCCCTTGACAGTGCTCGGAAAGCTGCCGCCCACGTTCATAGAGGGTCACTGATTCTTCCAGTGGAATATCACCTGATTCGAGTTTGGTGATAACTGCTTCTAACTCGGCGTAGGCCGCCTCAAAAGAGAGTTCGTTTATAGCGTTCATGCGTGTCCTTGTCTTCTACACGGGCTTTGAGTTCGCCATCGTGCAACTGAATAGTGAGTCCGGTACCGGGTTTAACGCGCTTGGCCGTGGCTACACGCCCGCCGTCTTCGCTGCGGATCACAATCGCATAACCCCGCTTGAGGATCGAACGTGGATTCGCCGCAGCTAGAGCAGCGTATCGTGCCGTCAATCGCTCCCGCCAGCGTTCGATAGTGGCGGTTTGCAGGGCCGTAAGGCGTGTGCTGCGGTCATCTATGCGCTGGCGAAAATTGCGTATACTGCTGGCAGGCGAAACATGTCCCAACGTGCGCCGGTACGCAGCCAAATTGACGCGAAAGGTTGCCAACTTGTCATCCATAAAAATGTTCAGCGTATCCGTTAGGTCACGTACCGAAGCGTGTAACTCAGCACTGTCCGGTGTTACCAGTTCAGCCGCTGCCGAAGGCGTTGGCGCGCGCAGGTCAGAAACAAAGTCGCTGATGGTGAAGTCCGTTTCGTGGCCGACACCGGTGATGACCGGAATGCGGCTTGCAGCGATAGCGCGTGCTACCCGCTCATCGTTGAAAGCCCACAAATCTTCAATGCTGCCACCACCGCGGCACACCATGATGACATCCACTTGTGTGTGGGCATTGAGGCGTTCGATAGCTGCCACGATCTTAGGAGGGGCGTCGTTGCCCTGAACCATCGTCGGGCTGAGTATGACTTCGGCCAGCGGAAAACGACGCCGCAGCACATTCTGAATATCCTGAAAGGCTGCCGCTTCGGGTGAGGTGACCACACCGATTTGGCGCGGGAATGGGGGAATGGGCCGCTTGCGGGCAGGGTCGAATAAGCCCTCTGCCTCCAGCTTAGCCTTCAGCAGTTCGAACTGTGCGTACAAATCACCTGTGCCAGCCGGACGTACAGTATCCGCATAGAGTTGGTACACACCCTGCGAGTCGTAGACACCGATATAACCATGAGCGATGATTGCATCGCCATCGTCAGGCTTAAATGTCTGCTTGTCCGCGCTAGAGCGCCACATCACACTTTTTAGCTGCGCTCCACTATCCTTGAGCGTGAAATACCAGTGACCGGATGAAGCCCGCTTCATATTCGAAACTTCGCCCTGTACCCATACATCCTGCAAATGTTCACTAACCTCAAACATTTCGCGGATGAACGTTGTCAGTTCGCTAATTGAATAGGCATCTGGCATGAAGCAACCCTTTGGCTATCTGCGACAGACATTATACAATAGGCGCAGTTATCACGGAAACATGTTGAGGAGTATGCCGAAAATGGCTTATTTGAACGCTGAGCAACGGGATAAATTGCTGCACGAACTAGTGGGAATGAAATTTAACAAGGCGAAGGGAAAAGTGCGCGGGCTCGACCCCAACAGCCGCCTTGTCTACTACCGCAATTCGCAGGGTGTTGGGCGCTGGCTTACCCGTTATGACCTGCCCTCTCTGGGTACACGGGTGACTCTAGTCGAGTCACATCAGGATGCCCAGCACGGCAGCAAAATTAAGTCCGAATTCGAACTGGCAGAAGTCGTCGTTGAACCCCTGCCAGATAACAAGAGCTAAGGGGGCGACGCATGCTGCGGACACTACCGCGAACGCAAGACCAACGTACCGTCTTACGGCTGGCACAGGTCGCTTTTTTCACGGCCCTCACCATCCTTGCGGCGCGCGTGACCATTGATATTGGCCTCGTACCGTTCACCTTACAACCATTGGCGGTTCTGCTGAGCGGTATGGTGCTCGGTTCGCGGGATGGCTTCTTGAGCCAATTGGCGTATGTGGCACTGATCGCAGTCGGTCTGCCGCTAGACGCGCGTGGACTAGGGACTGCTGCGCTTTTTGGCCCAACTGGCGGCTACCTCATCGGTTTTGCGGTTGCTGCTGGCGTGGTTGGTTTATTAGTAGAACACGCCGGAAAGCGTATATGGCAGCGCTGGTTAGCAGGTATTGTCGGCGTGGCCGTTATCTATTTGTTTGGCGTCATTGTTCTTAAAGCCAATCTTGGTCTGGATTGGGATGCCGCTTGGACTGCTGGTGCTGCGCCTTTCATTGCGCCGGATATGGTCAAGGCTCTCATTGCCGCAGCCCTGACTGAAAGTGGACGGCGCTTACTGTTGCGGGGGAAAAACGCATGATTCTGGAAATTGTGATCACGCAGGTGAAAGAGGGTCAAGAAGAAGCCTTTGAAGTTGCGTTCAAAGAAGCCACCAAGCTGGTGGTTACTGCCAAAGGTTTCATCGCCAACGAACTGCAGCGCTGCATCGAAACCAAAGGGCGCTATGTGCATATGATTCGCTGGGAGTCCGTTGATGACCACATGGTCGGGTTTCGCGGCTCACCGGAATTCCAGAAATTTCGCGAAATGCTAGCACCTTTTTATGCCGCGCCTTCGCACATGGAACACTATGAAATGGTCTTGAAAAATCCGTCATGATTACTGAACTGGCGATACTCAACGTAAAACCCGGGCAAGAAGCCGAATTTGAAACCGCGTTCAAGCTGGCGTCACCCATCATTGCCAGCATGAAGGGTTATAGCTGGCATGAATTGCAGCGTTGTCTAGAAACGACGGGCCGTTATGCGTTGCTGGTGGAGTGGGAAACGCTGGACGATCACACGGTAGGCTTTCGCGGCTCGGCAGAGTATCAGGAATGGCGGCGTCTGCTGCATCACTTTTATGATCCCTTTCCTACTGTTGAGCATTTTGAGCGGATAATCTGATTATTGAGGAGACAGCAATGGGAACACCGGTCACCGTCACATTTGTGCCTGAACAGGTTGTTACATGGTTGATTATCGGTTTGATCGCGGGGTATTTAGCCAGTTTGCTGGTGCGTGGGCGGGCAGGTGATGCCCAATACAGCATTCTTGTGGGCTTGCTGGGCGCAGTGTTCGGCGGTTTCTTGTTCAGCATCCTCGGTATTCAAGTGCCGCAAGACCTGCTCAACGGGTTTACGCTGCGTTATATTGACATCATTATTGCATTTATCGGGGCTGTACTCGTCTTGTTCGTCTTTGGCGCAGTGCGCCGCCGGCGGGGGTAGTAGGAAAAAGCGTAGTTGCAGGGGCATATGATCCCCTGCAACTCATGAATGTCTGCCCGAGAAGTTACTTGCTCAGTTCTGCCATATCCTCTTCACTGGCGGTCAGCCCCAAAATATTGTAGCCCGCATCCACATGTACCACTTCGCCTGTCACCGCACTACTCAGGTCAGAAGCCAACCACAGCGCCGTCTTGCCCACTTCTTCCTGTGAAACCAACCGACGTAATGGCGAAACTTTCTCAGAATATTTGAGCATTGTGCGGATACCCGGCACACCAGCAGCGGCCAGCGTCTTGATCGGTCCGGCGCTGATGGCATTGACGCGGATACCTTTTGGCCCCAGATCATTCGCTAGATACCGTGTAATCATCTCTAGCGAGGCTTTAGCAATTGCCATGACATGGTATTTAGGCATTACTTTTTCGGCAGCATAGTAGGTTAGGCTCATGATACTGCCGCCAGCGGACATGAGGGGCTCGGCGCGCTTCGCCATCGCAATCAAGCTGTAGGCGCTGATGTCGAGCGCCAGTTTGAAACCATCGCGCGATATATCCACAAAGCGTCCACCGAGGTCTTCCCGGTTGGCGAAAGCGACGGAGTGTACGAGCACATCCAGTTTGCCATACTTCGCTTTGACCTTCTCGAAAATTGCATCCAGTTCGGCATCATTACTCACGTCGCAGGATTCGACAAATTCACAGCCGATTTCCTGCGCTAGCGGCATGACGCGCTTCTCCATTACCTCACCAGCATAGCTCAACAAAATTGTTGCGCCTTGCTCATGGAGTTGTTGGGTAATGCCCCATGCTATCGAATTTTTATTGGCAACGCCGAAGATCAGCGCAATTTTGCCATCCATAAGTCCCATATTGAGTAATCCTTTCTCAAAACGTCTATTCCGCACAGACCTCAAACATTAACGCAAACTGCCCGAGTTGAAAAGTTTCTAACATATAGGGTGTAAACACGGCGGTTGGTCAAACGGTGCGGATAGTCGCTTGAACAGCGCCCATCAAATGGTGGGAAGACGTTGGGTTCTCTTGCAGCAGATTATCTACAATTAAACGTCTAAGTCATCAAGTAGCGGGAGTCTCCAATGAATGGGAGTAAATGGTTTATGGCAAGTCGTCGGTTGATCGTCACGCTTGTACTCATCTTGATGACGACGTTTTTGTTGTGGTTGGGCATCTCAAACATACATTTTGAACCATATGGGAATATTTTGCTGGCATTTCAGGCTGATGACCAGCGGTTGTTTAATCTGATGGACGTGAGCAGCGGTGAAGTCAGTCCAATTCCGGCAGGCGGCGAACCCCGGCTTCCTAAAAACGCCCACCAGTTCAGTTCTTCGGGCGATGGTAAGCGGTTGGCATTTGCTGGCGCAACCGAAGGTAATGTTAACAAAATTTATGTTGCTAACACTGACGGAAGCAACGTGCTGGCAATTTCAAGTGGCCCACGCGACAGTGATCCACAAATGTCGCCGGATGGCACGACTATCATATTTGTGCGTTCAAGTAATTACTTTTCGGCTCTGTTCAGCGTTGATGTCCCCAGCGGGCAGGAAACGCAGCTTACGGACTTTACTAATGACCTTGAACCAGCGTGGTCGCCGGACGGGCAGCGGATTGTTTTCACTACATCCCGTGACGGTTTTCAAGAACTTTATACCATGTCGCCAGATGGTTCGGCGCTACAG
Organism: Anaerolineae bacterium; assembly: GCA_041390885.1. Taxonomy (GTDB): domain Bacteria; phylum Chloroflexota; class Anaerolineae; order Aggregatilineales; family Phototrophicaceae; genus CFX2. The sequence continues at coordinate 445,343 of JAWKPB010000021.1, read as the reverse complement.
CGCATGACCACCAATGAACTGCAAAATGATTTACACGCCGCTTATTCCCCCGATGGTCAGTGGATTGCCTATATGAGCAATTATTCGGTGGGTGATGGAACTGCCGAAATCTGGTTGATGCGGGCCGATGGCAGCGAACAACAGCGCCTGACCGAAAACGATGTAGATGATCTCTACCCCATCTGGTCGCCGGACAGCCAGAAGATTGCCTTCACACGTGTCCACGCCGACCACCACGGTAGTGACATCACAGTCTACACGCTGGCCGGACGGAAACAGCTTCAATTGACCCATGTACCGGAATACGCCTACGATCCGCAGTGGTCACCGGACAGCCGCTGGCTTGCCTATGTCGAGGATCTCCCAAGCAAGCATGAACGCAGCTTGCACCTCATCCGGGTAGACGGTAGTGAGGGACGCCTATTGGCAACCGATCCAGACCTGCATATTGGGTGGGGAATCCGTTGGCTTAGATAGTTCTGTTGCATCCCTCCCTCCAACCGCATATTATCATGACAATCGTTTATTTCGGGGGGAGTCATGGCTCAAGAACCTATTCATGTAGTGGTTGCGATGGATTTTTCGGACGAGATTATGGAGAAGCTGCGGGCGGTTTCCACTCGTTTGCAAATCGAACGACATTTTCCAAATGTGCCTGATACTGTGTGGGCGGACGCTGAAATCCTCTATACCATGAAACATTTTCCTGAACCCGCACAAGCACCTCGCTTGCGCTGGATTCAGACCCACTTCGCAGGTGTTGACAGCATCATCAAGCAGCCAATTTTGAAGGCGGAAGATGTTGACATTACCACCGGAAGCGGCATTCATGCTGTGCAAATGGCAGAGTACTGCATCGGTATGATGCTGGCCCTAACTTACAAAATACCGCAGATGCTTGAATTGAAAGCTAAGGCAGAATGGCCTGAAAATTCTACGAGTATTTTTGCGCCTCGTGAGCTGCGCGGACAAACGCTGGGCATCGTGGGATATGGCAGCATCGGGCGCGAACTCGCGCGGATTGCGGATGCTATGGGTATGACCGTTCTGGCGAGCAAGCGCGATTTGAAACGGCTAGACGACCGCGACGGCTATGCCGAACCCCACACCGGTGACCCCGATGGCAGCATACCGGCGCGCTTCTATCCGTCGGAGGCTGTTGGTTCGATGGCTTCTGAATGTGACTTCTTGGTCATCGCTGCACCACTGGTCGAAGGTGTTTCGCCCGTAATCAGTGAGACGGTGTTAGGCATGATGAAGAAAACAGCCGTATTGATTAATGTAGCGCGTGGCGCTGTAGTGGATGAAGCGGCACTGATAACGGCGATTTCATCGGGCAAGCTGGCGGGCGCGGCGCTAGATGTGTTCACACAAGAACCGCTGCCTTCCAGCAGCCCGCTCTGGAATCTGGACAATGTCATCATCAGTCCTCATATTTCCGGCAATAGTGTGAGAGGGCATGAGAAAGCAGCCGCATTGTTTATCGAAAATTTGCGACGCTATCTGGATAAACAGCCCTTGCTCAATCTGTTCAATCGCAAGCGTGGTTACTAGGTTTGAACATTTCACTGCCGAAATACGTACATGAGTTTAGCTGTAATGTGCGTGGCCCATGAAGGAGAAAGATATGATTTCAAAGGAACTGGCACAAAAAGTATTGAATGCCGCTTTACAAACAGGAGCTGACCTCGCCGAGATTTATGTTGAGGATGTCGTATCGCTGCGGCTGGGGATGGATGATTCGCGGTTGGAGCAGGCGGTGCGTGGCGCAGACCGCGGAGCGGGCATCCGTGTTTTCTTCGGTAACTTGGTGACCTATGCCTATACCGATGTGCTGGACGAAGCCAGCTTGTTGAACGCAGCGCGGGCAGCCGCTTCGGCAGGTAGTGGCAGTGGCGAATCTCAGGTGATTGACCTGACTGAGCGCAAAAGCCCACTGCAATATCCGGTTGAGAAGCCCTTTGAAACAATGAGCGTTGCAGAAAAAGCCTCACTGCTCGGTAAAATGGATGAAGTAGCCCGCGCCTACAGCCCAAATGTGGTACAGGTCAGTGCTGGTTACCTGGAACTGCAGCGTCATATGTGGCTGTTCAATTCGGCGGGCGTACAGGTGGAAGATGATCGCTTCTTCACCGAAATGCGGGCTGGAGTAGTTGCACGCAAGAACGGCACGCTCCAGCGCGTAGTGGAAGGCTTCGGCGGGCGAGTGGGCTTGGAATTACTGGATCGTACCGATGCCCTTACCAAAACACACAGCTTAGCTGAGTCTGCCGTGCGGATGCTGGATGCCAAGCCCTGCCCGGCGGGTGATATGACGGTGGTGATGTGCAACGGTTGGGGCGGTGTGTTGTTCCACGAAGCGTGCGGACACCAGATGGAAGCGGACTTCATCACCAAAGGTAGTTCGGCCTATACTGGCAAGATTGGTCAACAGGTCGCCAACCCGATTATCACGGCTGTGGATGATGGCACGATACCCGGACGGCGCGGCTCGTTGAAGTTCGATGATGACGGCACACCTGCCCAGCGCACGGTACTGATTGAAAAAGGAATCCTAAAAGAGTATATGTGGGATCTAGTGGAATGCCGCCGTGTGGGGCGTGAGGCTTCCACTGGTAATGGACGGCGCGAAAGCTACCGTCATATGCCCATGCCCCGCATGACTAACACCTTTATTGACAAAGGCGAACATGACCCGCAAGAAATTATTGAGTCGGTTAAAAAGGGCATCTACATCAAAGGAATGGCCGGTGGACAGGCCGATATTTCACGCGGCGATTATGTGTTTAATGCCACCGAAGCCTACATGATCGAAGATGGTAAATTGACCACTCCCGTGCGCGGCGCAACCGTGTTCGGAAACGGCCCGAAGACGCTCCTGCAAATTGACATGGTAGGCAATGATCTGGCGCTTGATCCCGGTATGGGCATGTGCGGAAAAGGTCAGGCGGCGCGGGTGAGCGTGGGACAGCCAACAATCCGCATCCCCACCGCTACCGTAGGTGGTACAGATGACTCTGTCGGCGGCATGAGCGCATAACAAGGAGAAATTAGATGACTGATTATCTGGAACTGGCGAAAGAGGTCGTGAAGCGGGCAGCGTCTCGTGGAGCGGAAGCCGAAGCGATTGTCACGCAGGATATCGAGACGCAGATCAAGGTGAGCAAAGGTGAAGTTGAGCAATTATCGCAGTCCAGCGCGCGCGGGCTGGGGGTGCGGGTGATCGATGGTGGACGGATGGGTTATGCGTATACCTCCGATTTTTCGGACGCGGGTATCGAGCAGACATGGCGCACTGCTTTGGAACTCGCACAGGTGGCTACGCCTGACGAACACCGCGCCCTGCCGGAAGCGCGCACCGTACCGAGTGATGATCTTGAAATCTGGGACAAGAACCTAGAGGACATTGCAACAGCTGACAAGATTGACTTGCTCAAGGCAGTGGAGAAAGCTGCCCTCGAATCTGATCCGCATGTGATACTGGCGGAATTCTTGAATTACGGCGATTCGATCAACCATGTGTATCTGGTGAACTCAAAAGGCTTTTCAGGGCAGTATGGACGAACGACCGCTTACAGCTATTTGATGGGCATCGCGCGGGGTGATGACGGTGATATGACCAACGCTTTTGGTATGGGCGCTTCTAACTTTTTCAGCGACCTTGATCCGGTCGAGATCGGGCGAGAAGCGGGCACGAAAGCGGCCAGCCTGCTGGGTGGAAAGCCCGTTCCTACGCAAGTTGGCACCGTAGTCCTCGACCATATGGTAGGGGCGCAAATTCTCGGCGCGCTGTCACAGGCACTTTCGGCTGAAGCATGGCAGAAGAAACGCTCATTCTTGCTTGACCGAATGGGGCAGCAGGTGGGCAGCGATATGGTGACGCTGATGGACAATGGACGGTTGAAGCGCGGGTTGGCTTCCGCACCATTTGACGGAGAAGGTGTGCCGACCAGCGCTACTCGATTGGTAGATGAAGGTGTATTGCAAAACCTGACTTATGATAGCTATTCGGCGCATAAAGCGGGCGTCGGTTCGACGGGAAACGCGCAACGGGCCGGACACCGCAGCCTGCCGGGCTTGGGGCCGAGCAATTTTTACATGCAGCCGGGACAGCTCACGCGTGACGAGATCATCGCGGGGGTTGAGAAAGGGTTGTACGTCATCAGTGTGATGCAGACCGGCGGCATCGACGCAATCACGGGCGACTGCTCGATGGGTGCGAACGGCCTATGGATTGAGAACGGTAAGATCACCGGGCCAGTGGGCGGTGTAACGGTGGCAACGACGCTGGATGGTTTCCTGAACAACATCACCGCGGTTGGCAGCGATTTGCGGATGGTACCAATGTTCGGGGCGATTGGTGTGCCTACGCTGCGGGTGGATAACGTGACGATTGGCGGGACGAAATAACGCCCATAAATCATTAATCTTGCTGGTGAGACTTTTTGTAGAAACCTGCGTATAGTATTGTAAGACGTTGTAATGAGGAGAAATACGCAAATGCCTGCAAAATCAAAACCTGAACAAGAACACGTGAATCATAACCCGGATGTGAGCGAGGAAGAATCGCCTAAGAATCCGTTGGAATCGTTTGTTTATCATCAAAGACGGGCGTTGGAAGAAACAGGTAAGGCCCTAGAGGCTCTGCTGCCGGAAGGTTTCCGTGAACATGGCTCATCGGCTGGCAAGGAGTTCATCCGCAGCTTCCAAGTGCTGGTAGACGCCGCGATTGGCGAAATCGAAAAAGCTACCACACGGGTAGAAGACGTCACCGAAGAAGGCAAAGATGGTGGTGATGACAAGCCTTCGACCACCGGCAAGACCAAAGTCAAAGTACAGGTAGACTAACTACTTATACTGCTAGAAACGGAGGAGGAGAGGCACAGTGCTTCTCCTCATTTCCCCATGAATAAGCGCCTGCAACAATTTTCATCTACTACGCGCATCGCCTTCTGGGTACTGCTGGTCGTGCTCATTATGGGACTGGTGTACGGGATATTTTCCACGCAGTTCGGGCAGAATGTTTTGATCTGCTGCTGCGGTGGCGGACTCGTCGTCGCTGTCGTGGGTATACTCTCTGAGCGTGGCATGCGCCGACCGCGCTGACGACGTTATCTCCATTTTTTGAAATCTACATGTTCTTCCCGCCTGCTCTTTTCGACGTGAGAGTAGGGTTAGCGTCGGTCTGGCAGTGATTGGCCGTCGAGATTCGGCCTTCTGGGAACATTACAATAAAGATTATGAGTAAGTGTCTACATGGGGGAAATCAACATGAAACGATGGTATGGGTGGCTGGCGATGGTCGTTGCCAGCTTTTTTGTGAGCCTGTTCGCCGCGCAGGCAGTGGAGGCGGCACAGCCCTACGGCTGCTTCCAGACACCACGCTTGTTCGCTGGTGGGCAGGGTATGGTCAGCGTGTATCCCAGTGTTCCGAATACGCTGCGGCTCGGTTACAGTGTGAACTCAACTGCAATCGGTGCGATCCCGCCGGGGGCAGTGTTCACCGTCATGAGCGGGCCAATCTGCAACGGTGGCTGGAATTGGTGGCAGGTGAACTATTACGGCACGGTTGGCTGGACAGCGGAAGGTGATGGCGTGGCTTACTGGTTAGAGCCAGTGGGTATAGTGCCTCCTCCCCCGCCACCGGCGGCCTGCCCGCTACCGAGCCGGTTGAGCGCAGGTATGCAGGCGTTTGTCACGCGCGGTGTGCCGAACAATATTCGCTCCGGCCCTTCGACCGCTTACAGCCGGGTGGGACAGATTCCCGGTGGCGGTGTATTCACGGTGCTAAGCGGGCCGCAGTGTGACAGCTACGGGCGCTGGTGGTGGCAGGTGAATTACAACGGCACGGTTGGATACACGGCTGAGGGCAGTACGACGGTGTACTGGGTTGAGCCAGTAGGCGTTTACCAACCGACCCCGACGCCAGCGCCGTACTGCGGTTTAGCGACACGTTTGTACGTAGGCGGTTACGGGCGGGTGACACCGGGAACGCCGAACGTGGTACGCAGTGCGCCAGGTACACAGAGCAGCGGGGCGAACAGTGTTGTGATCGGGTATATTCCGGGCGAAGGCGTGTTCCATGTGGTCAATGGGCCACAATGCGGCCCGGACGGGCGCTGGTGGTGGTACGTGAACTACAACGGTATGCTGGGTTGGACAGCAGAAGGCGAAGGGTTCACGTACTGGGTCGAACCCGTTTACTAAAGCAGTTGAAGCCTCAGCAATGAGGCTTCTTTTTTTGTTCTAACTCACCTAATGTTTAGTTCGCTGTGCAGTCCTTCCTAATCTTTTGGTTAGTTCCGGGGAGAAAAGTGAGACCCTGCGGGCCGTACGCCGTACAATGCATAAGATAAGTGTTCCAAGAAGGAGAGGATCTATCATGTATCGTACAGTTGGTCACAACGGTTGGGGACATCGAGGTTGGCACAGCCATTATGGTCACCGCGGGCCGCGCGGGTTTTTCTTCTTTCCGATTTTCCCCTTCATGTTGATCGGTATGTTCTTGTTCTTCGGCCTGTTCAAATTTCTGTTTCCGCTCATTCTCATTGGCGTGGGAATCGCGTTTTTTAGCCGAATGATGCGCGGTGGATTTCACGGCGGGCCACGCCCGGAATTCTGGAACCGCGATTGGAACTGGGATCATAATTGGCACAACAAGTTAAAGCGCAAGAATGATTGGAGTGATGACTCCAAGCCGAAGCGCGGTGAAGGTGATGACGACAGCCCGCGTTACGCCCGTACCGCCAACGGTGACTGGGTGGAGATTGTGTAAGGAGCGGTTGGCTGATGTGGTTAGCTTTTAGCTGTCAGCGTTCAGCTGTCGGCTTTTAGCGATCATGCAAAAAGCATTCATAGCGTTACCCATAGAAGCTCACGCAAGTGGGCTTTTTTGTTGTGTGGCACAGGCGGTAGTGGTTAAGATGGACGGTGATGATTAGACTAATTGAACAGCCACAGTTAATATCCGAAGTGGGTTGGTCACCGCCAGACCCCTACCTTAATCAACTTTTGTAATAGACGGGACGGACCATGTTTCACGCACTGCCACCTGAACTGCCGGACGATGTATTGGCTAAACGTAAAGCGCTGCCTTTGAAGATGACGCCTGTCACGCTGGAAGGGCGCTTCGTGCGTGTGGCTCCACTGGATGTGGAGCGGGATGTTGAGGCGCTATACCGCATCTCGAACGGAGAGCCGATTACGATAGGAAATCGTGCGGTGGAGGCATACGACGCGGATGAGATGGTGTGGCGCTGGATGGGTGGTGGGCCTTTCGCGGATGCTGAGGCGATGAAGCCGTATTTGCAGGGTTCGGTGGATGCGCCGGGACTGGCGATGTGTGTGATTGACCGTGAGCTTGAGCATCCAGTAGGCGTGGCGACGTACATGAACAATGTACCCGATCACCTGAAGGTGGAGCTGGGGAGCATCTGGTACAGCCCGCTTGCCCAGCGGACAAAGGCTAATCTGGAAACGACGTATTTGATGCTCCAACATGCGTTTGAACTGGGATACCGGCGGTTGGAGTGGAAGTGCAACGCGCTGAACGAACGGTCACGGCGGGCGGCGCTGCGGATGGGTTTCACGTTTGAGGGCATACAGGACGCTCATTATATTATTAAGAACCGCAACCGCGATACGGCATGGTTCCGGATGCTGGACAGCGAGTGGTCGACAGTGAAGGCACAATTGGAGGAAATGCTAAGGGCATAGATTCTAGACTAGATGCACCGGATGTGTCAGTTGTGCCAAATTGCCGCTGCACTGGCAGGCGGGAAGCTGCCGAGCAGCCGCTGAATTGTCACAATTGGCGGGCGGGAACAGGGGAGCGTGGCGCTGCAATGGCACATGTGCAGCGGATGGCTCGCTCATGGCTGCCGCGTCGTCGTCGGACGACAGTACTGAGTTCCGAGTGCCAAGTACCGAGGAAAGGGCAAATGCAAATACATTGAACCACAGAGAATTGGGTTGATAGTTGATGGTTCATGGTGGGTAGTCAAAGCCAATCGCTAACAGTTCAGCACTATGGATCAGGGTGGTGGTTGCAAAGTAGGTGATGGTTGTTGTTTTGTTCGTGCGGGCGAAGCATGCTGGTAGGACGGAAGAAAACGGTGGAGGGGGACTTTATCATAGTCCCCACCCCCCAACCCCCTCCCCATAGCGATGAGGAAGGGGCTTAAAAGACCAAATAGGATCAAGTTATCTGCTATTTTCAGTCAAAATTGATGTCCACCGTTTAGTGTAGTGCTACCAGCATGCTTCGCCCCTACACATACCCTCTAATTGTTATTTGTCGCTCAGTTTATCACGTACCATTTGACCATTATCTAGATAGTGTAGCACAAAAGTTCAGTTTTAGGGTGACCATTTGGTCTCTTTTTCAGGGCAAAAAGACAAACCATTTTGAGGGAAAATGATTGTTAAAACGGTAGGTAGACGGTTGGGATTTGGTAAGGATGCAAATTCGGTGGGCGCACACGCAGATACGCCCCTACGGAAACGGCGCAGGCGGCGAGGATGGGCTTGCCATTAGAGTGAATGAAGCTGTGAGAGACGGATGGATGTTTGGGGCCAATGACGGTTTCGTGCGACAGAGATATGGCGGGGGCGCACGCGCAGGTACGCCCCTACGAAAAACGGGCACGGTCCAGATGTGGAATGGAGAAGAATATCAATCCATCGCTCCAGCCAGGACGGTGGCGGTATCGAGTTGAGTCTGCTGGGCTTTGTACGCTTTAATATTGGCCTGGCGCAGCGCCCAGAGGGCAACAACTAGCCCTACCGTGCCGAGCAAGAAAGCTATGCCGTAAGCGACGGCGAGACTGCCGGTAAGATTCAGGCCGAGGTCGCGCAAGATGCCGCCTGTCGATACGCCACCACCACGCGCCAAAGTGACAACCAGTGTCCAGAAACCGAGAAATGTTCCCGCACGGCCACTAGGACTCATGTCCATCATCAGACCGGTGGTGCCGACGTTCCAGATGCCCAACCCAACGCCTAACAACAGCAGGCCGATGGTTACCAAACCACGAACCTCCGCGAAGGCTGAGACGGTAAAGACGGCAAAGGCCGCTACCAGAAATCCAACGCCGATGTAGGACATGACAGTGTTGTTGAGCGATTTGTAGCGGCGGGAGAGAAACAAGAAGACGATAGTGCCGACGATGGCCGTTGAGGCCCAATAGGAGGTAAAGCGAGTGGTGACATTGGCGCTCATATTGAAGACCTGCCCACCAAAGGGTTCGAGGATCAAATCCTGCGAGAAGGCGAAGAACATAGAGAGAGCCAGATACCACATGAAGAAGCGCATGGAACGGTTGCTGAGCGCGAGCCGCAGGTCGGCCATCACTGAGGTGGTGTGCTCCTGCTGACCGTCACTGTGGAAAGTTTCACCGGCGCGCGAGCGACGTTCTTCAAAGAGCATGGAGACCAACCAGAGCAATCCCATCGCCACGCCAGCAATAACAAAAAGGTTTTGTAGTGCTTCGGCGCTGAAGCTGATGCCCTGTCCATCTTTGTGGGGAAGCATCAAGCCAAAAGTCGCGCCACCGATGGCGAAGCCGAATAGCAAAAATGTCCAGACAATGCCTACTGCTCTGCCGCGCTGGCTTTCCGGAGCACGGTCATAAATGAGCGCGAGAAAGGTGCTGCCGGAAATGGCGCTGCCGAAACTGAACAGAAGCAGCGCGACGCCAAAAAGCAGCCATTGACCGCCATCTTTGCCAGCCATCGCGGCTGCACCGCCGCCCTGCACCAAGCTGGCTGTCCCTAAGCCCAAGATGATGGTGCTGATGACCATCATGGCGCGTCCGAGCGCAATCCAGAACATGCGGCGGAAACCGCCCACGCTGCGGCGGTCAGAAATACGCCCCGCCCAGATACCGAAGGGGGCAAGGAAGTAGCGCAAACTCGTGAGCAAGCTCACCGGAGTGGCCGCATAGCCCAAGTCGCTAATCATGACACGATTCCAGACGCCGGTAATGATCACGTCGGCCATGCCTGAGCCAAGGTGAAACAAACCGATCTTCATGTTGCGACCAACGGGGAGGTTTTGCTCTACGGTTTCGTTCATATTTTCTCGTTTTACTTAGATTTCTGTAGATTCTGTGGAGAATTATAATGGCTTTTGTCTGTAGAGCAATGTGGAAAAAGTTGTGTACCGCTACGAAGGGGGTATTTTGACACAAGCAAATGACAAGTTGTTCAGGCGAAATTGGAGCGGGCGTCCAGCAGAGAGGCTGCAGAGTGCTGAGATTGAAATTTCCAGGCGGAGGAGGCATTCCTCGCTACGATTCAACCTATATGATCTGATGCTGCACGAGGGCAATTGAGAAGTTGCAGCAGCGATAACGTGGCGGAATTCAAGAACACTTACGAACGATACACCCTCCTTTACTGCCGATATGGATTGACCTGCGTTACAATCGAGTTAGTTACGGTTAAGGAGGTTCGTTATGCCTGAACATGGTCGTTATAAGAAAATTGTTGTACCGCTGGATGGTTCAGGTTGGTCACGGCGGGCGCTGCCGCACGCGGTAGACATTGCCCGTGCCAATCAATCCGAATTGATTCTACTGCATGTATTCCGGCCACCAGCTTCGGATTATGCAGATACGCTGGTGCTGGCGGGGCAGGAAGGCCAGATACAACAACTGCGGGAGGCCATGGAACAAACATTATTAAGCGCAGCCAACGAACTCCGCAATGAAGACGTCAATGTAACAACGCGCATCCTCGAAGGAGCGGGGGTTGCCAGCTCCATATGTGATTTTGTGCGCGACGAGAATGTTGATCTGGTGGTGATGAGTACGCACGGCCGCACCGGGCTGGCGCGTTTTCTGTTTGGCAGTGTAGCTACTAAAGTTATGGAAGGCATCAAAGTGCCAGTGATGCTCATTCACCCGGACAAAGAGTAGGCAACAGACGCTATGTTATGCGGTTAAATGGCGCAGCGCGGTCTGAAACGCGCTGGCGGATGGATTGGATGGCGCGTAAGGCTGCCATCCGTTCGTCGCTCGATAAGTTGAGGGCACTGAATTCTTCCTCGTCAAGCAAGATGATGGTTCCGTTCGGCGTTATAAAGACATCCACCGCAAGATCATCCGAAACGACGAGTTGATCGTCAATTACGGCGGGACGGGTGACATTGCAATACCAGCCTTTTATGGCATCGGTATCACCTTCGTGCACTTGAAAGATGTTGTACCAACGGTCAGCATAAAACCATTCGATAAAGACATCGCCCGGTTCAAACACGACAAAACCCAAGCTGGTAGCGGGGCGTTCAAAAACAGCGCGCAGACAGACCCAATTGTCGCCATATTCCAGCCGTTCGCCTGAATAGCGGATGACGAATTCGCTGCGATGATTTCGTTTTTCAACTGCAATCGCTGTCATGGGATGTCAGCCTCCCCTACTGCATTCGGAGACGTTGCCAAGATATACCTGACCGGAAGCACATGGTAGCGTGTTATGCACAAAATTGGCAACCGTATATTCATTACGATACTGTTATTTGAAGTGGGTTTCAGGCGCGACCGAGGGTGTGCACAACCAGCAAAATGCCGCTCTGGTGGTGTACACGGGCAATATCGGTCGTCATTACGTTGCTGACGCCGCGCGCCGGACCAAAGCGGAGCGTTTCATCCTTGAGGGGATAATACAGATTTTCCGTGCGGACGCCCTGAACATCACCGTTCAAGGGAATGAGTGACACGGTGTCACCTGATTGACCTTGAATAACGGTTTCACCGGGATAAGCCAACCAGATTTCCTGTTTGTCGGCAACTATGCGGGCATCAATGCCACGCAGAGCGGGCAAGGCGAGCAAATATATGTTGCTGATGGTCTGGTCAAGCCGCCCGCCAAGGGCGGCGAACAGGCGGATGCGGGCCGCACCTGCCCCGGCGGCGTGCAGCACTGCCAGTTCTAAATCCGTTTCGTTTTTTTCGGCGGGGAAACGGTGTACGGCCATGCTGCGGGATGCTGCGGTGGCTACATCGGCATCTGAGACAGAGTCCATATCCCCAATGAGGACATGGGGTAGGAGGCCATAGTAGGCGGCCTGTGCTAATCCGCCGTCAGCTGCAATAAGCAGCGCATCCGGGTATGCGGCAAGTGTGCGCCGTACCAGCGGGCCGTCGCCGCTGTCACCATTGGCAAAGATGAAGGCGGTTAACGACTGCGGCGCTTCCAACGCTCTTTAACTTCCAGTTTGCTGATGTCATCAATTTCAAGGAACTCATTGACCAGCCGGTTGAAGCGATCATATTCCAGCATCGGGAAATGACGTACACCCGGCAGCGGGATGGGCAGTAAACGATCTTCCTTTTGTGACGTCACGTAATTCCAGACGTTTTCATCAGGCCGCTGAATGAGATCATCCTCCATGCCGTGAATAACGACTGTCGGCATGGAAAGGAGCCAAACCGCATCAAGAAATCGTCCACAGTCAAATTCCAAGGCACTCACCCGAATGGCATGAGAGTCAATTTTGGGCAGGTCAACTTCGAGTTTGGGGTAGAGCGGATCGGAACGTTTGACGCAGCGCTGCAAAAGTGCTTCGGGTGTATGGCTACCCATGATGGGCTGAAGGGGGTTGAAGCGGCGGCCGGGTTCAGTCGGTACCGGATCTAGACCGGGAATATCCGCTACGATCTCGCCACTGACCTGTGCAGCGCGGATGCGTTCCAGCATGGCAGTGCGAATGGTGGAGTTCATGATGGTGGCTTCATTCAAGGCGGTTGCGGTGGGCGCGTGATGCTGGACGGAATTGGAACGCGCGGGATGCACGCGATTTTCAAGATCGTCCATGTTGAACAGCGGGGCGCTGATGAGCATGACGCGCGGCGCTTTGTCCGGGTAGAGGCGGGCGAATTCCGCGGTGACCCACGCTCCCAAGCCGTGTCCAATTACGGCCGCCTTTGGAATAGCCATCGCGGTCATGAAGTCCGACAGCAGCTTAACCTGATTATCGAGTGTGTACTTGTTATGATTTTTGCTGGAATCGCCGAAGCCATGCAAGTCGAGGGCATAGACACGATACTTCAACTGCAAGTTCTGCATGGTGGGCACCCAGTAGCGCCACGACCCCAGCCAACTGTGAATGAGAATGACAGGACGCCCGCGCCCCAGCACTTCGTAATGGATGAGTTCGCCGCCAATTGTAATCGCGCTCATAAGGTCTGCATATCCTACTTATGACAGCCCGTTGGCTTTAAGAATGTCGGTGATCTGGCGGGTCAGGTCATCCGGGGCGAAGGGTTTAAGTATGTAGGCGGTTGCCCCGGCATCAATGCCCTCCTGACGTTCCTCATCCTGCCCTTTGGCGGACAGGAAAATCACCGGAACACTTTTCAAGTGGTCAAGCTTTTTCATTTCGCGGCAGGCTTCATACCCTGTCATGCGGGGCATGCGAACGTCCATCATTATGAGATCGGGTTTCATATTCTGGGCCAATTCCAATGCTTCAGCACCATTGGCGGCCTGCGTGATTTGATGCCCGGCGAACATCAGTGTGAATTGAATGAGTTCGCGAATGTCCCGTTCGTCTTCGGCAATCAAAATATGTGCCATGAGTTGATCTGTCCTCCTGTGCACGCAGAACCTCGATACTGGTTTCCGCGCAAATGATTTCTGAATTAAGCTGCTGGCCGCTCAACTAATTGGTTGACGGTCGTGATGGCTCTGGTTGTTCAAGCGGTAGGGCAACAAAGAATGTTGTCCCCTTGCCTGATTCGGATTCAAACCATATGTCTCCATTGTGCATCAGAACCAGTTCACGAACAATTGAAAGTCCCAAACCTGTACCGGGAACATCCATGACCAGCGCGTGGTCTTCATAGCGTTCAAAGCGTCCCCAAATACGCGGCTTAAAATCCTCCGGAATGCCGATGCCTGTATCTTTAATGCTGATGATAACCCGCTTGCCGTCGGCTTCGACTGCGGCACTAATATCAATCGACCCACCCGCTTCGGTATAGTTGAAGGCGTTGTCAATTAAGTTGGTAAATACCTGCGTCAACTTGAGGCTATCGCCCTGAATATCTGGCAGTTTACGGCCAATATTAACCGAGACATTCATTTCCTTCTGGGTATTTTCAGCGCGCGATTTAACGGTATTCAATGATGTATTGAGTACATCTTTCAGGTCAACCGTTTCAATTTCAAGCTGTTCGCCTGCATCCAATTTCGAAATGTCCAGCAGGTCTTCTACGAGCTTGCTCAAACGATCAGCATTGTTCTTGATCTTGTTGAGAAAGCCGCGCTGCCCTTCGTTCATATCACCTGCGACACCCATTAGCATCAGGTCAGCAAACCCTTTGATGCTGGTCATTGGTGTACGCAGTTCATGTGACACGTTGGACACGAACTCACTCTTCACACGATCAGCTTCAACTTCACGGGTGATGTCACGGAACACGGACACTGTACCGAGGAAACGTCCACCGGTGTACACCGGCGAAAGGTGAACCTGCACAACTTTCTGACCGATTTCCAGTGTTTCCTGCAAATAATCGCCGGGTCTGAAGCTATCCGGATTCTTCGTCCAGTTATCGATGGCGCGTGCCCATTGGGTCGCTGAACCACCGAACAGGCCGGTCAAGCGGAACATGGACTGCCCGATTACCTTGTCGCTAGACAGCGCTAAAATACGCTCAGCGGCGCTGTTGAAGAGGACGATAGCGCCCTCCGAGTCAGCCAGCATTACACCATCCGCGATGCCTTCAACGATGGCAGAGTTCTTCTCTGACTCTTCCTGCTCCACCCGCACCAACGTACCGAGACGTTCGGCCTGATCACGGATGAGGTGATAGAGATCAGCATTGTTGATGGCTGCCGCCACTTGATTAGCCGCTGCGATCACCAGTTTAAGCTGGGTTTCGGTAAAGGCCTTGGTCTGGCGATTGAGCAGGACGAGCACGCCTTGCGGGTCGTCATTGCTTTCCAGCAGCACACCGAGCGCGCTGCGCCACTGCGCCGCCTCCGGGTTTGACTGTGTATCCCAATAGGGTTCTTCATGCAAATCATTGGCGATTACTAACCGGTCATTTTCCAGCAACCAACTCGCCAACATATGCGCGGGATGATTGACATCACCCGTATTACTGATCGCACCGTTACTGAGGATAGCACGCGGAACCAAACCATCCGAAAGGGGATCAAGCAGCAAGATCGCACCTTCGTCAGCGCCGATGGCATTGACGACCGTTTCCAAAGCGCGTGTGAGCACCCGATCCATGTCCAGCGTACGCGCCAATTCGGAGGTAATCCGATACAGGGTATCCAGCCGGTCACGTTCTTGCTGAAGTTCGTCCGTGCGTTCTTTTACGCGCTGATTTAATTCGGCATTGAAGCTATTAACCTTTTCGAATAGGTTGGCATTCTGAAAAGCCGCACCCAACTGTGAACCGACAGTTGTGAGCAAGCGTTCGTCATTGATACCGAACGCGCGGGTGTTCTGGGTGTCGCGCAGTGCCAGTACGCCCATCACAACGTCACCCGCCGCAATGGGAACACCCAGATAACTCTTGGCGTCCACTTCACCATTGGTAATTTGCAGGTTGCGGCGCATATCGTCGCTACTGAAATTGCCACCACCTAACGATAGTGAACGGCGGTGCTTAATAATGAACGACACTTCGTCCGTGTTGAGCCGACGCGACGGGATTTCGTATGGTTGTCCACTACTGACGCATACGGGAAAATCAATCATTTCGGAAACCGGATCGTATATTGCCAGATACATCTGTTCCGCTTTGGTCACTCTGGGAATTTGATCACGAATTACCGCGACAATATCTTCTGTTTTGAGAGTCGCCGAAATGGCTTGACTGAGATTGTTGATGAGAAAGCCTTCCTCGACCAAGGCTGCTGTCTGAGTGGACAGACGGGCATTCTGGATGGCGGTAGCGGCCTGTGCGCCAAGAGCCTGTGCCAAACGCACTTCGCGATGTCCAAATTCGTGCTGATAATGAGTCTGCTGTACTTGAACCAGACCAATAGCTTGATCACGCACGACTAATGGAATGAGGACGCGCAACTTATCACCGGTTTGGAGCAAGTCTTTCTTCTCGTAAGGGTCATGGTCTATCGTGTCAGGCGTAATCACGATTATTTCGGCCTGATGAAGTGCCCGCGCCCGCGACGGATATTGGCGAAGGTTAAATTGCGTACCTTTGGGAACAACCTGATCCTTTTCACCAAAGCGATTGACATCCACCTCAACCGCCAGCGAGTTCTCGACGTTGTCCCACATCAGCACAGCACAATCGTCCATTTCCAAGGCGTGCAGCATGAGCTGAGTAACGCTAAAGAAAGCCTCTTCCTGGTTTAGGGTAACAGCGGTTGCCTGTGCCGCTTCAAGCAGTGTTTCCAACTCGCGGGTACGGATTAGTGTTTGCTCAAGCAGGTTCGTATTCTGAACAGCAATAGCTGCCTGATTGGCGATAATCAAAGCAAGATCAATTTGTTCCGGGGTGAAGTAATGCAACCCCACACGATCTTCCATATCGAAAGCACCGATGACCTGCCCGGCTACCGTCATAGGGATCATCATAAATGTTCGCACGCCGCGCTCTAGTAGCTCAGATTTTAGGGGGTCGTCCTGTGTGAGCTGCGCTACATCCTGCACGATAATGGGTGCGGCACTGCGGCGAATGAGCTGATAACTGGCACTTTGCTGCAAATCAATCGTTTCATCCGGCGGTTCATCGCCGCGCGGATATTGCATGACGACCTGCCCGATTTGCAGACCTCGTTCAAAGATCAGCGCGCGCGCACTTGGCACTTTCATGGTCTGGGCAATTTCACGCAGCGCAATCTCCAAGATGTTTTCACTGTCAAGCGACTGCGCGAGCAAAACAGAAACGCGGTTTAACAGGCCGAGACGTTCAGTCTGGTGCTGCGCGCCAGTATATAAAGCAGCATTTTCCAGGGCGATAGCCACCTGATTAGCGAATGCAAATGTCGCCTGTTCCGACTGTTCATCGTAGAAATTTGGTTCACGCTTGGAAAGCGCGATAACCCCCACGACATTGCCGTGATTAACCAGCGGCACACCCAACCAACTCTGAGTATTGCCGTCACCCGGCAGTTTATCCACACCTTTCAGATGATCAATCCGGAAAGGTGTTTTACGTTCAATGACCGTATGCATACGATGATGGGCATTCAAGTCAATCTGTGTTAACTCATCGTCAATGACAGCCACATCATCACCCATGCCACTGGAACCTTCCAACGTCAAGACATCGCCACTGCGCGTCCACAGTGTCATGAGGTCAAATTGCAGCACACGGCCAATTTCATCCAAAGCCAGATTAATGACTTCTTCACGATTGAGTGAGGCGGTGATGCGGCTGGAAACTTCCGTGAGCGCACTAAGCTGATTGGCGCGTGCTTCGAGGTCGCGTTCCAAACGGGCGCGTTCGGTGACATCTTCCACCAAGAGAACGGCGCCGCGAATGCTGTCGCCACTCTTGAGCGGATAGATATAGAAATTCCGCACCAGCGCCTGCCCACCGCCTAACCGGGTCATTTGTCCGATTTTTTCACGCGGCTCGCCAGTTTCGAGAACTTGCAGCACGTCATCTTTGAGAATATCGGTGAGATCAGGACGATATGCGAACAAATCCTGCCGCAGGGCTTCTTGCTGTTTCCAGTCGTAACGGATTTCCATGAAATCGTTAATCGAGATAATCAAACCGGAGCGATCCAGCACAACGATTCCCTGTTGAATGGACTCAACGACCGACTCATTAAAATTACGGAGGTTCAGCGCCTGATTGAACAAACGGGCATTCTGTACTGCCACCGCCGCTAAGTTCGCGATACGCTTGAGGAGTGGACGGAATTCCGTGAACCCGGTTGCATCACGTTGGTCAGTGCCGATGTGCAGCGCCCCCAGCGCGGCACCACCTGCCAACAGTGGGATAACCAGCGAAATCTGTTCACCTTGACTGCGCCACGCTTGTATATCTTCAAAGCCGTGTGCGGCGGGTTCGTCCGTATTCAGTAAGATATCCACTCCATCGGTCATAGCCTTCAGCAAGGCAGTACTTTCGATGTGAGAACGGAATTCATGGTTGGTGACTAAGGAACTATCATTATTGATGCTGATCTTGTAAACATCATAACCTTGCAGATCCGCATCGGCGTCCGCTAACGCAACTGTCATTTGATTAAATGGAACGAGACGCAGCGCCCCATACGCTACCGCTTCAATAATGTGGGTGGTATCGAGCGATGTAGAGATAGCCTCCATCATTTCATTGAGGCGGGCTTCCTGCTCGGCACTTTGCAAACTTTCCAGATAAAGCCGGATGTTTTCCAAGTTCGATTCGGCTTCATGGGCGAAAATTTCGAGCACTTCCATCGTGCTACGTTCTGGCCGCATCAAATCGTGCGGGCGATCCAAACTCATGACGCCCAAAGTTCGACCGTCTGAAGCGTGGAGCAGTACGAGCAGCATGTCGCCATCTTGCCACATTTGCTTATTGCCGCTGAGCGTAACGGCGCGTTTGCCGGGGAAGTCCATCCTAAGCGCGGAAATATCTGTTCGGAGCCAATCGCCTGTTTGCTCAGCCGGGAAGAAGAATGACTCGCTCACGCGGTAGGGATCGGTCAGCATTTTTTCAAATTCATCCACAGGCATGGTATGAACTTTGCTGTGCTCAAATTCTTCCAGCGGCATCCCCAACTGGGCAACGCGCCGCAGCACATGGGCCTCGTCATCTACGAGTGCTACGACACCGACTGAAAAGCCCACCGCGTCCTGAATACTTTCGAGGATGGTTTCCAGAAGTTCAACCTGATCTATATTGCCTTGTAGAGTCTGTCCCAACTCAAAAATTTCGTTCAGTTGGTCAACACGGTGGCGCAGACGGTTACTGCGTTCAATTTGCTCCTGATACCGTACATAGTTGCCGTAACCCAGCGAGGCTTTGGCAGCCAGCGTGACCATAAACGCAGCGGCACGGTCATCAAAATTTCCGGGACGATTATGGAAGAGATGAATAACACCCACTACACGGTCTTCGTACACAATCCCGACAGCGACAGCAGAGCGGGCATCCGACGGAACGGCGTGCATGGACGCCGTAATGTAATCGTTGACGATCAAACTGCTGGCACCACGGTTGGCGGCTTCACGTTCAATATCCGCAACAGCATTCAAACCCGTCACAGGCCCTAAACGGCGATCCATCACTGGTTGATCGGGTTCAGGCCACTTATCTGGCGATTTAAAAAGGACGAGCGTGCTGCCATCAGCGCGGGTCGCACGGGCTGAATCGGTGCGGATGACATCCAATACCTGATCTAGATCAAGCGTTTCAGCCAGTACATTGCTGATATGGGAAATGGCATCCAATTCAAGCTGGCGGCGATTCAGATTTTCGCCTGTGGCTTCGTACAAGCGCAGACGTTCAATGGTGGCGGAGATTTGCGAGGCGATGGCCTCCATCAATTCCACATCGGTTTCGGTATAGGGGTCGGGTGTACGGTTGGCGATACCTAACTCCCCCAAACTGTGATCGCCTACCATGAGCGGCACGAGAACAAGCCGTTGTAACCCCATCAATTCGGCTTCTTTGCGATACGCTTCACTGATATTGGGGTCGGAAGTCATGGCGTTGGTGACCAGCGGCCTATGGGTCAGTGCAGGACTGGATTCCAAACTTTGCTGGTAGATATCGAAGACGACTGGTTCAGAATGTTCTGAGCCAAACACCATGCGCGGGTAGGTGGTGAGACTGCCAGTTTGCCGGTCGAGAATGGTAATGTGAACCAGCGGGCTGCGGGTCAGGCGCGAAATTTCGGCCAACACGGGTTTAAGCGAATCTTCCGGCGTCAGCACCGCACCCGCCAATTCCGCCACCTGCCGCAAGCTGGTGGCTTGTTCAGCGCTTTTCTGCATTTCGCGGTACAAGCGCGAGTTTTCGATCATGGCCGCGACCTGCGTAGCGAACAGCAGCAGAAGGCGAGCATCTTTATCGCTAAAATCTTCGCCATTTAATTTATTGGAAATTTGCACCACGCCCAAACGGCGACCACCAACGGAAAGCGCCGCCAAGAGAGTCTTTTTGACCCCCAGCTTATTAGCGAAGTCGGCTAATCCGGCAGCGTGTACTACGGCATCGGATTCGGCGCGATTGGTGAACCAGTAATCCACCTCGTCCCAGATGGTTTCCAGCGGACTGCCGGGTTCAAAAGATATTTGATAGTCAACTACGGCAGCATCATCAACACCGTAAAAGGGAAGCTGGCTCGTAAGCTGATGCTTATCTTCATCAAACAACAAAATGCCGCACATGCTGACGCCCATCTGGGCAGCTATGCGGGCATTGATGGCAGAGAAGAATTCAGCTTCGCGGGTGAGTGAACCGATAGCGTGGGTGATTTCCTGAAGGCCACTCAACTCGGTATCTCGGCGTTGTTCACGCTGGCGCAACCGCAAGTTTTCCACAACGACCGCAGCCTGCGCCACGAGCAGCTTCATCTCTTTGATGTCCTGCGTATTGAAGCCGCTGACTGCCTTGCGATTGCTGATTTGCATCATGCCAATGCGCTGATCGCCAATTTGCAGCGGCATGAGGGCGGTGTTCTTGATGGCTGCTACCATAAACACGGGTTTGAGGCCCAATGCTTCAATCAACGGTTCATCGTAGGCATCGTTGGTGACCCAGTACTCTTGCCGTTCAAAAATATCGCGCTGCGGACTGTCGGGTGGGAGGGGAATGACACAGCTCTGTGCAAGATGATCGGGTAAGCCGTGAAATGGCAATTCAGGCACCAATGCTCGCCGATTTTCGTCATAAAGCAGAATACCGGACACACTGGCTGATAGTATTTGTGCCATGCGGGCATTCAGCGAACGATACACGGCGCGCGGATCATCGCTGGTGTCGCTAATTTCAGAGAGTGAACCAACAGTCGCCATATCGTTAATGCGCTGGGCTTGCTGGCTGTAGAGTTCGGTATTGTAAATAGAAATGGCTATTTGCTTGCTGACAGCCTGAAGCAGTGCCAAATGTTTTTGCCCGAAGCTGTCCGGTTTTTGGTGGGCCAGCTCCAGCGTTCCGATAAAACGTTCACCCAACATGAGGGGAACGCCGACAAAACTATTGTAGAAACCGGGAAGTTTAGGCTGGACAACCGCGCCCTCAACCACATTCGTGGTCAATATCGCCTTGTGATACTGGGCTATCCAACCGCTGATACCCTCCCCCAGTTTGTAGTTTCCGCCTACTTCCTGCAATTTAATCAGATAAGCTGAATCGCCTGACCAACCTAGAGGTGATAATTCGTTATTGGTTTCGTCCCAAATGCAGATTTCACCCGCATGTGCCGGGATTGCCTTCATCACGATGGTCAGCAAGGCCTGATAAACCTGTTGAATGCCCATGCTAGCATTGATGGTTTCGCCAATTTCATTGATGGTGTTCATTGCCAGCGACAAATCTAATGTACCGGGACTGCTGACACTGCCTGCAATTTCGCGCATCACGACGACTGTGCGGCTTTCGGAGCCGGAGGGGATGGTATGTGACGAGGCCTCTACCCAACGCGAACCCAACTGAAAGGAAGCTTGCCCCGGTTCAGCAAAAAGTTCCAGAAAACTGTCTGACGGCTGCGCTAAAGCCGCAATGTGTTCAAGGCTGGGTTCACCACCATTCATTCCCAACCAATTGCGGGCACTTTCGTTAACAAAAACGAGCTGCCCATGTTCCCGCGAGACCAGCACGGCATCATCCGGTGAGGCATGCGGCACATCTACGGGTAACTTGTTGGTGGGGGTGGGAATGTACCCGAGCGCCTCGCGTTGGCGTGACCACAGGTACAAACCACCTATGATGACCAAACCACCTATGAAAAGTAGTAATCCTAATCCCATAACGCCCGTCCTACTTCAAATAAAATGACAACGCCAGCCCTTGTTGGGCTGGACGCTAACCGTGCGGGACGTTCCCGGAGAATATCACCACGCCGTTAAAATAGGCGGTGGTGCATCTCCGCCAAGCCCCCGGCGGCGGTCTTCAGCCGCCATTTCCGTGATTTCACGGATGTCGGAAAATTGATGGGTGGCCGTTGATACGGAACCAATGGAAAGATTCATCAACGGTTCTTGTCGTTCGCCCTGTACATTGTCCGGCACGAGGATATAACCGCGTTCACGATCAATGAACGAATAATGCTGCTTGACATCCTCATCGAACTTGGCGACGAGCTGCGCCTTCAGCGATTCCGGGTCTTCGGTGTGGGAGATGGCAACAAAATTATCGCGACCGGGGTGACCGAGAAAGTCGTCACCTGTACCGTACTGATCAACCACTTCGCCCATCATCAACGCCATGAACCGCATGACTTCATCGGCAGCCACGAAACCATAGACTTCGCTGAAAGCATCCAGATGGTTGATCTTCATATCAACGTATGTCCACTGTGCGCCGCTGTGCATCAATTCGCGCAGGTGATCTTCGATGAGGCGTCCAGTGGGCAAACCAGACTTGGAGTCGGTGTTGGTGGTACGGTTAGCGGCGGTAATGGCATTCTGCACGCGCAACTTGAGTTCTTCAATGTCAAAGGGCTTGGTGATGTAATCATCTGCGCCCAATTCCAACCCGGCGATTTTGTCGCTGCGTTCATCTTTTTGGGTGAGGAAGATGATCGGAATGTGGCTGGTGCGGCTGGTGGTGCGAAGTTCGCGGCACACATCATAACCATTCATGTCCGGCAGCATAATGTCCAGAATGATGAGGTTCGGCAACTGCTTGCGTGTCATCTGAAGGGCTTCGCTGCCGCGCGGGGCGACTTGTACCTCATACTGCTGACCCCCGAAATAAATCCGCAGCATGTTGGAAATATCAAAATCATCTTCGACAACTAATATGCGACCTTTACTCATACCATCTCCCGCCGTTCTGTCCGGTTAGATTGTTGTAACAGCTTTGTAATCATGATACTGGCCTTGCTGTCTTCGCGCCAGCAGGGTTTATCATGTTTTAAGTATACGATAAAACACAATTCATGGTGGATTTAGGTTCACATGAGGAAAATGGTTGGAATTTTCTAATTATTCTGGCAAGTTGACTATGTGCGATTTTTTGTTAGGAATGTCAGATGACGGCGGGCGACCACGTTTTGCGGCTAACAACGGCGCGTTCACGCACAGCGTCAATAGCCGCCGGACTTACTTCGGTTTCAAAGCTGCGGAAGCCACCTAATTTGAATCCGTGTTTGCTGGCAATCCCACCGATTTCCAGTGCTTGTTCCTCAGTAATTTCTTTGCCGATGGTGTAGTCTTCATAACGGCCTTCCAGCGCCAGCGCCATAGTTTCCGCCATGCAGGCATAGGCCATACGCGGCGGGAAGCCAAAGTTGAAATGAAAATCAACCGGCCCCGGTACTTCGATCATGCCACCTTCAATCACCAGTACATCGTCGCGTTCGGCTGCTACTTGCCGCGACACATCACGCGGGCGGGCGACATCACAGACCACTGCACCGGGTTTGAGATGGGTGGGATAGATCACCTCGTGGACGGCGCTGGTCACCGTCAAAATGAGATCGGCCTGATAGATGGCGTTCATTTCAATGCTGGTGGAAAGCTGTGCCCCGCGTCCTTCGCACTGTTCACGTACCTGCTCCAAAGCGTCCTGCCGTTTGCCGACCAGCACCAACTTTGCACAATCCCGCGCCAACATGAGGGCACAGGTTTTGCCGATGGCGCCGGTCGCACCCACGACCGCGATTGTAGACTGGCTGATGTCCGTGCCCATATCGCGGGCGGCCTTACGCACAGCTTCGACTGCCATGGTGATGGTATAGCTATCGCCAGTTGTTACAGGCAACCCTAAGCGTTCGGCAATCGTCACGCCGGCATCGCCAACCACAGATGTATATGCCCCCAGACCGAGCAGACGCGCGCCTAATTCTTCCGCCATATGCCCGCAGGCGACAATTTTGCGATAGGCCGTTTCTACGGGCACGCTCATCATGGTGGGCGGGGTGAAGGGACAGGCAATTAACCACCCTTTCAGTTCACGCCCGGTGCTGGCGGAGACAATTCCATTGACTTCAGAGAGATAGACGGGCGGAAAATAGCGCGAGAAGAAATTGATTTGTGGTTCGGTCAATATCTTGCCAAGCAGTGGGAATTTGCGGGCAACATCTTTCTTTATTTGGATCGGATGGATGATAAAGGCAAAGGTGTCTTGCGCCATGCAAATTCTCCAGAGCGTAAATAACCATCTTCCACTATATAACGTATTAACTGGCTAACGGTGATTAAGATGCGGTTATCCAGTGCTTGTAACAATCTGTAACCGCCCTAACCAGCAGGAATCCGCGCATAAAAGATTACAAATAATTAACTTACAGTTTATTTACACCAAATCTTTACGGAATTCACAACTATTTAATAGTATGCTTATTATGTCAAAAAGTAATCTTGGAGGAAATCCAATGGCGCGTTGGCGTTTGGACACAGACCACACAGCGGCTGAATTTGCGGTACGGCATATGATGATCACAACTGTACACGGGAAGTTCACAAATGTGACCGGCACGCTCGAATTTGACCCGACCCGACCCGAAGATGCCATCGTCGAAGCCTACATTGACACGACAACCGTGGAAACAGGGGCAGAGGACAGGGATGCCCATCTGCGAAGTGTCGATTTTCTCGATGTGGAAAATCATCCGTATATCGCTTTCCGCAGCACCAGTATCGAAATGGGCGGTACCAACAGCCGGGGCAAAGTAATCGGTGACCTGACAATACGCGGCATCACTCAGCAGGTTACGCTAGATGTCGAGTCGTTTGGAAACGACATCAGTTCGTGGGGAGATAAAAGAACTGGTTTTGTGGCAACCACGCGAATCAACCGTGAAATATTTGGAATGACATGGAACAGACGGTTGGAGAGCGGCAACTGGCTGGTTGATAAGGAAGTCAAAATCACACTGAACGTACAAGCCATAGAAGTTGCGGAGACGGGCGAAATCGCCGCATAGGTCGCCGCTAAACTAACCCCGGTCAGCTCCGGTTGAGCATATCAAGTGAAGTATGCTCAACCGGAGATGTTTCTTAATTTCACCGCGTCATGCAACACTAACATTACACAGATATTCCCCGCTCATGGCGCGAGCAGCATTCGTTTGGGCAGGATCCGTGACTCTTGCTTACAAACTGGCTGTTTACTTTTTTGCTGAACGTTCATTCTTTTCCATAAATTTCGGCATTACTATAAATAAAGTCCGTAATGTTGATTAATAGGTCACCGTGAGAAGTCATTAATTTAGGAGGTGTGTATATGTCCACTTTGACAGTCATTGACAATAAGTTCGTCACACTCATGTACCACACTGAATCAAAAATTGTGCATCACGTCTTCCATCAAAAAGTCGAGGGCGAAGAATTCCGAAATGTTCTAAATGAAGGCCTAGAAATATTCAAAAAATATGGGGCTCACAAGTGGCTTTCGGATGACCGGAAAAATTCGGCTTTGTCCGAAGAAGACACAACTTGGGCGAAAACTGAATGGTTTCCGAAGGTGTTGGAAGCCGGTTGGCAGCACTGGGCAATCGTATGGCCTGATAATGTGATGGCGATGTTGAACATGAAGGAATTTATTGACACTTACCGCACGTTTGGTCTACGGGTAATGGTGTTTAATAAGGACAAACCTGCCTTGGATTGGTTAGAACGCATGGGAGAACGCAAAGAGACGACTGCGACCCCATCATAAGCGCCGTTATAGATTGATATGGCAGCGACGATTTGCCAGCGCCGCTGCCTATAACATATCCACTCAGAGATGTGGCGGTGTGGCCGTGTTGATGAAGTAGGCTAAGAAAGCCAGCGCCGCAACGAGTGCCCCCGCTCCTACCCACATTACCCGATTGAATTGAGGCGCGGTTTCCGATTGGTCGGTTTCCGCCTGCTGTCCATGCGCTCGCATCCACTCCCCCAGCCGTGAACCAGCCCAACCTGCCGGCAGCGCCACCAAAATCACAAAGACGACCATACCGGGCAGCGTACTACCGTTGATGCGGGGATAGTAAAGGATTTGGGCAATGAGAGGCAGATCAATGACCAATACCCCCAGCGCCATACACAGGCTGCCGATCAGCCACGTATTGGGCGCATCCACCTGCCCCTGCCGCAGGCGGTAGGCGTACCACAAATCAAGTGCGATGCCCGGAAAGACGATGAGCAAATTAGTTTTGAAGGTCATGTCCGCTGGGGGCGCAGCAGCATTGAAAATGGTGATGAGCAGCACGCGCACGGCCAGATTGAGCGCAAAAACCAGCGTGGCCACCCCGACCCGACGTGTGAGGTGGGTAATGGTCATGGCAACTAAGGTGGCAATGCCCACCAGCACCACCGGATAAAGCCATTCAGGGCGGGCGAAGAAAGCCCCATATCCACCTCTATTCACATCACCAGCCGAAATACTTTCCCATTCCACGGTGCCGAATTGCAGGAAGATAATGACCGCCATAGCAAAAATCGCGATGACGATTAGGTCCGGCAGGCCCAGCCCTCCAAGCGCGCGCCACGGGCGGCGGGACGCGAGCGAAAGCTGGATACTGCTGCCGACGAGCATCACTGATAGGATGCCAATCAGCAAGGTGAGATGCGGTAAACTCCACGCGGTGATATCCAGCCCGTAAACCTGATGCCACATGGGGTCAAGGGGAGCAGTGACGATCTGAAAACCCGCCGCTAGTGACAGCAAGCCAAGCAGCGGTTCAGCGCGGAAGCGCTGGCGCATGGTTCCACGTCCGCGCATCATAATGAGCGCCATGCCGCCCAGCGCGAACAAGGCGTTAATGCCCATACTGGTGTAGATGAGAACGTGGGGACGCCACCAAAAATCGTTGACTACTTCGCCAACACCATACAACCGGTGCCATAGTTCATCCCAGAAAAAGCCGATGACAATCAAAAATGACATGACCAGCACGGCAGTCCCGATAATCTGGCGAATGAGCGGTGAACGGGCTGCTACTGTTACGCCTTTCAGCTCCTTATCTGGCACAGGCGCAACATAGAACCAGTAGACCAGAAATCCGAAGGCCAGAAGCGCGGCCAACAAAATGCCGATCCCTAACGCCAAAGTGGTGACTGGCACATTGTGCGGAAAGCCACCCCAATATGACAGCAGAATCAGCACGAAGCTAACTCCTATGGCGACTAGCAGTGGTGTGCGATTAGAACGGTTTGAAGGGAGGGAGGTCATTGTAATCTCCTGACACTCAGGCCCCATTGTGTCAGGAGATTATACACGGAACCACAAAATAAAGTGGGGTTAGGTCACCGGCTCTTTGGTGCGCTCGCCATTCACAATGCGCCAGATGCCCAAGGGGTTAGCATTCTGGAGTGCCGCAGGTAAGAGCATATCCGGCATATTCTGGAAAGCCACGGGACGCTGGAAACGCGCGATGGCGGTCATACCAACCGAAGTGGTAGCTGGTGCGGTGGTGGCCGGATAAGGGCCGCCATGCTGCTGGGCATACACCACTTCAACGCCTGTCGGAAAACCGTTCCAGATCAGCCGCCCCACTTTTTCGCGCAGGAGACTGTAGAGTGCTTCAGCGACATCGAGTTCGTCAGTTTCGGCGTGGATGGTGGCGGTTAAGTTGCCGTGCAGTGCTTTGATGGCACTTTCGAGTTCATTACGGTTTTCGCAAACCACGAACAACGTAACAGGTCCAAAATGCTCGGTTTGAAGCTGCGCGTCTTCCACAAATGCTGTGGCAGTTGTCTGCAAGACCGTATTGGCGTAGCAGTAACAATTGCCCTCCACCACCAGACCACCTGTCAGGGTGTGTACACTATTTAGTGATTGGGTGGCAGCTACGGCATGTTCCAGTCCACGTTCAATCTGTTCGTTGAGCAGAACGCCGGGGTCGCGGTTAGCCATTTTGTCACGATAGGTGCTGATGAACTGCTGGGTCTCAGGGCTGTTGAGCATCAGGATTAAGCCGGGATTGGTGCAGAACTGCCCTGCCCCCTGCGTGGCCGACGTCGCCAAACCCTCGGCCAGCACTTCACTGCGGGCGGCTAATGCGCCCGGTAGAATGACCACCGGATTGATGCTGCCCATCTCTGCATAAACCGGTATCGGTGTTTCACGACGGGCGGCGGTATCGAAAATAGCCCGCCCGGCCCGCAGTGAGCCGGTGAAGCCGACGGCAGCGATGTTTTTATGCTGTACTAGCAACTGCCCCACTTCGACTGTATTACCTTGAATAAGTGAAAACCAACCCGCCGGGAAGTCCATAGCAGCGACGGCTTTGTTCACTGCAAGGGCGAACAATTCGGAAGTGGCCGGATGACCGGGATGACCTTTAACCACTACCGGGCAACCTGCCGCCCACGCTGAGGCGGTATCGCCACCGCAGGTCGCAAAGGCAAACGGGAAATTACTGGCACTAAAGACCGCTACCGGGCCGATGGGGAACAGCATACGGCGGATATCCGGACGCGGCGCAGGCTGGCGATCGGGCAGTGCGGTATCAATGATGGCATCAACGTATGAACCTTCGCGCAGCAGTTTGGCGAAAGCCTGCAACTGACCGGTGGTGCGTCCGCGTTCACCCGTGAGGCGCGGTAGTCCCAAACCGGTTTCCATATCAGCGGTTTGCAGTAGTTCATCACCCAGCGCGTTGATTTCTTCGGCCACTTTATCCAGAAAGTCGGCGATGCGGGCTGCGGGATAATGACGGGTATGTTCAAAAGCCTCGGCAGCGGCAGTTACGGCTGCGTGGATTTCGGCAGGTGTTGCATTATGAAAAACCGTTTCGCCTGCCTGTTTGGTGCGGGGGTTGATGCTGGGAAAAGTCACCGTACCGCTGTGGCTGGTTGTGCCCGCGATGAAATTGCTTCCGGTCAAAATAGTCATTGGTCTTCTCCGTGTGGGGCGTGGTCTACAAACCAACCTGCGCCCATGTGTTTTGAGGCTGTCGTTAACGCTGGCTATAATACCGCGAATAGGTTTTCAAAAAAACAATCATTCTGTACCACAAAGGATTCATAAGCATGGCAAAGCTGCGTATAGGTGTCATCGGCTGTGGCGCAATCGGGCAGCTGGCACACATTCCCCATCTGGTGCGCTACGACGAAAAATTTGAATTGGTGGCGCTATCCGATATTCACCGCCCCACACTGGACGCGGTGGCTGACCATTACCATGTGCAAGGCCGCCATACCGACTGGCACGATCTGCTGGCACGCCCGGATGTGGACGCGGTGGTGATTTGCCACAATGGTTCACACCGTGACAGCGCCATCACCGCGCTGCAAGCAGGTAAACATGTGTTTGTGGAAAAGCCGCTGGGCTGGAATGTGCGCGAGGCGCAGGACGTGGCGACCGTTGCCCATTCATCTGACCGGGTGCTGCAAATGGCCTACCACAAGCTGCATGACCCGGCCTTCGCTTACACCAAAGCACAACTGCACCAGATGCAAGATGTGGGATTTGGGCGTATCACGGTTTTGCACCCTGCCAATGAACTGGGTCTCTCGCCGCACCGCATCCGGCGCGGCAACGGCGTGGTGCAGGAAGGCCACACCAATACCGGCACGCTTGAGCAGCAGCGGGACGGACAGTTACAAGCGTTTGCCTACGGCGAGATGGAAACACTGGTGGACGAGGCGCTGGGGGCGCGCAAAGACGACAAGGCGCTGCGGCTGGCCTATGGCATCCTTAACAGCAGCATCATTCATCAGGTGTACACATTATTCGGCTTCCTCGGTGCGCCCAAGCGGGTGGTGAACGGCAGTGTGTGGCGCGACGGCTTTTCCATCCATGTGCTGATTGAGTACGCCAATGATCTGCGAGTGTCGCTGGACTGGCATTTCTTACAGGATTTGAAAGATTACCGCGAGGAATACGCTTTCTTTGGCAATCATGAGCGGGTGATGATGCAGCTTCCCAGCCCGTACTTCCTGCATGTGCCCTCGCCCGTCATTGTGCAGGGACACGACGGCGAACTGGCGTGGGAGAAGCGCATCATCGTGAATTATGAAGAAGCCTTCGCCAACGAACTGCTGGTCTTTTATGACAATGTGCAGGCGGGCAGGAAACCAGAATTGTGCTCAATTGATGATGCTGTGGCCCACGCCCAATTTATCCAACAGGCGATAGACGCCGTCGCGTAAAAGGACTTTCATTATGACCATTAACGTAGGCATTGTCGGGACAAGCTGGTGGGCGGATGCCATGTATCTGCCGACGCTGCAAGATCATCCATATGGCAAGTTCGTCGCGATCTGCGGGCGCAACCGGGAAAACGCGCAGAAGATGGCGGAGCGTTGGAACATTCCCCACGTCTTCACCGACTACAACACGATGATCGACAGCGGCAAGATTGACGCCATCATTGTTTCAACGGCAAATGACACCCACTACCCCATCACGCTCAAGGCGATTGAGGCCGGGCTGCATGTGCTGTGTGAAAAGCCGCTGGGGCTGAATTACGGCGAGGCGAAGCATATGGCGGATCTGGCGGATGCGAAGGGGTTGCAGAACCTGACGCCGTTTACGTACAGCTACATGCCCACTGCCCGCTATATCAAGGAACTGCTGGATGAAGGGTATATCGGCACTCCGTATCACCTGAACCTGCGCTACTACACGGGTTACGGGCGGGCGGGGGATTATATGTGGCGCTTTGACCGTTCGAAAGCAGGCGCGGGGGCGGTCGGCGACATCGGCTCGCACTTTATGTATCTGGCAACATTGTTCTTCGGCAAGATCAGCGGTGTGTACTGCCTGTTGGGGCAGCACACGCAGCGTCCACAGCCCGCACCCGACGGGAAACCATACGAACAGGCCGATGACACGGCTATCCTTTCGCTGCAATTCGCTAACAGGGCGCAAGGGGTCATTCATGTGACAACAATGGCCTATGAAGACACACCGTTCGGGCAAACGCATCACTTTGAACTGCACGGTTCCGGTGGAACGCTCTACAGCTACACCGATTGGCACACGGTACAACAGGTGAAGGGCGCAAAAGTGGGCGAAGGTATGCCAAAAGAACTACCCATCCCCGAACACATCTGGAACGGGATGCGCCAAGACACGGTTCACAACACCTACAAAGATACATTCCGCACGCAGGACTTTATGGCGCGACAGTTTGTAACCGGCATCGCGGAGAATAAACGACTGCGTCCCGACTTTCAGGACGGCGCCGAAATTCAGCGGGTGATTGACGCGGCGTTGATGAGCAGCAAAGAGCGACGCTGGGTTGAGATCGAAGAGATACAGTAGAGGTAGGGTATAGCAAAGTCATTCTCATATCTTTAAGTATTGGGGGTAAACCATGACGGTCAGAGTGGGCTTGATTGGCACAAGCTGGTGGGCAGACTTCATGTACTTGAGTCCCTTGAAGGAACATCGACATTGCACAGTTGTAGCGGTGTGCGGGCGCAACGCCGAGAACTCTCAAAAACTGGCGGATAAGTGGGGTGTCCCGCTAGTTTTCACCGATTACAATGCACTGATTGACAGCGGTGAGGTGGATGCTTTGATGGTGGTAACACCTAATGTCAGCCATTACCCCATAACGATGAAGGCGCTAGGGGCGGGATTACATGTTTTATGCGAAAAACCCTTAGCGATGAATTACCAACAGGCGCGCGAGATGGCGGAATTGGCGGAACAAAAGGGAGTTAAAACCTTTGTGCCGTTTACGTGGAGTTTTATGCCTTATGCTCGTTATTTGAAAGAATTGATTGCAAACGGGTATCTGGGCAAACCTTATCATTGTAATCTCCGCTATTATTCCGGTTACTCGCGGGACAACGCATCACAATATGTATGGCGCATGGATGTGGCACAAGCCGGTTCTGGTGCATTAGGTGATCTGGGTTCACATTTCACTCACTTGGCCTATTGGCTGTTCGGAGACATCACCAGTGTGTGCAGTCATTTGGGGCAGATCGGCGAACACGCTCCGCTAGACCCGTCCGGGCAAGCATATGAATTAGCTGACGATACCGCGGTGCTGACACTCACTTTCGACAATGGCGCACAGGGCAGCGTCCATGTCACTACACTTGCTTATGCCGGAGCATCCCCTATCGGCACGACCTTTCACATGGATTTTCACGGTTCGGATGGCACGCTGTCTGGCCTGAGTGATTTTGAAACCCGCCAACACATCAGTGGCGCAAAACCGGGTGAACCCATTCACGATCTGCCGATACCGGACTCTATCTGGGCAGGCGCTAACCGTGACTCAGTTATGGAAACGATAGGTGATGTGTATGGCAAACAGGAATTTATGGCACGGGAATGGGTGACAGCCATCGCCGAAGACAAACCACTACGCCCTGACTTCCGTGAAGGCGCTGCCATCCAGCGCGTCATAGATGCTGCCATAAAAAGTCACCAGGAGCGACGCTGGGTTGATATTGAAGAGATACAGTAGATATGCTGTGAGGTCATTATGCGATTACGAGGAAAAGTAGCACTGGTGACAGGCGCGGCGCGAGGGATCGGCAAAGGGATTGCAATGCGCTTCGCGGCTGAAGGCGCACAGGTGGGCGTGATTGACCTAGACGAAGCAGCTTGCCAGCAGGTGGTGGATGAAATCAGTGCAGCGGGTGGCAGGGCGCTGGCGCTGGGGGCGGACATCACGGATGAGACACAGGTTGAACGGGCAGTGAAACGAATGCAGGAGCAGTTCGGTACGGTGACAGTGCTGGTCAATAACGCTGCCGTTATGCCATCCGGGCCGCTGCACCTGACCAGCCCGGCAGATTTTGACCGCTGTATTGCCGTCAATCTGCGCGGTATGTATCTGATGTGCCGGGCGGTGATACCGGGCATGTTAGCGGCGGGCAAAGGGTCTATCATCCATATGTCGAGTGTGACAGGAATCCTCGGTCTGCCGGGACTGGCGGCCTATTCCGCCACCAAAGCAGGGCTTTCGGGGCTGGCGCGGGCCATGTCCACCGACTACGCGCGGCAAGGTATCCGCGTGAATGCCGTCGCGCCGGGAACGATTGACTCGCCGATGCTGCATGACTTTCTAGCGGCGCAGAAGAACCCTGAACCACTGCGCCAGCAGTTCGACGACATGCACCCCATCGGGCGGGTGGGACAGATTGATGAGGTTGCTAGTGTGTTTGTATTCCTCGCTTCGGACGAGTCTAGCTTTGTAACCGGCGCAACTTATACAGTGGATGGTGGGTTGAGCGTCAAAGGGGAGCAGCCGCAGGATTAGTTGATAGTTTATAGTTCATGGTTTAGAGGATGACACAGAAAACTTTGATGGTGACATATGGCAACTGAGAAACAGGTTGCACTGGTGACTGGCGGGAATCGCGGGCTTGGATACGAAGTGGGCCGCCAGTTAGCGGATAAGGGTCTGCGTGTGCTGCTGACCGCGCGGGATGCTGACACGGGCGAGGCAGCGGCACAAGCACTGCGGCAGGCAGGTGCTGACGCGGACTTCCATCCTCTCGACATCGCCAATGAGGACAGTGTGCAAACGCTGCTAGCAGTTGTGCGGGCGGAGTATGGGCGGCTAGATGTGCTGGTCAACAACGCGGGTATCCTGATTGATCGCGACGTGACGGTCTTGCGACTGGACGAGGAACGGCTGCGGAAAACGATGGATACTAATTTCTATGGTACGTGGCGCATGTGCCGGGCGTTCCTGCCGCTGATGCGCGAACACCACTACGGGCGGGTGGTGAATGTTTCGACTGACCTGAGTGTGCTGGGCAACATGCGCTCGGCAACCGCGGCTTATCGTCTGTCGAAAGTCGCGATCAATGCGCTGACCATTACCGTAGCAGATGAGGTGCGAAGCTGGGGCGATTTCAAAGTGAATGTGATGTCGCCGGGCTGGGTGCGAACCGACATGGGCGGCGGCAGTGCGCCGCGCGGGGTGGAGGACGGCGCGGACACCATCACATGGCTGGCAACGCTGCCGAGTGATGGGCCGACAGGTGGATTTTTTAGAGATCGGAAGCCGTTGGGGTGGTGAGATGTATCTTCAATTTTGATAAGTAACTGACCTTACACAGCTATCACTTGCGGAGTGCTTGTCACCGCCGAGCCCCTACGGGAAAATACTTCGTGAGTTGCCTAAGATGAGTAAATAATATTGCAACGCATCTATACACATTAGATTGACACCTTATTTCATTAATTGCCTGATACAGCCTATTCGCAGAATACACTATTTACAAAGGAAGCGCTTCATGACTACACCAACCCTCACACGCTACTATCATCCCGAACAAGGCAACCGCGTTGGCGTGGTGCTGGACGGCATTGTGCATGATGTGACTGAGCATCTGCCGACAGTCGGTGCGTTCTTGCGAAACACGGTTCACCATGTAGCAGAGGCTATCACCGGGCTGGAGGTGCTGGCACGCGACTCGGAAGTGACTTACAAAGCCACCCTGTTCGACTCCTCGCCTGTGGCTTTCGTACCGCACTGGTTAGCGCCCTGCGACGAACAGGATATTTGGGCGGCGGGCGTCACCTACGAACGCAGCCGGGCAGCGCGACAGGAAGAAGCACAGGACGGCGGCGATATTTACGCCCGTGTGTACAATGCCGAGCGCCCGGAGTTGTTCTTCAAGGCGCGGGGAACGCGGGTGGTCGGGCCGTTTGGCGGTGTGGGTATCCGCAAGGATGCGACATGGAATGTCCCCGAACCGGAGCTGGCGCTGGTCATCAATCCGGCGATGGAACTGGTGGGCTTCACGGTGGGGAACGACATGAGCAGCCGGGATATTGAAGGCGCAAACCCACTATATCTGCCGCAAGCCAAAGTGTACAAAGCCTCGTGCGCGTTGGGGCCGGGCATCGTCCTCAACCCAACAGCGGAGTGGCCGCAGACGAGCATCAGGATAAAGATTATGCGCCCTCACCCCTCAGTCCCCTCTCCCTCAGGGCGAGGGGAAGCAGAAGGCAGTGGCAAGATAATGTTTGAGGGCGAGGTGACAACGGCGCGTATCAAACGACGGATGGATGAACTCATCAGTTACTTGGGACGCAGCAGTGAATTTGAGGATGGGGTGATACTGCTGACAGGTACAGGCATTGTGCCGCCCAGCGACTTCACGCTGCAAGAAGGCGATGTCACAGAGATCACCATAGATGGTATCGGCACACTGACGAATATGGTGCGGGTGGTCTAACCCTCACGGTCCAACGGCACGCGCGGGCCGCAGGTAAATAAACCAGTAGACTGCGGCAACCATGAACACGCCGCCGATGATGTTGCCGATGGTGACAGGTATCAGCGTGTTGATGAAGTTCGTCACCGTCAGGCTGCTCACATCCACACCCATCTTAGCGACGAAGGCGGGGTCAAACTGTTTGATGAACAATCCCATCGGCACAAAGTACATATTGGCGATGGAGTGTTCAAAGCTGAGGGTGACAAAGGCGGTGATGGGGAAGGTGATCGCTAATATTTTATCGGTTGCGCTGCGTGCGCCGAGCGTCAGCCACACGGCCAAGCAGACCATCGCGTTACACATGATGCCCAGCGCCAAGGCCTGCACAAAGTCGTGATTCACTTTCCCTACTGCGGTGTTGAGCGCGGCCTGCCCTACTGCGCCGCCGCCGTAACTGTATTGGTTGGTGAGGAACATCAACAGCGCACTGAGGATAGAACCGACAAAATTGCCGGTGTAGACCACCAGCCAATTCCGCAGTAGGGCAGTTGTGCTGACTTTTCGGCTAGCCCACGCCATGATGATGAGGCTGTTGCCTGTGAACAATTCCGCGCCTGCACCAATGATGAGCACCAGCCCCAAACTAAAACTGAGGCCAGCCAGCAGGCGCACGATGCCGTAGGGCACTGTCTCAGATGCTCCAGCCACAACCGTCGTGGAAAAGGCTGCCCCCATACTCACAAAGCCGCCTGCCAGTACGGCTAAGGTAAAGGTGCTGATGGTATCGTTGGTGGCTTTCTTTATCCCCACATCTTCGGCGCGGTGGGCGATTTCAGGGGCGGGTAAGGCATCAAAGTGGTTGTCGGTCATACGCATTTGCTCCTATCATTGTTATCATTCTAGCCAGTGGGAAGACGATCCCACACCGACGAATGTCACGAGTAGTTCTGCTTGAAATAATGAGCCTGGGCTGTTTTGGTTCATTCATAAGTCAATGAGGACTGTTATGACCAGCTTACCTGTCCGCGAGATGGTACTGTACAAACACGGGGTTGGTTTCTTTGTGCGCGAAGGAGCGCTGGAAGGCGAGAATGTGGCGCTGACCTTCCGGCACGACGAGATTAACGATGTGCTAAAAAGTTTGGCGGTGTTCGACAAAGCCGGTGGGCAGGTGTTGGGCATCCACTACCAGACGCCGATGGATATTGAAGCCCGCCTCGCCAGCAGTTCGATACGCCTGTCGGACAGCGCCAGTCTGCGCGATCTGCTGGTGGGTTTGCGCGGGCGGCAGGTCAAGCTGGAAGTGGGGGGCGATAATCCCACCTTCTTCAGCGGGCGGATGCTGGGTGTGGATGATTTCACGGAAGAACAAGAATACATACGCTCACGGGAACGCCGTGTTTCACTGCTAGTGGATGGTCGCGGGGTGGTGACGTTTGATTGGCTGACGGTTCGCGCTGTGCAAATACTGGACGCGCAGGCCGAACATGACCTGACTTATTTTCTTGACACCAGTATGAGCGAAGATGCCCGCCGCACCGTCAACGTCCGTCTGAGCAGTGGCGCACACGATCTGGCGGTGTATTACGTCGCGCCCTCGCCGACATGGCGCGTCAGCTACCGTTTAGTGGCGGAGGCCGACGAGGGCGGGCAAAGCGGCAAAGCACTATTGCAAGGTTGGGGTTTGTTCGACAACCGCCTCGAAGAAGATTTAGACAATGTTCAGGTGACGCTGGTGGCTGGGCAGCCGATTTCGTTTATCTATGACCTGTACGCCTCGCGCATCCCTGCCCGCCCCACCGTGCAAGACGAAGCGCGGGTCGCGCCGGGGCCGGTGGAATATGCGGGGTTACATGACATGCCATTCGAGGATGTTGAGGATGAGGAACGTGTGCGTGGAATTGCCATTGGTGCTCGACGGGCTGCTCCTCAGTTCAGTAGCCCACTTAACCCTATGGAACATGTTCGCACCCGTCCCGGCATGTATGTTGGGGGTTCCGCCCCGCCCGCCGCACAGGCTAAAGAAGCGGGTGAGTTCTTCCAGTACATTGTCACTGCTCCTGTATCGGTCAAACGCGGCGAATCAGCTTTAGTCCCTATCATCGGTTCTGAAATCAAATATGAGCGCGAACTACTCTACAACGGTGCAAAATTGCCGACTCATCCAGTAGTTGCTATGCGCTTCAGCAACACGACGGGACTTACATTGGAACGCGGCCCGGTGACAGTGGTTGAGGATGGTGATTACAAAGGCGAGGCCATTATCCCGTTTACCAAAGATGGCAGTGAAGTTTATGTGCCCTTCGCAGTGGAACTGGGTGTGAGGGTGACGGAGGAATACAACAGAGAAGCAGTGACCACGGGACTCAGAATCGAAAAAGCGATGTTTGCCTATGAGCAATATGATACTCTAAGTACCACTTACGTAATGGATAACGCTACTGCAAAACCACTCACCATAACTATAGAAGCGCCTATCAATAGCAATTGGGAATTGGTAGACACGCCACTGCCTGACGCCGAAACCGCAACCGAACGCCGTTGGCGCGTGAACCTTCCTGCCCGTTCTAAAACCCGATTTATCGCCAAACAGCGGATACGCACACTCCAACATCAGGAGGTGCGAAAACTGGAATATAAACAACTCCAAACCATTATCCAGAACGGTTGGTTGAGCGACCTCATAACAGGTGAACTGTCAACTATGTTAGAGCAGGCATCAAACATTCAGTCGGCAGCAGCACAACAGGTTTCACTGGATGCCGAACGAGCCAAAATCTACACCCAGCAAGAACAACTCCGTGCCAACCTCGCAGCGTTGCAAAACAACCGGGATGAGGGCAGCTTGCGTAAGCGAATGTTGAGTCAACTGGAAGCCAGTCAGAATCGATTAGAAGCCATTGAGCGCGAAGTGAATGATCTGACACGGCAAATTGTTGAGGCTGAACAGAAGATCAAAGATATTATTGCCGGGTTGGGGTAGCATAGAAACTACGATGAACAAAACTGAGATAGAGCAGTTGCTCCTTAAGCACGGCTTAGAGCGGGTGGCTGATCCCCTTTTGGCACTGGCACGACCTGCTATCCGTATCCATACGCTGCCAGCAGACGATTCCGCCATGCCATTAGGCGCATCCAAATGGGGGCTGCCGCATCTGCCGCCAGACATAGAGTGGCCGGAAGCATTGGACTTCATCGGGCAGTTTAATCTGGCGGATATTCATCCGCTGGTTCATGAGCATTGGCTGCCGGAAACGGGAATGCTCAGCATCTTTTACGGCACACAATCCCATCAACACAGGATTGAGAATTGCCGTATCGGGTATTGGGATGTTGACCCACAACAACTTGTCCAGCACACGCAGCCGAAAGGTATGACCTTCCCCGCCTGCTCACTCCAATTTACCGAGGCATGGACGCTGCCGGGCTGCGAGGCGGTGGAGCTTCAAGCACTGAACCTCACAACCGCAGAGTACCTCGCTTATGTTGAAATTGATCCTAGTATCAACGCGGGCGACGATGGTGAGCAGCAGTTACTGGGTCACGGATATTATCTGGATTCGACGCCGTTTTTGGCTGCCAGTGGCCGGGAGAGCGCGTGGATGACGAGCGAACCGCATCAACGTATGGCAATCGAACGGGAGATAAGCACGCTCTGGCTCAACCTTTTGCAGATGCAAAACGCGCCGCATCTCAATATGGAATGGCTGGATAGTGGTATAGCACATTTCAGCATTGAGCGGGAAGCGCTGCGTCAAGGCGATTTTTCGCGGGTATGGGTTGATGTAGATTTCATTTAGTTTTAACGAGATATTGTGAGATCACTATGAAAATTACGGCTATCGAAACACTGCAATGGGCGGAATACCCCCGGCTGATGGTGGTGCGGGTACATACCGACAGCGGCCTCGTCGGGCTGGGGGAAACGGTGGACAAAATCCCCGGCTCAAAAGGTGCGCTGCACGGCACGATTGCACCGCTGGTGCTGGGGCAAGACCCGCTGGACATCGAAGGCGTGTGGCGCTTCGTGATGGACAATATCATGTATCACGGCTATGCCGGGGCGGAAACGCGGGCGCTTTCGGCGCTGGAAGTGGCGCTGTGGGACATCATGGGCAAGGTATATAACGCGCCGCTGTATCACCTGCTGGGTGGCAAGACGCGCGAACGCATCCCCACCTACAACACCTGCATCGGCTTTGGCGACTATCAAGATTACGCGGCGTGGCACGATGATGCCGGGAAGCTGGCGAAGAGCCTGCTGGCGGACGGTATCAAGGCTATGAAAATTTGGCCGTTCGACCAATTCAGCGAAGGCTCATTCGGGCAGTACATCCACCCGCGCGATGTGGAAAAGGGCTTAACGGCGGTCAAGCAGATTCGGGACGCGGTGGGGCTGGATATGGAGATCGGTATCGAATGCCACTTCCGTTGGAACCGCGCCAGCATCGAGCGCATCGCCCGCGCACTGGAACCCTATGACATCCTGTTCATGGAGGATGTGATTCCGGCAGTCATGCCCGATGAGATTAAGGCCATGTCGCAGCGCACCAGCATCCCCATCATCGGCTCGGAACTGCTGATGACGCGCTGGCAACTGCGCGACTGGCTGGTAAAGGGTGTGTCGCAGATTGTGATGACCGACCCTGTGTGGAACGGCGGCATCGCCGAAACGCGCAAAATCGCCAACATGGCGGAGGCGTTCGGTGTGCCAATTGTGCTGCACAACGTGGCCGGGCCGATCTGCCATGCAGTGTGTATGCACCTCGGCGCACACCTGCCCAACCTGTTCTATGTCGAGTCGGTGCGGGCGTTTTACAAGACCTACTTCCCGGTTATCAGCGGCTTTGCCCCCAGCGTGAATGACGGACACCTGAGCATCCCTGACGGGCCGGGGCTGGGCATCAGCCTGCGCGAGGAGATGCTGCAACGGGCTGACCTGACGCTGGAACGCAGCGATGGCGAGGGACTAGCGAAAGGCCGCCGCGCCATGGGCGACCACTGGGCGGTGGAGGAGATACGGTGAGGAGACATCAATGCTCGACTTAAAACTTTGCCCCAAATGTGACGGTGAGATGCTACTGGGACGGATGGGCACCAAGGACGACGCAACCGACTCCTACTGGGTGGCGCTCAAAGATGCCAAAATCTTAGGGCGAAAGACAAAGGTTGAAGATGGTAAGCGCATCACAGCGCACGCCTACCGCTGCGTTCGCTGTGGTTTCCTCGAACATTACGCGCCCGACCAGAACGACGCCAAATAGATGATGAAGCACCGAATTGGCATGGCCTGACCTGTGCTACACTGAACGCAACGACCATAGCCGTAAGGAGATTTGCGACCATGAGCGAGCAAGTACGTTGCCCAAAATGCGGTGGTGAGTTTGTAGCAGGCGGCCTCCGTGAAGACTCAAGCATCACATGGGGCGTGATGACCGAACGGAAAGTCCTCGGCATGAAAGCCGTACAAATGTCCGGCCCGTTCTATACGGTGTACGCCTACCGCTGTCAGCAGTGTGGTTATGTTGAACTGTATGCACCCAAGCAAGAGGGGAGATAATCCTTGTCTTTTCGCGCCCTACTCTTCGATATGGATGGCGTTGTCATTGACACGCACCAGTCAGTAACGACTTTCTGGCTCGACCTCGCCCAGCAGTATCAGGTTACGCTGACCGACGACGATTTCGCTAAACACATTTATGGCTGCCCGCTCAATCAAACGCTGGATATTTGCTTTCCCAAGCTAACGGCGGACGAACGGAAGGCTATCCACCGGCACATGGTGGACTACGAGTCCAATCTGGCTTATGACGAAGTTCCCGGCGTCAGCGCGTTGTTGCGAGCGTTGCGACAAGCGGGGTTTCCGGTGGCGCTGGTGACCAGCGGCGAACCGCACAAGGTAGAAGCTGTCCTTTCTCAGCTCAATATCGAAAATGTTTTTAGCACCATCGTTACGGCGGTTGATATTCAGCACGGCAAACCCGACCCCGAAGGGTATTTGTTGGCGGCCAAGCGGTTAGCACAAGCGCCCGAAAACTGTGTGGTCTTTGAAGACTCGACAGCGGGCATCACAGCCGGTTATTCGGCGGGGGCGTTTTGTGTGGGGTTAGACTCGTGGGGCAATCGGGCGGCGCTGCAACGGGCTGGCGCGGCGCACATTATCCCCAACTTCGCTGACGTTCGGCTGGAACGAAACGGGAAAGATAATCTGACTCTGCAATTGGACAACACAAAAATGCTGAACCTGATTTTATGAGGACACAGCTGTGAACGGTAGCTTTCTGAACATCCCTTTCGCCGTGTGGGGCATGGGTGCGCTGGTGATTGCGGGCATCTTTGTAATGTTCGTGCCGCGTGCTGATGTGGTAAACAAGCTGCACGGCACACGCTTTGTCATCGTGCGCTGGTTCCATAGTTTGGTGTGGCTGCTGCTGGCGCTGTCATTCTTCGTGCGTGGGATGGAAAATGAAAGCATCAGCGGATTAGCAAATCCCCTAGCGGCGCTGGCGGGGATAACTTACCTCATCTATATGTCTACGTTTTTCACAACACTGAGGCCATAGCCCATGACGCCGGTAGATGTAGACAGGCTGAAGGCACAAACCTATTTCCGAACCAACCCACTCCGATATCTGGTGCATCTGAAATACATGCATCTTTACCGAGACATTATTTCCTGTACGGTGTTGGAACACCAGCACCAGACCGCGGTTCTCCTACGCTATCCGGCTAACCGCGTCAAGCGCGATGCAGCCCGCTATCCGCAGGCTGACCAAGTGTTGATGCCAGTCGCAGCGAATGACGACCTGACACGCCGACTGCTTGATCACATTGCGCTCAATCTGGAACGTGATCATGCCCACATTATCAAGTTTTGCGAACCGTCAACCGAGGCCATGTTTCAACAGCATCTACCGCTAGAACCTGTACGCCATGTCATGAGCTACACCACCATACCTGAGGCCCGATACGAGCTCGCGCCGAACGTAAGTATCGAAACACAGCCCCGCGCATCCTGCATCGCTTTCTACGTAGAGAATGACTACAGTCACGCCGAAATGACCAACTATTTCGCCAACGATGCTCTCGCCTTCACCATCTATGATTACGACGATCCCATTTCGACCTGCATCGCGTTCAGATTTTTTGAGGATGTCTGGGAAATCGGCGGGGTGCATACCCGTGAGGCAATGCGGCACAAGGGTTATGCCCGCCAAGTCGTTCAAACAGCACTCAGTTACGTACTCCAGCAGGGCAAAACGCCCCGCTATCAGGTTGAATCAATAAACATCCCGTCTATCCGTTTAGCCGAGTCATTGGGCATGCGACCGGGCGCAGTATTCCAGCACTACCTACTGCCTCCCGTTAGCAGGAGAACTA
Organism: Anaerolineae bacterium; assembly: GCA_041390885.1. Classification (GTDB taxonomy): domain Bacteria; phylum Chloroflexota; class Anaerolineae; order Aggregatilineales; family Phototrophicaceae; genus CFX2. Next base: position 402,796 of record JAWKPB010000021.1, on the reverse strand, counting down.
CACCATGACTGACATCCTCCAGCAGCAAATCGCCTACTATCGTGCCCGCGCCGGTGAATATGACGAGTGGTTTTACCGCATCGGGCGCTATGACCGCGGCGCGGAGTGGAATGCCCGCTGGTTCGCGGAAGTCGAAACACTGATGCGCGAAGTGGCGGCCATTGGACGGGTGGGACACACGCTGGAACTGGCGGCAGGCACAGGCAACTTCACCCGCGAACTGGCGAAGATCAGCCAGCAGGTGACGGCATTGGATGCCTCCGCAGAGGTGTTAGCGATCAACCGGGATAAGGTGAACGTCAACCACATTGCCTATCAACAAGCCGACCTGTTCAATTGGCAGCCAGAGGCGGAATACAATCTGGTATTCATGGCCTTCTGGATGTCACACGTGCCGCCGGAGAAGTTGGATGATTTTCTGGCAACGGTACGAAAGGCCACCAAAGCAGGCGGGCGGGTGTTCATGATTGACTCGATGCCTGATGAAACCCGTACCTCCAGTGCCGTCAATCACGATCCCTACCAAGCAGACAGCATCTACCACACGCGCAAGCTGAACGACGGGCAGGAATTCACCATCATCAAGGTATTCTATGAACCAGAAGCTTTAACGGCAAAGCTGGCTGAACATGGCTTCACAGCGCAGGTTCAAACCACAGGACACTATTTCTGGTGGGCGAATGGGGTAAAGCGTTAATCACACCATTTGGTCGAGTATTTGATTACGCACTTCATCGTATTTTTCCTGCGAAATCAACCCTTTTTCATAGGCTTCATCCAACTGCCGCAGCCGTTCGGAAAGGTCAGCGGGAGGCGCGTTGGTGGGCACAGGAATGGTAATCGTCGCAGGCCGGTTCTGTCCCCGCAGCGAAAGCACTGCGCCAAGTATCAGAAGGGGCAGACCGAGGCAAAACAGTGCGATACCTGTGAACCCAGCGGTTGCCCAGCCGGGCAGCACGGTGAACATCTGATCAAATGTGCCGCTGAAATATTCTTGTGTAACATCGCGGCGGTTACCACCGTCATCCACGCAGTAAAAGAAACCGGTCAATCCAGCCTGTGGTGCCTGTGGCCGCGTGCTAAATTCGGGTGTGATTAATTTTTCACCCGATTGACATAGTTCCTCTGGTTTGGTCATATTTTCCGCCATAGGAGCAAGCTGGCTCATGGTTGCGTTGGCACCCAAAACCACCACAACACACCCAGCCGCCATCATAACGATGCCTAGAACAATCAAGATTTTTCGCATAACGTTTTACCACCATGCATATTACGCAATCATAGTATAGCCTGCTCTCGCGGGCAGCAACAAAATGATAGGCGGAAATAGAGAATGTAGGTCTTAATAGATCACCCGAAACGTCAAATTAATACGCGGCCCCAGCACCTTCTTGGTCTTGGGGATTTGGTGCTTCCAGTGGTGCTGCGTCGCGCCCGCCATGAGCAATAGACTGCCGTGCGTGAGTTCGATTGAAGCCTTCAGGTCGGGGTCTGTTTTGTGCTTGAGTTGAAAAGTGCGCTCTGCGCCGAACGTGACCGAAGCGATCACCGGGTTCGTACCCAGTTCTGGCTCATCATCGCTGTGCCAGCCTACGCTGTCATTGCCGTCGCGGTATAAATTGAGAAGCACACTGTTGAAACGCACGGGCGTCACGGTCTCAACCCGCTCCTTAATGGAAAGCAGTGTGGGTGTCCATGCCAGTGGTTCGACCGTAAGTCCGGAATAGCGGTATGTTTTGCCTTCATCGCCGTACCAAGCAATCAGGCGGGGCTGCGGCACCTGCTTGCCCATGATATGTACAGATTTTTGCTCCCACGCAATATTCGCGGTCAAATCCTTTAGAAGCGTATCACTTTCGACAGGAGAGAACAGTGACGGGTAAAAATAGACTTCAGCCTGCCGCAGTCCCAACTTTTCTACTTTTCGACTCATCAAATATGGTATCCATCAGACTAACGTGGTGATTAAATTTACATTAAACAAATAATGCGTGTTTAATTATAGCCATGCGATATGATGATTTATGTTAACTTTTTCCTACGGTCTACTCTGATAATGTGGCTTGTGCTGATTCTTATCCGCCGATATGTTCCTCGAAGAAGGTCATAATGCGCGTCCACGCATCTGCCGCAGCAGCTTTCTCCACCTCATCTCGCTCTTGATTGAAGAACGAATGACGGGTATTGGGATATATCTTGATGTCGCGGGGTATGTTGTGTTTATTAAGCTCCACATCCAGCTTCGCGCCCTGTGCTCTGGTGAAATCCTGTTCAGGATATGAACCAACCACCGGGCAGGCGCGGGCTACCGCTTCGAGCGGGCGCGGATTCATGCCGTAAAAGGGCGCAACCACATTGAGGCGCGAATCGCTACAGGCCCAGCAAATGCTGAAGTTCCCGCCCAGACAGAAACCCACTGCGCCTATCCTGCCGCTGTCCACGCGCGGATGCTGCTCGAACCAATCCAGCGCCACTTTCAGGTCGCCAATCGCGCCGTGATTGAGCGAATTCAACAGGCTGTTAGCAAGAAAACGGAACATACACACCGCACGGTTACGTCCGGCGAACAGGTCAACCGCCAGTGCAGCATAACCGGCTTCAGCAAAGCGGTGGGTGATGGCTTTGATATTGTCATTCAGTCCGAAAATTTCGTGGATAACCACGACGGCGGGCAGTTTGCCACTGCCTTCGGGGAACGCCAAATAACCGGAGAGGTTGGGTGTGCCGTTGGGAATGGAGACGGTCTCGGTTGTAATGGTCATCAGTAGTCCTTAGTCAATAGGTTATAAAAGATTCCGAGGCAACAAATCGACGCACCTACTCGCCATTGTCCCTCTGGTCTCCGTGGTTCACATTCGTAGCTTTGCTACAGCTATTTCCCTTCAAGCTTGACGCCCAATCCGCAGCCCCAATTCGTCCACCAACATACCGACTTTTTCCAATGCCACAAAATCGGGGCGGACGGTGGGGCGGCGCACCAGATCATGGTTGATGATACCCGCCCGCTTGAGCAGGTATTTGCGGGCGTGCAGCGAAAATTCATGCCCGAAGCCGGATACGGCGTCCACCAGCGGCTGCGCCCGCCCCAGCACTTCATCCACCCGCAGCAAGTCCTGTGCTTCCCACGCGGCCCACACATCCATAAAAAATTCATTGAAGCCCACACCCGGCAGCAAGCCTGCCGCGCCTGCCTCCAATTCTTCGCGCAGGGTGATACCGCCCACCCCGCCGAACATCCGCACATCGTCACTGACCCGACCCTGCAAGGCGCTGATGCGGCGTGCCGAACCCGGCCCTTCGATCTTGAAGTAACGCACATTGGGGGCGTGTCTGTTGATTTGCGCCAGCCCTTCGGTGGAGAGCTGGCAGTGGGCGTAAGCCTGAATTTGCGGTGACTGCTGTACCATCACTGGCACATCGCTGGCATTGCCCAAGCTAATATAGTGATCAACCAAACTGGCCTCGTCATTGCTCATGGTATTGGGCGGCAGGGTCATGAGCGCCGCAGGTTTGAGATTGCTGAAGATATGCGCCAGTTCGACAGCCGCTTCGGTGCTACCGGGCAGCATCCCGATGATGAGCGGCACGCTGCCCGCCACCTCGGCAGCCACAATCTCGGCACAGCGGATGCGTTCCTGATCCGTTAATTTATAAGCTTCGCTGGCGAACCCGCCTACACCGATTCCATGCACGCCGCCATCCAATTCGAAGCGTGCTACACGGCGCAAACTGTCTTCATCGAGCCGTCCTGCGGCATCGAACGGCGTGACCAAAATAGGAATAATTCCTTGTAACATGGTTCAACCCACCACTGGTATTGATTGCCCATCAAAAGTGCTACAATCGCTACATTAGCGCGAATCTGGCTAGATTACAAAATCAGACGGGCAAGAATCACCACAACTCATCCTTTTGAACAACGGTTTACATGCGCATTACGTTTCAGGTGTAGAGTGGTGTTGATGAAGTCCCTTCAAAACCCAGCAGGGAGGAACACATGCAACGTCTACTAACACGTTTCTTGCTCGTGGTACTGGCTATCCTCGCCATTGGCGCGCAGATGGTGGCAGCCGCACCCACAGCACAAGGACGCTACGGCACACTTGAGTCGTTAGCTACTTACTTTCCAAAAGACTCGATGCTGTATACCGCGCTCCGCACCGACGCCCAGACCATCAGCACGCTGGACAATTTGATGCAGTCGGTCACATCGCAACTGCCATCCAACGCTCTACCGCCTGACTTCCCATCCACGCTGACGGCTGCATTGAGCCTTATCACAGGGCAAGCCACCGGTGGCAGCTTTGAAAGCACGGTGCGTCCGTGGTTAGGTGATGTGCTGGCGGTTGGCATCTACCCCGCCCGTGAAAGTGCTGCGGGGCGTATTGTCATCCAGATCAGGAGTCCGCAGGCAGCTATCGCAGCGGTTCAAACAGCTTTCCCCAACTGGCAGCGGCAAAATCTGACGGATTTTGTGGTGTTCAGCAGTACGACCGACCGCAACCGTGTGGCGATTTATCAAGACGTGATCATTCTTTACAGTTGGTCAGATCCATCCGGCCCGCAGCAATTTCACGCGGTTATCCCGGACATCAGCGCCAATCCGTATTACCGGGCGGCGCTGGCGCGGCTGCCGGAAAACAACTACAGCATTATCAGCTTTATCGACTCCCCTCTGATGCTGGCCTACAACGAACGCAACAATGACGACGGCTCTGGCCCGCTGCGCGCCGCGCTGTACCGCGCTATTGGGCCAACGGCCATCGGCTTTACAGTGCTGGAAGGCAACACGCTGACGGTGGATGTGGCGCAGGCCGTGGGCAACCGTGCGGGTCTCGATGCGCTGGGCATCACTTTCCCCGGAGACGGGGCATCGTTGAACCCGGCTATCCTCGAACGTGTTCCGCGCGACGCGGTGATGGTTTTCCATGCGGCTGATCCCGGCGCGCTGCTGGATGCCGTAGGGGGCAATGTTCAAGCTGTCGGCAAGAAATTCCAAACTGTTTTGCCCTCACTGACAACCGCCTTTATCTATTCGATGTCGGTCAGTTCAGTCGGGACGCTTTCCGCCCTCACGGCGGGTCTCAACAATCCGGACTGGGCGACCATCTTGTTCAATAATTTGAGCGGATTTGATTACACGTCCGAAATCCGGCCACTGCTGGCGGGCGATGGCGCGCTGTACCTGAGCTTCAACCCAGCGTACGACCGCACCAGCCCACGCTTCGTGAACCGCGAACCACTGGACGGCGCCCTACTGCTACGGGTCAACGACCCGGCGGCTGCCCAGACTTTTATGCAGAAGCTAGCGCGTGAATTGGCTATCACGGCTTATTCTATGGGTGACCGCTACACACTCGATATTCGCGAAACCACGCTGGCGGGCGGCGCGACCGGCATAGTCCTCGATATTTACGGCAGTACGGGACAGCCGTTGAATCAATTCGTGGTAGCCGGGGCTGATGATTTGCTGGTTATTGGGACGCCACAGGCTGCCAACCGCGTTTTTAGTAGAGATGGGGTTGGATTTTCGGTGAATACCGTTACTCTGCTTCCCAACAGCGGCATGGCACTTTATCTCAACACCACACCGATGGTCAGCGCCCCGGCGTGGACCGATTTTAACGAAAGTGATCCCGGTAATCCGCTGCTGCAGCTGCTCCCGTTCCTGATGGACAATTTAACGCTGTCACTGGCAGGCACAGCAGATGATGACTTGTTACTGCGAACCACTGTCACGCTGCCCTGCGGGGACGACTGCGGGTAAATGTGGAAGTCAGTTTTATGGGTGGGCGGACGAGGCGTGCCTCGTCCCTACTTGTTTTAATTTGACTGCTAGACGATAGATGCATTGAATTACATTTTTGGAGAATAGATTATGAAGGCCCTTACCCTGACTGCAGATTTTGAACCGAAGCCCGACTACAAATTGAACGAAAGGGAACGCAGCACCCACCGTATTCAAGCCGGTTCGCAAGTGTGGAAAAATCCGCGCATCGCTGTCGGGCAGGTGGCCGACCCGGCGCCTAAAGATGACGAGGTCATCATTCAGGTGGGGGCTGTGGGCATCTGCGGCTCGGACATGCACATGTACGAAGCGGGCAAAGACGGCTACATCCTCTACCCCGGCCTGACGCGCTTCCCCAACATCCTCGGACACGAATTTGCGGGTCGGGTGGTAGAAGCGGGCAAGAATGTGCGCGATCTGAAGGTCGGTGATCTGGTGGCGGCTGAGGAAATACAGTGGTGCGGTGAGTGTATTTCCTGCCGTCGGGGTTTCGTCAACCACTGCGACAATCTGGAAGAACTGGGCTTCACCACGCCCGGCGCGATGGCGCAGTTTATCCCGGTGCGTGCCCGCTATTGCTGGAGCATTCAGGAAGTTGCCGACCGGGTGGGCAGTGAGGCTGAAGCGCTGGTGATGGGCGCGATGGTCGAACCAACGGGTGTTTCGTATCACGCCATGTTCAACCGCATCCACACGTGGCAGCCGGGTGTGTATGTGGTGGTGTTCGGCGCGGGTCCCATTGGCTTGGCCGCTACGGCGTTGGCTGCGGCTGCGGGAGCATCGCAGGTGATCGTGTTTGACACCTCGCCCAGCCGCCGCGAGTTCGCCCTCAAGCTGGGGGCAACGGCTGTCCATGACCCGGTGGGTGCTGATCTGAATGCCATCCTGCTCGACTCGACTTACGGACGCGGTGTGGACTTCGTGGTGGAGGCGGCAGGTGCGCCCAATTACACGCTTGCCCCGCTAACCAAGGGGTTGGCCGTCAACGCTACCGTTTGCCACATCGGGCGTTCGGAACGGCCTACACCGCTGGAGCTGGAATATTATCAGGTGAAGGGTGTGCAGTTGGGCGGGTCGCTGGGTCATTCCGGGCACGGTACGTTCATGAATGTCATCCGTATGATGGCGTCCGGTAAGCTGGACATGCGCCCGATGGTCAGCGCACGCATGGCGCTGGATGATGCGCTAAGTGCTTTTAAGCGCCTAGAAAACCGGCAGGACGCCAAGATTATCCTGCTTCCGAATTGAGGTGTGGTAGTCGGTGTTAAATCGTCTATAGCCGACAGCCGGAGAAGTATTACGGTAGATTACGAACTCGGCACAAAATGCGGCAAATGCAGCAATTGCAACACACTTTTTTGTGCAATTTGTGCCGATTGGCGGCGATGTCGTCGTCGTCGGTGACGCATAAAAACCCTGACGGGGCGGCTGGTCGCTGAGGATACGGAATTCCCACTCTGTACATCACCGACTTGAGATTTCCTGAGCAAGGCCGATAAGAATTCCTTCGGGGCCGCGGATATAGCAGAGGCGATATGAGTCCTCGTACTGAACCACGTCACCTACAAGCTGCGCGCCGTGTTTGCTGAGTCTGGCGAGCGTCCCGTCGATGTCCTCCACGGTGAACATGACGCGCAGGTATCCTAGAGCATTCACCGGAGCATTGCGATGATCGGCTATTACAGGTGGGGTGAGAAATCGCGAAAGTTCGAGCCGGCTGTGGCCGTCGGGGGTGACCATCATGGCGATCTCGACACACTGGTCGCCTAGTCCGGTAACGCGCCCGGCCCATTCTCCTTCGATCATGGCGCGCCCTTCGAGCTTTAGGCCAAGCTCGGCGAAAAAAGCGATGGCCGTATCGAGCGATTCTACGGCGATGCCGACGTTATCCATTCGCTTAAGGTTGGGGGTTTCTGATGTCATCCAGCTGCTCCTGTTTAAGCCAGTTGTCCGCAGTCAATATCGATTGCGCTGTCATTTCGTCAGTCTGTAAACTATATAAGATCCTGTTTTCAACGACTTCTTATGCCGTTCGAGGCACTTGTAGTCAACCCGAATTGGTGAAGTGCTGAGATTGCCGGGATAATGGTTTTGTGGCGGTAGAGCCTGCCAATTGGGGGACTGAATGGTAATAAAATCCACAACAACAAGTACCCAATATAGAACAAATGTTATACTTTGTCAAGGGGGGGTTGGTTAGCGTTTTCAAACCTCAAGCGATGCACAATCTAGGGGATTCACAGGGCAAAATCCGAACCTCCCCCCCCCACTCGCTTAAGTCGCTCGTAGCCCTCTCCATCGCAATGGAGAGGGGGAGCAATGCTGCAAAAAACCTTGTAATATCCAGGTATCATCTATGTATAGGGAGGCGTATGGCGAAACTGGTGTATGGCGAACGGATTGGGCGCGAGGCGCGGCTGCGGATTGGCTGTTCGGCGGTCATTTTTGATGATGATCGGGAGCATATCCTGCTCACGCGGCGCACGGATAACGGGCAGTGGTGTTTGCCGGGCGGGGCGATGGACGCGGGCGAAAGTTTAGAGGAAACCTGTATCCGCGAGGTGTGGGAAGAAACCGGCCTGCGGGTACGAGTTACGCGGCTGATCGGCGTGTATTCCACCCCGCACCGCATCGTCACCTATGCCGACGGCAACCGCTGGCAGATCGTTGCCCACAGCTTCGAGGCGGTGGTGACAGGCGGGGAACTGACGCTGAGTGATGAAACGACGGCGTGCGGCTACTTCACGCCGGACGACATCGCCGCGCTGGATTTGATGGAGCATCACCGCGAACGCATTGCTGATGCACTGGCGGGGGATGAAAAGACGGTGGTGCGGTAATACAAGTGGTCAAATCAGTACTCCGTTATTGGTGGTTGCAAAGTACGTGATGAGGGTAAGCCGTGAACGCGGACGCCAAGAATGGCGTCCCTACGAATACCCAATTTTGTATGTATTGATAAGATCATCACGTAACATTTAACCACGACCCCGACATTCAATAGCAGAGGTCAAAATACGACTAAATGGAAGTGCCCTAATTAACTGTTGGAGAAGACTCATGCCACGTATTGATCGTAGATTTCTTGATTGTTCTGTTTACTTATATCCGAACCGAAGAGCTGCAGAACAGGGCGCTAATTGGGGTGGGTCAGGGTTTTTGTTGGCTGTACCATTTGAACACGATATTAATGGAGTCCGTAGAAGCCATGTTTATGTTGTTACCAATAGCCACGTTGTCCGTGAGTACAAATCAACAGTAATTCGACTCAATACACACGATGGGCGAAGTGAGGTCATACCTGCAACCTATGAACAGTGGATTGATGACTGGAACGAAGATGATTTAGCTATGCTCATGCTGAATGACACCACTATGCACCGTTATCGTTGGCTTGCCCTCTACCAGCGACAATCGTCAGTGAAGAACTTCCAAATGACATCGTTGATGTTGGAACAGATACTATAGCTGTTGCGAGGTTTATTGACTTTGATGGGAAGCAGCAAAATTCACCACTAGCATTGTTCGGTCATATCGCTGGCTTTAGCAAAGAACCCATATCTACTGAATTTCGGAAGAACTTTAAACAGGAGAGTATCTTAATCGACTGCAAAATAATTCCGGGAACAAGTGGTTCACCTGTCTTTGTAGGCTCACTGATGTCGGCAAGCAGCAGTTTTGTCAATTACCTCGTCGGAGTAATATGGGGATATTCTCATAGAAAAGTGCCACTCAGACGAAAAAAAGACAACAATGAAATTAGGGAGACATTTTATGTGAACGAGAACACAGGCTTAATGTTAGTCATTCCCGGATGGAAGTTGACAAAGTTTCTCAATCGGGGTGACCTAGTGACCGAACGAAAGAGAATTGAGCAAGAAGCAATAGACGAGGCAGAAAATTACAGATAGAGAATTATCGGAGCTTAGTCACCAAGTTATGAGAGCACACATTGCCAGATTCTCTCTAGTTTCGCTGATTCTCCTACTCGCCGCCTGCAACCTGAGCAATGCAGCGCAGCCCACCCCCACAGCCGAGCCAGTGGTCGTTGTAGAACCAACAGCCGAAACGACGCTGACGACCTACACCAACACCGCTTATAACTATTCTCTGGAATATCCAGCGGGGTTGGAACTGGTGGGCGATGCAAGCGCGCAGTTTGTGTGGATTGACCGCCAGATTTATATCATGGTCAGCGAATTTAACCCCGAAGAACCGCGCGGCGATGCGCCGGTCATTGAACGGGCGGATGATGCGATGGTCGGCGCGTACACGGCACGCCGTTTGAGCGGGTATATCGGCGCAGTAGGCGGCAATACCCCGCAGCGTTATGAAGCTGTCGTCATCCAGCACAACAACCTGTATTACACGTTTACCGCTTATGAACTCAAAAATGATGAAACGGGGCCAATAGACCGCGCGATGAACCCCGTCCCGACGGAGACCGTGGCACTGCTCGACCAGATTGTGGCGTCGCTGCGGTTTACAAGCTAATCACCCGCCCACCACAGGCTGAGCAGCATGGCGCCGGAGGTGGCAAAGCCCAGCGCCGCGAGCGCAAAGCTGCCGCTGGTGTAGAGCATGGTTGACGAGATCAGAAAGGCGGCGAACAAGGTGGCACGGGTGGTGCGTTTGCCCTGCGATTGCAGCTTCTGCAACTGATTTCGATAGGCCGGGGTGGGTGTGACCATCACCTTCAGTTCGCCGCGATCAAGCTGCGTCAGGACGTTGTCCAACTGCTGCGGGACGGTGATGGCACGGTTGACGAACATGCGCCCCAGTTCCAGCAGGGTTTGCGGCGCATTGCCATTGAACAAACTCTGCAACACGGGGAAGCCCAGCGCATTTGTGCCGGCACTGGCCGACCCTTCGCGCAGCGTTTGCGCCAGCATCTTCTGGGCGTAGGGTGCGAGTTCGCTCCACGGGTTGAAGTTCGGGTCGAGGCTGGTGGCCATGCCACTGAGGATGCCCATCGCCCGTCCCAAGTAGATGAAGTCCTGCGGCACCTGAAAGGGCATGGCGTAGAGCAGATCGTTAAACTCCGATCCCAAGGCCGCTGCTTCGCTGTAGCTGACGTTTTTGATGTCAGTCATACTCAAGCCCCAGAACTGGTCGAAGGTGGCTTTGGTGGCTTCGGTAATGCGTTCCATGTCGGCATCGGGCATGAGGAAGCCCAACTCGGCATAGCTTTTCACCAGCCCTTCCGGGTCGCGCTTAACGATAGAAATCAAGGTATTGATCAAGCCAGCCGAAAGCTTGGGCGACAGTGACCCCACCATGCCGAAGTCCACGAAGATCAGGTAGAACGGGCGGCTGCCATTGGCGCTGGCCTTGTCCTGCGGCAGCGGATAGACGAACAAATTGCCGGGGTGAGGGTCGGCATGGAAGAAGCGTTCCTCAAACACCTGCTTGAGGTAACAATCCATCAGCCGCTTGGCGACGGCTTTGCGGCTGACACCAGCGGCTTCCAGTGCAGCGTAGTCGTTAATCTTGATGGTGGTGACATCCTCAATGGTGAGGATGGAATCGGTGGAATGTTCGGGATAGATGTCAGGAATGTAGATGCCCAAGTCGTCTTTGAACATCTGCGAGAAGCGGGCGGCGCATTTGGCTTCGTGGATGTAGGACACTTCTTCCAGCAGCACGCGCCCGAATTCTTCCGCCAGCGCCCGCGCGTCTGCCCGGCGGCGAATGAAGTTGAACTGATTGGCAACCCGCGCCACAATCCGCAGCGCGGCGAGATCGGTGTAGACGATTTCGCGAATGCCGGGGCGCTGCACCTTGACCACCACTTTGTCGCCATTGAGCAGTTGGGCGCGGTACACCTGCCCCAATGAGGCGGCGGCAATGGGGTCGGGCGCAAAGTATTTGTAGCGGGCGGCAATCGGGCCAAGTTCATGCTCAATCACGGTACGGATTTTGTCATTGGGGACGCTGGGCACTTCGTCCTGCAAGCCAGCTAGCTCGCGGGTGATTTCCTCCGGCAGCACATCTTCACGGGTGGAGATGAACTGACCGAGCTTGATCATGACACCACCCATGTGGATGGCGAAAACGCGAAACTCGCGGGCATATTGGACAAAGCGGTTGGTACTGCCGGCGTCTACCCTGTCCTGTCCGATGATTTTGGGCATGAAGTAATACCACAGCAAAATGCGGGCAAACAATTTGCCCGCGAACCACAGGGTATGCAGAAAGCGCACTTGCATCCGCAGGGAACGGCGGGAAGCCCTCACCTTTTGCCCCTCTCCCTCATGGCGAGGGGAAGAAACCTCACCCCCTACCCCCCTCTCCGTGTACAGAGAGGGGGAAGGAACGATGGTATTCAGAAAGTCGGGTTCGGCGACGACTTCCTCCAATACGGCGGATTCGTCAGTGACTATAGTTTGCTGCGGCCCGCGAACGGGCGCGGTGACGAATCCTTTATCGCGCCCGTTGCTTTTGTAACCGTTCGTCTTTGATGAATTGGATACGGAGGGTAGATTGGTCAAACTTGGCCTCGCCGATCTCTAAATCCCACAGGGCGTAGGGCAGAACGATGTTGCGGCGGTAGGGGCCAACGCGCAGCGTCAGCTCATCCCGCGAACGGTATAAGTCCATGTCATCCTTGTTGGCGAAGGGCAGCGGCACACTCAGGACAAACTCGCCCTCACCCGCACTTTCGATGGTGTGCGTCTTGCCATCAAAGAGGCGGTCAGCCGGATTCCTGTCGCCATACAGCTCAGTCGCCAGCTTTCGCAGCGTGTCCAGCCCGCCCACTTCATGACCAAACAACGGCGCTTTGAACAATGGTAGATCGCCGAAGGCTACGCCAATGTAGTTCAGATTGTCCTGCTGGGTGGTCTTCCACATGGCGAAGTAGGGGTCATTGACCTCCGGTGGAATGATGCGGTTGCACAGGATGGCATCGGTGGCGTACCCATACAGGTTGAGGTAGGTGTAGGTGCGCTGTGTTTCCTTGATGACCATCTTCTCTGGATTGACGACCAAGCGGATACTGCTCATTTCGGGGTCGGTCAGCAGCTTACGGACGCTGTCCAGCGTATCGAACAAGGTCTGCACTTGCGCGAAGGCATCTTCTTCCGGCACGCCCTCGCCGCGCCGCATCAATTTGCTGATGGGGCGGATAATTTTGCTCACGCCGCGCGTCAGTGTCAGAATGCGTTCGAACCACCAGCGGGTGACATCCGGCAGGCTGAGCAAGCGCAGCGTTTCGGCGGTGGGGGCGGCATCCACGATGAGGACATCGAATTGATTTTCCTTAACATACTTGTTAATCCACAGCAGGTGTGCGCCCTCTTCCAAGCCGGGGAGGATGGTGACTTCTTCCGCCACCACATCTTCCACACCCTGACGGCTGAACAGGGCGACCATGTATTTCTGGAACAAGCCCCAATATTTGTCCATTGAGTAGCGGGCGTCTACTTCCTGCGCCCACAGGTTGGGGTACAACTGTACTGGCTCTGGCCCGATCTCTTTTTCGAGCGAGTCGCCGAGGCTGTGAGCCGTGTCGGTGCTGAGGACGATGGTCTTTAAGCCCATTTCGGCACAGCGGAGCGCGGTGGCCGCCGAGATGCTGGTTTTACCCACGCCGCCCTTGCCAGTATGAACGATGATTCGCATGTGAAACCCTTCACGATCTTATGAGAAGCATTATACACGAGTCAGCGGTGTATTCCGCTTATCACTCATATACGTATTAGGTGGGAAGGGGGTTGTAGGGATTATGCTATAATCCTATTAGAAATTAGTATGAGGCAGAGTCTATGGTATTAGATAGACAACGGGTGACGGTTGAGGAATTTGAGCGTTTTGTCGCTTTGCCCGAAAACGCCGACAAATTATTCGAACTGATCGGGGGAGAAATCGTCGAAATGCCGTCCAACGCTTTTGCCTCAGCTATCGGTTACAACATTGGCTTTCCCATCAAATTATTTCTGCGCGAAAATAACATCAAAGGCCATGTCACCGGCGAAGCGGGCGGTTATGTTATCGCAGGTGAACGTTATGCGCCGGATGTGGCGTATATTTCCGCAGCCCGCCAACCCCAACTGGCACGAGAAGGCTATAATCCCAATCCCCCCGAATTCGCTGCAGAGGTGGATTTCCCCTCAACCCTAGCTTCGCAGCGCATACTTCGCACCAAGATTGCTAGTTACTTAGCCGCCGGGACACTGTTATGGTTGGTCTACCCTGAGGCACAAGAGGTCGAGGTTTTCGCACCCGGCCAACCGATGCGCTTGTTCGGGATTAACGATGTGCTAGATGGCGGTGAGGTACTGCCGGGATTCACGCTGCCCGTACAAGTTATTTTTGAAGCGTAGTCAAACCTTCCCATCCAATATTAAACTGCACTGTTGACCCTCTTCAATATTTCTGATCCCAATACCCTTCGCTGTTGCCACCCACTAGCCCTGGCATCCCCATGAGGTAATCCCATGCCCCAAACCATCCGGCAAGAAATATTCACCAAAGAGCTTATGGATATTCTGGAAGAGGTCTTTGAGACGCACCACGGTATTTTTCTCGACAAGGGAACTTCACTCTTTGAGACGCTGGATACCATCAGCGCGGAGGAAGCCTCGCGCCCGGTTTCGGCGACCTGTGCTTCCATCGCAGCGCAGGTGGCGCACACCACTTACTATCTGGAAGTGTTGGAAAAGTTGATGCAGTGGCAAGTGGTGAGTGGTATTGACTGGGGTGACATCTGGCGGCGCGTCGAAGCCGTCAGCGCGGATGAATGGGCAGCCTATAAACAGGAATTACGCAGCACTTATCAACGAGTTAAGCAAACGTTGGAAACGCTGGACTCGTGGGATGATGACCGTTCGATCAGCGGCGCGCTGGCAATCATCGTCCATACCGCCTATCATCTTGGGGAAATCCGTCAAGCAATGTGTACGGTGAAACAGAATACATAGATATACGAAGGTAGGCCGAAAATGGGACTCGAACTGTATATGGTCGGTGTCATTGTGGCAAATATGGCGAAGTCAGTTGAGTTCTACCGGAGGCTGGGGGTGGATATCCCCGACGGCAGTGAAAGCAAGCACCATGTTGAGGTAAAAATGAGCGGGCTGACCTTTTTCTTAAGCAGCAAAAAGGCCAATGCCCATTGGGACCCGGCCAGAACCGAAGCAGCAGCAGGCGGCTACCGCATCATCCTGGAGTTCTATCTTAAGAACAAGGAACTGGTGGATGCCAAGTACAAAGAAATGACGGATTACGGATATGTGGGGCATCAACCGCCGTTTGACGTATCCGCCGATCTGTATTTTGCGATGATAGATGATCCCGACGGTAATACGATTTTGCTGTCAGCCTTTCAAGAAAAAGCCCAGTAACATTACCTAAATCACCCGCACGGGCGTGCCCACTTCCGCCCAATTGAAGAACCACTGCGCTTCATTGGTCGGCAAGTTGACACAGCCGTGACTCATGCGGCGGCCAAAGCTGTTGTGCCAGTACGTGCCGTGAATGGCATAACCGCTGTAGAAGTACATTGTGTAGGGTACTTGCGGCAAGAAGTAGCCGGGGCCGCTCATGTCGTCCGCCGTGTACTTGACGTAAACGGCGAAATCCCCCAACACGGTTGGTGTTTCATAACGTCCGGTTGAGGCCAGATGCGAATGCACCAACTGTCCGTTTTCATAGGCATAAATGCGCTGGTCACCGGTGGAAACCAAGATGGACTTACCGGCATTAGTGGGAGCAGCGGGGGCATCGGCCTGAGTTGGGCTGTACAGGCCAGCGGCGGGGATGGTGAGTTCTTGACCAATATATAACAAGTCAGGATTGCTGATGTCATTGAGCGTCAAAATGTCCTGCATGTCCACGCCGTACTGGCGGGCGATCAACGCCAATTCCTGCCCAGCTTCTACGACATGGGTCACACGCGCGCTGGAATTCCGACCCCGTTCGTCGCTGGGCGGCGGTTCGACTTCAATCATATCCAGTTCGAGCACACCGTCCGTTAATTCGCCTGCGACATCGGCCTGTAGGCGGCTGAGTGTGACCGGAATTTCCATCGCGCGTCCATACTGCGGGGGATTGCCCGGCACAGCGGCGATATTAACTTGATCGCTCAATGCAAATAAGGCATTCTGCGTCTGATTGAGATCAACCGTGTAACGGGGCACAAGGTGGCTGTTGGGGCGCGCATCCTTAACCGATTTGAGGGTGCTTTCCACATCGACATGGACACCCAAATCAGCCAACGAGAGCTGCCAACTGCGGTCAGCATCGGTCAGCGTAACCGGACGTGCGGCATACTGCTCAAGCTGAGTGCGGGCTGTATCCAACGGTTGGTTACTGAATGACAATCCTGCCACACTCACGCCAGCGGAAATGCGCTGTTCACCGAACATGCCGACAAGCAACAAGATAGCCATGCCTGCCGCCATCATGAGGCCGAAAGCCGTTATTCCAGCGACAACCAACCATGGCAGCAAGCGGCGGCGGTTTGATGGTGGAACAGAATGTGGAACAGCCGGACGGCGGGGCGCTGCCGCCGGACGAACGTAAGTCATCTTTACTTGATACCCCCATTACGAATATCATTTCAGTATAAGCGCAGCTTGGTTCAGTGTACCGGACGCTAAACTGACGGCTGGCCTACGCTCAAGCCGATTCCTTGTCATCTTTGTACTGCAAACCAACTTATAATGATTGTAGAGAATTTCATCAGGTAGTACTTCACTCTATGTCGCACAAAATCGCGATTGATTTCGGAACGACCAACAGCGTCGTGGCCGCCTGGAACCATGATGCAAATAAGCCGGATGTAATCGCCCTTCCCGACCTGAGCACCTCCTCAACTTTCGGTGCACTACCCCTCATCCCGTCCCTGCTGTATGTGCACGACGGCGAAAACGGGCGCGTCACATTGGGGCAAGCTGTGCGCGACCAACAGCTCGATTACCAACAAGACAACCGCCTGTTCCGCAACTTCAAACGGGGGATTGTGTCTGCGCCTGCTCCCGACCCGCGCAGCATTGACATGACCCTGTGGGCTGACCGTGAAGCCGGACGCAGCTTCGTCCGCAGTGTGCTAAGTGCACTGCCGTATCCCAAAAGCGAAATTGAACAGCTGGTCCTCACCGCGCCGGTCGCCTCATTCGAGGGGTATCTGACGTGGCTGAATGAACTTATCGACGATATTCCACCGGAAAAAATCCGGATTGTGGACGAGTCAACGGCGGCTGCGCTGGGGTATCTGGTCACGGAACCGGGCGCGGTGGTGCTGGTGTTTGATTTCGGCGGCGGCACACTGGATTTGTCACTGGTACAGCTTCCTGAAACAAAGGAACAAACTGGCGGCTTTCTGGGCCGTCTGGTGGGCAAGCGCAGCACAGCGCACACCGCCAAAGTGATCTCCAAGGCGGGACGCATCATCGGTGGCAGCGATATTGACCAATGGCTGCTGGCGGCGGTGCTAAAGCGCATCGGTCTTTCGACTGAAGCGCTGGGACGCGACTACAGCAGTTTATTGACCGTTTGCGAACAGGCAAAAATAGACCTTTCAACTGCGACATCAACTACCCTCAGCTTTGAAGCTGCGGGTAAAGCGTACACAGTGGAATGGACACGTGCCGAGCTGGAACAATTGCTGGAAACGAACGGGTTCTATGATGCACTGCGCCATATCGTGGACAAGGTCATGCATATTGCCCACAGGCGGGGCATCTTCAAAGAGGACATTCATTACGTGCTGCTGGTGGGCGGCATTTCGCTTATGCCATCGGTGCAGCGGACACTCAGCGAATATTTTTCCGGCATGGCGGTACGGGCAGATAAACCCTTCACGGCTGTAGTGGAAGGCGCACTGCAAGTAGCGGCAGGTTTTGGGCTGGAAGATTATGTGGCACACAGCTACGGCCTGCGCCACCTCGACCCGCAGACGGGCAAGCATCAGTACGACGAGATCATTCCGGTGGGCAGCCGCTACCCGCTGCACGAACCGGTTGAAGTGCTGCTGGGGGCGGCGCATCCAGACCAGAGTGCCATCGAATTTGTCATCGCCGAAATGGACAGCGACGCGATCACTATGGTGGAAGTCAAATACGAAGACGGTCAGGCGGTTTTTGTGGCACAGGCACAGAATACCGACCAACAGATCATCCCGATTAATCCGGAGCAGGCAACAAAGTTGTTAGCCTCACTCATCCCGCCGGGCCAACCGGGTGCAGACCGCATCAAAGCTATTTTCAACATCAATGACCGTCGCCAGCTTCAGCTCAGTGTGACCGATCTCAAAACGGGCAAGCAGCTTATCAAAGAAGCGGTAATTGCCACCTTGCGCTAAGGATTGACATGAGTACCAACGACCTCATCAGCGGTTACGAACCACGCCTGTCTGCCAGCTATACACGGCAGGGTAAACGCCTGCTGCCGTTGAGCCGCTTGGCAAATATGCTGGAAGTGCTGCCGCCCAGCGCCATCACGCTGGAAGTGCTGGCCGAAGCGCTAAAAAGTGACACATTTTATGTACGCTATGCAGCCGCCCGCATCCTCAACCAGCGCGGGGATCGCGCCGCCCGTGTGATTATGCAAACCATTCTGAATGAGGGCAATATACCGTCGCGGGCTACTGTTGCGCGTTATCTATACGGTTTTTCGTGGTTTGCAATCGAGCCTTTAATCCATCAGGCGTTGAACGATGCGGATGCCCGTGTGCGTGAAGGCGCGATTTACGCCCTGTGTGACGCCCGCGAACTGAAGGCATTTCAGCTTATGGCACGAGTTTTGCAGACGGAAGTGGACAGTGTGCGCGAGGCCGCTGCGTGGGGACTGCGCGAATGCCGTGACCCGGCAGCCATCCCTGCCCTGGAAGCGGTGCTGCTGGCGACTGACCCCGATGTACGGGTCAAGGCGCTGGAAGTGCTGGGCGCGAACGGAATGCCGCAAGCAGCGCCCGCCATCCGCCAAGCCATACACGACAGCCACCCCGACGTGCAGTATGCGGCAGCGCTCAGCCTGCTGGAAATTTCCGGCGCGGCCTGTCTGGGTGAATTGGCGCAGATTATCCAAACCAGCGTACACAGCCGTCAGGCCGTGCTCAAGGGATTGTTCCACGCGACCAATTACCTAAAAATAACAATTGTGGGCAGTCCGGCAGAAGGTAGTATTTTGGATGCGCTTGAGACGGCTATTCATGACGAACAGCCGCAAACCCGTGAAGCCGCGATCTGGCCGCTGGCGTGGATACAGCATGCGCGGGCATCAGACATTCTGCTCGCCGCTTATGGGCGCGAATCCGACCCAGATGTACAGCGGCAATTTATTCGCATCACCGCCAGCCTGGGAGCGCCCGCCGCAGCGGACATTCTGCAGCAGGCCCTGAACAGTCAAGATCACGGTATTCGCGCTTTTGCGGATGAAATTTCCGACACAGTAACGTGAAAATTACGCGGGGCACGATTCAACAGTGGTTTGATTTGAGTTTGTATCCGCAAACCGCGCCTTCATAAATGGCCTTTTTCAGGCCGCTTTTTACCTGCTCAACCTGCAAAGCAGGTATTTTCACCTATCAGCCATTCTTGACATAGCGGTTGAAGAACACCACTGACAAAGCTAAAGCTGCATCGCGATTGGTGGCAATGTTGTGGTCATCATTGGGATACAAAAACAACTCATCTACACCACCTGCCGCACGGATTTGTTGATCTAGCGTAGTCGAATATTCAAACGGAACGGTAGTATCCCCTGTGCCGTGATGGATTTGTACCGGCCCGCTTAACTGGCTCAGATAGGCATTGGCCGACAGTGAGTCCCAGAATGCCGGATTGTCATCCGGTGTTCCGAACTGCTCGACCAAGTCACTGCGCCACCCCTGACGAATAGGTGTACCGACCGCATTACCACGGCTGAACCAACTCTCGAACAGATCAGCATAAGACGCCACCACGCCCGCCCAGATGACACCCGCCTTGATATTCTGCCGGGCTACCATCGCCCGCAGCGTAATATAACCGCCCATCGAATGCCCCCACATGCCGACGCGATTCGGGTCTGCATCCGGGTAACGACGGGCTGCTGCGGTGGCATTCAATACATCAATCGTGTAGCCCGGATCACCATAAGCTGAACTGGCTTCACCTTCCGATGAGCCGTGCCCGCGGTAATCTGGCCGGACGACGATGTAGCCGCTCCGTGCAAAAGCATCTACATAGGCCACGTAGCGTTCAGTTGTCCGGTATTGATCTGGCGGTATGTAGCCGTGATTGAAGATGACCACCGGATAGCCGGTTGGTGGTTTTGTATCCCACGGTATGGTCAGCAGGGCGTAAATTTTGAGGCCATCGGAACGATAGGACACGATGTAGCGGTAGTAATTGCTGCCGTTATCCAGCGTTTGCTCGATCACAAAATCACTGTCGTATGTTCGCTGGCGCAGCATTTCGATGCTTAAGGGCACAATCGGCTGACCGGACGGTATGACAGGTGCCGCTTCCGGCAGCAAACCGCCCCCATCATCAGACAGTGGAGGTGGTGGCAAGCTTGGTGCAGCCGTTAACTCCGGCAGAGCATCTGGCGTCACACTGGTGCCACTGAAGCAGGCCGCCAACGTGCCCGCGATAAGCAGCGAAAAAACAAAGAATCGGTTAAGGCGCATCCGGTGTTCTTTTCATCACCATTTGCGCCTATTGTAGCGGTTCTACCTGCTGAAAAAGATGAGGAATATCATAGAATTTACGAGGTTTGATCCGTGACTGGTTGGACTTCTGTCACACGGAACAGGAGTAGTGCTGCCAGCAATGGAATAATCCACAGTGCCAGCCGTCCGATAAGCATATACAAGACTGTTCCGGCTACCAGCCCCACGATGAAGCCATTATTTTCCCATAGAAAAATCGAGGCGACACGATTAGTCTGTGACAAGCGGGCAAAAAATACCCCCGGATACACACCCGCTGTCACGATCAATATGGCATAGACCGGCCACAGCCGCGTATCGAAGGGTCGCAAGTGCAGGAGGCCGACGCATGTCAGATAGGCCGCCATCGCTGCCAGCAGGAAGATGCCTGTCCGTACGCCCCAACGGGCCGCGTAGGAAACACCCAGCGCACTCCCTACCAACCAGCAGAGAGTCATCATCAGATAGGTGCTAAAACCTGACGAATAGGTGAACATCAATTGTAAGAACAATCCGGTTTGCAGCGTACCGAGAAAAACGCCTACCAGCAGCGGGTAAATACGCCCGTTCAGACGCTGCACGTTTATCAATTCCATTGCAAGCGGTCTCCGATCCATCTAGCGCTGATCTCAAGCACCAAATCCATTGAATCCAGTGTGATGGGACGTGCATCACCGACAATCGCCTCGGCTGCCTGCCGTTCAAAGATGATAAAGTCCTGTTCGCCCTGTTGGCGCAGCGCATCACTCAATTGCAGGCTGTCAAATGGCAGGTGGTTGCCCACATAGGCATAGCTGAGGCGGCTGGACTCCGAAGTGACTACATAGACATCGGTAAATGTCGCCAGCAAGGACGCCATAATGCGCCGTGACACCATCCGGTCCGGACGCAACCGTGTCGTCAGATTGACGACCAACACGCCATCCGGTGACAAACGCTTGGCGATCTGTTCATAGAACGGCACTGAATACAACGTGGCGGTCTGTATGGCAAAAGCCGCAGGAACATCGGTCGCGATGAGGTCAAACTGCTGGTCGGTGGTTGCCATGAAGTGTTTGGCATCATCCACCACAATCGTGCGGTTCGTCAGCTCGTTGATGCGATTGTATTCGCTCAGGTAACGGCTGCTGGCTTCGACCACCACCGGGTCGAGTTCCACCGTTGTAACTTGACCGCCGCGTTCGGCAATGAAGCGTTCCAACTCCATGGAACCCGCGCCCACAACCAGCGATTGCTGTGGATGCAGTAGGTCAGCCGGTACCGACCCCATGAGCACATTTAGGCGGCTCCAACTGGCTGTGCCAAAGTGCAGTAGGCCATCCAAATACAGGTAGCGCTGACCTTGCGGGTCTTGCAACACGTCCACTTTCTGGTACGGGCTGTACGTAGAAAGCAGTGTTGTTGTCCCCCGCGGCAGTTCATGTAACTGCTCGTACCACCGCGCGTTGCTCCGCGCACTTGCCTCCGGCAATAGTGCCAACCAGATCGCGCACAAGACTGCGGCTAGAGACGTCCAGCGCCAACTCAATCCCAAGGCGCTGACAATCGCCAGCAGGCACAAGCTGTAAACCAGATACACTGCAGGCAGTCCTGCCGCGCCCAGTACCACCAGAACCAGCACACCAGCGCCGGAACCCATCACTTCAGATGCGTAAAGCTGGGGAAGTGTCGCTTCGCTGTTGTCGGCAAACAGGGGCAGAAAGACACTGTAAAATGCCGAAATTAGAAAAGGCGTAAGCAGTGGCAGCACGACAAATGCTGCCCAATAGGCACTTATCGAGTCAAACCAAGCGACCAACAAGCGGAACCAGATCGGCAAACCTAGATGAACGCCCAGTGTTGCTAAGGCGATGGGTTTGAGCCAACTGCGCCTCATCCGATTAGCTACAACGTACCCTAACGACAGCCCCACAAAGTAGGCTGCCGTCACCAGTAGGACTACGAGTTCGGTACCCAGCAGCAGTGCTGTCATTTCCCGAACCAGCACCCACTGCACCAGTATGAGATTGATGCCGCTCAAGAACACGATGAGGCGCGGCATGTGGAGCACCCGGCTGAGTGCCAGGTGCCCCACATTCTTGAGCGTAGTGGAGGGAAGTGATGCTGTAAGATTCTGAGAGGTCATGAAGTATCCTTCGACGGCCGTCGGGCTCTAGCCCATGCCATCGCCACCCATGCCGTCGTCGCTACCACTGTCATCGCTGCCGCCACGGTCACCACCATGATCGTCATTGTTGTCATTCGAATTGTTGTTGAAGTTGCCGTTATCGTCGCTGCGGTTGTCATTGTTATTGATATTGCTACCACCACTGCCACTGCTGCTACCACCACGCTGGTCGATGGTCAAGATCACGCCGGTGGTTGCGTCAATGGTAACTTCGACACGGTTAGCGGTCTTGATTTCCCATACCAGCGTACCACCAAACTTTGTGGTCAGTTCGATGCTGACAACCGTTGTGTTGGGGTAGACAGCCAGTACTTTAGCAATGGCCTCATCCATACTGACGGCAGCACTCGATGTATTGTCATTGGCGTTGCTGTTTACGTTGCCATTATCATCATTGTTGTCATTGGAATTGCTATTGTCATTCAGGTTTCCGTTGACGTTGCTATTATTGTTGGCATTCGTGTTATTGTCGTTGGCATTGCTGTTGTCGCCTGCCATCACCGCGTTTTCGACTTCACGTGCTACCAGCTCACCGTTGACCTGGGTGACATGCACCTTCACCAGAACACCTACCAGCAGAGCGTTCTTAATTTCCGCTCCTGCGATATTGATGTTCTGACCAGAGACGACGATGAAACCATTACCAATCTGATCGAGCGTACCGACGATTTCAAATTCACCTACCGGGCCGGGAGGAACGGGCGTGCCAGTGGAAGGAGGAGCAACAAACAGGCTGACTTCACGCGCCTGCCACGTATTGCCTGCCATTACCATTGCATGCACACGCACCATTTGACCGACTGCCACACCCGCGCCAATCTGTGCGCCGGTAACATCTATTGTCTGACCTGCCACAACCATGACTGTGCCACTGAAGCTTTCCAGCGTGCCGGTGATTTCAACCTCACCCGGCTGCACGCCATTCTGCACGGCGTTGACCTCGCGGGCCATGATCCCACCGCCCGCAATCAATGTGCCCTGTACCTGAACTACTGCACCGATTTCCAGTGCAGTATTAATTTGTGCTGCCGAAATATCGACTGCCTGAGCGTTAACCGTAATCGAATTAGCGGTCATGCTTTGAATAGTACCTACCAATTCGACGGTATCGGTTGACTGTGCGCCTACAGCAGGAACGGCGATGGCTGCTGCCAGTAGAACCAGCAAAAGCAGTGAACTGCGAATGAACTTCTGAACCATGATCCGGACTCCTCATTTTGTGAACATGCTCATTGGAGCATACGGTATACGTCTATTCAGTCGGCAATTCATCAAAAAAGTTTCGATGACTTTGCCATGACTTTAGTACTAAGTGCCCATACCGCTTCCACCAGAGTCGTCACTGTTATCGTTTGAATTGGAATCTTCATTACTGTTTGAACTGCTGCCAGAATTTGTGCTTGAACCTGTGCCGCCTGAAACATTATCGTTTGTATTCGTGTCAGCCCCGCCGTTATCGGGTATCGCCGTTGGTGCGCTGTTGGACCGTTCAATCGTCAGAATGACTCCGCAGGCTACATCAATATTTACGGTGATGTCGTGGCTGGTCTTCACTTCCCAAACGAGCTTGTCACTGAATTTGATTACTTCCTGTACGCTTATGATGGTCGTATTGGGATAGATAGCCAACACTTTGCTCACAGCATCCTGTGCAGTAAGTGGTGCACCGCAGGCTGACGGCGTGCGGGTAGCGGTTTCCGCCGGCAACGGTGTGGGAGTCACTGTGCCCGTATGGGTTAGGCTCGGTGTCACAGAGGCCGTGGCGCTGGAAGTTACCGTCTGGGTAGGCAATACGGTCTCCGTTGGCGTTGCGGTCGAAACCATCGTTTCTGTAGCTGATGGCGTCACTGTAGGTGTATAGGTCTGCGTTGGTTCGGGTGTGCCCGTCATCGTTGGCGTCATCGTCAACGTGCCTGTCGGGGTCAGGGTCTCAAGAATGGGCAGATTCGGCCCCTGCGGCAGTATGAGCCGGTTAAGGACAAACCACGTCGCCCCAACCAGCAGGATAAATGCCAACACAGCCGCGATCAGCTGACCCAGCACCCGGTACCCACGCCGATTACGAGCCGTAGGAACCGGCATAACGAAAGGGTCAGTCGCCATCAACCGCTCCCAAACAATTTCCTGATCTTCAACCAGTTCCGCCTGTGCGGGACGCAGCTGCCGCACCTGTGAACTTGCCTCCAGCATCGGACGTAGCTGCAACGCAAGAGACGGGTATTCGGCCAGACATTCTTCAATTGTCCAACCCACCGCCATGCGGTTCACACAATCATTAAAGGTCTCTAGCAAATCGCGTTGAATCATAGTGGTCTAAGCCATTTCTACTGCACTACATCAAGCAGCTGGCGCAGTCGATCAACCGCGCGGAACTGCAAGGACTTTACGGCACTGACGCTCTTGCCCATGAGATCGGCGGTTTCTTCGAGGCTGAGATCTTGCCCGAAGCGCAGGATGAGCACTTCCTGCTGTTCGGCAACTAGCATCTGCAAGGCCTTACGCGCATGTTCCATACGCATCGTGCGCATAAACTTGATTTCAGGCCCGTCTTCCGAAGCCGCCGGAATCCATTCCTCAAGCGTGGTCGTGGGAAACTGCTTCTTTTCGCCGTAGTGGTCATAAATCTTGTTACGCGCAACCCGAAACAGCCACGCTCTCAGGCTTTTCTGTGGCGGATTATTGCCGCGCAAGGCCAGAAAAAACGCCGAAAATACATCCTGTGCAATATCCCGCGCTTGCTCGCGATCACTGACACGCAACCGGATAAATTGATAGATTGGCGGAAAGTAATTCTCGTATATTTGCCGCTGCGCGTTGCGTTCACCCCGACGGGCACCAGCCAAAAGCCGGTCTTCCGCCGGAATATCAGGCAAGACGATAATAATCATATTTATGGCATTCCTGTCGTAACCGGGGCTGTTGTGATTTGCCAGATCATACTATTTGCATCACGATAGACCATATGCATATTGGGATCGTTGTCGGCGGCTCTGGCAAAATCACCATGTTTGGTATCGCTGACT
Source organism: Anaerolineae bacterium (assembly GCA_041390885.1). Classification (GTDB taxonomy): domain Bacteria; phylum Chloroflexota; class Anaerolineae; order Aggregatilineales; family Phototrophicaceae; genus CFX2. The sequence goes on along the minus strand of JAWKPB010000021.1, from coordinate 377,183 downwards.
ACGTACCGCGCGCCGAACGTTTCCGTGATGATTGACGACGGTAGGTCAACTTGTCCTCTGGTGATGGCAACCCACAGATTCCACACTGACGGATCAGCAACTTGCAGATAGGTCGGGTCAAGCCCTACAAGATAAGCATTGTAAGTATTGTAATAAAACAGACGGGTAAAGTCATCCCAATCCGTCTGGAATATCATTTCGCCCGGTTCGGTATGTGCCTGCAACCACCGGGATGCTCCCTCAAATTGTGCGAGGCCCTCCACCTGTTGAATGTCAGCCTGCGCTGCGCCCATGGTAGACGAGACCAAATAACCCGCTGGCAGCAGCGCCAGCATCACCGCAGTGACACGGATTATGCGGCGGCGTGACAGAAAGGATGGCACAAAGTCGCTGAGCTGCACCTGTCCCCTCCCCAGCGCCGCTGCTCCATAGACCAACGCAAACGCCGGAAAATATTCGATGAAGCGCCGCGACTTGAACACCATATAAAGGGTCAAAAACGCCACCAGCAGCAGTGTCGTTTCCATCCGATCTCGCTTGCGTGTGCTGAGACCAGCACCGAAAAAACCCAACCCCAGAATTATCAACGCCCCTGCGGAATTGGTCATCAAGGCTTCAGTTGTATAGGGATACCATTCACTGCCCACCCGCACGCCACTTTCGATGTCCACCTTTTCGCCCAGATGGTCAATGATGAAGGTGATGTTTTGCGGGAAATACGGATTGATGACTAACCCCAGCACAACCCCCGCTAACACAAGGGCCAACGGCTGCCATATGAATTTACGATCAGTCACCCATGTCGACGCCACGTAGAGTGCTACAATCACCGGCAAAATGATGAAACCGTTGTACAGCCATGTGAAGGCGAAAGCCACGACTATCAGCCACAGATAACGTTCACGGAACAACAATTGCAATGCGATGAGAATCAAAAGGACTGCGGCTGCCTGTGTCCTGATCATCAAGGAACGGTAGAGGAACGGCACTGAAACACCAAATAGCAGCAGCGACCACAGTACCGCAAAACGCACGTTCATGAACCGCAGCAGCGACCACACGCTAACGAGCAGCGCCCCAATCACCCCGGCCTGTGCCAGCTTGACGCCAGTGATGCCGCCATAGTACGACCAAGGGGCCAGATACAGGTGGTACAGGAGGTGATGGTCAACGAATTGCTGCGGGCTCAGAATTGTCATCGGCAGCCACGGGAAGTTCAGTGCTAATCGTCCCTGCTCGATAATCTGAGCCGCAATGCGGGTATGGTAATAATCGTCTGTACCGAGCAAAGCCGGTGTGGCAGTCAGCAAAAGATAGGCCGTTATAAAACCAATCAGGAAGATGCAAATACCGACGACCCAGTTTTGAATACGTATGGTGACGTGACCCAACACTGCTGGTCGGTGAACGTATGCATCGGGCGCGATGGTTGACGTTGCTGACATAGACTCCCGGCTCCCACAAATAGAAATACAAATATCCGGTTTATGGATATACCGTCTGGAAACATGCAAAAAAGTTTCGGTTTTCGCCGTAACAGATTTAGGGACACCGCGATTAGAGGTGTCGCAGAAAGGAGTCCGGGTTATTGAGGAACTGCCGCGTCAGCGTCACATGTTCCAAGTCATCATAGGGAACAGCATTGACCGGATTCTGGTCGAAGCTCAAGATGACTGCACCGGGGAACGCCATCAATATAGGTGAATGGGTGGCAATAATGAACTGGGCATTATGGTTGGCGACCATATCCTTAATCATGGACAAAAACGCCAACTGGCGAATAGGCGACAACGGTGCTTCGGGTTCGTCCAGCAAATATAAGCCCTCCGGCACAAAACGGGCTTTAAAGAACGTGAAGAAACTTTCGCCATGAGAGCGTTCGTCTAGATCGCCACTATACTTCTCGCGCAATGCGTGTAATTGACCGTAATGTGCCATCTTGGCTAACCCCTGTGCATAGGTCGAACGGTCTTTGTATTCCTCGTCAATCTCCCGTAGTTCCTGTTCCAGTTCTTCACGGATGCGTGCCAAGCGTTTGGCATAACCGAAGTAATCTTCTGCCCGCAGGAAAAATCCTTTACGGGTCTTTTTGGTCCATGTTAGCTTGAGCGCCTTTGATAATTGGCGAACTGATTCTAAAGTTTTGTCGCGTTCCAGTTCGTTGCTGCCCACCGCAATTGACCCGGCAGCATTGGCAATGGCTTCCAAAAATGTGGATTTGCCACTGCCATTTTCTCCGACCAGAAACGTCACCGGAGTCGTAAACCGGATATCTGGCAGCGACTTGATGACCGGCACGGTGAATGGAAATTGGCCAGCAGTTGCTATAGGAATGGTCGTCAGGCTAACCGACTGAAGATGGATCACACGCCTAGACCTCGTGGTAGCGGAAACACTCCACTGTGTGGTCATTGACCATGCCGCAGGCTTGCATGAAAGCGTAGCAGATAGTCGGGCCGACAAAACGGAAGCCACGCTTGAGCAGGTCTTTGCTCATAGCCTTCGACTCCACCGTTTCTGCTGGAATCTCTTTTAGCGACTGCCATTGATTGACTTTCGGCTTACCGCCCACAAACTGCCAGATATAGGCATCGAAGCTGCCAAATTCCTGCTGCACCGCTAGAAAAGCTCTAGCATTGGCGACAGTAGAGTTGACCTTGAGGCGATTGCGGATGATGGCCGGATTGGCGAGCAATTCAGCAACCTTTGCCTCATTATAGGCTGCTACCTTTACCGCATCAAAATTGTCAAAGGCCGCGCGGTAGCCGTCACGTTTTTTCAAAATGGTCAACCAGTTCAATCCGGCCTGCGCCCCTTCCAACGTCAGCATTTCAAATAACTGGCGGTCGCCGTGAACGGGCACACCCCATTCGTCATCGTGATAACTGATATACAACGGTTCGTTCAGATTAACCCAGCCGCAGCGGACAACTGACATATGTTGTTACCCCACCTGTGAGTGAAACGATCAAAGTAACTATATTATATTCACTCTCAATTGGTCGAGTATGGGTTCTCACTTTTTTTGAACAACTTACGAGCTATCTCCATCTGCAACATCAATTTGGTTAAGTTCAAAATGATTGTTAGCCACTTCGACATTCGGCTGATTAACCAGCAAAACTGCTTTCTCAACATTATTGGCGAATTTATTGTCGGTAAGGATTGACTGGTCAACCCGGAAGAAACGCGCTCCAATGCGATTATCCCTAAATTCATTATTGGTAATGTGATATTCGCGGCCATTCTGTCCGATAATCTCAGCGCCGGTGTATCCGTTAAAACCAATATGGTTTTTCTCAATCTGGTTGTTTTCGATTTGAAAATCATAGGACACTTCCCAACCCGGCCATTGCTTTAGAACCTCGCCGCCCCGCGTAAACAGCCGGATACCCTCGCCATTGCTCAAAATTCGATTATTGCGGATTGTGAACCCATGTCCGTGTTCGATAGCAATGCCCGCCCAACGATTGAATTCAACATGGTTATCTTCCAGCACATTATCCCAAGAATACCCCATCCAAAAACCATAATTGGAGCGACTGCAATCATTGCGCCGGAAAATATTTCCCCGCGAAAAGGTCGATTCGATGGCATTATTTGGGCTTAAGCGGCAGTCATTATCCTCAAAAAGATTGTCGTCGCAGGATGTTTTGTTTCCGTCAGGTGTGCACCCGGCCACAAAAATACCATCACCACCACATAAGCAACTGTTGCGCAGCACTTTGTTGCGGCACGAGCTTATCACCATAACGAGGCCCGCCGCATCCGCTTCTACCCGAATTGATCCATTTTCGGGCCGGCGGTAAACACGATTGCAAAAATCCAGCCGATTATCTTGGATCAGATTTTCGTTACAGGCGTTCATATAAACGCCCCAGCCACTGTTAAATGAGGCGTTGTTATTTTCTACCGTCAAATTTGAACTGCCGTACAACAACAAGCCGTTCATCTGGTGTTGCAAATCACAGTTTTTGACCGTACCGCCCTGCACATCATGAAGCAAAACTCCACCACTGTAGACTTCCTCAATCGGCAGCCACAGGTACAGAAAACGTCAATGCCTTCTATTTCAAAGGTGTCCTGCACCCGCACGTGGTCTATGGTAATTTCCTGACAATGGTCAAAGCGGATACCGTGATAGAAGCCGGAGATGGCTAGTCCTTTAATAGTGATACGACTCAGGTTTTCTCCATGATCGCCACCCTTTGCGGCTTTTATCTACCAAAAGCACGCCTTCACCATCCACTGTTATGCCGTTGGATGCAATGGTCAGCCCTTCGCTCAGTGGATAAACGCCGGGCGCAAACTTCGTGTCTTCCGTAATCACCATACCGTCAACGGGAATGACATTTTCTCTCATGATTTTCTTTCTACGGTGTTAGAAATTACGATGTTCATGAAACGTTCGTGCGAGAAACCAACTAAACCTGTCGAATATGTCTGAGCCTTCATGAAGTGATTTAGATACTTGCCATGACTGCAACGAACGCTTCAACTTAGCTCCTGACGCGCCCGTTCAGCCGCCCACAAACAGACACTCCATAGATCGGCTACAGGGACATTGGTGTTCTGAAAGCGATCCAGTCATGCCCCACAGCGCCTTAAATATGAGTAATTTCATTTGTTAACGCTCTAGTTCGAGATCAGAATAGGCCAGTGTGCTGCATAACAGTCGGTAACCATCCGCGATTTCAGAGGCATCAATACTCAATTCATCAGCATATTCGGGGTCATGTTCGGCCTGACCGGTCAGGATGTGGGTCATACATGAACGACATGTCCCACCGCGACAGCTATAAGACAGCACAATTCCAGCCTTCTCTGCCGCTTCAAGAACCGTTTCATCATCCTCTATCACAAAGGTTTTGCCAGAATTGACAAGACGAACTTCGTAGGACACGGCTATAACGCTTTAAGGACTTCTTCGTCGGCGACAACAGGTGCCCATTGAATATCCAGACCATCATCGGGAATTTCATGGAGCATCCGGGAAATAATATCGTGAAGCCGGTTAAAGTAAGGGGCGAGTTTGGCCTCCGGATCATCTTTGTGTTCCAAGACAAATTGGGCGACAATGGCCCGTGCTTCGTCGGTCAAACGCTTCAGTTCTTCCTTACCAGCATTATCGTCGCCAAGCAGATGACGCAGCCATTTAAAGCCATAACTCACGTGAATCGCTTCGTCCGCCCAATCAAAATCCATATCCTGGACACTGCCATCATCCTGCGCCGACTCCAATATCTTAAGTTCAATCTGCTTGGTTCCGGCACGAAGCAAGCCTTCTTCGTAGAAGTAGAGTATTGCCAAGCGCTGAATGGGTGGCATTGACCCCATAGCATTGTAGAGGGCGTTCCCCCACGGGATGAGTTCTGGAACATCCCACCCCCAACCTTCTAAAGCCCGGAAGCCCATAGTGCTGTGACGGGTTTCGTCCCAAGCCCAGCGCGCGAGGTCGAGATAAAAATCCCATGTTTCGTTGGTAAAGTCCCACATAGAAGCGGCCACGACTTCAGCCGCCCATATTTCATTAAAGTGGCTGATAGCTGACCAAACTTGCATAGCCACCCGCTTGTCCAATTTCTCGATACGCTGCCACGCCTGGCGGCCTTCTAAATCATACTTGTTCTCATGTGGCAGGTGGAACAAACAGGGACGCCAGCGTGCATCGCGTTTGACCTGCCGTTGAACGCTATATGAGGGACGATTTGCAAATTTTGTGGGCTTAATTGACTTTAGGCCATCGCCCGCAACGCCCCCGATGGCGGACACAAAATCGCGCAGATAATCCGTCCACTCCTGAGCCGAGTCAGACAGGCTGGGGGCAATTTCAGATGTGAGTTTTTGCATCCGTTTAATTTGCGATTCTTTATCCGAAATGATGTGCTTCAAGATATAAACGGTGGGTGCATCATCCAGAGAGTCGGTTTGCTCAAGGTAATTGGAATAGGCGCGAACCATTTCGGGCAAGACTGCGCCGTAGATACCCGCGACAAATTCTTCAGTATGGCTGCCTTTAGCGAATTCGGTAGTCCAAGCGAGCACATCAACATCGTATTTTTTGTCCACATCGCGGCGTGGGTAACGCAATTCGAGGATACGTGTTCGCAACATGTCGGCATGACGTGACGTTTGCCACATATCATTTGCCAACTGCCGCTTAATATCCCACTGGCTGGTATCGACAAACCATGCTGCTAAGGTACGCATCAATTCACGTTCGGCAACGTAGCAGCGTTTCAAATAATAGGATGCCTGATCAACGCCCGTTTTCTCATGTACTGCACGAGACGAAGGCAATACTTTAACCATTCAGTTCACTCCAAAAAAGAACATCTGGCCAGATGGAGCATTTTTCTAAATAAAACAAGGAGATCACTAGAGAAGTGTCTCCCTGTTCAAACGTTGTTTGGATTTAATGCGCTTCAAGCGCCATCTTTTGCTGCATCTTAACGGGCGTATTTTCGAGCAGCCACGCCTCAGTCCTTGCCGCTATTTGTGCGGGCGTCTCGTCATACTTGTAGGTTTCTAGAAGCACAGGTGTCCACTTTTTACCCCAGCGGACATGATAATTTTCGTCGCTCCAGTCATAACTTACGGCTGCGGCTGAAATTTCATCATGGATTTCTTCCCAATGTTCACGGTTAGCCGTTTTTTCCGGCATACCGTTGGGTTCAATGACGGTTGTCAATAATGCGTACTGATCAACTGCCGGCAAACTCATCATGACATTGTAAATTTGGACGACCTGCGGAACATCTGAAATTTCCAGACCAAGCTGCTGCACCCGAACCTGCCCAAGTTGGCTGTGCCGAATTTCGTCCCACAAGTGCCGAGAAACATTATGTTGATATTCCCAAGGCATTTCCGGGGTCATCCATAGAATGGAACCCAGTGTTTCGGCGGCGGTCATCTCATTGAGATAATGCTTAAAGCGCCACAAGCGGTGCGCTTCTGGTTCACGCTTACGATCTGGCTCAATATCCTGATTGGGATCAAAAATCGGCCAATCCGGCATGCGCTGGCAAGTCTGCCACGGGAGCAAGAGATTGTGATTATCCGGGCGCTCCGGTAAGGCTGACTTCACATGGGCGCTGTTTACACCGCCATCTGCCGCCAGTAGATTAGCGGTGTAGTCACGCCACACCTGCCAACCGCCGTAATTAGCCTCAATCGAGGCGAAAAAGCCTTCAGCCCATGCAACCTGTTTTTCGGTGATGGAAACCAAGCGTTCGATCAACTTTACGGTTGGACGGTCGAAATCCGCCCAAGTCGATTCAGGGTGCTGGCGATAGGCACTTAATAGACCTTTTTTCACGACAAGATAAACGGTCGAGATGATTTCAGCCGTATTTTGTCCGTGGTCAAGTTCCGTTGCAAGGGTTTCAAGTACCGGGCTCATATCGCGTTCGGGATTATGGCAACGCAGTTCGCGCAACCGAGCGCGTAGTTCGTCAGCGGCATCTGCACTTTCCCATATATGTAAGCCAATTTCATTCTTCGCTTCCCACTCCGGAATGCCGGGTAACCAGCCGGCCAAAGTCCGCATGCAGGCACGCTCCAGATAAGCATAGCGTTTTAGATATTCAACGTTTTCATCAATCGTGATGCGGTTTTTCGGCTCGGAACGCATAGACAACATTCCTTATAAAGGGTAGTAAATGGGAAATGACTGTACATTTAAACATTGAATGTTTAGTCATAGTTTATGCACGCCACTGCAGACTGTCAAGGATTCCGAGGGGATATTTTCATGCTCCAGCCGAATTCTTGACAGATTGAAGCGGACTATCTACACTAGTTGTACAGACAAGTTAACCAAGTGTTATAGACAACATAGATAAATGAGTAAAGGAGGTTTGGTCGCTATTACAAAACTTCGCTAGCGAGATTTCATATGCATAATTTTCAGGTTGGAGGAATAAATTTCATGTCTCGTAAATGGTTTTTAGCACTTCTTGTGTTACTAATTGTGATGCCTGCCTCGGCAGTAAGCATTAATGCCCAAGACACATGCACCGGTGAAAAAGTTTCACTACGTGTTGATGACTGGTCGAGTGGTGACCGTGTGGACTATATGAATCAGGTGATTGATGCCTTCAAAGCAGAAAATCCCTGTATTGATGTCGTTCTTGAACCCAATATCGGCGATGACCAGAATACTAAGCGCCTGACCTGGCTTTCGGCTGGCACCAGCCCAGACTTAATGGCATATCCACCAGAGTGGGCAGCACTCTACATGGAATCATCCGGTGGCACAGCCTATATGGATCTGACCGATTACGCCACAGGCGCAGATGGGATTGAGGTAGGAAAAGATGTTTATGAAGGCATTTTCAATCAGGGCATGTACGATGGCAAGCTGGTTGCGCTGCCAAAAGATTACAGCACCAGTTCATTTTATATCAACACCGCGTTGTTTGATGCGGCAGGCATCGAATATCCAAAAGAAGGCTGGACGTGGGATGATGTATTGAGTATTGCACAGCAACTGACAGTTGATAGTAGCGGCAACAACGCAACCAGCCCTGACTTTGATCCTGAAAACATTGTGCAGTGGGGCCTTGACATCGTCAACGATGGCTGGTGGCGCGCAATGCAAAGTTACCTACAGGAATGGGGATCACTGACCATCAGCGAGGATGGCACGACGACCACTGGTATCTTGAATAGTGATGCCGCTGTTCAAGCTTTAGAGTGGTATCGCGATCTGGTATTTAAGCACCACGTTGCACCTTCGGGAACTGAGATCGGCGCCATAACCACAGGAATGGGTGGGCGTGTGCAAATGTTCCTTGATGGCAAAATTGCAATGGGTGTAACTTTCCACGGCCCATGGTGGCAAGATGTCATGAATGAAACACCAAATTTGAAGTGGACGGTCGCGCCTGTTCCTGCTGGCCCCGGCGGACACAAGAGCGTCCTCATGTGGTTGGGTTGGGGTATCTCCGGTCAATCACAGCACCCAGACGAAGCGTGGAAACTCCTTAAGTGGCTGACAACTGAGCCTGGCCAACGTGTATTTGCGCTAAAAGCCCTCAGCGGCAATCCGGTAGTTTCGCAAGAAATGCAGCGCGACAGTGATCCTTACTGGGGTGTCTACATTAAAGAAACGAATTACTTAGGGCCGCTAGAGGAACTCAGAAGTCCGTACTACAGCCCATGTGTCGCTACTCCGGCTGGCGACTTGATGAAGCGCCTAATGGCGGACGGTGGTGACTCAATCGACATCAAAGCTGAATTGGAAAAGCTCACTGCTGATTCATTCAAGTGTATAGCCGACGGCGGCAAGGCATAAAACCTATCCGAGCGAAGATGCTAGGAGAGCCTGATGCGGCTCTCCTAGGTGTAGATATGTGACGGATAGTTTTCGGTGAGTTCGGATAGGGGCGTGACACGGTCTTCTCGCAGTTTCGCGCCTCTATCGTTATCAAGGACGAAGTTATGTCTTCTTTGCTCCGAAAGTACGAGCTGGGTTCACGGCTGGCACGGCGTGAAGCATTATCATTTTACATTTTGATTTTGCCATGGGTAATCGGGTTTCTAGCTTTCCTAGCTTACCCAATGCTGCGCTCTCTTTATTTGTCTTTCACATCTTACAACCTGTTGTCGCCGCCTGAATGGGTAGGGTTGCGTAACTTTCAGCGCATATTCAGTGATCCCGATTTCTGGCAGTCGCTGAAGGTTACACTCTTATATGCTTTGGGCAGCGTCCCCGGCGGCACCATCATCGCGCTAGCTCTGGCAATGGTGCTGGCGCAAAAACTGCGCGGTGTCAACTTCTGGCGAACTATTTTTTTCTTACCGTCAATCCTAAGCAGCATAGCCGTCGCAGTTTTGTGGTTGTTTATTTTCCGCCCACAAGATGGATTACTCAATCTGGTGCTCGGTGTGTTCGGAATCAAGGGGCCGGATTGGCTCTTGAGCGAATGGTGGGCGCTGCCCGCCTTGATACTCATGAGCTGGTGGAGCGTTGGCGGACAGATCGTTATTTATCTGGCAGGGCTGAAGGGCATTCCTGAAGTCCTTTATGAAGCCGCTGAAATCGACGGCGCAACTTCTTTAGCAAAGTTTCGCTTCGTCACCCTGCCGATGCTTAGTCCGACGATATTCTTTAACGTCGTACTGGCAATCATCGGTGCGCTTCAAGTCTTCGATGTCGGTTGGGTCATGACACGCGGTGGCCCGAACCAGGCTACCCTGTTTTATATGCTCAATTTATATCAACGTGCTTTTCAGTTGGGGCAAATGGGTTATGCCTCGGCATTGGCATGGATACTGTTTATCGTCATTATGATTATTACCTTACTTGTTATTCGATCCTCTGCTGCTTGGGTCTATTACGAATCGGAAGTGCGTTAGATCTATGGATACCACAGCTCAGAATTCAGTTATCACACGTGCCAGAACAAGCTGGCGCGAATATCGAACTTCTAAAGCATGGCAGCGCAATATAGTCTATATCATCAGTTACGGCATCCTATTGCTCGGATCAGCCTTTATGCTGTTTCCCATGCTGTGGATGGTTTCCTCTAGTTTGAAACCAAGCTGGCAAATATTCACCCAGCCGCCTATCTGGATTCCCCAACATTGGGAAGAGATACGGGTCGGGAATACCAATAAAATGATCAGCCTGTGGCAAGTTCAGGTAAACGGCGAAACAAAAAAAGTGATCGAAATGGGTCTACGCCGTTATACGACTGTCATCAACGCCGCCCTGCTCAAAAACTTGCAAACAGCCCCATCCGCTGAGGTCAGTAAAGCGACTGCCACGACGGTGGGTGATTTGACATTAAACATTCGCACATGGACATCCAATGGACAGACCAAACAGGTAGTTGCATTGGCAAAAGGTGATAACGACACGCTAATTGTCGTGGATGTAAACGACTTGCAAACCGCTGCTATGCGTCTGCCATTAGATGTGGTCAACGGCGGCAAAAACACATCTATGACAATTGAAAATTTAGACTTTCAAGGTCGTGAGGTCGAATTAGAAAGTGGCGCGGTTCAGCTCATTCCGATAGGCCCAGAGTCACAGCTTACGGTGGTCGGTACTGTGGGAACGGCTTCATCGTCAACATTGGCTATACCAGAGAGTCTCAATGATGCGGGCTTCGCCGCTGTCGGTAACACCGAACTGCCGCTTGTTACCATTGGAGATGAAACTGCCAAATATATTGTTCTGGCAAAAGAAACATGGCAGCCAGTCATTGACGAAGATGAATTTAATGCAAATGTTATCGTTGCTCCGCGCGCCGAGCTTACAGATGCACAACCTGTCACGGTCAATGATGTCATCTTGCAGGGCGCAACTTATACGCCGCCAGACGGTAATCCTATCCAAGTGGCGATCCTCGTTAGCGGCACAGAACAAAGTGCGGTTATCCCTGTTGATAAAGCCCTCTCCCTGCAACTGGCACAATTGGGTGGACTGACAAGTGCTCACGGCGCTCAGATTAAACGCAATCCCTACCGCGTCCAAGATGGATTTACACAAAATGGGACTACTCGTTCGGTGGCGCTGGTTGGTGAACCGCGCGACATGGCGCTGGTTATACCAGAGTCGGTTGTCAACGATGCCTTCGACGTCAGCCCTGACCAGTTGCAGCGTGCCCTTTACCCTGAACTGCGTTTCGATGGTTATCGCGAAGCCTTGCAGACCAAAGTAGCGGAAACTTATTTCCCAACCTTTTTCCGCAATTCTTTCGTTCTGGTTATCCTCAATACCATTGGTCATGTCCTATCGTGTGTGGTGGTGGGTTATGCGTTTGCGCGCCTGCGTGCGCCGGGAAAGAATTTCTTTTTCATACTCCTCCTAGGGACGATGATGCTGCCATACCCTGTGACATTGGTTCCGGTTTATGAAATCTTCCGTGATATGCAAATGGTCAATACGCTGTGGCCTCTGTTCCTGCGGTCGTTCTTCGGAAACGCCTTCCTCATCTTTATGCTGCGGCAGTTCTTTTCAACTATCCCGCGGGAGCTAGAAGAAGCTGCTCGAATTGATGGCGCGCATGTAGGGCAAATAATTCGCCACATCATTGTTCCGTTGAGCAAACCTGCGATTGCTACGGTCATCATCTTCACCTTCTGGTGGACGTGGAACAGCTTTTTGGAGCCCTTTATCTATCTGAGCAGTCCTGAACTTTTCCCGGTATCAGTTGGCCTGAACTTCTTCAAAGATCAATACGGCACCATCTACTATGATCGGCTCATGGCGGCATCGGTGTTGAGCATGGTGCCGATGATTCTGATTTTCTTCTTTGCTCAACGTTATTTCATCGAAGGTATTCAATTAACTGGCATGAAAGGCTAAGGCATGGTTCTCGGCGTGAGTACATTAGCGGGTTTGCCATTACTGCGCCCCGGCGTAAAACGGCGGCGCTTATCCAGCTATGACCCCGCGGGCGGCAACAGCGATTGGTGGGAATTTGAAGCGGGTCAAACGCGGGATATCGCCAACATTGACGGCGCGGGAAGCATCAAACATATCTGGATGACGATGTGGTCAGATGACAAATACACGCTACGAAAAGTACTCCTCAAAATGTACTGGGATGGTGAAACCTCACCAAGTGTGGAAACACCCATAGGGGATTTCTTTGGGATGGGACATTCCTTGACGAAGAACTTTGTGTCGCTGCCACTGCAAATGAGCCCTGAAAACGGACGCAGCTTCAACTGCTGGTTCCCGATGCCATTTGAAACGGGTGCGCGAATCGAAGTGGTCAATGAAACCAATCACAAACTGAACTTCTACTTCTACATTGACTACGAAAGCTACCCTGTTGGCACAATTATGGCAGATTATGGTCGCTTCCACGCCCAGTGGCGGCGCGTTAATCCGACCCCCGGTTGGCAAGACCCGGCCGAACGATGGGAAGGTAATCATGCGCGTATGAGAGAAGTCTGGCGCACCCCAAACATAACGGGTGACGCGAATTATGTCATTTTGCAGGCCGAGGGGCGGGGTCACTATGTGGGCTGTCACCTAGACATTGACTGTTTCTCACGCCAATCCAATGACTGGTATGGCGAAGGCGACGACATGATCTTTGTAGACGGCGAGGCGTGGCCAGCCATACATGGCACAGGCACAGAAGACTACTTTAACACAGCCTTTTGCCCTACTCAGGAATATAGTGCTCCCTATCATGGTCTTATCTTGTATCAGGGAACGACTGATTGGCCTTGGCGCGGCAAAAACACGCTTTACCGTTATCATATCGAAGACCCTATATTCTTCGAGAAATCAATACGTGTCACGATTGAACATGGTCATGCCAATAAATTGACTAATGATTATGCATCAACGGCTTACTGGTATCAGACTGAACCACACGCGCCCTTTCCTCTGATGTTGCCTGTTGATGAGCGACTGCCGAGGCTATAACCATGCACCAATGGCAAAATGACCTCGCGCCAACTTTGTCACTGGATGGCAATTGGGCGTTCTCGCTTGATGGGCAAGACGGGGCAATTAAAGTACCGGGGACATGGGAAGCCCAAGGTTATGCGCGCCGTACCGATGGGCCAGCAGTCTATGAACTGCGAGTCAATATCCCCGCTTCATGGGATGGGAAACTTATCCAACTGCAATTTGATGCCCTTAGCTATCACGTAGATGTTGAAGTTAATGGCACACACCTAGGCTCACATACTGGACTGTGGACTCCTTTTGCATTTGATGTAACCGCAGCGATACGCTTTGGCGAGTCTAACCACATTCGCCTTACGGTCTACAAACCCGGCGAACGTTTCCCAATGCGTGAGTCACTGGCAGGGTTCTTGCCCGATGTATGTCTGCCATTCGGCGGGATGTGGCAGAGCGCCCGGTTAGTAGCATTTTCCGCCGCCGCGATAAGTGACTTAGCGATAATGAGCGACCCCGTTTCGGGCACGGTCGCTGTTAATGCCGTGCTACACGACGCTGTAGGTTTGACAGCCACAGTCTGCATTTACTCACCCGACGGAAAAGTTATAGCGGCCCAGAACTCAATTGTTTCTGAAAGTGAAATTAGGGCTGATCTGACTGCCAAAACTGTACAATTTTGGACTCCCCACCAGCCGATGCTCCATAGATTGGAAGTCCAACTAGAGGACGAGGCTGGCAATACCGTTGCCCAAATCAATCGTGCATTCGGATTTAGAAGGCTTTTGTGCGAAAATGACCAACTATTATTAAACAACGTCCCAATTTTTCTACGCGGTGTATTGAACTGGGGTTGGTATCCTGAAATTTTGTGCCCTGCCCCCGATGAAGCAACGATCCGTGATGAATTTCGCCGGGTTCGCTCCTTGGGCTACAACATGGTCAAATTGTGCTTGTACGTTCCCTCACAGCTCTACTTTGATATAGCTGACGAGGAAGGCATGTTACTGTGGCTGGAATTACCGATGTGGCTGCCAAAGGTCAGCGAACGGTTACGCCAACAAGCCCCACAAGAATATGCCGATATTCTGGCGACTGTACATCATCACCCCTCAATTATCATTTACAGCCTCGGTTGTGAACTGGGCTCAGCAGTTGATAGTGACTTGTTGGGCGAACTCAACAGGATTCTGCGCGAACGAACTGCCGGTGTTCTGGTATGCGATAACAGCGGTTCAGGTGAAGCCTACGGGGGCTTAGCCTTTGATTACGCGGACTTCAATGACTATCATTTCTATGCGGATTTGCATTATTTCAACCCCCTACTTGACCATTTTCGTCGTGACTGGCGGCCTGCACGTCCATGGATTTTCGGCGAATTTTGCGATGCCGATGACTTCCGTGACTTAGACGAACTTGCAAGCGCGCATCATGGTCAACTGCCGTGGTGGTTGACCGAGCAAAACCCCATTCATGCCATAACCGCACTTGCCTATTCGCAGCAACATTTACGAATGCCCAACTTAGATATTCCGTTTGACGGCCAAGCGCTGCAACGTATCTCTCGCCAGCAATCTTTTATGATAAGAAAAACCATTCTTGAAAAAGTGCGCGGCAAAGCGAGCATGGGGGGCTACATCGTTACTAGCCTGCGCGACACGCCCCTTGCTACATCATCCATGTTCGATGATTTTGGACGTGCCAAATATGACCCAGAAGCGTTTCGGGATTTTAATCAGGACTCAGTTGTGGTTCTCGAACAGGGACGCAGACGGGTTTGGAAACATGGCGGAGACCGACCTGCGCCAGTGGATTTGCACAACCACAGCGCAGGATCACAATTCGACTTTCGTATTGTGTTATCTCAAGCAGGAAGTGTATTGCCAGCTGGTACTATGCACTGGCGATTAGTAGACATGAGCGACCACGTTATTCAAAGCGGTTCTCATGCCTATTCAGAGAAACCCGCCCAGCATGTACCGACTGAAATTGCCAGCATTTATTTCACTGCGCCGGATACCCCAGAAGCCCAACAATACACATTAAAAGTCGAAATGGATGGGGGTATTCGTAACCACTGGTCAATGTGGGTTTATCCGGCAACAAATAAGTGGTCGAATGAGATTGCTATTTATGACCCCAGTGGATCACTTAGCAGTTTAGACGACCTAGCACAGGGCGCACGGCGCATCACTACCCTGACAGACGGCGATGAGGCACTGCTTGTGACCAGTGTGTTGACAGCAGAAGTCCTCAGCTATGTTCAAAAAGGCGGTCACGCCCTTGTGCTTCAAACCAGTGACGGAAGCCTGCCTGTCAAACCCTGCCCATTCTGGCGCGAGTCCATCAAAATGCTGTATGACCATCCTGTACTGGCAGATTTTCCACATCAAGGTTATGCCGATCTACAGTTCTACCATCTCGCAACAGATTATGCGGTAGATACTGAACGTGTTCGATCAGCATTTGACGGTATCAACAAAATCCAGCCGATTATTGGGCGGCTTGATGCGCGTCAATTTACGCTGCTCGATTATCTTGTGGAAATCCAAATCGGTCACGGAACACTATTGGCATCTACGCTGCGTTTTGGTGGCGGCGCAGGCGACCAAGTTGTTGGATTACAAAATAACGTTGCAGGACGGAATTTGCTTTCACTCATGTTGGATTACCTGTCGAAAGCGAAAGCGGTGAAGCAACAGGAGCAACGTTAACGGTGCATTTGCTACTTTATTTTGGTATGCGAAAATATAGAAGACTTATGGGCGTGCATAACTTCAAAATGTCAACCAGGTTGAAGCAATCATGATTGAATCGTTAGATAATGGGAAATCCGCTGAACCAAAATATGTTCAAGTAGCCAATATTATCCGGCAGAATATTTTAGATGGAACATGGCACGAAGGTGATGCCATTCCGCCAGAAAAAACGCTTTGTTCCCGGTTCAACATTGCCCGCGGGACGATGCGGCAGGCCTTACAACTGCTTGAAAATGAAGGTTATCTGGTACGTGAACAAGGGCGTGGGACATTTATACGACTTGTCGAGCAACGTGCTCATAACGGCAATAATCGCCATCTGGCATTCGTAGTACCCTACATTCGCGATTCTTCAGTGTCGTCCATTTTGTTAGGCTTCCAACAGGTCGCGGAACAAGCGGGGTTTTCAGTTGTTTTCAATCATGTCAATAATGATCTTCAGCAACAGCACGATGTCGTACAAAAGCTCGTCCAACAGGGTGTAATGGGCATTGCCCTGTACCCGGTTGATTCAGAGTCGCTGACTGGCATAGAAAAGTTAGTAAATACCGCTTACCCGATAGTACTCGTTGACCGTTATCTAAAACACCTTTCAACGGATTATGTCATTTCCGACCACTTTGGCGGAGCACTGCGTGGTGTTCATTATCTCATTAATCAAGGACATTCACGGGTGGGGTTCGTAACGTGGTTGTCACCTGCCGTCAGCATGGATCACCGCTTCCTCGGCTATCAACAAGCCATGCGCGAACGGGGTATCGCTGTTGACGAAAACCTTATTTGCCGGGTAGAAGGCTATCCAACTGTAAACCGGGAACCGCTTATCAACTATCTCACAAGCGCCAACCGACCAACGGCGGTGTTTGCGGCTAACGACCAGATTGCGATTGCTATTTATCGTGAGGCTGCAACAGTTGGCTTACGTATTCCGGAAGATCTCTCAATTGTGGGTTTTGATGATCTCGATATGTCAATCCATCTCGATCCGCCGCTGACCACGGTTGCACAACAATTCACCACCTTAGGGCGGCAGGCAGCTCAAGTCCTGTTGAGCCGTATTCGGGGCGAAGTACGACCACTGCAACAAATCACCGTGCCACCCGAACTCGTTATTCGCGAGTCATGTGCTGCACCTCTAAGGCATGATCTGGTTGATACTGCGAATGAATGGAGTATATCGTGAATTCGTCGCCTTCAATCCGAAGCTGGCAGGTTAACCTCATCAGCCACACGCATTGGGATCGTGCGTGGTATGTGACTTTTCAAGAATATCGTATTCGACTGGTGCAACTTATTGATCGTCTGCTTGATATTCTCAAAAAGCATCCCGAATATTGTTATTACATGCTCGATGGGCAAATGAGTGTATTGGAGGATTATCTTGAAGTTAGGCCACATAAGAAGGCCGAACTCCAAGCCTTAACGCGCTCAGGTCGCGTGCAGATCGGGCCGTGGTATGTCCTGGCCGATGAGTTTCTGGTGAGCCCTGAAGCACTTATCCGTAACCTCATGTTGGGTCATAAGATCGGTGAGGATTATGGCGGTGTTATGAAAATCGGTTATGTGCCAGATGGATTCGGACATATCGCACAGCTCCCGCAAATCTTAAAGGGCTTTGGCATCGACAATGTATTTTTCTGGCGTGGGATGGGCACAGAAGGTGATGAACTTGGAACTGAATTCGAGTGGGCTGCACTCGACGGCTCAAGCGCAACCACAATATTGATGCCATGGGGTTATCACACAGCAAGTAATATGGGTTATGGGGTGCATTGGGGCGATTTTTCGCAGATGGCGTTTGACCCTGAACTAGCCCAACAAAAACTTGATAAATTTATTGCGAAATTGACTCCTATGGCACACACAGATGCCATACTGCTCATGAACGGGATTGACCATCAAGAAGCCCAACCGCAAATTCCAGAAATTATTGCAGAAGCAAATGCCCGCAAAGACTTTTATATCGAACAGACCACACTCAAAAAACACCTTGATTATGTGCGTGCTTATGCAAAAAAACAGGATATGCGTTTTCCAGCGTTTCAAGGGGAGTTTCGCTGGGGTCGTTATTCTGAGATTTTGCAGGGAGTACATTCGACACGCTTGCACTTAAAGCAGCGCAACCATCAGATTGAAACACTTTTTGAACGTGTAATGGAGCCGCTCGTTGCAATGGCGGCATTGGCCGGAGCAACACCTACAGAACAGCAAGAAGGCACAGATGATTTAGTTTGGTCAGCGTGGCGCTGGCTTTTATTAAACCATCCTCATGACGACATGTATGGGTGTGGGATTGACGCCGTACATGAGGAAATGGCTTATCGTTTTAGTCAGGCGGAGCAAATCGCTACTTTTCTCTCGCGCGACAATCTACGGGCGCTTACCCGGCATGTAGACTTCACCGGTCAAGGTGGCATTCCTGTAATTTTTGTAAACACCCTCAATTGGGAACGGAGTGAAATTACCGAGGTCGATATTGACTTCGATTATGATGACCCCGTGGCCGATAACTTTGAATTGGTCACACAGGATGGCTTCCCCGTTCCCCATCAAATTTTGCGAGATGAGCAAGTATTCTGGATGGAAACTCTTAAGGCCAACCGCAAACGCCGCGTGCGTATTCTTATTCCGGTCACTGTTCCGGGATGTGGTTACACAACGCTCTATGTGCAGCCAAAACGTCACCCACGAATTATCGCTGACGATTGGTCTGTGGAAGCGCAAGGTGCAGAAAATCGTTATCTGCGGTTCGTTATCGAAGCTGATGGCAGTTTAACCGTCACCCACAAAGCCACTGGTAAGAGCTATTCGAATTTAAACCATTTCGAAGATGTGGCGGACGCGGGAGATGCCTACACATTTTGCCCTGTACAAGGCGACATCCCCATATCCACAGCGGGCAATCCTGCTGAAATTCGCCAGCTTTGGGTCGGTACGAATGCGGTTGCATATGAAATAGCACATCAGCTCACAATACCCAAACAGATTTCGGCAGACCGATTATCCCGTGAAGGTAAAACATCCATCACCGTCATTTCGACAATCACATTGAAGCGCGATTGTCCGTATATTGGTGTACGGACTACTTTTCTCAATTCAGCCCATGACCACAAGCTCTCGGTTATCTTCCCAACGGACATGACCGCTCAAACAGCGGTTGTTGACGAGTCATTTGCGGTTGTCGACCGTTCAATTGATCTACCGGCATCTGAGGGATGGGTGGAAGATCCCACCTCGCTTATGCACCAACGCGCATTTACTGACCTAAGTGACGGACAAAGTGGACTAGCGATTTTCAACCGTGGGCTGGCTTCAGTCGAAGTCACGCGAACGTCCAGCGGCACACGCATCGCCATACCGCTGGTTCGTTCCGTGGGATGGCTTTCACGGGATGATCTCTGGGTACGGCGGATTGCTGCCGGGCCTCTCGTACCCACGCCCGGCGCACAGTGCATTGGCGAGCGAACGGCTGAATACGCAATCTTCCCTCATGAGGGGGATTGGCAAGCGGTCTATTCAGAAGCCTACGGCTACACTACACCCATCACGGCTGCGCGAGCAGACACACACGCAGGAATTGATCTCCACGACATGAATATCACGCGCGATGACCCATCCAAAATCACTTACATACCCTTTCCGCGCAATGGTGAACTTCCAGATACCTACAGCTTCGTACAGGTTGAAGGAGATGGAATCGTCCTAAGCGCCTTACGCCGCGCCAAGAATGGTGATTTACTGGTTCGATTTTTTAACGTCAAGCGGGCTGACACCGTTGCAATAATTAGCTCACAGAAGTCATTCAGAACCGCGAACCGATTAAACCTTAACGAAGATGTTGAAAGTGCTCTACATGTAGATGACGCGCACCAACTGACCATTCCGGTGCGCGCGGGCGAGATCGTTACCCTTGGCCTGACTTTCGGCGCGTAAGGGTACTAGCTTGAATATCAGCCTGTACATCTTTGATAACGATGCGTTCAAGTAAAACATTGTCATCCCCTCGAATAGAGACTTCTTATTCTTCATCGTAAAATTAGACATACTATTTCCAGACCAACCCATTAAGTCGGGGCTGCATACCATGCTCAACCGTCGTTTGTGGGGCAATCAAGTGCGGAAATCAGCGCCAATCGTTAGCAGATACCATTCAGTCGTACACCGCGAACAGTCCTTGTGCTGAATTTATGGAACATGCCAAAGGTCAACTCAAGATGGATGCTGGGGATGCTGTGCTGTTGGATGCTAACTTGCTTGAAACTGACCCACCTGCCGGTTGGGAAACGGGTGGTTCCCATATTTATCGGTGTTCGAATGTTTAGGATGTATATAACGCCGGCATGTCCACTTCTACTGGTGGTTTGTCATTTTGCCCAACCCAATGGTCTTTTTGAGGCTCTAGAGCCGTGACCTTAGCCTCAGGTTTGTGTCCGGCAAGCCTGCCAGCGGTGGTTCCTGATGTGCCGGTGGGATGGCAATGTCGCTCCCATTACGTAATGCGCTGTAAGTGGGTGACATGATCTCAACCCCGGCAGCGTGAAATGTATCCAGAATGTGTTGGTGAAGTATCGAGAGTGTTCCGGCGATCTTATTAGGTTGATTAGTATAGGCGTTAATTTCATAGCTTACATAATAATTGTCCAAGCTGGTTTGCAGCACAAATGGCTTTGGATCATGTAACACATGCGGTGTCATCATTGCAGAATCTAGCAGGATTCTTTGAACCTGCCGCCAATCGACTTCATAGCCGATGGTTATGCTCGTGTGCAGGATCAAGCCTTTTTCAGTGGCAAGAGCACTGCAATTCATAATATTACTATCCAGCACCGAGCCATTTGGCATGGCGATCTGCTCATTTTTGATGGTTTTAATGCGTGTTACAAATAGGCTTTTTTCTACGACATCACCATCTACTCCACCAATCCGCACACGATCCCCAATCTGAAAAGCACGGGTGTAGGTCAGTACGATGCCAGCGGTCATATTTTTGATAACCGAAGTCGAACCAAGCGATACGAGCAAACCGATGAAGAATGTGATCTGGTCAAAAAAGCGCGAGTTTGCACCCGGCAATAAAGGTAAGATCAAAAACGGAATGAACACGAATACCAACAGCCGCACAATCTTATAAGTGGGCTCTGCCCATTCGGGATAAAAGTCCGGCAGGACAATAGTCCCACCATCAATGGCATGAAAGAGCACATGGACTGCCTTGAGGCCATAGCGGGTGATCAACAAAATGATCACAATTTGGATAGCATTTGGCAGATAACTGACAATGGCCTGACCAAGGATAACTAATGGGCCGACGACCATCAGGCGAAGGTCATTCGCCGCAGGCTGCGCTTCGGGAAAAAGATCAAGAATGCGCGAGATAAACAGGCCGTACAGCACCAGAGTCACCACCATATGCGCACTGTGATTGAGCATATGCAGCGTCTTCCGCACTCGTTCAACGGAGATGATTTCAAGATGTTGAATCTTCAGCAAATTGTGGAGCGGAACGTTACGTTGTTCGATAAATTTGGAATGCTGTGCGAATAGAATTCGAGCCAAAAAGCGCGGCAGCAGCAAACCGAGGACAGCCAAAAGAACAAAGCCAATTTTGATGCGGGGCGGAGCAGAGCTGACATCATACTCATGAGACATCAGGAGGGGATACAAGAGTGCCAAAATAGTCAGAGTGATGATGAGCACATAGGTTGCTATTCGACGAAGTTTAAGCATAACGGTTCCTTCCGCGTATGTGTCCGTATGCATTCTTGAAATTGACAACTTCCCCTTTCAATTTCCTAATGCTGTTGATCGCGCGGGACGGGTTGTGACTTTGCGACCCTTTCAATGTTGACACATGGCTCACTTTACAAGCGTGCTCCCAATGCGGCAATAGTATGATTTTCCCAGATGCGCTCTTAGTGCTGCTTAGTGGTTATCGGGACGTGTCAAGTACTGTTGTGACCTAAATCACCCATTACTAGACCCCAAAAAGAGCTTAAAGTTCCACCCGGTGTAGCCCGCTCAGAAAACTGTTTTTTGTTTAAACCAAATGTAGTTAACCGAATCCAGGGTGTTCTAGTGCAACCAGAAACACTTAAGCAGATTGAAATTGGGGCTCAAGGCAAGCAACTAGACCGCTCACAAATGAGGGGCAAGACATCTGGGCCGCAAACAGTTTGTTGTCCACAAGGCAAAAGAATCTGATCCTAATACGTTTGACTCGGTATCCTGCCTTTGGCTAAATGGCGTAATTCCATCTTTTTGGGTGCAGCACCGGATCAAGGTTATACTCACGCAATTTCAATCAACCACTAGTAGCTTCTAGATGTCGTTGCTGACTGCTGCACTTGTGGAGCAACCAATGCTGAATAGTCACA
Source organism: Anaerolineae bacterium (assembly GCA_041390885.1). Classification (GTDB taxonomy): domain Bacteria; phylum Chloroflexota; class Anaerolineae; order Aggregatilineales; family Phototrophicaceae; genus CFX2. The sequence continues at coordinate 354,675 of JAWKPB010000021.1, read as the reverse complement.
TGAAATTTTCACTATCTCATATAGGGGTACATCATGTTGCGCATTACAGACCATGAATATCAGGTGCGGTGTGAAAAACTCAATGCCTATGTTCAGCAGCAGGGATACAGTGGCGTAGTTCTGTTTGAACGAGATTACATCCTATACTACACGGGATTTGCCTTCATACCTACAGAACGTCCCATCGTATTCATGATGAATCAAAAAGGTGAGCGCGCTTTATTCGTCCCGCGTATGGAAGTGGAACATGCACAGAGTCACAGCGTAATTGATCGGGTAGGACATTACATAGAATATCCATCAGATCCACATCCGATGGAGGTCATGAAGTCTTTTCTGACAGATATGGGTATAACAGGAAAAGTGACCGCTGACCAAGATGGTTATCCATGGATTTTCGGTTACCGAGGACCGGCATTAACAGAGCTGGGTAACATCACCATATATCCTGTTCGCGCCGCAGTCGAAGATCAAATGATGATCAAATCACCAGCGGAACTTAACCTGATGCGTGAAAGCTGCCGGTGGGGCAATCTTGCGCTGCGCCTATTGCAGCGTTATACCGTTGTAGGCGCAACTGAAACCGAAGTCGAAACCCGTGCCAGCGCCGAAGCAACACTGGCAATGCTCAATGCCATCGGCCCTATCTACAAAGCCAACACGATGATGTCCGGAAGCGCACATGGTATTTATCGCGGTCAGATCGGGCGTAACGCTTCTATCCCACATGCGCTGGCCAATAATATTACCTTCCAGGCAGGTGATGTGCTGGTAGGCGAAGCTGGCGCGCCAGTTTGGGGCTATGGATCGGAACTGGAACGCTCAATGGTATTGGGCAAACCAACTGATGAACAGCGACGCTTGTTCGATCATATGGTTGCATTGCAAGATACGGCCTTTGCCGCGTTTGAGACCGCGACCCGCTGCTCAGACATTGACGTAGCGGTACGGGCTTATTATGAAAAGCATGACCTCACCGAATATTGGCGGCATCATACAGGGCACGCCATCGGCTCCCGTTACCATGAAGCGCCATTCCTTGACCGAGGCGACCACACCGAACTAAAACCGGGCATGGTCTTCACCATTGAACCCGGTTTATACCACCCACAAATCGGCGGATTCCGCCATTCGGACATGGTGCTCATCACGGACGACGGAATTGAGATCATGACCTATTATCCGCGCGATCTAGAAAGTTTGACTCTACCCGCATCTTAATTAGAAGCGTCAAGTAATTTTCATGGCCAAATGCACTTCGAATAACGTTCCAATTTTGTGGCAGAACCATCCCCTTTTCTTTGACACTTTACGCCCCGGACGACCAAATCGTCCTCACGCAGGATTTTACACAACAGATTGAATCCATAGTTCAAACACTCTACAAATTTGGTCATCTTGGTTTGCTAAGCAACTTAACGCACACCCACAACGACCCGCAATTATGAATTTTCGGTTGTAATTACGGCAAAGGCTGGTTTGAATTTTATTACATTAATTCCGTAAGGAAATTCTTTAGGTTAGTGTTAGGCGAAAAATGTCATTTTTTAGGCTAGGACTCAATATAGATATTGCAAGGTATCAAGTCATGGCTTGAAATAAGGGGTGTTGATGATGTCGAGGTCTTTAGTTCTTTCGAGAAAATATGTTGGAATATGTTTATTAATACTCATTATGGTTGCGCTGGTGCCGGCTAGCGCCGCGCCTGCTTCGGCAGAAACACCGGTAGCAGCCTGTGCCATTACGCCCAGTCTCTTGGGCGGACAAGGTTTTTCACTGGCTGGACAGGGCTTCTCCTTAGCCGGACAGGGTTTTTCGCTGGCTGGACAAGGTTTCTCGCTAGCAGGACAAGGCTTCTCGTTGGCCGGTCAAGGACTTGATCCGCTGGCAGTCGCAGCGGAGATCCGTGACAATCCGGTTACGACCGATCCACAACTGAAATGGATTGATGATCGTTTAGATTTCTTCATCTCCAGTATGGGCTTCAATAACGATTCGACAGCTATACTGGTCATTGACGAATTTAACACACCGGATGCACACGGCTTTGAAGTGCGGCAAATTTTGGATAAAGCACTGGATGCGGTGCGCGCCCGTGTGCCGGACATCAAAATTGCGGCATTTAACTTGGATATTAGTGCTTCCAGCTACGATGCTGAAGTCATTGCTACGGCCATTTCCGACAAGGTAAATGAGCTTCGCGGTGATTACCGGAACTTCGTATTGAACATGAGCTTTGGTCTTATCTCTTGCGAAGACACGGGACCAATCGTCGAAGGCACTCAACTGCCTGCTTTTAATTTTGAACAGGCGCTAGCAGTTGTGAACGCCAACAATCAAGAATCCCCAAGCCTTGCCATCACCCCCGTGCTGGAATGCGTTGCAGAAGTAGGCGGAAGCGGTGGGCATGATGACGGTGAAAACGGCCACCGCAGTCGTGATCATATTGTCGCCCACGGTTCGGGGCCAAAATACGTGGCTTACTTCAGCTACAAGAACGAAAACGACCAACTGATCAATATTGCAGTTGGAAATAACAACAAATTTAGTCCATGGCCCAAAGACCGCAGTCAGCCGACACAATTTGAACCGGGGCGGCAATCTTTCGTCTTTGCCGTACCATTTGACAGTGGTAATTTGGTCTGGACACTGGTTGGGCCGGATGGTCAGAGCCGTACAGCCATCGCCAGCCGTTATTCACCACGCTGTGAACAAGCTGTGCCAGCCCCCACTCAGAAAATAACACCCATCGCCGAATGTGTGGCTGATCTGGGTGATGGTCGTTACAGCGCTCGATTTGGCTACAACAACCCCAACGCGCTGGGCAGCAAAGTCCCGGTTGGCAGCGGGAACAAGTTCCTGCCTTCACCCTATGATCGGGGTCAGGTTACGACCTTCGTTCCGGGACTGCACCAAGCAGTGTTTGCTGTCGAGTTCAACGGCAACGATCTGAAATGGATATTGAATGGCATCACCGTTACAGCCAACAAGAGGCTGCCGGCCTGTGCAGAACCCCAATCCTTCGGGTTGGCGAATTACCTCACGCAGAATCTTGAAATTCCTCAAAATATGTTGGGGCAGTACTGGAACCACCTAGCGAGCGCAGTCAAAGACGATGAACTCCAACCGCTGCGGGTGCTCCTACGGAATTATTTGAGCGACAGCGCCGCGCCCCTCGGCGACTTTTCGGCCACAGCCATTGCCTCATCGGGCAATTTACGCCCGTGGTTAGGACCCGCGCCATTAGCACCCGCCAGTTGGCCAGAAACTATCGCAGTGGGCGCAACGTTGGGCGACACAACCAATCCGTGGCAGTTCTCGCAAGATGCTAATGTGATGGCTCCGGGTGCTGGTTATATGGTCGCCCCCAATAGTTACTATGCCGGAACATCCTTCTCCGCACCCGTATTCAGCACATTGGTTGGGTTGTGCGCCACTATTCCTGATGCACTGACCTTTGACGGAACCAATCCACCACTGGAACCGCCGGTGCTGGATGCCAGTGGGAACAAGATTCTCACGAATTCTAATATCGCCACAGATGATATGGCTCCGTTGGCCTGTCATCCACCCGCTGTCATCACTGTTGGTATTGACGTCAAACCGGACTCACCCAGCAATCGTATTAACCTTAAGTCATGGGGCAAACTGTCAGTTGCCATCTTGAGCAGCGATACATTTGATGCTACACAGGTTAATCCCGTGACAGTTACGCTGGCCGGCGCACTGGTCATCATCAAGAACAATGGCCGGCCATTCGCTGACTTCAAAGATGTTAACCACGACCGGAAACTCGATCTGGTGGTATGGGTCAGCATCAGGGACTTGCAGCTTGACGAGAACTCCACCGAGGCCATATTGATTGGCATGACCTTTGGCGGTCAAGCAATTCAGGGCAGCGATAAGGTAAGCATCGTTCAAAACCATGCACCTGAACTTGAGTCACCAAAATCTGGCAGCACAACCAGCAAGAAGACTGTCAAGCTAGAGTGGGAATATGAGGACACGGAAGACGATGCTGCGACCTGTTTCCTCGTCCAGATAGATGACCAGTCCGATTTTGTCACACCAGTCCAGAGTTCGACGGTGGTACGGTCAGAATCGTACACGACGCCCTCGCTCAAGAATGGTATATACTACTGGCGAGTAGCGGTATCAGACTGTGTTGCGACTGCCATCACCCCGTGGAGCGAAACATGGTCGTTCACAGTGAAAACTAGCAAATAAACACGTGCGAACTAACGAAAAGCGGTGGTTACGATAACCACCGCTTTTTATTTCGGCCGATTGAAGTAAAGGCTTAACTGCGAAGTAGATCGTCCACCAGGGCATCAAGGTTGAGTGCTGACCCTAACGTTGTGGCGGTTTCAATAACTTCTGGAGATGAATCGGCATTGATTTGTTCGCTCAGTTTGGTCGCCATATCGCGCGTTTCGTGGGTGGTCGCCGGATGATTGAGAACCAATGTGAGCCAAGCAAGTGCGCGCGAGGGCGACTCTTCAATACGTGCCAAACCATACAGACTTTCCAACATGAGCGGGGCGACTTTGATTTCCCGCGCGATGGACAGAGCTTGATAGAACAACTCAGTAGCCCGGCGGGCATCATTCTGTGCCGTGGCGACATGACCCAGATTGACTAATATTTCAGCACTGCCCTGCCGGTTGCCGATGGCTTGAGCCAGCGAAAGACTTTCTTCCAAATAAGTAGCTGCGGCGTCATACTCACCTTGAAGCTGGGCGACAAAACCGAGGTTATTGAGGGCTTGTGCCATGCCGCGCCGGTCACCGATGATGCGGCTCATGTCAAGCGCCTGCCTGAAATAATCCCCGGCTGCGCCGAGATCACCTTGAATGCCGGACAGCGTGCCCAGATTAAGCAGCACCGCTACGACGCGCCACCGTTCTCCGCTGGCGCGGCACATTGCCAAATTCTCTTTGAAATACTCTACTGCATTGGCGAAATCGCCTTGACGCAAGGCCACTAACCCTAGATTGTTTAGGCCGGTTGAGCGCGTCACATCGTCTTGAAGATCTTCGGCAATTTCCAGCGCGAGTTTGATATTGGTATTGGCTTGCTCATAGTTCCCTTGCTCAATGGCGATCATGCCCAAACGATTCAACGCCCGCGCTTCGCCATGGCGGTCACCTGAGGCACGATAGATGGCAAGACTGTCGGTACACATCTGGCTAGCACTAGTATGGTCACCGCTGCGCCAGAATATGTCAGCCCGCAAACTCATTGCCTGTGCGATGCCTGCCTGATCTTCCAAGACGAAATACAGTTCAAGGCTCTGTGTACTCTTTGTTGTCGCCACCACATAATCGCCGGAATGTTGCAGTGCTTCGCCCCATTTGAGCAACAGGCGTGCCTGTACTTTTTGCTGTTCTTCAGCATCGGTGACGACTTCGGGCAATAAGGCGTATGCACGCTCATAATGGGTGATGGCCTCACTAAAGGAGCTAATCCGCAGGGCATAGTCACCTGCCCGCTGCACCACCTCAAATTCCTTTGCGACGTCGCCCGCTGCCGCCCAGTGCCGCGCGATGGTGGCAGCTTGATCCGGCGCAGTTCCATGCACCACTTCGAGCGCCTGTGCCACCTGCCGATGTAGATCGGGCAGTTCAGCGGCCGGTATCATGTCTATAGCAGCCCGGCGCAGTTTGTCGTGAGAAAAACGCCATTGATCTTCATGTACTTCCAAAACGGCGCAGTTCGCGCAAATGACGAGCCATTCGTCCAAGGCGTGTTCAGTCTCAAACTGCTCCATAATGGTGAGGTCAAGCTCACGCCCTGCCACAGCCGCCAACCGCAACAATTCCATCTTGCCAGCAGGTACACGGGCCAAGCGCCGTTCGACAATGGCCTGAATGCCGCCTGCCATCACATATTGAGGCAGTGTGACACGCCCCACTTGATCGAGCCGTCCGGCCTCTTCAGCCAGCGCACGAACAACCTCGACAAGGAAATATATATTGCCTTCGGTTTCCTGCTGGAGAAACTGGACCAATTGTGGCAGCCGTCCAGTTTGCCCTAGCATGGATTCACTAAGACTGGCAATTTGGTCATGGGTCAGGCGTTCCAGCTTCAAAAGCTGCATACCCGGCAGCGTTTCAGGCAGTTCAGGACGCTCGTCATCACGGTAGCTAGCAACTACCAGCAACCGCAACTTCGGAGCTACATCCTTCAACAAACCTAATACGTCCAAGCTTTCGCGCGACCACTGTAAGTCTTCCAGCAGTAGCAAAACGGGTTTATTTTGATTCTGAAATATATCGGCTATCGTTCCAAAGAGGCGCTGTTGATAATCCTGTCCTTCAAGCGCGACAGTATCCGGAATGGTACGGCCTTGTAGATCGGCAATATCGGGCACGATATCGCGCAAGATGCCAGCATCAACATCACTCAAAGCTGTGCCGAGTGCCAGACGACGCAGGGGTTCGCGCCACAATTGATATGGCAGCCCGCCTTCAGCTACGGCCTGCCCGCGCAGCACTAGAAACCCGCCTACGAGCGCCTGCGTCCGCAGTTCATCTAGCAACCGTGATTTACCAACGCCGCTTTCACCCGCTACGAGCCATGCACCACCATCGCCGTGTTGGGCGTTACTGAGGGCATCTTTGAGTTGATCGAGTTCGGTATCCCGACCAATGAAACGGGCTGCTTGTAAGTAGCTTTCACGAATAGCCGGACTTTCAGTCGGAATTGGCAAGTCGCTGGCATTTAGTAGATGTGTGATAACGACTTCGGCACTTTGATAGCGATCATAGGACTCTTTGCTCAGCAGTTGGCCTATGATTTGGGCTAAGGACGGTGATTCCGCTCCCATTGAAGGTGTGTGCGGTAAGACCACATCACCACCATCATTAAAAGTATCCAACTTGCGAGTAAGTAATTCATCCTTCTTCAGGTTGATGGTGTTGAGTTCAATATTATCGGGTGACTGCAACGACTTGGTTTCGAGATTGCTCAGTTCTTCTATGGTGTGCGCCCCGGCAGACGGATCGTCCAGCAGTGGGGTAAGGTCCGGTACTTGGCTGATAATCGCGGCGATCAACTGCCCGGCGTTGCTGATGTCAAAGGGGTGACGCCCCACGAACAGTTCATAGGCCATCACGCCAATAGCGTATAAGTCGGCTGCTTCGCGGGCACGCTGCCCACGCAGCACCTCTGGCGCGATATAGGCCAATGTCCCCGTCAGCATGGAATCATCGTGTTCAACCGCATCATGTCCAAGCGACAGCCCAAAATCCAACACTTTGACCTGACCATTGGCGACCAGCACATTGGCGGGCTTAAGATCACGATGAATGACGCCACGACGGTGCAAATAGGCCACAGCTTGCAGCATTTGAACCAGCAAGTTCATCTTGTAGCTGAAGGGCTGGCCTTCCGCGGCCTCCAGCAAGGGTTTTCCAGCCTCTAGAAAATCCATCGTATAGTACGGCTGGCGTTCTTCATCAAAGCCATAGTCGAGGACGCTGATGATATTAGGATGGCGCAACGACGCGAGCGTGTGGAACTCTTGAGCCAGCGCCAACCGCAAGCCGTCTGAATCCGAAAAGCCGCTGGCGGTGTCCGGTGCAATTCGAACCTGCTTAAGCGCAACAATTTCACGGGTGAGACCATCACGCGCACGGTAGACTTCACCCATACCACCCTCACCGAGTTTTTCGATGAGGGTGTAGCGGCTGTCAATATTCCTAGTTACAACGGCGGTCATAACTTGCTTCCACTCTCTCACATTACTTGTTGCGTAAGCAAACGGTTGGGATTAAGTCCTTTATTACGAGGCACATTGTATTGTACTGCGATTGAAGAATCTCCGCAGGTTCTTGTGCGCTAAGGAAGCGTTGGTCAGGTGACATACCTAAATAGGCCAGACCGAATTCAGGAATTTGACCCGTTCCTGTACCTGGTAATTGCCACCACCTTCATGATGGTTATACTCCCAAACTGCAATTGATTTTTCGCCTTGATAGTGGTTATAGGCGGCATATACTGTTGACGGCGGGCAAATCTCATCCATCAACCCGACCGAGAACAGGGCCTTAGCGTGGGCACGAGCAGAAAAGTTTACCCCATCAAAATAAGATAAGGTGGTAAAGACTGTTTCGATCTTTTCGCGGTGGGTCTGGCAGTAGCGGCTGATTTCGCCGTAGGGGTTGGCATCAGTGATATGGGTAGCGTGACGGTAGTGGCAGAGGAACGGTACATCCGGCATGGCGACTTTGACCTGATCGGACAGGCCGCTCACGGCTATGGTGATGCCACCACCCTGACTACCACCGGTAACGGCGATACGATCCGGGTCAATTGCGGGGTGCGACTGCGCCGCTTCGACCGCCCGCACACCATCCGTAAACACGCGGCGGTAATAATAGGAATCAGGACGCAAGATGCCGCGCGTCATGAAACCGGGCAGATGTGGATTTGCGCCATCTGGCTCCGGGTCGGGCGTGTCGCCACGACTCCATGTCGTCCCCTGCCCGCGCGTGTCCATCACGAAATGAGCATAACCACAGCTGGCCCACAGCAGCCAGTCAGTTGGGAAAGCGCGACCACCACCATAACCGATGTATTCCACCACACAGGGCAGCTTGCCACTACGCTGTTTGGGGAGCAGCAACCAACCTTTGATAGGCTGACCGGCATAGCCGCTAAATGTTACATCAAAGGCCTCCACGGTACGGAGGGCCGTAGGGACTGGATCAAACTTAGCATCAAGGGAGAACTTGCGAGCTTCTTCCATCGTGCGCTGCCAGAAGTCATCGAAGTCGGCAGGTTCAACACGTGCTGGCATGTAAGTCTGCAATTGGTCGAAGCGCATATCAGAAAAAACAGCCATTTTATCCTCTTATGTTTCATCGAAATCATGACAGTTAATTTATACCGACAATTTCCTCATAACGCATCATGCCAGATTCCCGCATCCGCGCTTGCAGCTGCTCAACGGTTGTCCGCACAAAGGACGGGCCGCGATAGATGAAGCCAGTATAGGCCTGCACTAATGACGCACCAGCCGCCATCTTTTCCCCCATATCTGCCGCATCAAACACGCCACCCACGCCGATGATGGCAAGCTGATTACTGCTCTGCTGGCGAATATGTTCAATGATAGCCGTGGAACGCTGGCGCAGGGGTAAGCCGCTTAAACCGCCGGCTTCGCCGGTATAGCGACTGTGGAGGTTGGGACGGGTAGTGGTGGTGTTGGTGGCGATGATGCCGCTAACCTGATGAGACACAGCCAATTCCAGCAGTTCATCCAGTTCTGCCAAACTAAGGTCAGGCGAAATTTTGATGAGGAGTGGTTTGGGGGGCGCATCTTTCGCCACGCGCAGCAGCGCCACGCGCAGGTCAGCCAGCAGACTATCCAGATAAGCACGCGTCTGCAACTGGCGCAGTTCGGGGGTGTTGGGCGAACTAATGTTAACGACGAAGGCATCACCCTGCGCGTAGAGATGCGCCAGCACCGCCACATAGTCGCTGACAGCCTGTGCTAACGGCGTATTCTTATTTTTGCCGAGACTGACAAAAACGGGAACGGGATGGGGCATTTGGCGTTCCAGCCCCTTTCGCACGGCCACCATGCCTGCGCTGGGAAAGCCCATGCGGTTGATGAGCGCCTGATCTTCCGGCAGGCGGAAGAGGCGCGGGCGACGGTTGCCGGGCTGGGGCTGCGGCGTTACCGTGCCCACCTCAATAAAGCTGAATCCCAACGCGGCTAGAGCGGGCAGGCAGCGAGCATCCTTATCCAAGCCACCTGCCAAACCCAATGGATGGCGGAATTCCAAGCCCCACAACTTGATGGGCGCGGCTGAAACGGACGGCGAGAATTGATGCTGTAGCAAGTTAAGGGCAAGCGGCAGGCTGCCGACAGTCTCCAGTATGTCTAGTGTCCGCTGATGGATACGCTCGGCATCAAAGCGGGACAGCAGATGACGGTAGAGGACGTCATACATGGTCTTGGGCGAGATAAGTTTCGATATCGCGGCGGTGGTCCGCAGACAGGAAACCCTGTGCTTCCCAGACGGGCAGCAGTTGGCTGAGTGTGACCAGCGCGTGAAAGTGATAGCCTAACCCTTCCAGCATGGCGGCCGCGCCCTGTTCGCGGTCAATCACAACGACAATGTCATTGACCGCCAAGCCTGCCGATTTGAGCTTGTCGATGGTTTCGATCTTGGTTTCGCCGGTGGTCGCCAGATCATCCAGCACGACAGCCGTATCGCCTGCCTCGAACACACCCTCGATATTGACACCTGTGCCATAGGACTTGGCCTCACGGCGCGGGTACAAGAGCGAACGATTGGCGTGAAGGGAAGCCGCTGTGCCAATGGGCAGCGCCGCGTAAGGAATAGCAGCGATGTGGTCGAAGTGGAGTGTTTCCAGCAGTTCAGCCAGCGCCACGCCGATAATCTGAAGTTTATCGGGATAGGCCACCAAGCGGCGCAGGTCGAGATAAAACGGTGAGGTCTTACCCGATTTGAGTGTAAATGAACCAAATTTGACGCATCCGGACTCGGCTAATGCACGGGCTACCGGTTCAATGTAAGCGGGTTGACCTGCGCGTGTAGACGGCGTTTGGGTACGGGCGGCGTTGATGGCATCGCGCAGGCGGCGGGACTCGGTTTTGGGGTCGGAAGCGTCCGCAATCGAACGTGAGGCATTGATCAGCACACCCAACCCATCAGGACGCAGGCCAGCAGTGACAGCAGCGTCCAAATCACCACCCTGCGCGCCGACGCCCGGAACCAGCAGCCATGCCTTCGGTGCGAGAACCCGCACACAGTGCAGGGCAGCAGGATCAGTCGCGCCGACGACGAGGCCGATGCGGTCAGCATGTTCCCAGCGGGTCACCGTGCGGGCAATGGTTTCGTACAGCGACTGCCCGCTTACGGGGAGGTCTTGAAATTCACTGGCGCCGGGGTTGGAGGTTTTGCAGAGTACGAATACCCCTTTGCCAGTGTGCGCCAGAAAGGGCTGCACACCATCCTCCCCTAGATAGGGACTGAGAGTGATAGCCCCCGCGCCCAATGTTTCAAAAGCCGATTTCGCATACGCCGAGGCGGTGCTGGCGATGTCACCCCGTTTGGCGTCGAGGATGACTGGGATATCGTGGGGGATGTAAGCGATCAAGTCCGAGAGGGCGTCATACCCCGCACCACCCCATACTTCGAAAAAGGCGCTGTTGGGTTTATAGGCGCAGGCTAAGTCGCGCGTCTGGTCAACGAGGCGCTTACAAAATTCGAGTACAGCCTGTGCGCTGCCGAACTTCTCCGGCTGGGGGTCAAGGCCGACACACAACAGGCTGTTGATGGCACGGGCACGTTGTTCAAGCTGGGTGAAAAAGGTCGTCATGCTTTATCCAGCACCATCGCTAACAGAGCCATACGGACGTACATGCCGTACTCGATCTGGCGGAAGTAGGCAGCGCGCGGATCATCATCTACGGCAACGTCAATTTCGCCGACGCGCGGGAAAGGGTGCATGATGGTCATCTCGGCTTTGGCGTGGGTCATCAATTCGGGCGTAATGACGTAGCTGTTGCGAACAGATTCATAGTGCGCTTGATCTTCAAAACGGTCCTTCTGGATGCGGGTGACATAGAGCACGTCCGTTTCCGCCAGCACTTCGTTCAAGTCCACGCGCTCGGTTTGGGGGACGCCAATCTGGTTGATGAGATCGGCGGGCATCCGCAGCGAATCGGGCGAGACATAATGGATGCGAACATCGAACAACGAGGCCAAGCGCGCCAGCGAGTGAACAGTACGGCCATACTTGAGGTCGCCGAGCATGGTGATGGTCAGGCCGTCCAGCCGCCCCCGTTCGCGTAAGATGGTGAACAGATCGAGGAGCGCCTGCGTGGGATGTTCACCGATGCCGTCACCAGCGTTGATGATGGGTTCGTGGGCATAGCGGGCGGCCAGCGCAGCCGAGCCAGTTTCGTGATGGCGCAGGACGATGACATCGGCATAGGCTTCGAGGGTGCGGATGGTATCCGGCAGGGACTCGCCTTTGGAGACGCTGGAATAACGGACTTCATTGATTGGGATAACTGTCCCGCCGAGGCGCTGCATGGCAGCCAAGAAGGATGACGAGGTACGAGTGGACGGTTCGTAAAAGAGGTTCGCCAGCACATAGCCTTGCAGCGGGCGGATGTGCGAGACCTCACGCCCAAGCTGGTGATATTCTTCGGCGACATCGAAGACGTAGGCCAGATCGTCTTTGGCAAACTGGGACACCGACAGAATATGCTGACCCGCGAAACGATGGTCACGCGCGACGGCACTGGGAACAAACGTGGTGCTCATAAGGGTCATAGCGTTCAGATACTTCCTTCTGTTTGATATACGGGCGCGACGTTGCGCCCCGAACCGGGTGGGATTACAAACGAACCATGCTCATAGGCGAGCTGGTTACGGAGGTAAACACGTTCTACCTGCCCGCGCACAGGCTGACCAGCGTAAGGTGTCCAGCCGCAGCGGGAGACGAGTGAGTCAGGAACTATCCATTCCGCGTCCACATCCACCTCGACCCACGTATCGGGTTGTTCGGGCAAGCCGAAGATGCGGCGGGGATTGCTGGACATGCGTTGAATGACGGCATCCAGCGAGAGACGGCCTTCATGCACGGCGGTGAGGAGGAGCGGCAGCGCGGTTTCGAGGCCGGGGAAACCGGGCGGCGGTTGGGCGCTGTCTTTTTCGGCTAAGGTGTGGGGCGCGTGATCGGTGGCGAAGCAGTCCACAAACTCGATATTCTCCCATAGAGCGGCGACATCATCGGGCGCGGCAAGGCGCGGACGGACTTCACTACGGCCTGCGCCAAGACGGGGAATATCCTCAGTTGAGAGGAATAGATGATGGGGGGCGACTTCGCAGGTGACGGGCAGGCCGCGCGTTTTGGCATCGCGGATGAGTTCGATTTCCGAGCGGCGGCTGACGTGACAGATGTGTACCCCGCGATTGGCAAGCTGGGCGATCATGAGGACGGCGGCGAGGGTGCGTTCTTCTGCGTGACATAAAATCGGACGTTGGTGAGGCCAACGTCCGAAGTGTTCACGGATGGTATTGAGATCGGCTAAATGTAAGGTGCCGAAGGTGGCATCTAAGTAAAATTTTAAGCCGGTGACCCGCCCCGCCAGCGCCTCCGCCGAGTGGACATTGTGGGGGCTGGCACCGAGATGAATGCCATAATCGCAGAGGGCTTTGCGGGAGGCGGCCTGCTCGGCGAGTTTTAAGCTGTCATCATCAATGAGTGGGGGGGTGGTGTTGGGCATCGCCAGAACAATGGTGAAGCCCCCGGCCAATGCCGCCTGCGTCCCGGACTCGAAATCTTCTTTGTGAGTCGCGCCGGGTTCACGGAGATGCACATGCGGGTCAATGAGACCCGGAAGGCGCGTGATAGTCATCGCGGCAGTGTCCTATTCATTTATACCCGCGACATGATACAGAATTCAAACGGTGATTTCAAGCGGGAATACAAAGACATTGGAACCACAGAGTGACTATGAGCTGCATAACACCGAAAACGAAAATTGAACCGCCAAGACGCCAAGTTCGCCAAAACAAAAGGAGGCTTCGCGCAGGCGCGGAGAACGCGGAGATCAGACAGAAGACGGTCATTTCAGAACAGACAGAGAGGAAGCAAAGTAAGATATTAGAGAGTTATACGAAGTGTCAATAATGTCAATTTGCCGCTGCATTGTGCGGCGGGAAGACGGGAGACAGGCGCTGCAATGACATAATTAGCAGGCGGGAACACGGGAGGCAAACGCTGCAATGTCACTAGTGCTGCGGTTGGTTCGCTCATTGCTGCCGCAATTGCAATTTGCACCGTGCACGGCGGCAGCAAGGGAGTGAAGCGCAGAAACCCTCATTGCAGCTGCCAGCTTGGGCCATGTCCGCCATAGACGGTTTTGACATGGCGGGAACGAAGTTTGTCCCAGCTCCGGTGGCAGGGATCGGCAGGGTCGATGAGCAGGCGGGGATGGGTGAGATCACCAGTGAAAGCTACCCCTTCATCCAAAATGAGCGATATGCTGTCATCCGAGTGACCGGGTGTGGCGATGAGTTCCCCCTGCACGCCTAACTTGGCTAAAAAGCGGCGGCTTTGTTCGAGGGTGATGACCGTGTTGTCGCGCAGGTCAATTTCAACGTACTCGTCTCTGGGCTTCATATGCTTCTTGAGTTCGGGAATAAACGGTTTCTGAATATCCACAATGAGCAAATACATGCCGAGGTCTTTCAGTTCCTGCACCAGACCAGCGTGGTCGGGATGAAAATGGGTCACGATCATGTACGGAATATCTTTTAATTGGATATCGTAGCGTTTACATTCATTTTGCAGCCTGCCGAGTGACCTGGGCCATCCCGCATCCACGAGCAGCTTGGGGCGGGTATCGGCAAGGATGTAATAGTTGGTGGAGTCGTAGCCGACGTTGAGAATATTCATGAGTAGCTTCCAGTTGTCCAAAAATAGATACACGATTTTAGATGTCAGATTAACTACCGCGCATGAAAGTTGCAATTTTCGCCCTCGCGACAACACATTGGAAGTCTCTTGATGGATTGCAAAGCGATCAGCAGAAGTTAGTCAATCATCAACACCATCATAGCACATATTTTCTGACTTGGGGCGAACATTTGGTCTCTTTTTGGAGGCAAAGTCACAAACCATTTTGAGAGAGCGGAATTGTTAAGAAGGACGGTAGACAGTTAGAAAATGGTTTGTGTGGGGGAAAGTCGTTGAACTGCAGCGGGGCAGAGGAGAGGCTTGGCGCAGAGAGACAGTGTTTGCTGCCGCTGTACTTCTACAGGCATGAAATATTTCTGTTATAATCTAAACAATAAATGCCATAGCATTGAGCTTACATATCATGAATGATCCGTTGAACCGTATCACTATTGATCCCAATATATGCCATGGCAAGCCTGTCATTCGCGGCTTGCGTTACCCGGTTGAGATGCTGCTTGAACTCATGAGTTCGGGGATGACATTCGGTGATATTCTCGCGGACTATCCCGATCTCGAAAATGAGGATTTACTGGCGGCTCTGGCCTATGCTACCCGGCTGGCACAGGTGAAGCGGATACAATCGATTCCGGCATGAAATTCGTGGTTGACGCCCAACTCCCGCGCCGACTAGCTTTCGCATTGCAAACCGCAGGGCATGATGCCATTCACACACTCGATTTGCCGAATGGAAATGCCACTACCGATGCAGAAATTAACAGTATTTCGGAGCGCGACCAGCGGATTGTAATTACCAAAGACGCGGATTTCGTAAACAGTTTCGTTTTAGCGCAGCGCCCCTACAAACTCCTGCTCATTTCAACTGGCAATATTACCAATGTCGAACTCGATGCCCTCTTTCTCTCCCAACTCACAGAGATTATCGCGTCATTTGAGCAATCCTATTTCATAGAACTCAATCGAACTGCCTTGATTGTTCATATGTGATGAGGGTAGCCGATACTGAGCAGAAGGAACTTGACTGGTTGTAGAGGTGGGATGACATGTCACCGCCGTGCCCCCACAATTCAGATATGCCGCAAATGTAGGGGTTTGACGGTGGCAAACCCGTATTCTATACCGAGCACGTCACCGCCGTGCCCCTACGAGACCGGAACGATATGAGTTTAGGGGTTTGGCGGTGACAAATCCTCGCCACAGGACACCTCACCGCCGTGTCCCTAAATGGCGGGCGAGTCATTATCGATATATCCTGTTTATCAAATGAACTCGTCAAAAAGGAAAAATCAATGAACCCAAAAGAAGAATTGTTTGAACGATTTGGAAAGCAGCTAGTTGAACTTGTGCGGGATAAACAAATAAACGTTATTGATGGATTTTTGGAAATGAAAGGTCCCTTTTTCAACAAATACAAAGATGAACTGTCCGGATTATCTCCAGCCCAAATCGAGATGATTAACGAAATGGCAGTGATATGGGTGGATGGAACATTGCACGACATGCTCTTCTTACTGGAAAGCTCAGATTGGATCAAGCTGCGTTTACAGGGTGAAATTACTGTACTAGAAGATATTCGTGAAGCAGAACGTGGCGATTTGCAGGGGTACATCTATATTTGGGCGGAAAAGTACAGCACAAAACGTCTAATAGATTACACGAACTTCATAAAATGATGGGGCAGTGCATACTGCTGAACAAACCTTACGGTTAGAATTCAGTTTGCACGCCGCCGCGTCAAAAAGAACAGGTGACGACGCTCCCTCAAGCAGTGCCAAAATCACCTGTTCCACCTGCATAACAGGTAGCTCAATGATGGTTAGAAATACACGGACGGACGCCAAGAATGGCGTCCCCTACGGCAGACATTTTTGTGGGATGATTGAGGCGTTGTTAGCGATTTTACAGCCGTTCGTGCAGCCAGCCGAAGACTTCATAGATCACTTTGATGGCCGCCCATGTGGTGATGTCGGAATAATCCAACGGTGGTGCTACCTCAACGATGTCCATCGCCCGCACCGGCAGCGCATGAAAAATCAGGCGCAGAAATTCCAATAATTCACGGCTGGTCAATCCCCCAGCCTCCGGTGTGCCTGTGCCGGGTGCATAAGCCGGATCAAGGCAGTCAATATCCAGCGTCAGGTAAATGCTGGACAGCCCCTTGAACTGTTGGATGACGGCCTGCGCCACATCTTCTATACCCCGATGGTACATATCACGGGCAGAATGCACAGTGATTTCAGGATGTTCGTGGAGGAAGTGAATTTCTTCTTCGACATAGGAGCGGATGCCGCAGAAGACCAGATTTTCCGGCAGGACGTGTGGATATTCCAGCGCCCGCCGTTCAGTGCAGGCATGACTCCAACGGTGACCATCGAACTCATCCACCAGATCAGGATGGGCATCAATGTGCAGGATGCCGAAGGGTTCGCCCGCCTGCTGGCTGAAGGCTTTGAGCAGCGGAATGCCCACGCTGTGGTCACCACCGATGAACAGCGCAAAGGGGTGTTTGAGCACCTCCCCCGCCGCGGCTTCAACACTGCCAAAATAGCGTTCCCAGTTCAAGTCGCGTTCGAGATTGCCGTAGTCACAAATCTGGAAATCGTCGAGGATTAGGCCGGACTCAGTGGTCGGCGAGATGTAATGAGAATTGCGGCGGATGCGATCAGGGGCATCTGCCGCGCCTTTGCGGTGGCTAATGGCACTGTCAAACGGGATGCCCAGCACGCCGACGGGGGCATCTGCGCCGCCGGTAGCCAGGCCGCTCCACGGTTTGCGATGACCGGGTTCAGTACTCATTGGAGATTGTAGCTCTTATACCATGTCAAGGACGATTCAGGCGCTGTGTAGAAATCTGACCACGGACGAGCCGTGGCAGTGGCGATGTCAACGAGGCTCTGGATGCGATTGGCCGCTTCCCCTTTGAGGAAGGCATCACGCTCGGCAGAGGTCATGGTGACGGCTTCTTTCCAGATGGCACGCCCGGCTAACCAACCGCTGGCTCCGTCTTGGCAGGCCAATTTGGTTTGCTCGGCAAAGGTGCTGAAGTCCACACCGGCGCTGAGCAGCACCCACGGCACAGTCGACGCCTTGCTGACAGCGGCGAAGGTATCCGCCCACTGCTTCTGATCGCTGTTGAAGTTGGGGTCAACCGGTGACTCCATCTTGAGGATGTCTGCGCCGGTTTTACTCAGGCGTTCAGCAGTGTCGATGACGAGCTGTGGGCGAATTTTGGCGAACTCGGCGCTCTCTTTGGCGACATTAGCATCAAGGCTGTAGGACAGCGGCTCCAGAAAGAGCGGCATATCATATTTGTGGCATTCATCGGCCACGCTGCGTAAAACGCCTTCGATTTCTTCGGCCAGCGCACCGGACTGCGGGTTGTAATAGGCCAGTATTTTGACAGCAGAAGCGCCCATGTTGCGAATTTTGGCAATCGTCCAGTCGTCTTCGAACTTGATGCCACGATAGGTGGAGTCGCCACTGTAGCCGCTTTCTTCGTAGGACATCAGTACACCGCTGCCGCCATTCATGTCGTTGACGGATTTGAGCCCGTACTGGTTATCAAGCAAGACGGCGCTGGCGTGGAAAGACAGCGCCACGACAATGTCGCGCTTGATCTGCGCCGCGTCTTCGTAAGACGTGCCTTCCGGCAGCATGCGGCGGTAGGTGCCGCGCTGGTCGAAAGCCAATATCGAGAAAATATTGTTGCGTGTGCTGGTGGCTTTGAGGCCACGCCAGCGTCCGGGGGTTAGTGATTGGGTCACGATAGCTCCTTGAAATATGTGGGCATGTCACCGCCATGCCCGTGCGGTTAGGTCGTTTTTCAGAACGGACGGGATGTATTCTGGCGGGTTAGTATTCATCCTCTTTAGTTTTGTTCTCGTGCATGAAGGTCAGCACCTCGGCCAGCGTTTTCGCGCCGGCCATCGGCCCCTGCGCGGTGACGGCCAGCGCACCGCAGGCATTGGCAAATTCAGCAGCGGCAGCAGGGGTCTCCCCCGCCAGCCAGCGCGCTAGAAAGCCCGCGTCGAAGCAGTCACCCGCACCGGTGGGATCAACTTCGATAACATCATAACCATTAATAGGATCAACCGCGATGCCGGGCCCAATGTCGGGCAGTTCGTCCTTCAGGATATCACTGAGGGTCATCACATCGCAGCCTTCGCCACCTTTGGTGACGACGACGATTAGCTCTGGTTTGTCCTCAAGCAGATCGGTAACAACTGCTTCAACATGGTAGGCATCGCCAAGCATGAGCAGTTCTTCGGCTGAGGGGATGATGATGTCGGCGGCTTCCATGAAGGGTGCGAAGGCATAACGGGCGCGATCCGGCGACAGCAACTGCGGGCGGATGTTGGGGTCAAAGCTGATCTTGGCTCCAGCAGCGCATGCCAGTTCGAGGGCGCGCAGCCCTGTTTGGAGGGCGGCTTCGTGCATGGACAACGTCGAACCCATGATGTGCAAACACCTTAGGCCGTCAAACAGGGAGGCATCCAACATTTCGGGAGACAGCTGACCAGCAGCAGCATGGCGCGCATGGAACACAAACTCGCGCGAGCCATCGGCATTGTAGGCCACGAAAGCCACGCCGGTAGTATAGTCGGGCAAGGTGTGGATGCCACGGGTATCTACGCCGTCGGCCTGCAACTGGTCGAGCAAACATTTGCCAAAGGCATCCTGCCCCACCGCACCGATTGCGCCGACTTTCGCACCCAGACGAGCGGCCTGTACGGCGAAGATGAAGGGCGCACCGCTGGGATAAGGGCCAGTGAACGGGCCGGGACGATCCAGCGGTTGGCCGATGTCCGTACGCATCACTTCGACCAATGCTTCGCCGAACGTGAGAATATCAAGTGCCACAGAGATTACTCCACTTGCCCGGACACAAGCAGACTGTTTTCATTGTCGGTGGCAAGACGGCTAACCATAGTTCCTCGCCTAATCGCTTGTTTCCGATACTTCCGACGCGCCGATGATGTGTTTGACGATACCATCTACCGTTGCTTCAGCACGTGGCATATTGGCGACCACGCGACCACGGCGCATGACGACCATACGATCCGCCACTTCCATCACATCCTGCATGGTGTGACTGATGATGATGACAGGTATGTTCTGATCACGGAGAGATTTGACCAGCGCCAGCACTTTGCGCTGTTCGGGGACACCGAGGGCAGCAGTCGGTTCATCCATGATGACCAGTTGGGCGTTCCAGTAGATGGCACGTGCAATAGCGACCGCCTGACGCTGACCGCCTGATAAATTGACCAACTTCTGCTTGAGCGAGGGGATGTGAATATCCAAGCGGTCAAGCACTTTTTCGGCTTCGCTGCGCATGAAGTTGTCATCGGTAACGGGAATGACACCCAAGAAGTGCTTCATCTTCTCTTTGCCGAGAAAGACATTCGCGCCAACGTCCAGATTTTCGGCCAGTGCCAAATCCTGATAGATCGTTTCGATGCCGCGTTCACGGACTTCGGCAGGCGTGGAGTGAACAATATCCTGCCCGCCAAACATGATTTGGCCGTGTTCCGGTTTGTAGACGCCGGAAATGCATTTGATGAGCGTAGACTTGCCAGCGCCGTTGTCACCCAGCAGCGCGACCACTTCACCGGGGCTCACTTCAAAGTCCACGTTGTTAAGCGCGGTCAGACCGCCAAAGAATTTGCTGACACCGTTACATTTTAAGATTGCATCAGGCATTGGTACGCAGCCTTTCCAGCGCCGCCTGCGCCTGATTAACCAGCACGGCGACAATGATTACTACACCGACGACGATAAACTGCCAAAGCGGATTCACATTGACGATGACGAGACCGTTCGACAGCACATTAATGATGAGCGCGCCGATGACCGCGCCTCTGATCGTCCCTTCCCCACCGAACAAGTTGGTTCCACCAATAACGACAGCCGCTACGGATTGCAGTAAGGCGGCTTCAGCGGCGTTGGGCGCACCAGCCGTAAAACGGAAGGTATGCAGCACACCGGCGATACCCGCCGTAAACGCGGAGATGACGTAGATCCAGATTAAGTGGCGGCGCAGGCTGATACCCGCGCGGAGCGATGCATCTTGATTGCCGCCGATGGCATAAGTGTGGCGACCAAAGCGCATGCGAGCCATGATAAAACCAAAGACGATGACCACACCTGCGGTGATGAGAACCGGATATGGCAGCAAGCCAGCCACGTTCCGGCTGATGGCAGGTGGTAGGTCATTCGGACGATTAAATAGGGTCAGCGCCTGTTCGGGGATGTACCACAACAAACTGCCACTGCCAATGGAGCGTAGAGAGTCCTGCAAATTGGTAGGCAGGTTGCCGATGATTTGCTGACCATCGGTGAGGAGAAAAGCCGCACCGCGTACGATACCAAACATGCCGAGTGTGGCGATAAATGGCGGCACTTTGATGCGGGCGATAAGCACGCCGTTGATAAAGCCGGGAATGAGAGAAACCAGCAGGGCCAATACTACCCCGATAATCATGGCAAGGCCGACATCCATACCACCATTTACCATGTCGCGCATGGAGCGGGCGCAGATAACGGACGCCAAACCCACCGTCCAGCCGATGCTGAGGTCAATGCCCGCCGTGACGACCACGTAGGTCTGACCGATAGCCATCAATGCCACCATGGTGCTGGTAACCAGCACGTTGGAGAAATTGGCGAGGGTCAAAAAACCGCGCCCCGTCACTGAAAAAACAATGATCATCAGTAATAAAAATATGTAAGACCAGTTCCTGACTATGAAATCAAGCACCTGATTGCGAAGGGCATTTGGTTTGCCAGCGGCGGAGGCGGAGGATACAGCCATGCGTTTAGTCCTAGTAAATGTATAAGTTAGGAGATGAGAGCAGGTTGTCTCCCACCTACTTAATTATTTCCCCTCGCTGAAGATTTTGCTATGAGGAGACAAGAATACTTTTTTCAATACGGTCAGGGGACACCCATTGATGGATGTCCCCTGACACAACTGCACATACTTTACCCAGTTTTAGCTGGTGTAAACAAATTTAGCAGATGCCGGGTCATTGACATTATCTTTGGTGAAGACAAAGTAACCAGTGGGAACACGCTTTGGAACTGAAGTGTAACCACGAGCGTTGGCCAATGCGGCAAGAACACCAAAGTAACCCATATCAGCTGGCTTCTGGGCGATGACCAATGAAACCGTACCATCCTTCAGATAGCCGATGTTTTCTTCGCTGGCATCAAACAATGCGACCTGAACTGCGCCTTCCAAACCAGCATTCTTGATGGCCGCGCCCGCGCCCAACGCACCAAAGGTGTTGGTGGCGAACATGCCAGTAATGTCCGGGTTGGCCTGCAAAACAGCGGCGGTTTGCTGCTGAGCATTGTTGGCGTCATTGTCATTGTAGTCTACACGGACGACTTCCAGACCACGATCAGCGGCGGCGTTCTTGCAGCCTTCTTCGCGCTGGTCGGTGGTGCTGATGCCGGGGCGGACGTTGGAGATGTAAATCTTGGCGCCGCTGCCGAGCGCGTCAGCTAATGCAGAGCAAGCAATGTAACCGCCCTGAACGTTGTCCGAACCGATGTAGCTCAGCGGGAAGGTGACCGGGCCGTTGGCATAGTCGCCATCGCCAATGAAGGTATCAACTGTGATGACCGGGATACCGGCATCGCTGGCTTTCTGCAGAACGGGAATGGACTGTTCTTTATCATTGGGAGCCGTCACCAGTGTATCAATCTCACCAGCAGCAATCAGCGCCTCAACAATCGGCACCGAGAACTGAACGTTGAATTGTTCAGGGTCTTGCTGAATGACCTTGATGCCAGCACGGGCAGCAGCGGCGTTGACACCACGCGACATGGTGATATAGAAAGGATCAGGGTTCACACCGGGAACAAAGCCGAGTGTAAAGCTGTCACCGAAAGCTGGTTGAGCATCTGGTGTGTCTTCGCTATACATGAAGCGGGCGTTGGCTTCATCGTTGACATTATCTTTATCGAACACGAAGTAGCCGGTGGGAACGCGCTTGGGCAAACTCTGGTAGCCATCCAGATAGGCAACCACCATCGAGACACCCAAGTAACCCATGTCTGACGGCTTCTGGGCGATAACCAGTGATACCGTGCCATCTTTCAAATAGCCAATGTTTTGTGCACCGGCGTCGAACAGCGCAACCGTGACGGCGTCCTCGAGCTGGGCATTCTTGATGGCTGCGCCAGCGCCCAACGCACCGAAGGTGTTGGTGGCGAACATGCCGGTGATGTCCGGGTTGGCTTGCAGCACAGCGGCGGTCTGCTGCTGAGCGTTGTTGGCATCATTGTCGTTGTAGTCTACGCGGACAACTTCCAGACCACGATCAGCGGCGGCATTCTTGCAGCCTTCTTCGCGCTGGTCGGTGGTGCTGATGCCGGGGCGGACGTTGGAGATGTAAATCTTAGCGCCCGCTTCGAGTTTATCCGCTAACGCAGAGCAGGCAATGTAACCGCCCTGAACGTTGTCGGAACCGACATAGCTCAACGGGAAGGTGACGGGGCCGTTGGCATAATCACCATCGCCAATGAAGGTGTCAACCGTCAACACGGGAATACCGGCGTCGTTGGCTTTCTGGAGAACAGGAATGGACTGCTCTTTGTCATTGGGAGCTGTCACCAGCGCGTCAATCTGACCAGCCGCAATGAGGGCTTCAACAATGGGTACAGAGAACTGGACGTTAAACTGCTCAGGGTCTTGCTGGATGATGTCTACACCCAAATCGGCAGCCGCCTGATTAACGCCAGTTGCCATGGTGATATAGAAGGAATCGGGATTGACGCCGGGAACGAAGCCAATGGTATAGCGCTTGGGAGCATCCTGGGCCGCAGCGGGCACGATGACGCCAACCAATAGGGCTAACGTAATAAACAGTAATGCAACTTTCTTCATGGTAATCCTCTCTGAAAATTCATAAGACAATGAAACTTTTGTGGATGACGCTGGGCTTTCTTTCGTATGGTCTTTTTCCTCCTTTGAGACGATTGGATGGGTTACTTAGACACGCAGCACTTCAACGCCCAATTGGGTGAAGGCTTCGAGGTGGGAATCAGATAGGTCTGTGTCAGTAATGAGAATATCAATTTCCGCCATAGGCGCAACATTTAAGGACATAACCGTTCCACACTTGCTGCTGTCGGCCAGTAAGGCTACGCGGCTGGCTCGCCTGATCATGGTACGCTTGACTTCAACCTCCAGCATGTTACCTGTTGTTATGCCGTGTTCAGGGCTATAGCCACCGGAGGCAATGAAGGCCCAATCGGCATTGAACATTTCCAGCGAGAGCATGACCTGTGGGCCGATGAGTGAGTGGGTCAGATTACGCAGGATGCCACCGGTCATCACCAATTCGACCTGCGGAAACTGGGTGGCGGCATCCGCGACATTGAGTGCAGGCGTGACGATGCGTAGATAGTCCAAATCGCGCGGGAGACTATGGATGAGTTCCACAGTGGTTGTGCCAGCGTCTACGATGATGGTTTGTCCCACTTCAATGAGTTGGGCAGCCCGCGCCCCAATGCGCTGTTTGGCTTCAGGGTTCAGGCTGCTGCGGGTAGCAATGTGGGGCGTTTCACGGGCGACGATGGGCTTAATATAAACCGCACCACCCCAGATAGTCTGGCAAATTCCAGCATTTTCCAATTCGCGCAAATCAGAACGGATGGTGACAGCCGAAACCTGTAAAAGCTGTTTGAGTTCAGCATTGCGGACGACACCCTCGCGTTCCAAAATTTCGCGAATAATGCGTTGGCGCTCGACCGCCAAAAGGTTACTATCTTCAGTAAACATAAATCTATTTCAAATACGGGTCATCATTGGTTCGGAGTTTACTGATGTTTACCAATTCTGTCAAATTCAACCACGTTTTGTAAAAAATAGAAAAAGAAGCGAAAATAGTGGTGCCTTTAAGTGGGCACAAAGTCAGGAAATCAAGAAATATGCTCCATTTGGTTATG
Organism: Anaerolineae bacterium; assembly: GCA_041390885.1. Taxonomy (GTDB): domain Bacteria; phylum Chloroflexota; class Anaerolineae; order Aggregatilineales; family Phototrophicaceae; genus CFX2. Next base: position 330,243 of record JAWKPB010000021.1, on the reverse strand, counting down.
AATGGCGCACTTTATTGAACTCAGGTGCAAGCGATGCGAACATTATTTGTGGTCAGCGGTGGAGACGCACCGGGCATTAATAGCTTGATTGGACAATACTGCCATTTAGCGGCGGCGAACGGCGGCGATACGGTATGGGGCGCTAACGGCGGCTTTCCCGGTTTGTTGGACGGGAAAGTAGGGCCGTTGGATTACAGCCAGCTTGTGCCGTGGATGGGACGGGGCGGTTCAATTCTGCCTTCCAGCCGTGATCCGGTGTTGAGCCAAGCAGACGCAGGGGAGCGTATTCAGGCTGTGCTGCTGGAATACGGAATTGACAATCTTGTAATGTTCGGCGGCAACGGAAGCCTACGGCATATCCCGCCCCTGCTGCGCGAATGGAGCGTGCCGTGCATCGGTGTGCCAACCACGATTGACAATGATGTGCCGGGAACAGAGATGACACTGGGGTTTGACTCGGCATGCAATTATGCGTATCAAGCGATCGACGGTGCGATGACGACGGCCCACGCCTTGCATGGGCGTTTGTTCATGGTAGAAACATTGGGCGGGACGTGTGGCAATCTGGCGCTGGCGGTGGCGCAGGGAGCAGGTGCACACGCAGTCATAGTGCCGGAATATAATTATGATGAACACTGGCTGGGGCGGCGCATGAAGCAGGCTGTGGAAATTCACGGCTTCGGTCTGATGGTGATCTGCGAAGGAGCACGCGGTGCACGAACACTGGCGGATGACCTGCCAAAATTGACAGGCATCCGCATGCGCGATGTGCGGCTGGGACACGCTCAGCGCGGCGGGAATGCATCGCACCGTGACCGGGTGCTGGCAGCCGAAATGGCTTATATGGCGTATCATGCCCTAAAGGACGGGGAGCAGCAACAGATCATCGTTGTACGGGGAAGTCAACTTCTGCTTGAACCGGAGCTGCTGACAGGCAGCGCAACGCCACCTGCCTACGACCTATATAAGCGGATCAACGGGCTAGAAATATGAGCATTCTTTCTATTGACTTCGGCGGAACCCGCACCCGCGCCGCCTGGTATACCGCGGACTACGCCCAGCTCGCCCGCAGTGAGATGCGGTCGCATGTCGAACAAAGCATGGAACAGGTTATCGAGCGCATTATTGAATTAGGGCGCAAAGTCGTACCTCAAGGTGCGACTGTACGGGCAATCGGCATTACTGCCCCCGGCCCGCTGGATACGCGAGCGGGTGTTATCCGTCACGCGAAAACGCTGCCCGGTTGGCGGGATGTTCCGCTTTGCAAGCTGCTGAGTGAGGCGTTCGGCGGTGCGCCAGCTTTTATCGAGAACGACGCGAATCTGGCGGCACTGGCGGAGTATCACCGTGGCGCAGCACGCGGCTGTGATCCAGCACTGTATCTCACCATTAGTACCGGCATAGGCGGGGGGCTGGTCAGTCATGGGCAGCTTTTTGCCGGATGGAGCGGACTGGCAATTGAGCCCGGTCACATGCGCTTCACGCTGCCGGACGGTACCGTGAAACGCTGGGAAGAACTGGCTTCAGGGGTGGCACTGGGTTGGACCGCAGAAAGATATCTGGCGGCCAGTGACCAGCCTTCCAGCTTGCGGGCACTGGCAGAAGTGGATGGACAGGCCGTAGGTGAAGCAGGACAGGCTGGCGACCGGCTGGCGCTGAGCGTGATTGAGGAAACGGGGCGTTGGTTGGGTTTGGGGTTGACCAACCTGCTGCATCTGTTCAGCCCGCAAGTCATCGTACTGGGTGGCAGTGTCAGTAAATTAGGCGAACTCATCCTTGGGCCAGCACGCGCAACTATTCACGAACATATCCTCGATGAACAATTCATTCCACCAGATTTACTGCGCGCCGCCTACTACGGTGAAGATGTGTGTTTGATCGGGGCGGCGCTGCACGCGGGAAGCCGCATCGCAGGTGGCAATAGAGAAGATTAGACATATTTGACAAGTGGAATTGGATGCGTTATTCTCAATTTACTAATACGCATTAGTAAACTTATTTTTATGCCAACTAAACGTGTTACGAGCCGACAAGTTGCCAAAAAAGCGGGGGTATCTCAAACAACCGTTTCATTTGTTTTGAACAACCACGCTGCTGAAAACAACATTCCTAACGAAACAATCGAACGGGTACAGCAAGCGGCGCGCGAATTGGGCTATGTGCCGGACGCCGCAGCACGCACACTGGCACGGGGACGCAGTAATAACATCGGTTTGATGCTCGCACAGCCTCACGACCAAGTTTTCATCGACGAATACATCCCTAACATCATCACAGGTTTGAGCCGCATCACCAAAGAACACGGGTATCGCATTCTATTGGAGATGGTGCATGACGATCTACATGCGGACGCATATGCCAATTTGATGCGCAGCAAAGAAGTGGCGGGCATTATCGTCAACCAGCCCTTCCATAACGATGCACAACGCCTGCTGGCGCTGCAGCAAGAAGGCTTTGCAATTGTGACACTGGCTAATATTCACCCAACGATTCCTTCGGTCATGGTGGATAAATTGTTAGGCGTCCGTAAAGCAGTAAAACACCTGATCAAGCTGGGGCATGAACGAATTGGCTGCATCACCTATGCGCCAATAGCTAGCAACGAGCATGTCCGCCAACGTCTGATGATTTTCCAGCGGGCGTTGGAAAGCAAAGGGCTGGTGTTTGACGACGGACTGGTTCGTGAGGGTGCTTTCGATCCTGATACCGGTTATGAGGCCATGAAATCGCTGTTAAATCAGTCCCCGCTGCCAACAGCTGTTTTTGCGATGAATGACATGATGGCTTACGGGGCAATGACGGCCATACAAGAAGCGGGACTACGGATACCAGAGGATGTCGCATTGGTGGGATTTGACGATGTGCGTCTGGCACGCTTCACCACGCCGGCACTGACAACGATCTACGAACCGGATATTGAACATGGGTATCGAGCCGGCGAATTGCTCATCAGGCTTATTAATGAGGAGCCCATAGAACAACCTCATATCGTGCTGGGAACGCAGCTCAAGATACGCGACTCGTGCGGATGGAAGCTGGCGAATCCCGATATTACACCGCCCATAAGTTGAAAAGGAGTTGAAATTGATTAACCGGATAATTCAATTTATTACCTGTCCACAATAGTAGTTTTGAGGAGAGAATTAATGGCAACATTTAGTAGTACAGGACCAGCGCAACAGGTTAACACTGGTTTCTTTAGCAAAATAGCCAACAACGAGAAAATATTAGGGTTCCTGTTCATTCTGCCCAGCTTAATAGGATTTACAGCTTTCTTTGCAATTCCCGCAGCCCGGAGTGTCGTCATCAGCTTTCACAGTTGGAATCTGCTGACTGATGCCAAGTTTATCGGCCTCGAAAATTACCAGACCATCTTTGCTGATGACCGCTTCTGGCGCTCACTAACAATCACCCTTACGTATGTAGTGTGGAACATACCCATCCAGACTGCGCTGGCGGTTTTTATTGCAGTTATTCTGGACAAGATGAGCCAATCATCACTGCTGCGCGGCATTATGATTTTGCCGTGGTTGATGCCCAATGTGATTGTAGCGTTGTTGTTCGTATGGCTGCTCGACCCATCGCTGGGCATCGTGAATATCGTCCTGCAATTTTTCGGGATACCGCGACAGGGATTTTTCGGTGATCCCAATCAGGCAATTGCCAGCATAGCGGGGGTCAACACGTGGCGGCACATGGGCTATAACGCCATACTCATTTACGCCGGACTCAAGACTATCCCCAAAACGCTTTATGAAGCGGCTACCGTGGACGGGGCGAACACATGGGTGCAGTTCAGAAAGCTCACACTGCCCCTCCTGCGTCCGGTGCTGGCCTTTGTGGTCATTACCACTGTCATCGGTTCTTTCCAGATATTCGACACCATTGCAGTCGCCACGCAAGGCGGACCAGCCGGCGCGACACGCACCATCATCTATTACATCTATGAACAGGTGTTTGAACGGCGGATCAACATGGGTGTGGCTACGGCAGCCTGCGTTGTTCTGTTCGTCATACTGGTGACGATTACCATCATTCAAAACCGGTTCTTTAACGCTGGTCGCTCTGACCTAGCAGATTACAGCTAAGGGGGTATAGAGATGGCCGCAATTTCCCGTTCGGACACACAGAGCATAAATGAGAACGGCTCATTCCTGAGCAACATCAAGTGGGGTAAAATACTGCTGTGGATCTTTATCGCGCTGATGGTATTCATCACAGCATTTCCTTTTTACTGGGTGCTGCGTACGGCGTTGGTAATGCCTAAAACTGTTTTCTCCGATCCCAGATCCTTCTTCCCGCCTGACCCCACGCTGTTTAATTTCCAACGTGTGTTAGGGATGATTGACCCGACAACGCTGGTGGGACAAGACGCCAACAATATCAGCGCAGGCACGATCAATTTTTGGGTCTATCTACGTAATTCGTTCATCGTTTCAGCACTCATAACATTCGGGCAGACCATCTTTAGCACGATGGCGGCCTACGCCTTTGCGCGCATGAAATTCCCGCTTCGGAACCAGATATTTTTCATCTACCTGACCAGCCTAATGATTCCGGGCATTGTGCTCACCATTCCCAACTTCGTCCTTATCCGCCAATTGGGGTGGATCGGTACCTTTCAGGGGATCGTCGCCCCCGCCTTTTTGATGTCGCCCTTCGCGGTGTTTTTCATGCGCCAGTTCTTCTTGAGTTTGAACAAAGACTTGGAAGAAGCGGCGGTATTGGATGGCGCAACGGTGTTTGGCGTGTTCTGGCGGATCGCCGTGCCGCTCATTCAAGGGCCGATCCTGACATTGGCGCTGCTGACGTTCGTTGCCAGCTGGAATGAGTATTTGTGGCCGTTTCTCGTCGGGCGTGATGAGAATGTGCGGGTACTGACGGTGGCCCTCAACGTATTCCAATCGCAAACACCGCAGGGTGCGCCGGACTGGGCAGGCTTGATGGCTGGCACAGTGGTCGGCATTGTACCAACCATCGTTCTCTTCATATTTTTTGGCCGCCGGGTAGTGGATTCAATCCAATTCTCCGGCTTTAAATAGGTGTCACGTGGGCTGCATGCCGGCCTGCATATGTTCAATCTGAGAGTTGTCGTAATTACATTAGGAGTATTCTTATGAAGCGTCGTTTAGCAATGTATATCATTCTGATTGTGGGGATACTGGCACTGACCACAGGGGTCTATGCACAGGATGCCGTCACGATCAAGTATGTGTTGTGGGACACTAACCAACTGCCTCCGTATCAGGAATGTGCAGCTAACTTTATGGCGGCCAACCCCAATATAACTGTTGAAATCGAACAACTGGGTTGGAATGACTATTGGACAGGCATTACAACGGGTTTCGTCAGCGGCGAAGCACCAGACGTGTTTACAAATCACCTCGCCAAATATCCTGAATTCGCCGCCCTCGAACAACTGGTTGATATTCAACCACTGGTCGAACGGGACGGTGTCGCTACCGACATTTACTATCCCGGTCTGGCTGACCTGTGGACACGCGATGGGAAACGCTTCGGTCTGCCCAAAGACTGGGACACCGTCGCAGTCGTTTACAATAAAGGCTTGCTGGAAGCTGCTGGCGTCGATCCGGCCATAATGAAAGACTGGACATGGAATCCGGAAGACGGCGGCACCTTTGGTGAAGCCATCGCCCAATTGAGTGTGGATGGAAAAGGCAACAACGGCACCAGCGCCGACTTTGACAAGGCCGATGTCAAACAGTACGGCTTCGTAATGGGTGGCATGGGTGGCCCATATGGACAGACTGAATGGAGCTGGCTGGCCACAACCACCGGCTGGCAGTTCAATAATGGCGTGTGGGGCAATGAATATTTCTACAATGACGAACGCTTCACATCCACTATTCAGTGGTTTGCTGACCTGTGGCTGGAACACGGTTTCGCACCCCCGCTGGCTGACCAGACCTCGCTAGGTCGTACGGCGCTGTTCCAGGCAGGCAACGTCGCTATGGTCGTTGACGGTTCCTGGATGATCGGCACTTACCTGTCGAGCGATTTCGAAGTTGGCTTTGGACGTTTGCCCGCCGGTCCAGAAGGCCGCCGCAGCATGTTCAATGGTCTAGCGGACTCGATCTGGGTTGGTTCCAAGCATGTGGAAGAATCATGGCAGTGGGTGAAGTATCTGGCTTCGGCTGACTGCGAGAACATCGTCGGTGCATCTGGCGTCGTGTTCCCGGCCATTCCTGAAGCAGCCGCTCTGTCGCAGAAGGCACGCGCCGACAAGGGCATTGACATCAGCGCTTTTGTTGACCAAGCCAACGAAGAAGGCGGCACCTTCCTGTTCCCGATCACCGATTTCGGTGGCGAGATCAATACCATCATGAACGAAGCGATGGACAGCGTCGGTTTGGGCGAAGCGAAAGCCGCCGATGTACTGCCCGCTGCCAATGATGAAGTAAACGCCCTGTTCTAGAAAGTTACGTGCAGTTCGTGTGACACAAATACGGTTCGCCACTCCTTTCGAGATGGCGAACCGTAATCGCAGAGGTAGGGATGATCTGGAAATGGTTGGGAATAATGGCCTTGCTCCTGTTCCTGTTCGAAGGCGTCGAGGCCAACCAAGCGCCGCCCAAAGTGACGGTTGATGTCAAACGATTTGGGGAAGGAACATGCAGCGGTACGTTTGTAGCTCATGATTTACCGCATATTACAACTGTAAAAAGTGAGCGCATTCGATTGTATGAAAGCAATGGTTCCGGGTTGGGCATCAACGATTTGAATGGAGATGGTTTACAGGATATTGTGCTGGCAAATCTGGATGGCCCATCAACCCTCTTGTGGAATGAGGGTGATCTCAATTTTCGCAAAACAGAGATTGATCTTGCACCGCGACGTGACGTGAATTTGGTGGATGTAAATGGGGATGGCTTGATAGATATTGTACTAACCGGACAAGCGACCACCCCGGCATTGTGGCAAAACGTGGGCAATGAATTATCTAAACTAGGATCCCTTAAAGGGGTGAGCCATCTGGCGTACAGCATGGATTGGGCGGATGTAGACCGAGACGGTGATCTTGATCTGGTCACAGCTTCTTATGATGCCGATTTAGAAAAAACATTAAAAGATAGCTTTTTGCTGGGCGGCGGCGCGGGCGTATTTTATTACGAAAACAGAGATGGTCAATTTGTCGGCAAACGATTGGCAAACAAAGCACAGGCGCTCACCGTTTTTATGAACGATTTCAACGACGATGGTCAGTTGGATCTGGCGGTGGGAAATGACTTCGCGTTTCCTGACCAATATTGGACGTTCGACAACGGTCAATGGATGCCCTTTCAGCCATTCATGATTACCACATACAGCACCATGAGTTTTGACGCGGGCGACATCAATAATGACGGGCAGTCTGAATTTTTCGCGACTGACATGCAGCCTTACAGCACCGACCCACAAACGCAGAAGCAGTGGCAGCCGTTACTTGAGCAGCTCATGAAGAAACCACGGTTGACGAATGACCCGCAAACCATCGAGAACATTTTACAGCGCGTGGATACGCAAGATGGTTATACCAACATCGCCCGAACTATGGGATTATCTGCCACTGGCTGGAGTTGGTCAGCCCAATTTGGCGACCTGAACAGCGATGGCTATCTGGATCTTTATGTAGTGAACGGCATGATCGCGCTGGAACTGTTCGGGCAGCTTCCCAACAGTGAACTGGTTGAAGAAAATCAGGCCCGCCGTAATCTCAATGGAACGCGCTTCGTACCTGCTCCGGAGTGGCAATTGAACTCCACCCGCAGCGGACGCGGTATGACGATGGCAGATATGGACAATGACGGCGACTTGGACATTGTGGTGAACAATCTGATGTCGGCCGCGCAGTTGTTTGAAAACCAATTGTGCGAGGGGCACAACCTGATTGTGCAGCTGCGCCAACCTGCTATACAAAATCATGATCAGATCGGCGCGCGCATCATCTTGCACACTGCGACGGGAACATACCAGCGGCAAATCCGTGCCAGCAGTGGTTACCTTTCCGGCAACCCGACACAGGTCCATTTCGGCTTGCCCGATGGAAGCCAGATTGAAGATTTGGAGGTGCAGTGGACGGATGGCGTCATATCGCACCTCAGCGCTATTCAAGTGGATACTCTGCTCACGGTCGCACGTGAGTAACTAACATACTCAGTCTAGAAAGGACACCAACATGCCAAAGATCACATTCATTGGCGCAGGCAGTACGGTTTTCGCAAAACATCTGATGGGCGACATTTTATCGTTCCCCGAATTGGGGAATTCGCACATCGCCCTGCATGATATCGACGCCGAACGGCTTAAGACTTCGGAAATTGTGGCGCATCGAATGGCCGAGTCACTGGGCGTCAAGCCAACCATCACCGCCAGCACCAACCGCCGCGAAGCACTGGACGGCGCGGACTATGCCATCAGCATGATACAGGTGGCAGGCTACAAACCCGGCACGGTGGTTGATTTTGAAATTCCCAAGAAGTACGGCCTGCGCCAGACGATTGCTGATACGCTGGGCATCGGCGGTATCATGCGCGGTCTGCGTACCATTCCCGTACTGCTGGACATGTGCAAAGATATGGAAGAACTGTGCCCCGACGTGACCTTCTTGCAATACGTCAACCCGATGGCGATGAACTGCTGGGCCATTGGCCGCGCCAGCAAGATCAAAACAGTTGGCCTGTGCCACAGTGTGCAGGGCACGGCCATGCAGCTTGCCGACGATATTGGAGTGCCTTACGACGAGATTAACTACGTGTGCGCGGGCATCAACCACGTAGCGTTTTACCTCAAATTTGAACGCAATGGCGAAAGTTTGTACCCGCTCATTCAGAAGGTGCTGGACGATGGTCGCCAGCCAGACTGGAACCGCGTGCGCTACGAGTTGTTCAAGCGCGTTGGCTACTTCGTGACCGAAAGCAGCGAGCACTTCAGCGAATACTCCCCGTGGTTTATCAAGCGTGACCGCCCCGAACTGATCGAGGAATTCAACATTCCGCTGGACGAATACATCCGCCGCTGCGAAGTGCAAATCGCCGACTGGGAACGCGAACGCAAAGAACTGGAAGGCGGCGCCCCCATCCATGTCGAGCAAAGTATGGAATACGGCTCACTCATCATTCACAGTATGGAAACCGGCATCCCGCGCGTGATCTATGGCAACTTCCCCAATAACGGCCTGATTGACAACCTGCCGCAGGGCTGCTGCGTGGAAGTGCCGACGCTGGTGGACAAGAGCGGCTTGCAGCCGACCAAGATTGGCACACTGCCACCGCAACTGGCCGCTATCATGCAGACCAATGTTAATGTGCAGGGGCTGACGGTAGAAGCCGCGCTGACCGGCAAGCGGGAACACATCTACCACGCGGCCATGATGGACCCGCACACCGCCGCCGAACTGAGCCTCGACCAGATTTGGTCATTGGTGGATGACCTGATCGAAGCGCATGGAAGCTGGCTGCCGGAATACCACTAATCGTAGTGCAGACGTTACAATTAAAGTTTAGATCGTCCAAGACAAGGGGGTAACACCCCTTGTTCTTTATCCGGTGACGGTGGGGAGAAAAACACCATGATTACATTTGGCGTTGTAGGCACAGCGTGGCGGGCAGAGTTCTTCCTACGGGTGGCACGGGCCTGCCCGGACACGTTTCAGGTCGTCGGTCTAGTAGGACGCGATCAAACGCGCACAGCACAGGTAGCCTCACGCTACAACGTTCCCGCCTTTGCCTCCATTGAAGATATGGTGCGCTCCGGCGAACCGCAGTTCGTGGTCACATCCGTTTCACGTGGGGCAAACGTGGATGTCATGAAAGAACTGGCGCGGCTGGATATGCCTATCCTTTCCGAAACGCCGCCCGCCGAGTCGTTAGATGAACTGCACGCGGTGTGGGAGATGGCGCAGCGCGGCGCACGGATACAGGTGGCCGAGCAGTATTGGATGCGTCCCCACCACATGGCGCAGCTGGCTGTCGCCCACAGTGGTAAATTGGGGAGAATCTCACAAGCGCAAATTTCAGTTGCGCATGGCTATCATGGCATCAGCCTGATGCGACGCTTCCTCGGTGTCATGTACGAACCCGTCACCATCAGTGGCTTCAGCTTCACCTCGCCCATCATCAAGGGGCGGCACCGGGCTACCCTGCCGACAGAAGAAGAAATCATCACTTCAACACAGACCATCGCCCGCTTCGACTTCGGCGACAGGCTGGGCATCTTTGACTTTACAGGCGACCAATATTATTCAATGATTCGCGGGCAGCGGGTGCTGGTGCGCGGCGAGCGGGGCGAATTGGTTGACGAAACCGTGACATACCTCAAAGACTTCCGCACGCCTATCCGCCTGCCTTTCCAGCGGCACTCGGCGGGTGTGAATGCCAATCTGGAAGGCCACTATGTTAAGGGCATACAGGTGGGCGAGGACTGGGTGTACACCAATCCGCTGATTCCAGCGCCGCTGCCGGACGAAGATATCGCCGTGGGCACCTGCCTGCTGAAGATGGCAGAGTACGTGGCTGGCACGGGCGAATGTTACAGCCTCGCCGAAGCCAGCCACGATCGCTATCTGGAAATCCTGATGCATCAGGCCGTTGAAAGCGGACAGCCTGTTAGCTCAGAGACACAGCCGTGGCAGGCTTGAGGTTAGATCGTCACCACCTCAGGCTCAACATTGACTACAGCGTCAACCGGGGCGGACATCTCGCGCCCCAGCGCCGCACGTACTTCATCAACAATGGCCCGACTTTCCATCAGGGATAATCCGCTGTCTGCATGAACAGTTATATCGGCATGGAGCTGATGTCCCACCCAGCGCGCCCGCACGGCTGCTACGGCTTGAACACCGTCCACATGCCCGACAGCATGTTCGAGGCGGGCAACCAGCGCCGGGTCTACTGCGTCCATCAGCCGATACCAGATGGCTTTAGTAGCGCTCCACGAAATACCAGCGATGATGACCGCCATGCCGATGCCAATCAGCGGGTCAAGAATGGGCGCGCCGAGCGCAGCCCCAACCGCAGCAGCCAGCACCGCCAACGAGGTGTAACCGTCAATGCGGGCGTGCTGACCGTCTACAATCATGGCATCCGAGCCGATACGTTTGCCGACACGGATTTGCATGACCGCTACCAATTCATTGCCGATAAAGCCAATGATGGCCGCCGCCGCTACCCATGCCAGATTGGTCAACGGCTGGGGATTCAACAGCTTTTGAATGGACTCGATCAAGATGTAAACCGCGCTGAAGATGATCGAGATCACAATCAGCACGCCCGCAACATCTTCTGCCCGTCCGTAGCCATAGTTGTAACGGCGGGTAGCGGGCCGCCGCGCCAGATAAAAGGCGATCAGCAGCGGTATTGAATTGAGCCCATCGCCCAGATTGTGAACCGTATCCCCCAGCAGCGCCACACTGCCGCTGGCGAGGTAGATACCCACCTGCAACAGTGTGGTTATGCCGAGGATAAGCAGCGCAATCCACACCGTGCGCGTACCCGTTCCCTCCGGCAGCACTTCAGCGCCCCGCTGGTCGTGCGTGTGGGCAAAGCCCGGAAGGTGCAGGGCTTCGGCAAAAGTTCGCAGCATACCACCGCCATGTTGGTGGTCGTGATCGTGTGCATGGTCATGGTCGTGGGGGTGATCCTGAAGATGGTCAGCCATGTTGGACTACCTCCCTAGACTGGCTTATGCGCCATGAAATAGGTTGCCAATTCATTACCCGCGTTACCCGTTTCGATGCGAACGAAACCAGCTTTTTCGAGCAGCGGCGGAATCTCTTGCGTATTAATTTCCACCATCTTGCCCAACAACAGACCCAGAAACAATTTGGTCGCCCATTTGCGCGGCGGTTCAAACTCCACTACCAGATGCCGCCCGCCGGGCTTCAATACCCGGTAAATTTCGGCAAAGGCTTTGGTTTTTAGGTCATCGGGCAGGTGGTGAATAACGAAAGAACTCATGACCACGTCAAGCGAGTTATCGGGGAAATCAATGGCTTCAATCAAACTGGCCTTCAAACCGATCTCTACATGGGCCTGTGAAGCATTTTGTCGGGCGCGTTCGATCATCTCCGGTGCAGCATCGCGCCCGTGTAGGGTGGCCCTTGGGACGGCTCGCTTGGCGGCAATCACCAACTTACCCGTGCCGCATCCGACATCCAGCACTTGTTCGCCGGGTTGAATACGCGCCAGCGTAACTACCGACCCCTGTAACTTGTTATATGTGCCAAATGTGACAAGCTGAACGAATGCATCGTAGCGTGATGCCCAGCGGATACGCTCGCCAGTGGTTTCCAATTCGTCGTGGGGGTGTGTGTGTTGAACAGGGCCATGCATCGTATTGATTAACCCGCGCAGCAGCCGCCTGCCGACTAAGAAAAGGCCAGCGGCCGCCGCTAAATGGGCAGCCACCAGCACGATGCCACCCGCGCCGACAGCACTTACACTTTGCGAAATGGCGTACAGAGCAGCCAGAATAACGACTGCTAGAAGCAGCAAGCCGAGATGGGCGGCGATTGACGGATGGCGATTATTGGGTGAGGGATGTTGGTGCAGCATGGAAATGTCCTTTCGCTAATAGAGGTCAATTTGGCGTTGAACCCACGATAGGACATTTACCATTTGCAGGCACTAAGCAGTTGCCACGATTTGTCTTGTAGTGAACAATAGGCGGAAATTGTTCAGTTAGAGGGGCCCGGCATGGACAGCGACAAACTTGACCGGCGGGTACAGCGCACACGCCAGCTTTTAGTGCGGACGCTCATGGAGCTTATCGCCGAAAAAAGCTACGACGCCATCACCATTCAGGACATCACTGACCGCGCCAACTTGGGGCGCACGACTTTCTATCTGCATTACCAGACCAAAGATGATTTGCTGCTCGGCCATTTTGCCGATTTCGCCACCTCGCTCAACTTGAACAGCATGAGCCGCGAGGAACTGCTGGGTGATCCGCCTTCAGCCGCGCTAGTGACTTTTTTGACACAACTTAGCGGGGCGCAAACCATTTACCACGCCTTCACGGCGGGCAAAGAGGCCAAGTTCCTGCTGCGAGGCATTCAGGAACAAATGATGCAGAATTTGGGCAGCAGTCTAAACGCTGCCTTCCCCGACTATTCCCCTAACCTATCGCTCGACCTGCTGACGCAGTACATCGTCGGCGCACAGTTGGCGTTGATGGATTGGTGGATGACCACCCGCACCGACTACAGCGCCGAGCAGCTTGCCGCAGCACTGCACCAACTGCAACGGGCGGCAGTACGGGATGCGTATGGGGTAGTTCGCTAAACACTCACCGTTCCATTCTACATTACAGCCTTATAATAAATGTAAGACAGTTTTATTGATCGTCAGTGTGGTACGGGGACAACCAATGAATCGAGTTTTCACATTCTCAGGGCTAATCCTGTTCTGTTTGGTTTTAATGGCATGTTCTACCAATAACGAAGCGATAGCATTGGATTGGAAAATAGCAGATGGCGAGATTGTGGCTTATCGAACGGCAATGGATCCAGTCGAAACTTCAACATTCACCCTCAATTTTGACGAAATTTTTAGTACGTCAGGAATCCCTGATTCTATTAAACAACAATTCAACAACTTATCCTTGCCAGACACAACTGACTATATTTCACTATTAGAGCGTAACGCTCACAACATTATCACTGTTAAGGTCATACTCGATAAAGTGAGCCCAAAAGTTAATGCACCTGACGATGAACTAAGTCAAGGACTGAATCAAATGGTGCAGAACATGGTGGGCACAGTCCTGATACGGGGAGAGCTAATACCTGAAGGCAGCATAGCTTCTTTCTATCTTGACCGACGACAGCGCAATCTACTGGCAATCTTTTTTGAATTACCAACGCAGGCTGTTAGGGTAGGAGATAAGTGGGCACTTGAAACGAACTGTATTGAAATGGGAAGCGGATTCGCAGCCGAAAAGGCTGAAAGAAAAAATCAGGTGGAATTCTCAGCCCTGTCCACCACGCCAGATGGAAAGAAGATTGCCATTTTGGATTACCTCATTGTTGAATCTGTAGAAGGTAACTTTTATGGTGCCACTTCCACAGAAGGCACTCATGCATCAATGACATGCTCGTTTGTCGGAAAGGGACAGTTCTTAATTGATGAAGGTCGCTGGAACCAGCTTAATATTGAATTTGCTATTAATTCAACATATTTGACTATCGCAAATGATATACAGCACTTAGCTTTAACTCCTCTTGCCGAAATTCCACAGCAGTACATTGACATGCAATAGGCAATAGTTACCTAAACCACTCATATAAACAGCTTCAGCTTCTCGAAGTCTTTACGCAGGGTGTCTTTCTGGCTGGCGCTGTACAGCACCACCGCCGGGTGATACAGCGGCACGATATGAATTTCGCCATACGGCCCTTTGGTCTTCATCAGCTTGCCGTGCAGGTCGCTGATGTTGCCGCGCTTCTCATTCATCTCAAATTTCTTGAGGATATAGTACATGGCAAAGCGCCCCAGCGTGGCGATCACGGCAGGCTGAATGATGTCGATGATGCGATCAAGGAACGGCTCGTAAAAGGTGAGTTCAGCGGGTGTCGGTTCGCGTTTGGTGGGCGGCTTGTCCATCAGCACGTTGGTGACATACACATCCTCGCGCTTGAGGTTGATGCTGTGCAGCATTTCTGCCAGCACCTCCCCGGACGGGCCGATGAACGGCACACCCTGTTCGGCTTCCTTCTTACCCGGTGACTCGCCGATGAACAAAATATTAGCATCCGGATTGCCTTCCCCGATCACCGGGAACAGACGGTTTTCATTGCGGTAGCTGTAGAGCGGCGACTCGGTTGCGCCGACGAGATCAATCCGCACCTGCTTAAGGGCTTCAGCTTTGCGCTTGAGCGCTTCAGGATTGGCGTTCGTCTTAAAGGAAGGGTTGGCAGGAACTGCTTCTTTAATGGCTTTGACCAGCTTTTCGACATCCTGCGCGAAGTGTAGATGGCTCAGTTCAAAAGCGTTGCGGCGGGCAAAGGCGGCAATATCGTCCGGCAAATCCTTAGGTGAGGGCATCCGTCCGCGCCCCACCAGCACCGGAATCACCAGCTTGTCCTGCTTGAGGGCGCTGGCGATCTCGATGCGTACGAAGTCATTCCATTGGTCGAGGCGGCGCTCACCGTTATCATCAACCATATTCAACCACTGCGGCCCGATGATCGAAATAAACACATCACAGGCCGCAACGGCGTCTTCCAGAGTTTGTATAAAATCCGCGCCCGGTTTGATGCTGTCCACATCCATAAAAATATCGCCACGCTCGAAGTGCTGGCTCAGGTGGTCAAATAACCGCCCGACGTGTCCTTCGCTGTCCTGACGGCGATAGTTAATAAAAATGCGGCTCATGAATGCCTATCTCCAACTTGCATCTTATCTTCATCTCTATTTTACCCGCTCTCTGCAATACCACCCGCAAAGGTTCATTCCCCAAGTTTTGGCGTATTTTGGGTAATAACAGCACATCTCACAAAGAAATTTACTAAAAAAAGCGTATTTTGTGCGGATTTGCCACATAGATGCGCTCAGATTCAGCAATAATGAACAAAGCGCAAATGAGCCAATTTAGAAATAATAACTAAATACTCCAATGTGAAATTCATCACCATGTGAGTGCAACGCCGACCTTGTCAGGTTAGCAGCAAACCGGGAACCCCAAATTGGCGTCGTTATCCGGTTTTCGTTGTTTACTATTTGCCAAAAGGACACAAGAAGATGCCAACTGAACTCCGTGAATTCCTCGAAATCCCTTACGCACAGCTTGAGGAAATGAACCTTGAAGCTAAAACGCAGCGTACCAACCGCGTTGCTGCCGATAAGATTCAGGAACAGCGCTTAAAATACCTGACGGATGAAAAGCGCATTAAGGCCGTAACCGTCTGCTTCAGCAACCTTGAAGGCCGTCTGCACATGTTGGATTATGACAAGAAATTCTTGCTCAAATCCGCCGATAACCTGACCTTCGACGGCTCGTCTATTCGCGGCTTCACCGCACAACGTGAATCTGACCTGCGCTTAGGTATTGACTGGTCGGCCTTCTACTGGCTGCCAGCGGATATTTTTGGCCCCGGCAAAGTGTTGGTCTTCGGCGAAGTGCAGGAGCGTGATGGTTCACCCTACTCCGCCGATATGCGCGGACGCTTAAAATCGTACCTGCAATCAATCTATGACAAAGATGGTCTGTCGCTAAATGCCGCTAACGAAATCGAAGGCTTCCTCTTCAGGGGCAAGAACGCTGAACAGACCTATTCAACGGCTACTGGCTTTGAATTCGTCAACACCGGTGGTTACTATAACTCCTTACCCGGCGACCCGCTGCGTATGTTCATTGACAAAGTGGCCGAAGTACAGCGAGCGATGGGCTTCGCTAACGAAAAAGATCACCCTGAAGTTGCCCCAGCCCAGTTTGAAATCAACTACGGACACAGCGAAGGTGGCATCGCAGCCGACCAGATTCAGCTTTACAAGCTCATCTGCCGTCAGGTCGCTCACCAGCTTGACTTAACAGCCAGCTTCTTGCCCAAGCCCGTGACCGGCGTTAACGGCAGCGGCATGCACACCAACATGTCAATCTTCCGCTAATCGGCAAGAACACCTTCTACGATGCCAAAGATCAAGATGGTTTGTCTGCTGCGGGTTACAGCTACATTGACCGTATCCTCGCCAGCGGCTTGGACATCTGCCTCATTATGAATTCCAGCGTCAATGCTTACCGCCGCCTCGACCCGCACTACGAAGCGCCGAACCAGATTATGGCTTCACCCATTGATCGCGGTTCGATGGTTCGTATTCCCATCGGCAATGAAAAATCGGCCCGTATCGAAGTGCGCTCGATTGCACCAGATGCCAATCCGTATCTGGCGCTGTACACCTTCGTCAAGACTGGTCTGGAAGGCCCGCTGCCCACCAAGAAGAGCAACAAGATCATTACCCTTCCCGACAACATCTACGATGCCATCGACGACTTCGCCGGCAGCAAATACATTACCAGTCTGCTGGGCAAGGATATACAGGAGAAATACGCCGAACTGAAGTTGATGGCCGCCCACCGCAGCCCCCGTCTGTTGGGCGCGCAAATCAAGGCTGGCGAAGTCCTCTACCACCACGAAGTGACCAACCAGTATCTGTGGAGCCAGTTCTAAAGCAGATTTGCTGGTTGCCACCTCAACATTTCACGCTACTGAAGGTGAAGGGCATGTCGTTGACATGCCCTTTTTGTTGATATTTGTTTGCAAGGTTAACACCTTACGTTAAGTCCAACCTTCGCGAAGCGGTATGGCCGAAGATTGGAAATTCCATTCTGTTTCAAGTTGGGTTAGTCTCAAAAATTGTTACATTCAATAGTGTCATAAATTTACCTTCCTTTAGTATCAATTACGTAAGAAATCTGGTATGATCGTAACAAATCAAAACAGAATCTATCAACCAGATGCTTGAAATTCGAATATACTTAATAACGCTTCAGCGATGATCTACTCATAACGAGGTATGTGCGACAATGCGATGGAAAGTAGCGTTGATCATAATGCTGCTGGCGCTGCTCCAAATGCGCCCGCTGTACGCCCAATCCGAATATGCCGCTACCCTTGAAGTATTGAATGAGGGCGTTGAAGTTCAGCGCGCCGGCACCAGTAACCCGATCCAGGTTAAAGTCGAAGCCATTGTGGGAGTGGGCGATCTCATCCGCACCAATGCGAGCGGCAGGGCCCGTATCACCTTTTTTAGTAACGGCGTAGACACCGAACTCCTGCCGAACACCGAGTACCGCATCAACCAGTTTGAAGTTTTAGGGGAATCCTATAATATTTCCGCCGAAGTGCTTGTGGGTGAAACGGTGCAGCGCCTCGAACGCCTATTGGACTCAAATTCCAGCTATGACATCAACACTCCTAGTATGGCACTAGTAGCGCGTGGGACAGAGTTCCGCATCCGCGTTGGCGACACTGGCCGCGCGGCCATGTTAGTTAGCAAAGGGGTTGTCAAGGCAGGCGAGGCAGACGAAACAGCGGATGTGCCGCCCGGTTTTGGCATCCGCCGTGATGTTGATCAGCCGTTAAGTGATGTCGTGCAAGCCACCGACTTTGATACGCTCGACTCCGCATTGGACGGTTGTCACGGCACGATTTCAGTTAACGGAGATGTCAGCCTGAATGTGCGGTTAGGAGCTGGGCTGGGTTTCCCGCGTATCGCTACCGTCGACGCTGCCGACATCACCCAGTTGATGGGGAAAACAGAAGCGAACAACTGGTATCGCATAGATTTTCGTGGCGGTTTTGCATGGGTACAAACACCAACCGTGAACATCAACGATGATTGTGCCGGACTGCGCGTATTCCCGGCAGACTATGGCCCGGAGGACATCAGCCTATACCAGTCGTTAGGCAATCCCTTGAGCGATGCCGATTTACTAAATGTACTACCCACACCCGATGCGATACAGACTCCCTAGATTGGGTCGGCTATGGCTCGTAGATTAGCACGCCTTAACCCCCAACCTATCCGCATCGGTATCGTGACGGGCAGCATCGTCGCGCTGCTGCTGCTGGGCATGTGGAAAAGTGAACTTTTCACACGCACCCAACTGCGGCTAAACGACGTCTACTTCGTCCCGTCCTCAACCGAAAATAATGTGGTTATAGTTGGTCTGGACGATGCCAGCCTGACCCAATACGGACGTTCACTAACCAATTGGCCACGCAGTGTTTATGCTCAACTGATTGATGTCATCAGTAAAGGTGGCGCGCGTGTCATCGCCTTTGATGTATGGTTCGATGAAGCTACGAATTTTGACACATTAATCACCGAAACGATTGCCGCTGCCCGCCAATCTCCCAACCGCGTACGCTTCGTCATGCCCCTCATCGGCGCAACTGTCGTTGAAAACCCGGATCAAACTGCGCCGTCGATTAGCTTCGGAACGGTACTCAAGCCCGCGAAGATTATTCGCGAGGCGGCGGATTACCTCGGTTATGTCAATACTTTTGCTGATGTAGACAGCGCGGTGCGCCGCCAACCCTCACTGTTGGTGAGCGAAGGACAAACGAACCTATCCTTTGCTATTTCCACTTATTTAGCCTATTTGCGGGTTCCAGCCGCGGCCATTGATCAGATAGTCGTTCCATCAGCAAATGCGCTCCAAGTAGCATCCCTCAGCATTCCGGTTGATGAGCATGGCGTATGGTTACAAAACTTTTTCGGCCCGCCCGCTAATGCAACCAAACAGACCTTTCCCATCTATTCAGCGCGCGCCATTAACGATGGCGCCGTCGCTTCTTCTGTATTCAAGGACAAGGTGGTACTCGTCGGACTCATCAATGCAACCGGCGGCACTGATATGTACGCTGTGCCATCCAGTACCAATGGACAGTTAATGGCGGGGGTAGAAATTCATGCCAACGCCATTCAGAGCTTGATAAGCAACAAAATTCCGTCTGAACAAAGCCAGCAGTCACAGATCCTTATGATTGTTGCATTGTCGCTCGCCTCCAGCTTGGTCTATGCTCACCTGCGTTGGTTCATGAAAATGCCAGTGAGCGTTCTGCTGGTGGCAGCCACGATTTTTGTAGCATTCATGCTGTTCAGCACCCATTTAGAAGCGGTCAATCTATTCTTTGCGCTCCTCGCCCTAGTCGTACCCTACACCTTCAACCAAATTGTAGATATTGCCCGCGAGATAAACCGCCGACTGAGTGCCGAGTTTCTTTTGCAAAGCATGGCGCAAATTTCTCAACAACAGATGGAAATAGAACGGATTTTGCCATCCCTTTCACAGGATGTCCGCCGCTTGTTCAACGCCCGCAACGGGGCAATCTGGCTGCCCGCCGCAGTGAGCGGTAAATTGAATTTGCAGCATCATTGGGGGCAGGGCACAGCCATTATGTCCCGCTTTGAAAGTTTGGCGAAATGGGTTCATGAAGAACGCCAGCTTATCCAAAATGGCGACATTGTAGCTGCGCCTGTCATGTGGCAGCAGCAGGTGATAGCAATCGTCACTGTGCAGATGCCACAACAGATCATTCCCTTCCGCGCAGGGCAGATCAAACAGTTGACAAATCTCACACAAGAAGTCGTACCAGTCTGGCTAACGCCATGCTTTATACCCAGACACAACAGCAAAATGGTTTACTAGAAGCCGTATTGACCGGCTCACCTGCCGGTATTGTCCTCTCACGCCTGATTTGCGGCCCCAAGGGCACCCATCCCGCAGTCAACCGCGCACTGGGTGGCAGCGACCTGCTTGGCAAGTCAGTGGATGATCTAACGGCGCTGGCTGGTCTGATTGCGGAAACAGGCACAATACTCAGTCAGAAATTCAACCACCGCCGTAACTTCCGGCAAGAACTAAAATTGGGTAAAAATGTTTATAATTTGATGCGGCTCCGGTTGCACCTATGCATTGGCCGTGATCCTCAACGACATTACATCACCGCTGAATTGAGCTGCCTCAAAACCCAGATGATCCGCATGACTTCGCACGATCTTCCAAAAAACCGCTGTCACGGGTATTGGGCTATGGCAGCCTGTTGCTGGATGACGGCGAAGATAAAAATCTAACTATCCAGCAGCGCCAGTACCTTCAGCGCATGTTCCATGCTGGTGAAGAAATGCTGGAAATCATCAACGACATTCTCGATTTAGAACAACTGCGATCTGGCAACATCAATAATAAACTGGTTCGACTTGAATCGGTTGTGGCAGAGATTGTTGAACGGTATCAACCGGATGCAGAGGCGAAAAGTCAACGACTCAACACTGAGTCTACCCCCGAACTCCCCGCCGTAAGCGGCGACCAACTGCTGCTGGTACAAGCCCTCAGCAATCTCACCGAAAATGCCATCAAATATACCCCCGATGGGGGCTGTATTAACCTGCGCTTGCTTCGACAAAATTCCTCAATCCGTGTCGAGGTGCAGGATACAGGCTTTGGCATCTCGGAGTCAGCACAAGCCCGTCTCTTTGAAGAATTTTACCGTGTGCGTACCCGCGACACCGCGAATATCAGCGGCACGGGTTTAGGCTTGAGCTTGGCGAAATCCATTATCGAAGCGCACGGTGGGCGAATCGGCGTTAAGAGTAAAGAAGGCGAAGGCAGCACCTTCTATTTCAGCCTGCCCATTAGTCGCAATGGGGAGGCATAACACTATGCGTTTCACACCCTCCAGATATCTACTCCTATTCTTGCTGTTGTTTAGCCTTCAATTCGGCATCGTCGCTCAGCAACCCTATGCTGCCGTGTTAGAGGTTATTTATCCCGGCGTAGAAATTCAACTCTTCGGAACATCCAACTGGCTGCCACTGGCTGCCGGGGCGCAAGCGCCGCTCACCACTGGGGACAAACTTCGCACCGATCAGGACGGACGCGCGCTCATCCAATATGCTGACGCCGCCCAAACACTCGTCCTGCCGCGTACCGAATTTGAAGTCTCACGTTTTGAACAAAAGGATGACACCGGCCTTATCATTGATACCCACCTCAGCACAGGCCGCAGCATTCAGCGCCTGCTGCCAACGGGTACAACCGCGATATTTGAACTCAACACCTTGCTAATGACCATCACCCACCCGACAGCAATCTTCGCGGCTCAGGCCGATGATGACGGCTCCAATGCCGTCATCGTTGCTGAGGGCAGCGCCCTCGTAACCGGCACAGAATCCGAAGTTACGTTGCGATCGGGTGAAGGCTTAACGGCTGCACCCACACTGGGTGAAGTAATTCACCTCAAAACGCCCTATCGTTTTTCATACCTTAGCGTCACAGCTGATGTATGCATGGGCGACGTACAGGCCACCCTGCCCAACACGGACAGCGTCTTTGTAAGAGTTGGGCCGGGCGAAGATTTCCGTGGACTGGGACAAATACCCAACGGCGAAAAAATTGCTATACTAGGTAAAACTGAAGCGGGAAAACGTTATCTGACCCCTTTTCTGAGTGGGTTCGGCTGGGTCATAGATAACGGAATTATTTTGCAAAATTGCCGAGATCTACCCACACTCCCCGCCGTTGCTCAAACTGTGACCAGTGTTCGCAATGTGCAGCCACGGGAATTGGAATTTTTACAACCCTTTTTCGGCTCACCTGAAGAAGATAAGTGGTTCTACATTTATGACTGACACAGCAACCAAACCTACTCGCGTGCTTTTTGTTGACGACGACGCCGAAGATCATGTTATGCTGCGCGACATGATAAAGGCCATGAACGGCACGTATGTGCTGGACTGGCAGGCCGATTATGATGATGCGCTGGCCCAGATGAAGCGACAAGAACATGATGTCTTTATCGTAGATTATCTGCTGGGTGAAAAAAATGGCTTGCAGCTCATCAAAGAAGCATTTCCAGATGGCTGCACTTTACCGATCATTTTGCTCACCGCGCGCGGACGCCGTGATATAGACGAAAGCGCCCTCGCGATGGGCGTCACCGAGTATTTTGATAAAGCCGACATCCGCCTACCGCTGCTGGAACGCGCCATCCGTTATGCTATCAACAACAAGAAGATTGAAACCAACTTGCGGGCAACTCTAGCCCGCGAAAAAGAACTGAGCGAACTCAAGACCCGCTTCGTTTCGATGGCTTCCCACGAACTCCGCACCCCATTGACAGCCATCCAGACCAATGTCTATATGCTCAAAAATTACGCCCACAAACTCGATCATGAGCAATCAATGGCGAAGTTCGCCAAGATCGAGGAAATGGTACAGCACATGGGTGCATTGTTAGATGATGTACTGTCACTCAGCCGTATTGTGACCGGGCAGTTCCAGTTCAATCCCACCCTGCTGCAACTCAGCCAATTCTGCAAAGACATGATTGAAGAATTTCAGGGCGGCGCAGGTAAAGACCATAAATTGGAATATGTAGGACCTGCTGATGCTGTTGAAGTGCCAGCCGATACGCGCCTTATGCGTCAGATGATCAGCAATCTGCTGGATAACGCCATCAAATATTCCAAAGCGGGCAGCACCGTCATCTTGACAGTGAAAAAGGAAACTGACAAAGCGATCTTAGCCGTCAAAGACCAAGGCATCGGAATCCCGGAAGCCGATCAAGCTAAATTATTTGACCCATTCCAGCGGGCGGGCAATGTCGGCAGTGTGCAGGGTTCAGGATTGGGCTTGTCGATCGTCAAGCAGGCGATTGACCTACATAACGGCACTATCACCATTCAGAGCAAAGTTGGCGAAGGTACGACCTTCACCGCAACCCTGCCGGCTGGGTGACACAACGACAAAAAAGGTGATCAGCAGACCACCTTTACCCTGATAAGCACCACCTGCTAGTTCGCCAGCAGCGGCAGCAGAGCGTTCATCCATATCTGTGCCGCCACATCATATCCGCTGGCGTTGGGATGGTTACCGTCGTCCGCCAGCGTCGCCGCATCCGTGAAGATGCTGGTGTTGAAGAAATCCACCGTCCCCGCCCCGTACTGCGCCGCTTTCTGCATAATGAGGTCGTTGTAACGCCGCACTTGCGCCGACATTTGTGTAATTTCCTCGCGGCTGGTGCCGGGGAAGGCCTCGCCCCGCTGCACCACCGGACGAAGCGATTGGTCATCCAGCAGCGCCAGCATGACCCGCGCACCCGCCCCTGTCAGGCGGCTGAGGATAATATCCCAGTTGCGGCTGTAATTGTCCAAGTCGGCCTGTTCGCCCGCCGCATCCGGGTTGTTGTACTCGTACAGATAAAACAGATCATTGCTGCCAATCCACACCAGCGCCAGCGCCGGTTCGCCGCGTCCCACCGCCGCGCGGATAGCTTCTTCGGCCTGCGCCAGCTCGCTCGGCAGTCCTTGATCGCCGTTAATCAGCGCATCCGAATTCCAGCCAGAGTGACCGACGTTGAGCAGAATTGAACCCGGACGTAACGCCTGAACCATGCCTAGCAGCCGCCCCGGATATCCCCCCAACCCGGCGTTATCCTCCGCCCCTTCCGTCAGGCTGTCGCCCAGCGTGACAATCGTCAGCGGCCCCGGAGGCAGCGCTTCGCCTGCCACGAGCGATGGGGGCGGTGGGTTAATCTGCGGGACAGCCGTCGCTTCAATCACCTGCGGCACAGGTGTCGCTTCCACCATCTGCGCCGAACCCACCAACACCAAGCCGCTGCCGCTGATGAATGCGCCCGGAGCACTGACGAACTCCCGCTGCTCCCCGGCATAATCCACCGGAATGCGATTGCTTAAATTACCCGGTGGCACGGCTACATCCCATGTGAAATCCGGTGTATCTTGCGAACTGAAACCACCGGCATCCACCACTAAATAATTGCCTCGTTCCGGGTCGGAAAGTATGGGTTCATAGCTGTTAATGACGTTGTCCGCCAGCAGTTGCGCCGAATTGCAGGTCGGATTATCCGGCTGGCAGCCCGAAGGTTGGTCACCACCTTCAATGCCCAGCGGCATAGTAGCATCACCATTCCAGATCAAATTGCCGCGAATCACCAGATTGTCATCCGCCCGCGCTGGCGAAGGTACAGTCGTCCCTGCCTGCTCCGCCCCGGCATATGGCGGAAATACCGAAAGCTGCTGGTAGGCGCTGCGGTAGCCGGGTGGATTGTAAATCAGGTTATAGACCACATACACATTACGGTTGGGAATCCGCACGAAGTTCGTACCATCCGCCGCAACAACATTGCCCCAATGTCCCGCCGCTAGATAGGCGTCGCAGCGTTCGCGGCCTTCATCCCCCGGCTGCCCGTCGCAGCTCCGGCTGCCGAAACCGAACTCCAGCACATGGCTGCGTTCACCCACTTTGTAAAGCGTGTTATAGGCCATCAGAATGTTATAGCCGCCCTGCACCCCCAGCCCGGCTCCCGCTGAATCATGGATAACATTGTTCACAACTTTGATGTCATACGCTTCATAATCCAGCCACGGGTCGGTCATATACTGCCAGCCCGTACCCTGTCCGGCGGTGAAACCACCCGCGCCGCAGTCGTAAAATTCATTGCCTGCCACCAGAAAATAAGCCGAGCCACCCTTCAGGTACATACACCAGTCACCCGCGTTGTGGATGCGGTTGCCGAAGAAATGCCCATACTGCACCGCCACAAAATCCACCACGTTATCCCACGCGCCGGAAAAGTCATTGCCCTCTATAAAGACATGCTGCGATTGGTTGACCTTGACCGTTTCCTGCGTGTTATAAGTGTCCGGCTCTGCCCCGACGAAGGTGTTGCCGCGCAGCAGTAGGTGGTCGCACTTTTCGCAGTGGAAAGCATCCGTGCCGCTGGCGATATTCAAGTTAATAAAGTAGATATAGCGCCCATCGTAAACATTCAAGGGCGGCAGGAAGACCGTATTCGGTCCGTTCGCCGCTTCAAAGATGACCGGATATTCAAACGTGCCATACCGCGACTCCATGAAGCCCGGCACATCCTCCAACGCGTAAGTGCCCGGCAGCAGCAGAATGTGATAACCCGTATCCGCCAGTTCCGTGCCCATCGGAATGCGCTGCCACGCCGCCTCAACCGTCCGTAGTGCCCGTTCCGGCGCGCTGCCGTCATTGCCGTCATCACCTGTGGGCGACACATACAACGCCGTCACTTGTGGTGTACCCATATCATAAACAGCGAAAGGGTCTGGTTGTGCCCACACCCGCCCAACAACCACCAAATTAAGCAATACAAACATCAGTACGAAGCGACGCGGCATTATGACAGCTCCAGTTTGTTATCTATGTCTAGAATTAAGCTATCATGACTTTTGCGTGGGCGTTCTTAATTCTCGCAATCGTCAATAGTTCCCGTACATACCAATCAAAAAGGGCTTATACTGTCTATACCAAAAGCACCTAATCTATTCAATTGACGAGGCAAATTATGGGACGCATCCTACTGGTGTTGGGCGTTTTGATGGTTATCGGGGGCATCGTCGGCATGGCTACCAGTTCCTTCCTGCCGTCCAATTTCGGGGCAACGCTCCAGATGGCAACCGACCCCGCTGCCCGTGAAGCCAAGTTGTGCCAGCCGGGTGAAAAACTGATCGAAGAAAATGGTGGCACGACCTATACCCCCGGTCAAGGTTACGCCAGCACTGCTATCCTCTACTGCGAAAACAACGAAGGCCAACGCCGCGAAGTGACCGGCGAGTTCGCTAATCAACTACTGGGTCAGGTGGGCGATGTCGTGAGTAATGTGTTCGGCGGTTTGGGGCGTACCTTCATGTTCGTCGGTTTGATGATGGTCGGTATCGTGTTTATCATCAT
Source organism: Anaerolineae bacterium (assembly GCA_041390885.1). Taxonomy (GTDB): domain Bacteria; phylum Chloroflexota; class Anaerolineae; order Aggregatilineales; family Phototrophicaceae; genus CFX2. Next base: position 304,020 of record JAWKPB010000021.1, on the reverse strand, counting down.
CGGCTCAATTGCCAATATGCGCCGCCGTGTGATGCGGGATGCTTTCGGCAATCCGTTAGTTGGGCAGTCCTTCAGCGGAGCCACTACTGTCAATGTTGGTGGGAAAGATGTAACGACTACCCCTGAAGTAGCGCGTTATTTACAGCGGGCACAGGTTGTCCACACCAGCACACCGTCTATCAATGTTGTCAGCACAAGTGAGGCCGGTGGTGATCTCAAATCCCGTCTGAGCCAATTAGAAGAAGCCCGCAAAGCCGGACTGCTTTCGCAAGAGGAATTTGACCGACTGCGCCAACAAATTCTCGATACCTTAAAGTGAACCTTGCAATCTTGTTATTGTATTGCGAACAACTGCTGTTCCGGTCAATAATCTGTATGCTAGGCGAATTGTAATTATTGACCGGGTACGATTTCGTTGTATGTCAACCATATTACTCATCGAAGACACGCAAATGCTGCGTGACTACATCGCGGATTGCCTTGTTTACGAAGGACACGCTGTCCTCTCTGCGCGCAATGGCACCGAAGGTTTGGAATTAGCCTCGCAACATTTGCCGGATTTGGTGATGTGCGACGTATTGATGCCCGGCCTCGATGGCTATACAGTGTTGGAACGGCTGCGTAGTAATGCTGCCACCGCCCATATTCCCGTTATCTTCTTAACAGCACTCACCAGTGCCGAAGACCGCGAAAAGGGTTATAAACTAGGTGTCAACGGTTACCTTCCAAAACCTTTCGCCTATACCGAATTGATTGGCATCATCGCATCCACATTAGGCGAACAAGGGGCGGCAGGCGGACGCTACTCCCTGCGTCCGGCATAGGCTGCTAGAATGGCATCCATATCCTTGTTGACATCCTCATTCACCCAGCGCCGTTTTTCATCCGCATCAAACCATGCCAGCGTTTTGCGGATGCCCTCGCGGAATGGGATAACAGCTTGAAAACTCGGCACAAACGCTTTGATCTTGCTGTTATCAAAAATAGCGCTCCACGCCTTGTCACCAATCAGCCCACCCCACATATCCGGCACAATCTTGGCAATAGTTTCCGACGAAATATGTACTATGTTGGCTTCTACTCCCAGCGCATCAGCAATCGTTTCGTAGATTTGATTCCATGTTAGCACCTCGTCTGAGGTGATATGGAAAGCATGGCCGATTGCTTGCCCATTGCCCACCAATCCCAGAAATCCCCGCCCGAAATCCTCAGCGTGTGTCACCACCCACAGCGATGACCCGTCCCCATGCACAATGATCGGCTTGCCCTTCTTCAATCGGTCGGGCAGCGTGTAACAGCCCCAACCGCCGATAGCGATTGGCAGGTTCGGCCCGTAAGTCAGCGAGGGACGTACAATCGTCACTGGAAAGCCGTCGTCGCGGTAGGCTTGCATCAGCCGTTCTTCACAGGCGATCTTGTTGCGCGAATATTCCCAATGTGGATTATGCAGTGGCGTTGATTCGGTGATAATGTGGAAGGTAGGTGGCTTCTGGTAAGCTGAAGCCGAGCTGATGAATATGAACTGCTTGGTTTTACCCTTGAACAACGCCAGATCGCGCTCAATGTCCTCCACCTTATACGCAATCCAGTCCACCACCACATCAAACTGTTGATCTTTAAGCACAGCCTGTACGCTATCCGGTTGGTGAACATCGGCGATCAAGCTGTGAACACCCGGAATATCTACCTGCCGCACGCCGCGATTCAAGTGGTACAGCTCAATGCCCTTCGCCACCGCCAGTTGGCTAACTGACGTGCTGATAAAGCCCGTCCCGCCGATAAATAGTACTTTCATAACCTCAACTCCCCCACGCCGTAAATGATGTCTTTCTGCAAACGTGCCTCACCCCGCCGCCACACCCTCACCGTAACATTCCTGCGGCTGCACATCCGTAAAGCATCCCGTATTTGCTTCGGCTTGCATCTCAATAATTTGCCGCCCCGGAAATTTCGCGATGATCGCCTCGCGCGTGCCTACCGCCCCGTTGTCCCATGCCGCCACAATATCGCTGTCGAGGAAAGGGTTGGTAGCAATCATCAACCGTCCGAAGGAGCGCCAGCGCACATCTGTCCCTTTGACGATCACCAGCACTGGGCGGTCATCCGTGCGCCGCGCTTCCACCGCCTGCATCAATTCCGGGCTAACCCAGTTGAAACGATATAAGACACTGATACGCGGCATGCTGTAGCCGTACAACGATACCAACAGCACCGCCAAAACCGCGCTGTACACTAACCAGCGCCTGACCTGCTGTGCCAGCCAGCCCAACGGTATCGCGCTCACCAGCGCCACCCCCGCCAGCCCTTCGTAGTAGTAACGGGTGCTGTAGCGCTGCGACCCGATCCAATAGGCCACATGCAGCCCCACTAGAAACAACGGCACTGCCAGCAGCAGCCATGTCCATGCCGCCCGTTCGCTGCCTATTTGCCGTAGGGACGCCAATAATGGCGTCCGTATTCCATCAGCGCTTTGTCCTGACTGCACCAAGAAAAATACAAACGGCACACACAGCCACAACGCCCCGCCCGCCATCCATTGGTATGCAAAAGTCGGGTCCCGCAGCATATTCACTGTCAGGTTCTTTGTCACCAGTAGCAGCCCTGCGCCACCAACCAGCCACAGCGCCCACCACCACCAGCGCCTTCCTAATCCAATCACCAACCCGAACGGCAGCAGCACCCAGCTAAGGCCAACCGGCTGCCAGTAATCTCCCTGATTCAGCAGATGATCCTCCAGTTCAGGCTTCACTTGACCATCACTGCCGTAGATGCTCTCGCTCTGCCAGCCGAAGATGTCCGCCGCCGTCAGCGATAAATCCCAACCCGTTTGCCGCAGCCCCTTTTCCAGCGTGTGCACATGCCGCCCGTAGCCTTCACCGAACCCCGCTTGATCGTAAGGCCACACCAGTAAATATAAATTCTGCCGCGCGTCGCCCGTCGCCATCCACTGGTACAACGGGATCGCCCCGCAAATCGCCAGCGTCACCCCCCCCAACACCACTAGCGGTTTTAGAGTGCCGGGTGCTGAGTGCTGAGTGCCGAGTACTGAAAGCCGAAAGCTCCTCACCAACCGCACCCCGCTCCACACGATGAACGGCAGTGCCACCGCCACCCCCGCCAGAGGCCGGTTGATAATCGTCATGCCCAGCGCCACCCCCGCCACAATTGCCCAACGCAAACCGTGGCTCGGTGACTTTCCCGATTTATCGTTTTTCTCCCCCTCTCTGTATACGGAGAGGGGGCTAGGGGGTGAGGTTCTAAATGTTGGGGAGTGAGGTTGTATTTTCTCCACCCGCCAGTAGGCGTACATAAACAGCACCGTCGTGAACAGTGCCGCCGTATGCCCCATCAACGTGCCATTCAGCAGCAGCGCCATTGGCGAAAAGGCCATCAACGCCGCCGCCAGCACCCCCGTGTCCGCGCCGTAAATTTCACGCCCCAGCCGGTACACCAACGCCACCGTCAGTACTCCCAGCCACGCATTCACCAGCCACGGCTGCCCCGCAGTTTCGCCCGCCGCCAGCAGTGCGGGCCAGCCCAGCGGATATTTGCCAAAACGCTTCCCCTGCTGGTCAACCACAAACGGCTTCCAGAAGGGACGCGCCGGAACAGGCGAATCAATCACCGCCTGCCCGCGTGTCAGCGTTTGCGCCTGAAACTCGTAAGCGACCTCATCTTCTAGGTGCGGCAGCCGTTCAAACACTGTGCGGCTCACCAGCGCGCTCATGAAGAAGCTAAACAGCACCAGCAGCAGCGCCAGCCAGTGATGTAAATTACGGACGGAAGATTGATTATTATTCATGAGCGATAATTATACACACTCTGTCACCGGAAAGATTCCAACTGGTCACCGGGAACTGGGGACTGACAACTGTTTTCGGGCTTGGCATACCTACCCTCCGCCGTTTATAATCCACCTTTCTTAACGCATAATGAAGACAGTCAAACTGGGCGCATGTTCACACATCCTGCCCCATCCATTTTGACGAAGGACGTTTCTGATGAAAGTATTGCTGCTTGCTGATGTTTATAAACAGGGTGTCGCTGGCGAAGTTGTCGAAGTCGCCGATGGTTACGCCCGCAATTATTTGATGCCCAAAAAGTTGGCGACCAAAGCCACACCCAATGAACTGAAAAAGGCTGAAAACCTGCGCGCCACTGCCGCCGCCCGCAAGGCCGAGCTTGAAGATCGCCTCAACGATCTGGCCCGCCAGATTGACGGTGTCGAGTTGGTCTTTGGCCGCCGTGCTGCCATCACTGGCAAGCTGTTCGGTTCGGTCACCACCAGCGAAATCGCCGATGCCCTCAACGAAAAAACCGGAATTGACATCAATCGCCGCCGCATCAGCCAGCAGGCGCTGCGCGAAATCGGCACCTTTATGGTTCCGGTTCGCCTCGGCAGCGAATTTTCGCCCACACTCAAAATTGTAGTGGTGCGCGAAGATGAACTCGCCAGCTACTTGGCCGGTCTCACCGAGGCCCCGCCTGTAGTGGATGCCAACCAACCGCCGCCGGAAGATGTCGTCGAAGAAGCGCAGGGTGAGGCCGAAGCTGCTGAACCTGCCAGCGAATAAGCGCCGTGTTGCGGGGCTGCGTCCCCGAACGGATAGGCAAATCAGGTTGAAGACTTTCAACCCCTCTATCACCAAAAACAGCCTGCGCCCGCAGGCTTTATTCTATCTAGCCGAAAGCTTGACTACCTTTGTAGCGACTTGGTGTTCTCAGCATCTTTGCGGCTTACCTTGTATGGACCGCTAAGCGCATGGATGCACAGGCACTCGGTCGCTATCTGCGGGAAACCCGCGAGAATAAAGAACTGACGCTTGAGGAAGCCGAAATAGCCCTCAAGATACGCCAACGCATTCTCGAATCATTTGAACTCGGCCAATTCACCTTCAGCGACGCCACCAATGTCCAGACGCGCGGCTTCATTCGCAACTACGCCCGCTGGTTGGGGCTGGATGAAGACCGCGTTGTGATATATTTCGACTCGGCATTGGAAGAAGCGACAAACCCGCGCCGCCGCCGCAAGCGCAGCACCCGCGCTAGCCAGACCATGCCGCAGGTGCCCACCGCGCCCCGCAAAATTACCGATACCAACCCGTCGCTGCCCGCCGTACCGACCATGTTGGATCGTCCCGCTCGCCGTTCCAGCATCATCAACGCGCTGGTCATGCTGCTCGTGGCTGGGGCATCGCTGGCAGTCATTGCCTTTGTCGTCCTCCAGCTTATCGGGCAGGCCCAGCAAAACTTGCAGGACGACTCCCTTGATTCCAGTATTCTCGGTCAGCTTCCGCCGTCCCCAACCGCTACCATCGTTCCCAGCTTCACCCCCCTGCCGCAGCCCACGCAGGTCGAAATCCTCCAGCCCAATTACACAGGACGCGGCGTGGTCGTCACCATCGAACTTACCCAGCGCGCTTGGCTGCGTGTCTCATCCGATGGCATCCAGCGCTTCATTGGCATTACCCGTCCCGGTGACATCCTGCCGGACTTCATCGGCAACGACAATGTCACCGTCACATCGTCCAATGCTGAAGCCCTGAATATTATCTATAACGGGCAGCGGCAGGGCTTGTATGGCGGGCGCGGCCAAAAAGTAGATATAGTGTTTTCCGTGACCAATGTGCAGGTCAGTTCCGGTCCCGGCTTTGAACCCACCTCTGAATTTACTGCCACGCCCTTGCCGGATACGATCATCGACATCGGCGCAACTGTCGCCGCCCTCACGCCGTCACCCACGCCCGGCCCCAGCCCGACGCCGACCAACACGCCAACCATTACTCCCACCTTCACACCCAGCAACACACCGCTGCCCACGCCGACCATTACTTATACGCCGTCCATCACACCGACGCCCAGCGACACACCCACCCCCACGCTGACGCCCACCATCACCCAGACGCCCAGCCCTACCGCCATCCTGCCCCCGCGCGTCACACAGGAAGGTCTGCCACCCACTAAACCTGCGGGGTAGTATAAATCGCTCTAAAGTCATGTATAATTTGGGTAGTTGAACGGAGCACATTTCATGTCAGCAATGGAAACCAACACTTTGTTTGATGAAATACTCGACTTCTTGGCCTCTACGGCAACGCCTGAACAGATTATTGCATTCCAGCCCTCAGATGCTTTGCAAGCGCGGCTGCGAGACTTACTTGATCGTAATCGCAATGGACAATTGCAACCGGGTGAAAGCGCTGAGTTGGACGAATTCTCGCGCATGAATCATCTGATGAGCATGTTGAAAATACGGGCACGTAAAAAACTAGCCGCCTCATGACCTATATCCCGGATGCCCTGCGGCAAGAAGTTATCAAACGCGCCAAAGGCCGCTGCGAATATTGTTTGCTCCATCAGGACGATAATTTATTCCCCCACGAAATTGACCACATTATTGCCGAAAAACATCACGGTGAAACGATCTCTGATAACCTCTGCTTGAGTTGCCTTGATTGCAACCGTCACAAAGGAAGTGACCTGACGTCCATTGATCTCGAAACCGGAGATGTGGTCGTACTCTTCCACCCGCGTCGTGATCGTTGGGAAGATCATTTTAAGCTGGAAAGCGCAACCATCGTTCCGCTAACGAACAAGGGACGTGTAACCGTCTTCCTGTTGGACATGAATGCTGAAGAACAGATCGCAAAACGGGCTGGCCTGATTGAGTTAGGGCGCTATCCAACCCCATAAACGCAGAGTTAGTATCACCCTACCGCCATCCTGCCCCCGCGCGTTACGCAGGAAGGTCTGCCCCCCACTAAACCTGCGGGGTAACGCACCGCTTACCTGTGGTAAACTATTAGCAATCGTAGGGACGAGGTATGCCTCGTCCGCCAGCGAAATTTTCTTATGCAGTTCCCAATGCTCTACACGTCCGCCAACGACTATTACCGAGTACCCATCTATGATTGATTACAGGCAGATTATCACACTCGAACCGGGCAAACGCAGTGGTAAACCCTGTATTCGCGGCCTGCGAATCACAGTCTACGATGTCCTGTCATATCTTGCCGCTGGCATGACCAATGAAGAAATTTTGAGCGACTTCCCGATGCTAACCAATGACGACATTCTTGCCTGCATTGCATATGTAACCGAACGTGAAGGCTATACACTGATTGTTCAGGCATGAAACTCCTGCTCGATAACAATTTATCGCCCAAACTTCTTTCACGGTTATTAAGTCTATATCCTGACTCCAGCCAAGTGAGTCTGCTAGAACTTGACCGCTCATCTGATCTTGACGTATGGACGGTTGCGCGACGCGAGAGTTTCTGTCTTGTGACCAAAGATGCTGATTTTAACGAGCTAGTTACAACAAATGGCTTCCCGCCCAAAGTAATCTGGAATTCGTCTCGGTAACTGCACCCCTGCCGCCACAGCCGAATTGCTAACTGAACACCATGAAACAATTCTTGCTGTTTCCAATGACGATTCAGCCGGCTTGCTTGAACTTCAATGACTTAGCCGCCACCCCGTGTCACGCAAGAAAATTTGCCGCCCACCAAACCAGCTACATAAAGTTTGCATTCCCCAACCACCTTGCCCCATTTTCTAACCAAATTCAAATTGACATTTTACTGAACTTATGTTCTAATAGAGAGTGTCCTATTCCCCGCTAGGAGGTATTGCTATGCCTAATCTCTCTGTGTTCTCCGCGTCCTCTGCGGTTCAACTTCTTGGTCTTGGCGCACTTGGCGTCTGTGAGAAGCCTCCCTGCGGGATGGCGGTTCAAATTGCCAGTGCATTGACCGAATTGGCGGGCGGCAGACATGAGCGAGCCAACCGCTGCACTCGGCGGCTGCCAACCGGCTTCCCGCCCGCACATTATGACAATGCAGCGCCTCGCTCCCCTATTTCCGCCGGTCAGTGCAGCGGCAGTTTCGCCATTTGCGCCAATTCTGACATAAACTTTCATCTAATATCTGACATCTATTATCTTTCATCTTCTTCTCAAGGAAATATAAAATGCCCGCCGATCTGCAACTCACCTTCGACTTCTTAACCGACCTGCGCTTCAACAATAACAAAACATGGTTCGATGAAAACCGTAAACAGTACGAAAAAGCGCGTACCGTCTTTGAAAACTTCATCGCCGATATTATGGGACGCTTCAAGCCCGTCGAGGACTTGGGCAATACCACCGTCAAAGAATGTGCCTTCCGCATCAACCGTGATGTCCGCTTCTCCAAGGATAAAACGCCCTACAAAGCCCATATGTCAGCCGTCATCGGCAAAGGCAGGCGCAAGAACATGGATCGTTCCTACTACGTCCACATCGAACCCGGCGCTTGCATGGTGGCTGGCGGCATCTACATGCCCTCGTCCGAACAGCTCAAACAAATACGCGCCGCCATCGCCCTCAAGCCAGCCAAACTGGCACCATACTGAAAGCACCTGCTTTCAAACAGTACTACGGCGAAATGGAAGGTGAAAAACTCAAAACCACGCCCAAAGGCTACAGCGCCGACGACCCGGCCCTCGACCTGCTGCAATACAAGCAGTTCCTCGCCTCGCGCCAGCTTGAGGATGACGATGTATTGGCCGACGATGCCGCAGCCCAAATTGTGAAGATGTGCGCTGCCCTCAAGCCATTTGTTGGCTATTTCGCCGATGTACTCGGCGCGCCCAGCTAGGTTATACTAATCATCTAAATTTCAATTGTTGTATCCTCCCCCCTCTCCATCGTATGGAGAGGGTCGAAAGTGAGGTAAAGCTGGTAACTACTCATGGAATTCACCTATCCCTGCCCGACTGGGCCATCGAAGAAAACAAGCGTCTGCCCGGCTATATCACCGATATGGAAGAGCAGATGCGTCACGTCATCCGCTTCTCACGTCTCAACTTTGAAAATGGCACAGGCGGCCCCTTCGCTGCTGGCGTCTTCGAACGCGACACGGGCAAAGTGGTCGTCATTGGTGTCAACCGTGTCGTCCCGTCCAACTGCTCCTCCGCCCACGCCGAAGTCATGACCCTCTCGGTTGCCCAAAAGCTGCTCGGCACATGGGATCTGGGCGGGGCAGATATGCCCGCTTATCAATTCGTGGTCAACTGGCGTCCCTGCGTCATGTGCTACGGCGCGACCATCTGGTCAGGCATCCGTTCGCTGGTCATCGCGGGCAGCGGGCCGGAACTGGAAGAAATCACTGGCTTTGACGAAGGCCCCATCCATCCTGATTGGGAAAATGAACTGAATAAACGCGGCATCACCGTTACCAACAACGTCCTGCGTGATGAAGCCATCGCCGTTTACAAAGCCTTCGCCGCCAGCGGGGCGCTGGTCTACAACGGGCGTCAGGGAAACTAACCTGCTCAAGCGTGATTTACCGTATAATAATCAGAAAACGCACACAGATTTGTATGATTTTCGTAGGGGAGGATTAGCGCGTCAGCGCGTATATCCTCCCGAATAATCAGGCTTTTCCGTACATTGGGATTGAGGAACGAAGGCTATGGCACTGCCCTTAACCAAACTCACGTCTACGGATGACTTCGAGAAATTTCTCGCAGGTTCACCCGAACGCGAACGCCGCTATGAGTTGATTGACGGCTATATTGTGGAGAAGTCCATGCCAACCGACGAACATTCGCTGATTATTGGGGTCGCACATGGTGAACTGTATATCTATTGTCGGGCAAATAATCTTGGTCTGCCCGGCCCTGAACACCGTTTCCAGGTTCCGGGCGACTACAAAAACTCTCGCCTGCCTGATCTGTCGCTCATCGTTGACCCGGATTACCCCATCACCACCAAAGACGCGACCCAACGCCCACCCGATTTCATTCTGGAAGTGAAATCCTCTGACGATAACTACGATGATTTGCGTGAGCGCGCCCGCTCTTACATCGCCAACGGTGTGCGTCTGGTGTGGCTGGCCTTCCCCCGCGAGAGGATCATCGAAGTTTACCGCCCTGATGTTCCTTCCCTCATGCTCACCATCGATGACACGCTCGAAGGTTATGACGTGCTGCCCGGCTTTACGCTGGAAGTAGCCAAGTTATTTGTCACGAAACGGAGTGGCTAATGGCCCAGATGACCGTAGATGAATTCATTGAAGCCAACGTGCCCCCCGAACAGCGTAACATCGTAGAAATGCTGCGCGCTCTCATGCGCGAATATGCCCCCGCCGTTACCGAAGTGTTCACCTACAGCCTCCCCATGTACAAAGCCAGAGAATTGATCGCCTTCATCAGCCCCAACAAGAAGGACATAAAATTCTCCTTCATTCACGGCGTGCATATTGACGATAAATTTGGCCTTCTCAAAGGCAAAGCCAAATGGTCGCGCTACGTCGCCATTAAAGACCCACAAAAGGTCAACATGGAAGCTCTGCGCTACTACATCCAGCAGGCCATTGACCTAGACGCGAAATCCGATACACCGTAAACACTGGGGATAGATCAATAGAGCCCGCCCAGCTAAAATTACGCCCACCTGTAAACAAAGAAAAAAAGCGATTCTACCGTAATGCCCTCTCGCAAAAACGCCAAAAATAACTACTACCTGCTCAGCCTCGGCTGCTCCAAAAACACTGTGGATAGCGAAAGCATCGCTCAGGTCTTGGGACAGAACGGGATGCGCGGCGTCGAAAACCCCAACAAAGCCGAAGTCCTCATCGTCAACACCTGCGGCTTCATTGACGCTGCCAAGCAGGAGAGCATCAACGCCCTGCGCGAGTTGGTCGAAAGCAAACGCGACGGGCAGATGGTCATCGCCGCGGGTTGCCTTTCCCAGCGCTACGGCTCAAACCTAGTACAGGAAGTTCCCGGTTTGGATGGCGTCATCGGCACACGCCGCTGGATGGACATCTTCGATCTCGTCTCCCGCCTGCGTGACCGCCAGCACCCTGAACCGCTCTACCACCTGCCCACCGATGCCAAAGTCGTCGGGCTGGATGAGCGCGGCGTGCTGCGAACCAGCGTACAGGGAGCCAGCGCCTATATCAAAATTGCTGATGGCTGCCGCCGTCCCTGCGCCTTTTGCGCCATCCCCAAAATCAAAGGCACTGCCGTCAGCCGCCCGATTGAATCCATCGTCCGCGAGGCGGTTCACTTGCAGGAACAGGGCATCAAAGAAATTCTGCTCATCGCTCAGGACTCCACCGACTACGGCTACGACCTCGGCCTGAAAGATGGCCTTGCTCACCTATTAGATGCCATCGTCGAGGCCGCGCCCGGCATTCCCTGGATACGCATTATGTACGCCTATCCCGGCTACGTCACCCCGCGCCTGATGGAAACGATGGCGAAGCACAAGGAGGTGCTGCCCTATCTGGATATTCCCCTCCAGCATGGCCATCGCGACACGCTGCTACGCATGAAACGCCCCGCCAAGATCGAATGGGTCTACGATACCATCGGTAAGCTGCGCCAGACCATGCCCGATCTGTGCGTCCGCACCACCTTCATCGTCGGCTATCCCGGTGAAACCGACGCCGAGTTCGAGGGACTCATGCAGTTCGTCCGTGACCTGCAATTTGACCGTGTCGGTGCATTCAAGTATTCCTATGAAATCGGCACACCCAGCGCCACCCTACCTAATCAAGTCCCCGACGATATCAAACAGGCTCGCTACGAACAGCTCATGGAACTCCAGCAGGGCATCAGTCTCGCCCGCAATCAATCAATGGTCGGCAAAACCATTGATGTGCTGGTCGAGGGACACGGCGTGAGCGAGGATGAAGAGGGCAATGATACCGGCGAGACATTGACCCTGGCCCGCCAGCTACCGTGACGCCCCCGAAATTGACGGCTACGTGATTATTGAAGGCGAACTGCCGGTCGGCGAGATCGTCACGGTTCGCGTCACAGGAGCCACCACTTATGACCTCATCGCCACTCTGACCTCCAACCACCCTCATTATCCAGCCCGGAACGGTATTCAGTGAAGGCATGATTGAACTCTAGTATTAGTGCATTAAGAACGTAAAAATACTGCCTTTACCATTTTCAGAAATCTCAAGTTTTTGTTACGTCATTAGTATCCTACAATCAAAACAGCAGTAGGAATGTTTTAGTAACAACCAACATTCCTCATACTTGGTTCAACCCAGCCAAACAGCAGTTGAACGAGTTCTTAACAGACGAATGCAAGCTATCTTGTGACCGTTGGAAGGTAGCTGCTGGAGGATTATTGTGGGACATGAAATTAGCTGGTATATACCGGGTCGAGTTGTATACGCCAAATTTACTGGCGAGGTTAGCCTGAACGATGCTGAGACAGCAAGCGAGCTTGTAACTCAGTTCCTTCAAAGTGGTGATCCTCCTTTAGTTCATTTGATCGCAGATACAACCAAGTTGGATCGTTTTCCGACCAACCTTAATCTGCTAAACCGCAGTGCCTCAAAGCACCTGTGGCAGCCCAAACTTGGCTGGACAATTGTCATCAGCACGAATTCCACTACGCGCTTCATCAGCGGCATCATTACACAGGTGGCCCGTGTGCGTTTCCGTATGTTCCCGACCGTAGAAGACGGTCTAAAGTTTCTTGCTGATCAGGATGCAAGCCTGCGAGAAGCTATAACGGACAAAGAGAAAGAGAATCTCGCATCTTAGCCAGATTTTCCCGATTTTGCATGTAACAACGAATGTGGGTCTCATATGCCCATTTGGAGCTAAATAAAAGAGAATATCCATGAATTTGCACAACGAAATCGCCAAAGCCACCATCGAAAGCATACGTAGTAGTCTGATGCGGCACATGCCAGCCAGCCCGCAGCGCAATTATTACCTGTGGGGAATTTCCAACGAGAACCCCTACAAAGAAGATTTTCTTCAAATGATTGGTGTCAACCAGCTCATCAATCTATCTGACCAGATGATCGGCAACTTGATTGAACCGGATGATCGCCAGACAGTAGCCCAATACTGTGGCCGTATCAATGCCTACTTTATGTACGAAATTGTTTCTGACAATCTGGCCAATGGGCTGTCTTCACTTTGTGTAATTGATGATAATGCGTCGAAACGCCGTGATATTCTGCATGCCTTCAATCATGTCATGGTGTCGCGCCTTAAGGGCGAACATAGCAACAGTGCCGAATTGCTGAAACCGGTCGAAAATCTAACACAGTCTATATCCGGTTTCGCCCAGAGCATCATCCCCCGTAAACATCAAGCCTGCCTGAATGCCTACATGTCACAGCGGCCAGATATCACACAAGAGGAAATCGAGTACGGCGTATGGCCAATTTTGGTCGCCAATATTGAGTCATGCTACGAACTAGCTGATTACATGAGCCATTTTCAGGTTGGTGATCTGCTCTCTCACGGCTTCATAGATCGTTATGATAGTGTTACCCGCACCATTCAGGTAGATCATGGGTTGCCATTGAACGAACTGGTCTCAATGGGCACGCATACCGTTTCAGTTGTACCCGTACTGGCTTATTTCGCCGGTGTCCTGACCGAAATTATTCGCGGCGAACCCAAATTGCACACCGTCATTCAGGATGGCACATTAGCTGACGCGCTCACAACATCTGCCGTCATTGTGCGCTTGGTAAACGATGTCGGAATGTTGCTCACGCTTTCACCGACTGAGCGCAAGAATGTCATGAATGGTCTTTGGGAACATTACAGGAACAATGAAGTAGATATTGACGCCATTGATCATCTGCTCATGAGCGCCCCTGATGAGTTCACCATGCTTACCCGCCTTCAGAAAGATCTGCTGCACGGCGAATTCAATATCTGCCTTCATAACTTGGCGTACTCCAATTCAGTACCCGAAGCACTTACTTTATTGGAGAACAATCTAGCCAATCTTTCGGAGTTGTACTATCGGTCACAAACCCATCTTCACGATTTGCTGGCATCCATTGACCGCCGTGTTACCAATCGAACCTTGAGCAATCTGATTGCTGGTTTCGTTCGTTTCCACGAAATGATTTACGCCGAACCGTATAACTCGACAATCGGCGAATATGTAGCATAGTTATCCGGGCGATTGTGGGTCGCGTTCTAGTAAAGTCCCATACGACTTTATTCAAAGCGCTTCCCACTTCACTCAATTTAAACTTCACATTGCATAGTAATGAGTTGCTGAGCCATGCCATTCCAAATATCTTGGTACATTGAAAAACGCGTAATTTTAGCCCAATTTTTGGGTGACATTACACTTCAAGAAGCTGAAGAAGCAAGTGCGAAAGTCGCTACCCTCGTCGAGTTCGGCGAAGGGCCGCTTGTGCATTTGATTGCTGATGCAAGTGGGATGCAAAAATTCCCCACCCAGTTGTCCCTGCTTAACGGTGGTGCATCACAGCATCTCAGAAATCCCAAATTGGGCTGGACGATTGTCATTGGCTCTAACGGTATGATCCGGTTTGTAAGCTCTATAATGACCCAGGTCACCCGTGTACGCTTCCGCATGTTGCCATCAATCGAACAGGGAATAGCGTTTCTTGCGGAGCAGGACGGGTCACTCAAAGAATTAATTGAAATGTCCTAACCTAAGTAGATTCGTTGCATTGATCGGCTTACAGAATTAACCAAATTGAGTCGCCATTTATTACGATGGAAAAATATTGTCCGTGATGTGAGTACGATATACCTACTCAAAGATAACCATCAATATGTCGCTTCACTCCAGCATTCGTACCAGTACCCTCAAAATTCTCCGCGAGAGTCTTACTCAGCAAATGCCGCCGGGTGAACGACAGCAGTTCTACTTGTGGGGCACGTCTCCCGAAAATCCACTGCAAGATGAATTCATCCAGATAATCGGTGCACAGCAAATCATCAATCTGTCCTCTCACTTGTTAGACTCATTAGTTGATTCTTATCAGTGGGACCGATTAGCCCAATATGTAGGGCTAATTAACACCTACTTTATCTATGAGATTGTCTCTGATGATCTTGGGATTGGGCTTTCAACAATCTCGCCTCACGATCCAACCGTAATCCGGAAGCGTGAAATTCTTTCCACCTTCAATAAAGCAATGGGGCAGAAGTTAAAAGGCAATCCGACCGAAACTACCCAACTTCTCCAGCCGATATTTGAACCATGCCAAACCATCTCGAGTTTCGCTCAAAGCATGAGCCTTCCCAAATATCAAGCTCAACTCGCCTCATATATTCAACAAAAACCAACTGCAAACGCCCATAATATAGAATTTGGCATATGGTCGGTGCTAACAGCCAATATTGAAGCTTGTGTGTCAGTTGTAAATGAAATAAGCAGCTTGAATGTCGGACCAATCGTCCGCGAAGGGTTCATTAATCGCTATCGTGACGTGTCCGAATCGCTGCGTGCTGGCATCGGGCTTTCGCAGCGGGAACTCATCAATATTGGCACACATACCGTTTCCGTGATTCCTGTGCTCGCTTACTTCACCGGTGTCCTGATCGAATCTTTGTACCCACAACCGAAAATAAAGGCCATTATCGACGATGGCTTCTTACTGGATGCCCTCACCAACGCCGCAACCATCGTTCGGCTGTTCAACGATGTAGGAATGTTACTTACGCTCCCTTCTGCGCGTCGTACATCCCTGCTTCATGGCATCTGGAAATATTACCAATCACATCCAGACAAGGGTCAATCCGTCACCACACTCATCCAAAATTATGCGGAACAAGACAAACTCTTCACGCGCCTTCATAAGGATATTATCTATGGCGAGTTCAACGTTTGTCTTCAAAATCTTAATTACACCGAATCAATTGAATATGGACTGTCTTTGCTCGGCGAAAATCTTGCCTATTACACCCAGCTTCTGCGCCAAACACAAAATTACCTACGAGAAACCCTCGCGACCATCGAAGTCCAATTAGGTGACGGGCGTGTGAGCCAGCTAATAACGAACTTCGTCCAATTTCACGAACAGCTTTACGCCAATCGCTACAATTCACAAATAGGCGAATATGTTGCTTGATACATAGCATCTATTTCGCCTTCCGAAAATCAGCCTTCCCATAAGTCATGATTAGATTAGTTAGCACCCCAAACACCAATCCCCAAAACGGCGCGCCGATGCCCAACAACTGAAAGTTAGCTGCCGTACACATAAATGCCACCAGCGCCCCCTCCCGCCGAAATGGTTCGGACATTGCCGCCGAGAGCGATGACATAATCGCGCCTGTTAGCGCCAAACCGGAAACCGCATGAATCAATGCCAGCGGCAAGCCCGAAAACAATTTCGCCATTGTCGCACCAAACACCCCCGTTACTGTGTACCACATACCGGTTGCAACCCCGGCGGAATAACGCTTATTAGGATCGGCATGGGCCTCTGGTCCGGTAACAATAGCGGCGGTGATAGCCGCCAATGTCAAACCATGTCCACCGAATGGCGCGCCAACTAACGACCCGATACCGGTCACGACCAATGCGCCATTAATTGAAGCATCGTAACCAGCAGCTTGCAACACAGCCTGCCCCGGCGCGTCTTGGGAAGTAATTGCCAGCGCGAACAGTGGTAAGCTCAGACCTAATATCGCTTGTGGTGTAAAGGTAGGCATTGTCCACAATGGAGATGCCAAAGTCGGGGTAATACCGTCCAATTGCACCTGTTGGTTGAGTGCCGCAATGATAATTCCGGCGATCAATGCCCCAACAGTCGGCGCGCGAAACCCGCCCCGCCGCAGCGCAAAAAACACTATCAGCATAACAACAATCATCACTGGGCTTTGTGGGAGGTCATTGAATAAACCGATTCCAAAACGAACCAAGACCCCTGCTAGCATACCCATGATGATAGGCTGAGGAATGAGCGACATGAACCGCCCAAATAATCCTGAAAAACCTAATAAAATAATAGCCAGAGCGGCCACGATATACGCACCGATTGCTTCACCATAGGCATATTGGGGCAAACTCGTAACCAGCAGCGCCACGCCCGGCGTTGACCATGCCGCAATTACTGGCTGGCGAAACCACAAACTCATCACAAGACTGCATAGCCCACTACCGACGGTAATAGCTACAATCCAGGATGACAGCTGTTCACTACTCAGCGAGGCTTTGTTAGCAGCGTCAAATACAATAACAAGCGATGACGCATATCCAACAATGACAACCAACAAACCGGCCACAATGGCAGAAATACTCATTGCGCTCGGCAGGTCACGGATATTTTTGATGACATTTTGCATAGTAAGCTGCCTTATGTGACAAATAACTCGGAAAGTATACCGTCCTACTCACTGATGATTCAGACCGCATCAAACCGTTTTAAGTGTCACGATTCATCATCTTTATGCACCGACTGCTTTTTCTCAATCGGCTGGTCGCGCCGCATGATGAAATGATCAAGGTCACGCGCCACATACGTTTGTGGAAATATGCTGCGCGCCTCGCTAATAACGTCTCGCTCACGGTAACGACGAGATACGTGGGTCAGCAGCAGCGTTTTCACACCGTTGTCACGGGCCAGCAAGGCTGCTTCCTTGGCTGTGATATGCCCGAAAGCCCGCGCTTCCTCAACATTTTCATCCAGAAATGTCGCTTCGGTCACTAATGCATCTGCATTCGCTACATGTTCCGCCAAATTTTCCGTCCGCGCCGTGTCGCCGATATGAACCAACTTTGCGCCTGTAATCACATCACCCAGCACCATATCAGGCTCGATCACCCGCCCATCAGCCAATGTAACCGCATCACCTTTGACCAACTGACTTCGCTCCGGGCCAGAGGGAACACCTAATTCTTCAGCCCGTTCTGTCAAAAACGGACGGCGAGACTTTTCCTGAAACACAAAGCCGAAATTGCCCTGTCCACGGTGCGTGACAGGAAAGGCACTCACCGTGAAGTCCTTCGCATCCATCAGCTTTCCGGGTCGGAGATCAATCAAGTGAATTTTGACGGGCAGACGTTCGTAGTCCAGCACCACGCCATACAGTAATGCCTGTACCCTATCTAGAGTGACTTTACCGCCCCAAATCTCAATCTCGGACATGTCTTCCCAGCGGGCAAACGTGGACATCAGCCCGCCCAATCCGAGTATGTGATCGAGGTGAGAGTGGGTGAGCAGGATGCGATTCAGCCGTTTGAACCCGACACCACTCCGCAAGATTTGCCGTTGTGTCCCTTCACCGCAGTCTACCAAAAAACGATGCTCACCGGCTAACACAATCTGTGCTGGCAGGCCCCGATGTATAGACGGGGCAGAAGCTGAGGTACCCAAAAATACAATTTCAAACATGATTGATATTCAGCCATTGGTATGTAAAGCAGGGGCACATGATGGCATATAGCGCAGCATTCGTCCAGCCGCAATACCTTTACAAGAAGTAATGCGGGGCATCAACAAATGCCGCAGCCTTATTGAACTGTGATCGAACCCAGAAACAAGCGGTCACCGCGAACCTGCTCGCCGTCCATAACTGGTAATCGGGAGTCGTTAGCAGCCGTACTCGCGCCTATAGAAACGCCATACTCTCCCACAAGAATTGAAGGCGGCAGCGGCAAGAACATGATTTGAACGAAAATATCGCGCGGCTGAAGCTGGCTAACATTCACGCTAATTGTGTCATTCTGGACAGTAGGAGAAGCAGCGGGATCCGCGAGAATGTGCGTAAAAAAGCGCAGATCTGGTGGCACTTCCCCATCAACGCGCCAGTATGTAATGGATGTAAAAATTCCACCCGGTGCATAGGGACCTGCGCCATCTTTTTCATATCCTAAAAATGCGATGTTCCCACCAAACCGCACGGGTGGAGTGGCCACGCCAACGCCACCGGGTGACTCCGGCGCATAGCTGCCCGGAGTTGTCGTAGTAAAGCGCCCGACCGTGTCTGCCAGCGACTGTGTCACATCGAATTGAATAATTGAATCGGCAGGCATATCTTGTAACTGCGTTCCTTGATTGAGCCATTCACGTAAATATGGCTGCATCATGGTCAGGGTATCAGGGTCGGGCATGATCACTTGTTGCATTGCCCCACCATTGATAAAGATCATCCCGCTGCCGCAGTCCGCATAACGGAAATTGGTGATCTTCTGGTTCATCATCAACAACGTCAAGTCGGTGCTGCTGAACACATCATTCGGTTCAAGTTTGCGTTTCGAGTCGCAAATGACCGTAGGTATCGTATCCGCCGTATGATCGAGGAAATGTGCCAGCCGCCCGGCGCGGGTATGATAGGTCATTTCCATACTGTCCAAATTCGGCCATGTGTTGAACAGGTCTTTGCCCATCCAGTAAAAGTTAAAGACCAACAAAACCAGCGCGCCAGCCCACAGCACGGGTCGCCCCCGTACAACCACACTGCGATAAACAGTGCTGATGCCTATACCAAAATAGATGACTATCAGAGGCAGTAGAAGTGACATCGCCCGGAAATCCGGTGTGCGTACTCTGAGAATGGCCGCGGGAAGCAGCACAACAGTCGCAATGAGCAGCAGCGCGTAACGTCCTTGACGATGGTTTTGAATAGCGCCCAACACCCCGACAGCCACTAGCAACCCACTGACCAGATCAACCATAGGGCGGTCCGGCACATTGGTGGCCGGATTTTTATCACCCACAAACAAAATACCACCTATCGTATCCGCCACCGCCTTGAGTGGCGGATTACCCACAACGGTGTAGTGATCAAATACACGGGTTGCTCCGCTCAAATCTGGCAGGCGGATCGAAGAGACCAGATACGGCACAGCGATGATAATCATCAGCAAAAGGCTAAACAACAGATAGCTAATTGTTTGCCGCGATAAACGCTGTTTTGAAGCCAGTCGGAAACCAATCACCAGCATACTAAACAATACAATCAGAAAATGCGCTGGATGAATATAAAAACCCAGCCCTAGCAGTCCCCCCAGCAGCGCAAACGCTGTGGTATCCGGTATACGAACACGTCCACCCCTGTAAATAGACAGCGTGCGTGCCAATGTCAACAATATCAACGCAACAAGCAGCGGCAGTACGGTCTCTCGCCCCACCTGCCGGCTCAGTAGAATAGACCACATATTGGTCGTCAGCAGCGCCAATGCGCCTACCGCTACCAATGCACCAAATAATCGCTGTGCCAGCGAATACACCACCGCCAGCACCAACATGCCCAACCAAAACGCCAGCAAACGATAACCGAAGATGCCGCTGCCGAAAACTGACGTCACAACAGCTTGCACGGCATGATACAGACCTTCACGTCCCTCACCCGCGCCCAGATCGTAGTAAACCTCTATACCACCTTGGCGCACACGTTCCGTAATGCGAATATCTGTAATTTCAGCATTGCTAAATCCATTGGGCAGTGTCGTAAACTGCGCCATACGCAGTCCTGCACCCACCAATAACAAGGCAACTGCCAGCACATAACCGATACGACTTGACAAATAAAACCCCTCAATAAAAAGCTGTTTGAAAGAATGATTCTAGATAATACAGCCGTCAGTATCTTTCAACTGCCGCCCCATTTCATAAAGCAGTGGCCCACGCCGTGAAACCCAACACGGCCATTCCCAACAGCACATTCAGCCACGTTAACCGGACTTCCCGCTGCCGCAGATTCGTCCACTCTGCGTCATCGCCCTTGCCGCGTTCCCGCAGCAAACTAGCCCGTTCTAAGGCTGGCGACACGATGTATTGCAGTGCCAGACCACATATTACCATGCCAATGATAGCAATATGCTTCGCCAGCATCACCCGGCTCCATTCGTTGTCGAATTTCAGCACGCCATCATAGTTGGGATCGGCAGACATCTGTATGAAGCCCGTAAGCACCAGCACCACCAGACTAAAATTTGTCAGCGGTGCAAAACGCTGCCGTAAACGGGTCAGCAGCTTGTACAGTGCCGGGTTATCCTCAAGCGCGCGTTTCGTTTCCGGCCACACCAGAATCGTCAGCGTGACCAGTCCACCAATCCACACCACTGTAGCAATAAGGTGTGCAAAATAGCTAATTGCAAGGAACGACGGTTGCAAGTCCTAATGCCTCCGGGCTTCCGGGGTCACGCTCCGGAATGGTACGTTCCCCGCAATACTTTGCCATATTCGCTAGCGACAAAAACGCCTGGCCGATGAACCCTTTACCAACGGTCACGCTCCACCAGTATTCTTCCCGATCCGGTGTCCATGATGGGTCAGGAATATAGATGGTGGACATCAAGCCCATCCACGGACGCCAGTGTTCGGCTGCATAACGGTAGGCGCGTACAAAATAGTCAGCCTGTGTTTCTTCCGAAACGGCAAACCATGAATAGTTGGGATGCACAGTGTCTTGAGTCCAGCCCATTTCCAGAATTGCCATTTGCCGCCCCGCATCACCATTCTTGACCATGATCTTACGCAGATCTTCTACCCGGCGGAACGTTCCGAAACGCTGTTGCCCCCTCGCTTCGGCCTCATCAGGACTGATTTCTGGTGGATTGTTATAACCCGGCGCGTTGACTCCTGCCACATTTGCGTATTGTTGGAAGCCCGCATCATATAGTTGCTGGAAGAACATATCGTCGGGTGTGGCCTCTTGGTTCCAGGTTCCAGTTGGAGCCAGACCTGCTGAGATAATGATGGCCTGTGGGTCAGCAGCGTGGATAGCCTCACTACAACTTTTGAGAAGCGCCACATAATCCGCCGCATTTGGGCTCCGTCCACCCCACTCACGCCCCAGGTTAGGTTCGTTCCACACTTGATAGGCCGTAATACGGCCTTTATAGCGTCCTGCCAGCGTGCCGCAAAAATCAGCCCAATCGCTTAGGTTGTCGGGCGGGGCATCCAGATAATCAACTGATTTCTCTCCGGTAACCGAAGGATGCGCCCACGTTGGTGCATCCCCTAACCGTGCCACCACTTTCAACCCTTTAGCTTCCAACTCGTTGAGCAGTTCGTCCGCTCGCTCAAAATTATACTCATCGTTCTTAGGTTCAATGTCCTTCCACGCAAATATCTGCTTGACGTGGCTGAAGACCATCAGGCGCACCCAATCCATATGGAGCTGCGCGCTGCTTTTGTCCCACCATAAAAACGTTTGGATGCCATAAGTTAGGGAGGTAAAAGGCGGGTTGGTTATGGCATCGGCACGGAAAGGATCACGGGAACGGTCGTAAGTAATAGCGACTACAATCAAACCCATGCTAATAGCCGCTATGCTTATTAAATAAATCGCTATCTCCCGTAACTTGCCCAAAAAATGCCCTCTCGTAACTGTTTACAACTACAGGGGCGCACCTGTACGTGCGCCCCCACTTTTGAACGATCTATCACTGCCCGATCAGGAACTATGTCCCCGCATGATGTTCCTGACTCCACTTGATGATGGCATCGTAGGCCGGGCGGAATTGCCAATCTTTACCGATGATTGAATAAGGGACATTATCGTTGTCAGTTGCCCATCCAGCCTGCGGGCCATAGTTGAAGTTCCAGATAAACGCCAGCCACACAAAACCCCAATCATCCATCAAATTCAGCGCTTCAACGATATTGTCAGCTTGTTCCTGTAGCGTATTATCGTTAGCAAATTCAAAGCCAACCGGGAAGCCACCTAGGTCTTCCGTTGAAGCCCAGCCAAATTCGGTGATGCACAACTTTTGCTGGCCTCCAGCCGCAGCCACCTTATTTGCGTAGGTATTGAGTGTGCTGTAAAAGCTCCAACTGTGATGAGGATTGTCAAACGGCCCGCGGAACGATGCCGTAGGATCGTTCGGCACTTTATCCCACGGCACGTTGGGACCAATGTTGTAACCATTATGATGAACGCCAACACAATCCGTGTAATTCAGCAGCCCTGCCGCAATAAGCTGGTCGAGATAAACATAATCATCCCATGCACCAACACCATCATTGAACCCGGTTGGTGATAGCGCACCGCTGATGACGATCACTCCGGGGTCAATAGCTTTCACCGCTGTAAAAGTATCGCGCAATAACGCGACGTAATTTTCGGCTTTCAGCCCCTTGACAGACGACCACTCGCGGTCAATATTTTCTTCGTTCCAAACCTCAATTCCCTGCACCTGCCCCGGATACCGCTTCAAGATTTCCGAAACAAAGTTGACATAATCGGCGTTGTTCGCAGGCGGGCCGTGTTTATCCAGATTGGCGCCACTTTCGCGCGCCCAATCGGGCGCAGTAACAATAGAGAGCATAACTTTCAAATTGTGTTTGCCGGCCGATGGCATGACCAGATCAAGAACACCCCAGTCGAAGTTACCCTTTTCTGGCTCCATAACTTCCCAGCGCACCTGCTGTTTGAACCAGCTCAATTGCAGCTTCTGTGAGACTTCCCGCATCCACAAATCTTGGTTGTCAGGATTGCGATCAGGACTATCTTGTACTTGAATACCCGGCTGGAAACTTTTGTCGCTCACGGGCAGCGGCGTAACCGTCGGCCCCTGCGTCGGCGCTTCGGTAGCAGCTTGCGCCACTACTGCCGGTGCATCTGTGGGCGGGATAGCACTCGGCAGCGCGGTAGGATTAACTGCCGCTATGGTAGCCTGTTGCGTGGGTATGCTCGTAGGCAGCGCAAAATTGCGTCCCCCGGGCATCGTAATGCCAGTTTCGCCCAGCACCCAAAAGATGGCGAAAAAAGTACACGCCCCCATAACGAAGGTAACGCCTAACCAAATGGCGACAAACCAGCGCAGTTGTTTGCGTAAACGAGTATTCTGCACAGGTGGTTGTAATGTTGTCATAGTTAACTCCCCGTATCTTCGTGAACAGAGTCTTAGCGTGCGCCAGCCATTGCATCACAGGCCGGGCAGCCACCGCCCGGTCGTATCATCGCGTAACCCGCCATAGGATCAGTACCATAATTGCTAAAGTCCACATTCCACACAATCATTAGCCGCACCTTGCCGCTCTGCGACGCAATCGCCGCTGCTTGTGCCAGCCACGCTGCCTGCTGAGCGACCGTTGTATTGGCTGCCCAACCAAAGAATGGATCGAGCGAGCCAAAGCCCTCTGGCGTCAAATAACCCAATTCCGTGAAGCAAATCGGCTTTTGTCCGCCTACCAATCCCCAATAAATCTCTATCATCGAGGGGAAGTACCGCGTGTAATAATTGTCGCGCGGATCGCCGCTGGTCTGTGATGGCGCAACAATACCTTCATTGTAGTGAGCGCCTAAACAGTCCATCCACTGCAAGCCGCCTGAATTCACCATCTCACGAACCCAGTTGTCATCATTCATCACGCGCCCCGGAAAAGCCGCTTCAGCACCTGTTGGTGCTGGCGCCGCGCTGATGACCAGCACACCACCATTCGCGCCCTTGATCGCTTGGTACGTCTGGCGTAGCAAACTGGCGTAGTTTGCGCCACTGATTTGTCCGGCGGGCCACTCGCGGTCTAGGTTGGGTTCGTTCCAGACTTCAATCGCATCCGGCCCTAGACCTGCTACCCCACCCGCAAACGAAGCGAACTGCTGCACGTAACCATCGCCGCCCGCCGCCAGATCATTGGGGTAGCCTACTAAGCCCACCAAAATCTTGAACCCGCGTCCCTTAGCGTCGCTGATTTGACCCGCCACCGCACCCGGCGATGCCCCCGGCGAGAATCGGAACTGGATCTTCATCCACGACATTCCTGCCCGCCGCATCGCACCGGCTGCGGCCTCGCTGGCCGGGTTCGTCACATGTCCACCATATTCAAAGTTTCCAACTGCAATACTGCCCGCACCGGGAAGATTGGCTGCTGCCGCATTGCCGACTGGCGGTGGCACAGCTGGCTGTACGGCCGGGGCGGGCGGTTGGGTTGGTACCGGGGTAGGAGTTGGCGTCGGCAGCGGTGTGGGGGTGAGCGTCGGCGCGAACAGCGCCACTGCCACACCACTGCGCGGGCTTTCACTTTCGCCGCCGACCACATCCACATTGATCGCGTAATTGCCATCCGGCGCATCAATCGTAGCCACCAGTGGATCATTCAAACCGGTTGTCACTTCCCCCAACACACCGTTAGCCCCTTCAATGCGCCATCGTAGAGCCAACTCAGCCGCAGCTTGCGATGGCGGCGTCTGGAGCTTGTAGTTGAGAATGCTATTGTCAATTCCATCGGCCAAACCTTCGGCCAACAAATCGGTGAAGGCCACACCGGCCGTCCCGAACGTGAAACTGCGATCCATGCGGAAGCGCAGCGCATCAGCTGTCGTCAGCCACATCCGTGACACGGTTGCTCCGTCGCCGCCCAGATAATCAATAAACGGAGTCTGCACCGTCGTTTCCACACCGGATGTCGTATCGAAACCATCGAGTGCAGCCTTGATCTCAGTACCCGGCGGAATGGTACCACCATCAGTTGCGGTCGTTTCGAGCTTCACATTACCCAGCGCCGACAACGCTTCCGTATAACCGACGCTAGTAAAATCTCCTGCAACTTCGCGTACAGATAGCGTGGAAAGCCCCAGAAGTATTTCTGACCGGCTAATCTCACCTTTTGCCCAGCGCAGCAAGGACTCCACTGGACGGTCTGCGCCCACCGCATAGGCTTCGGGATCAACGGGGAGATCAATTTGTACATAATTTGATGCCGCACCGATAGCTTGCCAATCATAGCCGCCTGTATCCCATGTACCGTTGTTATTGCTTGCCGCGGGAACGACGACGCCCAAATTCAACCCTTGCTGTTTGAGCAATCCACCCAGCTCTGAAATGAGCGCGCTGTACGAGTCGCGCAGATCAACCGGCACTTCACGATAATCAATGAACACCCCTTTGAAACCGTTGTTGGCTGCGAAGCTGGCAATCTGAACTGCATGGGCACTCCGCAGTTGCCTGTTACCCAGAATCACAGTGATCGTATTGGTATCTACCGCGCGTGGGTCGGCAAAATTGCGGATAACAGGCATCACCAGATAGCCCTTGTTGACATCAAATCCCGGCGCTAAGCTGCCCGTTAATGTACCATCCAATGTCGGCGTCAAACCGCCCGGCGCAACAATCGTTGCGACTTGTCCCGCCTGCTCCGAAAGGACCTGCACCGCATCCACGGCTACCAATACCGTAGGCTGCGTTGTGGATGTCGTTTGAAACAGAGCGACCTGTTCGGGGAGGGTCTTGACCGTCGCGATCATAGACAGCGCGCCCGAAGCGTTGATTTGGGATGGGACGAAGCGCCACGTTCTAGCGTCTGCGTACCAACCATATACATCCAAAGCGTCGGGATTTGCACCCGCCGGAACGGTGATATTAAGTGTCACAGTGTCGGGTTGTCGCCCTGTAGTCTGGATGCTGTAAACGGCGCTCTGGCGTGAAAGGGTTGGGGGCACAGCCGCTAACGCCTTAGCCACGTCTTCGTTATCGGTGCTGGTCGCGTTCACAGGCACAGAAGATAGAACAATCCCAAAATTGCTGCCGATATTTGCAGGATCGGCAATAACAGCCAGCCCGTCAGCCGCCACCGCATTAGCGTCAGCGCTGAGCATGGTGTAATTCGGGCCAAACAGCGAAATGCCCAGTAATCGCTGCGGTAAATTGACAGGCGGCAAAATCAGCCCCACAGTAACCAATGCCAAAACCAAAAGTAGTGTCAATATTGCCGGAATCCAGCACCCGCACCCGCCCCGTCGTGGAGCTGTGCCAGTCGGAGGCACATAAGCGTCCATCTGTCCAGTTGGAGTACGCGCGGCTACATTAGGGTTTTCCACCCGCGAAAAAGGTGGCGGCGTGACTTCTCGCTCTGGTGCTTCCACCCGTTTGAAAGGAGGAGGAGTGGCATCGGGTGATGTCTCATACCCCTGCGGTTGGTCTTGGTTTTCCTGTCGATCTGCCATTCATAATTCCTTATCAGGGACAACTCAGGATTTGATATTCCCACATTTGTTGTCCCTCAGTGATTCAAAAATTCAGCTTTAGCTGCTCAAGGCCGCACAGGCGGGGCAGCTTCCATCGGGACGAATAATAGCATATCCCCCCATCGGATCAGCACTATACTCCGTGAAATCTACATTCCACACAATAAGCAACTTGACTTTACCGCTGCTGCGCGAAAGACCAACTGCGCGGTCTATCCACGCCGCCTGCTGCCCCACCGACACATTCTCCGCCCAGCCAAAGGCACCGGGCAGCGGTGGGTATCCTTCCGGTGTCAAATAACCTAGTTCAGTGAAACATACCGAACGCGCGCCGCGGAACGCGCCATAGTAGGTATTAACCATTCCCCAGAAGTAACGGGTGTAATAGCCACTGTTGCCACGCGGGTCGCCGCTGGTCTGGTCAGGGCTGACAATACCTTCATTATAATGTGCGCCGATGCAGTCCATGTAACGAGCCGCTCCTGCCGCAGCCATGCCCGCCACAAATTGGCTGTCATCGCAACCTGCCGCGCTGCACCCACCGAAGAATCCGGTTGGCGCCGGTGCGCCGCTAATCACCAATGTGTTGGGATTAGCGCCTTTGATAGCGTTAAAAGCCTGTGCCAGCAGTTGAGTGAAACGTCCGGGATCTATTTGCCCCGAAGGCCATTCGCGGTCAATGTTCGGTTCATTCCACACTTCGATTGCATCTGCGCCAAGCGCCGCCACCCCACCTACGAAACCGGCGTATTGGTCGAAGTAACCGCCATTGTTCAACTCACCCGGTGAACCCACAATCCCGATCAAAATACGGAAGCCGTTGGCATGAGCTTCATTAATCATCCCCGCCGCCGCGTCCGGCCCCATCCCTTGGAAGAAGCGTAACTGCCGCTTGACCCAGCTCATTCCGGCTTGGTGCATGTAATTGACAGTGTTAGCGCTCAAACCTTGGACATGCCCGCCGTAGCTGAAACCTCTAACCGGCGCAGTACTGGCAACGGGTTGAATATCCACAGTCACCGGAGCAGATGCGGCCTCTCCACTGGCGGGCGCTGGGGCAGCCGCCGCTGGGGCAGCGCTAGCTCCACCCTCAACCACTGGTAGTTCCACCACTTGCTGCGCTGTAACCACCAGATAACGCGCAGCCATCCAGCCTTTCGCGCCGCCCGGAATCGTGCCGCGTACCCAATCCTGTGTGGCATTGCGGCCATCCAGCGCCACTGTTGTACCGGTAGTGATTTGTGCAATTACACCTGCGCTGGCATTGGCATTATCACGTAATTTGATATTGCTTCCTGCTTTGACTTGCAGTCCACCTTCGGGTAGCGGTGCAGCGGCAGCATTTCCAGCTGCGCCACCAGCTTGACCGCCCTGAGGTTGTGCAGTAGCAGCCAGTATGCCCTGCTGCACAGATGAAGCGGGCTTCACGCCGCCCGTTCCAGCCGGAGCACCGAGCGTGAATGGAGTATCGACCCATACAGATGGGAGTGCTGCGATTTGTTCGGCAGAGACAGCGACTGCGCCGTCAGTAACCCAACCGACTTTGCCATCAGGTGTAATGCCGCGCACCCAACCACCACCCGGCGCACGTCCGTCGAGCAGAATAGTTGTACCGGCATCAACATTGCCTAGCCAAACCCATTCCGTACCCGGCCCGCCGCGAAACTTAGCATTGCTGGCAATGTTGGTCAGTAAGCCGCCCTGCGCCAGCACCAGTGACACGCTGAGCAGTGAAATTACCCACATCATCCATATGGTTTTCCGTCGCATCCCGTCCCTCTCATATCGCACTCAGGCCATCTTTAAACTAACAGACATAAAGACGGCGCAGAGCAAAACGCAACTGTTCGTGTTTTGCCGTGCGCCCCCAAATAAAACATTCCACTGTTCCCCGAATCGTGGGCATTGTAGCAAAAGGGGTAGCCTTTGGCAAATTGCCCGTTATCAGTTTTGTAAGGTTACAAAATGCCGTTTTCATTGTTCACCTGCTGAGCCTGTCAATCGTCATGTTCGGCAGGCTCGGCACTTCCCAAGTATCGTTCACCTCGCTACACTACACGCCATGACCACTTCATTTGATATCAAGACTATGGGCGATAGTATCACCGGCATGACGACTACACTAAACGTTGAATCCATAGGCGATGGCATCACCGTCCTCACCATCAACCGTCCGCAAGCGCGTAACGCACTCGATCTGGCAACCATGCGCGCCTTTGACGAAGTCGTGACCACCATCAAACATGATACGTCGGTACGGGCAGTCATCATCACGGGGGAAGGCGAAGCAGCATTTTGCAGCGGCGCCGATCTCATCGAACTCAGCCATTATCCATCAGCAGATGATGGCCGC
The DNA here is from genome assembly GCA_041390885.1 of Anaerolineae bacterium. Lineage (GTDB taxonomy): Bacteria > Chloroflexota > Anaerolineae > Aggregatilineales > Phototrophicaceae > CFX2. The sequence continues at coordinate 275,000 of JAWKPB010000021.1, read as the reverse complement.
ATGATGATTTCGCTGATGGGCAACACACTATTAGCGTTGGAACGTCTGCCTGTGCCTGTTATCGCTGCCATCAACGGTTATGCTCTAGGAGGTGGCAGTGAATTGGCGCTGGCCTGCGATCTGCGTATTGCAGATGACAAAGCGCGTATGGGTTTCGTGCAGGCTAAAATGGGATTGACACCCGGTTGGGGCGCAGGTCAACGACTGCTGCGGCTAGTCGGCTATTCGCGGGCGATGGATCTGCTGCTGACCTGCCACGTCATGCGTGCACCCGAATTGCTAGCTTATGGACTGGTCAACCGTGTCGTCAATTCCGGTACCGCTTTGGAACATGCCATCAATTATGCGCGCCATGTCGTAACCTATGCCCCTGATGTGATACAGGGTGTCAAGATGTTGTTGCAGGCTGGCATGAATCAATCGTACGAAGCAGCCCTGCACATCGAGCGGGAACTTTTCCCCTCGTTGTGGGCGGCCGATGCCCATGAGCAGGCTGTCCAGTCATTTCTGAAACGCGATAGGGGGAACTCATGAGCTTTTATGTCACGATTGCCCGTTACTATGACGCGGAACACCTTGATAAGACAGATGACTTGCTGATGTACAGTGAATTGGCAGCCGAATATGAGGGGCCTATTTTTGAGGTAGGCTGTGGTACAGGGCGTGTCATGTTCCATCTGGCGAATGCCGGCTATGAGGTGCATGGCATTGATGTCGAGCCAACCATGCTGGAACGCGCTAAACAGCGTGCGGCCACCATGCCCGTCATTCAAAACCGCCTCACGTTTATAGAAGGTGACATCCTCAAATACACAACCGAACAGCGCTATCCTCTGGTGCTGTTCCCCTACAACGGCCTGATGCACTTCCACGATCAGGCAGCTCAGTTAGATCTCCTGCGGCGGCTTCGCGAACTCACCACGGACGATGGTCTGCTAGTACTCGACCTGCCCAATCCGGCGGATTCATTTGCAGCGCAGGATAGCGACGCCATGATCTTCGAAAAGACATTTCTCGAACCCGACAGCGGTCATCTAGTCATGCAGTATTCGGTCAGCGATTTAGACCGTACCGAGCAGGTATTACATATCAACTGGATATATGATGAGGTGACAGGTGACGGCACAGTGAAACGAACAGTAGCACCTGTCCGTTTCCGCTACCTCTTTTATTCCGAAGTGCGCCTGCTGCTCCAGCTAACAGGCTTCAGCGTGGACGCAGTTTACGGCAGCACCGAACTAGACCCATACGTAGATGGCTGTGAGCGCATGATCGTTTTTGCGCGGCCTACCGCGACATAACTTGCAGTCTGATATGCCGAACTTGCTTGACTTGCACCGACTCGGTACTCGGTACTGGTTACTCAGTACTGCTTTTTTGCTCCTGTTGGCTGCTTGCGATACTGTCCTGCCACCACCAACGGTAACTCCGGGAGCGACCCTGTCCGGGCCGGGTATTGTCGCCAGTCCTACGGTGATGCCAGCCGTGCCAACCAATATTGACTTCGATGCCGCGGTGGATGTCAGCAACCCGACAGCGGCAGCTTTAGCGCCGGACAGTGCCATGCCACCAATCATTGTGGGAACGGCAGCAGCCAGTGGCGGCAGTACCGCCGTGATTGTCACCGCACAGGACGGGACGGCCTTAAATGGCCTGTTCTACCAAACCGGAGATGGCGTCCGGCGTCCCGGCGTGCTGCTGCTGGCCGACGACATCCACGGCTGGGCAGATTTCCCGACACGTCTGCACAACGCGGGCTTCACGGTGCTGGTCATGCCCGTCCGCCCACAAACGATGCTGCAAGATTTCACGGTGATGCTGGGGGCGATGAGCAGCGGCGAGGCCGATCCGGCTAGTCTGGCAGTAGTCGGTGCAGGCGATGGTGCCGATATGGCACTGCTGGGCTGTGCCGGAGATAAGCTGTGCGACACAGTGGTGCTGCTGAGTCCATCCAATAATTTGGCGTTGGTGGAGGCCATAAACAACTACAATCCACGACCACTACTGTTGGCGGCCAGCCAGTCTGACACCGGATCGTTTGCCTCTGCCCAGAGTTTGCAGGCAGCGGCACGGGGCGAAGTGTTGTTGCAGCCGTTCGAGAATGCAGGGCGAGGTACAGATATTCTGCTCAATCGTCCTGATATGGGCGACCTGATTATCCAGTGGCTACAACGCCAAATCGGAGGATGAGAATGGCTGCGATTCTAACTTTCGGAAGTCACCTGTAAAACAGGAACAGAACAGGAAAATAGGCCATTTTTGAGGGAGCGGAGTTTCCTGTTATTTTTAGCGGGGCTGTAAACAAACCGAATTCTAACCTGAAGGTTTGTGAGGGATATTCACGGCAGACGGCAAGAATGTCGTCCCTAGAGTTAATCCTGCCGATATTTGGTGATATAGGCATATACCGTGTCGGCAGCTTCGTCAAGCGACACTACTTTTTTCTCTATTGATTCAATATCCATCCAACCTTTTGTTACACTTACTTCATATTTGACTTTGTTTTCGACGCAATATAATCCAACCTCATAATCTTCCGCAGGAAACCATCTCAAAGATAATAATGACTTCATCGGTACAAGATTTTCCAGTTGAGGATGCTCGCGCAGTTTTGGGATTATAGTAATTAACCCTTGGGCGGACTGAATATAGTCTTTAGACCATGCAGACAGAATTTTAGGGGAAACTGAATTTTGAATGTCATTGCAGAACTGCTTACAGCTTTCAATTATCCATTCCCACGTAAAATCAGGGTATATTCTCATTTTCACTCTCTTGCGGCTTGGCCCGTACCATGTCGCGCAGCCGGTCAATCGGCAACAGTTCGCCGCTTTCATCCGCATAAAACCAGTGCTCCCAGCCGTTGCATGGGCTGCCCTGCATATGCCGTCCCACCTGATGAATAGAGCCTTCAAATGTGCCATAACGCAAGCGTCCGCCTGCCACCACTTCCGCTGCGTTGGAAAGCTCCGCACGGAAGTATACCCGCTGCCCTTCAACCAGTAGCCCTTGGTCAAGCAGACGCGCAAACGGGATGCGCGGCTGCGGCGCATCCGGCTGTTCCGGCATCTCCGCCATCAGCGGCGGCTGCACCAGATTAATTCGCTTCTGTGCCACTTTGATGTACAGCGGGTCGCGCTCAATGCCAATCCAGTAACGCCCGTGATGCTTGGCGACAGCCCCCGTCGTCCCCGTGCCGAAGAACGGGTCTAGCACCACATCCCCCGGATTAGACGACGACAGCACCACCCGCTCCAGCAGCGCCATCGGCTTCTGGGTGGAATGCGCCTTCTCGCCGTTGATCTTGATGCGCTCCGGCCCCGAGCAAATCGGAATCACCCAATCACTCCGCATTTGCTTGCCGCCGTTCATGCGCTTCATCAACTGGTAATTAAACGTGTAGCGCGACTTCTCGGACTTCTTAGCCCAGATCAGCGTTTCATGGGCGTTGGTGAAGCGCACACCTCTGAAATGCGGCATAGGATTGGTCTTAATCCAGACAGTCTCATTAAGAATCCAGTAGCCCAAATCCATCAAAATCGCGCCGACGCGGAAAATGTTGTGGTAGCTGCCGATCACCCACAGTGTACCGGTATCTTTCAGCACCCGGCGGCACTCGGTCAGCCATGCACGGGTAAAGTCGTCATAGGCTTGAAAACTTTCGAATTGATCCCATTCATCCTCTACCCCGTTGACCTTGGTCATATTTGGCCGCCACAAATCTTTCCGCAGTTGCAGGTTATACGGCGGATCAGCAAATACGAGGTCAATACATTGATCCGGCAGCTCCTTGAGCACCTCAATGCAGTCGCCGTGCAATATTTGGTCGAGGGGGAGAGTCTGATTAGACATAAAATTCTTGCAACAGGTACTTTAATTAATTCGCAAATTTCCTATGAGGATAACATGGAGGGGACATTTGCGCTCTCTTATTCACGCGGTGAGTAAGCGATCTTCCTATCCAAAAGAGAGGTATTTCTACCTCTCTTGAAAATTATGCGTATTCCAATCGGCTACTCGTACTTAAAGCGCCACACCGCAAATGCGAAGAACACCACCGCCAGCACCAGCAGCACTGCGATATTCGGCAGCACCGTCGTGAGCGTGGCGTTCTCGAAGACCAGCATGCGGAAGCTGTCTGTCGCCCATGCTACAGGCGAAAGATGCCCCACCGTCCGCATAAACTCCGGCACCACATCCAACGGCCACCACGCGCCGCCCAGTGGAGCCAATGTCAGCGACAGCAGCAGGCTGACGCTGTTGGCCTGTTGTTCCGTTTCCAGCAGCGTTGAAACCGCAAAGGTGAGCGCGGTGATGCACAACGTGAACGCCATGATGACCGCCAGCATGCCGATGGGATCATTGCCGAAGTTGATGCGCAGAACCAGCCCGACCGCAAAGACCACTGCAAACTGCAGCAAACCGACGAGGAACCACATCAAGATTTTCCCTCCCAGTATCTGGCTGCGGGACACAGGCATCATGACCAAGCGTTGTAGTGTCCAGTTCTTACGCTCACGGATGAACGCGTAGAGTGCAGTGAATACCGTAAACATCACAAACATACTGCCCATGCCCGGTATAGACTGGCCGAAGCCAGCCTGCGAACCGGATGTCTGCTGATCGGGTGTTTGTTGCGTAAGGGTATAATCCACTTTCACCAGCCCCTCGCCCAAAGTCGCGGCCGCCCGGTCATAGACCTCCTGCTGGAATGCCGCCTTATCGGCCTCGTCCTTGAACTTCAAAATATCCAGATTGTCGGCCACATCCAACCCGACGGTAGCCGCCACCTGCGCCGCGCCCATCTGACCTGCGGCGGCCTGTACCGCCTGCAAAATGTAACTGGGCGCCGAGATGTTTTCATTGGAACGGTACGTGATGCTCACCGCTTCCCTGTTCTGCACTTTCTCGCCAAATCCCGCTGGAATCTCAATGAGCGCCAGTGAATCATTATTCGTGATTCGGTCAACGGCCCGTTCAGCGGTCAATGTTTTGTCGTCCCCCAGCCCGCAGCTATCATCCTTGTCATCTACCGGGCACAAGACCAGCGACGCATTGACTTTCCGCACCTCTGCAAGGAACTGCTGCGAAAACGCGCTGTTGTCATTATCAATGACATCCACCCGCACCTGTGAGGTTCCGCCACCGCCGCTCAAACCCAGTCCAACACCGAAGGTCACGACGAGTGGCATGATAATCATGCCAACGATCATGCCCTGCTCTCTGAAAAACACTCTCAAATCGTTGAGAGTGACACTGATCATCTTACGCATCGTTGTTATCTCCTCAGCGCCCTAAATATCCAAACGGCGGTTGAACAGCCAGAAGCCGATGCCGAACATGCCGACGCCGAACACCGCCAGCACCAGCAGGTTTAGGGTGATATCGCCCTGTCCGTTGGCGAGTTTGGTAAAAGCGTCCGTTCCCCAGTACAGCAGCGAAAATTGTGAGATTTCGCGCGGAAGTTGGAAACCAAACGCCCCACCCAGCACCGCCATGGCCACACTGATGAGCGAACCGTAAATCTGTCCCTGTTCGGGCGTCTTGGCCACTCCCGCCAGCAGCGTACCCAGCCCTGTAGCCGCCAGTGCCGCCAGCAAAATCGTCAGGCCGATGCGCAAGAAGTCCGTTCCCCAGATCATGTTAAAACTACCGTTCAACAAACTGGCGACCACCGTTAGTGCGATGAACAGAAACACCAGTTGCAGCACACAGTTGAAAAATACCCCCAGCATCTTTCCGACCAGTATCGCGAGTCGCGGCGTGGGGGATACAACCAACCGCTGCAACGTCCATTGGCGGCGTTCATCAAAGATGCTCCCCACCCCGCCCTGCCCGGTGAACAGCGAAAAGAACATGGCCTGCGCCGAACCGAAGATCACCAACAACGTAGCCGCGCCGTTGCTCTTTTTGCCCTCGACACTTTGCTGGTCAATCGTCAAACGGCTTACGCCCGGCACGAACGCGCAGCTAAAGTCCGGGTTGAATGAACCGCTGGCCGAAGCCGCCAAAAATTGCACGCTGAAGGCCGGATCAGCTTGTGCCCGCGCTATCAGTGAGTCGATAGTTGCGGCAACCGCAATATTGCCGGTCGCAATCTGGTTGGTGATACTTTCGGCGATGCTGCGTATTATTCCCGCGCTAATCGTGCGCCCACCGTTGGCATACACTTCAACACTGGCCGCCTCGACAGGTTTGTCCTGTCCGTAGCTCACCTTCTGCGTGAAATTCTCGGGAATGATAATAGCCGCCGTATAAGTACCGTCGTCAACGCCTTTGCGGGCAGTCTCCACGTCGGCGACAAGCGTTGCATCCGTCAAATCCTGAAGGGTAGCAGCACTTTTCTCACTTGTGACCGTCGAGTCAACCAGATCACAGGTCGAAGCGGTTGAACTGCTGGTTGCTTCAGAAGGGATAAATGCACTGACGTAAATTTCACCTAAATTGGTGCGTTCACTGCCCGAATCCAGGTTGACGATTGCGATAGGGATATTGCTGACCGGTGCATCACCCCCCGCCACGCCGCCGAACGCCAGCGCGATGATGGTCGCAACTGCCAGCGGTGCGGCCAGCATGACCAGCACCAGATTGCGATCACCAAAAGTAGTACTGATGTCTTTCCACGCAATAGTCCATATTTTCTGTAACATAGTCAGTCCCTCAGTTCGCGCCCGGTCAGGTGCAAAAAGACTGCTTCGAGATCAGGCTCGCGCACTTCGACCGACGTCACTTCTACACCGGCCTCATTGGTCAATTGCAGCACTTGGGGCAGCGCCTTGCGTCCACGCTTGGCATAAATGGTGATCTTTCCGGGTTGCGCCTTGTCCGAGGTCTCAGAAATCTCAACCGGAGGTTCGTACGATGCCCGCGTCACACCTTGGACACTTCCCTGAATGGACTGCAACAGGGCATCTGACACGGAATTCTTGTCAGTGGTTAGGATTAAGCGGTCTTCTTCGCCCACCTGCTGGATCAGTTCGCCAACTGTTCCCAGCGCGATCATCTTGCCTTGGTCGACGATGCCTACACGGTTACTCAGCTCCTGCGCTTCTTCCATCAGGTGCGTGGTATACAGCACCGTCATCTTGCGTTCTTCCCGCAGCCGCAGCACCGTATCCAGAATGCGGCGGCGGCTCTGTGGATCAACACCTACCGTCGGTTCGTCCATATAAACCAGTTGCGGCTTATGCAGCAGTCCCACGCCGATATTGACCCGCCGCTTCATACCGCCGGAGAATGTATCTACGCGGTCTTTGGCTCTGTCCTTCAGGTCGGTAAATTCCAGCACTTCGTCTACACTGCTGCCCAGTTCCTTACCGCCCAAGCCGTACATTCGTCCAAAGAATTCCAGATTTTGGCGTGCGCTCAGCGTAGGATACAGGGCGATTTCCTGCGGCACGACGCCCAGTAACCGTTTGGCTTCCATTGGCTGCTGTGTGATCGAATGACCGCCAATTTTCGCCGTCCCTGCCGTTGGCTCTAGCAGTCCGCTGATCATCGAAATAGTGGTGGTTTTGCCCGCGCCGTTCGGGCCGAGCATACTGAAAATTTCACCTCGATAAATATCAAGATCGATGCCCCGCACCGCCTGTACTTCTGTGCCATCTGGCCGTTTGAACGTTTTAGCCAGACCGCGCACTTCCACTAATGTCTGCTGCTGCATTTGAATACCCCCGTATTTGACATTGCGACTTACCTTGCATTACGCATTAAAATCAGATAAGTTGCGTCATTCCTCGTTAATTGCTGTACACAATCCATGCGTAAAATTCTAACAGGACGATTCAAAACCTCTAACTCTCCGCACTTGACAGTTCGTACATTTGTTCCATACTGAAGTGATGGGCTACAGAGTAAGTGGCAGATGATAATAGGCGGCTTGATCCGGGTGAAGCATGCTTATGGCGGATATGCGGGCGAGGTTTCGGAAACAATCAAGATAGAAAAAGATTAAATTGAAAGTGCACACTGTCACTTAAGCCCCAATTTAGGATTTGCCACGTTAGGAAAGGAACTGAGGATGGCTAGGCTCGTATTCGGAATGAACCAGTCACTGGACGGTTACGTCGACCATATGGCGCTTCCGCCACCAAACCAGACGCTTTTTCGCCACTTCATCGAAGACGCTGAGGGGCAGACGGGCAGCATCTATGGTCGTCAAACATATGAACTCATGCGTTACTGGGACGACGATCAGCCTGACTGGGATGCAGCGGAACACGCCTTTGCTGCGGCGTGGCGGAAGCAAACGAAATGGGTCGTCTCACGCACGTTGAAGTCAGTCGGCCCCAATGCCAGGCTTGTTGAGGGTGATCTTGAGGGTGTGATCCGTGCGCTGAAGGCCGAGCGTGACGGAGAGATCGAAGTTGCTGGCCCGAACTTGGCGCAAAGCCTTACCGAACTTGGCCTGATTGATGAATATCGAATATACTTGCATCCTGTTGTGCTAGGTCAGGGTAAGCCATATTTCGCCGGACCCCGGCCGCCGCTGCGCCTCATGACAAATGATCGGATTGGCGAGGACGTGATCCGGTTGACCTACGTTCCTGCATAATCTCGCGACTTGCCGGATAGAAATCGCCGCAGAAAATTCTAGGATAATGTCACCCAATCGAGTCCTTCCAATGCACTAAAGGCAAGCTTCATGGCATCCAACGGCCCTCCACTCTCCGCTACCTTTCTCACAGGTGCTGCCCGCCTCGCCTCTGCCACGTGGCCGCTGGCTGCCCGCATCTTCCCCGAAACATTGGAGGTTGACGACAATATCTCGCTCTGGGCCAGCCAAACACCGGATTACCGCCCCGGCCCGCCTTTGACGCAATCTACAACGGCTGATCTGGCGATCATCGGCGGAGGATTTACAGGAGTTTCCACAGCCTACCACTTTAGCCGCCGCTATCCGGAAAAGCGTGTCGTCCTGCTAGAAGCCAAATCGTTGGGCAACGGAGCCAGCGGCCGCAACGGTGGCATGCTCCTCAACTGGGTCACAGGCATCACTGACCACAGCCCGGAAATGACCAAGCGCATTTACCAGATGACCAGTTCCGGTATCAACATGATTCTGGAAATTATCGCCCGCCACAACCTGTATGTCAGTCACCGCACCGACGGTACACTGACGGTCTATACCGACGCCAAACGCGCCGAAGCTGCCCACGCCGAAGCTGAACATCACAACGCCATCGGCATCCCCAGCCAGTTCCTGACCACCACTGAACTCGCGAGGAAATTAAACCTACAGGGTGTCTACGGTGGCTTGCTCGATCCCGGCACAGGGCAAATCAATGGCGCGCAGTTGGTACGCAGCCTGCGTCCTGTGCTGGTCGAACAAGGTGTAGAAATCTACGAACAAACACCGGTTATCAAAATTAGCGAAGGTTCAACCATCACCCTCTCCACTCCGCAGGGCGAAGTGAAAGCCAAAGCCATCCTCATCGGCACCAACGGCTACACCACCAAACTGGGCTATTTCCGTGATGCGCTGTTCCCCCTGCATTCGCATGTATTCGCTACTGCCCCCCTTACCGCCGAGCAGCGGGCGCAGCTAGGCTGGCAGGAGTTCGCCGGATACTCTGACGACCTTGATCGCATCGCCTACTCGACGCTCACCAACGAAGGCCACATTGTCTTCGGCGGAGGCAGCAACCAATCTTATGCTTATCTGTTCAACAACCGCACCGCCTACCCCGGCAGTCCAGCCTCAGCCCCCTCGTCCTTCGCCAAAATGGAGGCAACGATGGGTGACTATCTCCCTAAAGGCCGCAGCCTCCCCATCACATACCGCTGGACAGGTACGCTCGGCATTACCTTCAACCGCGGCCCGCTGATGGGTGTGCGCGGCGATCATCGCAATATCTTCTACGCTATCGGCTACTGCGGGCACGGTGTGACGCTCGCCAATATGGCGGGCAAGATCATGACCGACGCCTATTCCGGCGACGACCATGAGTGGCGTCAGATGCCCTTCTATCAACCGAAATACGCACCGATCCCACCCGAACCCTTCCGCTGGTTGGGATATCAAACCTTCACCCGCTTAACCGGTAAATCCCCGCGCGTGTGATCGATTAATCAAATAGACATCGAGAGTGATCAAACGGGCCCGAATTGGCTCAAGAACTCCATCATATAGGCACGGGCATCTTGAAAATGCTGCTCACGGTTAACCGATTTCGACGGTATTTCGTGTAGGGTTGCGCTTGGGATAACTGAAGCCAGTGTCTCAGCCATCGCATAGGGGTGCGGCGGGTCGTGGCGGTTGCCTAATATCAACGTAGGCACTGTAATACTGGCACACGCGGCCAAATCGCGGCACGGTGCGTCGTTGGGAAGGCGCTCCAGCTTAATATACGTTTCTTCAGCTCGTGGATGCGTAAAGTGTGTGAGCAGCGAATTGGCGACATCCGGCGCTTCCTTCACCGCTGCCTGATACGCCTCCGACTGCTTGAACTGTTGTAGGCCTTCGGCTGCACCGTAGCGCCGGATGGACTCTGCGACCTTCACAAAGTTGAGTAGATTATCGGGCATCGGCTGGTCGAGCCACGCCGGACGGGAAAGCACCAGCCCGCGCACCCGCAGCGGGTGACGCAAGGCTATGTTGAGACTGATGCCCGCTCCCATCGAAATACCACCCACCACCGCCCGAGGAATGTTAAGGTGATCCATCATGCCGATGACATCATCCGCAAACGAATCGAAATTGAGCCGTGCCGCATCTCCCAATGGGCGCGTTTCGCCGTGTCCGCGACAATCCAGCGACAGCATTCGGATGCCCGGCTGCGGTTGATAGACTTCGGCTGTCTGCTTCACATCCCCGCCCAGACCGTGCTGGAAAATGAAAGGAAATCCCACCCCAGAGTCGGTGTAATGGAAGGTGAGATTATCGCGGTAGAAAGAGGGCATTTTAGGCTACACCCACACCTGATCTTCAATTGCCACCGAGCGTTCGGTTTCCGTATCCCCGGTGTGTGTAGTCTGCTTCGGCTCAATCAGCATGACGTGGGCTTCAACCGGCGCGTAGGGGTTATGCTCCACCCCTTTAGGTACAACGAACATCTCACCCGGATTGAGTTCAACCTCCCCATCCCGCATCCGAATGATGAGCTTGCCCGCCACAACGAAGAAAATTTCATCTTCATTCTCATGAGCGTGCCACACAAACTCGCCCTGCACTTTGGCGAGCTTGACATACTGCCCGTTGGCCTCGGCAATCACACGCGGCGACCATTGTTCTGAAAACAGAGTGAACTTCTGTTGTAGATTAACTTTGTCCATTCAACTCGCTCCCATTTTCTTTTGCAGGAAATGTATGCTTTCCGAGACTTGATCTTCGCGCAGGCCGTGCAGAATCATCGTTCCATCGTATCCTGTTCCGCGAATTAACCGGATGTAACGGTCATAATCCAGCACCCCGGTTCCGGCTGCGTCATGCCCGGCGTCACCATCGTGGCTTAAGTCTTTGGCATGCACCAGCGCTAGATCACCTCCCAGCAGTTGAAAAGCTTCATCTAGAATTGCGCTCATGCGCGGCAGTTCGCCGGTGTGAAACAAATTAGCGCCATCCATGACGATCTTGAGGCGCGGTGACTGCATCACGTTTAGCAGAGTCCGTGCTTTTATTGCCGAGTCCACTACGTTGCTTACTTCGGGTTCGATGCCAAGCAAGATGTCATACTCCTCAGCAATCTTGAGTGCGGCTTCCGAAGTTTCAAGCAAATCCCTCCATGCCTGTGGGGTTTCATTGTCAGGGTGCGCCCGCCACATGTTGTCCGCGTCACGCGTGCCTGTGCACAGGGTAATAAGTTTAGTCCCCAACTGCCCGCAAACCGCGGCTAGCACATCCAACCGTCGCAAGCCATCCTGCCGCACCTGCGGGTCAGGGTGAATCATGTTGAACGTGCCTGAAACAGCCGCGACGCGCATGGCATGGCTGTCTAATGAGTGGCGAATAGAAGCGATTTGCCCGTCGCTAATCACATCCGGCATTGAGGGCAGGCCAGCGCAGGCCATGTTGAATTGAATATCGTGCAGCCCATGTGCAACTACCGCATCCAGCGTCTCGTCCAGTGTGGGCCGTACAAACGTCTTGGCAAATATCCCGATGTTCATCACACACCACCTTGAACAGCATCTAAGGGCACCGCTTCGCCGCTCTCCACTGACCGCACGGTTGCGACCATCGCCCGCATTGCAGCCAAGCCATCGTTAATGGTTGCGCCGCGCTGGGGTGCGCCGTTCAAAATCGTGTCGGCAAAGCCTTCTACTTGCAATTTGTAGGTATAAGCATCCGCCCCTAGCGGGCGGCGATACTGCCCGTCTTTCGTAGAAAAGCACTCCACTTCACTGGATTTGTGGAACCACGGTAAATAGGTCTTGCCCTTGACCGAGCCGAATTCTCCGTAAACCTGAAAGCCTTCTTCCCAGTCGCCGCGAATAGCCACATTCAGGTCAAGGTGGCCGACGCTGCCATCGGCATAATCCACCGATATGAACCAGCAGTAAGCGCCAAACCGTTCCACCAGTTTGGCACGCACACTCACGATGTCACCACCCAGATACCGCGCCATATCCACCAGATGACTGCCATGTGTGAGCATATAGTATTGTCGGCGGTTGCTCTTGGGGTCGCCTGCCGGACGGGTGGCCTGCTGGCTGCTAAGCACGATTGGCTGTAAGTTGTCAGTCATAGAATAACGATAAGTAGAGTCGCAGTACCACGCTTTGAGTGCCATGTGCTGCCCTATTTCGTCACGAATAAAATCCCGCGCGAAGGCAATGCCGGGGTCATAACGTTTGTTGTTGCCCACCTGAAGTATCAATCCACTCTGGCGCACCCGCCCGGCTAACTGTTCACACTCTTCAAGGGTTACGCCCAGCGGTTTTTCCACCAGCACATGTTTACCCGCCTCAATCGCTTTGAGCGCCAGCGGCACATGGAACTGGTCGGCAGTGGCGATAATGACTGCCTCAACCTGATCGTCGGCTAGCATCGCATCATAATCGTTATAGGTTACGCTGGGGCGATGTTCAGCGGCCATTGCTTCGCGCAGGTCATCAGCGCGGTCACAGATGGCGTATAGGTCGGCATTGTGGGCTTTGCGGGAGGCATCGAAGTGGGCGGCTTGCGAAATCGGCCCGCAGCCCAAGACACCAATCTGTAATCGTCGTTCAGATTTTTTCACGGCGTTTATCTCACTGTTGTGGTAGAGAACGAATCAAATCAGTCAGGGCTTGAGGCCCCCAGTTGAACATCAACGAACCCGGCACGATTAAATCTGCCCCTGCCTCGGCGATAAGCGGCACGGTTTCACGGCGGATTCCGCCATCCGCTTCAATTTCTGTCGGCAAACCGTGTTCGCTGATAAGCTGCCGCGCCTGCCGGATTTTGGGTGGAACAGACTCATCCATGCCCGCGCCTTTGATGCCGATATCCGTGCCGACGATGGTCAGCACGTCCAACTTGTTCCAGTACGGGTCCAGCACCTCCAGCGGGTCTTCAATTCGCAGTGAGATGCCCGCTTTCAGCCCCTTGGCGTGAATGGCGTCGAGTACGGTGTTCATATCCTCAACGATGTCGTAGTAGACAATGACAATATCTGCGCCAGCTTCCACAAAAGAGTCGAGCCACTTGAGGGGTTGGCGGGTGATGAGATGTACTTCAAAGGGCAGTCGGGTATGTGGCCGCATGGCCTTAACCAGATCAGGGAAAAACAGCAGCGTCGGCACATAGATGCCGTCAGCCACATCGAGGTGAAAGCGGTCGCTGTGAGGTTCAACCCGTTTGATTTCAGACGCTAAATTGGCGAGGTCGGCTGACCAGAGTGATGTGGAACACTTTAACATGAACTGCCTTTTTGCGTGGGACGATTTGTCCACAGTGTACCGCTTGCAGATACATTCTCAAATGACCGTGCCATACCTGTATCAAAACGCTGTGCAGACAATAATTTCAGTTCACGTCCAGATTTGCGCTGGCTATTGGCGCATACCAGCACTGGCAACTGGATACTGAATTTCAGTCGCTGCGCCACTCATATCGCGCCGTTTATGGTTGAAGTAAAGTTCGCGGTACGGGCCAATGATGGTGTACCGGTTGAATTCAATCCAGTTGAGCAGCACTGCATGTTGGCGCTTGAGGTTTTTGAACGGACCCAAGTGAATCAGTGCTGCAACCTCTGTTTCTGGTAAGTCATATACTTTCAGTAAGTCTGTCGTGGGCACGGGCCGGTCTATGGGTACAGCTATTTCGGCAGTTTCATTCACGAGGACGTTAGCGGGTTGCAGCCAGATAGCGAACGGATGACCAGTAATCCTTGCGCCATGTTTCCTGACGTAATTGGATAGTTTGACAAATGCCGGGTCGAGGTACTGTGGCACTTGGTCATTGGTCAGATAAACACTTACGTACAATTGGCAATACATGTTGCGAACGGTTTTACCAGACGATCTCATAATCAATCACCCTTAACAGCTTCCCATTCAATCAAGTGTGTTGCTAAACTTGAACCGTATCCTCGCCCAATATCTCATCTAATGTCGCCACAAAAGAAATGCGCGTCGGCTTCGTTAAATATGAGAGGCGGGCGCAGCTTAGAGACATTGTGGAAGGGCCATCGGTGCCAGCGAGGATGCCCCTCTTCGCGGAGGCCAGTTGACATGAGAGCTTCAGCGGCGGCTGGTTCAGGGCTAACGTCTTTCTGGTCCACTAAGAACGGTCCCGAACCGCTGCACATCGCCAACCACTTTGTGCGCGCCATCAGACCGTTCAGTTCGGCAATTAACAGCTCACCTATCGTTCTTGCATTCTCTGAGGGCCCTTCATCTTCCAGTACATCTAGTACTGCTAATCCCGCGGCACAGGCTACAGGGATTGCCGCCAAGGTTAACAGAATTCCGGCACCGTTGTCGAAGGCCCGCTGCGCTTCCGGCGTCGTTACAACAGCCGCCGGCAGGAAGGCGTTGCAATCGGCTTGCCCAGCACCACAATGTCGGCATTACTGCTGCATATCAAATCCCCAGAAATGCGTCCCCAAGCGTCCGAAGCCCACCTGCACTTCATCCGCAATGCACAGACCGCCAGCCGCCCGCACATGGCGGTAGACTTCTGTAAGATAATCCGGTGGCAGCACGATCTGTCCCGCCCACGCTGGGCAGCGACTCGGCAATATAACCTGCCAATCCGCGCCCCTATTTTGGCGCAGTGCTGCGATGATGTCGGCTACCGGCACCGCAAACTTCGGGCCGCGCTGGGAATCATTCCGGCGGTATGCGCCGCGATGATCATCGGGGATGGGCGCAATATGCACCCAGTCACGCGCCGACCTGCCGCAGCCGTTGAACTTATAGGGGCGATGTCAATCAAGCCACCGTATGCCCGTGATAGGCCATCGAGCACGATCATATCTTGCTGGCGGGTGTAGGTGGGGTAACCCGCCGGCGATTCATTGGCTTCGCTGGCGAGTTCAAGAAGTAGCAGGTACTGACGGTTCTGGCATGACTCCAGTCAATCGTTCGGCATAGTGCACGAGATTGTCATGCGGGTAGTGTTGAACGTGAGCAACGCCATCTGCTGCTGCACGGCCTGCACCACGCGCGGGTGACTGTGCCCGACCAGCGGCACGGTATAGACATCCAGATAAGCGCCCGTTTCGTCCATCCACAGGTACTGCATCCAGCCGCGTACGATATTCAATGGCTCGCGGTAGGAGATACTGAGGTTGCCCCCGATACGCTGCCGCCGTTCTCTAAGGATGTCTGCCTTCGCCGGTCCAGGTGATAGGAAGCGATCCTTGGGAATGCCGAGCAGCAAGTTGGGATCGGGCGATAAGCTTTTCCACAATTCACGCTGGCTGGCAAGCGCCACGCCGGGAAAATCACGATCCAGTTCCAGCAAGTCAGTAATGATTTGGAAATGCAAATGCGGCGGCCAATTGCCGTTGGTCGGTGGTGTGCCGATGCTGGCGATGCGCTGCCCACGTTCAATGTGCTGACCAACCGTTAGGCCATCCAGCGAGTCGGTGCTCAGATGTCCGTAGAGTGTGTAGAAAGTTTCGCCACCGCCCGTTTCATGTTTCAGGATTATAAGCGGGCCGTAATCCAACGGCGCAGCATTGTTTGCGAATAGATAGACTTTGCCCGCCAGCGGAGCATAAATACCCATTCCGGCTTCGGCCCACAAATCTAACCCCAAATGGATGGTGCGGTGTTCGGCTGTGGGATGTTCGCCTGTCGCAAAAGCATCACTCTGGTAAATCATGCGGGCTTCGTCATAGCCCCCAACACTGACCTTGACTCCCGCCTGCCGCATTTCACGGAAGATGAGTTCATCCATCTTGGTACACTGCATGTTGGCAGGGTTAGCCCCCAGCAGCAGGCTGCCCACACTCAAATCAAGCGCGATGGTCGGTTCAGTCCTAACATCCACATCCAATAATGGCGCTGCATTGACAGAATTCGTCCGCAGCCAATTGATAACAGACGGCGTGTGCGGCACAGGTGCAAAGCCGCAGGCCGAACGAAAGAGATAATGCGCTTTGCGGGGGTGAACAGTCGCCAATTTTTCCAGCGCATCCCATGCCGGACGTTCGCTGATAACCAAGTAGGGATCGTCCGGTTCGCTGGCTTTGCGCTGGGCCGAGTTAGCGACGCTGACACTCAGGCGGGTGCAGATCAGCGGAAAAATCAACGCGATTTCGGCTTCCGTCAGTGGATACGCGGCGTGGTAACCCGCAATCACGGACGCTGCCGCACTCAATGGATCAGCTTTATCGAGCAGCGCATATGTAGCGGCTATCACCACCTCGGAAACCGTTTGCGTATAGAGTGTATCGCCAAAATCAATGACGCTGACGGCCTGTCGTGGTTGAGTCTGCGCGGCGCTAACCAGTACATTGTAGTCATTGGCGTCGTTATGAATGATGCTCTGGCGTTGTTTTAATAGCTCAGGCAGCACCTCTGTTTCAAAAATGTTGAGGTGTCCCTCCACCAACGCCCGCCGCACAGGATCATCAATGTGGTGCAAAACATCGCGTATCCATGCCGAACGGGCTAAATCCCATTTCAACTCACGCCGCGCTGCCGGATGATCGAAATGAGACAGCGCAGCGTTCATCTGCCCCAGCATTTGGCCCAAGCTGTATAACAACTGCGGCGCGTTTGGGTTGGCCTTAACCAACAATTGACCTTCGATATAAGTCAGCATCCACACCAGACGCTGGCTGTCGTCTTCGCTGTTTATAGTCGCAATTGTTTCGTTGTTGAGAGTCATTTGTACGCGAGGCAAGGTCAATTGAGGCGCATGCTCCGCCAAATGTTGCAGTACGGCGCACTGTAATTCGACCAGACTGCGGGGTTGGTCGGGGTGCATCACCTTAAGAACAAAGCTGCTTCCGGAAGAAGTGGTCAAATGAAAATTGTCGTCATACTCACCGGGAAGCGGATGGACAACAGCGGTTATGCCATACAAACGTTGAGCCAGTTGAGCAGCAATTTGCGGCGTTGTACGGACGGCCGCGTGACCAGCAAGCATATAGAACTCCCGCAACAAAATATCAATGGGATTGATCAGTTGGCCGATATTCTAACAGATTAGGGATCGTAAAATAGCAGCCGGTCTTAACCTGAAGTGAGCAGCATTAGGATAACCACAAAAACAACCAGCGGCAGTAACACGCTGGGAAGCAGGATGACGATCTGGAGCATCTCAATTAGCAGGCCGCGACACCCCTGATTGGCTTCCACCACTTTCCATATTCCTTTGCCTTCGGCGCGAATAGTAACACCCAAATATGTACCAATTCGCTGCCGCAGGAAGGGGTCGATCCTGCGGAAGAAAATAAACAACCATATGACTTGTATCACCAGATACAGTAGACCACTGCCCACTTGTAGCATGAGCTTCAGTTGCATATGTTACCCAAACAAAAAACAGAGGCCTCCGGTTGAAAAAGCCTCTGTTTTTTATGTGTCATTGTGTATTTCGATATATCGTCTCCACGCATCCGGGCCAGTGCCGATGGCGATGACCAGATAGCTGGTGCGCGGGGTCTTGGGTTCCCACTTGAGCCTCATGCCAATCTCATTGGGGAGCTTATCGCCCTTGCGGTGATTGCAGGCATAACAGGCGCAGGCGGTATTCGTCCATTGATCCTTCCCCGCCCGCGACTTGGGCAGAATATGATCGACGGTGAAGTCGTGCTTGGATAGCACTTTGCCTTTTATCATCGCACCGGGCTGGACACCACAGTAAATACAAGTGTAGTTATCCCGCACCAACACGCCCTTGCGGCTCCAATGAGCCTGCCTGCGCGGCACATTGATATAGGTTCGCAGCGCGATGACCGACGGCACCGGAAATTTATCCCGGATGGTTTGGAGGAAATTACCGGACTGCTCGACCACAACAGCCTTTCCAGCCAGCACCAAATTGATGGCACGCGGCACAGAAATGACCGCCAATGGTTCCCAGTTGCTCCCGTTGAGCAGGAGTACCCGGCTCCTCAATGCAACTGCACTAGACAAGATTTTTTACCTCAACCTAATCCCTACGAACGATGGTTGTTACCTTTGCTCCAATTTTCACACAACGGCGATTATAGCGCAAGTTTATTAACGGAGGGTTATCTTACGGATGTGAGCTAGAGCCGGGGAAGCCTGAGCCAACACTCATTTTGCGCGCATGACTTCCCCGCCGTATCGTCAGTGGGGGCGTTACTGCCCACTGGTCAAATAAGCGAATGTGTGTACTAGCCTTGAACGATGCTTGCATGCTGATTATTACGATAAACCACAAACCTTTAAATGCCATTTGAAACTCGAGCGATACTGTTCGTTTAATATACCGTATTGGAACTGGCAGCAGCGGTAGTCAATTCCAATGAAAACCCAACGATTACTCTACGATCATCGCGTTAGAGGTGGACTCCAACGGTTCAACCGTAGGTGGGCACGTTGTTACATGCCCCTATTTCACCAACCGCAAAACCGGTTCTTGCCGCGCACACAGGGCGCTGCGCTTTTCAATCTCGGTGATGGTTTCCTGCGCCGTGAAAACCAGTTCCTGCAGCCAGCCAACCAGTTCTCGGTTATCGAGTCCGGTTACATCTTGTAGTTCCCCTTCGCTGGCGGCGTCGTGCAGATCGTCAAATACTGCGAACATATCGGCCAGTCGTGCATCGGTGATCAGAAAATCTCGACTTGAGTGGTGTGCGTGTAACATCATTTTGTTCCTCGTGTCGATCGACCTTCAAAATAAGAATAAAAAAGGGCGTGGACTAGATTTTTTCCAGTCTCACGCCCTTTTAAAGGGAACCCGTGTTATGGGTTGGGACACATCCTCATGGACAGTGCCCCCTCTCGTGAGACTGACCGATACCTTCGCCAGCGAACCGCGGTGCAAGCGAATAGGCATTATCACTACCGCTCCCGGCAATAGGCGCAATAACTCCACCCATTCCGGTTAATGGCTTCAGCCAGCGCGGTTGCGCTATTCTTAGCAAACTCTGGTTCGAAGGACGATGCGTAAGCATTTCATGCACCCCGCTCGACGACGGTATTATCGAGCATAGATTGAATACTTTCGCCGGTGATGAACACCCGGCGCATACCGTCAGGTTTACTCACTTTGAGGTGTCCCTTACGAATCAGTCGTTTGAGTGTGCTCAGGCTGACGCCCAGCGCCTCGGCAGCTTCTTGCCTTGAATAAACTGATCCATTTTCTATACGTGGTTTGACTAATACCATAGAACACCCCTTTCACAACATCGTTGACAATAACACAGTTTTCAATGGTCGTCAAGGATTTGGAACGCCGTTTTATAATTGTCAATAGATTTTTACAGGTCAGCACGGTCACAGGGGTTGACAAGCAAGATGGTATAGTCGCATAATCTCCCCTTGAAAAGCGTTGATGGAGAACATGCGCGTCACCAGTGCCTACAGGGAGCCAGAGGTCAAAGACTGTAAACCTCGGCAGGTCACTCACGCGGAATTCGCTCCTGAGCTGATACGGTGAACCATACAAGTAGCCATATCCGCCCTGTCCGGCGTAACAGGATGAAAAGAAGCGGGCTGCACGGTAACTGGGCAGCCAAGCGGGGTGGTACCGCGGGAGACTTTTAGGCGCTCTCGTCCCTGATGTTTATGGGGATGTGGGCGTTTTTTATTTAAGTCTACAGTCCACAGTCTTAAGTCTACAATCAATTGCTGAAGAGCAAGTTGCTGCATTTTAAGGAGAAATGAAATGGGTGATTACCGCAAGTTGGGGGTATGGGACAAAGCGCACAAACTGACGCTTCACATCTATCAGGTGACCAAAGGTTTTCCTAAAGATGAAGTTTATGGTCTGACGAGCCAAATAAGGCGTTCTGCTATGTCTGTTCCCTCCAACCTTGCTGAGGGTTCTGGCCGTGGCAGCGATGGGGAACTTATCCGTTTCGCGCATATTGCAGCCGGTTCGGCGCACGAATTGGATTATCAGATTTTACTATCCTATCATTAGGCTACCTCGCTGAAGATCAATATAAGCAACTTGAACAAGAGGCAAAAGAAGTCAAGCGTATGTTAGCTGGTTTCATTCAAAGTCTCGAAACAAGAAAACGAAATTCATAACTGATGACTTAAGACTGATAACTGTGGACTTTAGACTGAGGACTATCACATGCTCGAACAACTGGAAACACTTTATAAAGAAGCGCTGGCAGAACTCGAAGGGGTCAAATCGACCGAAACACTGCACGATTGGGAGATCAAGTACCTGGGCAAAAAAGGCTCAGTGACCTTGATGCTCCGCAGCACCGGACAGCTCCCTAAGGAAGAACGCGCCGCTTTTGGTCAGCGTGCTAACAGCATCAAAGAAGAACTGACGACTGCATACGGCGAACGTGAAAGACTGGTACAACAGCAGGAACTAGCGCGTGATCTGGAAGAAGGGCAGATTGATGTCACCCTGCCGGGACGTGCCCATGCCACCGGTGGACTGCACCCGTCTACCCAAACCCTGCGCGAACTGTACCGCATCTGGGGCGATATGGGATTTCAGGTGTACCGCAGCCGGGATGTCGAAACTGACGAGATGAACTTCACCCTGCTCAACATTCCGGAGCATCATCCGGCGCGCGATATGTGGGACACCTTCTACACCACCACACCGGGCGTTATCTTGCGAACCCACACCTCACCCGGACAAATCCATGCAATGCGCGAACTCGGTAAGAACGGCACGCAACCTGTGCGCGTTATCCTGCCAGGGATGTGTTACCGCTATGAACAAATCACCGCCCGCAGCGAAATGCAGTTCCATCAATTGGAAGGGGTGGTGGTGGGGCGCAATATCCGCATGACCGACCTGAAGGGAACAGTAGCAGAGTTCGCGCGGCGCATGTTCGGCAAAGACGCCAAGGTGCGCTACCGTGCTTCCTACTTTCCGTTTACTGAACCGAGCATGGAAATTGACGTGGAGTGTTTCGTATGCGGCGGCGAAGGCTGCAAGATATGTAAGTACGCCGGTTGGTTGGAAATTTCCGGCGCGGGCATGATGCACCCCACCGTGCTGCGAAATGGCGGTTATGACCCGTCAGTATGGAGCGGTTTCGCTTTCGGCATGGGGCCGGAACGCATGACCATCCTCAAGCACCGCATCGCCGATATTCGTTATTTCTGGGGAAACGATTTGCGTTTCCTTGAGCAGTTCTAAGCATTCAATGATTGACAACTGGAGACTAAACACATGGAAGTACCTGTAAGCTGGCTCAAAGAATTTGTTGATATTGACGTGCCGATTGAACTGCTGGCCGAACGCATGACGCTGGCCGGATTAGAAGTGGGCGCAATTACCTACATCGGCGTGCCGCAGGGGCATGTGGACGGCATCCGCTGGCCGAAAGCCGAACACCTCGTCTGGGATCGAGAAAAGATTGTGCTGGGGGCAATCCATGAGGTTAAGCCCCACCCCAACGCTGACCGGCTGGTGATTGCGATGGTGGATTATGGTGGCACCGAAATGGAAGCCACCGTCACCGGCGCGCCTAACCTGTTCGAGTATAAGGGCATCGGGCCGCTCAAGCAGCCCCTGTGGACACCCTTCGCCAAGGAAGGCGCGGAGGTGTGGGATGGGCACAGCGAAGTCCGCAAGCGGATGATCTTGAAAGAGAAACCACTGCGTGGCATTCCCAACCGCTGCATGGTGTGTTCATCTTATGAGTTGGGGTTGGATGATGACCATGACGGTCTTCTGCTGCTGGATGCACAGCCGCACTTCAAATCCGGCACACCACTTCAGGATGTACTGGGAGATGTCATCCTGACGGTGGAACTGACACCCAACCTTGCCCGCTGCTTCAGCATTCTGGGTGTGGCGCGGGAAGTGGCTGCCCTGCTGGATAAACCTTTGCGTGAACCATCCTATGATGTGTTGATGGAGGGCGCGAGCATCGAAGGCGCAATCAGCATTGATATTCAGAACCCGGAACTGAACCCGCGCTTCACGCTGGCGCTGCTGCGCGGCACGACAATCAAGCCCTCGCCACAGTGGATGCAGAGACGGCTCAAAGCAGTTGGGCAGCGACCGATCAATAACATCGTGGACGTCACCAACTACATCACGTTTGAAGTCGGTCAGCCCCTGCACGCTTTCGATTACGACAAACTGAAAGAACGGGCAGGCACAAAAGCGCCCAAGATCATCACCCGACTGGCGAAACCCGGCGAAAAGCTGGAGACACTGGACGAACAAACTCGCGTGCTGGACGCCCATAATATACTGGTATGTGATGAACAGGGCGCACTGAGCATAGGTGGTATTATCGGTGGTGGTGAAACCGAAATCAGTGACAGCACTACAACCGTTTTACTGGAAGCCGCGAACTGGAACTTCATTAATATCCGGCGTTCGATGCAGTCGCAGAAGGTATTCACCGATGCGGGCACGCGCTTCAGCCGCGGCGTGCATCCCAGCCAAGCGCTGATGGGACTTAAGCGCGGCATCGAATTGATGCGGCAGACAGGCGGTGGACAGGTAGCGCAGGGCATCATAGATGAATATCCGCAGCCCGCGCCGACGGTGACCGTTGACCTACCCGTGAGCGAGGTCAAGCGTATTATGGGTATTGAGCTTTCAACCAAAGAATGTGCTGACCTACTGAAGCGCCAGAACTTCACGATCACCACCAAAAGCGATACCCTGCACGTCACCGTACCGGATAACCGCATGGACATCAGTGAAGACCCCGTGACGGGACAGGCCGATTTGATCGAAGAGATCGCCCGTATCTACGGCTATGACCGCATTCCAGACACGATCATTGATGATGAGATGCCTCCACAGTGGTCGAACACCGCGCTGGAGCGGGAAGAAACCGTGCGCGACCTGCTGGTGGCGCTGGGACTGCGCGAGAACATCAGTTACCGTTTCACCAGCCCAGAAGATGAAGCTAAACTTGTACCGAATGGTCAGGGATCGAGTGACGGCTACGTCGTGCTGGCAAACCCGATGGTGACCGACAAATACGCACTGCGCCAAACGCTGCTCATCAACTTACTGGATAATGCGGCCAACAATGCGCGTTATGCGCCACGCCAGCAGTTGTTCGAGATCGGTAGTGTGTATCTGATGCGGGCGGGACACCCGCTGCCGGAAGAACCGCGCCGGCTGGGTATCCTGATGACTGGCCCTCGTCAAACCAGTGATTGGACGAGCAAAGAAGTAGGCGCAAATGTGGATTACTTCGACATTAAAGGCGTGGTGGAAGGGCTGCTGGACGGCCTGCACGTTAGTGGTGCGAGCATTAGTCGTTCTAAACACCCCAGCCTGCATCCGGGGCGGTCAGCGCAGGTGACGATTGGCGGAGCGAAAGTGGGTGACTTCGGTGAACTTCACCCACAGGTTGCCCGGACATTTGAACTGTCCGCGGCCCCCGTGTATGTAGCGGAGTTCGATTTGGAAGTTCTACTGGACATGGTTGACCCGTTGTACGATGCGGTTCCCCTGCCGACAACACCACCTGTCTTGCAGGATGTGGCGCTGGTGGTCAACGAGGAGACCACCGCGACAGCGGTAGAAGCAGTCATCATTAAGGCGGGCGGCAACCTGCTCAAACAGGTCAGCTTGTTCGATGTGTATCGCGGTGACCCGATCCCTGCCGGGCACAAGAGCCTCGCTTACAATCTGGTTTATCAGGCGGATGACCGGACACTGAAAGACGAGGAAGTCGCCAGCGTACACAAGAAAATTGTGAAGGCTGCTGAACGCGAACTGGGCGCGAAGCTGCGGGCGTAAGATAGAATAACCGCTGAGACGCAGAGAAGAGACAGAGAGGGTATGTCAGTGACATGCCCTTTTTTGTTGAGTATCATCAAGGTGTCAAATAAGGAGTGCAGCACGATGATAAGTGTCGAAGATTATGTTAACCAGCCAGTGTCTGAGCCTGATGCCAGATTCAGTTATGGTGACGATCCCAACCAGTTTGTGGAGCTGTTTTTTCCGGAGGGCCAGCACGAACCAATTCCAGTGGTGGTGATGGTGCATGGCGGGTGCTGGGGTGCGAAGTACGACGGCAAACCATTGGGTGGCATCTGCCGCGCATTGAACAAGGATGGCTGGGCGGTGTGGAATCTGGAATACCGGCGCAACGGCATCGGCGGGGGGTATCCCAACACTTTTCTGGATGTGGCGCGGGGAACCGACCTGCTGCGAACAGTAGCGAACGATTACAAGCTCGACTTGAGCAATGTGGTGGCAGTCGGGCATTCAGCGGGAGGGCATCTGGCGCTGTGGCTGGCGGCTCGGCATCGTTTGAGCGCAACTAGCCCGGTGTATACGCCTGATCCCCTGCCCATTTCGGCAGTGGTGTGCCTCGCCGGGGTGGTTGATCTGGTGGAAGCGGCGGCAACAGGACTATGTGGTGAGAATTTACCCCTGCTGCTGGGGGGGACACCGAATGCTGTACCAGCACATTATCATGATGCATCACCCAAGGAACTGCTCCCTCTGGGTGTAAAACAAACCCACATCGTGGGTGAACTGGATGAGATGCTGCCCAACGTGCGGGGGTATGTAACAGCGGCGCAGGCAGCAGGGGACCGTGTAGAGCTGAACGTTTTGCCGAATGCTGACCATTTCGAATTGGTAGTACCGACGACCAAAGAATGGGCGGTGGTGCAGGCAGCAGTGCTAAGCCATCTACACTAAATCAGAGCTGCCTGCCCCACTTTTACACTCAGGGGTATTTCACTCCAAAATATTTTTGCAGCAGTTCTCGGGCTTCTTCTAACGAAGTAGCAAAGTACGGTTTGTCGAAGGCTTTGGGGGCGAACATTTTGCTGATGTCCTGCACCATCTGCTTGTATTTCAAATTGTCAGGGGTGACGATCATGACCACCGCACCCTGATTCGGTGGGACGTTCTTTTCCAGAAACTTGATGTCTGCCGAGGTGAGGGTGAGCTTGATGGCTGTCTCATCAATGATGAGGTGAACGGTATGATCAAGGCTTTTTAACATCTCAGCCGATTCGGAAGCCAGATGATATAGATCACCTTTGACGGCGGGAGCGGTGTATCCTTGAAAGACAACTGTCTTGGCATCGTTATCCCACCTAATAATATGTCCCATTTTCCCTACCACTCCTTGCATATAAACGCACATCTTTATCATAGAACGCCTTGAACAGTAAGATGTTTGAGAATTGTGAATAAAGAAAATATGTCACAATTGTCGAAATAGTCGCTGCAATGACAGGCGGGACGTCCGGTCACTGCCGTTGAATTGACACAATTGACGGGCGGGAATACGGGAGCGTGGCGCTGCAATGGCACATGTGCAGCGGCTGGCTCACTCATGGCTGCCGCGTCGTCGGAATGTGCATTCTTAACCGCCAAGACGCCAAGTACGCCAAGAATTTGAACCGCAGTGCCGAAGGGAGGCTCCGCGCAGGGCACAGAGAAAACAATGAGCGTTGGGTTGATGGTTGATGGTTCATGGTTAGTGGTCAAAGCCAATCACAAACTGCTAGGCGCCTAAAAACAGGGTAGCACAAAACGGCATGCAAAGGGTGACCATTTGGCCGAACATTTGGTCACTTTTTCAGCCTGTCGGAACAAACTTTGCAGGCGAGGATGGGGCGTGATTGGTTAGGGAATAGTATACTTTTGGTTTGGGGACAAACCGTATATAAACGTAAGGCATTATTCAATGGAAATGGCAGCGAAGCGGGTGGTGTGTGCAGGAGCCAGCATCGTACGCGGTGAATTCAGCGCCAGCTTCGTGCGGCTGCTGCGCCAACGCATGGAAAAAGACGGCTTTGAGTTTATCAATGAAGGGGTCAATGGCGATCTGGCCTACAACCTGCTCAACCGCCTCGATTCGATCACGGCGCACCAGCCGGATTTCGTCGTCATTCTGGTGGGCACGAATGATGTTACGGGATTGTTCAGCCCGAAGGTGGGCGAGTCGATGCGGAAGATCAAGAACCTGCCGCAAGCGCCTTCCAAAGAGTGGTATCAAAGCAATATGCGGGCTATCGTGCGGCGGCTGAAAGAAACGACCAGCGCCAAAATTGGCCTCTGTTCGCTGCCCAATATCGGGGAAGACTTGAACTCAGACGCGAATATCCTCATCCGGTCATACAATGACATATTGGCGGGGATTGCGCGTCAGGAAGAGGTTGGTTACATAGCAGTGAATGAAGCTCAGAGTGATTATTTACGGAAAAGCCAAACGGCGCACGGGCGGGCTGTCGAGGCGCGCAAGCTGACGCGGATAACCTTCAAGTTCTTGATGCTGCGGAATGTTTTGCGGTTAAGTCTTGACCGTATCGCACGCATCAACGGCTACCTGCTGACCGCTGAAGGTATCCACATGAACAGCAAGGGCGCAGCCATGATCGCTGACCAAATTGAGGCGTACTTGCGGGATGAGCGCTAAATTATTCTGTAGGTAATTTAGATCGGTGTAGACACCTTATGACTGATAGCCGCCATATCTTCATCAGTTACGCGCGCAAGGACGGCCAGCCTTTTGCCGAACGGCTGGAGAGTGCGCTGCAAGAACGTGGGCACGCTACGTGGCGCGACACGCGCGGTATTGATCCGGCCAAAGATTTTACGGCGGAGATTGAGCGGGCGATCAAAGCGGCTGATGTGGTAGTGACGTGCATCACACCCGACACCGAACGGGACGATAGTTTTGTACGGCGCGAAATTCAGTACGCGCTGGTGGTGGGCAAACGGGTGATTGTGGCACGGATGGCAGAGATCGCCCCACCGATTCATGTAGTCAATAACACATGGGTAGAGTTCTGGAAGGATTGGGACAAGGGTTTTGAACATCTACTCACGGTTTTGAACACCCCTGTCGAAAACTACAGCACCCCCACCCTGCCTCCAGAAGCCACCGACCCCTTCCGCCCCTACGTGCAATCACTCTACGAGCGCACTGTTGATTTCCTAGATCGCGCAGTCATCAAGTTGATTGACCTAACTTCAGAGGAAACGCCGGAAGCGGTAAACACAGCGCCGCGACAACCAAGCATGATTGATCTATTCTTCACAGCACAGGGTATGGGCGAAGAAAAGCAGGCAAAGCGCCCGCTGTTCAACACCTTTGCGGAGGCGTTCAAGGCTTATGACGGGCGGGTGCTGCTGTTGGGTGAACCGGGGGCAGGTAAAACGATTACGCTGATGGCCTTTGCACGTGATGCTGCTGCCAAGCGGTTATCAGACCCGACTGCTCCGCTGCCTCTGCTAGGTTTGATTTCGTCGTGGGGGGAGAAACAATCGCCGCTAAGCGAGTGGCTGACAGCAGGGATGACCGAGGATGTGAAAGGCGAGATTGAAAAGGGCAAGACGCTACTGCTGCTAGATGGGTTAGACGAACTCGGTAGTGAACAAGAAGATCAATCCACCAAAGAAAAGTATGACCCGCGCAAACGGTTTATGGAACAGTTGCCCGTAAATAACCAAATCCTCGTCACCTGTCGGGCGAAGGATTACGAGGAAATTGGGCAGAAGATTGCACTGAAAGGGGCGGTAACGCTGCGCCCGCTAGATGACGGTCAGATGCAGAGCTATCTGGCGGAACAGCCGGAGTTGTGGGCAGCGGTGCAGGCTGACGCGGGATTGAAGGAGATGCTGACTACGCCGCTGCTGCTGAGTTTCTTCGCCTTTGCGTATCGGGATGATCTGGATGGGACAGAACGGGCGCACTTGGCGAACTTCAGCAACAGCCCCGGCGACCTGCGCGATAAGATTTTTGAGACGTATGTGCGGAAGCGATATGAGCATGAGGAACGGAGGTACGTGGCGCGAAGGGAAGCGATGCCGTTTACGCTGGAGGAGATTTATGAGGTATTGGGGAAGGTTGCTAAAACACTTGCTCTCAAGCCTAACTATAAATATGTTGATGTCAATATGACACACTACAGATGGGAACACATTCCACCTGTTTATTCTTTCCGAGAAAAAGATTTGCATGTCAATGATCAATCTTTGCTCCTAAGGTTTGTCGTAAACCTAAATATAGTCTATTCAGATCATAATCAAGCGTATAGTTTCAATCACCTCTTGGTTCGTGACCATTTTGCTCATAGTTCTGCGGTTATGTCGAATGATGTTTTTGCCTTAGCACGTTTGGGAAATCAAAACGCATTCAGTCAGATAATTGAGCGTCTAATGGAGCTAGATCACGAAATAACTGAAGATGAAATGGAAATGTTTCACATTGTCGATGAATTGGGTGAAATGGGGAATCCATTCGCAATTATACCTCTTCTTAAGGTTGACACAGCAATTGATGGTGATGATCGCCCTGAAACGTACAAAAAGCTGAAGCACCGTACACAACATGCGGTGTCGAAGATAGTAAATCTTCGCACAATGGCAGCGGCATTTCGGCAGTCCGACGATGAGGAGCTAAAAGCCTACGCGGCCTATCGATTGGCACATTGGAGAGATACTCCTAACGATTTGGCGGAAGAAGTACAAAACTGGAGGAAAAATCCGAATAATACAGAATTAGATTATTGGTTCAATGATCGTTTCAGGTGGTAACGGTACATTGGAAGCCATACGCGCTTGGCAAGAGCGACAGGCGGGCGGCGGGGGTGATGATAAGTGATATGATAGAATCACTGTAAGGCTAGAGTCAGGATAGTAACATGCTCAAGCAAGAGTCAGTTGTACAGCAGTCGCCCGATATTTTGGGTGGGGCGCTGGTGTTCGCCGGCACGCGCGTGCCAGTACGCAACTTGATTGATTATCTAACGGCAGGTGACAGCATAGACGACTTTCTTGATGATTTTCCAAGCGTCAGCCGCGAACAGGTCATTCAGGTATTGCAAAGCGCCGAACAAGCATTATTGGCGGGCGTAAATGCGCGTCCTGATTGACGAGTGTTTGCCGCGTAAGCTAAAGCGTGAATTGTCAGAACATGATGCTAAAACAGTCGCCGAAATGGGCTGGACAGGCATTAAAAATGGCGCTTTGCTGCGGTTGATGGCCGAGCAATTTGATGCCTTCATTACAATTGACCAGAATATGCAGTATCAGCAAAACCTCCAGAATGCGCCGCTTGGCATTATTCTGTTGTCTGCTTTCAGCAATCGAATAGAAGATTTACTGCCACTCGTACCCCGACTACGCGCTGTATTGCCCACGCTTCAAGCAGGTATGATTGTCCGAATCGCCATAAATGAAATCCCACCCGAAGACAAGTAAGTCATGCACCGTTACATACAGTAAACTGGTCTGGCCTAGTGGCATCTTGCCCGCTGTAGCGTAAGACGTTACGCTGTGCCGAAAAACAGGAGATCAACTATGACTATTCACCATCCGCAAGCAGATGAGTTTGCGCCGTTTTACGGCGGGTATGTCCAGCGCGTGCCACAGGGCGCGGACTTGTTCGCGCTGTTGGCGGCGCAGCCCGCTGAACTGCGGGCGCTGCTCAAGGGCATCAGCGAAGAACAGGCCAGCGCAAAACCGAAGCCGGGCGAGTGGAGCATCAAAGAGATGCTTGGGCATATCAATGACACCGAGCGGGTGTTTGCGTTTCGTGCGCTGTGGATTGCGCGGGGTGACAAGACAGCACTGCCGGGTTTTGAGCAGGATGATTTTGTGAAGGCGACGGATTTCAACCAGCGCACCTTAGCTGATCTGCTGGACGAATTCGCAGCGCAGCGGCAGGCCAGTGTGCTGTGCTTCAAGCCGCTGACGGCGACAGAAATTGACCGGCGCGGGACGGCCAGCGGCAACCCGATAAGTGTTCGTGCATGTCTGTTCATTCTAGCCGGACATGTCATGCACCATATGGAGAGTTTGAAGGTGGACTACAAGGTCGGGGGATAAAGAAATTCAACGGACAGGATCAATCCCGCCCCTACCAAACCGTCAGCTTAGCTCGAACTGAGCTTCGGCGCAGACGCGCAGTGCCCCCGCCAGTTCGTGACCGATGACCACCGTCGCGTCATTGACCTTGAGCTGAATCGGGCCGTTGAAGGGGGCACGTTCGATGAGATGGAAGTGCGTGCCGGGCAGCAAGCCCATTGTCCCCAGATAGTGCAGTTTGTCAGCATCGTGGGTTGAGACGCGGCTGAGCACCCATTCGCCGGGCTGCACTGTGTTGAGCGGTTCATCTACCACTTTAGGCATGTGCCCATCAGCAGTGGGAATCGGTTCGCCATGCGGGCAGCGCTTGGGATTGCCCGCCATTTGCGCCATGCGTTCCATGACGACATCGCCCACCACCGCACCGAGCTCATCAGCATCGTCGTGACATTCGTGCCAGCCAAACTTCATCACATCCACAAGGAAACGTTCCACGAGGCGGTGACGGCGGATGCTGAGCAGCGCTTCGCGTTCGCCCGCGGGGGTTAGGCGCAATCCTTTGTAGGCTTCATGTTCGAGGTAGCCAGCCGCTTTGAGGCGCGCCACCATGCGCGTGACCGCCGGCGCAGAAACGTGCAGCACGTCGGCCAGATCAGATGTTGATACATGGGGATTATCCGGCTGATAGTACGCCAAGCGATAAGCTTCGGCCAGATATTCTTGCATGGCAGGGCTAACAGTCATACGGACATGCACTCAATTCAATCGTTACTTCACGTATATACAATGGTAAATATAACGAATAGACAATTTTTCGCAAGGGTTAAATCAAGAGTTGACTGAGGGTTTAATGAGGAGAATAGGACTACCGTTCCATCTGCTTCAAAATGTTTTGGCGGGTAATTTCGTATTCTTCGCTGCTAATCAGCCCTTTGTCGTAAGCGGCCTGAAGTTCTTCCAAACGGGCGCTCAGATCACCTCCAACCGAACTGCGGAACACACTGCTGCGGGACGGGGTGGGCACTGCGGCAATCACGATGATGAATCCGGCAATGAGCGGAACGACGAAAAGGGCGATGGCGACGTTAAACTCACTGTAGGAAATATCGCGCTTGACGCCTTGAGCATTTAAGCACCACGCATCCCCTTCACCGACAATATTTCTGCGAAATCCGCCACGTAGGAACGGGTCTTGCTGGTACTCCTCGTCCGGCCCGCAGAGCAGCGTGTCATACATACTATCAATCAACGCTGGAAACGGCGCGGGCATGACGGGGCGCAGGATGACGCCGACCAGCAAATAGGCAAACGCAAACAACAGCAGCAGCCCACCGATCCACAGCCAGAGCCGATTGCGTTTGGGCGGGGCGGCGGGCATCATCATCGTTAGTTATTCCCGTCCAGCAGGTTGCGCACCTTTTTGAGCCGCTGCTGCGTCAGGTCGTGCTTAGGATCAATGCGGGCGGCGCGTTCGTAGGCATCGACAGCGCGTTTATAGTCTTTGACTTCAGCCAGTGCCTCGCCAAAATTGTTCCAGAACCACAGGTCATTGGCGTTGAACTGCAAAGCCTTTTCATAGGCGGCCACTGCCTCCGGCCAGCGTTTCAGCCCGGCCAGCGCCAGCCCTTTGCCGTTCCATGCCCAGGCATACGTGCCATCCAATTCCAACGCGCGCAGGTAACTTTCAAGCGCACCGTCATAATTGTACAGACGGCGCTGCACCTGCCCGCGTCGCGCCCAGGCAATCGGATTGTCCGGCAAACTAGCGACGGCGCGTTCGGTTACCGCCAACGCATCCTGCTTGCGCCCCAGATCGAGCAGCACTTCGATCTGATTGGTGTAGTACCAGATCACCTTCGGGTCTTCTTCAATTGAGCGCTCGTAGCTGACTACAGCCTCTTCGCGGCGCTTCAACCCTTCCAGCGCAAGGCCGCGGCCATTCCACGCCCACGCATATTTGGGGTTAATGGTGAGCGCCTGATCGTAGGCAGTGAGGGCATCCGCATGGCGGTTCAAACGGCGCAGCGCCTGACCGCGCTTGGCCCAGCTTTCCATATGGTTTGGATTGAGCTTCAGGGCCTGATCAAGCGCCTCCAGGGCATCGACATGGCGATTGATAGTGACCAATTCGTCACCCAGATTGTACCAATACCACGCATCCTGCTCACCGGACTCGGTGGCGAGACGGAAGGACTTCAGAGCTTCATCGTGACGACCGAGAATGCTGAGGGTCAGGCCGCGTCCGTTCCATGCCCAGCCATAGCTTGGCTCCAGTTCAACCGCGCGGGTATAGCTGCGGAGGGCTTCATTCATTCGGTTCAAACGGCGTTGAATTTGTCCCTGCTTGGCCCAGATGCGGGCGTTGGACGGGTCGAGTTTAAGAGCGTTGGCGAGCAGATCGTGCGCCTGCAAGTTCTGCCCCATCTGCGTCAGAATATCGGCCTGCTGCACCATCGTAAACGGATCGTTAGGTGCGGCACGCCCGGCGGTCTCATAGGCCTTGAGCGCCTCATCCAGCCGCCCCATCTGCTCCAGTGTGATACCCTGTTCATTCCACGCCCAAACATATTTAGGATCAAGCCGGGTGGCCTGTTGGTAGGCGCTGAGAGCCTCATCGGTGCGACCTAAATTGCGATAAGCATTGCCCAAACGCGCCCAACTCTGGGAATGACCGGGCATGACTTCAATCACTTTGTTCAGCAGCGGGATGGCTTCGTCGTAGCGTTCCATCAGTACCAGCACATTGCCCTGATTGTACCAGCAGTGCCACAGGTAATCGTCTGAAATTTCGCCCGCCTGCTGGTAACAGGCCAGCGCCTCTGCCAGCCGCCCCATGTGTTCCAGCACGATACCCTTCCCGTTCAATGCCCAGCTATAGTCCGGCTGCAACTGCAACGCTTTTTCATAAGCGTCCAGCGCCTCTGGATTACGGTTGAGGTGGCGCAGCACCTGACCGAGCTTGGCCCAGCTAAAGGCGTGGCCGGGATCAGTACGGGTGGCCTGTGTAGCCGGGCCGAGGGCGTCGGCATACTGCCCCAAATCAACCAGCACTTCGGTCAGGTTGTACCAGTGCCACACTTCATTCGGCTGATATTGCGTAGCTTTACGGAAGCTCACCATAGCTTCGGCATGGCGGCGCATAATCTTCAACACCAACCCGCGCCCATTGTGCGCCCATGCGTATTCCGGCTCGAACTCGATGGCTTGATCGTAGGCGTTCAGCGCCTGCTCGTAACGCTGCTGCATGCGGTAAATCTGTCCCAACTTGGCCCAACTGTTGGGATGTTTAGTGTCTATTTCCAGCGCCTTTTCCAGCAGAGGAATGGCTTCGTCATAACGCGCAAGACTTTGCAGTACATCGGCCTGATTGTACCAATTCCACACTTCGTTGGGTTTGATAGAAGTCGCCCGCTGGTAACACTCCAGCGACTGTTCCATCTGGCCCATACGTTCCAACACGAGCCCTTTTCCCTTCCACGCAAAAGCATAACGGGGATAAATTTCGAGCGCGCGGTCATAGCAACCCAGTGCGTCCTCAAGGCGTTCCATCAACCGCAGCGCCCGCCCCTTGCGCGCCCATGCCAACGCATTGTCATTTTGGATGACGAGTGCCCGGTCATAGGCTGCCAGCGCCTCATCCATACGGTTGAGTTCGGTGAGCGAATAACCCTTGTCAATCAGTTCATGTACCTGCATTTCCGGGCCGGTAATTTCCAGCGTGGCCTTCTGCCCGGTCACATCTTCATACAGCACGGCCAACTGGTCAACGATGATGCCCCAATTAGCCGGACGGTCATCAGGCAGCTTTTCAAGGCAGTGGAGTACCAGATTTTGCAGGGCAACGGGCAGTTCGCGTTCAAAGTGAGCATCAAAAGCGGGTTTCTGTGTCAGGTGTGCCTGTTTCCATCCGCTGAACTTCTTTTCGTTAAAAACCTGCCGTCCGGTGAGCATCTCATACAGGATACAGCCAAAGGCATAAATATCAGCCCGTAAATCCACATCGCGCGCTTCACATTGCTCAGGTGACATGTAGGGCGCTGTGCCGACAATCGCCCCGAAGCGTGTCAAGCGGTTTGAGCGGGAGGTTTCCCCATTCGATTCATTGCCGGGGAGCGGGGCGTCGGTAAAGTCCAAAGACCGCACCAAGCCAAAATCGGTGATCTTCGCGATGGCATCATGCGTCACCAAAATATTGGCGGGCTTGAGGTCGCGGTGTACCAGCCCGTCCACGCGCTGGCTGGCGTGCTGCATCCCCAGCGCGATATGCAGCCCGAACTCCATCGACTGCGGCAGATCAAGATGCTTCTGGTCAATCCAGCTACGCAAGTCAGGGCCGAGACCTTCCGGCCCGCTGATGTGTTCGAGGATGATGTGCGGGCGTCCGGCAATCGTTTCGACGCGGCGGGCTTGCACGATGTAACGGTGCTTTTCCAGCATGATCCATGTGGTCGCTTCCTGACGGAAACGCGCTACCGCCCGTTCGTTATTCAGAAAGCGGCTCTGGAATGTTTTGATAGCAACAGGTTCTTTCTTGGAATGGTCATAGCCTAAATACACTACGCCCATGCCGCCCCGTTTGACATCGCTTACTTCATAACGGTCTTGGATCCAGTCACCGGGCGCGAATTCATCATCGTCATCCTCGCGGCGGGCAACCGGTATTTCAGCTACGCGGCGGCTGACGTCATTCAGACTGCCTTCAAAGCTGTTGAGCGCCGTAGGCTCCATGCGGGTTTCGCTGCCGGACATGAAGGCTGTACTGGACATCCCGCCCGCGATTGATTCATCAATATCAGCATAGGTTTGCGACAAATCGTTGATCGTTTCAGATAGATCCAACGGCGCAACAACGGTCAGGTCTTCTGTGGTGCGGATGGTGCCAACAGTCTGCGTTTCAAGAAGGGAATCGCCCGGCGAACCACTTTCACCGTCCAAACTGCTGCTCACATCACCTAAATCATCTGATGTATCATCCAGCAGCGCCTTAACAGGATTAGTAGGCGCTTCAGCCCGGTAAGCATCCAGTAAATCAAGGACGATGCTTTCATCTTCGGTGCGGATAGTTTCGCCCACATCTTCATTTTCGCTGATAGCCCACAGTGCCACCGCCAGATTGCGGCGGGTGCGGTAACGTTGGGCTGCCCACACCACCCAGTCAATGAAGTTGCGTCCGGCGCGGCGCGCAAGGGCCATTTCCAATTCATCCCCAGCCGCCCTAAAAGCTTTCTGGTAAGCGATGATGGTTTTGCCGACATAAAATACCAGCAAGCGACCATCTTCAGTCAGGGAACGCAGGGCGCACAAGTCACCCAGCGCAAACAGATCGTTCACATCGCTGCGGCGCAGCGCCAGCCTCCCCAATTCGCGAATTTCCGGCGAAGGGTCGGTGGCAAAATAATCGGTATGGTCGCCTTTGTGGCGTTTACGCAGCAGTTTATCTTTATCGTCTGGCGATAATTCAGCCGGGCGACGTTTGGTCTGGGGAATTTGCATTTAGGCTACCTTTACCCCGCCTTGCCCTCAAACTTCAGGCGTTCGTCTGTCGTGACCGAGACCAAGACAGTGTCGCCGGGTTGGAATATATCTTCGACAATTTTGGCGCTCAATGGACGGGTCAACAAGCGTTCAATAGCCCGCCTGAGGGGACGCGCACCGTTCACTGGATCGTATCCTTTTTCGAGGATCAGCGCGCGCGCATCCTCTGCCAGTTCAAGCGTTAGCTTTTGCTTGGAAAGTCGGTCATGCAAATCTTTGAGCTGCAAATCCAGAATGCGGGTCATGGTATCGGGATGCAGCGGACGGAAAGTAATTACCTCGTCGATACGGTTGAGGAATTCCGGGCGGAAGAAACGTTTGAGATAAGCGCTGTAATCCGGCATGGTGTCTTGTGAGGTGAAGCCCAACGCCTTACCCGCTTCCTCCGTACCGATATTGCTCGTCATGATGAACACCGAATTGCGGGCGTCCACATGGCGGCCATGCGCGTCGCTGATTCGGCCTTCGTCGAAAACCTGTAGAAAGATGTCGAAAACTTCCGGCGCGGCTTTTTCGACTTCATCCAACAACACCACACTGTAGGGGCGGCGGCGCAGCCCATCGGTGAATTGACCGCCGCGCTGGGTATCTTTGTAGCCGGGCGGCGAACCGATCAAACGCGCAACAGTGTGCGAGTCGTGAAATTCGGACATATCAAGGCGCAGCATGGCTTCGTCGCTGCCGAACATGAAAGCAGCTAAAGCGCGCGCCAATTCAGTCTTACCCACGCCAGACGGGCCGAGAAACAGAAACACGCCAATGGGGCGCTGGGGATTACCAAGACCGGCACGAGCAGTCTTAATGGCTTCAGCAACGGTTTCCACCGCCGCATCCTGCCCGATGACCCGCTGCATCAGGGATTCTTCCAGCCCTGCCAAACGGCGCTTTTCGTCCTTTGTCAATTCAGTGACTGGAATACCTGTCCAGTCAGAAAGCACCGCCGCCACATTTTCGACTTCCACTTCCGGCACGCCGGAGTCGTTTTCGTCGGGCGACATGGTGCGGATGATGACACGGGTGCAGGCTTCGTCCAGCAGGTCAAGCGCCTTGTCTGGCAGACGGCGGTCTGGCAAGAAACGAACCGAAAGGTTGATCGCCGCTTCTATCGAATCCGGTTTGATAACCACCCCATGATGATTTTCCAACCGTTTGCGCTGCGCCGCCAGAATTTCAGCCGTGGCGGGTTGGCTCGGTTCTTCAATATCTAACGTGCGGAAACGGCGATCCAGCGCGGGGTCTTGCGCGATGGCACGGCGATATTCTTCGTGAGTGGTCGCGCCGATGCACATCAGATCGCCGCGTGCCAGCGCCGGTTTGAGGATGTTAGCAGCGTCCAAATTGCTATCAATCGTATCACCCGCGCCGACGATAGTGTGGATTTCATCAATGAACAGAATGACGTTGCCGGCATGTTTGACTTCATCCACAATGCCGATGAGGCGTTCTTCAAACTGACCGCGCAGGCTCGTCCCTGCCACCAACGTACCGATTTCGATTTGCACAATGCGGCGGTTGAGCAGTGATTTAGGGGCGGAACCCGTCGAGATGGCATAGGCCAGTCCTTCGACGACCGCTGTTTTACCCACCCCGGCATCGCCCAGCAGCAGCGGGTTGTTCTTTTTGCTGCGGGCTAGGGTACGGGCCAAGGCACGGATTTCACTTTCACGGGCGATGGCCGGGCCGATCTTGTTATCCGCCGCCTGCGCTGTCAGGTCACGCCCGTACTTATCGAGCAGGGGGGTGGGGATGCGAGAGGCGTCTTTATGCGCGTCAGGCAAGATTTCGCCCGAATCTTCGAAATCAAATTCATCACTGGCGATATGCGGGAATTCCAGCAAATCGCTGTCGCCGTTAAGGTCAGCCGGGTCAGCCTTTAATGAGTCCGCTTCCAGCACCAAACGCTGCAACCATAGATTGAGGTCAAAGCCCATTTCGGTGAGCTTGCGAACAGGAATACTTTCGCCCTCTTGAAGTATCGCCACCAACAAATGGGTTTCTTCCACCTGCCCTGTGCCTTCATCATCATTTTCGGCCAGTGCAACGGTGACACGCAGCAGT
Source organism: Anaerolineae bacterium (assembly GCA_041390885.1). Taxonomy (GTDB): domain Bacteria; phylum Chloroflexota; class Anaerolineae; order Aggregatilineales; family Phototrophicaceae; genus CFX2. The sequence continues at coordinate 237,097 of JAWKPB010000021.1, read as the reverse complement.
TTTTCGGCGCGCGGCGTGAGCGGCAGCACTTGAGCCAACTTACCATCACCGGTGCCGACTTCTTTGCGAATTTCATTGCGAACATAACGCGGGTCTAGACCGGCACGCTTAATCAAGAAAGAGGTCAGGCCGCGTTCATTACGGGTCATTGCCATAAAGAGATGTTCAACACCGACGTAATTTTGGTCGAGCCGCCGCGCTTCTTCCACCGCTTGTGAAAGCATTTCAGCGCAGCGTTCGCGAATTTCTTGTTCAGGAATATCAGGCGAGGGGGTCACGTTATCACATTATCCTTCAACAGATGGACGGATTTTGACAGCCGGCAGTGGGTACATGCCTCAAACTAAGGTGATGGGATCTGTAAATAATGAATGCAATAATCGGAATCCAAATTTAGTTCGCTTCACCGTTACAGGCAATTATACAAAGTATACCGCACATAGTCAGCAGGAGGAATCATCGTTCAAAATATTATTGAGAAAAGGTTCGCTTTCGGTGTAGCATAGAAATGGACTTATTTCTCCACCGCATTTCACCTTTGGGGCATTTATGAGCAGTGATCCGATCATTGGCAGAAAATTGGGCGATTATCTCATTGTTGACATCCTCGGTCAGGGTGGCATGGCAAAGGTATATCGTGGTTTAGATAAAAAACTCAACCGCTACGCCGCCGTCAAAGTGATTGATGCGTCAACTATACGCGAGGATGCGGCAGAGTATCGCCAACGCTTCCAAAATGAGGCCCGCGCCATCGGACGCCTGAGCCACCCCAACATCGTCAGCATTTACCAGTACGACCAGATTGACAACCTGTACTACATGGCGATGAATTTCATTGAAGGTCGGGATTTACGGAGCATCCTCAAAGCCCACGACAAGAGTAACACCTATATGACCGGGCCAGAGGTTTTGCGAATCATCAAAGATATTGGCGAAGCGCTGGACTATGCTCATACCGAAGGCGTTATTCACCGCGATATTAAGCCCTCCAACATCATGGTTACGGGCAATGGCAGAGCGATCCTCACCGACTTTGGGCTGGCGCTGAGCGTGCCGGACGGCACTATCGGCAACACATTCGGCAGTGCCCATTACATCGCGCCGGAGCAGGCCGTTAGCTCCGCACAGGCCGTACCCCAAAGCGATATATATTCGCTGGGTATCGTACTGTTTGAAATGCTGACTAACCGTGTGCCGTTTGATGATCCATCGGCCATGGCGGTTGCGATGAAGCACTTGACCGACCCGCCCCCACCGCCCAGCCGCATCAACCCCCACCTTTCACCGGAAGTGGACAAAGTGGTCGTGCGGGCACTGGACAAAGAACCCAAGAAACGGTACCTGAACTGCGCCGAAATGATCGCCCATCTGGAGAAGGCGCTAGCAGTCAGCGATGACGTGGTGCTGGAAATGTTGAATATGGTCATCAAACCACCTGCCACCCCACCGCCTGCTTCCACGCCTGCTTCCACGCCCATCCTACCCAGCCAACCCGTCCCGCCTGTATCCAGCGCCGCCAACAGCACCCCAACTAAAGGTGGCATGGAAACCCGCCCGATGGTTGATGATTCACCGACCATTACCGACTCAAAAGCCTCGGCGGCGTCGCGCAAGCAGTTGATGAGAGAGGTCAACCGGCGCAAGTGGATACAGCGCTTGACGCCTGTGGTGGTTATCGCAGCGGCCATCGGCATTGGCGCTCTGCTGCTCAGTCAAACCAGCCAGCAAGTAGCAACTAACGAAGTCGCCACGTTAACAGCCGTGAACACCGTAACGAGGCCCACCGAGCAATCTGCAGAACCGACGCAGGCGGTTGCAGTCGCTGCCACCGATACCAACGCCCCGCAGCCGAGTGCGACACCCGAACCGGAAGCCAGCGACACCCCTGCGCCAGCCAACACGGTCACTGCCCTGCCTCTTGATGCGACCTCTGAACCTACCATCAATGCGGTACAGGTAGCGCTAACACCGCTTGAAAACACACCCGTTCCTTCCGGAAGTACTGGCGACATTAGCAAAGCGCCCATCCTGATACGCTACGACGATCAGGTCATTACGCTGTATAACCAATCAGGCAAAACACTGAATTTGAGCAACTTAACTTTCGTGCAAACCTTAGCCAACGGCAGAACGGCTGAATTCGATTCGGATGATTGGTCGCAGGATGGCAGCCGTTCGGTATCAACCTTCCCCAACGGCGATTGCCTGCAAGTGTCGCGCATAGATCGTTTCCTCGCCACCAGCGACATCCGCCCGGATTATTGCAACTTTGTTCAAGGCTGGCGCAAGATTGCCATCACTAAATTGTTCTGGATTAGTGACGCACCGGATGCCACCTTTGAAATCCGGCGTGGCAGTACAGTGCTAGCCGTTTGTTCGATTCCGGTCGGGGAATGCGGCCTTGACCCCAGCGGCAGGGCATAAAACCCAATATGAAGGCACTCGAACTGCTGTATACCACTGGCCATGCGGGCTTCGACCGCGCCATGACAGCGGTCATCACCATATTTGAGGCAGCCTTTCCGGGGCGGGTGCGCGGGTATTATTTGCTCGGCAGTATTGGCCGTGCCAGTGCTAACCGTAACAGCGATCTTGATCTGGAAATCCTGTTTAAAGATGCCTTCACCGCGGACGAACGCAGCCGCGCCGACGATCTGCAACAGGCATGCGAAACACTCTCTAACCTGCCGCTCGATCTTTCCATCTTCGACGAGGACTGCCTGCCGCGCATTGATACATTGGCGCTCAAAACCGCCAGCACGCTGGTTTATGGTGAAGACACACGCCCGCAGATGCCGCTGCCGGGCATCGAAACTTATCTGCGCCGCGTCACCATTCCGGTGCAGCGTGCGCTGACCAACGCTTACCGTGCAACGCCCATATCCCTGCCGTTGAATTACCCGGATGCTGATGACGAGTTCTATGGCTACATACCCACCGACCCACAGCATCCACACGCGCGTTGGGGGACAAAAGTATGGGTACTGCATATCGGCTGGATGGCGACATTTCTCATCGCCTTTCAAACAGGCACAATGGTTCCCACCAAAGATGATATGGTGCAGCTCTACCGCCAGCACATCAATGATCGGTGGACACCATTTATTACTGAAGTGCATGAGCTGTGCCGCCACGAATGGGCATATGTGATACCCACCAGCGCTGAAGATCGGGCCAGACTGCGCGGGCTGTGCGGGCAAACGCTGGCATACGAACAGCATGTGTGGAAACACTATGTTCAATGGCTTGAGCACGAACTGGCGCAGGGGACTCGGCGCTGGCTGCTGAAAGACTGGCAGCATTCAAATTAACAGAATAAGGAATGTGCATGTACGGACTCTTTGGAAAATTCACCGCGCAGCCCGGTAAACGCGACGCGCTGGCTGCTATCTTATTAGAAGCCGCCAATGGCCTGCGCGCTTTAGATGGCTGTTACCTGTATGTGATCAACACCGATCCGGCTGACCCCGATGCGCTGTGGGTCAACGAAGTCTGGCGCAGTCAGGCTGACCACCAAGCCTCATTATCGCTTGAAGCAACACAAACCTTGATTGCCAATGGGCGTCCGCTGATTGCCAGCATGTCAGACCGCCACGAGGTCACACCGCTGGGCGGCAAGGGACTGCCGGACTAGGTTCGCACGCTAATCATCAGACTCATTATCGTCGTCCAGATCGTAAGTCAGCGGCACATCCAGCCGCAGCCATGTACGTCCCACACGGAACAACGTACCGGGGCGCAAACTGATGCGCCCTTTGATCGGGTTCTTGTCGCGCTCCACAAATGTGCCGTTGCGGCTGGTTCCATCTTCCAACCAGAAACCCAACATATAGGGATTTTCAACCGACTCGGAGGCCGTCACCGGGATGGACAGCACCCCCACACGGGCGTGTACCCGTGAAGCCTGACTATCAAAGTGCAAATGAATATCGCAGCCCTCACGCCGCCCGATGAGGAGTACCCGTTCTTCACCCAAATCCGGCTGCGGAAAGTGTACCGTCTTACCATCCAGCGGGCCGCTCATAAACGTAATCGAAATATCACGAGCCATGCACGTTCCTTAATTACGAACCATATTTTCAACCAAACAGATTGCACGCCACACGCGCAGTACTGCGTATTTTAATTGCCCATCACCCCTGCGGCAAGATGAGCAGGTAGCTCACCAGTGCGTCAATGTCTTCCAGCGGCAGGATGCGGAACAATTCGTGCTGACCCGGCATCAAAAATACATCGCGCAGGGTCGGTGCTGAACCATCGTGGAAATAGGGCGCAGTCGCCCACAGGTAACGCAGCGGTGGCGTGTCGAACTCTGTGCCCGCCTTTTCCAGCGCTGAAAATCCTGTACCCACGTCATGCTTCTGGAAATCCGTACCGGCTGACCCAGTGTGGCATTGGTCGCAGCCCTGTTCGGCGAAAACCACTGCCCCGCGCTGCACCCGCGCCGGATCATATTTGACGGGATTGGGCGGCCCTGCAAAACTTCCCAAATATGCAGTCAGAGTATCCAAATCAAAGGACTGTCCGGCGTGCGGGTCGCCATCTGCCGGACTGATAACCGGACTGTCAATCAAGCCAGTGCCAGCTTGCAGTGACCGTATCTTAAGTTCGACGTCCGCCAGTTCATCCCACGTGCCAGACCAATTATAGGGCGAGGTATCCAGCACACCGTACAGTGACGGTGTATTGCGCGGTCCATCCGGAAAACCGCGCCACACCCGCCCGTCGGACGCGCCGTCAAAATGGCAGTTGGCACAGCTTACCCAGTTGCCAAAGCTCATGCGCGTATCGGATGTGCCGTAAAATAATTCTGCCGCGACGATGGTATCAACCGGTATGTTAAAGTCACTGATCGGTACATTGTCTAACACTGTCAGGTTGCGGGTTTCGATCACCGTCAGCGTGCCGTCCAGCGCATTGTTGACAAAAACAAAACTGCCGTCTCGACTGAGGATGACACCGCGCGGGTTTGCGCCCACTTTTACCTGACCCCGCGCCAGGCCAGTATTGAGATCAATCACCGTCAAACTGTTGCTGCCTGCGTTGGCGATATACATCCACTGCCGGAAGCGGTCCAGCGCCACTGCAAAGGGCATATTAACCGGACGGTCTGCCGTATCCACCGCAATGCGATGGTCACGAACTAACGAAAGGTTCCGCAGTTCCAGTTGGTTGACGACTGGAAAAACCAGCGTATCGAAGGTCGGCGTAATGTTCTGGGCGTTGCTGCGGGTCTGCGGCAAGAAGGCCAGCCCGCGTGTGATATCAATTTCGATGGCTTGAGACAAGCCTGTGTCTACACCTGTACTGATGGTTTTCGCCACCCGCAAATCGGGAATGTAGATCAGGCTAACCTGCCCGCTCCAAAAGTGTGTGACGTACAGGAAGTCACCCCACAGCGCCAAACCGGCGGGCGAGTCGGGGGTGGGAATACGGGCTAACACACTGCGCTGCTGGAGGTCAACCACCGCCACTTCATCACTGCCCTGCAAAGACACGTAAGCGCGGTCATCATCACCCACCACGACGCCGTACGGATACACCCCTCCAAGCGCAATCGGAGTCACCGCTTGGGTCGCCAGATCAACCACTGACAGCGTACCGTCGCCTCGATTGGCCGTCACTGCCCGCGTCGCGTCACCGGTCAGTGCCACCGATCGCGGGTCGTTCCCAACAGGCACTTCAAAGCGCAGTTTGGGCTGCGGCAGATCAATAACCGACAGAGAGTTGCTAAAGGTATTGGCCGCCACCATCGTGCGGTTGTCCTTACCCAATGCCAGCGTATTCGACGACACTGCCACGCTCAAGCGCGGATCAGGCAGGGCATACAGCGGAAAGGGCGTTGGTTCCGGCTGGGCGGAAACGGGGATGACTGGCGCAGCGAGCAGCACCAAACCCGCCAGCACCAGACACAGGCCAAACGTCGCTAGTGCCGAAAGGCGCGCAAACCGCGAACGGCTGCCGCGCCCTCTGAAATGCGTTTCAAAACTCTTCATGGGTTTCATCCAAACGTCAGCAGACGGTCAAAGGCGATGGTAAAAGTTCGGGAACGAATGGCGGGATTTCCTGCGTCATCAGTTCCGATCACGACGAATGTGAGTGTGATGGTATCAGCCGCCGAACTCCCCTCACCTTGCCCGCCCTGTTCGATATTCGGGAAGATGTCATGGAAAGCGCGCAGATTGTACTGGTAGTTAAATTGTGTCCCGCTCGGGCGCAGCGGTCCTTCCTCCAAAATCATCCCGGCAGTGGTGATGCTGTGGTAAACCTGTACATCGTCCCACCCCGATGGAATGCTGAAGCGGAAGTTATAGGGCTGGGCGGCCGGAATGGTAATGTCCGAACGGTTGTCATTCCATTCCAAGGGCTGGGTGTCGGCTGGCAGTACATATACGTTAAAGCGCCCTCCCGCGCTGCCCAGCACATCACCTGTCGGCGGCGGGGGTTCAACCTTACCCACCGAGGTTAGCCCGTCATGACGAATGTGAATATCCACCGTCCACAGTCCGGGTTGGTCAACCACCAAATCTTGCGCCGGATCATAATAATAGCCCACAGCGTTGGCCTGCCCCTCATACTGGCTGAACACTTCGCCATCCGGACGGCTGATGCTGACCGAAATACGGGATGGCAGAGTGGGCGCCATCTGCCCGGCCACTGATAACCTATCACCAACCCGCAGCACACTGCCCGGACGGATGGCGGTGGGATGGAAAAACATATTGATGGGCTGCCCACGCAGGCTGAATAACGGGCCGCTGTTCGCACCGCCCGCTTGTCCCTGAAACGGCGGCAGCACCCGCGCGCCTAACGGATCGTTCGCGCCATCTATGACCACCCCCAGTGATCCGTAAATCGCTGTTTGCGTTATGTTGGCATCAGCATTGCGGATGACTGCCCCACCAAATAAGAACAGAAAGTCGCCGGGGCTGCTGCCTGCCACACCGGCCCCTGCCTGCCCGTTATACGGATCATTCATATCCAGATAGGTATCCAGCCCCCCGTCGTGGCTGCCTTCTACAAACTGGCGGGCGCTCACCGCAGGCGTAACAGCGCTAAAATAGGTATACGCATTATTGGCGATTTTCTCCGGTTGCAATCCCAATCCATAAGGTGCATTGCCGCCGTCCATCAGCGTGACAGGTAGTGACTGTTCAACCATCATGCTGTTAGCGCCTGTCGCATCTGTCTCACCAGCCACCAACCATCTGGCGTAATCACCCGCTACATCTTGCACCGTGATTGTTGGCTTGAGCTGGCCACTGCTGCCATCCGGAATCCACAGTACATCACCGCTGTTGTAAGGTATGTTCAAGCGCGGATTGACAGCATTCGGCGCGTACTGGCGCATGATATACCACGCCTGTGGCACGCTGTCGGCATCGTTCTGCAAACCGCGTGCGCCATGTGCCACCAGAGCGCGGTTCGGAGTGGCAATAACACCCGCTCCACGCAGGCTGCCTGCCCACAAGCGTCCGTCAGCATCGGTGAAGCGCACTTCATAATCTACAACGTACTCGCCCGCCTCCTCAAATGTAAATGGCGCTTCGGACGGCGCGTAATAACCGTTAGGATTGGCCTGTCCTTCCACATGGTATTCCACCATCTTGCTGCCATCCAGTGGATAGAAACGGAGATGAGTCGTCACCTGCGCCGGAACACCGGGCTCCAGCCACAAACCGGGTTGGAATACATTGCCGACTTCAAACGGTGTGCCCGGCAGCACTGCGGGATGCAGCGCCAGCGGTTCGGCAATCAGCACTTGGTAGCTGCCGCCTCCTTCGTAGTGGTTGCCCCACACATCCTCCAGATTACCCTTCATTGCAATGCTATATTCGCCGTAGCCGGGAAACGTGAAAGCAGTGAATGCTGGATTGAGCGTCGTCAGGCGGTAAATATCAAGTTGGGATTGAGCGCCGAAACGCTGCCGTTCATCCAACGTCGGCGTAGACATCTGGTTCTGTAAAATAACACTGCTGCCCAGATCATTCACCTGCCCATCCGGACCAGTGACCTGAACACTCAGCCGCCCGCCGGGGAACAGAAACGGTACCAGCGGGGGCGCACTGCTATCATAAGCATTTGGCAGTTGGTTGAGCAAATAGGGTTCAAGCGGATAAGAAATCGGATTGCCGTTACGGTTGAGCGGTAAAATGATAGTTGGACTGTTGTAACGCACCGTATTCCATAGGCCATAATGCGCCTGATCTTCTTCCGCCACCACGCCGCGGCTGCCTTCGCTGGCCGCATCTTGAAAAAGTGTCCACAGCAGATGCCCGCTGGCAATACTGCCGATGTTAAGAGCGATGGGCAAACGGGTCAACTTCTGATCAGTGGCCGCAGCACCCACGCCGAAGGGACTGTCCGCTTCCCACGCAAACACATTGCCGTCTCCCACTTGCCCGAAACCTTGCAGCAGCGGCACATATAAACCATCCGGCAAATCGGAAGGGAGCTTCAGTGAAAAGTCGAGCGGGAAGATAACCTTATTATTCTGGCGAATGAGGACGTTGGCGGGTGTCGATGTCTCCGCAAGCCCGAAGTCACCACGCACATTGCTGATGGGCAGCTCGGACGCGGTCATGAGCGACGACCAACCGTTGCTGCTGCCTACGCCGCCCGCCGCCTGCCTGCTATCCGCGCCGACGACCGGCTGCAACCGCAGCTTGCCCAACATCGAAAGGCCAACCAACCCCGCAGGTAAATTGGCCGCATCCATTTCGATATCGAGTTCCAACGCCAGCGCATCGCCGGGCTTGAGTGCCAACGAATTAATCCGCCCATTGGCACGCCACCGCCCACTGCCGCCACCCAGCGTACCGGATGTCGTGAAGCGCACAAACTCTTGCCCGATCTGGCTGTTCAGGCGCACCACACCGTCCACTTCGTCCAGCACTGGAACTTCAGCCTGCGCCGAAACAGCCAGCACTTCGCTGCCGTCGGCGTTCAGGAAACGCACGCCGTCCAGTTGGGTGCGGGCTGGCAGCGGATTGGTGGGGTTAATCGCGAGGCGCGGGATACGCACTTCGATAGCCTCGCCTGCCCCGGCTGTCACCGCCAGCGAGCCGATATCCAGCGGATTAGGCTTCACCCGCCGCAGCAGCGCCCCGTTGCTTTGGGCGGGGTCAAAGGCTACATCGTAGGTATTGCCATCGAGCGACAACGTGATGACAACCTGAGCGTAGCCGGTTGGTATATTGGGGGGCAGCAGCGCGACATAAATGGAATTGCTGTTAGCGAACGCTGAAATGACAGGCTGCGAACTGGTAACCAGCGCCGACGTTTTGTAGGCATCCCAATCGCTAGCATCGCCATCCATCACCAACTGTGTGACATTCCCGTTCTGGGTACTGTTGGAGGGAAACGCGCCGTACACAATGGTAGCCGGGCCGCCCGGCAGCGCGCCGGGTTGGTTGCGGAGTGAGGTAGGAATATTTTGTGCGGGACTTATTTCGAAGGGTGTATTACCCGGACCGTACAAAGTAGCAGTAAATGTACCCGTTAGGCCTGCCAGCGCGTAAACCGTGTCACCCGTATACAAATTACGGACGGCCACTTCGGCAGCCGGGAACACAGACCCCGCTGCCCCGCTAACAGTCACCATGCCGTCAGCGTCCGGCGCAGATACCGTAATTTGGGAAGCAACAGGCGGATCACCTGCCTTCAGGCGCGGCTCACCCTGTGCCACCACTCCCGAAAGCACTGCGCTTGCCAACAACACAGCAATGATAATCGGTAAGAATCGGCGCAAAACGATCTCCTGTCATGAGCATGTATGATAAAATGTCGCAGCAGGTTTATAAGTCATTAAAATGATAAACCTGAATCGAATTGTAGCCAATGTAGGCCAGTGAGCGAACACCACCAAACAGCTTACAATCTGGTTGGTTAAAGATGTACTTAAGTCCGCTACATCCACATGTCAACTATAATTCATTTATGAAATGCGTAAAAACTGTCACCTCAGTATAATGGAAAAATGCTTTTCCTGAGCCTCATTCTTTATGACAACCAACACGCGCGACAGTTTGCTCACCCGTCTTAGTGACCTCATCGAACAGCGAATCGGCCTGACGCGCGGTATTTTCGGCGCAGTCCTCGGCAGCGTAGTTGACTCCGTTGCTGGTGCTGATGTGTTGGGATTTATCCACACTTTAAAGGAAACACCCGAAACGGGAAAGCAGTGGCAAACGCTGCTCAAGGCCCTGATGATCGGCGAAACCTATTTCTTCCGCCACCGCGCCCAATTGAACTGGCTGGACGACATCATCCTGCCGGAATTATTGGAAGATCACCAGCAGAACATCACCATGTGGAGCGCGGGCTGCGCCAGCGGCGAAGAGGTTTACTCGCTGGCAATCGCCATCCATGAAGCGGTGCAGGCCGCCCAGCGCCACAGCATACAGATCATCGGCACCGACATCAACCAGAGCGCCCTTGATGCCGCCCGTCGTGGACGCTACCGTTCGTGGTCCTTCCGCGAAAATACAGACTTGTTCCGCCATACTTATTTCGATGAAGTCGACGGCGAATTGCAGCTGCGGCCCTTTATCAAAAACATGGTATCCCTGAGCCAGCGCAATCTGCTGTCAGGCGCACCTCACACGCCGCTGGATGTCATCATGTGCTGCAATGTGCTGCTGTATTTCACCGAAGAATCGGCCAGCCGTGTCGAGAATCTTTTCTTTGACGCGCTGCGCCCCGGTGGCTGGCTGCTGCTGGGTCAGGCGGAAGCGTTGCGTTTTGGTCGCGCCCGCTGGCAAACCCATCTCTTCCCCGGTGGCGCAGCCTACCAAAAACCACGCGCACAGTCCAACCTCCCCCGCGTAGCCATTTACCACGAGATTCCGCCGCGCCTCTCCGCCCAGATCGTAAAAGAGGCGGCGGCTGAGGCCAATGATTACCCTGAAATTCTGCACGCGCTGCGGCTCAAGCAATATGACAAGGCGGAAACACTCGTTCAAGGCATCTTACGCACCTCCCCGAACGATGACCGCGCGCATGTCATCGCCGGACATATCTTGGCAAACCGCGATCAGGCTGCTGATGCCCATACCGCGCTGGACACGGCACTGCGCTTGAATTCCCTGAATGGTGATGCTCACTATTTGAAGGGCGTGCTGTTCTTGGAAGCAGTAGCGATTGGGCAGGCCATTGAGTCCTTTCGCTCGGCGCTCTACTGCCAGCCGGGACATCCGCTGGCGTCCATCATTCTGGGTAACCTGTACCTGCAAACAAACGAGCGCGAGAAAGCCCGCCGGGTGTGGTCATCCGCCCTGGAAACCTTGCGATCACAGCCTGCTGAAAACCTCGTTTCCGACCTCAGCGATATGACCGTGGGCAGTATGGTCAATTTTTTTCTCGCGCAGATTAATCCGTAACTTTCCGCCCCAAAATTTCCCGGAACTCACCGCATAAATTCCCGCCCATTTGGGAACAAGTCCCATGACAGTAGGATATGTATTCACCTACGATTTGCATATCAAATCGCAAAAGTAGGAGAACTAGATTATGCCCCCTTAACACGTTACGGCATCTCTGCTGAGTAGATGCACCCCACTTTTCGAATGGTCTGTCTATAGGACTCAACCTGGTCTAAAAACGCACAATTTAACCTAAATCACACCACATAAGGAACAATCATGATTAAGAAAATCACAATCCTGTTCGCCCTACTCATAGCTGTTATCGGGCTTGTGCCTGCCACCGCACAGGATGATATGGCACAAACCAATAAACAAAAAGTCTTGGATACCTATGCTGCCTACAATGCTGGTGATCGCGAAGCCTTATATACCTTAGTTACCGACCCCTTCATGATGGATCAGGGTGACCCGGGACTCGACGAAACGACAGTTGCAGACCTAAAAGGCTACGATGCTGCGCTATTTACTGCCATGCCCGACCTTCAAAGCACGCCGGATGTGGTCATCGCACAGGGCGACTGGGTGGTCGCACAGATAACTTCCACTGGCACATTTACGCAACCATTTCAATTTGAACCATTTGGTCCTAACGCATTCCCTGCAACAAATGCAATGGTTACTTGGACCGAGTTGAACTTCATGCACTTCAACGCCGACGGTCTGGTCGATGAATTTCGAGGCGCAAGCGATCCATTCATTTTATTTGGACAATTAGGTATTTTCCCCCCGATGGGCGGTGACGAATCGACAGCAGGCACGTTGATAGATTCGCCTGCCGGTTATCAGGCCCTAAGTACTGATGAACTGGCGGCGACCTTCACCAGTGGGCTGGAAGATCGCAATCTGGGGCTATTTAATGAGCAAATCGCATTGGGGCCGGGGACTTGGGTGCAATATTATGCCGACCCGTATGTGTTATGGAGCACTGCCAAAGCATACTCGCTTACCGCAAGTGATGCACAAGAACAGGGTGCCTTCTTCGACATGATTAAACAGGCAATGCCTGATGCCACAATTACCGTTAACGTCTCGGTAGCACAGGGGGACTGGGTAGCTGCAATCGGCACTGTCACTGGCACATTTACTGAGGATGTAAATTTCATGGGCACAACCCTTACGCACACCGGTGAACAGATTGTCTGGCAGGCAAGTATTCTGGATCGTTACAACGCGGATGGAAAAATTGTTGAAGAGCGGCTAGAGGGAAATCCAATTTCACTCCTCGCTGGTCTCGGTCTCATGCCCCCGATGGGCGACCAATAATTCAACAGTATAATCAATGGGAAACGATGGGACGGCCAATGCCGTCCTGTCGCCCATTTTGCTATTCAGGATACGACCGATGACTGACGCGAGCTATAACCTGCCACAATCTATCAAACCTCCTGCCAGCAAATGGTTGCGCCGTGTACGTGCTGTCTGGTTTGGATTGATCGCTATCCTCTTCGTCACGTTTCTAGTAAGCATTCCAGCCGCTTATAAGATGCTTGTAACTGTCTGTGAAACGGGTGATCCCCAATGTACATCATGGGCGCAGCTCACACCGAAATCATTTGAAATACTAGCTCAGCACAATATTTCATTACAAAGCTTTGCTGTCTTCAACCTCATCACTTTTGTAGCCTTTTCGCTTTTTTGCTGGTTTGCCGGCTTGCTGGTCTTGCGTTACCGTTCGCACGACTGGTACGGCTTGTTGGTTTCATATCTGCTTATCACCCTTGCCGCGGGCGGCCCCTCGTTTATCTTTATGATTTCGCTGGATTTCACTGACTTGCCGGCTGCTTTGGTGACAGTGCCGGGTCTAACAATCTTTCCAATGTATCTCGCACTCTCGCTGTTCTTCCAGACATTTCCTGACGGGCGAATTTATCCGCGGTGGGCACGGCTAGGGACAGTATTGATTCTTGCCAATTACGCAGCTTGGATAGCACCTGAACCGTACAATATTCAATATTGGTCATCACTCGGCTCGGCATTGTGGCTCCTATTGGTATATGGCTTTCACATCTTCATACAGGGCTATCGCTATCGCTATTTTTACACGAAAGATCAACGCCAGCAGACTAAGTGGCTGATTTTTGGAGGTGGTATCGTACTGGTAACAGCGATTTCGATTGCCATATTCGTGGATCGCGACCACGGTAGATTATTAGAAGGTCTTATCACAACAGTTGGATTTTATCTACCGATAGCGGTAGCCGTAGCAATCGCAATCCTGCGCTACCAACTGTGGGACATCGACATCATCATCAATCGCACGCTGGTCTATGGTCTGCTGACAGCAGTGCTTATTGGGATTTACGCCCTTGTTGTCAGCACATTGAGCCTTCTCATTCAGGACAATGGGAATTTCGTTGTGTCCTTGTTGGGTGCTGGCATCATTGCCATCTTATTTCAGCCGCTGCGGACATTTGTTCAACGTATCATCAATCGCTGGATATTTGGGCGGCGGGACGAACCACTGACCGTAATGGTTGAGTTGGGCAAAAGTCTCGAAATGATACTTTCGCCGGATGACGCCCTGAAATATCTCGTAGAAACCACCGCACAAACACTCAAATTGCCCTATCTTGCTATCCAGCGTGACGATAATTCGATGCTGGTTACATTCGGTAAGGGTGTAGCCGAGCCGGAACATTTCCCTTTAATTCATCAAGCAAAAACCATTGGCACATTATTAGTCTCACCACGCTCTCCCGGCGAAAACTTGGCCGCTTCTGACAAACTGCTCTTGGAAAACGTCGCCCGACAGGTGAGCAATATTATTCACGCTTCACTTTTGGCACATGATTTACAACAGTCCCGTCAGCAAATATTGACCACCCGTGAGGAAGAACGCCGCCGTCTTCGCCGTGACCTTCATGACGGCTTAGGTCCGGCGCTCGCTACCCTGACGTTACGGGCCGAAGCCGCCCGCGAATGGCTACGCAGAAATCCAGAAAAAAGTGAAGCATTACTGGACGAAATTATTACCAGCTCGCAAAGTACGTTGGCGGATATTCGCCGGATTGTGTATGCGCTCCGGCCTCCAGCCCTTGATGATTTAGGTTTGCTGCCCGCTATCAAAGAACAGGCTAAACACTACACAAACGGTGGCTTGCTAATCACCGTTGAATCTCCGGAAAAATTGCCTGTGCTCCCTGCCGCCGTAGAAGTTGCGACCTATCGTATTGTGCAAGAAGCACTCACCAACGTGACACGCCACGCAAAAGCGCACAAATGCAAAGTAAACTTGAAAATCAACGGAAAAATGGATATCGAAATTATCGACGATGGTATCGGCATCCCTGTTCCACACCGTACAGGCGTTGGCTTAAACTCAATTCATGAGCGCGCCGCTGAACTTGGTGGTTCCTGTATGATCACATCTAAGCCCGGCAAAGGGACACAGATCAAAGTGTCTTTACCCACATCATAGGAAAGCCTCATGGACAAAATTGCGGTTTTGATCGCTGACGACCATCTACCATTTCGTTCGGGTCTTCGCGCCCTGTTGGAGTCATCACAGGATGTTACAATCGTGGGTGAAGCTGGCTCAGGGGCCGAGGTCATCACGCAGGCTGCAAAACTGCAACCAGACGTGATTTTGATGGATATCCAGATGTCAGAGATTAACGGTATTGAAGCTACTCGCCGTATTCTGCACACCAGCCCTCATATTGCAGTCCTAATGCTGACAATGTTTGAGGATGATGATTTTGTATTTTCAGCATTTCAGGCTGGCGCACGTGGCTACCTCCTTAAAGGCACAATGAAGGCCGACTTGCTACGCGCAATCCACTCGGTTTCCAGTGGTGAAGCCATCTTTGGCGCCTCTATTGCACGGCGCTTAATGAACTACTTCTCAGAAGTGCAAAAAACATCCGCCGGACTCAGTGATGTTTTTCCCGAATTAACTGAACGAGAGCGTGAGATTTTGAACCTCATCGCCTGTCACCAATCGAATTCCGAGATTGCGAACAAGTTGGATATCAGGCTCAAGACTGTGCGGAATCATGTTTCGAATATTTTTAGCAAGTTACAGGTCGTAGATCGGACACAGGCAATTATGAAAGCCCGTGAAGCAGGATTCGGCAACGCCGATCAATCAAATAGTTCTTAGTTCAACTTATTGCGCCACAATTTCAACACTGGGGCACTGTCATGCAGTGGGAAGCGTAATCAATTTTCTCCAAACACATCTTGAACGGTAAACATGCTCGAAAAGCCCAATCTCCCTGACGCAAAAATCGTTGACTGTTTGCAAATCAATTATGGAATGCAAATCGTCGAGATTACCTTCCTTCCGCTGGGGGCGGATGTCAACACGGCTGTTTACCGCGCCGTCGCGGACAATAGCACGCCCCTATTCGTAAAGCTGCGGCGCGGTGCTTTTGACGAAGTAGCCGTCACTGTACCGAAGCTTCTGCGTGATCAAGGTATCAAACAGGTTATAGCTCCTCTAGCTAACCGCAGCGGGCAGTTATGGACACTACTGGAAGAATACAAAGTGACCCTGTCTCCCTACATCGCAGGGCACGACGGCTGGACGCTTAAGCTGTCCGACCAGAACTGGATCGACTTCGGTCGGGCGCTCAAAGCCTTTCACAACGCCGCCCTTCCGCCAGCCATCACATCTCGCGTCCAGCGGGAGACATACGCCCCGCATTGGCGCGCCATCGTCCAAGACTTCCAAGCCCACATCGAAACGGAACAATTCAGCGATCAGGCAGCACACGCGCTAGCTTCCTTCTTGCACGACCGGCGTGAAACAGTCGCCGCACTCGTCAACCGCGCCGAACATCTGGCGGCGCTGCTGGCCTTGGAAACCCTTGACTACATCCTCTGCCACGCTGATATTCACGTTGGCAATATCCTGATTGATGAACGCGAACAACTTTTTCTAGTTGATTGGGACACGCTCATCCTCGCCCCCAAAGAGCGCGACTTGATGTTCATTGGTGGCGGGCTGGGTGGTGATGGTCACACACCGCAGCAAGAAGAAACATTGTTTTATCAAGGATATGGACGTACAGAAATCAATCCCGTCGCGCTGGCTTATTACCGCTGCGAAAGGATCGTTGAAGACATCGCCGCCTACTGCCGGCAGCTCTTGTTGACCGATGCAGGTGGCGAAGATCGCGAAAACAGCCTGCAGCAAGTGATGAGCCAATTTCAACCCGGCGCTGTGGTCGAATTAGCCAACAGGTCATACCAACAACTCTCAAACGAAATGAAGCTGCACCCATAAATCACAATTAGGAGCAGTGTATTATGACACTACGATTTCACGAAATTGCCGAAAGCAACCACCGCATCTTAAATCCCTTTGCCGAAGACAAGTTGATGCTGCTCGGCGAAATCTGCCGCCTCAAAACCGGAATGCGCCAGCTCGATCTGTGCTGCGGCAAAGCGGAAATGCTGTGCCAGTGGTCTTATCGCTGGGGCACTCAGGGCATCGGGGTGGATATCAGTTCTGTTTTTCTGGCGGCGGCCCACGAACGCTCCCACGAACTTGGTGTCGTGGATCGTATCACGCTAGTCGAAGGCGATGCCGGAAAATATGTGGCCGAAGCGCAGGGTTTCGATCTCGTGAGCTGCATCGGCGCAACTTGGATTGGCGGCGGCTTGGTGGGAACACTTAAGCTCATGCAGCCCGCGCTGAAACCGGGTGGCCTGCTGCTGGTGGGCGAACCGTACTGGATCACCCCGCCGCCCGAAGCGGCCTATGCTGCTATGGACATAGGCAAAGATGATTTCACATCACTCGTCGGTATGCTTGACCGGATTGAGTCGGTTGGGTTGGAACTCGTGGAGATGGTATTAGCGGATGGCAATAGTTGGGATCGTTATTCAGCCGCGCAATGGCTGACGATTGATGATTGGCTGCGGAACAATCCCAACGATCCAGACGCCGCCGAACTGCGCCAGTGGAATGCCCGCGCGAAACGTGCTTATCTTGAGTATGAGCGGGCCTACTTGGGTTGGGGAGTGTTCGTGCTGCGTGCTAAACAGTGAAGACTAGGGATACAGTCCCAACTCGTTTACTAACTTATCCAAAGCCGCCAGCAGCGCCGCCGGTTCGCCATCGTTGAGCAGTGTGTAGTCGGCAATGGCGATTGACCCGCCTTTTTCCAGCTTCTCGATCTCGGCATAGTCCCGCAGCAGCGCCTCTTGCGGTGTCAGGGGGCGCTCGGTTCGCTGTGCAAGGCGTTGGTAGCGTACATGGCGCGAGCTGACAATGGCGACCAGCACCATACCTTCCCCAAACTCCTGCCGCAGTGTTTTGTATTCACTAAAGCTGTACAGCCCATCGATGATAATGTGTGCGTGGGTTTCCAGCGCGCTCCGCAGACGGGGCAGCGCCCGCTTCGCCATCACATCCATCCCCTCTTTGCGCCGCAGCTCTTCGCGCACCAGCCGTTCATTGTCTGGATTAATCTTCCAACCGCGCCGCACAACCTCGTCCACCACGATGCTGCCGAAGCGGAATTGAAAAAATCCCCGTTCCTCCAGATGTTTGGCACACAGCGTCTTGCCTGCGCCCGGCATCCCGACTAAAGCCAGCGCTTGCGGTGAATTCATGGTTGTCATCTGTCCCCAAAATTACATTTGTGAATGGCGCGGATTATAACGGAGGCAGTCGCGTTACGGAATAACAGAGAATAATTTCGGGAAAAATGTAAGGTTCATTGTATTCTTTTCCCGGCCATTTTGGGGCAACTAAGCAGCGCCCGCTGATTTAATCCCGCCCATACACCACCACCTGCCACAAGCCAGCATTGCGGTGATAACGGGGAGTTAAACCCTGTGCCCGTATCGCTGCATCCACTTTCGCCGCTGAGTGGACAAAAGTCCGGAACGGATTGCGCCTCACCCACAAGTACAGGTTCAAGATTTGGTTGCCCAGCTTCATCCAGCCCGCATCGCGCGGGTACACCAGACCGTACAAATGCTGCGCCCGCGCAGCGGACGCGCCCACCAGCCCCGGCATGTCCGGGTAGCAGCACACCACTCTATCCAGCGTGACAACATCGGCCGGTTGGATCTCCGGCGCAAGGTCAACGAAGTTACCATGCAGGTAGGTGACGCGCTGGCGATGACCGCGCTTTTCCGCTTCTTCCTGCGACGCACCTAAATACGCTGTGGAAGCATCCACATGCACCGCCGACCGGACGCCATCCGCAAGCAGTTCATGCTGGATAGCACCCACTCCGCCGCCGATATCAATCAGTGTTGCACCCTCTACTCCTGCCTCACGCAGCGCACTTAACAGCAGCTTGGTTTGGCGCGAAGGCCCTTTCCTGCGGTAACTGTTCAAATCACTGCGGGCTACACCCACATCAAAAAGCTGGTCTGCGCCCTGACAATGTGAACAACACGGCATAATTGACTTCTCCTCGTGACCTGCAATCTACTTAGGACTCTGAAATGTGCGCGGTTCATCGTTTATTCGACAGCCGCCATAATTTTAGCACCGGATGAATCGAGACGGAGCGTTTCATTGCGGTCATCATAATCAATCAATTCAGCATAGCGCCCCCAGCGTATGGCAACATCCAACTGACGTTCAATGATGGCGTCCGGGAATTCGGGCTGCATAGCTGTATAAAACACTTTCCACGGCAGTGTTTTGTCAGGCACCGCGTCCAGCATATCCATCAACCAGCGAATCATAGGCAGGCGGCGAGCACGGTTAGCAAATATTTCTTTGCGTGTCAGGATTGAAGCTTCAGCGAAGGCTTCCCCAAGCGGCGTAACGTGAATATCACCCTCATCTACATGTACGAACCCCAGCATTTCCCCCATTTCAACTGTCTGCATCAGCGCCGTCATTTCAATGCCCAGCTCGTCATCCAGCCGGTAGAGATCATGTTTGCCACCCGCTGCTAGCACGTGCTCCAGCATCCCCGCCAGCGCATCCACCGACGAATGCGGCAAAATGCGGGTGATACCCGGCGCGCCCGGCGGTGTGCCAACCTCATCACTTTCTGATTCGGTGTGGCCGGCAATCGCGGCGTAAATCCGGTCAATCAGGGCTTCGAACCCCGCATCTTTGCGCTGGCGGGGATGCGGCAGGTCAATGTGAAACTCGCTGACGATGTGCCCCGGCTCTTTGCCCATCACCACCACCCGGTCAGCCATAATGATGGCTTCCTCAATATTGTGGCTCACCATCAGCACCGCTTTAGTGGGCAGTTTGCCCCCGGTCCACAACTCCATCAATTCGCCGCGCAGTGCCTCGGCGCTCAGCACGTCCAACGCACTGAACGGTTCATCAAGACACAGTAATTCCGGTTCCACGGCCAGTGCCCGCGCGAAACCAACTTTCTGCCGCATCCCGCCGGAAAGCTCGCGTGGATATGCCGACTCAAAGCCGTCCATACCCACCAGATCAATCAATTTCTCGGATTTGGAATGGCGGCTCGCAAGCGGTTCTCCCCGTGCTTCCAATGCCAGCGACACGTTATCCAGCACCGTCAACCACGGATAGAGCGCAAAACTTTGAAAGACCATCGTGGCATACGGATTGATTCCCTGCACCGGCTTTCCACGATAGGTCACCGTACCGCTGGTCGGCACGATCAAACCGGTGATCATTCTTAAGAGCGTACTTTTGCCGCAGCCCGACGGCCCCAGCAGCGCCACAAACTCACCCGCATGAATCGTGAGGTTGATATTTTCAACAGCCGTAAAGCGCCGCTCCCCGCGCCCGAACACGCGGGTCACATGCGCCAGATGCAGCAGAACTTCAGCAGTCATATCATGTCCTTGTTAATCACTGCCCCGCTCAATCACAAATTATGAACGGCGCAGACTTCGACTCTCACTTGGCGAACTTGGCGTCTTGGCGGTTAGAAATTGAATTCCCAGACCTGTCCGTTTATTGATCCATCCTGAACCGGCTCTCAGCCACCGCATACAACCGCCGCCAAAACAAGCGGTTGACCAACACCACGATGAGAATCATGGTCAGCGTCGCCGCCAGCAGTTGTCCGTAATGAGCGTCTGCCGTCGCCGAAGTAATCGTCGCGCCCAACCCTACCACGCGGTTGGTCTGTCCGGCGAAAGTTGTGAATTCCGCCACGATGCTGGCATTCCACGCCCCGCCGCTGGCCGTGATCAGTCCAGTGATAATATACGGAAATAAGGCGGGCAGGGTCAGCGTACGCCAGCGCCGCCATCCCTTAAGCTGCATCAAGTCGGTAGTGTACTTCAAATCTTGCGGGATGGCCGAAGCGCCCGCTATCACATTAAACAGGATATACCACTGCGTCCCCAGAAGCATCAACCCTACCGCCGCCATATTGCCACCCCCCGGCAGCGCCAACAGACCAACCAGCAGAACCGGGAACAGCGCTGTAGCAGGAATAGCTGCCAGAATTTGGACGACGGGTTGCAAAATCCGCGCCGCCCGCGCGTTCGTGCCAATGAGTACGCCCACCGGAATCGTCCACGCTAAGGCAATTCCAATAGATATGCCTACTCGCAGCAGCGTCGCACCTGCCCCCACCGCGATCTGTGTCCAGATACTGACCGGAACCGTGATCAGAAGGATGAGTGCTTCCACCATGACATAGCCGATGAACAACACGCCCACCAGCAGCAGCAGCCACCCGGCAATCGACCGCTCCTGCGGAACAATGACCGGCTCTAGCCCCGGCACGACCATCTGTGGCTTGTCCAGCTCCCGGTTCAAGCGCCCGACCAATGGCGCAAACAACCAGCGCGAGACCCAGCCCGCCACCCGCGAATGATGCAAGCTGTTATAGAACCATGAGGTGGCCGGTTCGTCGCTCTCCACCTGCGATACTTTGAAGCGCTCCGCCCATGCCAGCAGCGGACGCCACACCAGTTGGTCAAGCAGCACGATCAGCAGCACCAGCGTACCAATGCCCAACAGCAGCGCCCGTGAATCGCCTTGCGCCGCCGCCGTTTGTAGATACGCCCCCAACCCCTGCAGACGGAAATGCGATTACCCAGCGTAAATATTTCCGCTGCCATCAGGAAGAACCAGCCCCCCGCCCACGACATGACGCTATTCCAGATCAAACCGATGGATGCGAAGGGCAGCTCCACCTGACGGAATCGCAGCCACGGGCTGAATCGGTAAACCGCCGAGGCTTCCCGCAGTTCAATCGGTATAGTTGTCATCGATTGGTAAAAACTAAACGTTAGATTCCACGCTTGACTGGTGAAGATTAAGATCACTGCCGAAAGTTCCACTGCCAGTCCTTGAGGAAGGATTGCTGTCAATCCCAGCAGCACCACCGGCAGGAAAGATAGTATCGGAATAGACTGTAAAATATCCAGCGCCGGCAGCAGCCAGCGATCTGCACCGGGTCGGCGGGCCGCTGTATATCCGTATGCAATAGAGAACGTGAGGGATAGCGTGTAAGCGATCAGCATCCGCCCCAGTGACAGCAGTGCGTAATACGGCAGCGCGCTAGCGGAGAGACTGATATCCGGCCCGCGCACCACTTCTGGTGTATTGAAGGCCAGCCGCACACCCAAATAGATCACCACCGCCAGCAGCAGTAATAGCACCAAATCGCTCAAGCTGAACAGGCGCAGCGCAGGTGGTGGTGGGCGGAAGGTGAATTTGCGGAGCGACACGGGCAACTCCTATCCAGCGCGGCAGTGAACGACCAGCACTCACAATTCTATACCTGCCACGTAGGATTCACATCTGCCAATCGCAGGTTGCCCGCACCCACTCACTCACTTGTTCCGTGTTATAATCCCACAAATTTAACCAACCGATCAATCTACAATGACCGACTTGCCCCTCATCCCACAAAATCCCTACCGCCCCGACCTCAACGACGATGTGGCGCTTGCCCCCTTCGCAGGTCGCCAGCGTGCCTTTGAGCATCTCTACCAGCACCTCACCGATCCGGCGGGTGCGGGTGTTAGTGTCATTCTGGGGCGGCGCGATATCGGCAAATCAGCATTGCTCCGTCACTTTAACAGCTATTTTGATGACACCTTCATTGGCGTCTATATCGGGCTAAAAGACCGTGCCATCCGTTCCGAAGCCGATTGGTTGGAAATTTTGGCGTTGGACACCTTGCAGGCGCTCGGCCAACGCGACTTCAGCCTCTACCGCCTGCCGCGCCCCAGCCGCGAAAACGGTGATATGCGGAAGTGGCTGTCGGAAGAATATTTGGCGGATACCTTCCGCATCGTTCGCGGACGCCGGTTGGTGTGGCTCATTGACGATGCCGGAGCGCTCATTCAGTGGGTGCGGACGGAAAAACTGCCGGATGACCATTTCGAGTATCTTAACGGCTTGGTCACCCAGTTCCGTGATCTGGGTATGGTGCTGGCCCTAGACAGCCGCTACGAAACCGACATCGCCGCCCTCTCCCCATTGGCGCGCATCACCGATGTTTATCGGCTTGGCAACTTGACGGCTGCGGAAACCACCCAGCTCATGCAGCAGCCCGTTGCTGACCAATATCATGTCAGCGAAGAAGTGGCCGCCGCAGTTCACGCCGCTACTGCCGGACAGCCCCGCCTGCTCCAGCGCATAGGGGCACGCCTGTATAACCAGTGGGAAACCCGTCCTACCCTGAATACCCTCACTCCTGAAGATGTAAAAAATGTCGCAGTCGTTCTGCGCCATGATAGTAATACTGATTTCCAACGCTTCTGGGACGCCACCGCGCGCAATGGTCGGCTGGTATTGGCCGCCGTCAGCCGTCTGCTGGTTCAAGATCCGCTCACACCCATTGACACCAGGGCCATTTCCGCTTGGTTGATTGAATCCGATTACCCGCTGGACATGACTGCCATCCATGCCGCTATTCGCAGTTTAGAATACGATGAGGTGGTAGAAAACAGCAAACAGGGTATCCGCATCAGTTCCGGACTGATGCAAACATGGCTGCTGGAACACGCCGAACTTCAGGCCGCTTCATCTGCTCCCGCCGCCCCATCCCGGCGCTGGTTCAGCTTGGCTGCCGCTGCCGCTCTAGTAGTTTTAATTGTCCTGCTGGCTTTCATCGTCAGTCAGCAGCCCCAATTCGCCGCCGCTGAGGCACCGCCGCCCACATTGACACTGGTTAGCGCACCTTAAGGAGACCGCCTGCCGTGAACCATACCACCAATTCCTTCAAATCTGCTGACGGTCTCAACATCTTCACCGCGTCATGGCTGCCGGACTCTGAACCCGGCGCTGTGGTCATCATCGTGCATGGGCTGCGGAGTATCTCGGACGCTATCCGCACGTCGCGGCTCCGCCTCGCCGAAGCAGGTTACGCCGTCTACGCCCTCGACCATCGCGGTCATGACGCAGCGCTGGCGAACGCGCCTACTTCGATAGTTTCGACCAGCCGATAGAAGACCTC
The DNA here is from genome assembly GCA_041390885.1 of Anaerolineae bacterium. Lineage (GTDB taxonomy): Bacteria > Chloroflexota > Anaerolineae > Aggregatilineales > Phototrophicaceae > CFX2. Next base: position 213,339 of record JAWKPB010000021.1, on the reverse strand, counting down.
AAGCAGTTTTTTGACACTGTGAAGACCGCCAACCCCGGCAAGAAACTATTCATGTACGGTCACAGTATGGGTCGCTCATCACCTTGGGTTTCGCCTTGCGTTATCAAAAAGCACTAGTAGCATCGTCAGCTTCTGGCACAACCTTGGCCGTCGAATCGGCGCAGCCCGGCCTGCTCATCTTGGCTGGCACTCAACAATATCATCCCTCATTCCGCCATTACTCCCGCTCCCTAGCCATCTACCGTCCTCTCGCGTGATACCGCCGTCAGTACCGCCTACGACACCGACCCGCTGGTCAACCACGATAAGGTGAAGGTACGCATGGGTTATCTCATCATTACCGCCAGCCGCGCCGTATTGGCCCGCGCCTCGACCTCCTAATTCTGCCCATTCCTCATTTTTCACGGTACGAAGACCAACTCTGTCCCCCCGCAGGCAGCCAGAAGTTGTATGATGCCGTCGGCCTGACCGGGATGCTGCGCAGCCCACCCCAACCTGCGCCACGAAACCCACAATGAGCCGGAAAGAAATGGTCATCGGCATGGTCGGCTGGCTGAATGCCCACTAATCCTCGTGCTGTTCAAACTTATGCTTTCCTCACTCCACAGCGCTATTTGCTGCTCCCCTCTCCTGTGTGCACGGGGAAAGGGGTTGGGGGATAGGGGCTTAAGATGCCCACCAACCGCTCCCGCCGCACCTATATCATCACCTGTCGTCATCTTCGCGCTCGGCCTGCCCACCCGCCTAGTGCCGCAGATTCCTCCCCGCCTTCTAGTGCGTCAACTATGCTGGTGATGCGCTGCTGTGGGCTATGGCGATCTTCAATGGGTTGGGTATTCTGTACCCCCGTGCCACCACCCGCCGCCTGTTCATCACCGCCATCCTCATCACCTACGCCATCGAATTCAGCGAACTCTATCAGGCCGACTGGATCAACCAGCTCCGCAGCATCAAACTGATCGGCCTTCATTCTCGGCTACACCTTCTTGTGGACAGACTTGGTCTCGTACACCGTGGGAATCACCATTGAGCTGGCCTTAGAGAAACGCATTCTGCTGCCCAACCCAACTAGGAATTCATAGCAAGTTGACTACGTTTCCCTATTTACCAACCAGAACTTTCGTGCTAATATAGAACATATGAGCAATTCATAACGTAAGTAGTGGTCATACGGTATGATGACTTTAGCGATGGATAACAATCATTCATGAAGATGTAGGGACAGGCACGCCCTGTCCGAGTTCTATATTCGCCCCATCACGTACCTTGCAACCACTACCCATCACGGAGGAATCATGCTGCTGACTACAACACTGTCTATCAACACCTGAAGCCCCACCCCTTGCCACCATGACCTTCCTTCGCGATCCAACACTGATGTCCTGCGCGCCAGTCGTGGCTTCATTGATGGATTTGACTACACACTGCAAACTCAGGTCGGCTGTCCCGGCGGTTGCCTGTTCTGCTATGTCCCCTCCGGTCGCATGTTGACCTGCGGATATGCGTGGTGAACGCGGCGAACACTGGGGCTTTGAACTCCGCCCCAAACGCCATGCGGTTCAAAAGTTTGCCGGACACCTCCATAAAGGTGATTTGGCCGATAAAACCGTTTACTGGAGTGGCGTAACCGATCCCTATGCCGCCAAACCCGCCGAAACCCGCGCCATGTGGCATTTGTTGTGCGATACGCCGCCCCGCCTCCGTCCGCGCCGCATTGCCGTCCAAACCCGCTACCGCCCCGACCGTGATGCCCAACTCATGGCACACTACATCCAATCCACACAACCTGCCGACGGCGGCCCGCCGCTGGTCGTCAGCTATAGCATCGGCACGGACCGCGACGATCTCATTCGTGCGTGGGAGCGTGCTACGCCTTCCTTCAGTCAACGTCTGTCCGCCATCCAGAACTTGCGGCAGGTTGGTGTATGGGTCGTGCCTACGCTCAGCCCCTTCGGCTTCTGGCGCGATCTGGTCGGCACACTGCAACAATTTCGCGAGTGGGATATTCCCTACATCACCTGCCTTTTCTTCAAAAAAGACACTGACTCAGCCAATACCCCGTCCCTCTTCCTCCGTTATTTGGAACGCGAACACCCGCTGCTCCTAAACGTCCGCTGGCAAACTGAGCAGCTTCAACTGATGCGCCATGTCTATGGTCGCAGTCATGTCCTACCCGGCAAAACGGGCTTCTCCTCGCTCACTGAACCCCATTGCGTGGCTTGAGCCGCCGGGTGAGGCTTATTGCTCCGCTCATCTATCCTGTATACAATCTGCCAAAATCTATTGTTTTCTCAATTACGTTTTTAGAGGTGGCACGATGGTAGATCCGGATATTTTCAACGACGTACCGATTTTTGCCCTGCTCGATGCCGACGAACGCCTCATTCTGGCGCAGCAGGTCGAAGTAAAAAACTTCGACAAAGACCAGATGATCTACAAGGTGGGCGAACCGTCCCCCCACGCCTACCTTGTCCAAAAAGGCAAAGTTAATGTCACCATCACCGATATCGCGGGCGATGATGTATTGGTGGATGTGGTCGAAGTGGGCGGCGTATTGGGCATGTCGTCCTTGTTAGCTCAGGCCGATCACCTCACCACGGCCGTTGCCACCGAAGACACCTGTACCATCGAAATTGACCGCAACGACATCGCCACCCTCTTACAAAAGAAGCCGATGGCTGGCATGGACATGTTGACCATGATCGAAAAACAATTACGCGCCACGCAGGAGTTGATGCGGACGCGCGTCTCCCGCAATCCGAACGAGGAAATCGAAGATACCGAAAAACTGAGCGACCGCTTGGCGGATGGGGTTGCCAAATTCGGCGGCTCATGGAAATTTGTCATCACCTTTGGAGTAGTTTTGATCGTCTACACCACCATTAACACCCTGATAGACAAACCGTGGGATCCATATCCCTTCATCCTGCTCAACTTGTTCCTGTCTATGCTCGCCGCCATTCAAGCCCCTGTCATCATGATGAGCCAGAACCGGCAGGATGCCAAAGACCGCGTCCGTAGCGAATTGGACTATCGTGTCAATCTCAAAGCCGAACTGGAAATTGGCGACGTACAGCAGCGCCTCATCCGCATCGAGCAAACCATCAGCGACCTGAAGCACAAATGAGGTAGTTCCGCAAAACAGCGTCCGCTGGTTAGCATCATGGCTTATGGTTTTAAGTTAATTGATACGGAGTAACCTGCATCTGTATTTTTCCCTCCCCCGCATGCGGGGGAGGGTTAAGGTGGGGGTTCTTTCTCCGCCCTAATTTCTTAAACATCATTAGCCTGATGCGTCACTTGGCGTCCGCGCTAACGCCATGCTCTCATCAAGTATTTTGCCCCACTATTCTCCTCTTGACTGGTAATGGTCACATGGTACGTGATGATCGTATCAACTCAGAACACTTTCATGTGTGGATGTAGGGACAGGGCGCGCCCTGTCCACTATCACGTACTATGCCGCCAATCCCCCCTTGATTTCCTGAACGTTTGTGCTACAGTGATCGGCTCGCTAATTTTTATGGGAGGAAACGTGACTCAAGAATATATCGAGATACGCGGTGCCCGTGAGAATAATCTCAAGAATGTGTCCTTACGCATTCCCAAGCGCAAAATCACCATCTTTACAGGCGTCTCCGGTTCCGGCAAATCGTCTATCGTCTTCGATACCATTGCCGCCGAAGCCCGCCGCCAGCTCAACGAAACCTTCAGCACCTTCGTCCGCAACTTCCTGCCCCGTTACGCCCAACCGGATGCTGACGCCATCGAAAATCTAGGCATGGCAATCGTGGTTGATCAGAAACGCTTGGGCGGCGGCTCACACTCCACCGTCGGCACGGTCACCGATATTTATACATTTCTCCGCATTCTTTTTTCGCGGGTTGGGCAGCCCTTTGTCGGCAGTGCCAACTACTTTTCCTTCAACGACCCGCAGGGCATGTGCCCCGAATGCAACGGCATTGGCCGCAAAATCGGCGTTGATCTCGATAAATTTCTGGACACATCCAAATCCATCAACGAAGGCGCTATCCTCTATCCGGAGTATGCTGTCGATACGTGGGGATGGAGCATCCTAACCCAGTCCGGTCTGTTCGATAACGACAAAAAGCTGGCTGACTACACCGAAGAAGAGATGAATCTGCTCCTCCACAGCAAACCTTACAAAGTGAAGATGCAGATGGCGAAACCCGTCAACCTGACTTTTGAAGGCATTGTTGATAAATTCAGCCGCAAGTACATCACCGGCGATGTGAAAAGCTATTCCGAACGCACTCAGAAGTCCGTCGAACCCTACATGACCTACGGCCCTTGCTCCCTCTGCAAAGGCGCACGCCTCAGTCAAGCCGCCCTCAACTGCAAGATCAACGGCTACAACATCGCCCAACTCGCGGCGATGGAGGTTGATGATCTCATCAATGTCATCCGGCAAATTACAGATCCTCTAGCCGCGCCGATGGTCGCCAGCCTCGTCGAGCGTTTGCAATACGTCATTGATATTGGCCTCGAATACCTCAGCCTGAACCGCGAAACCGATACCCTCTCCGGCGGCGAGTCTCAGCGCATTAAGATGGTCAAGCACCTCGGCAGCAGCTTGATGGATGTCATCTATGTCTTTGACGAACCCAGCATCGGCATGCACCCCCGTGATGTGCACCGCCTCAATGAACTCCTGCTCAAACTGCGCGACAAAGGCAACACAGTGCTGGTGGTCGAACACGACCCCGAAGTCATCAAAGTGGCCGATCACGTCGTGGATGTCGGCCCGCAGGCTGGCAGTCATGGCGGAAGCGTCGTCTATGAAGGCTCATTTAATAACCTGCTCACTGCCGACACCCTCACCGGACGCCACCTCAAACAATCCACGCCCATCAAAGCCAACGTTCGCCAACCGAAAGGCAAGCTGCCCATCGTCAACGGGCGTGCCAACAACCTCCAGAACGTCACGGTTGATATTCCCACAGGCGTTCTCACAGTTATTACAGGTGTGGCGGGTTCCGGCAAAAGTTCCCTCATCCATCAGACCTTCCTCCGCCAGCATCCTGATGCAGTCGTCATTGATCAGTCCGCCATCGGTACATCCAGCCGTTCCAACCCCGCCACCTATACTGGCATCTTGGACGATGTCCGCAAAGCCTTTGCCAAAGCCAACAAGGTCAACGCCTCGCTTTTTAGTTTCAACTCCAAAGGCGCTTGCGAAACCTGTCAGGGATTAGGCGTCATCTACACCGAAGTTTCCTTCCTAGATGAAATCAAAACCCTCTGCGAAACCTGTGGCGGTAAACGCTTCAAAGACGAGGTCTTGGAGTACAAGCTCGATGGCAAATCCATCAGTGATGTACTGAGTATGTCGGTGGGCGAGGCCTTGGAATTCTTTTCCATCAAAGAAATCGTCCGCCGCCTGCAAGCCCTGCATGATGTCGGCTTGGATTACCTCACGCTCGGTCAGCCCCTCAGCACCCTGTCCGGCGGTGAGTGCCAGCGCATCAAGCTCGCCAGCGAACTCCACAAAAAAGGCAGCATCTATGTCATGGACGAACCCACCACAGGCTTACATATGTCGGACATCGGTCACCTGCTCGCCATCATGAACCGTCTGGTTGATACCGGCAACACCGTCCTCGTCATCGAGCACAATGTGGACATCATCAAAAATGCTGACTGGATTATTGATATGGGGCCGGAAGGCGGCAACAAAGGCGGCAAGGTCATCTTTGAAGGCACACCTCAGGCGCTCCTCAGCGCCAAACAATCCCTCACCAGTGCCTACCTGCAAAGCTGAGTTACCTAGAACATATCCATAAACTGCCCGTAACTGCTTGGACTCCCCGCCCTGTACACAGGGGCGGGGGTTACGGATAGACTCATGAATGGTACAATCCCAACCTCGAGACGGGTACTTTTAGCGAATTTGACCTCCCGCATGACATACAGTCGCCACATTCCATCACCACCGCTCAACGCCTATATCGACCACTTCTACTATCTTGACGGTCAAATGCCCTTTCGCCACGAGAAGATACTACCCGTACCAGCACTCGACCTGAAGATCAATCTGGGTAGTGCTTTCCATATGTATGAGAAGGACAGCATATCCCAGCCCATTAGCCTGACTAAAAGCTGGCTTGTTGGATTATACGGGGTACATCACAGCATTGATTGGCCTTCAGACATGCAGTTGTATGGGATACGTTTCAAGCCCGCTGGTGCTTACCCATTTGCGGGTTTTCCACTTTCAGAAGTCTACAATCAGGTCATCACGTTGGACACTATTTGGGGGCAGTGGGCATCTGAAATCAGAGAGCGGTTACATGCTGCGCCAACTATAGAAGCAGGATTGGTTCTCTTTGAGCGATTGCTGCGTGATCGTTTATACGAGACACAACACGGACAAAACATCGTCGAATATGCCATTTCTCTAATGGCTCAGAATCACGGTATGTTGTCCATTCGAGCCTTGAGCGACTGTATTGGTATCAGCCAGAATCACCTGGGAACCCTCTTCAAACGGATAGTCGGAACCTCCGCTAAACAATTGGCAAGGCTCTACCGCTTTGAACATACCCTGCACTCTATTGAACGGACCCACGTCAATGACTGGACACAGATTGCTTCACAATCTGGTTACTACGATCTATCGCACCTCAACAAAGATTTTGTGACATTTACTGGACATAGCCCGATGGATTATTTACCCTTACGCCGTCGCGTATATGTTGAGGACGCGCTGGTTGATCAACTTTCTCTCCGCAACCTGCCAACTGATTGAATTTTTACAAGCCAAACCTACTCCAAGTGTATACAATGGTGAGAATGATTTCACCGAAGTACAACCGCAGAAGTCATGAACGATCTGCCTTACCTTTTAGCAGCAGTCGATGGCAAATATCAAACACCGCTTGCTCGTCGGGCCGTCCCTCGCTGCATTTTGCTATAGAGACTATAGGAGGTCAAAGTGTCGGTATCAGTACTCTACATGTCAATGTCACTCGATGGCTACATCGCAGGTCCGAATGACGACGTGGGCAACCCCGGCGGCGACCAATTCATGCGGCTGCACCAGTGGTACGGATTCGAAGCATCACCCCCGCACACACACGGAACCGGCTGGGGAGCGCACTTCCTCGACGAAGGCAAAGCTACTGGCGCAGTGGTTGCCGGTAGACGCACTGTGGAACAGGTCGATCACTGGGGCGGTAATCATCACGATATGCCAATCTTCGTGCCCAGCCACCGGCCGCCGGGTCCCTCCGTGGCGAATTACCCGCTGGTGACCTATGTGCTCGATGGGATTGAGAGCGCGATGGCTCAGGCGAAGGCTGCCGCCGGAGATCGGAACGTGTTGGTGCATGGCGCATACACGGCGCAGCGGGCGCTCGAGGCGGGCGTACTGGACGAGCTGCAGATCCACCAGATCCCGGTGTTGTTCGGTGGCGGGCGGCGGTTGTTCGAGGTACTGCCCTCGCGCATCGAGCTAGAGATCGTCCGGGTGATCGACACGCCGGATGCGACGCACATCCGCTACCGCGTCCGTCGCTCAAGTAGCTAGTCATCGGACTACTGCAATGATTTCATTCAACCGCACAGATCTGGCTTGAGGATGTAAAGGAGAATATTCATGCAGGAACTCTTAGTGGATTTCATCACCTCACTGGACGGCTACGGGGCCGCGAAAGGGTGGCCCGGTTGGTGGGGGCTTGAAGGCCCCGAATATCTCAGTTGGCTTGGTGAGCGGTCCGAACGCGACTACACCATCTTGATGGGAGCAAACACATACCGCCTGATGTACGGATTCATGTCTCAATCAGGTACATCAGAATCGGATCTAAGGAGCGAAGAAGAAGACAGCGTGAGCGAGCTTACCAAGGCATCCAAGGTGGTCTTCTCCTCGACGCTTCATTCCCCGTTGCCGTGGGCCAATACCCGGCTAATCAGCGAAGATGCGGTCGAGTCTGTCAGAAAGATGAAGCAGGAAGGCGACAGCCCGATGACCACCATTGGCAGCGTCAGCTTGTGCCGGTCATTGCTCAAGGCAGGTCTTGTGGACCGTTTCCGGGTGGTCATCTTCCCCGTGATTACCGGGAGCACCGGCACGAACCGGATCTACGATGGTTATCCCGATGTTGCTTTGGACATGGTTTCCAGCCGGACGTTCGATGGCAGAATCCAGCTGGTGGAGTATGTCCCCAGAGTGCTTAGCGGGCCGCCGGGCGTACACAACGGCTCTTGACGATCATAGTCTTCCGTGCGAAGACACTGGGCGGTCATAAAGGCGGGAAGGTCATCTTTGAAGGCACGCCGGTAGCACTACACTAAACGGTGGACATCAATTTTGGCTGAAAATAGCAGATAACTTGATCCCATTTGGTCTTTTAAGTCCCCTCCTCATCGCTATGGGGAGGGGGTTTGGGGATGGGGACTATGATAAAGTCCCCACCCACCATTTTCTTCCGTCCTACCGGCACGCCTCAGGCTCTCCTCAGTGCCAAACAATCCCTCACCTGCACCTACTTGCAAAGCTGGGCATAAGAAAGCAACTTTCTGTAGGGGCGGGTTTAAAACCCGCCCCGCTTATATTTCCACTGGACTGCATCTAGGCAATGAGGTTGGCACACAGCATAGCAGCATCGCAAATATTGACCTCAGCCCGTTGATGCACCTTCACGAATTAACATGGTGATCACCTTGACGTTTGATTCGGCCTTTGAAGCGCCTTGAGTGCGCTTGTCTGCCTGTTAGCATCATGGCCTGCGAAGCGTGCCTGATGCGCCATAAACCATCAATTACCACCTGAAATGAACAACCCACGACTGCATCCTCAGTTAGGGAGGTTTGAACATCGCACCTGAAGGCACATGCTCCCCTCAGCCTGCTTCAGCAGGTTTTATTCCGATAGCCAGACGGTTTATCGTCTGGCGGCAAAAAACCGCCCAACCCCCGAACGCGAATACACCCTAACCACGCCCTTCATGACAATGTCACATTAAAAACTTGTTTTATACAATTACCCAAAGATAAACCCTCTTGGCGAACTTGGCGTCTTGGCGGTTCAATGTAGTTCTCCCTTAAAATGTAGAATGTTTATTCAATGTGACTTGGAAGCCCTTGACTTCATAAAACATTTGTGCTAAAATAATTCCTTGTAATAGTCCTATTTCTCTCATCTAAAATCTATCGTCTACCATCCATGCTTATGTCGCAAATGTCGCCCAAACCGCCATTTCCGCCATAAAATCGCCCTTAAATCGTCATCCCGACGCGGCTCCAGCCGGGACAGGCGCCAAAAAATGAGTAATTTGTCGTTTCCGCCATCGCCGACATTTCCGCCATTAAATGCACAATGTGCACAAAATTCTGTGCCGCATATGCTGCTTTTGCCGCTTTTTGTGCGAAGCCTCCCTGTAGGGATGCGATACTCGTAATCTTCCTTAATAATCTGAATAGCCTATCAGGAGGTGTAAATGCTCTCACCCATTCTCTCTGTGCACGACATTGATGCCAGCCTTGACTACTACACCACCAAACTCGGCTTCACCCTCAACTGGAAAATGCCCGGTGAGGATGGCAAAACCAGTTTTGCGGGCGTCAAGTTGGGCAAAGTTGAGGTATTGTTGGGTACAATTGACTTCGTGGCCGAAGCCGACCGCAGCAAACTGGGCACGGGTATCCAACTCTATATTGATCTAGATGCGGCTGGCGACTTCAACATCAACACCCTCTATCAGCAAGCCACAGCCGCCGGAGCCATCATCACCCGTCCCATCGAAGATCGTGACTGGGGTGAACGGGCTTTCAACGTAAAAGACCCCGACGGTTATCAATATATGTTCGCGCAGCGTCTTCAAAAATGAATGGGATAACCACAATGGAAAATTTAACCCTCACCGATTTTGATGCGCTTTGGGACTTCAACCAACCTGCTGCTACTGAGCAGAAATTCCGCGAGCTGCTCCCTGCTGCCCAATCATCCGGTGATGCCTCCTACCACGCGCAGCTCTTAACGCAAATCGCCCGCACCGAAGGCTTACAGCGCAAATTCGAAGATGCCCACCGCACCCTCGACACAGTACAGACCATCCTCACCGACGATCTCAAACTCGCCCGTGTTCGTTATTTGCTGGAACGGGGTCGCGTCTTCAACTCGTCCGGCAAAGCCGATACCGCTCGCCCACTATTCGCACAGGCTTTGGAAAGCGCCCAGCAGATCACTGAAGATAATTACGCAGTTGATGCTGCCCACATGCTGGCTATCATAGCTCCGTCCGAAGAAGCCATTGAATGGAATCAGAAAGCCATAGCGATGGCCGAAGCCAGCCAGCAGCCCCGCGCCCGCAAATGGCTTGCATCCTTATACAACAACCTCGGTTGGGCGTATCACGATACGAAAAAGTATGACACTGCCTTAGACATGTTCCAGAAAGCGCTTGTGGAACGGGAAAAAGCGGGCGACCCTGTCACCACCCGCATTGCTCGTTGGGCAGTCGCCCGGACGCTGCGTTCCTTGGGTCGCACGGGCGAAGCATTAGATATTCAGCAAACCTTGCTGCTAGAGCACGGACGCGCCGGAACACATGATGGCTTTGTGTATGAGGAAATTGCCGAATGCCTGTTGGCGATGGGCAAAACGCAAGAGTCTCGGCGTTACTTTGCTCAGGCACACGAGCAGCTTTCCAAAGACCCGTGGTTTGTCGCCAACGAAGCCACCCGCTTGGAACGCCTCAAACAGTTGAGCATAGAAGCCTGATATTCTTTCTCCCGCTTGACTATTAGCTATAGACTGAAGACTATCAACTAACATGGCAATAAGCGGATATATTTCCGTCCTTATTCCCCGCTAGAATGAAACATATAGGCTAGGCGGCAGGGTGTGTCAAGTACACCCTGCTTTTATGAAAAGGATTTTGTGTGACGAAAAAACAGGCGTGGATGAGTTTCTGGCTGCTCTCGTTTATCTGGGGATCGTCTTTTTTGTTCATTCGCGTTGGCGTCGAACAACTCCCCACCTTTCAACTCGTTTTTATCCGAACCGGCATCGCAGCCATCGGCCTAAACATTGTGGCCTACTGGCGCGGCAAAGGGCTGCCCCGGGACTGGAAAGGCATCCGTGATCTCCTGATTCTGGGTGTGGTGAACACCGTTCTCCCCTTCGCCCTCATCACATGGGGTGAATCCAGCATTGAAAGCGGCCTCGCTGCCGTCTTACAGGGAACAGCCGCCTTATTCACAATGGTCGTAGCCCACTTTGTGTTTGCCGACGAACGGATAACAGTGCGTAAAATAGCTGGTCTGGGGATTGGCTTTCTAGGGGTGGTGGTACTTGCCAGCCGCAGCACAGAAGGGGTTGTCTCAGAAGTTGACCCTGCCATGCATCTATTTGGACAGCTTGCTATTGTAGCAGCCTCGTTGTGTTATGCATTGGGTGGAACCTACAGCCGCAAAGCCATTCAAAACCGCCTCGCACCCATCACCGCTGCCGCTGGCGCTTTGACCGTGACCGCTATCATCACCGGCATCATCGCCCATATTGCTCCATTACTGGGTGGTCCTCCGCCCGTCTTGTTGGCCGATTTACGCCCCGATGTGCTGCGGGCAATGCTGGCGCTTGGGTTGCTCAATACCTTTGTTGCCTATCTCATGTTCTATTCGATTGTGGCAGCGCTTGGTGCTTCTCGCGCCTCGATGGTCACCTATGTTATTCCTGCTGTTGGCCTTGTATTAGGCGCGGTTTTCCTGAAAGAGCAGGTGGATATTCGCTTACTGATCGGTGCAGGGCTAATTATGGGCGGTATTGCGGTCGTTAATCTACGGCTAGGTGAAATACTAAAACGCCGCCGTGAACTGAAAGCCGCTGCCGATGCTGCCTGAGCCAACCCTGCGGCGCATGACCGTCGCTGATGTGCCTCAAGTCGGAGAGATGTTTGCGAAGATCGGCTGGGATCATTCATCTTCGCAGCGAGAAGCGAACATCGCTTGGGCAGGCGAGGGCAGTTTTTGCCTCGAAGATCAAGAACATGTTGTCGGAACAGCCAACGTCATTTGCTACAGCAGTGACTTAGCGTGGGTCGGTATGGTCGTGGTTGACCCGGACTACCAGCGGCGCGGACTGGCACGCCGCCTGATGGTGGCATCAATGGATTACTGCCGTACCAACAATATTAAAACCATTATGCTCGATGCCAGTAGCCTCGGTTATGGACTGTATGAAAGTATGAACTTTCAAAGCCTTTATAAGATCGAAAGTTGGACAGGGATTCCTACCCCGCATGCCGCCTCTAGCTCGCGGACGTTACGTCCCATGTCCCTGGACGATTTACCTGCCGTAGCGGCGTTAGATGCCCGGCTTTTTGGCCTCCCCCGTTCGCATATCTTGCAGTGGCTGCAGCAATTTGGCGGTTGGGTTGATGAGCAAAATGGAGTGGTAACGGGTTATATTTTCGCTCATGCCGGTCACTCTGGCAGGATTGGCCCCTGGCATCATCCCGATGCAGAAGGGGCAGATGCACTACTCCAGTCAGCCATCTCGTCCTTCGATGGACAAACTGTGGTGCGCTTGGATATCCCCGCACCAAATGAACAGGCCAGCTCGTTAGCAGCAAAATATGGACTGAGCACCAAACGCGGCTGCACCCGTATGATATGGGGCGAAACACCTGCGCCGGGCAGGATGGCCGAACAATACGCCATCATCGGCTTTGCTACAGGGTAAAGGTTTCCTGCTCATTCTGCGAGAAACGAAACAAGGGCACAATATGTGCCCTTGTTATTAATAACTTCAGCCGTATAAAAGCAAAAGAGCGAAAGGGGAAGAATAAAAGGGGTTGGCAACGGCGTACTCTCCCACTCCGTTACCAGAGCAGTACCATCCGCGCTCGTGAGCTTAACTACCGGGTTCGGAATGGGACCGGGTGTACCCTCACGGCTCTAGCCACCAACAACCTCGCCTCTCTCCCCTGTCGCTCATCGCTTTCAGGTTCAATTCGCGCTGTGCTCGTCAGCTCTCCCGAATACAATGCGCTGCACTTCTACCCAACTTCTTTTCTCATCTTACTTCTTCATTCTCTCTTGCGTTTGCTTGGTCCGTGCATACTCTTTTTGCCAGAGTACCTACTTCCCCGTATCACATATCAAAAGCCCTCGACCATTAGTACCGGTTGGCTCAAGACATCGCTGTCCTTACACCTCCGGCCTATCAAGCTGGTTGTCTTCCAGCGGTCTTTCTTGCTTTTGCAATGGGGAGTCTCATCTTGAGGTCTGTTTCCCACTTAGATGCTTTCAGCGGTTATCTGCTCCGGAGACTGCTACTCGGCTATGCCACTGGCGTGACAACCGACTCACAGGCGCTCCGTCCACCTCGGTCCTCTCGTACTAGAGGCAGTTCCCCTCAAACTCCCAACGCCCACAGCGGATAGAGACCGACCTGTCTCACGACGGTCTGAACCCAGCTCACGTACCGCTTTAATGGGCGAACAGCCCAACCCTTGGGACCTTATCCAGCCCCAGGATGCGATGAGCCGACATCGAGGTGCCGAGCCTTGCCGTCGATATGAACTCTTGGGCAAGACTAGCCTGTTATCCCCGGGGTAGCTTTTATCCGGTAAGCTACGGCCCTTCCACTCAGCGCCGTAGGATCACTAAGTCCGACTTTCGTCTCTGCTCGACTTGTTGGTCTCGCAGTCAAGCTGGCTTCTGCCTTTACACGCATCAGCGGGTTTCCATTCCGCCTGAGCCAACCTTTGAGCGCCTCCGTTACTTTTTCGGAGGCGACCGCCCCAGTCAAACTGCCCACCTGCCACTGTCCCGGACGAGGCTTACTCGTCGCGGTTAGGGTCAAAACATCACCAGGCTGGTATTTCACTGTCGACTCCACCCAATCTTACGACCAGGCTTCTCAGTCTCCCAGCTATGCTACACAAGTCACGCCCTAACGCAATGACAGGCTACAGTAAAGCTCCACAGGGTCTTTTTGTCCAGCTGCGGGTAACGCGCATCTTTACACGTACTTCAATTTCGCCGGGCCCCCTGTTGAGACAGTGCTCCACTCGTTACACCTTTCGTGCGGGTCGGAACTTACCCGACAAGGAATTTCGCTACCTTAGGACCGTTATAGTTACGGCCGCCGTTCACCGGGGCTTCAATTCAAAGCTTCGCCTTGCGGCTAACCTCTCCTCTTAACCTTCCGGCACTGGGCAGGTGTCAGCCCCTATACGTCCGCTTTCGCGTTTGCAGAGACCTGTGTTTTTGGTAAACAGTCGATAGAGCCTTTTCGCTGCGGCCTGCTCTCGCAGGCGTCCTTTCTCCCGAAGTTACAGGACATTTTTGCCTAGTTCCTTAACAGAGGTTCTCCCGTTCGTCTTAGTATTCTCAACTCATCTACCTGTGTCGGTTTGTGGTACGGGCAGTGTCTTTCAACGATGTCATGGCTTTTCTTGCCCCCGGGTTACGGTCACTTTTGGCCTTACGGCCCGGCATCATGGTTACTAACCACTTGCCACCTCAATCCACTCAGAGGCTGACCCGTCCTGAGGTTCTCATGACATCTCCCAACACTGGTACCGGAATATTAACCGGTTGTCCATCACCTACGCCTCTCGGCCTCGGCTTAGGCCCGACTAACCCGACGCGGACTGACCTTCCGTCGGAAACCTTAGATTGTCGACGAACATGGTTCTCACATGTTTTGCGCTACTCATGCCGGCATTCTCACTCCTGCACGCTCCAACAAACTTTCCAGTTTGCCTTCTCCGCCTGCAGAACGCTCCCCTACCATAGTCTTTCGACCATCCCAAGCTTCGGTGACTGGTTTGAGCCCCGTTACATTGTCCGCGCAATTGCGTTCGACTAGTGAGCTGTTACGCACTCTTTCAAGGGTGGCTGCTTCTAAGCCAACCTCCTAGCTGTCTCGACACAATCACATCGTTTCCCACTTAACCAGTACTTCAGGACCTTAGCTGTAGGTCTGGGTTCTTTCCCTCTCGACGATGAATCTCATCACCCACCGTCCGACTGCCGTGTATTCCTTGTAGGCATTCCCAGTTTGGTTGGGTTCAGTAAGCTTGACGCCCCCTAGCCCATCCAGCGCTTTACCTCCCACAAGTTTCACCACGACGCTAGCCCTAAAGCTATTTCGGGGAGAACGAGCTATCTCCCAGTTCGTTTGGCATATCACCCCTACACACAAGTCATCCCCTACTTTTGTAACAGTAGTGAGTTCGGACCTCCGGTGTCTGTTACGACACTTTCATCCTGCTCATGCGTAGCTCACCAGGTTTCGCGTCTAATCCCTGCGACTCATTCGCCCTATTCAGACTCGCTTTCGCTTCGCCTCCGGGTGTCTCTCCCTTAAGCTTGCCACAGACATTAACTCGCCGGCTCATTCTCCAAAAGGCACGCCATTAGGTCTTGCGACCCTCTGACCGGTTGTAAGCATACGGTTTCAGATTCTCTTTCACTCCCCTCGCCGGGGTTCTTTTCACCTTTCCATCACTGTACTGTTCCACTATCGGTCGTAAAGTGTATTTAGCCTTGGGGAGTGGTCTCCCCAGTTTCCCGCTGGATTTCACGTGTCCTGCGGTACTCAGGTATCTCCTCGACAGTTTGCCCTGCATCTACGGGACTATCACCCTCTTTGGTCAGCTTTCCCACGCTGTTTGATTTCAGTCGCCCTGTCTAAACGAAGACCCTACAACCCCGGTCCGAAGACCGGTTTGGGCTTTTCCGCGTTCGCTCGCCACTACTAACGGAATCCTCTCTTTTCCTCGGGCTACTTAGATGTTTCAGTTCACCCGGTTCCCTTCCCTTTCGGGATAATGTGGTATAACCCACACTGGGTTTCCCCATTCGGACATTTCCGGCTCTTGCGCCTGCACACGGCTTACCGGAACTTTTCGCAGTGTACCACGTCCTTCTTCGGCACCTTACGCCAAGGCATCCCCCATATGCTCTTATTCGCTTTTCACATGTGATACGGAGAAATTGATACTCTCGCGTTTCTTCGCATTGTATTCGGTTGTTAACTTGCACCCGGTGTCGTCCACCGGCCACTGCCTACAAGTTCCCTTGTAAACACTGGCCAGCCTACCACACCTCTGTCCCCACCCGCACCTTCTGACAAAACAGCCCGGTACGTAACCGGGCTGCCTATACACATAAACAGACTGTTGTACCGTAAAAAGCTATTCGGTTTTCACTTCACCAATCAGTTCGTTCAAGTGCAGACAGCTTTCGTTGTTAATTTCTGTTTGACAATTTCTATGTTAACAGACCGTTAATCCGTTGTCAAACCATTTTCTAACTTAACAAGAGGAGAGTGAGATGGAAGGAAAGTTGGGATGTATACACTTGCATGTTGCATCCATTTCTCTAGAAAGGAGGTGATCCAGCCGCACCTTCCGGTACAGCTACCTTGTTACGACTTCGTCCCAGTCACCAGCCCTGCCCTCGGCGGTTGCCTCCTTGCGGTTAGCTCCCCGACTTCAGGCGTGACCAGCTCCCATGACGTGACGGGCGGTGTGTACAAGGCCCGGGAACGTATTCACCGCAGTATAGCTGACCTGCGGTTACTAGCAACTCCGACTTCATGCAGGCGAGTTGCAGCCTGCAATCCGAACTACGAATGGCTTTATGGATTAGCTCCACCTCGCGGCTTCGCAACCATCTGTACCACCCATTGTAGCGTGTGTGTAGCCCTGGATATAAAGGCCATGCTGACTTGACGTCATCCCCACCTTCCTCCCGTTTCTCACGGGCAGTTGCGTTAGACACTTGTAACTAACGCCGGGGGTTGCGCTCGTTGCGGGACTTAACCGAACACCTCACGGCACGAGCTGACGACAGCCATGCAGCACCTGTCTAAGCTCCCGAAGGTCGTTCCACTTTCGTTTCACTACCACTTAGATGTCAAACCCAGGTAAGGTTCTTCGTGTAGCCTCGAATTAAACCACACGCTCCGCTGCTTGTGCGGGCCCCCGTCAATTCCTTTGAGTTTTAATCTTGCGACCGTACTCCCCAGGCGGCCAGCTTACCGTGTTGACTTCGGTACCCAGAGGAGTTTCCCCCTCCAAACACCCAGCTGGCATCGTTTACGGCATGGACTACCAGGGTTTCTAATCCTGTTCGCTCCCCATGCTGTCGCGTCTTAGCGTCAGGTGCGGCCCAGCGTGTCGCCTTCGCCACTGGTGTTCCTCCGGATCTCTACGCATTTCACCACTACACCCGGAATTCCACACGCCTCTACCGCCCTCTAGCTGCCCAGTATCCGACGACCTCACCCGGTTGAGCCGGGTTATTTCACGCCAGACTTAGACTGCCGCCTGCACGCCCTTTACGCCCAGTAACTCCGGATAACGTTTGTCTCCTACGTTTTACCGCGGCTGCTGGCACGTAGTTAGCCGAGACTTATTCCTGTGCTACCGTCCTTACTCGTCACACAGAAAAGGGTTTTACGATCCGAAAACCTTCTTCACCCACGCGGCGTCGCTGCATCAGGCTTTCGCCCATTGTGCAAGATTCCTTACTGCTGCCTCCCGTAGGAGTCTGGGCCGTGTCTCAGTCCCAGTGTGGGGGGTCACCCTCTCAGGTCCCCTACCCGTCGTTGCCTTGGTAAGCTTTTACCTCACCAACTAGCTGATGGGCCGCAGCCTCC
Organism: Anaerolineae bacterium; assembly: GCA_041390885.1. Lineage (GTDB taxonomy): Bacteria > Chloroflexota > Anaerolineae > Aggregatilineales > Phototrophicaceae > CFX2. The sequence goes on along the minus strand of JAWKPB010000021.1, from coordinate 195,698 downwards.
TCTCAAAGCGGATTGCTCCTTTTCTCGCAGACCTCTATAGTCCGTGAGCTTATGCGGTATTAGTCCCGCTTTCGCGGGGTTATCCCACTCTCTGAGGCAGATAAGCTACGTGTTACTCACCCGTGCGCCACTAAAGTATTGCTACTTCCGTTCGACTTGCATGTATTAGGCACGCCGCCAACGTTCATCCTGAGCCAGGATCAAACTCTTCGTTTGATTTTCTCAATTGAACTGACAAGGCTTTTTGCCTTGTTTTGTTACTTGGCTGTTATTTTTTTTCGTGGTTGTCTTCCACCCTTCCATCTCACTATTCTCTTGTTAAGTTGCACCACACAGTATTACCTGCGCGTTAAGGCACAGTTAAATGTACCAGCCCTCTGAGTCGCCGTCAACACTTTTTGTGATTTTGCACAAAACTCGTTTGGGATAATTGGGATATGTTGCACATAACCCCATCCCGCAGCAGTGCGTCAGACAAAAACAGCCCGGATTTTCCGAACTGTTTACTCACAACCTGTTAAGTTGCATTCCTCAGTGGGAAATTAACTGTATCATTCCTTTTTGTGCCTGTCAACACCATTTACAAACTTTTTTCAAACCCAATTTTCATAAACGGTTTTGAGGCACAAAAACAGTCCGGTTTGCGCTCCCGGACTGTTCCGGTTTGATGTTGTTAAGTTATGCTTCTTGCGAAGCGGACGATACTTTACGACAGGCGCAACATGGCGTCAAGGGCGAGTTTGTGAATTTGGGGACAAATTCTTCTACAACTCACTCCTACCCTGCAATGCCCGGCTCAATGTAACCGTATCCACATATTCGATATCACCACCGACAGGCAAGCCGCGTGCCAGCCGGGTGATCTTCACACCTTTGGGCTTGAGTTCCTTTTGTATATAGAAGGCGGTGGCGTCACCTTCTTGACCGGGATTGGTGGCGATGACGATTTCCAGCGCGTCACCTTTTTCGACCCGTTTGACCAATTCGCGGATTTTGAGATTATCGGGGCCAATGCCATTGACGGGTGAAATCGCGCCGTGCAGCACATGATAAACCCCATCGTAAGCACCAGTGCGTTCCAAGGCCAGCACATCCAGCGGTTCTTCCACGACAGCGATGAGATGATGATCGCGACGCAGATCACTGCATACCGGGCAGGGGTCTTCCAGCGTAATGTTGTAGCAGGTCGAACAGAAGCGGATTTGACTCTTGAGATTAGTCAGGGCGTCGGCCAGCTTCAGGGTTACATCGTCCGGTTGGCGCAGGAGATAGTAGGTCAAGCGAGAAGCCGACTTGGGGCCAATGCCGGGCAAACGCGAAAAGGCTTCCACCAATTTGGTGACAGGTTCAGGTACAGCTTTGCTCATTCCAAATCCTTGTCGCAATCGGGCTTATCCAACAGGGAGACTTTGCACTCACCGCCAAGCCCCTACGAGATGCCAAATATAAAGAGGTTAGCCACCCAGCAGACCGCTGAGCAGCGGGTTGTCGCCCAAGCCGCCGGTGATGCCTTCCATGCGGCGGGCGGCGAGTTCCTGACTTTGCTCAATGGCCTGATTGACACCCAGCACAACCAATTCCTGTAAGTCGGTCAGCCACTCTTCGTCGCTGGTGTCGATCATATCCTTATTAATGGAAATGGACTGCACACGCTGGTGACCGCTGATGACAACCTTGACCGCGCCACCGCCAACCGATACTTCTACCGTCTCTTTTTCAAGCGCTTCCTGCGCGGCGACCATATCTTCCTGCATCTTCTGGATCTGCTTCATCATGCCGCCCATGCCACCCTGCATACCGCCGGGCATGCCACCACCAAATCCGCCGCGTCGTCCTTTGCTCATGTTGTTCTCCAATCTAAAGTTGATAGCTTATAGTCTTTGGTCGATAGTCAATCAGTGACAGTCAAAAGGCCATTGTTCCATCTTATCGCTTATCGTAGATATATCAGGCCTCGGACTGCTTGTTACTCTTCTTACGGTTGGATTTCTCCACGGGTGTTATCTTCGCGCCGAGCTGCGCCCCTTCGGAAAGCAGCGGGTCATCGGGGTCAAGACCGGCGGGCAAGTTGGAGTCGAGCGCGTCCCCCTGCCCCGGATCACTGCGGACTACGCGCACATGCAGGCGTACCCGATGCACTTCATATAATACGCGCTCTAACACCTGAATTTTATCGGGGACTTGCAGGCGCTCATAATACAACTCATTTTCCGTCCCTAAAAAGACGGTGTTGCCGTCCACACGTATGATGCGGAAATACTGCATGAGGTCGGGGCCGGTCTTGCTGTAGCGGTAGAGCGCCTTGAGCATGATGTTCCATTTATCACGCAGCACGGATGGTTCGACAACCGGCGGCGCGCCGGGGGGATGGGCTTCGGATGGAGGGAGTGGTGCAGCGACAGCTTCGGCACTAGACGGAGACGCAATATGCTGCCCACCTACAGGATATGCCATTACAGGCGGCTCTTCTTCTTTAAGGCTTTCGAGGAGCGCCAGTTCGAGCGCCAACTGCGGCTGCCAGCCCCCACGATAATTATTAACCGCGTCATTGAAGGCTTTGATGGCCGTAAGGAGTCGCCCGCGTCCGATCAATATGGATTGATCTTGAAAGAGTGACTTATCCTCGGCAGAGGCTTCCACCAGATCAACACTGGCGGTTTGGGTCAGCAAAATCGCCCGCAGTTGTTCAACGACCTGTTCACCAAACTGGCGCGGGTCGGAACCGCCGTCTACCGCCTGCGCGATGATGTGCAGTCCAGCGGAGGCGTCGGCATCAATAATCGCGGCAACTACATCTTTTACGGCGGCGATGTTGGCTGTACCGAGAATGGCCTGTGCCATGTCCAGCGTGATGACTTCATCGGGGTCGGACACGATCTGGTCGAGCAGGCTGACGCTATCGCGCATACTACCTGTGCCGTGCCGGGCGATCAGTTCGAGCGCAGGGCGTTCGATCTGCAAGTTTTCTGATTCGGCGATCATTTGCAAGCGGTCAGCCACTTCGTTGACGGTAAACAAGCGGAACTCGAAAGGCAGGCAGCGGCTCTTAATGGTGAGCGGCACCTTGTCAATTTCAGTGGTCGCCAAGATGAAAATGGCATGATCCGGCGGTTCTTCGAGCGTTTTGAGGAGCGCATCGAAGGCGTTGCCAGTGAAGCGGTGCACTTCATCTATAATGTAGACCTTGTATTGGCCTTCGCCCGGGGAAAAGGCAATCTTGTCACGCAGGTCGCGGACATCATCCACGCCCGTATGGGTGGCAGCATCAATTTCGATGAGGTCAAGATAACGGCCCTCATTGACAGCGATGCAGGCAGCACATTCGTTGCAGGGCCGCCGGTCGGGGTCTTCGTTTTGGCAGTTAATGGCCTTCGCTAGTAAGCGCGCCGAAGTGGTCTTACCCGTTCCACGCGGGCCACTAAAGAGGTAGGCGTGACGAATGCGCCCGGTCTTGAGTGAGTTACGGAGAGTACGGGTGATGTGTTCCTGTCCGATCATGTCGTCAAAGGACAGCGGACGCCATTTGAGATAAAGTGCTTGTTTAGGCAACGGGAACCTCCTACAGAGAGTCTAGCAGTTCCGCTGGTCAGGGGCAATAGTAGCGGTGATTTCAGAAGTGTTCAGTTAGTGATGGGCGAGACGGCATTATGAGAAAAAAGTGACAAGAGCTACCCCCATTGCTACTTAAAGGTGTTATAATAGGGCGAAATGAAATTTTGAGGAGCAACCATCGTGAATTTAGGACCTACTGAACTGATTATCATTTTGGTCATTGTGATTGTCCTGTTCGGCGTCGGGCGTGTCGGCAAGATCGGCGGCGAGCTGGGTACAGCAGTTGCCAATTTCCGTAAGGGTCTGCAAGACGGCAACAAAGAAGAAAAAGCCGAAGAAGTACAACCCGAAGTTAAGAGCTAACCTCTCATATAGTCACTCATGGGCGAGGCTGTTATAACAGCCTCGCCTTTATTGATTCTACCCTCGATAATTGCGCCAAATTGCCGCTGCACTGACCGGCGGGAAGCTCCCGTCGCGCCGCTGCATTGTCAGAATTGGCGGGCGGGAACACGGGAAGCAGGCGCTGCAATGACGCCAGTGCAGCGGTTGGCTCCCTCATGGCTGCCGCGCGCCAATTTAGCCATTGTGCATTGCCCTTTCGGCGGGAACAGGGGAGTGGGTCGCTGACGCGCAGGACTGAGTGCCGAGTGCTGAGTGCCGAGAAAATACCGTTGAACCACAGTAGGCGCAGAACATAAATAAATTAGGCAAGATTGGCTCATATAGATATTAGGCAACAGCCTATGGTAGTGGTTGCAAAGTAAGTGATGATTGTAGTTTTGTTCTTGCGGGCGAAGCATGCTTCGCCCCTACAAATATCCGCTGATTACTATTTGTGGGTAAGTTCATTACTTACTATATGATCTCTATTGAACCCATTATAGCACAAATTTTCTCATTTTGGAAGGCTCAATTTAGCATCCTCAATGTCTTTTGCGGCGGGCTTTGGCTCTGGTGACTTTCAACCGGCGCTTGTTCGCGTTCGGCGCGGGTTTGGCATCAGCGATGTACCACCACACCACATTGGAGGCACAACGTGGGCAATCCAAAACGTAAATTATGCGCCCGACTGGCAACTCACCCAGATAGACACCACCCTGACCGGGGATTGGCGTACGCTATTCGCTGGGTTGGCAGCACCCGTGCTTGAAAGCCGTTCACCAAGTGTACTGCAGAGGCATTGGGGCAGAAAGTAGGTGTAGCCGTCGCGTTTGGCCCTGCCGCCAACGGTTGGTAGATGGGCGGTGGGTGTTACCAGTGGGATGCACAGTAACGTCATTCGATACACGATAATCTCGTGTAATGCCGTTGAAATCCAATAGAACATGAAAACCAGCAGTTTTGCCCTGCAAATATGCTTGCCCCGGCTGGGGAGCTGCTGTCGTCATAGACGTGCTGGCTGTAACGCCAGTTAAAATCTTCCAACGTTAAGGTTGAGCCCAAACGTTGGTTTAGATCATCAAGCGATCTTTGAACTTGCTGTGGGACGTCTTGAGCGGTGGCTGCCAGTGCTAGCAGGAGCATGAGACACAAAGCAATGCAGAATGCGAGGCGGCGCATGAGTGAAATCCCCCCTTAGAAGGGTATTTCACTCACAATAGCATAACGGTCGTATTTAATGATGGATGTCTGCCGTACAACCGGCTGATGGCTGCCCTACCGCACCCCACCGACGGTGCTACCGGGTTGAATGTAGCGCGCCTTGAACCATGATTCTTCTACGCTCCACGGTTCGCCTTCCGTGCCGACGCACAGCCACGCACCGGCTGGAGCGATGGTGGGCTTTGAACTTTCGATGCTCTGTACGTACGTGTCCCGTTTGAGTTTCTTTGCCCAGACGCCAGCCACCTTGTGATAGGGTTTGCAGCCCAAAGTCAACAGATGTTTCTCGGTGGGCGAGGGTTTCCAATTCGGTTCATCCCACGGTTTGTAGGTTTTTGTGAAGATCGCAGGCTCAATGGGGCGTGGATCGTAATCATCCAACGCCTTCTTAAGCGTTTCACCCGGTACATAGGCAATGTAATAGCCAGCTTTGGCGGTGATGGTATCCCACGAGGTTTTGATGACTTTCGGTGCTTCCTCGGTGGGTAGAACACGCGCCATAGTCAGGCGTTTAACCGGACGGTAGTATTGAAAACCTTGCGCGATTAACTGCTGATCAGTCCAGCGGCGCTGCTGGTAAATTGGCGGTCTGGTGGCGATAAAGTTACTCACCATATTGATTCCTCTCCACATATCTCCTGTAGGGAGTATAATCCATTTTTAGATTCTCATGTCCCTCAATTGCTGGGGGTTATTTTTTTCTAACCGGAAGTGACAGCAGCTATGCCCAACCATTTTGAAATTTATGATCTGCGGGTGACGGTGACGGCGATTGAGGGGCGTTCGGTGTGTGGTATGAAAGTCGGGGATTATTTTGAGCTGACAGAGAGCAGCAAAGTGCGGATACCCGACGGCCAACATTTTTGTGTGTATGCCCTGAGCGCGGTGCTGCCGTTTCTGGCAGCCAAACAGCGTGAATTGGCGGCGGGAGACTGGCTGCAACGTGACTCGTTGATCGCCTGCCCTGACCCGGACGAACGGCTCATTATGAAGATCGAGCGCATTCATAAGCGGGTGATGGACAGTGATGAGCTGACGTGAGGCAGTCGATAGTCAACAGTTGTCAGTTAGATAGTAGATTAGGGCTTTCGCTTATAGCCCTCACCCCTAGCCCCTCTCCCTCAGGGTGAGGGGAACAAGACAGAATTTGAGAGCGCGAGAGAACGTCCTGTAGATAAAAAGGCGGGGATATGACATTTTTGTTCAGAATGGGTTGTGTCATATACCTTCAAATAAGGTTGAGGTGAATGTGGATATTCCGGTTGAGGTTGGCACTTCGCCCACGTTGGGCATTCGTGGTTTGCTGGCGACACGGGACATCGCGGCGGGTGAGCTGGTTGAACGCTGCCCGATGGTGCTGATTCCGGTGACGCAGGAGGATGCGCTGGAGGCAACGGTGCTGGCGAATTACTATTTCTTGTGGACAGACGAGGATTACGCGATGGCGCTGGGGTACGGCAGTTTGATGAACCACTCGTATAATGCCAATATGGTGTTCGAGCGTGATTTCGAGAACAGCACCATGATTTTCCGGGCGGCCAAAGCGATTAAGCGCGGCGAAGAACTGACGATCAACTACAACGGCGACCCGGACGACGATACACCCATCCATGAGGGATTTGGGGTACAGTAACGGAAGTTATACTCCTAGAGACTAGGAGGGAAAATGTCCGACAGGAGTGGATACTCGCAGGTTACAACATTCGTCGGACGAGATCGAGAACTGGCTGAGGTGATCGGATTGTTGGCCGATCCTAATTGTCACCTGTTGACACTTGTTGGGCAGGGCGGCGTTGGCAAGACACGGCTGGCGCTGGAGGTGATAAATGGGTTACCGGAAGCGACATTTCCAGACGGCATTTATGTGGCCTTCCTGCAGCCGCTGACTTCACCAGATTTCATTTTATCGGCCCTCGCTGATGCGCTCAATTTCTCTTTATACGGCGATGAAGCGCCCAAAACGCAACTGATTAATTACCTCCGCAATAAGCGGCTCATGCTTGTACTCGACAACTTTGAACATTTGCTAGATGGTTTAGAACTCCTGCCCGAAATGCTAGAGGCCGCTCCAGATGTTAAGCTGCTGGTGACTTCGCGGGAACGATTGAAGCTGCGCGAAGAGTGGGTTTTCAATATCGATGGATTGGTTTATCCAAAAGACGAACCTCGCCCTTCGACGGACAGATATGAGGCGGTTGAGCTATTTGTACAAAATTCGCGGCGGGCCGGTTACACACCATCCGAATCGGATGGAGAAGCTATTGCGCTTATTTGCAGGCTGGTAGAAGGTGTCCCGCTGGCAATCGAACTAGCAGCAGCCTGGACACGGATACTCACCTGCACAGAAATCGCCCATGAGATCGAACAAGGGCTTGATATTCTGACAAGCAACCTGCGCAATATTCTAGACAAACACAGGAGCATGCGGGTTGTCTTTGAACACTCGATGGCATTGCTCACGGAAGCCGAGCAAGCGGCATTCAGGCGGTTGTCGGTGTTTCGGGGCGGCTTCCGGCGAGAGGCAGCACAAGCAATTTGCGGGGTGAATCTGGACACTCTGGCGGCGTTGGTAGACCGTTCAATGCTGCGGGTAGATGGCGGGGGGCGTTATGATCTGCATGAGCTGATGCGGCATTATGGGGGGGAACTTCTGGAAGCCGCAGATGAGGAAGCTGAGGAGACGAAGGATCTCCATTGTTCTTTTTACACGGGTTTCATGCGGGATCAATGGCCGCGTCTTTCAGGAAGCGAGATCAAGGCGGCGCTGACTGAGATCAGTGCAGAACTGGACAATGTCCGGACGGCATGGAAATATGCAATTAGTCACCACAAAAACAAGGAAATCGAGGAAGCTCTGCGCAGCCTGTGGTTTTACTATGGAGTAGGCATACGGTATCAGGAAGGGGTGCAGATCATTGGCAGCGCCGTGCCGGCATTCATTGACAGCCCTTCCCTGTACGGCAAATTGATGGCGCGCTGGGGTGAGTTAACATTTTTGGCGGGTTCACCGGAAAAGTCAGAAAAGATATTACAAGAGAGCCTGCGGGTATTGCAACAGACGGAAGTGCATGATGAAATTGCTTTTGTGCTGTACCGGCTGGCGCTGTTGAGCCTGAATACCTCTGATGATTTGTCAGAAACACCCGGCTATCTGGAAAAAAGCCTCGCCCTGTACACCGAACTCGATGACCAGTTTGGCAGGGGCGAAGTACTGTTAGCGTGGGGTGAGTATAAGTGGTGTCAATACATCGAAGATGGTCGTGAAGGGGCGCTGGAGCAAGCGCAGCAGTATTTGGTCGAGTCATTGGCAGCCTTCCAGCGGCGGGAGAGCGTGTTTGGCACCGCTGGCGCGCATATGGGATTGAGCATTGTAGCCGCGCTGGTAAAGGGGTACGACCGGGCGTTTGAGCATATTCAGATCAGCCGGGCAATTTTCCACGACCTGAATATAGGCTGGGGGATAAATTGGTCTCTCGTTCAAGAGGGGTACACAGCCTACAAAGTGGGGGATGTTGCTACCGCACGGCTATGTGTGCTAAGGAACTTACAGTTCAATCTGGAACGGGGATTGGGCCGCAAACAGTATGACGCACAATTCACAACCGAACTCGTCCTGAACGGCCTGCATGTGGGTGCTTCGATCCTCATGGATGATGGTCAATCGGAAAAGTCGTACGAACTGCTGGGATTTATCAGCCAGCAGTCTTTTTCCTTGCGCCGACTGTTCTCGCCGTCTTACTTTTTCTTGCTGCCTCTGCTGGATGAGGATTTGCCCGCGCATCTGGCGGCGGCTGTGGATCGAGGGCGCAGGCGCGATCTGGAGTCGGTGGTGAATCAAGTTATTAGCGACCTGAGCGCCATACCGCTGCCAGTAGTTGCGCCCCCGCTGGTTGCAGCCGACCTACTCACAGAACGCGAATTGGAAATTTTGCGGCTGACGGCTGACGGGTTGAACAGCCGTGAGGTGGCTGAACGAATATACCTGAGCGTGACAACGGTGCGCTGGTATGTGCGGCAGATCTACAGCAAGCTCAATGTACATGGACGGGCCGAACTGATATCCCGCGCACGAGAACTGGAACTTTTGACATAAGCACGACACTGTAACCTTTCCCTCTATCTGCCCTGCACCCTGCATGGTGACTTCCCTCTAGCTCGAGCCTTAATTTGGTTACATGCAACCAAATTGAGGAGATCAGGCTATGGTGCAGGACGAGCAGGTTGAAACATCTTTCGGCTGGGCGCACGCCCGCCAATTTCTGAGACTGCCTATGAATGTGCTGGTGATGTTTGCGGCTGCCACAATAGGGATTTGGGGTGGCGCGAGAGTGGTCATGGTTGACAGGGTAAATTTGGTTGCTTTGCTGTCTACCTTTTCAGATGTTTTTCCGGGAGCGAGTAGAGACTCTGTCCTTGTACGGCGATTTTCATGCAACGGAAATTATGTAAGCACGGGCTACGAATATTGTTCGCTTTCTCTAAGTGAAGGCGTTTTTTCACGGATGGGTGTTGTGATAGTTGAAGGAATTGTAGTTCGTATTGACTTCACAATGCGTGGACGGGCAATCCGGATGGGTGATCTTATGATGTTATGGGGCAGACCCTCCGTAAAGATGGACAGAACGACAATGCACTTTTACTGGGCGGAAAGTGGGACTACCGCTAACGCACGCACCGTGTCTGGCACGGCATTGTATTCGCCGTATATGGTGGCGTACGATCTCTCGTTTACGGCAGCGGGGAAAGTACCATTGGTAGACGTGCCTGGCTCACCAAAATGGCAAATAAACGAGTAACCCCCTACCCATAATTTATAGGGACAAATTGGAGTGCCGCTGATGTAATGCCGTTTTGTTTTCACTGTAATGCGGTCATAACTGTGTTTGCGCTGTTACTCGTCGTGCGGGGTTTCAATTTCCCAGCCGGGAAATGCCGCAAGGCGCTTGTATTTTGCTGCCAATGTGTCGAGGCAATTGATTATGACCTTGTTAATTACGGCGGCGCGGTCAGTATCCCGTGTCATAACACTGGCAAGAGAATAGGCATATACTCGTGCGCGCTCTAGACTGCGCATCAGCGCTCCGAGACGGACACGAACTTGCACGCGATTGCTGGCATGGGCGAGCGCAAGGAGATTGTCAAGAGCATGTCCAAGTAAGCGGGAACGAGCACTATCACGGGTGCTGATAAGTTCATTACCCAGATGTGCTAGAACCTCTAGCTGCTGATCGATGTCCGGTAGTGCTGCGACCATTTCAACGGCGTGTGCAATGTGCTTCGTGTCTATCTCTGCCTTTAGGTTTGTGTAGAAATCTTTTTCAAGAATAACTTCATTACTACGTGTCATGCTGCTGACCGCTATCCCCCTGAGTGCTGTCCCCACTTAACTGTAAATTAGCATTTTAGTCCAATTGGGTGAATTTCGATAATGAGTTGTGGCCGGTATGGTGTTTTTGTTTCTCTCAAGTGCAGTATAGGAAAAATAAGCCAGCCTTCTCACTGCGACAGTGAGAAGGCTGGCTAGCTGATCTATTCGATCTCTACCCTTCAGCCGCCGGTTCGGTAGGCACATCCGTTGGCAGCGGGGTCGGGCTGGGTTCCGGTGTTGGCGGAACTTCGGTCGGCGCGGGCGTGGGTTCTACAGTAGGCGCTTCGGTGGGCAGCGGCGTCGGGCTGGGTTCGACAGTTGGGACGTCCGTAGGCGCAGCAGTGGGCTGGTCTGCGGTTGGCAGCGCCTGTGTGGGTTCGGTGGTGGACTGGCTGAGGCTGGGTGGCGTGGTCGCCAAGACCTCAATCGCATCGATGTCGATGTACTGTGACGTGCTGGAGCTGGCGTTGCGGATGACGATGTTGTGTGTGCCTGCTCCGAGGCTGCCAATTACGACTGGCACGTTCCAGACAACTCCCGAATCGGTGTTGTTGACAGTTGTACAGGGTAGAACGCTGTCCACGCACACCGTAATCGGACCGCGATTGAAGGCTTTGGTGCGGTAGATGCGGAGGGCGTCACCACTGATGCTGAAACTCACCTGCGCGTTGAGGTCATTGGAGTAGGACAGTGACCCGCCATTCGGTCCCGACCCGCTGTAGGTGGCCCAGACGCCACTGTAGGTTAATCCGGCGGCATTTTCCTGATACAGCCCGGCACCCAGAGGCGGCGGCGGTGTGGGGGTGAGGGTGACATCAATACCTTCCACACCGATGTACTGGCTGCTGGTGTTGCGTAACTCGATGGTGCGCGGGTTGCCGTTGGGTGTGAGGAGGATGGCGTAGGGCGAACTCCAGGTCAACGTGGTGCTGGTGGGCATGTTGCCGACGAAGCCGCCGTCTACGTAGACACCGATGGGGCCGTAGTTGCTGGAGAGCGGATGATAGATGATGACCCGTTCAGCCGTGCTGACGACGCTGAAGCTGACGCGGGCATTGGCATCGTTGGAGTAACGGATATTACCGCCCTTGGGGCCGCTGCCAACATAATTCAGCCATGCGCCAGTATAGACAATGCTGGCGTTGGTTTCTTCGTAACTGCCGAGCGCCAGCGGTGCAGGCGGCGGTGGGGCAAGGGTGACATCAATAGCTTCCACACCCATGTACTGGCTGCTGGTGTTGCGCAGCTCAATGGTGCGCGGATTGCCATTGGGCGTGAGAACGATGGTGTACGGCGCACCCCATGTCAGGGTGGTGCTGGTGGGCATGTTGCCGATGAAACCGCCGTCCACGTAAACGCCGATGGGACCATACCCACTGGAAAGCGGATGGTAGATGATGACGCGCTCGGCAGTGCTGACAACGGAGAACGTCAAGGTGGCGTTGGGGTCGTTGGAATAGCGCATGCTGCCACCTTTGGCACTGCTGCTGATGTAGTTCTGCCAGATGCCAGCATAGACAAGGTTGGCGTTGGTTTCCTCGTAATTCCCCAGCGGCAGCGGCGTAGGTGGTGGTGGGGCGAGCGTCACATCGAAGGCTTCGAAGCCGAAATACTGAGACGATGTATTCCGCAGCTCGATGGTACGCGGGTTGCCGTTGGGCGTGAGAACGATGGTGTATGGCGCGCTCCATGTGAGTGTCGAACTGGTGGGCATGTTGCCGATGAAGCCACCGTCCACATAGACCCCAACCGGACCATAGCTGCTGGCGAGGGTGCGGTAGATGATGACCCGTTCAGCGGTGCTGACGACCGAGAAGCTGACGCGGGCGTTGGGATCGTTGGTGTAGCGCATGCTGCCGCCCTTGGGGCCAGTGGCAGCGTAGTCCACCCAATTGCCGGTGTAGGTCAGATTGGAGTTGGTTTCCTCGTAGCTGCCGAGTGCCAGAGGCGCAGGTGCAAGCGCGACATCAAACGCCTCAAAGCCGACGTACTGTGACGATGTATTCCGTAGTTCAATGGTGCGTGGATTGCCATTCGGGGTCAGGCTGATGAGATATGGCGCACCCCATGTGAGGGTGGTGCTGGTGGGCATGTTGCCGATGAAACCGCCGTCCACATAGACACCCACCGGACCATAGCCACTGGCGAGGGTACGGTAAATGATGACCCGTTCAGCGGTACTGACGACACTGAAGCTGGCACGGGCATTGGGGTCGTTGGTGTAGCGCATGCTGCCGCCCTTGGGGCCAGTGGCAGCGTAATCCACCCAATTGCCGGTGTAGGTCACATCGAAATTGGTTTCTTCGTAACTGCCCAGCGCAAATGGAGCTGGCGCAGGCGCCACAGCAAAGGCTTCAAACCCGATGTATTTAGTAGAGGCATTTCGCAGCTCGATGAAACGCGGGTTGCCGTTGGGGGTCAGGTTGATGGTGTAGGGCGCACCCCATGTGAGTGTCGAACTGGTGGGCATGTTGCCGATGAAACCGCCGTCCACATAGACACCCACCGGACCATAGTCATTGGACATGGTATGGTAGATGATGACGCGTTCAGCAGTACTGACAACGCCGAAGCTGACGCGGGCGTTGGGGTCGTTGGAGTAACGGGTGCTGCCGCCCTTTGGCCCTGTGCCGGTGTAGCTGAGCCAGTTGCCGGAGTAGATCAGGTCAGCATTGGTTTCTTCGTAGTTGCCGATGGCGATGTTGACCGGCGGCGTGACCGTGAAATTGGATGCGCTGGCAACCGACCCATAGGACGTTGTAATGCCAATAGGGCCGCTCGTTGCATCGTAAGGAACAACAGCGTTAATGGAAGTAGACGACAACACCGTGAACGTACCGGCGTTGAGTCCGTTGAAGGTGACAGCCGATACATTTATGAAGTTGGTACCGGTGATGTTGACACTGGTTGCCTTTGGCCCACTGGTCGGTGTGAAACTGCTGATTGTTGGCGGTTGAGGGCAGGTATAAATCTGTACATCGTCGAGCCACCAGCCCAAGTAATAGACCGATGTGTCTGTGGTCAGCCGCCAGCGGAATTTGACATTTTGTCCGGCCAACGAACTCAGGTTGAGGCGGGTAGAAACATAGCCATGACTTGCGCCATTAAAGGCTGTAATGCCCAACCGCGAAACAACCCCGTCGTAGGTTTTGCCGCTGTCGATGAGGCTGCCAGCGTTTATCCATGCTCCACCATTAGCACTATACTCGATTAGGCCTGCATCGTAGCCACTTTCAAGGTCATAATCGTGGTTGAAGAGTAAGTAAGCATTAGCGGGCAAGGTGACGCCGCTTACCATCGTCGCGGCGGAATTGGACGAGCTGTAAAAATCGTCGGCATAGAGCGCCTTAAGGCCTGAGTGCGCGTTGGGGCCGAAGACGCTGTCGGCAGTCGTCCACTGGTTCACGCCGGAAATAGCCGCCAATGACCAGTTCCCAAAACCGCTTTCGAACGTATCCGAGAAGAGGTTTACGGGGGTTATTGAATTCGGGCAGACCTGCGCTTCGGGATTGTAGTTGGCGGCGGGTTGGAGGTTCATCTCCACCGCGTTGGTGGCGTCCCGCACTTCCTGACAGTCATCAGCCGTAATGCCGACTGTGCCGATCAGATTGACACAACCTTGATACAAGGCATTATAGAGGTCTGCATAGTCTGAGCCTGAAGTCAGTAAATTGGTTTGAACTTCATAATAAATTTTCGCCGCTTTGGTGATCCCCAGTCCGGTAACCGTCTGACCGTTGAATGTACCGCCGTCGGCGATGAGAAAGGCGGCTTTGTTATTGACGCCGCTGTTGATATGAACACCGCCGTTATCACAATAGCCCAGTTGGGGTTGATCCGGGCAGAATGCAGTTTCGTAATAGTTGACGCTGGTCATTCTGTCCGGGTCGCTGAATGCCGGGGGATTTGACATGCTGCGAATAGCACCGATGGGAATGTCCTCACCCATGAGCCAACGGACACCGGCTATGTCGTTGCCGAGTCCGTTCGTCAAGTCCATGTATTCACCAAAGACATCGGACAAGGACTCGTTAATTGCGCCGGATTGATAGAAATAAAACAAGTTGGACTCGTACTGGGTAACGCCGTGCGTGAGTTCGTGGCCGACAACATCGTCACCAGTGGAAAATCCATCACCATAAAACATCTGCGCACCATTCCAGTACGCATTCTGGAAATTGGTGCCCAAATGGACGGACGAAATAATCGTCATACCGCTGCCATTGATGCTGTCGCGGCTGAAATTGCTGGCATAGAAGTTATAGGTTGAGAGTGCGTACGTATAAGCGGCCTGTGCATCCGCGTCGGAGTTGCAGGCCGCGGGGTTGGCCTGCGTGCACATGAGTGTTCCGGGTGTCGTATCGTCTGTCGAGTGGTTTTTGTTGTAGACCGAAATAAACGGTGAACCTAAGACACTTGGAGGGGCGAATGTGTTGGAGGCAGCAGTGTGTTCGATCGTGTTATTGGCGCTCTGGATCGCGATTGATTTTTGTGGCGCTATGCCTAAAGCATCGATCTGGTTGAAATGCAGCGCGATACTTCCGGTCTGAGCTTCTACCAACACCAGTTCGCGGATCGGCTGTCCGTTCGTTCCTGAAACATCCATCCGCCAGACGAGGCGAACCGGCCCGGTTTCCGGACTAATTAATTTGGGATCATAAATCCACAACTGCGGTGTTGTGGCTGTCAGTTGTGTGGTTGGAATTTGATAATTCTTTGAGACAATGTTCAGGGCTGTATCCCGCGCGGCAGCAGCGTTAACGGCAGGTACAACTGACGCTTTGATATTCGGGGAAATCTCGCCATTGGCGGAGACGACCCGGTTAGAGGCCGTTACTTGAACGATGAGTTCACCGCCAAGTACCGGCACACCCTGAAAAAGCTGCTGGAAACGCACAAACGAACGGGTATTATCCGGTGCTTTCTGACTCATGATCGTTAATTCTTGCGCTTGATCGCGCAGGCCGAACAATCCGCCAAATTGACTGAGGAAGCCCCGCGCTACCTCATCTCGAGATGGGTTCGGCGGGAGGGGCGTGGTTACGGCAATGGGTTGGTTGGTTGCCGCGCCGATGTAATGCGCTGCTCCCGTATGAGCGTCGAACGTGATTCTAGCGCCTTGCTGGGCCAGAAGTGCCGCCGCGTCCGGCGTGGGGCGCGTATCCTGCGCCGAAATGGGCTGTACAAAAAGTACACCTACCAGCAGAACGAGAAGGGATACTGTAAAAACTGTACGGCTGAATTTAGAGGAGGGTGGGGAACTGGAAAGGTGGAATTTGTATAACATGATATTCCTGTGATATCGCCAACACTTGATCGTGCGCGACTTTCATAACGGAAGAGTGACTATTTTCAGAGCGTGTTAGTAACAGGATAAAATACTTCTCCTAAATAATACCTTTCAGCATGATTTATGTCATGTTGAGTCGGTTCGAAAATACAAACCTGTTATGAATTTCCGGTTTGAAGTGTTGCGGACATTTAACTTCTTCACGGTAATGATCATTATGCTCTGGGTTTCAATAAAAGCGCCGGATGTTCCCACCCGGCGCTGCCTGCTAATAGCCAATAGCCAAACGTCACTACTCAATCAGCGTTACGCCGGCCCAATTGCCCTGCTGGCTGGCGGCTTGCTCGATGTCCTGAATGCTCTTGAGATCCTCGTCATCCTTATCTATCACCCGCATCACATCGTAATTCGTGTTGCGTTGGGCGGGGGTGAAGCCCGCTTCGCGAATCTGGCGGTGAATTTCGTGGGGCATCATCAATGGGCTGGCTTTGGTGATGGCGCCCGCTGAACTGACCACATTCTCTTCGATCATTGTGCTGCCGAAATCGTCGCAGCCAAAGTGCAGTGCCATCTGCCCGACTTTCGCACCCTGCGTCGGCCAACTGGCGCTAAAATGCGGGATATTATCAAGGAAGATGCGGGCGACGGCGGTATGGCGTAGATATTCGGTGCTGGTTCCACCGTACTCGCTGGCGAATTTGCTGCGTCCTAGCGGTGTACCCTCGATTTGTACGGTCCAGCTAATGAAGGCATTGAAGCCGTTGCCAAAACGCTTGAGACTGTCATCCTGTTCATCCCGCAGGCGTTGGAAGTGATTCATGCGGTTACGGATTTCTTCGCGGAAGCCGATGACCATCGTCGTCGTGGTAATTAAACCCAATTCGTGCGCCACCTTCATCACGCCGTACCAATCGTCGGTCATGATCTTCTTGGGGGTCACCCGCTTGCGAATCTCGTCATCCAGAATTTCACCACCGCCGCCGGGAAGCCCCGACAAACCGACAGCCTTGAGATCGGAAAGGGTTTCTTTCCAAGTCTTGCCGCCCATTTCGCTCATATACTGGATTTCACTGGGCGAGAAAGCGTTAATTTCGATGGTAGGGAACGTTTTATGTACCCAGTCCACCAGATCAATATAGTACTCATAGGGCAGGTCAGGATTGTGGCCGCCTTGCATGAGGATGCGGGTGGCGCCTAGCTCAAGCGCTTCCTTGATTTTGCCGCCCAATATGAGTTTGCTGTTGACGTAGCCCTTTTCTTTGTCCCCGGGTAGGGCGTAGAAGTTGCAGAATTGGCAGTCCGTTACGCAAACATTGGTGTAGTTGATGTTGCGGTCAATGAGATAGGTTACCAGATCGCCCGGTACAACCTGTTGGCGGCGGGCGTTGGCGGCTTCGGCAAGATCAAGAAGTTCTGCTTTCTGGTACAGCAGCAGCCCTTCGTCGTAGCTAATGCGTCCACCATCATGGACTTTAGCGAGTATCTGGTCAATTTGTGCTTGTTCTTGGGGGGTAATGGTCGTCATGTTATCTTGTCTCTGACTTTCCTTTGGGCTCTATCACTCAGCCTCGTGCAATTGCGGCCAATTCTCCGTGAGCAGTTGTTGCTTGACATTTTGCCACGCGATATTGGGGTCTTCTCTTTGTAAAAATTCTAATGCCTGTTCCATCTTATCGAGTCGTTTATACTTGATAGGCGAGATCCGGGAAAATAATTCGCCCCAGAAGCGCTTTAGCGGGGACGTTTCCCCTACGATAATCATCCAACCCATTTGGGGCTGGGGCGATTTGGGAATTGCCCGGACGAGTTGCAAGAAATTTGGCATTTCGTTTAAGTGTGTCACATCATTGATGATATGTACCTCACCCACTTCCACGTTGTCAATCATCAGTGCGCTGGTTTGCAAAAGGGTTCGGTATTCCTCTATACTGACATTGCCGACCATTCTGGCGTAAATCACCTGATTTTCGATATACCATTCGATATTGTAAGCCATGATGTAAATTCCCTCAGAGGCAAAAATAGCCAAACCCGTGTTTGATCACTACCCCGCACAAATTCTAGCTGAACCGGGATAATTGTCACAGAGTTAACATTGATACACTTGACTATTGCCCCAAAATATTTACACAATCCTCCTTAATTTTACAAGTTTCGTGTTTACGAATTGTTCCAGTTGGTCAATCAACTTCCCGGAGCAGCGGCCAATTATCCGCCAATAGCATGGGATTAGCATACTGCCAGACAATATTAGGATCCTGTTTCTGTAGAAAGGCAAGTGCCTGTTCTATAGTGTCATAGCGTTTGAATTTGGCAGGCGCAACACGGGCGAATGCTTCACCCCAGAAGCGTTTCAGTGGCGAGTTTTCTCCCACTACAATCAGCCATCCCATCTGTTTAGGGGCTGTTTTAGGCATGGCTTGAACCATGTGCCCGAAATTCTGTAATTGTTCGAGGCGGGTGAAGTCAAAAATGAAATGGGATTCACCAATCTCTACGCTGTCAATCATCAACGTACCGCTTTGCATCATGGTTCGGAATTCTTGCACGGTGACGTTGCCCACCAATTTAGCGTAAATGACTTGATCTTCCACATACCAGTCAACGTTATATGCCATGATATTTTGGACCCTCGCGTTCACCCCAGACGGATCTGAATTTGACCTTCAATTACTAAGTATTACAGTATAACCGTTTTTGGTAAATGTGATTTATGTTGCAACATATCCTCGCCGGTTATCCTTCGGGATGCGTGGCTTTTTCGCCCCAAAATTCCAATTGGCTCCACTCAAAATTATCCAGCGCCAGCTCCAAAAACAGCTTTAAGCCTGCCATATCGTCGTCCGTGAGGTTATAGCGCAAATCGCGCAGATAGCGGCGGCAAACACCGGCGGGTAGTCCCAGTCGTCCGGCATAGGCCTGTGCCAGAGTATCGCGTGCTACTTCCGTCAATCCGGCGTGTGTGGAGGCGTACAGCGCGTCGAATACGCCGTTCTGTGCCAGTTCTTCTGCCCGGTCTTTACGGGCTGCCCACACGGCAAAGGTGAAGGGCAGGCGGGTCATCTTCAGCCATTCATCGCCTAGATCATAAATATAGGGCAAGTCCCAGCCGTTGGCATTGCTCAGTGCGCGGTGGCGCACGCCTTCTACCAGCGCGTCATCGCCGATGACCAGTGCGGCCTGATGGTCAGCTAACATGCTGGGTAGGTGCTGGCGGCTGACAGTGAAGTGCGGCTCGATGCCGTAGCGTTCACGGCACAACACTTTAAGCAGTGCGACGCTGGTGGCAGAATGGTCAGTGAGCGCAATAGACTGCCCGTCCAGTTCGCTCATATCGGCTGCCCACGAAAAGAGCAGCACGGTTTTGACCGCACCCAGGCTGGCGATGCTCAGTCCGGGCAGGACAACTAACTGCCCGGCGTTGCGGGCGGCTTCGATGGCGGAGATGGGTGCGAGGTCAATCTCGCCGGACATGATGCCGCGATTCATTTGCGAGGGCACGCCGCGCTCGAACTGCACATCTACGCCTTGCAGCCTTTCAGCCAGATCGTAGTGGAAGGGCATAGTGTTGAGGTAATCAATCAATCCGATAGTGAGGGACATAATGATGGCTGTTGGCTATTGGCACTTGGCTTTTAGCTGTGAACCATTGACCTTTCTACTGTCATAAAATGAGAGACTGCGAATGATTTTCAGGCCGGCATGGCATACCTCGCCCCTACAAATGGAGACGAAGTTCAGCTTTGGGTAGGTGTCTAATAAAATCAGTCACATCCATGTGCCGTGTTTGACCTCAATGCTGATCGTCTTGGCCGTCCCAGTTTCCGTCCGACAAGTTGATCTCGTCGTCCCATGCTGGATACTGCTGCGGCGCTTCACCGGCTGACCCGGTAATCCGGGGATAGTTAACGTCAGGCGCGTCTGGAGTGATGCTTTCTACCGCTACATTGAAACGCCATTCATCACCGTAATCGAACAGGTATAAAAATGTTTTGCCTACGTTCAATTCAAGTGATTCAAGCGTGGTCGTGCGGACGTCGCGTTCCACTTCACGCATCATGTCTTCCCACACGCTGCGCATCATTTTCAACTGCTTCATCAACGGCAGGGCTTCTGTCCCGCCCTCGCGTGTCATTTCTTGTATGAGCCTAGCAAAGGTCTGTTCATCCGCTTCGAAGATGGATTTGATGGTACGGAAAAAGTTTTGTTGCTCCTGTGGATCTTCCGAAAGAGTACCCATTTCATCAAGTAGGAACTGCTCCAGATCGGGTCTGACAGGTTCTCCGTCGCTTATGTCGCTCTGCGCGAATGACATGGCATCCTGCGGGGCTTCGTCGTCAATGCCCATCCACAACAAATTGCCAGATGAGGTTTCGTCCTCCGGTATGCTGTATTGGCTGGCAGCATCCCACGCTTTGCCGCTCATGAAAAACGAATACAAATGGTCATCGTCAAACGCAAAAGCTTTTTGGATGGCATGATGGAGTTGTTCGAGTGTTTGCCCGGTCGTCATTTCGATTTTGCGCCAGCAGTCTTTGTCATCTGCCAGCGCCACTTTGAATGTATATGTTTTGACCATGCGCCCTATACCTCACGACGAGAGCTTCACCGTGATTGCCAGCGCAAAGACCAAGGCCACCATCATGGAACCAAACAGGCACACCATTTGCAGGGGGCGGATGAGCATGGTACGCCAATTGAGGCTATCTTCAGCTTCATCCTGCACCACCCAGATGCCCTGGTCGCCGCGCAGCACCGCCGCGCCGATCAGTGTGCCTATTCCCCGTCGCACCGCTGGTTCCACAAACCGCCAGTAGAGCAGCATCCACAGCCCGCCTACGGTGAGAAACGAAGCAGCCATAATGACGAGAGGGGGGATGGTGATGGTCATCTTCAGTGCTGGGTGCTGAGTTATGCGTGCAGAGGCCAAGAATTTAGATTTTCTCGGTACTCAGCACTCAGTACTCGGCACTTCCTTAGGCGTAGACCTGAAGTTCATTGTAGACTGTGTCGCGCTCCACAGGGGTATAACCCGCCTGACGGATGAAGTTCATCAACTGCGAAACGGTCATGGCCTCTTTCTTGGCACCGGCTTCTTTGTAAATATGTTCTTCAATTATCGTACCATCCATATCGTTGGCGCCAAAGTTAAGGGCGACTTGGGCCAACGCGGGCGTGAGCATGACCCAGTAGGCTTTGATGTTGGGGATGTTGTCCAGCATCAGGCGGCTGATGGCGAGTGTCTTGATGTCGTCCACGCCGGTTGTCCACTGGCGGTTGAGCTTGCGTCCCAAGTTGTTTTCTTCAGGGTGAAAGGCCAGCCCGATGAACGTTTGGAAGCCACCCGATTTGTCCTGCTGTTCGCGCAGGGCGACCATGTGGTGCACACGGTGTTCGGGCTTTTCGATATGGCCGTAGAGCATGGTGCAGTTGGTTTTCAGCCCCAACTTATGGGCTGCATCATGAACAGCCAGCCATGTTTCCTGATCGGCCTTTTCCGGACAAATTTTCTTGCGGACATCCCAATGGAAAATCTCCGCGCCGCCGCCGGGCATACTGTCCAAGCCCGCTTTGACCAATTCTTTCAACACTTCTTCGTGCGACATGTTGGTCAGCTTGGCGAAGAAGTCAATTTCGACGGCGGTGAAGGCTTTGAGGTGAATGTGGGGAAATTCTTTCTTGAGGGTTTCCAGCACATCCAGATAATATTCAAAGCCAAGTTCGGGGTGCAGCCCACCCACGATGTGAAACTCGCGCACACCGGCGTCCACCGCCGCCCGCACTTTGTCCGGCAGTTGGTTGGGCATGAAGGTGTACGCCCCTTCGTCGCTGTCCTTGATGCGGGCGAACGAACAGAAATTGCAGTGAAAAGCGCAGACGTTGGTGGGGTTGATGTGGCGGTTCTTGTTGAAGTAGACCTTGTCGCCGTGCAGGCGCTTACGCACGATCTGCGCCAGCTTGCCCAGCTTGATGATGTCGCGCTGCTCGAAGAGCCACACCCCCTCGTCGTAGGTCAGCCGTTCGCTTGCCTGTACTTTATCGCTGATGCTGTTCCAAGTCGTCATGGGGGATATGCGCTCCTCAAGATTGTCCTTGTAGGGGCGGGTTTCAAACCTATCCCTACTATCGTTCACAAAATTCTGAATGTTCTAAATTTCACATACAGTATACTGCTGATTTGAACCTATGTAAAGTAATTTACATGGCGAACTCGGCCATGTTAGTAAATATATCATGAGAGGCTGGGCTATGACTAACCCCATTCAGGGCGCGAAGATTGTGTTTTTCGGCGCAGATGCCGCGCAGGACGTACAATATCTCGACTTGTGGCGCAGTGTGCCGCTGACTTACACACTCGGTCAAGCTGCTGATGACAGCTTCCGTCGCGATCATTACGAGGTTACACTGACTCCGATTACTGATAGAGATACCTTTATGCGTGCTGCCGACAATCTCCTGCGCTACCGCTTTTATCCGCCATCGCTCATGCATCATGTGAGCGACTTCAGTTTGCAACAACGCTGGATGCAAGTGGGCGACAGACTGGTGCAGCGCATTCGCACGCCTATGCCGTTCGGTCTAACGATCATGGAAGGCATCACCATGAACGAAATCGCTCGTGTGATTGATGAACCACGCCGCAAAGGGTTTACCTATGTCACCACCGCCGCCCACGAGGAAATCGGCGAGTGGTCGGCACAGGTTGAGTGGCAGGCGGATAATGCGCTGGTGCTGACGGTGAACGCCATCTCCAAAACCAGCGAGCGCATCCCGCGCTGGATGCTGCCCTACACCCGCCGGATGCAAAAGCAGGCGCACCAGCAGGGGATTGAGTATTTTATATACAAGCTCTTTCATGAGTTGTATGCGGGGCAGCCGTAAGGGTGGGATTTATACCATTGCTGGCGCTGCATCCGTCAGGTGAACCAGTTCGGCGCTGACATCCCACAACTTTCTAGCGACTGCCATATCTGTTGCTTGCGGAGATGGGACGGTTACTTTTGAATCGAACCAATATTTACCCGTGATGGATTCGACCTGTGGTGAAGAGGCCAAATAAACCGATGTTGCCGCGCCTTTGGCAGGGGAACGGGCTACCAGCGGCGCAAAGAGGCCGATGAGGGCGGCGATGACCTTGCCATTGTTCTTGGCGAAGCCAGTAGCCACAAAGCCCGGATGCAGCGCGTTGACCGTTACGGCGCTTCCTTCTAGACGGCGCGCCAATTCCACTGTGAACAGGATATTGGCGAGTTTGGAATTGCCGTATGCGCCGGGACTGTAGCTTCGTTCGCCTTGCAGGTTGTCGAACTCGATTTTGCCAGAGCTGTGGGCGTCGGACGAGACGTTGATAATACGCGCCGGTGCGCTGGCTTTAAGGGTATCCAACAGTAGATTGGTCAGCAGGAAGTAGGCGAGGTGATTGAGAGCAAAGGTCATTTCGATGCCATCCACGCTGAGTTGACGCTGCAAAAAGAACCCGCCGGCATTGTTGAGCAAGACGTGAAGCTGCGAATAGTTGCTCTTGAACTTGTTGGCGAGGTGGCGAATGTCTTGCTGCGAAGACAGATCGGCCAGCAGCGAGTCCACATTTTTGTTCCCAGTTGCGGCACGGATTTCGTCAACAACCTGAGCGGTTTTCTGAGCATTACGCCCCACGATGATAACCGTCGCGCCCATTCGCGCCAATTCCAGCGCTGTACTTTTTCCAATACCGTTTGTGCCGCCTGTTATCAGACAAATTTTGTCTTGCATCGTCATATTCATTTTTCTTTCATGCGTCTATTTACAGGCTGTGTTTCGCTGCCACATAAGCTGCTTGGTAGCGGTGAATTGTCCTGATGGAAATATGAGTAAGTACGTTTATTGAGTGTTTGGAGCTGGGATGCGACGACTGGTTAATTATGCGGATTTGATCACAATGATTCATATTGGTGAGGACTATAGATCATCCATAGTGGCTTGTCAATTTGCTGTCTGCCAAGTGCAAGTCGTCGGGGCGGATTTCAAAATCCGGCTACACCGGGCACGCAAGAACCTGCTTGACTCGTGCTTATTGTATCTGTATCATAGAATACAAGTAACATATAGGTACTGTAACCTATTTTACGTAAGGAAGTTTGATGTCTATCCAATACGCCATCTTGGGCTATTTAAGCTGGCAGCCCTACAGCGGCTACGACCTTAAGAAATTCTTTGAAGACTCGGCCATATTCCACTGGTCGGGCAACAACAACCAGATTTATAAGGCGCTGGTTGCGCTGCACGAGCAGGGCATGGTCACGCTGGAAGTGCAGCAGCAGACCGACCACCCGCCGCGCAAACTTTACAGCATCACCGAAAGCGGGCGGGCAGTGCTGCGCCAATGGCTGCTGACCACGCCGGAACTGCCGCAGAGCAAGAGCGCGATTCTGGTGCAGTTGGCGTGGGCCGATCAATTATCGGCGGCGGAGGTGGATGACCTGCTTAACCGCTACGCTGAGGAGGTACAGGTGCAAGTCTTGATGCTAGAAGAACACCAGCGCCGCACGGCTGTTCAGCCGCAGCGCACGCCGCGCGAACGGTACCTGTGGCAGGCCATTCTGCAAAACCGCCTAGCGCTCTATCAAAATGAATTGACGTGGATTAACCAAGTCCGGCATGACCTCGCTCATCTTTGAGCGCAAGAAAGAAGCAATATCATGACAGCGCAGTCCCTATATCGCACGCCCGCCGCCGAGCAAGCGGTGATGGCGCTCTATGACAGCGCCCTCGCCCGCTGGCCTGTCCCGTATGAAACGCTCAACCTGCCCACCCGTCATGGCAGCACCTATGTGATTGCCAGCGGTCAAAGCGCTGCCCCGCCTCTCATCCTGCTGCACGGGGCAGGCACGAACTCCGCTATCTGGGGCGCAGATGTGGCTGCCTACTGCCAGCGTTACCGGGTGTACGCGGTTGACCTGTTAGGCGAGGCCGGACGCAGCGCACCCAACCGTCCCGATTGGGAAAGTCCAGCTTATGCGGAGTGGCTGGAAGATGTGCTGGATGGATTGCAGGTTAAAAGCGCAGGTATAGTCGGCATTTCGCAGGGCGCGTGGACGGCCTTGAAATTTGCCACCGCCTGCGCCGAACGCGTGAGCCAATTGGTGCTGATGTGTCCCGGCGGCATCGTGCCAGACCGCACCTCGTTCATCTTCAAAGCCATTGCCTTGTCGCTGTTGGGTAAGTGGGGGACACGGCGCATGGTACGGATGCTATATGGCAGCCAGCCTATACCCGATGGGGTGGAGGACATTATCAGCACCATGCTGGGCGGATTCAATTCGCGCATTGGCATGCTGCCTATTTTCACGGATGCCGATCTGCGCCGCCTGACTATGCCCGTGATGCTGCTGGGCGGCACACATGATCCCATGCGCGATCTCGACAAGATTGCGGCACGGCTGAAAGAATTTGTCCCGCAGCTTGAAGTAACCATCCTACCCGGCGCGGGCCATGTGCTGATGGACACCAGCGGGCGGGTGCTAGCGTTTCTATGCTATAATCGCCATTAATAACTGAGGACACAAACCATGCTGGTTGAACAACGCAGAATTTACAGCCAGAGCGAATTTGAGACGATTTCCAATCTGCCTGAAAACGCCGACAAAATTTTAGAATTGGTTGATGGGGAGATTAATGAAAAAGTGGCATCAAATCCCTATTGTTCGGCCGTTGCCTCCAAAATCAATTTCTTTTTCATGTCGTACATCAATCAAAATAATATTGGTTACGTAACAGGCGAAGCGGGGGGCTATCGTATCTCGCCGAAAGATACTTTCGCGCCGGATGTAGCTTACATCTCTAAATTGCGGCAGCCCAATTTGCCTTATCACGGATTTAACCCCATCCCCCCTGATCTGGCTGTGGAAGTGGTTTCGCCAAGTGACTCTTATGTCGAGGTTGCTAAGAAAGTCCGTACCTATCTGCGCTATGGGACACATCTGGTGTGGGTGGTCGAACCCGAAACACAGACAGTTACTATTTATGCGCTGGACGGCTCACAAACCACTTTGGATATTGATGGCGAACTCGATGGTGGTGAGGTGCTGCCCGGTTTCAAATTGCCTGTCCGCAGCATTTTTCCGGCATAATTAAGACTTACGCAATTGAGAGAAAAATCCAGAGGTCATGTCCCATTGAGAGGCTTCGCGCGCTCAGCGCCATGCCCCTACAAAATTCATTATTTGCGTAAGTCTTGATAATTTTACCTTCGCGAAGTTACCTACATCTCCAGCACTCTCATCGTCTACCCTTTATCGTCCCGCTTCCAGCGCATCCACGATGCGGTCACATACGCCCGGCGCACCATAGAAATCAGGATGCTCGGCAGGCGGCGGGCGCAGCGCTGCGGCCACCGCAGCTTTGAAGTCAGAAGGTTCAGTCAGGCGGTTCCAGCCGGAATTGACCGTTTCTACCCATTCAGTGGTGTCGCGCACTGTCACGCCGGGGCGGCGCAGCATGTAGGCTTCCTTCTGCAAGCCGCCGCTGTCGGTAATGACGATGGTGCAGGCGTCCAGCAGCGCCACCATATCCAGAAATCCGACGGGCTCGATGGGGCGCACGTTACCGCTGAAGCTCAGCCCGAACTCGCCCATCATTTTCCGCAGGCGGGGATGAACCGGCAGCACAACCGGCAGATCGAGCGTGTTAAAAGCATTCACGATGTCCGTCAGGCGCTGGCGGTCATCCGTGTTCGAGGCACGGTGAATGGTCGCCAGCGCAAACGGTTCGCCCCCTTTGAGGTGGGTCTGGTCGAATAAGGCCGCCTGACGCGACTGGGCACGCGGCACGGTTTCCATCACCACATCCACCCGCACATCGCCCACCAGATGCACCCCTTTAGTGATGCCCTCTTTCTTGAGGTTATCCACCGCCACCTGCGTGGGTGGGAACAAGATGCTGCTCAAGTGGTCGGTCATGACGCGATTGATTTCTTCCGGCATCTTGCGGTCATAACTCCGCAGCCCGGCTTCGATATGTGCCACAGGAATGTGAATCTTGGCTGCTGCCAGCGCCGCTGCAACCGTGGAGTTGGTATCGCCGAAGACCAGCACCCAGTCCGGTTTTTGCTCCTGCATAGCCTGTTCCAGCTTCATGAGCATCTGCCCGGTCATTTCGGCGTGTGAGCCGCCGCCTACACCCAGATTGAGTTCAGGCGGCGGGATGCCCAAATCGCTAAAGAACACGGCCGACATGTTGTCGTCATAGTGCTGGCCAGTGTGAACCAGTATTTCGGTATGGCGTTTGCGAATGGCGCGGGTGACAGGCGCGGTTTGAATAAATTCTGGGCGCGCACCCACAATATTCATAATTTTCATGGAGCGGCCTTCACCTCGTCCACCACCTTGACTTCCTTGCCGGAGCGCACGAAGTCCAGCGCCAAACGCAGGGTCTCCAAACCGTCCTGCCCGGTCACCGTGGGGTTGCGTCCGTCACGCACGGCGCTGGCGAAATCTGATAATTCGGCGGCTAAGGGTTCGTGGCGGGTGATGCGGATACCCAACACATTACCTTCGCTCACTCCGCGCAGAACGCTTAGGGCATCCCATTGGCTAGGGGCGGCGTCATTCTCGTAAAAGAACAACTGCTGCGATAGCAGATCGCAGTCGAACATACCACGTCCGCCCGTAACGGTCAGGCGGCGAATCTTGGTGGGGGTCATCCAGTTCACGTCCAGCACGCCCACTGTGCCGCCGCGGAAGCGCATCAGCCCGTTGAACATATCTTCGCGGTCAGAGTTGATGCTCTGGTGGGTTTCGCCGTAGACGCGGATGACTTCCTCACCCATCAAATAGCGCATCAGGTCAATGTCGTGCGAGGCCAAGTCAATGACTACGCCTGCATCCTGAATGCGTGACGGATAAGGACTAAGGCGCTGGGTGTGAATCTTGTAGACCCGTCCGGCCATGCCCTCCTTCAGGCGGCGGCGCAGTTCCATCGCAGCCGGATTAAAGCGTTCAATGTGACCTACCGCCAGCAAGACGCCTTTTTTCTTGGCGGCGGCGACGAGCTGTTCGGCTTGCTCAACCGTACTGGTGATGGGCTTTTCCACCAGCACATGCAGCCCGCGCTCGATCATCTTCATGCCTACATCGAAGTGCAGACCGGTGGGAACTGAGATGGAAACCAGATCGGGTTTTTGTTCTTCGAGCAGTTTGTCAACATCGCTGTAAAACGGAACGTTGAGACGTCCACCGATTTTGGCGGCAGTAGCGGGGAAGGCATCAGCCACGCCCACCAGTTCGACGCCATCCATTTCACGATAGACGCGGGCATGATTTTGTCCGATGCTGCCCACACCGATAACGGCAGTTTTTAGCATGCTGTGTTGACCTCCTGCACGACGTAGGCCCGTTCTTCTTCCGTGAGGAAGGGGTAAACAGGTAAGCTGAAGACCTGCTTGGTCAATTTTTCGGTGACCGGCAGATCAAGGTTTTCATAACCGCCCATGTTCTGAAAAACGGGCTGTTGGTGGATAGGCAGCGGATAATAAACGCGCACGCCGATGCCCTTTTCGTTCAGTTTCTTGGCAACCGCATCGCGGTCTACGCCGTCCGGTACGCGCACCGTGTATTGATGGTATACATGGGTATAGCCAGCGGGTGTGGTAGGTGTGGTCACACTCTCAAGGTTTTCGTTGTAATACTGACCGTTGGCGGCGCGGGCTTTGGTCCATTCGGGCAGCCGTCCCAACTGGATCAGGCCGATGGCCGCAGCCATATCGGTCATGCGGAAGTTATAGCCCACCACTTCGTGATAATACTGGGTGTTCATGCCCTGCGCGCGGATCATCCGCAGCTTGCGAGCGATTTCGTCATCGTTGGTCAGCACCATGCCGCCTTCGGTGGTGGTCATATTCTTGGTGGGGTAGAAGCTGAAGGATGCCGTTCCCCACGTGCCGACGTGCCGCCCATCAATTGATGAGCCGTGTGCCTGCGCCGAGTCTTCGAGCAGAACCAACCCATGCTTTTTGCACAACGCCTCAAAGGCGGGCATATCTGCCGGCAGCCCATAGAGATGCACAGGCATGATAGCTTTGGTCTTCGGTGTAATGACTGCTTCCGCTGCTTCCGGCGACATATTAAAGGTAACAGGGTCAATGTCTGCGAAGACCGGACGGGCGCCGGTGCTGAGGATGCAGGAGGCGGTGGCGAAGAAGCTGAATGAGGGGATGATGACTTCATCGCCCGGCCCGATGTCGTGGGCCATCATCGCGGCCATCAGAGCGGTGGTTCCGTTGCTGGTGGCAACGCCGTGCTTGGCTCCGTGATAGGCAGCAAAGGCTTTTTCAAACTCGGCCACTTTAGGGCCTGACGTAAGCTGACCGCTGGTTAAAACCTGAACGACGGCCTGCTTTTCTTCTTCCCCGATGAAGGGTTTAGCGATAGGAATGTTCATGCGATTTGACCTTTTGTTTGGCGTAACATCATGGCAAATAACAAATGGTTAATTTTGTTTACTGCCCATTGTTACAGAACGATCTTCATTAGAGTAGGATATTCACCCCGCAGCACGGAAGCGCATCATCGAATGTGCCAGCATTTAGCATCTTTTGGCATTCTGATGTGGAGGAATAATCCTTTTTGATTAAGCACGAAAGGAACTTGCTAAGACCTAAATTGGACAACCTAGTTGCACTACAACCAGCATTGTGATGGCCAGAATCACAAGAATTTACGCTGTGATTTGGCAGTCTGTTTGATCCGAAATTTAGCCCGCCGCTGCTTCTTCCTGGGTAGCAACACGCTTACCTGAAGCCGTCACATAACCGATTATGCGCGCTGGATTGCCTACCACAAGTGCGTAATCCGGTACATCTTTGGTGACCACGCTGCCTGACCCGATCATAGCCCAGCGTCCAACGGTGATGCCGCAGACAATCGTGGAATTCGCGCCAATGGCTGCACCGGCTTTGATCAGAGTTTCACTTAGTACCCAGTCGTCCGCTGCCTTCAGTGACATATCAGGATTTACGGCGCGGGGAAACATATCATTCGTGAAACACACATGGGGGCCGACGAATACCCCGTCTTCGATGGTGACGCCGTGAAAGACCGAAACGTAGTTCTGAATTTTGACCGCATTTCCTATATGTACGCCGGCGTCCACGAAGACACCACGCCCGATTACGCAGTTCGCACCCAGAACGGCACCACGGCGAATATGCGCCAGATGCCAGATTTTGGTATCGTTGCCAATGGATACCTCCGCTTCAACTTCGGCGGTGGGATGGATGAATGTCATGCTCCACTTTGTCCTTTACTGATTTCAGGTATGTTCGCGGTTATACTCATTTCAAGTATACAGGACACAGAGTAACGTAGTATAAAGATTATTGACTTGCTTAAGTATTGTTTGAACCGAATTTCGTAAAAGTTTTATTTTAGGTCAAAGCAAGGTCGCTGACCTAAAGTCCCTCGCGAGTACATCAATCACAAAAACAGTAATGTTTACTACTCACACAAAAATGTGTACGTATTTTTAGATAGCGGGAGTAAAGATGGCTGATAAAGTTTCGCTGGTTGTACCAGCATACAATGAATCTGAAGGTGTGCATCAAACCGCAGAAGCGATGCGTAGTATTCTGGAAACACTTTCAAAGAACTACACAATGGAAGTGGTTTTCGTCAACGATGGCAGCAAGGACAACACGGCTGACTTGCTGAAGGCCGAGTTTGACGGGGATGCTCGCGTCAAGGTGGTTTCCCACGATCGTAATAAAGGACTGGGGGCAGCCATCCGCACCGGTTTCCAGAACGCGACTGGCGACATTATCGTCACTACGGATTTTGATGGGACGTATCCACTGGTGACTATTCCCCAGATGTTGGCTCGTTTGAAAGCTGATGGCACGAACATGGTTACTGCCTCGCCCTACCATCCCAATGGCAAGGTAGAGGGTGTGCCCGGTTACCGTTTGCTGTTTAGCTTCGGCGCATCCCTGCTATATCGCATTTTAGTTAAGTGGAACATCCATACCTGGACGGCGCTGTACCGCGCTTACCAGCGGCAGGTAGTTGACGCCATCACCTTTGAAAGCAATGATTTTCTGGCCGGTACTGAAATATTGGTCAAAGCCATTCAGGCCGGATTTACCGTTAGCGAGTTCCCCACGACGCTGCACGTTCGCACCTTTGGTCAATCGAGCATCAAGATCGCCCGTGTGACCAAGCTGCATCTCAAATTTCAGTGGCGACTCTTGCAACAATCATTGATGGGCAAGCCCGCTTTTCCGGCGGTTGCCAGAAAGAATTCATAAATGTCACCGTTAGTTTTTGTCGCCTTTAGCACAGTATTAGGCATTACCGGCCAACTGCTGCTGAAGCGAGGTATGGGCAGCATGGGGCAGGCCGGGGCAGGCGCCGCGATGATCAGGTACATTGTCACCTCGCCGTGGGTCATAGGCGGGCTGGCAATTTACGGTACAGGCGTCATCTTCTGGATGCTGGCTCTGTCCAATTATGAATTAAGCTACGTGTATCCGTTCGCCAGCTTGAGCTACATTGGGATCATCATCGGTTCGTATTTCATCTTCAAAGAACGCATTACCACCTTGCGCGTGCTGGGCATCGCCATCATCATCGCAGGTGTACTCATCACCAGCCAGAGTTAGTCACTTCTATTCAAACTGTGGGGAAGGGTTAATCAGCCCTCCCACATCGAAACGGGGCAACCAGAACACATGGGGACAGAATCAAAACATATTGCCATTGTCGGCGGCGGCATCATGGGCGTGTCGCTGGCGTATAAGCTGGCGAAGGCTGGCAAGCGCGTTACCGTATATGAACGCGGCGACAATTTAGGTGGTCTTGCGAGCTATATGCTGTACGACGGCGTGCGCATGGATCGCTTTACCACACCATTCTCAGCAGCGACGTATCCATGCAGGGACTGATGGACGAAAGCGGCGTGGCAGACAAACGCCATTTTACTGCTACCAAACAAGGCTTCTATGACAGTGGTAAATTGTATGATTTCAACACACCTGTTGATTTTATGTTGTTCCCGCCGCTCAACATCATTCAACGGTTCCGCCTCGGTTTGCAGGTCATTTATGCCCAGTTCGAAAGTGACTGGCGCAAGATGGACACGGTTCCGGTAGAAGACTGGCTCATCAAAGTGAGCGGGCGCGGCGCATACAACAAAGTGTGGAAACCGCTGCTGCGTGCCAAGTTCGATACCACTGCTGAAAATGTACCTGCCACCTATATCTGGTCGCGGCTGCGGCGCATGATGGGCACGCGCAAGGGCGTCACCTCCAAAGAAATGATGTGCTACCTCGAAAACGGGTACTTCACGCTGATCGAGGGGCTGGCAAAGAAGTGCGAAGCACTGGGGGTCGAATTTCACCTCAAGACCGCTGTACATGAGATCATTATCGAAGGTGGGCGCGCCACCGGACTGCGCTTGGATGACGGCGTGCATAACTTCGATGCGATTGTTAGCACCTTGGCGTCGCCCATCCTCAGCGAAATTATCCCCAACGCACCGGCTGACTTCCGTGCCATGTTAGCCAAGCAGCAGTATCTAGGGGTGTTGTGCCCCCTGCTCATCCTGAAAAAGCAGCTTGTACCCTATTACGTGGTGAACATTACAGACGAATCCATTCCATTTACCGCAGTGGTGGAAACGACCAATTTGATTGATCCCAAGCACGTTAAAGGGCATCACATTGTTTATCTGCCCAAGTACTTGGCGCCGGACAGCGAACTGGCGACATGGTCGGATGAAAAGGTTAAAGAAGAGTGGATGAAGCACTTCCGCCGCATGTTCCCCAACTTCGCGGAATCGGACATTGAAGCCTTCATCGTCCAGCGGGCCAAATATGTCGAACCGATCCGCCCGATGGGAACACTGGATGAAATCCCCAACATTAAGTCACCCGTTGACGGCCTCTACATGGGCAATACGGTGATGATTTATCCCGATCTGGGTAACGGCGAGGCAGTCACGCTCTATTCGGCCAAGGTTGCCGAAAAAGTGTTGGCGGACGTATAGACAGTTGGCTGATCGAAATGCTGCTTGATGGGTTTCGTTCAGCCCTTTGAAGTTCCGGATATACGTTCAGTTCGTCGTCTTTATCTTAGTTTTACGCATGTTATGTAAGCACACGAAACATGCAAAAAAGTATTATGCATCCTAGAATGATCACAGCAAACACCACCGCAGTGAAATTTCTCATGTGATATTGCTGCCCGTTTGGCAGCTTATTTTCAGTAGGATAGTTAGGCTTTATGACTACGATGACCAGATCAGAGGACGTTCGATCGGCTCCTACCCTTATTCCAATTTGGCTGCGCTACGCAATCACTGTGGTGGTTGTGCTGGCGACCCTTTTCTTGCTGCTCTACCGGCTTAACCAATTCCCCGTTCCCTGGTATGACGAAGGTTCACACCTGCACGTCGCCAAGAATTATGCTTTGTACGGCGTGTATGCCGACAGCAGCAGTGAAGGATACCGTCCCTTCGGCCCCGCCATTGGCGTTGGCCCAACGGTGCTGCTGCCCATTGCTGCCGTGTTCAAAATCGCCGGAGTCAGCATTCCCGCTGCCCGCTTGGTCATTGTCGCCTACAGCTTGATTACGCTGCTGGGTATCTTCTTTTTGGTGCGTCACTTTGTTTTCTACAACTACGCACTTTTGGCGGTTGTCTTGCTGCTCTTGCTGCCCACTATCCGCTACATCTATTACTCACGCACTGTTGTCGGTGAAGTGCCGGGCTTAGCCTTCCTGATTGTCGGGTTGTGGTTGTGGCTGCGTCCTGCCGGGCACAAAATGGGCTGGTTGGTAGTCGTCGGCATCTTAATGGGGCTGGCTAGCATCACCAAAAACCAGTATGCCTTTTTCATTCTGCCGTCGCTGCTGCTGTGCTGGATCGTCAATATCGTGTGGTACCGCGAAAAAGGTCACCTCTACTACATCATTCCGGGTGTTATCGCCGGTATCATGTTCGCTGCCTGGACTTATTTGACGATCATCAAATTGGGGTCAGGGGATAACTTCTCAGAAAATCTGGCGACGCTCAGGGAAGCCGGTGCAGGGGCACTGGTTGTTCTCACCCGGGACAGTTTGACGCAGGTTTTCCGAATTCTGACCGACTCCGGCCTGTATGGCATTTTGTTCATTCCTGCCTTCATCTATGGGATTATCGTCAGCCTGCCGCGCAATGCTGCTGGACGGCAGTACGGCATCGTGATGGTGTTCTTCGCCGTTTCAACCGCCTTCTTTGTGATGTCACTAGGATGGGATCGCTATGCCTTTGCGCCGGCTACGCTGGCGGTGCTGTTCGTAGTCATCTTGATTCGCGACATGACTCAAGCTTTCAAGTTTGACTGGAAGGGGTGGCGAAGTGCACTGGGAACACAGAGTCCTGTACCGGCGCGGGCTGCTTTCTGCGTAGTCATTGGATGGTTATTTGTAACTGTGTTGGTGCCGGGTTTCTTGCACACCACAGAGGTGATGCGGCAGGGTAACACCAACGCCTATGCGGTGAGCGATTGGATTACGGCCAATGTTCCACAGGATGCGGTTATCGAAAGTTGGGAACAGGAATTGGGCGTGTTGACCGACAGCCGCATTCACTACCCGCCGCAGCTCATCCTCGCCAAAGCCGTAGCCGCCATCTGGCAAGGTGCGCCTCCAGCCAGCGAATCTTACGACTTCCGTGACTATGGAACGCCCGATTATGTTGTTGTGGGTGCGTTTGCAGTCTACACAGGAATTTATCCAAACGAACGGTTGACTAACTACAAATTAATAGAGAATATAGGGGACTATAACGTCTATCAACGTCAAAATGAGTAGGCTGCATGCGGGTGCGAAGACTAATTGGTTTGAGTTCGTGGTCAATATGTCTGGTAATTATTTCCGCAATCTTAAACGAACAGTACTCGGTAAGTGCCTCTGACGAGGTGCTGCTTCAAAATTCTTGCGCCAACCCCGCTAATCCGATTGTCGCCGAAAACTGCCAGCCTGGAACTCCCGACTGGCATCTCACGAATCAATCCTTGAATATCCAAATTTACGCTTCCCGTGACAGTGTGAATGTCGGCGAAACACTCGAATTTTACATAGATAGTACGGCACGTACGGTGGATGTGCGCGTTTTACGTATTGGCTATTACGGCGCCGCCGGTGCGCGTTTGGTGCACGAATACAATGGAATACTTGGCATTCATCAACCCAGTTGTGCGCGCGCCGAAGATAGTGGTCTACGAACGTGTAGCAATTGGAAATCTAACTTTTCCCTCACCGTTCCTGCGGATTGGGTGTCGGGGGTTTATATGGCACAAGTTACCAATTCGGACACTTTGGAACAAGATGATACCGTGTTCGTGGTACGGCAAGATGACCTTTCCACCCAGCTTCTTTATCAGATGAGTACAACAACGTTCGCCGCATATAACAATTACGGTGGAAAATCTTTATACTATGTCAACAGCAGTACGTGTGACACAGTTTCCAACACGCCGCGTGCCGTAAAGGTATCTCTGAATCGCCCTTACAA
Source organism: Anaerolineae bacterium (assembly GCA_041390885.1). Taxonomy (GTDB): domain Bacteria; phylum Chloroflexota; class Anaerolineae; order Aggregatilineales; family Phototrophicaceae; genus CFX2. Next base: position 160,359 of record JAWKPB010000021.1, on the reverse strand, counting down.
TGCGAGCATGTACGATCCAAACTATTTCTTCCGCGCTGAATATCCGATGGTGCGCTGGTTGGAGCAGCAGGGCTACGATGTGAGTTATTCGACTAACATGGATACGCATCAGTCTGGCAAGTTCGGCACGATAAATCACCTTCTTGACCATAAGGTTTTTATGATGGTGGGACACGATGAATATTGGTCGCAGGAAATGCGTGATGCGATCACCGATGCACGCGATGCCGGCGTGCATATTGCGAGTTTCTCTGGAAATACTGCTTTCTGGAAGGTACGTTTCGAGCCAGACCCGCTAACCGGGGAACCAGAAAGTGTCATGGTAACCTACAAGAGCGCCGAAAGTGATGTTGAAGACCCCAGCGGGATATCAACATCCGTGTGGCGTGATCCGAATCGTGTCAATCTTCCTGAAAATGAATTATTAGGCACGATGTACATTGGCTTCAATGACACACTCCTTTTTCCCTTTCGTATTGAGAGTGCCTATACGCAGGATCGTATCTACCGTCACACCGGCTTGCAGAATTTGCCTCCAGATACTTATGTGGTTATTGACGAGAACATGATTGGCTGGGAGTGGGATGCCATTGTCAACAATGGTTTTACCCCATCCGGTTTGCAGATCCTAGCAGAGTCGCCTGTTTATGGGTCGTTAATGCAAGACCCGGCTCATACCGAAGATGCACATCTTGGACTGGCTCTAGCCCAAACCGTGCGTTACACCGCCGCTAGTGGAGCAATTGTTTTCTCCGGCGGCACCATTCAATGGTCATGGGGGTTAGGGGCACACGGTACAGAAATTGTTGACGCCGACCCCATTATTTCCCAAATGACGTATAACCTATTTGCGGATATGGGGGTGGAACCGACAACACCTGTTAGCAGTTTGATACTAGATGGATCGGATACTCCTGCGACGACCATTCCCGAAGCACGCATTATGCAAGTTGGTAAGACGAAACCCGCTGTTATTTCAAATATCCAGATGTTGCCAGCAGTGGACAGTGTGACAGTCAGTTGGGATACGGACAAGGATACAGTTGGTCAGGTTTGGTTTGGTAGTAGTACTGATCGTGTAGTAACACCTATAGTCGCCGATACGGACTATGCTACCCACCACAGCGTGATCATACCGGATCTTTTGCCCGATCACATGGTTTATATCAGTATATCTACTGTGACCCGCGACTGGGAATTCACCCTTTCGGATAGTGTTCAAGTAACAACGCTCTCTGCGCCGTTGACGACCCAAATCCGTAATAGAATCCAACCCCTTGTTCAAACTGGCGCATGCTGGGTACGCGCAAACACAGTTGGCTCGGCTGTGTTGACTGCCCTCGGTGCTTTCGTTGTATTGTCATTTGTAGGCCGCCTATGGTTTACCCGGCGGCATCAAAATTCCATAGTCTAAATCCCAACTTCTCATTGATAAAGATGTTGTATAGGTTTCGCCTACTGCGTCCCACAACCCATTGGTTGATATACATTTCCGCCCTCACCACAGCCCCTGCAAGTCACTTTGATGTTATGAGAAGGGGCTAATCGTTTATAGACAGCGAGTCCAGATTCCTGCATAATGTCTGGGTCATCGTCAGCATAGCGTGAGGCGCACAGTGGCTTTCATTCTCGTCATCGCAGGTGCGATCTTTGCTCTCCTTTTTGTCCTGAATGCTCTGGTGAGTACGCTGCGGCAAAAAATCAAAATAGGCTTCTGGGAACTGCTCCTGGCTTTTCTGGCCGCGCTTGTTCCACTGGCAGGGGCAGTTATGGCCGCGATGGAGTATCCGCCTCAAGCGCTGCCACTGCGCGCTGCCCTTGTGCTGGGTGGTGCGCTGCTTCTGCTCGGCGCGCTGCTGGCACTGCTGGAAAGCCACCGTGAGCAGGGCTTTAAAAATTCGCGTGGTGTAATGGGTGCTGGCATCGGCCTGTTGTTGATGGCGTCTACCTTCACCGTGCCGCTGACTTCCGAGCGTATCTTGCTGCCCGCGCTGGCGACCATCACGCCTATCAACGTCAGCGCCCTGCAGGTCACGGCCACCGTGACCGGGCCGACTGCTACACCGTCGACCTCACCGTCTCCTACGTTCACGACTACTCCTACATTGACCCGCACGCCGCGCCCAACCGGGACAGCAACCGCTACCCGCTTTGTCTTCATGACGCGCACACCGGAACCGACTGCTACGCTGCCCTCGCCCTGTCTGGCATTGACGCTCTACAATGTCAACCTGCGCGCCGAACCCAGTCTCGATGCGGAATTGAAAGCCACTATCGCGTTCGATAACACCATTGCCCTGTTCGAACGCAGCGAAGACTCTGAATGGTGGTATGGCAGCTATGAAGAGCAGGGCGGCTGGGTAAAAGGTGAATTTCTGGATCTATCCACGTCCTGCGACAAGCTGCCTGTGCGGAAGGGGTAAATAGGTTTTTGACATTTCAGCGAACAGTACATCCATAAGGGGACAATATGCTGACGATTGATTTAGAGACAGCGCGGCGTTTCATTCTCGGCAAGGCCGGACTATGGCCGGGGCGGCGCTGGCGTGGTATTGCTGGCGCCGAACAGGCCATGCGCGAGATGGAATACTTGCAGCTCGACCCGCTCCAGATCATTGCCCGCAGCCACGACATTACCCTGCACAGCCGCGTACTGGATTACACGCCCGGTATGTGGGAGGAAGTGACCTACCAGCAGCGCAAGTTCTTCGATTGGGGTGGCTGGTTGGCTGCAAGGCCAATGGATGAACTACCGCATTGGCGGGTGATCATGCGCCGCGACCGGGAGACTGCCGAGCGCTTGAAGGCAGTGGCTCAGGAACATGCAGAAGCCATCGTTGAAATGCGCGCGGTGCTGCGCGAGCGCGGAGAAGTGAGCAATCGCGATTTCAATATGGCGACACGCAAACGTACATACAGTTATCGCGGACGCAAGGACAGCGCCTTAGCCTTGAATTATTTATGGCACACGGGAGAAGCTATGACGCACCACCGTGAACGCTTCGAACGCGTCTATGCCCTCACCGAAGCCGTTGCGCCCGCCGAACTTATTCGCGAAAGTGATGACGTGGAGGCTGACCGCTTCATCATCAAGAAGGAAATCGGCTTCAGCGGTTTAGGGCGGGTGGCCCGCACCAGTGATTCATACCGGCGCGGTGATCCCGATTACGCTGCCAAAACACTATTGCAGACCATGCTGGCCGATGGCGATCTCGTCGAGGTGAAGGTTGATGGCTGGAAACAGATGCACTACATTATGGGAAGTGACGCCGCAGCACTGGTTGATGTGAGCGCGGGTCGTGTGCCACAGGCATGGAAACCATTAGAAGCCGATGCGATGGCTGAGGTTGTTTTCCTTGCCCCGCTTGACCCGGTCAGTGCCCGCGGACGTGCCAAGGTGTTGTTCAATTTTGACTACGTCTGGGAAGTGTATAAGCCGGAACCACAGCGCAAATTCGGATATTACGCCCTGCCGATCTTATGGGGGGAACGGCTGGTAGGCCGCTTTGACAGCAAACTTGACCGCACTACCAATACCTTCATCATTCTGGGCTTTTGGCTCGAAGATAAATCGCTTGGCAAAGATGAGGCGTTTGCCGAAGCGTTAGCGTGTGGTTTTGCGCGGTTCGCTACCTTTTTGGGCGCGAAGAAACTGGACGCGAAAGCCATCAGCGAGCCACTGCTGCGTAAGCGGGTTACGGCTGCGTTCAAAGCGCGCTAATGCCTGACTTTTGTTAATGGCTGTTGCCTGCGATAGCGTTTATTCATGAACAGAATTAGACTACTAATGTGCTGCTTTTATTTATGGAGAATATGATGATGCGCGCCAAGAATCGTTTGTCGTTCTTTGCATACCTCACACTCGTGTTTCTATTGGTGTCCGGCGTTGTCCATGCTCAGGACTCGGCGTCAATGTCGCTGTCCTACAGTGTCGTTGCTTCAGGTGAAATAACGAATTCTGCTTTCTCGCAGGTTTGGGAACTTCAAACCGCCTCGGCTGATCGCATTGATGTCAAGGTCGAGCGCACCAGCGGCGACTTGATACCGGATGTTTCCATCTTAAACGCGAGCGACGAGCAAATTTCCCAAAGCTATGGCCCCGACCAAACCAGTGCCGCTGCCGACATCGAAAACTTCACCCTCCCCGGCGGCGGAACTTACAAAGTGCTGGTACAGCGTCTTGAAGGCGGCACGGGGGTAACAACAGGTGAATACAGCATCCTCGTAACGCCCCGCGCCACCGCCGAAGATAATCCCAACAACACCATTTCGCTTGGCGATGTGGTGGCTGGCACGCCCGTTAATGGCGAATTGACCGCTGTCCAGTGGTATCAACGTTACACACTGGCGGCACAGGCTGGCGATGTCATCAATGTTAGCGCTCGCCGTACCAGCGGCACATTGTTCCCACAAGTTGAAGTATTGGATGCTAACAACGCGACTCTCAACACGGGCTACACCGATTACTACCTCGGCGACGAATCGAATATTGATCGCCTGGAGCTGCCCGGCGCGGGTAATTACACGGTTGTTGTCACCCGTGCCAGTGGATTCAATGGCGAAACTGCAGGTGGCTATGAACTGAATGTGACCTTGCTGGGCGCTGGTGAAGACAGCCCATTATTGGCGACTCCGGCAGGTGATATTGTCTATGATACCGACCTTAGCGGCACGATTAATGCTGTGTGGTATCAGGATTGGAAGCTGACTGCCACCGCTGGTGATACCATCACCATTATTGCCAGCCGCGCCGGTGGGACGTTGCAGCCGGAAGTTGCACTGCTGGGCGGCAGCGGGCAGGAACTTTCCCACGGGTATGTGGATAGTTCCGGTGCGCTGGCTGACATAACCCGTTACAAGCTCGCCAACGCGGGTACATATACCGTGCGTGTCACACGCGCCAGCGGCAAGACGGGCGGCTCATCCGGCACCTATAACCTGAAGGTTGAATTGGTGGGTTCCGGCGAAGGCAGCCCCGCGTTAGCACAGTCTACAGGGGCTATTGAAAATGGGCAGGAACAGACTGAAGTCATTACAGGTGAACGCTGGGCGGATACATGGGACTACAAAGGCACCAAAGATCAAAAGATTGATATTGTGGTGAACCGCACCGACGGCACGTTGGTTCCACGGGTAGATATTCGCGACCGTAACGGACAGGTGTTGACGTCGTCTTATCCCGATGCCAGCCGCGCCACCGTCAGCATTACCAATTACACCTTACCCGGTACTGCCGATTACAAAATCGTGGTCTACCGTGACGGCGGGCAGGATGGCTACACGACCGGCAATTATTCACTAACGGTATCTGAATCCGCACAGTAGCGGTGAGAGGGATGGTGCAGGGGCAGCCTGAACGCTGCTCCTGCCAATGGGTAACATGACGACGATCATCTTCGGCGGTACTGCCGCCTATCATCTGAAGCTCCAAGACCATGCTACCGTTGGCGAAAGGCGGGTGATCGCGACCCCCTACGGTGACTCCTCACCGTTTATCCAGCTCAGCGCGAATGCGCGCACCGTGTGGTTCAGTTCCCGTCATGGCGAGGATGGCTTGCAGCGTTCGGCTACTTTCGTCAACCACCGTGCCAACATCTGGGCAGCCCAAGAACTCGGTGCGACCGCCATCCTGTCATGGAATGGCGTCGGCGCGATTGCCCCCGGATTGGCTGTTGGGCAAATGGTTATTCCCGATGATCTTTTGGATATGACGCGGGTGCGGGTGGCGAGTTTCGGCGAGATTCAAAGTCCCCTCCTCGCTTCGCAAGGAGGGGTTAGGGGTGGGGACTTTCATACCCCTACCGGAAAGCCCTTCGCCGATTCACTGCGCCAGCACCTCATCGCGGCCTGCCAATCGCTCAACTTCCCTTATACCACGCATGGAACATACGTCTGCACCGAAGGGCCGCGCCTCGAAACCGCTGCCGAAATCGCTATGTACGGTTGGGGCGGCGCAGCAGTCGTCGGCATGACCCTGTCGCCGGAAGTGTGGTTGGCGGCTGAGTTGGGCATTCCCTATGCCTCACTGTGCATCATCACCAACATGGCGACCGGGCGCTGGCACATTGACCCACGCCGCGACTTTGGGCCGGGCGTGGGCGTCAAGGGCTTACAGGTCACACTGGCGGCGGCTCAATAAAGCACCGCTGCTACACGCAACCTCAGCTGACCTTCTCAATCGGGTACTGAATTTCCATCACCCCGTCCAGATCAGCGAAACGCTGTGGTGGACGCAGATAATACTCGCGCAACGAGCCGCTGCTGCGGTAGCCATTGGCAGTTATCCATTCGTGCATCGCGCCGTGCAGCTGCCCCACCGCGCCGAAGTCGTCATAACTACCTGTATAAACTGCATAGGCAACCGTGGCGGCTGGCAGTGAATGAACTTCTGCCCCCGCATGCTTCATAAGGTTGGCTTTGCCTTGCACCACGTAAGCCATCTCCACATCAATACCGTACTCATTGACATCACCCGACACCAATTGCCTGATTTGTTCCAATGTGAATCCCAACCCTTTCAGTGCCAGAATGCGGTTCAGGTGGGGGAGCTGGTCGAATGTGTAATAGCGATAGCTGGTAAACGGATCTACATGGGCTGGCTTGAACAAACCGATCTCATCGTAATGGTGCAGCGTCTTGAGCGACACCCGTGTCAGCCGGGAAAACTCACCGATTTTGAACATGTCCACTCTCTCCATTTTGCGCGCTGTTACCATCATGCACCCTCCGCCAACCGGAGAGTCAAGCGGCATTATGTTGTAGTGCAATCGGCTCACTTATCCTGCTTGGTCAAACTCACACAAACAAAAAGAGCAGATCACCATCGTGTCTGCTCTTTTATAGTGTTGATGTCTGAATGTTTTAGACAGCGGGGGCAGTGCCGTTTGCGCTGGGCGTATCGCCGTTGCTGTGCGGTGCTGAACCGTTGCCACTGACTGGCTTCGCGCCGTTCATCAATTCTTCGAACGCCGTGCGATCCAGCGTTTCCTGTTCCAGCAACACCTTGACCAGTTCTTCCATCTTCGCGCGGTTTTCAATCAACAAGGACTTCGCGCGGTCATAAGCGGTCTGGAGGATGCGACGTACTTCGCTGTCAATTTCCTCTGCGGCCTGTTCGCTATAATCCCGTTGTTCACCGATTTCACGTCCAAGGAAAATAGCGCCGTTGCTGCTGCCGAAGGTGCGCGGCCCCAGTGACTCGCTCATACCGTAGCGCGTGACCATTGATCTAGCGAAGAAAGTAACCTGCTCCAGATCGTTGCTTGCGCCCGTAGTAAATACGTTGAAGACGATCTCTTCCGCCGCGCGTCCACCCAGCGCCGCTGTGATCGTATCCTCAAAGTATTCCTTCGAATGCAGCATTTCTTCTTCATCAGGGCGCGACATCACGTAACCACCGGCGCGGCCACGCGGCACAATCGTGATTTTCGATACCGGATTGCTGTGTGGCAGAATGTGGTGCAGAACAGCGTGTCCCGCTTCATGATAGGCAATCTGCCGCTTCTCTTTATCGGAAATGACCCGTGACTTACGCTCCGGCCCCATCATGACGCGATCCATGCTTTCGCTCAGTTCGCTCATACCGATGGCTTTTTTATTGCGGCGTGCTGTCAAGATAGCCGCTTCATTGACCAGATTTTCAAGGTCCGCGCCGGAGAAACCGACGGTCATCTTGGCAACTTGTTCCACGTCCGCGTCTGGCGCGAGCGGCTTGCCCTTGGTATGGACCTTGAGGATATCCTGCCGCCCTTTGATGTCCGGGTTATCCATAATAACCTTGCGGTCAAAACGTCCGGGACGCAGCAGCGCCGGGTCGAGGATGTCCGGACGGTTGGTTGCGGCGCACACGATTACGTTGGTGCCCGTTTCAAAACCGTCCATCTCCACCAATATCTGATTTAACGTCTGTTCACGTTCGTCGTGACCGCCGCCTAAGCCTGCGCCACGATGACGGCCTACAGCGTCAATTTCGTCTACGAAAATAATCGCTGGCGCTTCTGACTTGGCGCGTTCAAACAAATCGCGCACACGGCTTGCACCCACACCGACGAACATTTCCACGAATTCCGAACCGGAAATGCTGAAGAAAGGCACACCCGCTTCACCAGCCACGGCGCGCGCCATCAGGGTTTTACCGGTTCCGGGCGGGCCAACCATCAGCACACCTTTGGGAATGCGTGCCCCCAGCCGGATAAACTTGTCAGGCTCTTTGAGGAACTCGACCACTTCCTTGAGTTCTTCCTTGGCTTCTTCGCAGCCCGCAACATCAGAGAACGTCACCTGTGGCCGTTCCATATCGCGCGTCACACGGGCGCGGCTGCGGCCAAAGCTTAGGGCCTGATCTTGCCCCGTACGTACAGAACGCATCATGCGCCACAGCAACCAGATGATAAGCAGCGTGGGCACTACAGCGATCAACAACTGGAACAAGATGCCAGAGGTATTGTCGCCGGGCGTTTCAGCATACGAAACTTCGCTGAATTGATCTTCGGTGACGCCGTAAGCGCGCATGGCTTCGAAGATATTTGTTTCGCGTTCCTTATAGTAGTTCCAGACATCGCCGTTCTTCATCTTGATCTGAACGTTCTGCCCACCTTGAACGGTCACTTCTTTCACGTTGCCGTCCTTAACATACTGGGCAAAGCGATCCAGTGATATGCTGTTGCGGCTGAAAGAATTGTTGGGCGAAGCGAATACAAAAATGAAGAGCAGGATGAACACACCCGCAATAATCAACCAGAAACGCTGGGTATTGCGGTTGCCAAAAGGCGAATTACTGCTTTCGTTATTATGTGGCTCGTTGGATCTGTTGTTCACGAAGACGGCGCGGGAATTGTTCGATTTGAGGAACAGTCAAGTCGCGCCTCTCTCCTTTCTTTAATTCCGTTACAGTTTGAATACATTACAGGCCATACAAAGAATAAATATACTACTGAATTGAATATGAGATACTAAACTTTAGTGCGGTCTCCTGCCTCAATAGTACCCAGACGTGAGGTCTTAATTGTCTATGAATTGAGTTCGGAGAATTTGATCTAGCCCGTTAGGAGCAAATAGTTCGCTAATCTGCCGACATTTACTCTTGATGATAATCATCATTGGCTGCAAGGTCAATATCACCTGCATAAATCTCACGTTAGAAAAATGAATACAGCAGTTATAATTGAGGTATTGTCGGAATTGGCCCGGTGTGGACAAAATCAGAGGCTGCGCCAATTCGGCGTTAAGTGTACTTGTTATCATTTGATGCTACAATAGCTGATAATGTAGTTGTCCAATTAGGTCGCACGCCGGGAAGATGTCGTGAACGATCAACCAGATAAAGATATGAACAACAACGATCAAGCGAAGCCCGCCAAGAATGATTTGGAAATGGAAGCTTTGCGCCACACAGCCACTCGAGGTCTAGAGAATACGGACTATGAAGAGTCCGAGCCCCGTTGGGGAACAGCTCGTTTTAATGAGCGTACAACCTTGATGCTGTTTGTCCGAGGCGCGCCTGATCCACTATTATTCGACGCGGGCAGTGTTACCGAATTGGTGATCGGGCGGCACAACCCGGACACTGGCGAAACACCTCATGTTGACCTTGAACCCTACAGCGGCACCGAAAAGGGTGTCTCCCGCCGTCATGCGACAATCATCCGTCGGGATGGTTCGTTGGCGATTGTAGATGCCGGCAGCCACAACGGTACATTCCTCAATGGTCAGCGCTTGGTTGCCAATCAGCCACGCATTTTGCGTGATGGTGACGATATTCGGTTGGGTTTTTTGGTATTGCGTGTTAAATTTGTGAAAACGCAACTATCACCTAATGATCCCAATTCCGCACCATCCAACAAATATGGTTGATCGCAGTAATGAACAATGGTTAGCAGACCTCAATGTTTCGGGAGAAACACAGGCAGCAGCGCTAGAAGATTTGCGTGCGCGCCTTCAACGGGGCATTAACTATTATCTCAGCCGTGAACGCAGCGACCTTTCCAATCTCAGTTCCAGTGAAATCAGCCAGATGGCCGAAGATTTGGCGCAAGATGCCACGCTAAGGGTGATGGAAAACCTCGCCAGTTTCCGCGGTGACAGCCTCTTTACCACATGGGCCACCAAAATCGCTGTCCGCGTAGCCATCAGCGACTTACGCCGTGCCCGCTACAAAGATTTCAGCCTAGATGATCTCACGGCTGATGGAGATTTTATTCCTTCCACCGCTGTCGGCGTCACAGGTTCCTCACCTCTCGGCCCCGAAAATGCTACCGAACGCGATGATGTGATGCATAAGATAAATGCAGCGCTTGAGGAAGCGCTAACCGAGCGCCAGTATCAGGCTTTAGTCGCGGTTGCTTTGCAGAATGTACCGATGGATATAGTGGCAGAGCGGATGGGGACCAACCGCAACGCGCTTTACAAACTCCTCCACGATGCTCGCCGCAAACTGCGTTCCCATCTGGAATCGCAGGGGCTTTCAACCCGCTACATGATGAACCTGTTTCAAGATTAAATCTGCTGTCACTGGATTTTCGTATAATCGTATTGATGTAAGAACCTTACTTATGGCATCGTCCGATATAATAGTGGAATACCAGAAGAGCAGGTCGGTATTATGGGACTACAAGACGACGAATTGCGCAAACTGATAGATCATATATGTGATACACATCAGGATGAAGTTATTGACTGCGACTCTTGTGGTTGCCAGATTGAGTGTCTTGCAGAAAAGGTAGCTGCTGGAGCGAGTTTGCACGATCTCTGGCCGGAAGTTGAAGCCCATTTGGCTTGCTGCCAGGACTGCCGCGAAGAATGGCAGGCGCTCTTGTGCATCGTGCGTGCAGAACGTGACGGAAGTTTTACGTCGGTAGACCAATAACGGTTGCTGCGTGAAACGCCACACTGGTTAATTCAGACTAATCATTAATCCATTTCATTTTCACCCGCGAGGTAAGTTTAGCTATGAAACGTGAACGTGTTGCCATTATCGGTTCCGGCCCTGCCGGTTTGACCGCTGCCCTTTATACTGCCCGTGCCCAACTCAGCACGGTGGTATTTGTTGGCAAATTGTTGGGCGGCCAGATTTCGACCACCCACGAAGTAGAAAATTTTCCCGGCTTTCCCGATGGCACAACCGGCCCTGAACTCGTGGAGAACATGAAGCAGCAGGCCGAAAAATTCGGCGCGAAGCTGGTCTATGAAAGTGTGACGGAGGTGGACTTCACCAAAGGTTCACCTTTTACCCTCAAGACCGATGGCGGCGACGAATATACTGCAGACACAGTCATTGTGACCATCGGTGCGAACCCGCGGGAGTTGGGTATCCCCGGCGAACGTGACTATGTTGGACGCGGTGTAAGCTACTGTGCCACCTGCGACGGTTTCTTCTTCCGTGGTAAGGATATTACCGTTGTCGGTGGGGGTGACTCGGCTTTGCAGGAAGGTATCTTCCTCACCAAGTTTGGCAAGTCGGTGAATATCATCCACCGCCGTGAGGAACTCCGTGCCAGCACGGCGCTTCAAGTGCGCGCCAAAGCGAACCCCAAGATCAACTTCACTTACAACACCGTTGTTGAATCAGTGAATGGTGAAGCCAGTAATGGCGGCCCGGCCATCGTCAAATCGGTCACGCTGCGTGATGTAAAAACTGGCGAAACCTATGACCGCCCAACCGACGGTGTGTTCATCTTCATCGGCTACGACCCCAATAGCTGGCTGTTCAAAGATCAGTTGGGCTTGGATGAGTCCGGCTATATGAAGATTGACCACAGCATGCAAACCAGTGTGGAAGGCGTCTTCGCTGCTGGCGAAATTCACGACAGCATCTTCCGTCAGGCCATTACCGCTGCTGGCGATGGATGTAAAGCCGCACTCTCGGCGATAAAGTGGCTGGGCGAACGCGAAGACCAGTTGCAACCGCTGGAACTTGAAGCTGCTGTTGGCGACTGAACTCAAAACGAATTGACCACCATCGAAGAGCAGGCAAGAGCCTGCTCTTTTTCATTTCCACAAGGCACAGAGTTAACGTCCCACTAGAACGAACCGAACTGGATCTTGACGTTATTACCGGCATGAACCATTGAACCCATAATGCGGTAAAGTTAAGGGCACGCTCACCGCAATCACAATGAGGGCACTCATCATGCAAGAGACTTACTGGGCTACACCCCGCGCGACCTACGCCGAACGACGGCAGCAGTATCTCGAATTCTGCGCTGCCCACGACGAAGAAAGTTGGTTGGGGAAATATGCCCGCATTGGCTTTTTCAGCCAGATTGCCCGCTTGGAACTAGGACAGCCAGTTGATGAAGCCGCGTTTCAGGCAACTTTGGAATTTATTGACTCCCGCGCCGACTGCTGCGACTTCAGTGTCGGCGGCCTGCTGCGCGTGCTCTACCTCTACCGCGAAAGTCCGCTGCTCTCTCCCGACCTGCTGGCGGCCATTGAAGATCGCATTCTGAAGTTCAAATATTGGTGGGATGAAGTGGGTGGCGATAACCGCCGCTGTTATTGGACGGAAAACCACCAGATTATTTTCCACAGTGACGAACTGCTGGCGGCACAGTTGTATCCGCATGCCATCTTCGACAATTCGGGCAAGGATGCTGCTTATCACATTGACCACGCCCTCAATCTCATCCGCCGCTGGTTCGACTATCGGGCTAAGTTCGGCTTCAGCGAGTGGCTGTCGAATTGTTACTTTGAGGAAGATTTGTTGGCACTGGTCAATCTCCATGATTTCTCGCAGCAGCCGGACATTCGCCATAAAGCTAAAGTCTGTATTGACATGCTGATGTTCGAAATGGCGCTGCATACCTATCGCGGCATTATGGGCAGCACGCACGGGCGTACCTATCCCCGTCTTATCAAAGGCGCACGCCGCGAAGACGCCACCAACACCGCCCGCTTGATGTTCGGCATGGGCCTCTACAACAATCCCTCCAATATGGGAACGGTGCCGCTGGCGACCAGCACCTATCGCTGCCCGCAAATCATTGAAAAGATCGCTGCTGATCTCGATAGTCCACATCTGTTCAAAGAACGCCACAGCATCGAAATCGCCGATGCCCCCAAATACGGCCTGAAGTTCGACGATCTCATTGACGGCCACTTGTATTGGAGTATTCAGGATTACATCCACGACAGCATCTACGACCTCGCCCAAGAAACACGCGGCAAGTTCGGCATCATGCTCTATGAAGATTATCTCCAGCGTTACTATCAAGTTTGGAATTGGCAGGCGCAGGAATACGGCAAAATCATAGACCGCAATATTGATTGTCACGGCATGACTGAGGTGCATATCCAGACCTACCGCACACCGCACTACATGTTGAGCTGCGCCCAGTCCTACCGCCCCGGTAAACCCGGTTATCAGCAGCACCCATGGCAGGCCACCCTCGACCCTGATGCTGTCGTTTTCACTAATCATCCCGGCTCGGAAGATGAAACTGCGCGGCCCAATTTCTGGGGTGGCAACGGCATTCTGCCCCGCGCGGCCCAGCATGAAAATGTGCTGGTGTGTATTCACCATCTCCCGCCGGGTGATCCGCACCCCTACAGCCACGCCTATTTCCCCCGCGCCGCCTTTGACGAGGTGGTTGAACAGGGCGGATGGGTTTGCGGACGCAAAGGGGAGAGCTATATCGCGCTCTATTCGCAGCACGCCACCCGCTGGCTGGAAGATCGCTACGACGATTCCCATCCCATCATTGAACGGCGGGCCGACGCGCTGGATAACATCTGGGTCTGTGAAATGGGCGATGCCGCTCACTGGGGCAGTTTCCAGCAGTTCGTCGCCGCCATCACTTCAGCGCCAAAAACCTGCAATGGGCTAAATGTGTCTTACAAATCGCCCTCAGTTGGCGCGGTGGAGTTCGGTTGGCATGGTGATTTGAAAGTTGCAGGCGCGGTTGTCGGGTTTCACAACTACCCGCGCTTCGATAATCCCTACTGCCACACCGAATTTGGCGAAACCCGTTATCGCATCGCATACGCTGGCGACGAACTGCTGCTGGACTTCGAGGCGGTAACGGCGTAAATCAGCAAGCGCATCGGAAAGGATGATGATAAACCAGGTGATTATCCCCTCATTGCACGTATATAGGGACAACTGTTGAGGGACTACGTGTCGTCAGGATATTATCGCCATTTTCTTGCTGTGTTTCGATCCCATCCTGTCCCCATCCAATAGCTCCAACAAAAATATGCGGAATTTTTTCAATACAATACGTCATAAGTGCGCTTAAAATATGGATTGCTGAGTCGCTATAGTGAGGTAGTTGAATGTTGCATCAACCGATATATGCTCCCGTGCCAATGTTGGCAGCAGATGTGAACTGCTTTTGGGCGCTTGAGCAAGACCAGGAAAGCTATAACCGTGAGGTGTACCTACCTGATGCATACATCGAAGTGATGATCAATGTGGGTGCGCCACTCATGTTGGAGAGCGAATATGGAATGCTCGAACTACCACGCGCATTTGTTAACCCGCTTCAAAATAAGCCGCTTCGGATTCGCGCTGCTGGTTTCTGCCAGATGATTTCGATGCAGTTGTATCCTTGGGCGGTCAAGCCGATCTTGAATATTAATGCTGATCCATCAACTGTGCATGTGATAGGCCTTGATGCAGAGTGGCAACGTTTTGCGGATGATCTGACGCAGATTGTCGCGCATCGAGGATATGGGGAAGCCATCAACTGCTATCAGGAATTTGTCTGCAAAACTGCTTATCGGCATAAGCACGATCTAATGCTAATCCGCACTGCCGGACATTTACTGCATCGCTCTCATGGTCAAATCCGCATGGCAGACCTTGCCGCACAGAGCTACCTGTCGTCCAGCCAATTCGAGCGACAGTTCAAACATTACACGGCGATTTCGCCTAAAGCATATGCCCGGATTGTTCGCTTTGGTAGCCTCCACGCCGTATTACTCGTGAATCCATCCATCCGATTAGCGGATCTGGCAGATGTCTATGGCTACAGTGACCAAGCGCACCTGATCCGCGAATTTAAGGCTTTTGCAGGCTGTACACCACGCGAATTCGCTGCTTCTTCACCGGCCTATTTTGAACTTCGGCAAAATGAAGATTGGTGCGAATTCATGAAGCAATATTTTAGCTTACCTAACGCAGGGTAAGAGAACAAAGCCTGTCGTGATCCCCGAAACCTAGATATGAGAGAAAGGAACCTTCACATGAGAAAAATAGTAACTTTTCTTTGGTTTAACGACCAGGCAAAAGAAGCGGTAGATTTGTACATATCGCTGTTTGAAAATGCAAAAATAATAAACACATCTTATCTCACAGAGTCAGTGGCAAAAGCAGCCGGAAAGAAGGCCGGAGAAGTATCATCAATAGATTTTGAACTGAATGGTCAAAACTTTACTGCGCTAAATGGTGGTCCGATGTTTACTTTTAGTGAGGCTATCTCAATAGCGGTAAACTGCAAAACTCAGGAAGAGATTGATAATCTTTGGGAAGCACTATCCGAAGGCGGCGACATAATGTCTTGCGGATGGCTTAAAGATAGATATGGCTTGACATGGCAGATTATGCCGGAAAGCCTGGACATCATGATGCGTGATCCAGACACCGCTAAAGCGGATCGGGTTGGCGCTGCTATGCTTAATATGGAAAAACTGAATATAAGCGAACTCGAAAAAGCCTTCAAAGGCGAATAATAATTTAGGTGATTATCCTCTCATTGCACGTATATTGGGATAACTTTTGGGAATACGTGTCGTCAGGGTATAATCGCCTAAACTAAATTAGTATCATTTATATAGTTATCTTTTTTGATCATTTCAGTGACTTCTCTGCCCTTTGACTGCCCACGCACGCGCCATCAGATTTATTCGTCCATCATCAGCAGTTGGCAGCTGCAATTTAAGTTGTTCACGAAGGGCAATTCGGGTTTCATCGCTTAAGCCGCGTAAGTATTTGGAAACCGAGCCTTGTGCGCCTAGGAAGGGTAGCCAATAGTCATCAAAATTCTCAAATTCAGTTTCAATGTCTATAGCAGTAGCCTCAGTTGCTTCTAATCCCACAGATTGAAACAAAGCCCGCAGGTTGTCCGGATTGCAGATAGTAAATCGCTGCCCCGCGTCCATTTCACGGGCTGTCGGATCAACCTTTATCGCGGCGTCCCAGAAATGGCGCATCATTTCCATTTGCCCACTGTAGTCCCAAACATACGCCCCAGCCGTACCACCTGCTTTGAGAGCCTGCACCATACTTTTGACAGCCTCTTGTGGTGATGACAAAAAATTCAGGACGAGTCCGGCAACTGCAACATCAAAATCTGCCTGATCTACGTTCTGGCTTAGGGCATCGCCCACTCGAAACTCCACTCGTTCATCGCGGACATGTTGGCGTGCATAGGCGGTGTAATCTTCTGATAGGTCAATTCCCACGATCTTTGCTGCGGAAGTGGATTGTAAAATGACCTGGGTAAGCGTGCCTGTCCCGGCCCCCACATCAAGCCATACACGTTCAGGTGCAATGTCCAGCCAGCTGATAAATTTCCGGGCTACCAAGCGGCTCCATCGCCCAACATAGTCCTCATATGACTTCGCGTTACTGAATATGCTGCCATTATCGGGCTTCATGGTGGTATTCCTTCTGCACTTAATATGGCTTCGAGCAGATGCTGGCTATTTTACTATGAATCTCGCCTCCGCCTGCCTTTTGGTGTACACTTACCCGCATAATGTTGAGTATCTCACACACGGAGACACCCTTTCATGGCAACTGACTCGCGCACTTGGTTTTATACCACACCTGAACCGCGCCCTTATTACATTGAAGAACGTATCAACCACACCCTCTGGAAGAACCGCCTTCAGGGGCTTGCCATGCAGTGTGTGCAGTTTACCGCGCCCATCAAGCTCGAAGGTGTCTGGAACGGTATGCCGGTAGAGTTTGAATACCAGCCCGGTAAGTGGTTTACGCTGCGCTCTGGTCGCGAAGTCAAAGAACTGATCGGTGTCATGCGCCAGATTTTGATGATGCGTCCCGCGCTGGCCTATACCGATGCGAACGGCATGTTCTGCGTCGAGTGGTACACCGACGGCGGTGCTGAACGCTTTAAGCAAATTCAAGGCAACCCGGCTTTCCAGGGGTTGCGCCGTCTGCGGAAAGACTAACCCCGAACACAGATTGAACTGAATGGAGCGCACGCCCAGGATGACTCAGCCATACCAAATTGAGCTGGTCGAAGCAGGCATCATGCGTATCGTTTGGGACGGTGTTCTCAATAAGGATACATTTCAAGCGGGGGTTGCTGACCGCGTCGAATTTGCCAATGCTCACCAAATGGAAGATTATGTGCTCATTTTCGACCTGCGTAAAGCCCGCATCACCATCTTGGATGTGCGCTTAGCCGCATGGGCAGCAAACTTCGATTCGCGCCTGACCCATACCATCATCATTGGCCGATCAGGGCCGGCGATGGTCGCCGTAAACGCGCTGGTGCATCTATCAGCGGTTGAGTTGGAATTTGTCGCCACAGAAGATAAAGCGCTAGAACGCGCCCGCCAAATTGTCAAAGCACGGGCAAAATTCCGTGAAGATTAATCCGTATTATTTGTCGTCTGTTCACGCCGCTGCTGCCGTTTCAATACATATTGCTCTGCAAAATCTAACAGTTGCGTAATCGCGTGGGTGTATTGCTGCGCGTCACCGGCCACTGCACCCGCCATTCGGCCGTTAACGCCCGGCATGAGTGTGTCACGCAGTGCCGATTCTTGCTGGATCGCAGTGGTGATTTCGTCAATTTCCGCGATCGGCTTACGCATACGCGAAACCACATGTGTTATAAAGCCCTCCGGTGTCAGAGCCGAAGCCGGTAGAGTTGTTGCTGAATTGTTGAGAATTTCACTGGCGTTCGTAATCGCACTGCGGATTGATTTGAGCATGTGCCGCAGTTGAGACTGCGCCTGAATACTATTTCCTGCGGGCACGCCATACGTGACGTGTGAATAGACAGATATAAAAGTCAGCGCCAGTTTGATTTGATCGTTGAGCGCGCCATTGAGAACGACCACGATGAATTTATCGGGTTCTAGACTTGACCAGCGATTGCGGGTTTCGTCACGCAGGACAGTCATTAGCATTACAATTCTCTAACCAACTTTGCCTGTTATCTCTTGTATTACTATCACCTTTCAAAATCCAAACAGACATAGTAAAGAACGTAAAAAATTTCTATTGCTTGCACTGAACAGGACTGAAGTCCTATCGGATTTGTCGTTCACGTTCTGCCAGCAGTTCATCCAGACTAACAGCCTCGCCATCCTGTTCGATCATGAGCCGTGTCCGCAGTTCTTCTAGCTCGTGTTCATCCAGCCTGTTCATCAGGCGCTCGATCTTGCTGTGGCGCTTCATTTTTCCGAATTGTCCACCCCATGATGGCTCTCCTCTGCCCCCTTCCAGATCGTGCTGGTCGCCGCAGCACCCCCGATCATTAGCCCGATAAACAATACCACCAACGCCCCGCCGTCAACATCAATGTGGGTGACCATTGCCGCTACACCGATAGCCGCCACCGCGATCCAGATTGCGACTGTTGACCATAACCGTGTTTCATTTTGTCCCATCGTTTTACCCTTCCTAATCAGCTCTGCTTCACATATACGTCACGGTTAGCTGGTAGGTTGCGTTGTCAGCCAATCTGCCGCACGCGCGGGTCACTGGGAGCCACTTGGATCACCGCTGCCCACGGCAGGTAATGGGTGTAAATCGTATCGGTGCGAATTTCATTACCGGACGCATCCAGAATGCGCCGCGTAAACGTCACGTCTGCCCCGTCCTTGGCCCAGTCTACATATTGTTCCTGTCCCAGCTGAAGCTGGGCATTTGCTTGGTAAACAGTTGCGAGGGCTGGCACAGTATCGCGCACCACCGGCCCTTCCAGAATGACCTGCCGTCCGGGATTGGTGCTGTAGAACCGGAACTGAATGGATTGGTCAGCCGGAAACACGGATGTTTCGATCAACAGGTGATACTGCGTGTCGTTCTGGAATTTGAAATCCGCCGTCGGTTGGAAGATCGCCGCATCCAATCCCGGCGGCTCGCCGTTCAGTTCATAAAAGCCGACCCGGTAACCGTGCGAGTTGCGCTCCACAATGGGGAATCCTGCCTTCAACGCCGCACGGAAGGCTGTCGTACTCACTTGGCACACACCGCCGCCCACGCCTTCAACCGTCCGTCCGCCAAAGATGATCTTGCCCTGCACGAACCCTTCTTCCGGGTTGATGTCGCCCAGCACCGAATTGAACGAGAACGTTTCGCCCGGCGCGACGATCAGGCCATTCATGCGTCCCACCGCTTCGATGATGTTAGTCACGCGGCTCTGCGTCGAACCCGTGTAATACGTGGTAGCATCGCCCACCAGTTGCGTGATGCCCAACTCAATCGCCGTGACGTTGCTGCTGTATTTGGGCAGGTCGTAGGTAAAAGCCAGCGGCACTAAGCGGTTGCCGGTGTTAAACACGGTTTCCGCTACCCGCTGCAAAGTTGTATCCACATCCAGCGCCCGTCCGTTGATGCTCTCTACAATCATTTCCAACTGGCGGCTGCTTTCATTGAAATGGAAACGCCCGTCTTTGGGTTGTGAAATGAGCCCCGGCGCCAGACTCTGCAGGAATCCACGCAGCGGTTCGGGGTTCACCGTCACATCATAGCTCTGGCTGCCGTCGGGGTTTGTCACCAGCCCCAGCACCAGCAGCGAACGGATCTGATCAATGCTCGCCGTCCACGGGCCGAGCGTCGTACCCTTCTGGTCATCTGTGACCAGCGTCAGTGGGTTGGAAAGGGCAGCGTTGATCTTCGCGGCAGCCGTCTCCGCATCCCGCACCAGCGGCTGTGCTTCCTTCACTGTCAGTTGAATCTCACCACCCGTTTGCAGCAGACGCATCTTTTCTTCGAGGCTGCTCAACGTGCTGTTCACATCCAGCGCCAGCCCCGTTTGGGCTGGTGTCGTCACCACCACTGTCCCGCTCATGTTGAGCGTGGCATCCACGGCTGAACGGTCTAGCGTCGAGGCAATCGTTCCCAATTGTTGCAGCGCCACCGCTTCATCGTAGCGCACAATCGGCGCGATGCTGCGCCCGTTCAACCACACACTGGCCTGCGTACCCAGATCGCTGAGCAGGTTGCCGCTGTGTCCTGCGCTAAACGCTTCGTTGATGGTGCTGTCAACATCAAATGTTATGCCCAGTTCGCTCGCGCTGACTTGCCAGAATTCATCACCATAGCGGAAGGTGAATACCGCATCTTTCCCATAGGTGAAGGCTGGTTCGAGTGCTTGCTTGGCCTGCTCGCGGGTCATCCCGCTCAGGTTCACGCCGTAAACCGACATGCCCGGAAGCATCTTGTTGCCGTATTGAATTTGAAATACCACCACCAATCCCACGAGTGCTGCGGCTAATAGGACGCAGCCGCTAATGAACAATATCGGAATCCGTACCAGCCACGGATTGATAACCGCTTCCCGCTGGTACGGCACGTAATAATCATCAGAAGGATAACTTGACATATCCCGTCCACTCACTCTTACTTTCAAACGTTCCCATTGTACCATCAGCTTGGTTCATGAGTTTATGCGGAATTATCCACAAATGATAAAGAATTCATCTAGAAAATATTGTCGCAGCCGACAACCTCGTGTGTTTGACCATCAATTTTCTTTACAACCCCTTCGAGGGGTTTATAGTCTTCCTTTCTAGGGTCGGATTTTGTTCGCTACTGCATTGACACCGTTCTCCTCTATCGTTATCCTAAATGAACATGTTCACTCACTGGAGTAGTGCAATGAAAAAAGTACCGCAGGCCGAAGCCCAACCCGAACTAACCCCCAAAGCACAGGAAACCCGCCAGCGCATATTCGACACTGCTGTGCGCCTCTTTATGGAAAAAGGGTATGAAGAAACCACCATGCGCGACATTGCTGCTGCTGCCGGTTGTTCGCTGGGGCTAACGTACCGCTACTTTGCCAGCAAAGAAGACCTTGTGTTGGCGCTCTACCGTCAGCTTTCGGTGGATACCAAAGCCCGCATCGCCGAATTGCCGCCCGCGCCGCTCGGTGAACGCTTTCAGTTGATAATGACCGATATTCTGGAACGGGTAACGCCCTACCGCGCGGCGTGGTCGGGCATCTTCGGCGGAGCCATGAATCCCGACTCGCCGATTGCCGTGCTCGGTGCACGCACTGCCGACATCCGTCACGAAATGCGTGGTGTTTTCACAGAGATGATTGCCACTGCCAGCGATGCACCCAAAAAGCCCGATCAGATCGCGGCGCTCGGCATGCTCTTGTACGTCGCCCACCTCATGACGCTGCTGTTCTGGATCAGTGATCGCACACCCGGCTGTTCCGCCACCCACAACCTGCTCGATTTCAGCAAGGATATGTTGGGATTGATAAAAACGGTGCTGTTCCTGCCCGTCGCCAGCAAAGGCATGGCGCGGCTAGCAGGCATCGTCGAAAGCGTCTTTGATGGGAATGCCGATAAATAGCTGTTCATATCTATCATTTTCCACACCTTATTCTTTGGTTATCGTTGGTTCGATCTTGTCTAATTCCACTTTGATGGGATAAATTCTCCTTTGTAGACCACTAAAACACAGCCCCGCTGGTAGTCAGGGCGCGGTTACACCTGTAACCGTCCGTATCCGTCCTTTCCAGGAATGTCCGGTGGTGATTATTTATAGTTCACTGGAGAGGACACCATGCAGCTCGCGATTATATTTGATCACCCTTAAGTGAGGGTCTTTTATTTGCTGTCCGCTACATCTTCGGCAGCGAACCCAGCGACGCCGAAGTTTACGAATTTGTGCAGCGCGTTTTGATGACGCTGATGGCGCGCATGACGGTTGGACTGCCTGTTGACGACCAACATACCCCTTCCCGACGCATGAATCCCAAGCGTGTCCAGCGTGAAATTCGTCGCGAACTGGCACAGGTGGGCATTACTAGTAAAGCACAGGAACCTAGCCTCATTCAGATCGAGCGCAGGCACAGCAACGCCTCCACCAAACCCGTGCCGAACGCGAACAAGCGCGTGACTATAAGCGTCAGTTGAAAATCACCAGAGCCAAAGCCCGCCGCAAAGGCACTAAGAGGCTATAAAACTCGAATCTCCAAGATAGTTGTTGTAAAGTTAGTGGTGTTGGACGAGAAGCTGCCACGTGATCGAAGAGACTAGCAATTACTCATATCGATCATGCGATAATAGCAATACTATGCGCAGTGGACGGAATAAATGCAGGAATGAACAGTACCATTACAATGGCGCTGAAAGCCTATCGAGAGCGGATGAGTTTGCGGGGCATCCAATGGGCATTCGGCGCATGGCGTAAAACTGTACTGCGTTGGCTAGAAGCTGGCTAACACAGTTGTTCGCGCTGATCGAAACGCTCTTACCTGCTCAAGCGGATGTTGTGCTCGAATTGGATGAATTGATCAAGTTCAAGGTGATGGGTATATTCATGAATGGGCGGCGGAGGATACACCAACTGGTTGCGCCTGCCCTACTATGGATAGGATATGAGCATGTATGACGTAGTAACACTGGGTGAAACGATGATACGCCTGACGCCGCCGGGCGCGCTGCGGCTGGAGCAGGTGCAGGCACTGGAACTATATGCCGGGGGCAGCGAATCGAATACCTCGGTGGGGCTGGCACGGCTGGGGCTGCGGGTGTGCTGGCTTTCACGGCTGACAGAGAGTCCGCTGGGGCGCTGGCTGGGCAATACCATCCGCGCGCAGGGGGTGGACACCTCGCGGGTGGTGTGGACACCCGATGACCGGGTGGGATTGTATTTTCTGGAAGAGGGGCAATCCCCGCGTGACAGCCGGGTGATTTATGACCGCCGTGACAGCGCCATGAGCCGGATGCAGCCCGACGATCTGCCAGCGGATTTGTTCCAAGCGGGCATGGCCCGCATGTTACACATCAGCGGGATAACGCTGGCGATCAGTGAAAGCGCGTATACCACTGCCCAGCGGGCGCGGGAACTGGCGCAGGCGGCGGGGTGGCAGATCAGCTTCGATATGAATTATCGCGGCAAGTTGTGGTCGCCTGAACAGGCGCGGGAAGGCTGCGAACCATTCATGCAAACGGCTGATGTGATTTTCCTTCCGTTACGGGACGCGCTGAGGGTGCATGAATATAACGGCGACATGAGCGCCTCCGATGTCATCGCTGATCTGGGCAGCCGCTATCCGCAGGCCACGATTGTGATGACGCTGGGGGAAGCGGGTTCGTTGGTGCGTTCGAAAGAAGGACACGTACACCATCAGGGCGCATATCCCGCGACAGCGGTGTGCCGTCTGGGGCGCGGCGATGCGTTCACGGCGGGGTTTTTATACCGCTGGCTGACCGAGCCGCATGATCTACCGCTGGCGCTGCGCTACGGGGCGGCGATGGCGGCGCTCAAGTTCAGCATGACGGGCGACATGCCGCTGGTCGAGCCGGGCGAGGTGCAGGCCCTGGTGGAGCGCGGCGCAGCGGCGGGCGGCATCGCGCGGTAGGGCCTTTACTGGTTCGGCGTGGCAATTAGTAAGTGGTCGATAGCCGAGCGCAGCAGTTCCTCAGTAAGGGGTGCTATCATGTGGCTGGAGATCTTACCACTTTTGTCAATCACAAATGTTTCCGGAATACCGACCACACCATATGAATCGGCAATGATGCTACCTGTATCAGCTCCATTGATGTAGGTCACATCATTATCTTTCAAATAAGTAATGGATGCTCGGTCGAAATCGGCATAAGCCAGTCCTATGAACACAACTCCTTGTTCCTTGTACTTCTGCCAAAGTGCTTCCAAAATAGGTGTCTCAGTAAAACACGGCACACACCAACTGGCCCAGAAATTAAGTACGACTATCTGTCCGTGGAAGTCCGACAGCGAATAGCTCTGGCCGTCAAATCCCTCAAAACTGAATTCAGGCGCTAACGTTGCTGCATTCTCCGATGATCCAGTCGCAGCTTGAGGCAATGTGCCGCGAATCGTCTCAAGTAATTCCGTGCTGAAATTGCATGCAGACAGAAGCATGACGAGCAAGATAACCAATAAATGCTTTTTCAACGTCGTAAACCTTTAATGGATAACTTTTTAGAGTAACTTGTAGTTATAATATTGCCTGAAAAGAATATTTCCAAATGCTCAAAGAAAATTATTGCAGGATTGGGCCTGTGCGTTCATAATCCATCCTAGATGACCGAACTGCACAAACAAGGAAAAGTGCGTATGACCGATGCGGATCTTATCCAACGGGCGTACACCACCATCCAACAACACTTCATCGAAACCGGCCGCGCCCCTCACTTTACCGAATTGGCCTCTAACCTTGGAATAACACCGGACGAGGCGCGCAGTTTACAACCTGTCACAGCTAAGTCCGGTGTAGGGTGCTGGATGACACCTGACACCGACTACATAGGTTCATGGGCGCCGTTTTCAAATGTTCCCACGCAATATCTGGTCACAGTGGACGACCAACAAAAGTGGTATGCACAGTGCGGCCTTGAGGCGCTTGGGCTGTGCTGGTTGTTCCCCGGCAAGGTGGTCAGGATCGACGCGCGCTGTCTGGATTGCGGCGACATATTGATGGTGCGCGTTAAAGACGGTCAGTTACTGGACTCTAATCCAGAAACTATCGCCGGTTACATCACACTGCCGCTGCGCCAATGGGCTACGGTGGCGAATGCTTTTCTGTGAAACAACTTCAATCTCTTCCGGTCGGAAGAACACGTAAAACACTGGTCAAGTTACGAGCCGGGAACTGAAGAATCGATCATGTCGCTGGCGGAATGGCTGAAACTGGCCAATCTGCGTCTGTGGCGAAACCGCATGCGAGCCGGATTATCTGGCAGGCGTGAAAGAATATCAGGCTGAATTCATCAATGCCATACTTTACGGGATGGGCAGAACCGGTTCATTCATGGCGGGTGGGGTAAGACACCTTTGGTCAGCATGACGGGCGGGATTTCGTAGTAATGGAGAACCCCTACAATCCCGTCCGCCACGCATCCTGACACCTTCAAGCGATCCCGAACTATGCCTTTCTACCGGAAATTGTATTTCGGTGGGACCTCCCTTCAGATTGCTATGGTCATGGTGGATATAAATCTCGCGGTAGGGCCGACAATACGATAGTTATTGGCTTCGACGATGAAGCAGCGCGGTATGCCCCTGTGTGAAGTCAGCAAAATCTCCATGATGGACAACGGAAGCGACCTGCGTTTCCGGTAGTTCATAAACGTTTACCCGTTCTGTGCCGGGTATGACACGGTCGATGGGGACGACTGTTTCGGTGACTTCATTCCGCATGGACACTGTGGGCAGTTGATGCCACAGGGTGAGGTGCGGACCTGCTTTTTTCGCTCCGGATTGCTGAATGTGGTTGTACGTTTCCTCAAAGGCCGGGTCGAGGTATTTCGGGGCTTGATCGTTCGTCGGGATCGTGATTTTGCGGGCTGCCACCAATATAGGCGGGACAGTCTTAAGGACGACATCGTAGTTGGACATTGAATCCTCCAATTCAATTAGCCTCAGTCGGGCGGCTATTCGTGCCAGACGCTCCTGCTCCAGCGCTACCTGCTGCTCCATTTCTGCGTGTTTGATCGTAGGCGTACCACGCAGTTCGTCTAGCGATAAGACCACCATTGAGCACCGCCTCGATTTGATCTAACGAGAAGCCGAGATCTTTGAGTGCCAGAATACGGTTTAGGCGCGGCAGTTGGCTGACCGAGTAATAGCGATAGCCCGTCAGCGGGTCTACGGAGACAACCCAAAGCAAATACCGTGTCATCGTAATGGCGCAGAGGCGACGATAGATACCTGACCGAAGTGAGCAAAGTTACCAATCTTGATGCAACTTGTCTCCGTGTACACAGATAGGAACACTATACAGTCTAAGGTAATGTGGAGTCAAGGGGTTTTTCAGGGCAGATGACAGAGTAGCACACCGCGCCGCCATTCCGGCTCTCGTGAGTCGAGCTGTATTACTATTCTCACGTATTTGATGGATGGTTTTGAATGATAGGTGGTCTGTGACTGATTATTCCTCCAAACCCGCACGACTCGGTTTCCGCATCTGCTGGAACAGATCAGACAGCGAACTGGCGCGGGGGCTGTGGGGCGATCCGGAAGTCACCCGCTTAATTGGCGGGCCGTTTTCGGCTGAGCAGGTGCAGCAGCGGTTGGAGCGGGAAATTGCCACGCAGAAAGCGCATGGCATCCAGTATTGGCCGATATTCTTACTGGCGACGGATGAGCATGTGGGCTGCTGCGGGCTGCGTCCCTATAAACCGGAAGATGGCATCTACGAAATTGGCTTCCATATTTGCAAGGCACACTGGGGCGCAGGTTATGCGACAGAAGCTGCTCGCGCCGTAATGGCCTATGCTTTTGCTACCCGTACATTCGGGGCGGCAGGATTATTTGCCGGACATAATCCTGCTAACGCGAACTCACAACGGCTGCTGCTCAAACTCGGCTTTCACTATACTCACGATGAATATTACGCGCCGACTGGCCTTCAGCATCCGTCTTATTTGTTGACAGCAGAGCAGTTCAATGAAATGAAAACGTAATTGGATTTTTACTTCGGTGTAGATTTAATGCTCGATTCACGCACGATAAGCTGGGTTGGCACCATGATGGTGAAGGCTGCGGACTGCTTCCACGAGCTATCGGAAATCAGAAGATCTATGGCGTGCAGTCCCATTTCGTACTTCGGAACGTCCACCGTGGTCAAGGTCGGGTTCATAAAGGCCGAGATGTTAATGTTATCAATGCTGGCAACGGCTACATCATCCGGTATGGCAAGACCGGCAAGATGGAGACAATTCATGACGCCAATGGCAACCTCATCGGTTCCTGAACAGATGCCATCAAACGGAACACCCCGTTCCAACATTTGGCGGCAACCGGTGAAACCCGAACCACTATCCTCACCAAAAACGATTAACCGTTCGTCCAACGGGTGGGTTCCCTGCCACAGCGCTTGTTGATAGCCTGCGACACGCTGATCGTCCGGGCCGATGTAGGCAACCGTTTTTCTACCATTTTCTAACAAGTGTTGGGTGGCTTGATAAGCGGCCTGATGCCTGTCGAAGTGAATGGATGGGACACCCGGCCACTGCCAGTCAAGGCAGACGACCCGCTCCACCCGATTGATAATTTCTTTAACCAATAAATTATCGTCTTCATTGTGTAGAACTTGATCCAGCCCGATCAAAATAGCGCCACTAATTTCATTGGGGTGGATGAGTTCATTAAATAGGGCTGGATTGCTGAAATCGTTGAAGATGCGGATAAAGCGTATGTGGCGATCTTTCTCATGAGCGTACTGGTGGATGCCTTCCAGAATGCTGCCGTAGTAGGGACGCTTGAACATCCAGTTGCCAGCCAAAATGATGCCGATGTATTTTTCTGCCACACTGTCTGAGGTGCTGGACAACATCTGGGCATGTTTGTTGGGACGATACCCCAACTCTTTAATCGCCCTGAGGACGCGACCGCGTGTTTCTTCAGAAACTTTACGCGGACCGTTATTAATGACATATGAAACGATGGAACGGGAGACACCTGCCTGACGGGCGACATCGTCCTGTGTCACAAATCTGTCATGATGAATGTCGGCCATAAGTCATTCTTTCCTTTCATGTACCGCGAGTAATGTCCTCAATTCATCCTTAACCCCGGATTCGTTCATTTTACCCATGTGATTGGTTGACAACCGTACAAAGTCTGGCTAATATCCACGCGGATTGTCAACGCGCGTCGAATAGTAGTAATTATAGCAATATAACACGGTTAAACACAGCATAAAGTTGAAAGGAGTATCGCATTCAAACTAAACCAAGATTAAGTGATCCCAACTAAATAAGTGAGAAATTACGAAGGAGAAGCCCTGTGAAAAACATACGATTAGTTGCTTTATTAGTTCTACTTCTAACAGTGGTTGGCATGAGTGGCGTCGTTCATGCCCAGACCGAAGTTACCCTCACCGCATGGACGCATGATAATTTGTACATCCAATACTTCGAACAACGTCTGCCCGACTTCCAGGCCCTACATCCTGAAGTCAAGATCAACTTTGAACCCACAGTTGACTCGGCAGCCCCGACCAATGCCTTAAATGCTATTGCAGCTAACCCCGGAAGCCCTGAACTACCGGACATGCTGGGTATTGAACGCGGCGCATTTGCCAACTTCACCCGTAACGGCATTATTGCCCAATATTTCCTCGACCTCACCGACACGATTGCCGACGATATTGATAACTATTCACCCGGGCGGTTGGCGATTTACAGCTATGAGGGCAAGGTATACGGCTTGGAAAGCCAGCTGGCAGCCAGCCTTCTGTACTATCAACCCGAAGTATTTGAAAAGGCCGGTGTTGAAGTTCCCAAGACATGGGAAGAAGTCTTGAATGTTACCGGACCGAAGCTGGCCGCTGCAGGCAGTGCTTTCACCTTCGCAACAAATGACGGTACGTGGTTCCAGATGTACTTCAACCAGCGCGGTGGCGAAATTTTCGACAAAGATGGTAATTTTGTGATGGGTGACGAAACCAATCGTCCGCTCGCCATCGAAGTTGCCACACTCATTCAAAGTGCCATCAATAACGGTTCATTCTCCGTTGTGCTGGGTGGCGATGTGTGGGGCGGCGCAACCCTGCCAACCGCATACACAACCGGTACACTGGCCGGAACGGTCATGCCTGACTGGTGGTCGACCTGCTGCTTGCAACCATATGGTGGTCCAGACATGGCTGGTAAGTGGCGTGTAGCCCTTCCTCCCGTTTGGGAAGGCGGCGGACATTCAACCCTGACATGGGGCGGCACTGGTTGGTCTGTTGCCAGCGGTTCACCCAATGCTGAGTTGGCAAAGGAATTCCTAGCCTTTGCTTATACAGGACTGGAAAGCCAAGTTCTCAAGTTTGAAGCCATTAACAACTTCCCGTGGTACATTCCCGCCTTCGCCGACCCACGCGTCAGCGGGCTGGAAGATCCATACTTCGGTGGCCAGCACCTCGGTGAATTCTACGGACAGGTTGCAGAGGACGTACCGGCATGGTACCAGAGTCCATTCTTGCCCTCAGCGCTTACTGCTATGGGCGACAATTTGCCAGCACTGTTTGATGGTTCACTTACGCCAGAAGCCTTTGTGGATAAGGTCGTCCAAACAACACAGGACGCCATTGATTTCGGCTTCTAGTGGCAACTATAGTGCGTTTGATGTAACTTTTGGACAGACACAGACAGTGGGTGTATGCCCACTGTCTAGTCCGGGGGTGGATATTTTTCGATCATCATTTTCATTGGAGGTGGACATGACGACACCGGATGTGGCGAAATCAATAACAACGCCCGTTCCGCAGCGAAAATTACGCAGACAGGATAAATACGCACCTTATTTTTTCATTTCGCCGTTTTATATTCTCTTCACTCTGTTTTTTCTGCTCCCTTCAATATTTGCGCTCATCTTAGGATTTTTGAAGTGGAACTCATTAGGCACGCCAGAATGGTTTGCCCTCCGCAATTACGAGCGCCTTTTCAGCGATGAAGTGTTCTGGCTGTCGGTCGGCAATACTGCCTTTTATTGTGTGATCAGCTTGTTCGTCATCGTGCCGTTGGCTCTGTTGGAAGCAATGGCGCTTAACTCCAAACGGCTGCGTTTCCGCACGTTCTGGCGGGCAGTTTACTTTGCGCCGATTGTGACCTCTGCGGTCGCAATTTCGCTGGTGTTCCGCATGCTTTATAACACCCAATTTGGCTTAATCAATAACATTTTGTTGGCTTTAGGCGGTGGGCCTGTTGACTGGCTGGGTAATCAGGGCGCGGTGAAATTTGCAGTGATTGGTATCGTCATCTGGCGCTGGACGGGCTTGTTGGCCGTTTATTTTCTGGCCGGGTTGCAATCGATTCCTGAAGACCTGCATGAAGCGGCGGCTATTGACGGAGCCAATGGTCTGCAACGGTTCTGGAATGTCACACTGCCTTCTCTGCGCCCGGTAATTTTGTTTGTTTCGGTCATCGTTCTTATCGGCTCTCTGCAAATCTTTGATGATCCGCAGATTTTGTTCGGTAATGCCAATCCGGGTGGCCCGGCCAATGCCGGTTTGAGCATTGTGCAATATCTGTTTACGCGCGGCATCAGCCAATTACTATATGGCTATGCTTCGGCAGTCGGCTTGTTCCTATTTGTCATCATTTTTGTCCTGTCGCTGTTACCAGTTCCGGCTCTTCCGGGATTCGAGGTGGATTAATCATGGTCAGATCATCAGCTACTCGACGCAGAATGTCCACGATTGCTCTGAATGTTGTGGTGGCCTTCTTTGGCATCATCATTGCGGCACCATTGGTGTGGATGATTTCATCCTCCTTCAAACCACTGCATGAAATCTATGCCTATCCGCCCACCCTTATCCCAGAGAACTTCACCACCGCCAATTACACCCGCGTGTTCACCGATTGGTTGTTCCCGACATGGTATGGTAACAGCTTGGCCGTTGCTATTATCTCGACGATAGCGGTTTTGTTTTTTACATCGCTGGCAGGCTATGGATTTGCCAAGTATCGATTCAAGGGTGATCGCGTATTTTTCATCCTGCTGCTTGGATCAACCATGATTCCGTTCCAACTGGTGTTGGTGCCATTGTTCATTTTGATGAGCAGGCTGGGGTGGACAAATTCGTATGCCTCGTTGATCGTGCCGTTCATGGCTCCGGCAGTAGGCATATTTTTGATGCGCCAGTTCATTATGTCCATTCCTTCCGAATTGCTGGAGGCCGCACGGATTGATGGCGCTTCGGAGTTTGGGATTTACTGGCGCGTGGTGTTACCGCTGGCTCGTCCCGCTCTGGCGGCTCAGGCTATCCTAACCTTTCTGGGATCATGGAATAGTTTCTTGTGGCCGCTGGCGGTGCTGCATACGCAGGATGCCATGACCCTGCCTGTTGGCATGGCGAGCATGATCGGCGGTGTGACAGCGGGTAGTGAACCGCCCATCGGTGCGTCGATGGCGGCGGCCACTCTGGTCACAGTACCGGTCATCATCATCTTTATTTCGGTGCAGAAGCAGTATATAGCCGGTCTCACTGCCGCTAGTGTCAAACAGTGAGCGCAATTTGCTGTTGGTGATGGTTTGAAATTTACAGGTTTTTGTACTGGAGCAAGGTCTTGATCAATCATTATCCCCCTATCAATCCGCGCTTTCCGCACATGCTGCATGGCGGAGACTATAATCCTGACCAGTGGACGCCAGATGTCTGGCCGGAAGATATGCGTTTGATGCGTCTGGCACATATCAATTCGGCCTCTGTCGGCATTTTTAGCTGGACAGCGCTCGAACCAGAAGAAGGACATTACACCTTCGACTGGCTAGATCGCATTATGGATATGCTGGCGGAGAACGGGCAGCAGGTGGTGCTGGCTACGCCTTCCGGCGCGCGCCCGGCGTGGATGTCGCAGAAATATCCCGAAGTACTGCGTGTGCGACCTGAACGCTTACGCAATTTGCATGGCATACGCCACAATCATTGTATGACCTCACCGGTCTACCGTGAAAAATCTTATGCGATCAACAGTAAACTGGCTCAACGCTATCAGAACCATCCAGCTCTCTTGGTCTGGCACATTTCGAATGAATTCGGCGGAGACTGCCACTGTGAGCTGTGTAACGCGGCTTTCCGAGAGTGGCTCCAACGCAAGTATGGTACTTTGGAGGCGCTAAACCATGCGTGGTGGACAGCCTTCTGGAGCCATATTTATACTGATTGGTCGCAAATTGAGTCACCCAGTCCCGTTGGGGAGCCGTTCGTTCACGGGCTGAACCTCGACTGGAAACGCTTTGTTACCGACCAGACGATTGACTTCATGTGCAATGAAATTGACCCGCTGCGCCGCTATACACCAGATGTGCCGATTACCACCAATTTGATGGGCTTGTATCCCGGCCTCGATTACTGGAAGTTAGCCGAGCATATTGATGTTGTGTCGTGGGACAGCTATCCGTCGTGGCATCAGGGCATTTCGGATGCCGAACGGGGAGCGTTGATTGCGTTTACCCAGGACCTCAATCGCTGCCTGAAAGACGGCAAACCCTTCATGCTGATGGAGAGCACACCGAGTATTGTGAACTGGCAGGATTTCGCCAAGCTCAAGCGACCGGGTATGCATCTGCTGTCATCCATACAGGCGGTAGCGCATGGGTCAGATACAGTGCAATATTTCCAGTGGCGCAAGAGCCGCGGCAGCTCGGAAAAGCTGCACGGGGCAGTGGTCGACCATGTTGGACATGAACACACCCGTGTGTTTCGTGATGTGACTGAGGTCGGTGAGGTACTGGAAAAGCTGGACGCGGTGGTGGGCAGCACCATCCGTCCTGAAGTTGCGATTATGTTTGATACCGAAAACCGCTGGATACTGGAAGATATTCAAGGTCTGATAAAGGGTGATAAAGGTTATGTTGAAACCTGCATCAGGCATTACGCTTCTTTCTGGAAGCGCGGCATCAATGCTGACATCATCAATATGGACAAGCCGCTAGACTCGTATCGTCTGGTGGTTGCGCCGATGTTGTATATGCTGCGTCCCGGTGTAGCGGAGCGTATCACCCGCTTTGTTGAAAACGGCGGCACTTTCGTCGCCACCTATGCAACCGGCATGGCAGATGAAAATGATCTGTGTTTCCTGAACGGATTTCCCGGCCCGCTGCGCGAGGTGATGGGTATCTGGGCAGAGGAAATTGACAGCCTGTACACGACCGACAGAAACTCACTGATGCCGACGTTTGATAATGTCTTTAAGCTCGATGCGGCATATGAAGTCCACGATTACTGTGAACTGATCCACGCTGAAACTGCCCAAGTGCTTGCTACTTACGGGTCGGATTTCTATGCTGGACGGCCAGCATTGACGGTCAATAATTATGGCAAAGGGCAGGCGTACCATATCGCAGCACGAACCGAGCAGCGCTTCCTGGACGAATTTTATGCGGCACTGGCGACCGGTATGAATATCAAACCCGGCATTGATGCCACCCTCCCGGAAGGCGTGACCATCTCGCGCCGCAGCGATGGCAGTCGGGAATTTGTGTTTATCATGAATTTCAATAATGCTTCAGCCGATGTTGAACTCGGTCAGAAGCATTATACCGATATGGTGACGGGAGAAGCCGTAAGCACCCACTGTGCACTCGCGCCGTTTGGAGTACGCATCCTGTCAACAGACTAAACGGCGTCAAGGTCAATTACTGAGGGCAGGAATAATCTCCTGCCTTCATTCTCTATCACTACACTCATATCCCCGCGCCCCCCATCATACCTATTTCTGGTAAAATGACCCTACAAATGTGTCGTAGTTGGTGAATGTTATGCGAAAACGAGTATTTGGACTCATTTTCAGCGCAATGTTAATGCTGCTGGGCGCAGTGTGGGTGGTGGCACAGGATGCGGTAGCTTGTGCGCCAGCGGTGGATGTTGTGTGGACAACTGCTAGCAATGCGTGCGTCAAAGAAACGATCGGTTTTATCTGCAACGGCGGTTCACCGCCACAGGTTGAACCTTCCGGGCCGGTCAGTAATGCGCTGAACCCGATTGGCGCGCTGGTGGATGTGGCAGTAGTGGATTCGCTACAAACCGCACCAATTTCTACTGATACCAGCTCCGGCGGCCTGCTCTGGCTACGACCCAAGGCCCCTATTCGATTTACTGGCTTGATGATCGGTAGTGTTCATCTGACCGATGTTACGCCGCCGGATTTCCCACCGTGGCAAGCGGCGGTTGTGCAAACCGCGCCGGAGACGCCCACCTGCGGCGCCGCGCCACGAAATGCCTATATTGTACAAACTCCTTTCGCCGAACCTACGAATATCGCCATCAATGGTGTTTCAGTCGGATTAGGTGGAACACTGCTCGTGCAAACAGTCGGCGACCAGACGATCTTCGCAGCGTTATCGGGACAGTCTAGCCTGTATGCGTCGGGACTGGACCAACTGCTGCGCCCCGGCCAGCAGGTTACCGTGAGCTATGCTACCGGCAATTTTGCTTCTCCGATTGGCCCGCCCGCTCCTCCTACGCCACTCGATGAAAATCTGGCGCGCAATCTGCCAGTGGCACTGCTAGACAGGCCGATCATTCTGCCACAGCCGGGATTTGTGACGACGGACGGAGCGGTCAATTTACGGGTTGCACCGACCACCGATGCGGGTGTCATCTTGCAAGTACCGCCGGGGCAGGTCTTGAGCGTGTTGGGACGGAGTACGACGGGCGATTGGTATCACGTGCGGTTGGACAGCGGTGAAACGGGTTGGATGTACGCTTCGCTGCTCATTCAGAATATCGGCACGATTGACGCGATATACGATGCAACACCCTTGCCGCCGCAACGTTATGGCGAACTGGGGCGGGTTGGGAAAGTAGTTGCTCCAGCAGGTGTGAATTTGCGCCAAGCGCCGGATGTTACTTTCCCGCTGGTGCTGACCATTCCCGATGGAGCTAAAGTGACGCTGCTGGCACGCAGCCCCTATAACCCGTGGGTAAAAGTTGATTTCAACGGTGTAGTGGGGTGGCTGGCGCTGATCACGCTGGAAACGCAGGCGGTGATTGACGCATTGCCTATTGATTACAATGTTCCGCCGCTGCCTAAACCGACGCGCGTGCCGGGGTCGTTCGGCAATGCCTTCCCCGACCCGAACAAGGGCGGATGACACGACATGCGGTGACGGAATGATCTATAGGGATTGCCAGAATGACTTTTCCCTGCGCGCTTTCTGCTATAATGTGACCAGATTGGGGATAGTTCAGCGGCAGAACAGTGGCCTTTGGAGCCATTAACCCCGGTTCGAATCCAGGTCCCCTGTTTTATACAATAATCATTTTCAATTCAGATCGCGCCATTTTAGATCTCCAGTTATCGCTGATATACTAAGCGTATGAGGAGAGATTTACTGATGATGTATGATCCTTATTTTTTGTCGCTCGTTGACCAACTTGAACCAAGTTGATCGAACCACGCGTCTGAATGCAGTTAAAGCTCTCGGCAAATACGGCGACCTGCGAGCGGTGGAGCATCTTCTTCCCCTGGCACACGATGTTCGTTGGGAAGTACAGGGTGCAGTGGCAGAAGCGCTGGGTCTCATTGGCGACCCGCGAGCGCTGGAAACACTGTATGAGATGTACTATCGCAAAACGTATCAATACATCGAAAGTGATGGGGCACCACATCGTTTCGATGCGATTGTCGCGGGGGCAGCCATCGGTCTGGCCCGGTTGTATCGTCAGCATGAAAACCCCGAGATTTTCGAACTTCTGGTTAACCGCTTTCACTATGAGATCGCCCAATCTGACGATGTCACGGCCGCCTGCACACTTCAAGGATTGCCCTACACCGGAGATAGGCGCGTCACACCGCTGCTTATTCAGGCATCAGCTAGCTCCAGCGCCTGGCTGCGGTATTGTGCGTTAAAGGCATTAGGCATCCTCGCCGATCCTGATGGACTGCCAACGCTCTATTGTGCAGTTCGTGAGGGTGATCCGCTCTCGATCGTTTCAGCTGCCGCTGATGCCCTAGCCCTTTTCCGCCAGCCAGAAGCCGACCAGCCCCTCTTGGACGGCTGGCATCGCATTGAGACTGGATCATGGTCAAAAGATCATTTATGGTGCGATTCCCGCGTCAGCATTGTACGTGCGTTGGGGATCATCGCAACGCCACGCGCGCTCCGATTCCTTGAGCAGCTTTGGCGCAGTCATCAGGTTCCCCTAACGACACTGGGAGCCATTGGATTGGCCTACAGCGGCGATCAGCAGGTATTTCAGACGCTGATCAGCAATTTATCGACCGGAGACTGGTGGACACAGGCGGGCGCTGCCGCCGCGCTGGGCAGATTAGGTAACCCAGATGCCATTCCGGCACTGGTAGCCCGCTTGCCCGGTACAGAAACGGCTGGAACCAATGTAAAGGACGCAATCCACGCCGCACTCGAGCAGTTACGCCAGGTCTAGCATGTCGGGCGGACGAGCATCACGGAGGTGAGCTACACTGACCTGCGGGAGTCCTGCTGGAATGGAAATGAACTTCAAGGTGGTTAGGAGAGGTTCATTCTCCCTTCGATCACCGAAAAGCCAAAATCATGTCGGTTGAGTGAATCGGCCTAGTCTGGCATGTTGTGGAAATGTGATATGTTGGACAAATTGAAAGGTGTTGTGGGAGCAGGGATGTTCGACTTGGCTGCACGTCCCCCAGCTTAACGATAACCAATAAAAAATCGGCGGAGACATCTCCGCCGATTTTGTTTGAAACCGCTCTAATATAGGGTACTGCCACACAGTTTTGTGAATCGCCTACTGTTTGACGATTTCCATGGCGCACAGGCTGGGTATACCCCCCATACGATCCAATTTCAAATCAAGTGTCCCATCGGTCACCGATTCGGCGCTGGTGCTCACCATGTGTGCCTCGTTTAGCCCTGCCGTAATGGGTTGGTAGTTACTGACTTTGGTCGTACCTTCAACAATTATGTGGAAATTACCCTGCCGCCATGACTGTGACCGGGTTTCGACAAAGAACAGATTAAGCACATAGTTGCCGCTGGGCAGACCAGCGAAAGTCACGTCGAGGTCTTTACCTGTGTTACTACTGCGCGATTCGGCAAAAGTTTGGCACACTGCCGGCTCAGTAATACCAGTAATGCCTGAAGGTGTCACCGCGTAAAGTGTTCCACCATTTGATGAAGCACCGGAAGCCAGCCATGTGTTGCCGCTACCATCAATGAAGTCACTTGCTGAACCAAATGTCAGGTAGTAGTGCCCATCACAGACATCGCCAACGCCATCTGTGTCAAAGTCTTCCTGCCCGGGGTTGGCATCTGCGGGGCAGTTGTCGAGTGTGTCCTCAATACCATCACTGTCTGCATCTTGGGGGACATCGTTTACGGTGATTGGAATAGATTGTGCTGCTATTCCACCATTTCCATCGCCTACGCTGATGTTGACAGAATAAACGCCAGCTTGAGTGAAATTCGGGGTAATAACTAAGGAGGCAGTGTTATCCCCGTTATCGGTAAAGGTCATGAAACTGCCGGTTAACCCAGAAGCAGAATAAACTAATGCATCGCCATCTGGGTCGCTCGACAACAAACTAACAGTAATCGTCGCCCCTTCGTTAACCGTTTGTGATGAAATGGGATTGAAAATAGGTGATTGATTTGTCGCACCAGTAGAACCACCTGTACCCGACGTGCCGCCTGTGCCGGATGTACCACCCGTGCCAGATGTGCCGCCTGTACCCGACGTGCCACCCGTACCGGATGTACCACCCGTGCCAGATGTGCCGCCTGTACCCGACGTGCCACCCGTACCGGACGTGCCGCCCGTACCGGACGTGCCGCCCGTGCCGGATGTGCCGCCCGTACCCGACGTACCACCTGTACCCGATGTGCCACCTGTACCCGACGTGCCACCTGTACCCGATGTGCCACCCGTACCCGACGTGCCACCCGTACCACTGCCAGACCCGCTGGGAGCCATAGCAACTTCAGGACAATCTGTTCGATTGTCTAGTGTGCAAGTTATGTTTTCAAATACATTGGAGACTGAATGTCCGACCGTGCTGAGTATAACAATTACAACGACGGACACTAATGCGAGGAGAAGCGCATACTCGACTAAACCTTGTCCGCTTTCATGCTCCCTGAAGCGCTTGCGCCGGCGAGGGCGCCGCCTAAGACTGAATGGTGTAGCATTCATTAGGCTTCCTTCCTTTCTCTGACTATAAAACGGTAGATAAGAACGATAATGAAAATCATCCTTGAACAAAGATGGTCTTGGTCAAGTACTCACATTTTATTTTATTTTAATGATCAGGAGACGTAAGATTGCTACGAATTCGTAAATTTTTGATATTCGGTTGTCACTTTAGCGCTGTTTCAGTTCACAATCTTAATGCTTTTAGGTTGCTGCTCACCACGCTCGTATGCTACGGTAAACATAAGGGTCACCGAGGTGTGGTTGACCCTTCTTGCTTTATACCACCCACAAAAAGGAAAACTCATCCCATGACGAAACCCGCGATTGCTTTGATTTCCCTGTTCTGCTTGTTGCTCTCTCTCACCGCTGTAGTTGCCCAAAACGGATTTATTTCAGGTGACCTGCGCCGTGTGGATTTTGACGGCATGGGGGAAGATGTAGCTGAAGTGCCGCTGACGCTCGAAGCGGATGACGTTTCGGCGCTGCTGTATGTCAAGGCAGAGGATCCAAGCGCCCAGATTTCGCTGGTCGGCATCTACGATGAAAATGACGAGATCATTTTTGAAATGAGCGATGAAGAAGGCGATTTCTCTAACACGATGTTCGGTTTTGAACCTGTGACCGACAAAGGCGGCGAACTGGCAGTGTTTCTACCCGGTACGCCGGACTCGATGTTAGAACCCGGCTCATATTTGTTTGTGTTCCAAAGCGACGGCGCTCCGCTTTCTGAAGGGCATGCCATCATCCGTTCGGGCGATGTCAGCGGTATGCAAGCACTGGACATCACTTTCTGGGTGGTAAGCCCGGCAAGCGAGCTAACATCGGAAGAGTCTCAGAGTGAATTTGCCGATGCTATACGCGGGCCGATCAATGACCTGCTCAACCCGCATAAGCTGGAAGTCGGGCAGATCAATTTTGCAGTGGGCACTGACGATGATATGGATAATTTTGGCACGGTAAATATCACGGAAGACGATGACAGTGCCGTCGGTGACTTGTGCGCGACTATGACCGACGAAATCGGAACTTCGCGGTCACTACCCGTTGCTATCATTGACGAATTCCCTGCGGATGATACGGGCAGCACGACCGGTATTGCCTACAGCGCGGGTAATGCGGGCATCATTGATGTGGCCGGTTCGCCGTATTCGTGCGTAGTGGTGACATGGAATGATTATGCCACCAGCTTTGTTGACCAGGCCGCTAACATTATTCATGAAGGGTCACATTTCATGTCCCTGCCACACACGACGGAACAGGAAGGGCAAACCTTCGATTTGTTCAGCGATACCCCCGAATGCCCGGCTGACCAATTTGATCAAGATGGGGATGGACTTGTCGATGAAGTGGAATGTGGTGTTGAAGGTGGAGCGAAGAATTACATGTTCTGGAACGGCTCAGAAGAGTTAGCTCCATTTGAGATGAGCGCCGACCAGGCATGGGTGCTGCGACGGCATCCGTTGTTCCACAATGCCGGTGCGTGAGGTTCGATTCAGTTTCCCAACGTATTTCTCCTGATTGATGTGAGTTGTAGGGGGCGGGTCATGCTGCGCCCCTACAAACACACGTCTAAACGCCTTACACTCAAATCTCTCTGCTCCCCTGTTACTCTCTAGCCGCCTCCAGTCAACTCAATGTGCGTTACAATAGCGTCCTCACTACACTAACCACGAGGACAAACCATCCATGACTGATAAAATCCGCTGGGGCATTCTCAGCACCGCTGGCATCGGGCGCAAACGGGTGATCCCGGCCTTCAAACTGGCGAAGAACGGCGTGGTCAGTGCCGTCGCCAGCCGTGATCTGGCGCGGGCACAAGCTTTCGCCAAGGAATTGGACATTCCCACCGCCTACGGCAGCT
Organism: Anaerolineae bacterium; assembly: GCA_041390885.1. GTDB lineage: Bacteria > Chloroflexota > Anaerolineae > Aggregatilineales > Phototrophicaceae > CFX2. The sequence goes on along the minus strand of JAWKPB010000021.1, from coordinate 120,747 downwards.
ACGAAGAACTCATCAACGACCCCAACATTGACGCGATCTATAACCCGCTCCCCAACAGCGAACACGCGCTCTGGAGCATCAAATGTGCCGAAGCGGGTAAGCCCGTCCTGTGCGAAAAACCGCTGGCGAGCAATGCTGCGGAGTCGCAGCAGATGGTGGATGCTTTTACATCCCGTGGAATCCTGTTTGCCGAAGGTTTTATGTACCGATTTCATCCGCAAGCGCAGAAGGTCAAGGCGTTGGTGGACAGTGGTGCTATCGGTACGTTGAATACGCTCAACGCGACGTTTAGTTTCCCTATTCGGGAAGAAACTAATATTCGTCTGAGCAAGGAATTGGCTGGTGGTTCGCTGATGGACGTGGGCTGTTACTGCGTCAATGTTATCCGGTTGATGACAGGCGAAGAACCGACCGCAGCGAAGGCCCTGGCTTATTGGGGTGAACAGTCCGGCGTAGAGGAACGACTCGTCGGAGTGCTCCAATTTCCGTCCGGCGCGCTGGCCCACTTCGACTGCGGTTTGCGCCAGCATTTCGCACATTTCTATGAACTGCGGGGTACAGGCGGGCGGATTATGGTGGAAAGTGCTTTCACGGTACAGCCTGCCGAAGAACCGGTCATTCGTCTGTGGCAGGGGGATGCCTATCAGGAGATCAAATTACCTGCGGTTAACCACTATACACTGATGGCGGAAGATTTCGCGGATGCTCTCATCAACAAGCGTCCGCCGCGCTTCTCCGGTCAAGACGGGGTGGAGAACATGCGGGTCATTGACCGCCTGCTCGCTGATGCGCGCGGGTAGTTGGTGACGGTCTGGTGAATTTCGGCAGTGGCGGAAGCAGTAGACTCTGTTACTGGTTTACATTAACGCCCCATCCAGCCACCGTCCACTATCAGCACCGTGCCGTTAACATAGTCAGAGGCGGCAGACGCTAAGAACAATACAGCGCCTTTGAGATCGTCCGGGCTACCCCAGCGCCCAGCGGGGATGCGCGCAAGGATGGCAGGGCCGCGCACGGGGTCGGCGTGCAGAATGGCAGTGCTGTCAGTCAGCATATAGCCGGGGGCAATGGCGTTGACATTGATATTGTGTGCGGCCCATTCATTCGCCATCGTTTTGGTGATACCGGCGATGGCGTGTTTGGCGGCGGAATAGCCAGCATTGAGGATGCCACCCTGAAAAGTCAGCAGAGATGCCATGCTGATGATTTTTCCGCCGCCCTGCTTGACCATGACCCGCCCTGCGGCCTGTGCGAGGAAAAAAGCGGACTTGAGGTGGATTTGCAAGAGGGCGTCCCAATCCTCCTCCGTGTAGTCCAGCGCGGGGGCGCGGCGCACGATGCCTGCATTGTTCACCAGAATGTCCAGTCGTCCGAAGGTGGTTACTATCTGTTCGACCACTGCGCCAAGATCGGCGACGGAGGCTGTTTCCAAGTCAAGATTGACAGGCAGCCAACGCCGCCCCAAGTCTGCGACTGCTTTACCGGTTTCACTTAAGTCGGAGCGCCCCAAGCCTGCCACGTCCGCACCGGCTTCGGCAAGCGCCAGCGCCGCAGCCTGCCCTAAGCCGCGCGTCGCACCGGTGACCAGTGCTACTTTTCCGTCGAGGCGAAATAGATCCAAAATCATGAGCCATGTCCTACGTGTTGAACAGTGAATTGCACGAGTGTACCGTAGAGACAGCGGTAGGTCACTCTATCTGAATTCCGACTCGTCTATTCATCGGGGGTTATGCGCTCATAGCGCTGCGGGGTTATGCCAAGTGCCTTAAGCACGGTTTCAACCCTTGCCACATCTGCTGTGTCGTCAGCATCGGCTGTGCGTACCACAATGACGCGGGCTTCCGAGCTGGTCTGCCCCTTTGCAGGCGAGGTGGATACTTTCGATTTGTAACCTAATTCACCAGCTTCGGTGGCAGTTCTTATCTTGCCCCACAGGGCATCCACTTCCGCCAGCGTGGTTTCGATTATGTACTCTCCGGCACGCGGGGTCGGTGGCGCAGCAGGCTTGAGCGGTTTGGACTCAATCCAATAGACGGCACTGACGGACGAGGGTTGGGCTTCACGGTCGTGGGCCATGCGCGCCTGCTGCACGAGGCGGATGAGATCGAGATTGGGTTTTTCAGGTTGGGTGGGCATGGTGTCTCATTCCTTTCGTGGACTTCACTTCATTCTACCCGGTAACTGGCGCGCCGGATGGTCAATGCATGACCCATTTCGCCCATACCCCTGTTCGATTGTGACGTTTGCCACTATCGGCAAAATTGTAGATTATTTTATGCTGAACATAGAATAATCAACGGGTTGGGTCATCCCACTGGTCTCACTCACTTGCTCCCGTAACTGAGTTCCTTATATCACAGCAATATGGGTTCGACCACGTTTAGCGAAGGAAATCACGATGTCAATAAATAACAATTTAGACCGTGCGGACTCTGTGGAAGAAAATGGCAATCTGGCACCCGATACCATTGATGTAAAAGATCATCACAGCAGGGCACGCTATTTTGCAACGACTATGACTACATTGACGGCAGTCATCTACTTCATGATTGGCTTCAACATCGTTTCTGTGCTGGATACACCGTCTGACCAGATTTTTGGGATATTCGCGGGGCTCGCATATGCGCTCGGTGTGCTGCTGATGCTGGCGCTGGATCGCCGCGTGGTTTGGGTTTCAGGCTCTATCTTTCAGGTTTTTGTTATCGCTATGTATTTCAACCTCGCCACCAAACGTTCGCCGGACTTCGAGTTTTGGGGTATTGCGCTCAGGGTGGTGCAAATGGTCATTCTCGTCACGCTTGTGTACCTTACGGCGCGTACACCGCAGCAAACGAAGGCCATGCAGAGGAGTGTAGCATAGATTACAAGCGTTTGTGAATTGGCGAGGGTTTTTAGTTTGTTCCATAGCGCATTCACTTCTGCTAATGTGATTTCAATATCCTATTCGCCCTTGTTGGACGTGGAAGTGATACTGGCAATAACGATTTTGATTTTCTTTAATAGACGGCTTGGGTGCGGAGGGTTGCGCTGCGGGCCATGCGGCACGCTGACCGAGCCGAATTAGGTCGAGATCGGGTTTTTCAGGTTGGATGGAGATGTAGCTCGCCTCCTTCTCTATGCCGTATCATTCAATCTCGTGTATGTAATACATAGTGAACATTGCAGCAATGAGCAGTTGGTGAAGTTGTTTTGTGCTTGTGTTTCTTATTGCTCGTGATCTATCCTTAAAGTGTTTCTAAACCATTGAGAAAATACTATGGATGATATTGACTCAAAAATGTTCTATTCGGGTGGCTACTTTCTCATTCGAGCAAATCATCCCGGATGGGAACAACTTCGGTCAGCCTTAATCCCGGCTAAGCTCATCAGTCTATCAAGCTGCATTTGTCCTATGTTTAATGTGAATTGGGGATGGGTGACTGGTGACAAGCAGAGCGCCCTTGATTTTGGGATAGCAGAAGAAGCGATTGATGAGTTTTTGGACTGGTGCGCTGAGGACTACAAACAGACAGTGGACATCTGGAGCATGTTCTACACTCCAGACAATGCCCGGCAGTTCATAAATCGGTTTAAGGTAGATATTGACCAACTGTACATCATTGGCGTTGGTTTACCTCAAGCATTTGAAAAAGTAACTGGCAAGAACCACGTGATGATGTCTACGGCATAGAAAAAACGTATTGAGCAACATATTGCAGTTGAGCTGGTGGTAAATCATTGGGTTTTGAAGTTGTTAGTTTTGAGTATGGCAACTTTGGTCATTCTTGGCTGTGTCATTATCTACATGAAGATGTAAATCGCATTTTTGGTATCCGACCTGCTCAGTACGGGCTATTCGCGAACTATAACGATGCAAAGACTGTTCTCAACTGGATAGAAGCAGGTGGGGATGAGGGGCGAGCCCATCATCCACCATACGATATTTGGCATCTCATATCTTACCCGCTTGAAAATACAAATTTACTCTAGACGGAAGGCCAGATAGCAAATCAAGTCCTTCAGGTTCTACCGTCAGCAATGCGTCAGTTCAGCGTCAGGTAGGGGTGAATGAAATGGCGTAGGATGAGGATAGATGACAAGGGTTGGGGGGCTTGATTATGAACAAGCGCATTGTGCTTTATGGGGTAGTGGTGCTCTCCCTGCTGCTGGCAGCTATGCCAACGGCAGCGCAGGGAACTGTTTTCTGGACAGCGGAATACTTTAACAATGCCAATCTGGCAGGCGCACCTGCCTTCGTACTCACTGAAAATACAATTACGCATGACTGGGGTGCGGGTTCGCCTTCTCCTTTGATCCCGACGGATTACTTCTCTGTGCGCTGGACGAGCGTACAGACGCTAGCGGCGGGAACGTACCAATTCACCATCCGCGCGGATGACGGCGTCCGTGTGTTCATTGACGGCACGTCTTATCTCAATGCGTGGCAGCCGTCACCGGGCGGTAGCTCGGCGTTCAGTGCCACACTGGCCGGCGGGCAGCACACGGTTGTGGTGGAGTATTTCGAAGCGGCGGGGTTGGCCTATTTGCAGTACGAGATGGTCAATGTCATCGGCAACACACAGGCCATTGCCACGATTAATACCACGCAATTGAATGTTCGCAATCTGCCCAATCCCTACACAGGGGCGGTGATTACGCGGGTGACTCTGGGAGCCGTGTACCCGATCATCGGGCGGAACGCGGACAGTAGTTGGATACAACTCAACGTTAACGGCATAGCAGGTTGGGTCAATGTCACGTATGTGGTCGTGACCAATTTGAGCAGTGTGCCTATCACTGACTCCGGCACGCGACCAACCCCGCCGCCCCCACCGCCACCGAATCCACAGCCGGGGGCAAATGCGACTGTAACGGCTTATTTCCTGAATGTGCGACAAACACCTGATCCAGTGCATGGTGTAATTGTGGGGCGCATTTCCCGCGGGCAAACTTACCCAATTATCGGCAAGAACCCGGACGCAAGCTGGCTGCTTCTCAACGTCAATAACACAGTGGGATGGGTGCGTTCCAGCTACGTCAGTGCGACCAGTCTGGGCAGTGTGCCCATTGTCAGCAGCAATACGCAGCCGATTCCGTCGGTGGCGATCATTACGACGCCGCGCCTGAACGTGCGAGCCGTGCCTGATCCGATCAACGGGCTGATACTGACACGGGTTTCGCAAGGGGAAACGTACCCCGCAGTGGGGCGCAACGCAGCAGGTACATGGGTACAGATCAATGTGAGCAACATGATCGGCTGGGTGAATGTGCGCTACGCCAGCGTCTCACCGAACATTATGCTGCTGCCTGTAACAGGATAATTCGGGTGGTACGAAGTGCTGGCTCACTGTCCCACGCCAAGAACCAGTATGACCAGCCATATACCGAATAGCGCGAACAGAGCGGCTGTGAGCAGTTTTACTGCTCCGGCGTTCTGCTGGAAAATGGCTGTCAGGCGTTGGCTGCCGATACCGAAATAAGTCACGGTAAACACTGCTAAGAGCGGTACGACGAACATGAGATTATAGAAGACGAGATAGGTGACCGCTGTCAACCGCTGCTCGGCAACGCCTGTCATGAAGACGATTGTTGGCAAATAGACCTGCCCGGTACACACCAGCTCGAAGACGCTCACCAGCACTCCGGCACTAAAGGCGGCAAGAACGGTGTTACGCATGCGGCTGTGGCTGCGGATGGTGCTGTGAATGCGCTTCTTCAGGCTCTTCGGCAGTTGGAGTGCAATTTCAGTCAATTGACCGCGCCGTATCTTGATGTAATCGGTCATGCTGACTACAGCGAGTCCTAAGCAAATGAGCGCAGTTACACCGTAAATCACGCGACCTACGGTTGAAACCATGCTGATTTGTTCGACGAGTGTCGAAAGCCCTAAGCCCATCAACAAATAGGTGAGAAATACGGCCACTGTGAAGGCCACGCCGACCAGCAGCACTTCTCGTTGGCTGCGGCCAGTGAGCGCCAGATAGGAAATAAAGAAAATGATGGTGGTAAAAGCGCAGGGATTTATGCCATCCAGCAGGCCAGCAGCGGCGACGGCCAGAATGTTGAAGCCCCCAAAGCGGTCTGTGATGCGGGCTGTAGCTGAACTGACATCAGCGGTATTTAGGTTTTCCCACGGCGCGCCGGTAGCAGCCGATTCAGGATTAGCGATCATATCACTGAGCTGCGTCAGACTGATTTCTTCCTCCACCAGATATTGATCAGCGATGAAGATAGCGGGTGCGCGCAGTCGATCGTGTTCAGGCACGCCATAGCGTTCGCACATGGCTTCGATGAGCGCGGCATCGTCACGGACGTTAAAGCGGCGCACCACGAGGTTGGCATTCTGTGATTCGAGGTAGCCCAGCGCATACGTTACTTGCTCACATTCCAGACAGGTTGGGTCATAACAATAGGCGAGGTAGATTGGCTGCTGTGCGACAGGAACTGGTGTGGCGGCAACAGCGTTGTTGAACTCCAGCGTCCACTGGCAGCCGCCCTGTGTTATGCAGGAGTCGATCAGAAGCGGAACCTGTTCCTCTATAGGCGTATCGCCAACGATGACTTGCCCGCTGATATAAGCCTGTGGAATACCTGTAGGTAAATCGGGATAGCGTTCGTGCAGGGCAGCGTAGGAGGCATAATTGTTGGGTTCGGTGAGATCATACAACCGCACTTCCAAATGGCTGCCATAGCGTGCTTGCAGGGCAGGCAGCACATTTTCCAGCACGTAAACACAGTGAGGACAGGTTGGGCTGTGGAAGATAATCAACCGTGCAATTGGTTCTTCATCGGATTGGGCTGTTATTTGGATGGGGAGCGCAACCAACACGAACAGGAGCACAACAGCCAGACCGATGCGCGACGGAGGTCTATGCCCTGTTGGAGACATAATTGACACCGCCTTCTGGCTATATAAAACTGTTGCTTCCATCTTGTCTTGAAATTAGCTTGTTGCGTTAGTGTCAGAAAGCACTATCTGGTATGAAATTTAGCCAATTTCCAAACCTATATTTGACGACCTGCTTATGTAAGCATTAATAACTCACGCGGTTTACGGCGGCGAGTAGAACGTTCCACCGACTTTAGAGAACCAGATTGAATAGATAGCCGGTCAGAATGATTCCTCCCGCCACTATGCCGATGAACGCAGCAATCAGGCGCGGTTTCATGACACGACGCAGGATAATCATTTCGGGCAAACTGAGTGCCACAACAGACATCATGAACGCCAGCACCGTGCCAAGGGCCACGCCTTTATCAAGTAATACACTAACAACCGGGATGATTCCTGCCGCGTTGGAGTACAGCGGAATGCCCAGAATGACGGCTGCAGGAACGGCCCAGAACGTTTCTTTACCGAGCGCTTCTGCTAGAAAATCGTCTGGAACAAAACCGTGAATGGCCGCGCCAATGGCGATGCCGATGATGACGTACAGCCACACTTTGTGGATGATTTCACGGGTGCTCTCCAATGCCTGTAAAAAACGTTCGTGCCATGTCAGATGGTTGTCGAGCTGCTGTCCTTTAGTGCCGACTTTGATCTGATACACAAAGTCTTCGACATAACGCTCTACTTTCAGACGGCCAATAATAATGCCGGAGATCACGGCAATGGTCAGCCCGGAAAGCAGATACAATCCGGCTATACGCCAGCCGAACATCCCGAACAGCATGACAAGTGCAACTTCATTGATGAGTGGAGCAGCCACCAGATATGAAAAAGTCACCCCCAGCGGCAGCCCTGATTCGACGAAACCGATGAACAATGGCACGGCCGAACAGGAGCAGAACGGCGTGATAACACCCACAATGGCGGCCAGAATGTTGGCGACGCCTTCACGCCTGCCACCTAACCAGCGCCGGGTTTGTTCGGGGGTGATGAACGTTCTAAGCAGTGTGATCAGGAAGATCATGCCCATCAGGAGCATGAGAATTTTGGGCACGTCATAGAAGAAAAAATTCAGCGCACGGCCAAGATGATCTTCAGGGTTCAGCGCAAGAAGGCGATAGGTGACAAAGTCGGCAACGGACTGCAAGGTTATTGAAAATGAGCCACCATACTACTGTTGCCGACGCAACCAGAATAAAATCGATCCGGTGTGACTTGTCGTGTTGAGGAGTGTTCAGTTCTGGATGCCATAGAATATTCTCCGCATTGCGAAGTGCAATGAAATAGTGAAAGGTTGCTAGCCAGAAGTGGCTTCGAATTCGCGCGCCAGTTCAATAATTCGTGAACGAGCTGGAATGCGCCCACTGGAAACAACTTTCTCGTTGATAACTAGCGCAGGGGTAGTCATAACCCCGTAGGCCATAATATCGGCATACTCCGTCACCTTTTCGAGCTGGTAAGGAATATGCGCAGCGTCCAACGCAGCACTGGTTTCCGATTCCAGTCGTTTACAATTGGCGCAGCCCGCACCGAGAACTTTAATGGTCAACATGAGGAAGCTCCTTTTTAGTGAATCTGTTCAATAGGGATAGTGGTACAACTGGGACATGGGCAGCCATCAATGCGTTGGAATGCGCCGGTTCTGCTGTTCCCGAAGGCCGCATCAAGCAGGTCGTCAATTTGTGTGTCGGCTAGACGATAGTAGACCTGCAATCCGTGGCGGCGGCTCACGACTAACCCGGCCTCGCGCAGTGCCATTAGCTGTTGCGATACATACGCTTGCCTTTTGTCCAAGGCCGCCTCGATATGGCAAACACATAATTCACCATCGCGTAACAAGTCCAATATTTGTAATCTGGTCGAGTGTGATAATGCTTTGAACAAATCGGCGAGATAGGCGTAAGAATGTTCCATGCAGCACCTTATATTCAAAAGCCTGAATATAGTTTATTGAAAGGCTCTGCAATCTATCAGTGTGGGATGTCATGAGCATCCGGTAACATTTCTCAAAATGGTATTTTTTCGAATACTCATTTGACTCTCCACTTGCAGGAGAGTTGATAATTCACGTAGTTTCACAGGTGGGTGGTATGCTGCGAATAGGTGACTTTTCCAAAATTTGCCAGGTATCGGTCAAGGCGCTGCGCCACTGGGACAGCATCGGGCTGCTCAAGCCGGCACTGAGCGACGCGCAGACGGGCTATCGCTACTACAGCATTGAACAGGTGCGGACGGTTAATCAAGTACTTGCCTTCCGTGCCATGGGGCTGGGCCTGCCGCAGATCACACAACTGCTGAATGAAAACCCGACGACTGCCGATATCCGCGCCATGCTGCACCTCAAGCAGACGGAACTGCGCCAGCAGATCGAGGACGCGGCTACTATGCTGGAAGTGGTGGAGTCGCGCTTGCAGCAGATTGACCACGAAGGAGCACTCCCGGGTTACGCCGTAGCCGTAAAGTCTAGCGAACCCCAGCAACTGCTGGCGATTCGTGAAACGGTGCCGACGATGGATGCGCTGGTTGATCTGCTACAGGAAACGTACCCTTATGCACGGCAGAAGGGGAACACCAATTTGCTGGCTGTGTTCCATGATGAGGGATACGAGCGGGAACAGATTGACGTTGAAGTCGGGTTTCCGACTGACTATGGTTCGAACAAACCGATCCCGCTGGGGGGAGGCAGACATTTGCTGCCGACTACACTGCCCGGTACGGAACTGCTGGCGTACACGGTGCATAAAGGCGAGTGGATAACCCTTTCAAACGGTTACGTGCATTTGGGACGGTGGATAGAGAGCAGCGGGTATGAAATCGTGGGGCCGGGGCGCGAGATTTTTCACCACATTGATTGGGAAAATCAGCAAAAGAACACGGTGACCGAATTACAGTTCCCGGTTGCCAGACGCCGCCAATGATGTAGAAGCCTGTTAATTCGCAAACTGAATAACGCACGGTCTGTTGTGAAGTTTTTTCACGTCGGTTGGTATTTGGTCGCCTAGCGGCCTTTATTAAAGAGGAGGTCATGATGTTTTTGAAATCGGTTCGTAAATATGTTGTGGCATTCGTTTTATTGATAGGAGGATTGCTGATGGCACTGCCGCTGATGACTTTTGCTCAGGACGAGGCGATGGGCGGCGATCTGCCAGCGCCCGACGAACACATGCAGGAACTGTCGTGGTTCATCGGCAAGTGGAATGTGAAGTCCAATATGCTGATGGATGCCGATAAGGACGAGTGGCTGGAAGAAGATTTGCACACCGTTCACAGCTACGAGATGGGCGGTCATTTGATCTTCGAGCACTTTTTCGGCCCGCTGGGTGGCGAAGCATTCGAAGCGTGGAGTCTGCGTAAGTACAATCCCAACAGTGGCAAATGGGAGCAGCGCTGGGTGGACACATCGCCGGGTGGGTTCGCCAACTGGACGGGCAGCTATGCCGACAGCCAGTTTATTGGTTTCGCCAACCGCTTCTTAGATGATGATGGCAATATCAACGGAGATCGGGCTGTGCGCGAGGTGTTCGATAACATTACTGAAAACGGGTTCTCGTGGCGCTATGAAGAAACTAACGACGGCGGTGCGAACTGGAAAGTGACATGGACGCTGGAATATACGCGCGCTGAAAGCTAGGGTTGTGAGAAAGTTTCCACGAAGAATTTAGAGATTGTGAGAGTTTACACTCACTTTACAATTCTCAAGTAATCCGGCAACAAATCAGCAGCATGATGGTGTTCATACGAACGCAAACACAAAGAGGAGAAGTAACCTAAATGAACACCATCCGCAAAATCACGATTGTTCTTACGCTAGTCGTTATCAGCGCCTTGATGGTTGCCCCGACCTTCGCGGCAGGAACCAAAGTAATCACCAAGACGGAAGACCAGATTAACAAGTCCTACTGGGTGACCAACCCGGCATGGCGCGCCGTGACCAACCGATATGTTGATCTGCAACCCGGGCAGGTAGTCGTAAAGGAAAGCATTACCCGCCGTGGCAAAGACCCGGTAGCAGTTGAAGTGACTTACACGCCGTCAGTGGAAAACAACCGTATTTTCTGGACAGCCATTTCGGTGACGGTCAACGGACAAGCTGCATCACAGGAATTGATTGATCAGGTTAATGCTAACCGCACCTATTCATGGGCGAATTATTGGAAGCGTAACGGTGGCTCGGGTAAGGTGCAAAGCGTGGAGATCACCGACACAGAAATCAAGGTGACAGTGGCGACCAACCGCTAAGCTCTTCGCTGACGCTACGAAATGATACAAAACGGACGGGCAATCCCCGTCCGTTTTGTATCATCTGCGGTCAAAATCTTCCTGTCATGGTCTGGGCATAGCCTGTCAATTCAGCATAGCCATAGCCTGCTGCGTCACCGCTGATTTGCACCGCCCCTTCCCAATAATCCACACCGCCGCTGCCGTGCAGTTCTTGGTCTGCCAGCAGCGGGGTGAGCGTTAGGTGCAGCGGTTGGACCGCACCTGTGTTAATGGTGATGCTCCAGCCCGCGGGATAAGTCGCGCCGCTGTGGGGACTTTGCCACTGTCCGGTCACTTCAAAGGTGAAGTCTTCGCTCTTGAGATAGCGCGTTGTACCGTCAGCATTCACCAGCAGCCCGCCGAAAGCCGGTTCGCGTCCGCCGTCATGCAGACGGATTTGTCCCAGCATCAATTCTCGACCATCGTCCAGTTGCAGGCCGAACCAATCCCAACCTTGGGCGTCGCTGCCAAGCGCGCTGGTGCTGAATTCATGATCCTGCCATGTCGCGCCGCTGACGGCGAAGGTGTCAGACCCTATGCGGATGCTGCCGCTGGTCAACAGGCGGGACAGTGAATAGTAGTAGCTGGCGTTTCCGGGTTCAGCACTTTTGGGGCTGAGACCATTAATGCCCTGCAAAGCGGGTGGCTTGATTTGTTCAAGGCGCAAGTCTACGGCGAAATCACCGGCATCGGCCTGTATGGTGGTACGTGTGGCCTGCTGATCCTCCGCCTTGATTTGCCAGTCTTCTAGCCAGACGTGGTAAAGAGGATCAGCAGTAGCCCCGGCCAATTCTGCGCCGCCGCGGCTGAAGCGCTGTTGGTGATAATATTGCCCACCACTCACATCAGTCACGGCGAAATGTACCATGTAGACTTGATCGCTGCGCCATTCGGAGGTGGGGGTGGCGCGGCTGGCGGGCGGTTGGATGGCGCGGCGGAAGATCGTGAATTGGTAACCAAAGTGGCGTCCTTCGGCTGTTTCGACATTGCCTGTGTAGTACCACCATTCGGTCTGGAAATCAGGATGTGCACCGAAATCCTGCGGGAAGTGCCAGTCATAGGGGGCGATAGCGCGGCTGTAGCCAGTGGTGTCGGCTGATATGCCTGCAAATTGGGCGCTGGCAGTGATGCTGTTTCCAGCGCTGGAGTCAATCAGGCTGAAGCCGAAAATAACGATTAGTAACGCCAACAACCCCAAGCCAATCCATCGCCACATGTGCCAATCCTTGTACCCGACTCCACAACTTGTACAATTATATAACAGCCATAAATTGGAAGTATGAGGCCGAAATGACAGAAATCGAGTGGACACAAGAAACGTCTGATATTTATCGCCAACTTGCCAGCATCGCTGTGCCGGAGCGTGACGAGCAAATGGCAGCCCTGCTCATACTCATTCCATTCGGCAGAAACGAAACGTTCCGTGCCGTGGAACTGGCTTCCGGTGAAGGCAAGTTGGCGCAGGCATTGTTGACCATTTTCCCCAACGCCACATTGCTGGCATTAGATGGCGAGGAGTCTATGCGGCAAGCGACATCTGAGCGACTGAGCCGCTTTGGTGAGCGGGCGGCGGTGGCGGCTTTCGATATGAAAGCAACGAATTGGTACGAACAGCTTGTGGGGGCAGATGTCGTCTATTCGTCGCTGTGCATCCACCATCTGGACGGCGCAGAAAAACAGGCTCTATTCAAGGCGATTGTCCAACGTATCTCTAAAAGGGGCGCTTTCTTGATCGCAGATTTGGTGCACCCGCAGCGGGAGGAGACACGACAGTTGTACGCCGCCACTTACGACGCGGCAACCCGCCGGCAGTCTATTGAGCAAACTGGTTCATTGGCCCTGTACCAGCAGTTGGTAGCAAATGAGTGGAATCATTTCGCGACGCCTGATCCTTATGACAAACCATCGCCGTTGTTTGACCAACTGCGCTGGTTGCATGACTCTGGATTGATGGGCGTTGACTGCTTCTGGTTGAAAGCCGGACATGCCGTCTACGGCGGTTATACGGGTGCGGATGAAGCATCTGCTAGCAACCATGTGACCTATGACGAAGCGTTGGAGGCAGCACAGGCCGCCCTACAATCTTAGGTTGGACTTTTAGCATTAGCCCATAATCGCTACCGCGTTTAGTGCCACTTCGCCCAGCACTTTGTTCCCGACAATAGTGGCCTGTTGCCGCAGTGTATCGGCTGCAATGCCTTTGGTGAACATGCGCCAGGCGCTATCTACGTCCAGAGTAACTGTCGTGATCGGTTTGAGATCGGTTGTGGCATACAGCTTCCAGTAGTCCTCTTCGCGCACCAAATGCCATTCCCCGCCACCTTCGCCAGTTATGACCAGCTTCACTAATGAGTCATCGGGGGCTGTAGTGTTGCGATAAGCATATGGAAGGGCGTGAACAAAGGTATTGAGTACCGGATTCAGGAATTGAGCATCTTTCAAACTCACGATGCCAGCTGCTTCGCAAATGTGTTGATGGTGCATCCAGTGTTCTGTATATTCACGGGCGATATGCAGCCATTGAGGGTCGGGCTGGTCACCTGCCCAGCCGATGGGTCCGGACATCTCATAAGGATCGAGCGAAGCTATGAACTCGCGACACTGCTGCCCGGTAAATAACAGCAGAGAAATGAGCAAACGGCGGCTCATACGGCGGGTAGCTTTCACCCAGCGATCATTCTGCGCGTCAATGAACTCGATAATCTCGGTCAGCGAGTTGAGCTCTGCCCGTTGACCGTCACGATCGCGCAGGCCGGATAAAAAGCCGACATCATCCCCTAGTAGATGCAGCGCGACATCGCGCACCGTCCACCCCGTGCAGACTGTAGGTTGTTCCCACTGCTCATCACTCAGGCGGGAAAGCACTTTAATTAGTTCGGCGCGAACCGGCGCAAATAAAGGTTCAGCAATGACAGGTTCGAGCGATGTTTTCATGGCAATTACTCGGTTAAGAAGGTGAAGCTGGCAATGTTGGTGAAAGGTGTGCAGCGCTGGCGCGCGCCAGCGTTCCATGGCTCACTGAAGCAGACGTAATCTGCGCCGACGGCTGTGATTTCCCGTTTGGCTTTTTGGTCCGGCAGCGTCCAGACCCGTTCCCCTGTAATCAGTGGGATGTTAAATTCGATAGTGACGATCGTTTTGCTGTCCTTAAAACTGCTCAGGAGTTCTTGCAGGTTGGGTGCAGCTGGCGCGTCAGCTTGGGCTGTCACGGCACGGTTGGTTAAGGCAAAGGCAACTACACCTAGCAATAGTAGGGTTACGACCGCAAGAATGGCTTATTCGATTTCGTGTACATGATTCATTATCCTCTGGACGTGCAGGTGTATAGTTGTTTGAGAGAGTTTCCCCACAAAGGTGATGTTTACACCAGTGGTGTTCACGGCTCAGGAATTGACGGGATGCCTGTAGACCGTTATCCTCGCCAGTATTACGCGAATGAATATTCAGGACTGGGTATGCTAAAGAAGGTATTGGGGTTATCAAAGCCACTGCTCATCAAACAATTGGGCAGTCGTGACAATAAAACTGCTGTGCGGGCTGCCGAGATACTGAAGTCGAAAGGCTGGTTCCGGGATGGCTCGCTGCAAGGCATCAATCTCGAAGGAGCCAATCTGCGCGGCGCGGCGCTGGCAAAGGCCGATCTACAACGGGCTAATTTGCAAGCGGCGGATTTGTCCAAAGCGTATTTGGGCGAAACAGATCTGCGCTGCGCGCGACTGCACAAGACGATATTGTGTGAGGCCAATATGCGTGATGCGTGGCTGGGCGAGGCAGATTTGTCTGGAGCTGATCTCAATGCGGCTTATCTTTCCGGTGCAGTGCTGACTGGGGCCCGCCTGCATGAGGCGCGGTTGCACACGGCAAACTTCTGGCAGGCGGATGTGCGGGGCGTCGATTTCCGAGGCGCGGTGCTGCAAGGCGTTCTGTTCTACGGCACGGTATTTGACGGTACGACAATTATGCCCGACGGCGAAATGTGGACAGCGGCGCTTGATCTGGCGCGTTATACCGATCCGGCACATCCGGATTTCTGGAGCGGCGCATGAGAATGCAGGAGAGAGAGAAGTCGCAGTCGCGTACCTGTTTGCTGGTGGTACTGTCTTTCGTTTTCCCGCCATTGGCAGTGCTCGAACGGGGCTGCAGCGCAGTCCTCTTGGTATCGGTGCTGACGGTAGCAGGTTGGTTTCCCGGCGCACTTGTGGCGCTGTTCATGACGCTGACGAATGCTCCGAGCAAACAGCGGCGGTACATTCAGATTCCGCTGCGTGAAAATGGGCAAGATGAAGATGATAGCTATGCCGATGATGTGGAAGCAGACGAGTTTGAAACCAAGCGAAAAGGTGCCTACATTCGGCTGGCAGATGGAGAAGTTGCCGAGGTCGTGGAAGAAGAAGAGATGAGACGGAGCGAAAAGCGCAAACGCGGTCTGTAAGTCAAGAAATAAAAAACGGGGTGATCGTTGCGATCACCCCGTTTTGTTTGCCGCGTTAGCGGTTATTGGTGGTACGGCGGCGACCCGCGAACCAATATATTACTGCTAGCAGAAGCAGGCCTACCAGACAGATTGCACCGATGAGCAGCGGTGACTGTGTCTGGGCATCTGTTCCCTGTGTTTCGGCGGTTAGCGGGATAGGTGTGAATGTGGGCGCTGACGAGCCGACATTGGTAGACTCGGCAGTGGCTTCCTTCGTATCCGTAGCCGCAGTGGTATTGGTCGCTGCTGGGGCAACTGCTTCCGTAGCCGTTTCAGTGACAGCTTCGGTTACCTCGGCCGTGGCTTCTGAAGTGTCAGTTGCCGCCACTGTCGGCGCGGTGGTATCGGTCGGAGCGACAGTATCCGTCGGTGCTGTGGTGTTAGTCGGCGCAACAGTATCTGTCGGTGCTGTCGTATCAGTTGGCGCGACAGTATTAGTCGGCGGCACGCTGGTGTTGGTGGGCGCAGTGGTGTCGGTCGGCGCGATGGTATTGGTCGGCACTGCCGCTACAACGGTTGCACCTTCGGTTGGCGGAGCAACCGTGTCGGTAGGCAAAGCTGCTTCACTAGTCGGGGCTTCCGTTGCCACATCAGCCTGTGTAACGGCAGTGGCGCTGACTTCCGTCGCCGCGCTTTCAGCAGTTGGTTCAACTGCAGTTGTGCTGGTTGGCGGCGGTGGTGTATTGCTGGGTTGCTCTGTCGCAGCGGCCTCAGTGGCGGTAGCAGGCACTTCGGTAACCTCTGAGGTTGCAGTAGCGGTAGGTGGCGCGGCTATCGCAAAGGCTGTGTCCGCCGTCAGGCTTTGTCCACCATCGTTGGTGGCCGTCACTGAAAGTATGTGGCTGCCTGTTCCAATGGCGCTGACATCCAGATCAAAGCTAAAGGGTTCTTCAGTTTGGGTCAGCATTTGCCTACCGTCGAGTGTATAGACTACGGCGGTTACGGGGGTTTGCGGGCTGTCAACAGCGATATTCACCGTGCGATCTTCAGTTAGGGTTTCACCTGTTGTCAGACCGTCGAAACTGATGCTCGCTGGTGGGAAGGCCGGGACATTAAAGGTTACGCTGCTTTCAGCCCGCCCACGATTGGTGTCGCCAGCAGAAGCCGTGAGGGTATTTTCACCGGGCGCCAATGTAATGGGATCAATTGTGACCGATGTGCTGGCGCTGCCCAATGAGCTGGCAATGGGCTGACCATTCAGCTTAACGATCAATGTGTTGATGTCAAACTGGGCGGAACTGCCGTCAATGCTGACCTCAGTGGCTTCGCTCACGGTTTGTCCATCGTCAATTCCACTGATGGCAACCGACGGGGGCAAGGCTGCAATTTCGATGGTGGCCGAACTTTCACTGCGGCTGCCATCGGTATCGGTGGCACTGGCGGTAAGAGTATACGTACCGGGCGCTAAGGTTGATGGATCAATCGTTACTGATGTGCTGGCACTGCCCAATGCACTGGCGAGTGGTTGGCCGTCTAGCTTGACGATGAGCGAACGGATTTGACCGCGCAGAGCGGTGGCGTTGATGGCAATGCTGGTTGGTTCGCTAATCGGCGCAGAAGGCGCATCAATAGCAACAGTCGGCGGCTTGGGCGCAACGCTGAATATCTGACTGATGCTGGCGCTGTCGCCAGTGTTATCCGTTGTCGTAAAAGTAAGTGTGTGGTCGCCGACCGAAAGCGTCGCTGGATCAATTGTGAATATGAATGGCGACTTTGTTAGGGAAGTCGGTTCACTATTATCAATCTGGAATTGAGCACTTGCCAGACCATCGTCGCTGAGGGCGTCACCTACGACATCAACTGGATCGAGTAGTGGCTCGATTGGCAGCCCGGTAATGGACGGGATCGGTACTGGAACTGGCGCACGAAGCTGGGTACGAGCTTGTGCACTCACATTATTAGCCGTCACTTGCAGGTCAAGCGGATAGATCTTGCCATCCGCTGCTAAATCCGAATCGAGCGTGATGATGTATTGGCTGCGGAGAGTGCGAGCTAAACCATTGTAAATGTCTAAAAGTTGGTCAGGCGTGGGTGATTCATGGAAGGTGGCGTTCGTTCCGTCTGCTAATTCCTGTAGATAGGTGCGGTCGTAACCGAAACCTTCACCAATAGTATAGACCGGAACGCCGACACGCAGCGCCTCACCAAGAGCCGCTGAACGCTCGCTGCTGCTGCGGCCACCGTATTCCGCACCATCGCTAAGCAGAATGACGGCGCGGCGCGGTACGGGCGAATTGGCCGCAGTTTGCACGGCTAACATACCACCGTCATAGAGGGCTGTCCGTCCACCGTAACCGAGAGCGTTTATTTTGCTGATGAGCAGGTCTTTATCAGTGGTAAAGTCCTGTATCAATTGTTCATCTGTATCGAAAGTGACGATTGCTACCGGATCGTCCGGGCCGATTAGATTTATGAAGCTGATTGCTGCTTCTTTGGTGCGCTGGAGCGGCGTTTCTGCCATACTGGAACTGGTGTCAATCGCCAGCACGGCGGCAAACGATAAACTGTCATCGGTGATATTTTCAACTTTGACCACACGCATCCGGTCAACGAGTTCACCAACTACAGAGAAATTTTCTTCACCCAGGCCTAAGACAGGTTGACCAACGTTGTCGAAGACGTTGGCATTGACGACGACAGTGGGAAAATCAGTGCGATTGATGCCCGTGATTTGCAGTCGCAGCGTGGGTGCATCCTGCATCGCTACGAAGGCCGCTGGCACTAATAACAATACGCCCAGCAGCAGAAGAAATAACCGTTTCAAAATTACCCCCGATAACTGATATTTTGTGTTGTTAGCTGCAGTTTGTGAGTAAGCTGACCTGAATATTACACTTATAAAGAAATCATAACTTGAATACAATATTCGCGCCAGATGGGGAATCTTACAAAAAAGTGGTTATTTGCTGTCAATTTGTGTGTTTTGGTTAATTCTTAACGCAAGTACGGGATGAGGTATGGCGCTCACATACATGCACGGTGATCCATTGCTCACTACAGCACAAACATTAGCCTTTGGCTTTAATGCGCGGGGCCGCGTGGAAGTGAACGAACGTGAAACTCTGCTCTACGACCGTTTTCCTACGGCCTTCGCAACATACCGTAAGCAATGTAATAGCGGGCGCATCAAGCCAGGTATGATGTGGTTGTGGAGCGAGTCGCAACCAAAGCTGCTTTTTATGGTGGTGCGGGAGACACAAGTTGGTATTACCCGACTGCGTTTTGTGGAGCAAGCCATCATGACGCTGGCGCGTGATTATCCGTTGTACGGTATCAGCGATCTGGCGCTGATGTCATTAGGCAGTCCATTAGAATGGCAAACGCTGCGCCCGGTGATTGATTATTGGTTAGGGATGAGCAATTTGCCGGTAACGGTGTATGAATGATGAGCGGAACAATTACTGTTGTCCGCAGCATGGTTAGGTCACAAATAAAAAGGCGACCCGTAGGCCGCCTCTCCTTGTTAATCGCTAACCGTTTAGTAACGGTTGCGGTCACCGAAGCCTTCACGACGAGGGCGTTCCTCGCGGGGGCGAGCTTCGTTCACCGTCAAAGGACGGTTGTTCAGGTTGTAACCATTGAAACGGCTGATCGCGGCCTGCGCCAGTTCTTCGGTCGCCATTTCGACGAAACCAAAGCCTTTGGAACGGCCCGTATCCCGGTCTGAAATTACAGCGACATCGGTGATTTCACCGACCTCTTCAAACAGCGACCGCAGCTCATCTGCCGTGGTGCTATACGGCAGGTTGCCAATGTATAGCTTCTTGTTCACACTACACTCCTATTGCGTTTGGACATGAGACGATAGATAGCGGAAGAGGACTAGGTACGAAGAACAGACACCAACCAGCCGCAACGAAATACAAGCGCGTGTGAACTGCAATCTGACCCTGTCGAGTTCTGACACTATCACTCATGATATTCTCACAAATTGCGATTTTTGTAAAGGCGAAAATGCTCAGGCATAAACCCATGTTTCTCGTCCGCTCCGAAGCGGCACCCGCACCCGACGGTAAGTGGATGTTTCATATACATCCATATGCGCCAGTTCTTCTTGCGTAACCTCCAAAACCATACCCTCGACAGCCGCGCCGTGACGGGGGATGACCAGCGGGAAGACGCCGTCACTCATGGCGATGGCGGATTTGAAGAAACCTTCCAGCATGTCGGGTGTGCCGGTAACGATCCGCCCGATAATGCGGGTTTGTACCTCTGGGTCTTGTAACGTTCCGTATACAAATAACAATTCCATTGTTTGCAACTTTCATTAGGTGGTACAAAAAAATGACGTCGTGAGCGGGTTGAACAGTTATCCAACAAAAAATCCCCCATGAAGGGGGATTTAGGCAACATATGCTACCGGTTATTTGAGCGCGTCGTAACCCGGGCCAGATGCGAAGAACTCGTAGTTGTATTGGATGTCGTCGGTCAGATCAACCACATCACCAGCCGCGTGCTTAACGCGCTGCTTGCTATCAAATGGAATGCGTTCCTGTCCATCATTCATCGTAAATTCGGAAGAAACTTCTTCTTCAATGAAGATCGCTTCAAAAGGACATTCGGGGATGCACGCACCGCAGTCAATGCAGGTGTCCGGGTCAATGAAATACCAGGGCCACTCATTTTCGGGTTGGCCAGGAACGATGCATTCCACCGGGCAAACTTCCATACAAGCCCCGTCACGCAAACACAAGCTGGTAATAATGTGAGTCACGTTGATTTCTCCTCGAATTAATGATTATGTGCGTACTGTAACTCATCATACACGAGGTGTCTGGAACTTTTGTTGGATTTGAAAATCAATTATTACCATTGGTTGTAATTGGTTTACAATTTGCGTTCTTGGTTTTAATCTCGGTTAATTTTTTGGGTGCATGACTATCCAATGGGAATTCGGTCAGCTTTCGTTTTCCGGAGAACGGTTACGCATATAATTCTTGTCATAGGAAGTCAGCAAAGGAATTGCGCATGACTGATACCATTCTGCTTGTGGATGATGAACAGCACATTATCGATCTCGCCAAAATGTATCTGGAACAGGAAGGTTGGAAAACGAGCAGCGCCACGGATGGTGCAGTAGCACTTCAACGTATCCTGAGCGAACAACCGTCACTGGTGGTGCTGGACTTGATGCTGCCGGGGATGGATGGCTGGGAAGTGTGCCGCCGGGTGCGGGCGCATACCGATGTACCGATCATCATGTTGACTGCGCGCACAGAAGATATTGACAAGATTGTGGGATTGGAACTGGGTGCTGACGACTATATGACCAAACCGTTCAACCCGCGCGAACTGGTAGCGCGTGTCAAAGCTATTTTACGACGTACCGACAAAAAACCCGGTGCGTCACAGGGCGGCGACAATGGAATTGAGATAGACAATCTGTGCATTTACCCGGAGCGGCGGGTGGTGCTGGTTGATGACCGTGAGGTGGATTTGCGGATGAAAGAATTCGATCTACTGTTGGCGCTGGCGGAAAATCCAGGTATCGTCTTCAGTCGCGAGAAGCTGCTAGATGTGGTGTGGGGCTTTGACTTCGCAGGCGAAACACGCACCGTGGACGTCCATGTAGCGCATCTACGTCATAAGTTGGAGGGGATGCGCGCCACCATCGAAACAGTGTGGGGGGTAGGATATAAATTAGAATGAACTGTTCCGGATAACACTTCGATAACAAGTGTATGGTACATCTATTTTTGGTTCATTTTGACGATGAGTTGAATCAAGATGTACGCCTACATTTGACCCTTTCAGAAAGGAACGACAAAATGGGAACATTGGGAGGCATCTTACTAGTAGTACTCAGTTTTGCACATATCATCTACGGGGAGAAAAAACAAATCCCGGATTTGAAAGCCTTGACCAGCGAACCCATTATGGTTGGATCACTGCGTGTGATGATTATTCAGGGTGGCATATTGCTGCTGGCGGTGGGTATTGTCCAAATTCTGGTATCGGTTGGCGCAGTCGAATTACTCGGCGTGGCGCGCTATATTCCGGTTGGCATTGTTCTGCTCAATTTCTGCACATTCCTCGTCATAGCGATCTTTATCCATAAGGAATTGTTGAAAATCACCATTCCGCAACTGGTCATTTTTATCATCATTATCGTATTACTGCTGTTGTCTATCTGAATTGAAGTTGACCGGGATGTAGAGATGCGCCAGAAAAACCCACATTTGATTACTCATGGCTAGAGACTAACTGACATTATGCGCCGACGAAGCCCGCGCTTGCGGGGACGCCTGCTTGGTTCCTATATCCTACTTCTGCTGGTGATGTTAGCAGTGGTAACCGTTGCGTTCCTTCTGTTTTTGTTTGCCCAGCCTGTTCCAGCTACCGATACTTACCAACGGTTGATTACAGTCATGCGGGATGTGGTGCAAGAAAGTGGGTTGGCAACGCGCCCCACATTGGGAGAGCTTCGCAATCTGGTGCGCGATCTACCGCAGATTGCCCAAAATAACGAAGTTCGCATTTTGATTATGAACATTCCGATCCGCACTGTACAGTTTGATAGCAGTGGCACGTTCCAACGGGGGGATAGTGTTAGTCTCAATCCAGAAACCTATACCCTGTCCACCTTCCTACGTAACCGGCTGGGGATTTCCGGTGAGACGGTATTCGGGCGACTGCACGACCCGGGTGGGGAGCAGTGGTTATACGCCGGTGTAGCGGGTGTGCGGCAAGGGAATGAAACCAACGCCATCGTGCTGGCCGATCAATCTCCTACTCAAACCACCCAGGCGGTGCTGGATCGTTTCCAACGGGAACTAGCGCTGCCGCTGTGCCAGTCGGCGTTGGTGGGGTTGGTGGTAGCAGTACTGCTGGCAGCGGCAATCAGCCGGACGCTGGCCCGACCTTTGGTGCGGTTAGAGCAGGCAGCAGAAGATGTGGCACAGGGGAATTATGACCAGCGTGTGCCGGAGGATGGCCCAGCCGAATTCAAGGCACTGGCGGCGGCTTTCAACCGTATGAGTGGCGAGGTGCAAGCTACTCAGCAAGCGCAAAAAGATTTCGTCGCGAATGTGTCGCATGATCTCAAGACGCCGCTGACTTCGATACAAGGTTTTTCACAGGCCATTATGGATGGGGCAGCCAAAGACCCGTCGGGCGCGGCGAAAATTATTTACGAGGAAGCGGGACGGTTGAACCGCATGGTGACGCAGCTTACTGATCTGGAACGGCTGCAATCCGGGCGGTTTTCGATGCGGAGCGTGCTGGTAGACATCAGCCAATTAGCGGCGGCGGTCGGCGAACGGCTGGCAATTGTCGCGCGGGATCGTGGATTGACGCTGCACATCAGCACGCCTCCCATGCCGGAAGTGACCGGCGATGGTGACCGACTGGCGCAGGTGTTGACGAATTTGGTGAGTAACGCGATTAAGTACACGCCTTCGGGTGGTGAGGTGTGGCTGCATACGCAGGTCAATAACGGCGGTGTGGAGATTGTGGTGCGGGATACCGGACAGGGCATTGCTCCGGAAGAACTGCCGCGTATTTTCGAGCGTTTCTATCAGGTCGATAAGACTCGCGGCCCACGGCGGGGTACGGGGCTAGGGTTGGCGATTACGCAGGAAATTGTGCTGGCGCATGGCGGGCAGATTGGCGTGAGCAGCGCGGGAGTGGGCAAAGGTACGACCTTTACGGTGTGGCTGCCCTCGCCGAAAGTGGCTTCGGTGGTGAGCGGACGGGGGTAGACTAACACGCGATTAGAACTAATTTGTCGAATTCTTCAACCCTGATGCGTCGTTATCAGTAGAATAGGTGTATGCTGTCACCTCAAACTTAGCCGCATGTGTGGAGGAGAAGACAATCATGGCGTTTGCGAAATCATCACCAGAAGTAGTTGAACGGTTTACAAATGCGCTGCCTAAACACCCGGACGCTCAATCCCGCAAAATGTTTGGTTATGCCGCCTGTTTCGTGAACGGAAATTTTTTCACCGGTATGTATGAAGACAACATCGTCATTCGCTTGCCGGGCGGCTTGAAGGATAAATTTCCCGAACTGGCTAGAGCACCCGGTTTCAACCCGATGGGGCAAGGTAAAGGCATGAAAGACTGGTGGGTTATTCCCGATGACATTGTGGCGGATGCTGGAAAGTTGCGTGATATTTTGGCGGCCACCTTCATCGAAGTTCACCAACTCCCCCCGAAAGAACCCAAAAAGAAGTCCAGCACGCCCCGTAAAAAGAAGCAAACCTAATATTGTGTCTACCAATTTTCAGAAATCAATAAATTGATTGTCGATTCCGGACTATCCTGTTCGTCGTATGGGTAGAACAGGCGAAATTACTCGCTGACGATGAGAAACCATGAGGAGCAAATCATGCAGTACATGTTATTGATTTACGGCAACGAAGCCGAAGAAGCCGCCCTTCCACAAGCCCAACGCGATGCCGAAATGAAGGAATACTTTGCACTCACAGAAGTTGCCAAGCAGCGCGGCGTGGAAATAACGGACGGTGACGCGCTCCATTCGGTCACGACCGCCAAGACTGTGCGGGTTCGCAATGGCAAGATCGAAAAGATCGACGGTCCCTTTGCCGAAACCAAGGAACAGTTAGGCGGCTTCTACACGCTGAAAGCCGACAGCTTGGACAAGGCGTTGGAGATTGCAGCGTTAATTCCCGGTGCGCGGCACGGCTCAATTGAGGTACGTCCGGTTGTCGATTTTTCGCAGGGCTAGTGTTCGGTCACCCGCTCTCAGTTTTCAATTGGAATGCCCATTCGACATTAGCGAGGCGTTGTGCCTCAGAATGAACACGAGGAGTAATCATGAAATACATTTGCCTAATTTACGGTGTGGATGCGACGGCTGCCCCGTCCCCAGAAGAAATGCAGGCTGAAATTGAGGCCTATAACGCTTTCACCAAGGAAGTTACGGATCGTAAAATGATGGTATCCGCAGAGGCGCTACACCCCATTAGCACGGCGACTACTGTGCGGGTACAAAATGGCAAGACCGTTACTACCGATGGCCCTTTCGCTGAAACCAAAGAGGTGCTGGGTGGATATTATATGCTGGAGTGTCCGTCTATGGACGAGGCACTAGAGATGGCTGCCAAGATTCCCGGTGCCAAAGTCGGTTCAATTGAAGTCCGTCCGGTGGTTGACTTTTCGCAGCAAGGCTAAGGCTGAATGCAGCCCATCCATTATGCGGTTGAGCGTACCTTTCGCCGTGAGTCAGGGCGAGTTCTGGCCATCCTGATTGGCTCGGTAGGTGATATTGAACTGGCGCAAGATGCGCTGCAAGATGCGCTAATTGTGGCATTGGAACGCTGGCCGCTGGATGGGCTGCCCCAAAATCCCGGCGCATGGATGACCACCACCGCCCGCCGTAAGGCGATTGACCGCTGGAGACGCAGCCGTCGCGTGGTTGGTAATGACGACATGTTGGAGCACATGGCGGCTGAAGAAAGTGATCAGGGCGATGTGTTCGAGCGAGGGATTCCCGATGAACGATTAAAGCTGATGTTCACCTGCTGCCATCCCGCGCTGGCACAGGAAACACAGGTAGCCCTGACGCTGAATACACTGGGTGGACTCACCACGCCGGAAGTTGCCCGCGCCTTTCTGGTTTCGGAAGTCACAATGGCGCAGCGGCTGGTCCGCGCCAAACGCAAAATCCGCGATGCCGGTATCCCCTACGCAATCCCCCCTGCTCATCAACTGCCGGAACGGCGCGACTCACTGCTGGCGGTCATCTACCTCATCTTCAATGAGGGATACGGGGCGACCAGTGGTGACGCGCTTATCCGGCAGGAATTGTGCGCTGAAGCCATCCGATTGGCGCGGGTGCTGACTGAACTGCTAGATGATGCAGAAGCATGGGGTTTACTGGCACTCATGCTGCTGCATCACTCGCGGCGCAGAGCACGGGTTAACGCCGCAGGCGAGATGGTGGTACTGGAAGATCAAAATCGTGGACTGTGGATCGCGGAAGAAATGCAAGAGGGGTTGAAATTGATTGAGCATGCCCTGCTCATGCACCAGCCCGGCCCCTATCAGATTCAAGCGGCCATTAGCGCACTGCACGCACAGGCTGCTCGCGCTGAGGACACTGATTGGCCGCAAATCGCGGTTCTGTATGCCGAACTGCTGCGCTGGACTCCCTCACCTGTTATCGAACTGAATCGCGCTGTGGCAGTCGCAATGGCTGAAGGTCTAGCACGCGGTATGGCGCTGCTGGAACAATTAGAGGCTGAGGGTTCGCTGGATGGCTACTACCTGTTTCACGCGGCGCGCGCTGATCTTCTCCGGCGCATGGGCAGGATGCAGGATGCCCACGAAGCCTACACTGACGCATTGGCTTTGTGCCAGAATCAGGTCGAGCGAGCCTTCCTGAAGCACCGACTAATTGAAATCGAACAGGCTGGGGACGAGCTTCCCCACTGATGCTGACTCTATAATGAAATCAAAAGGAGCACACCATATCGGTATGCTCCTTTTGAGTAGTTGTTACACGTATCTTCAGTTACGAACTTGCCGTAGCCTCTGACGTTGCTTCTGCGGTGGGCGCTGTCGTGTTTGTCGGCTTCGGTGTGCTAGTCGGCGGTACAGACGTGCTGGTGGGTGGTTCCGGCGTATTTGTTGGCGGCACGGGGGTATTGCTTGGTACCGGTGTAGCGGTAGGCGGTACTTCAGTGTTGGTCGCGGTGGGCGGCACAGGTGTGTTGCTGGCCGTTGGCGTGGCCGAAGCTTCCGGTGTATTGCTGGGTGGTGGCAGGGTCAGCGTGGCTGTCGCAGTGGGCAGCGGCACGTTCACGCCTGTGAGCAATTGGAAGCTGTTCAGAATCTGCATGGCTTCAGCATGGGCCACCTGCGCGGCGTCATCGTTCAGGTCAACATTGGCTTCAAACAATCGTAGATTGGCGCTGTATACCGTGTTGTTCTCGCCATTCAAAAGCAGGGCCAAACCGCTGTTGGGGTTGCTGTCACTGTCGGTATAGGTATAGGCCACCGAGTAACCGGATGCTGTAGCGCGTGTTGCCGGATTGACGCTGGTAATGGCGGCACTGGGTACGTTGGACATGACCCAACTGCGGGCGCTGGCTTCATCGACAGGCGATGAAGCGGCCTGTGACTGTACCCGCAGCGTGCCACCTGCACTGTCAATCGAAGCCGGGCGTCCCGGTGCGCTGTCCGTTAATGTCCACGTAGATGGGAAGCGGATAATGCTGCCATTTGTTGGATCAAAGTAGGCACTCCAGTCCGCGGGCGCACCAGCGAAGACGCGATTGGGCTTGAAGGTGGGTGTAAGGTTGTCCACCAAATATTTGAGCAGTTCGATTTGATTATTCGGTGTGACTACACGGATGCTGTAGACCCAGTTCGTGTCCCACCATGCAACCTGACGGGCAACGAAAACTTGCTGACGATTATTTTGGAGTTCAAAGTCGATTGTCAGTTTGTTCTCTTCGCGTACCCGTGCTGTTTCACGGTAATTCAGGTTGGTTTGTGGGTCACGACGGTAATTGCTCCAACTGCCATTGAGCGTGGCGGTGGTATATAAACCGTCCAATTCGTTAATGTCCGCTATCGGCGCTGGGTTGATCTGGATGGCCACTTGAATGACACTCAGCAAATCACCGTTATTCATGGTGATTTCAACACCATCAGCCTTGGTGGTTTGCTGACCGGGTATCCAACCTGTGGGCTGGGCGATGCTAAATAACCCGCTGGGATGTAAATAATCTTGATCAAACTTAATGCCGCTGAAGTCCGTAACGACAGCCGGTAGTGTAGCGGTGGGGGCATCTGTAGCCACAGGTGTGAGCTGTTGAACCGCATTTTGTGTAAAAATGGGGGCAATGGCACTGAATAACAAGGCAGCGACCATAATCCCACCCAGGATCATAGACGCCCGGCGGGCTGAGTTATTATCCATATTAATGAAGGCTCCGATACATCAGTGAGTCAAACGGGCGCATGATACCGCAAATGAGCGGAAAAGTTAAGAGTTGAACCCGTAATCAGGCGTTGTTGTTTAAGGGAACACTTCTAATACCAATGCTAACGCTGCGTCAGCACTCGAATTTTTGATGGCTTCACGATCGCCCGACCACATGTGGCGGCGCACCGTCAGCACATCTTTGGGGCCCGCTAATCCGATGTAAGTAAGGCCAACCGGTTTCTGCGGTGTACCCCCGCCCGGTCCAGCGATACCTGTAATGCTAACTGCTACATCAACATGCAGCGCATTTCGTGCTCCTGTTGCCATCTCTGCTGCGACCGCTTCGCTCACCGCGCCGTGCGCCTCTAGGGTGGCTTCATTTACGCCCAAGAGTGCCATCTTAACTGCGTTGGAATAGGCAACAATGCCGCCTAATACGTAGTCGGAACTACCCGCAATGTTGGTTAGCCTGTGCGCGACCAGGCCTCCGGTACATGATTCTGCCGTTCCGATTGTCCATCCACGCGCTTTGAGGAGAATACCAACCTGTACTTCCAAGAGACTATCTATCGCCATCTGGCTCTGCCTCCCTGACTTATCTCCTACGCTAAACCATAAAATTAACACAATTTTGCTATGGGCTTGAAATCCATATGCGGCTATAATGTGGGATATTGGTCGCCCTGTGCGGGATAATGAGGGAAATATGCACTGATGGGTTACTGGGGATGGCGGCAGATGTTCAGCTTCTGCGTAAGCGTCCTCGTGGTCGGATGCAGTACCACGCATGACGCGGCCTCGACCATAGCCCCCACTTTGTTACCACCTGTTACCCTCATTGCCCGGGCGCGCATTACCCCCACACCGCCTGTTCAACTGCTGCTTCCGGAAGCTTCTCCGGAAAGTAGCTCCACCCCCATGGTTTACACCATACAGCGTGGAGATACACTTTTGGGCATAGCCGCACAGTTTGGCACTTCGCTTGATGCCCTTAAGGCGGCCAATGATAACCTCAATCCATTAACACTGCCTATCGGGGCTACTCTAATAATTCCCAACCCCTCATTTAATAGCGACGGGCAGCCTGTTTTGCCCACCAGTACACCTGTTTCTCTGGTGCTCTCAACGCCAAATTGTTACCCGACAACTACAGGCGCAATACTGTGCATGGGGTTAGTTACTAATACCTCCAGCGATTCTGTCGGGCGAGTGAATGTTGGCGTGCGTCTGTATCGCCCCGACAGCAGTTTGCTTCAAACGGGCATGACAGGGGTGGAACAGAATGTCATTCCTGCAGGAGCGGCTGCTCCATACAGTCTAGTGTTTCGTGCGGATTGGGCCGGGTATGGAGGTGTGGCTGCCTTCTTAGGGAGTGCTGATTATTCCTCGGTAAAAAATAGTCGTTCGGTTGAATTGTCGGTTCACGATCAACAGCACATCATTCAAGATGGGGTGTATACGGTGTTTGCCGTGGTTGAAAATCCGCATTCCGCGACTGCATATATTAAACGGGGCGTACTCATTTTATGGGATGCGAACGGCAATCTCATCGGTTATCGCGTGCAGATGATGAACCTTCAAGTGGATGCTAATACTCAAGTTCCAATTCAAGTGAGCGCAGTGCCACGTGTGGCAGGAGCCGTTCATCATACGTTATATATCGAAAGTGAATATTGGCCGTAGGGAAGATGGGGCATGTTGAGTTGCCCCATCTGCGATGAGTAGGACGATTATCCCGAAATCAATGTTCCGACGTTGTGATTGCCGCGCACGGCCTCGAACAGATCACCATCAGCCCAGAAATCTACAACCAGGATCGGCAGGTTATGTTCCTGACATAGCGTGAAGGCGGTCATATCCATGACTTCGTATTTGTTCGCCAGCACGTCTTTGTAGGTGAGCGTGGTGAAGCGGGTAGCGGAAGGGTCTTTCTTGGGATCGGCGGTATAGACGCCATTGACTTTGGTGGCTTTGATGACGATGTTCGCGTCAATCTCCATAGCCCGCAGGGCAGCGGCGGTATCCGTGGTGAAGTAGGGATTGCCCGTGCCGCCAGTGATGACGACTACCCGCCCTTTTTCCAAATGGCGGATAGCGCGCAGGCGGATGTACGGTTCGGCGACGGCGTTCATCTGGACGGCGGTTTGTACGCGGGTGGTTACGCCAGCCCGTTCGAGCGCGTCTTGAAGCGCCAGCCCGTTCATGACCGTGCCGATCATGCCCATGTGATCAGCGGTGCTTTGCTCCATGCCACGCTTGACGCCGATGCTGCCGCGCCACAGATTGCCTGCGCCGATGACGATGGCGGTTTCGATGCCCATATCGTGAATAACTTTTACTTTTTCGGCAATAAAGGCGGCGCTTTCGGGGTCAATACCCGTTCCGCTGGGACCAGCCAGCGCCTCCCCGCTTAATTTGAGGACAATACGCTTATACGGTAAGTGTCCGTTCATCGTCATAAATCGTGTCTCCTCCTGATCAGCTGACATATAGGATTGACGGAAAGTTTGCTTGTTCTCGGCGATACACAAAAAAAAGGGACTAGCAAAAGCTAATCCCTGAAATCATACACAGATTTAGAAATCGACTCAACGCGGGATGGCGCTGTGTCATTCAGACTCACCGTCTTGAGCATCGCTTTCGCCAACTTTGAAGCGGGCGAAGCGGCTGATCTGGATGCTTTCACCCAGTTCGGCGACTGCTTCGGACAACATCTGGGAGATGGTTTTTTCATCATCCTTGATGAAGGGCTGTTCCAAGAGCACGATTTCTTCGTAGAACTTGTTCATGCGCCCATCAACGATTTTTTCGATGACGTTATCCGGCTTCTTGCCTTCCTCCAGCGCGCGACGACGCTGTACTTCGCGTTCAGCATCCACGACAGCAGCGGGAACATCCTCGCGCTTGACGTACTGTGGAGCGAGGTTAGCGATCTGGATGGCGAGGTTGTAGGCGAATTCACCGAATTTTTCAGTGCGGGCGACGAAGTCGGTCTCGCAGTTCACTTCGACCATGACGGCCAGACGCTTGTCGTGATGGACATAAGTCTGGACGATACCTTCGTTCATGGTGCGACCTGCGCCCAATTTCTTGGCAGCCTTAGCCATACCTTTTTCGCGCAGCCATTCGGCGGCTTTTTCTACATTACCGTCATTGAGTTCCAGCGCCTTCTTGCAATCCAGCGGGCCGGCTCCGGTAGCTTCCCGCAAGTCTTTTACCATTTGTGCAGTTATAGCCATGTCCTACTCTTCTTCACCTTCGTTTGCTTCTTCATCAGTAAACAGCTTGGAGTCACGTAGTTTCGCCAAGGTGGACGCGCCGAGATACGCTTCGTCATCTTCGTCTTCGTCCTTATCATAGACGTTGGCAACAGCCTGTTCCATTACCTCTTCGGACTCTGCATCGTCACCCTTCCGCATGGCCTTGCCTTCGATGACGGCTTCGGCAAAGGCGCTGATGACCAGCTTGATGGCGCGAACGGCGTCATCGTTGGCCGGGATGATGAAATCAATGTCATCCGGGTTGGAGTTGGTATCGGCCAGCGCCAGCACGGGGATGCTCAGAATGTTGGCTTCCTTGATGGCGGTTGATTCGCGGACGGTGTCCACGATCAGCAGCAGATCCGGGACTTTCTTCATTTCGCGGATGCCGCCCAAACGCAGTTGCAGCTTTTCAATCTCACGGCTGAGGATCAAACCCTCTTTTTTGGTGAGGAGTTCAAATTCACCCGTATCACGGCGCTTTTCCAGCTTCTTGAGCGTATCAATACGGTCACGGATGGTGCGCCAGTTGGTGAGCGTGCCACCCAGCCAACGGTGGTTGACGTAGGGCATTCCACAGCGGGCTGCTTCCTGAGCGACGGTTTCCTGCGCCTGACGCTTGGTTCCGACGAACAGGACGGTGCCACCGCGTGAAACGAGATCACGCACATGGTCATAATAATTGTTGAGATTGACCAGCGTTTGCTGAAGGTCAATGATGTGGATACCGTTGCGTTCGGTGAAGATGAAGGGGGCCATGCGGGGGTTCCACTTGGGGGTGCGATGCCCGAAGTGAACACCTGTCTCCAGCAGGGCCTTCATGCTGACGTTAGAAGGCATTCGATCTATTCTCCTGTTAGGTGTTTAGCGATCACGCCGTTCATCCCTGAAAGCAACCCCGCCCTCACCCCCGACCCTTCTCCCTCAGGTAGAGGGAGCAGGACAGGAAAAGTTTATATGGGGCAACACCCTCAAGTCCGGGCGTGTGAAATTTGGTCATGTGACCGGAGGGCAGTTTAGCACAGGGGGGACGGGAAAAAAAGACGGAAAATGAGCAGGAAACGCAGTGAACCGCCAGGTCGCCAAGAGCGCCAAGAAAAAAGCAGGGAAGCAGGGAATAGACATATTATTACGGAAGATTACGGATATTGCATCCCTAGAGGGAGGCTTCGCACCCGGAGACGACCTAAAGAGATTTTATGGCATCAAGAATATTATGTCGGAAATGTCGGACAATTAGATTTTGACATTTTATTTGCTGCGGCGGAGCGGGGGTGTGCCGCTGCAATGGTTGCAGCAAAAGCAGTCTTCAGTCGTTAGCTATTGGCAAGAGTTGGTTATTTCGTGGGAAAAGTGTGCTCATTAGTTTTAGAATAGCACAAAAGTTCATATCCGTCAATATGAATTGTGGTAGAAATGGGTTAGCAATTGGTTTGGATGAAGGTGGCAACACCGCCGGATGATAAACCATCCGGCTGCCCCGAATAAAACCGGCTGAAGCAGGTTGTCCATTCCGCAATCCGGTAATCCCAGCCTCGTTTATGAGGCTTTGTTGCCTTTGCCGCAGGGTTCATCCTGCGGCGCACCCCCGCCCCCCAGCAACACCGCCGGATGATAAACCATCCCGCTACCCCGAATAAAACCGGCTGAAGCAGGTTGTCCATTCCGCAATCCGATAATCCCAGCCTCGTTGATGAGGCTTTATTGCCTTTGCCGCAGGGCTTTTCTCCCCCTCTCCATCGCAATGGAGAGGGGGCCGGGGGGTGAGGTTCACCCCAACTTCCCCCGCACAATCGCAATATTCGCATCCACCGTCTTCACCAAATGCTGTGCCCCAATCTCGGCATAAATCGCCCGCGCCTGATCATAATAGTCAAGGGCAGCGGCATGATCGCCTTGGTCAAATCGTAGATTACCAATGTTACCTAAGTAATTGGCCTCGCCCATCCGGTCGCCAATTTCTCGCTTGATTTGAATGGACTGCTGGTAATAGTCTGCTGCCCTGTCATACTGCCCCAGATTGCGGTAGGCATTCCCCAGATTGCCCAGCCGGTTCCCTTCCCCGCGTTTGTCCCCGATCTCGCGGGCTATCGCCAACGCCTGCTCAGTGTACCCAATCGCTTTCTCCACCTGCCCCAGAGCGCTGTAGGCAATCCCCAGATTGCCCAGCCAGTTGCCTTCCCCGTGCTTATCCCCGATCTCGCGGGCTATCGTCAACGCCTGTTCATAATACGCAATCGCCTGCTCTACCTGCCCCAGAGCGCTGTAGGCAATCCCCAGATTGCCCAGCCGGTTCCCTTCCCCGCGTTTGTCCCCGATCTCGCGGCTGATCGCCAACGCCTGCTCATAATACGCAATCGCTTTCTCCACCTGCCCCAGATCGCTATAGGCAGTCCCCAGATTGCCCAGATGGTTGCCCTCATTGCGCCTGTCCCCGATCTCGCGGGCTATCGCCAACGCCTGCTCATAATACGCAATCGCTTGCTCCACCTGCCCCAGATCGTTGTAGGCAGTCCCCAAATTCCCTAGATGGTTGCCTTCCGTGCGCCGATCCCCGACCTCGCGGCTGATCGTCAAAGCCTGCTCATAATAGTTAATCGCCCGCGCCACCTGCCCCAGATCGCTATAAGCAATCCCCAGATTCCCTAGATCAGCCCCTTCCCCGCGCTTATCCCCGATCTCGCGACTAATCGCCAACGCCTGCTCATGATAGTCTATCGCTTTCTCCACCTGTCCCAGTGCGCCGTAGGTCAGCCCCAGATTGCCCAAATGTGCGCCTTCTCCGCGCCGATCCCCGATCTCGCGGCTAATCGCCAACGCCTGCTGAAAGTTACTTATCGCTTGTTCTACACGTCCTAATGTTCGATGAGCGTGTCCTAACTGAAGGAGGTAAATAATTTGATTTTGTTTATTACCTGTATTATTGGCAGCAACAATAGCACGCTCAAGTAGTTTACTTCCTTCGGCAAAGTACCCAGAAAAATATAATAACCCGCCATTTTTCCCAAAGTATAAGTTAAAGGTCAGTTGTTCAACAGCAAGGTATCTTTCTTTCTCAATTGCCCATTCAGCCGCATTTAATAAGCTTTCAAGCACAGGACGGAGAGCAGCAAAATTGGCAAGAGAAGGTTGACTATGACGGCTCGCGTATTCAAGGCAGGCTTCTAATCCATACTGTCGATCTGTATCACTGGTCCGAATTTGAGTATAATTATAGGCGAGTTCATGAATCCGATAATTTGTAACAGCATCATCTGTTGCGGATATGCGCTCGACAAGCCCATGTTGGTACAAAACCTCAAGACAATTTGATACATTGATTTTAGAGTCACCATTCTTGAGAGCCAAATATAACGAAATCAGTTCTTCAGTCACAGATGGAGCAAAAAAAGCTCCAAAAGACAGAAAAACACTACGAACTTCGTCATCAAGTATCTTCAAACTAGACTCGAATAACCAAGCGACATTTTCTCGACCATCATTAGGGAAATCACTCGGTAAAGATAGTTGTTCTGGGGCATCTTTTATTTGCTCCAGCAATTCAATTATGGATAATCTGTTAGCTCTTAAGTACTTGGCAGCAATTTCAATAGCAAAAGCGTGATGCCCAAGTACTTTGCACAAGCTATCTATTCCCTCAGTAGATTCTTCGAGCGTAGAATGAAATGCAAATAGCGCCACAGCATCAATTGGGGAAAGTTCTCCTACCTCGAATATAGAAGAAACTCTAAACCGCTGACGGGCTGTGAGAAGAATAGGTAGGTCGCTTGGAAGCGCCCGTAGCATAATTGACAGCGCAGTATCGTTCCAACAGTCATCAAGAACTATCAATCTTATTTTGCTCTGCCGAATAATATTTCTGACAACTCGTATTTTCTCATCACCAGATTCTGCTGCGACTATTAAGGAAGCATTGAAAGGTCTTACAAGTGCCTCAAAGAGTGCGTCAGCTTCAGCACCCCCAGCCCGCATCCACAATACTTCGCCTTTCTTGGCCTTAACCCAGTCTGAAACAACTGATGCAGCTAACGCGGTTTTGCCCATACCGCCGAGTCCCTGTAACAACACTCGGTCATTTTGATCCAATAGCGTCATGATTTCGCGCATCAGATCATCACGACCAAAGAGTCGTAAAGGTTTTTCTATAACCTCACTTGATTGACGAATTAGAACTGCACTGATCGATATGCTTTTGAACTGAAACTGACTGAGCAACTCAGGATCATTGCGTAGTTTCTCCATAAGACGATTTGCCGCATCTTCAGGCAATTCTAAGTTGAGAATCGTGCTTCCTGTTCGCTTCCCAACAATTTGTATTTCTTGTATTCCAATATCTACCAATCGCGCAACAAAACGGAGGAGTTTTTCATCTTCAAGTTCTGATAACTCAAAATCGAGTCTAACCACTGTAGATTTTGACTTAGAAATATTTGTGTGCGTGGATTTTTGGGGGTGAGCAATTGAAGAACTAATATTATCATCCGTGTTGGGTATCTCAGATAATGCTTGCATCAATTTAGTGCGAAAGTCATTTACATCAGTGAATGAAGCACGGATTAATTTATCAATCTTCTTTTTAAAGGCGTTTAGTTTGTCGTAATTTTTATGATCGGTGTATTCAGGCGGCCATGGATGTTTGGAATCAACTACAAAACACAGACGATCAAGTCCGCGCTTTCCTGCATGATCGAATTCGACCTCAGTTACACTCTTTCCACGATTGCCCTTCTCAATATAGCCATACCGATGGGCGAAGATGCCTACATATAGATCAGATTTATCGACTTTTGACTTGCTTCCTTCGGTAGCGCCGTGGGGCATCGCACTGAAATATTCCATCGCAATTGGAAAGAACCCAAGACGTACACAGACTTCAACTGCTGCCTTGCGATATTCTTCGAGGTCTTTGCTGGTGCTGCTTATGAAAACTGTTTTCACGCTGCGCCCTCGTGTGGTGGTGGGTAGATTCAATATTACCGTCCAACCAACAAGCGGGCAAGCGGGGCGGGGTTCAGGAAACCAACACTAAAAGGGCGCATCCGAAATTGGGGCAATGCGCTGTTCAAAACGCATAATACAGTACCTCGTCCCCTCAGCCTGCTGAAGCAGGCTTTATTCTATTAGCCAGATCGCTTTAGCGTCTGGCGGCAAAAACCAATTCACCCAAAATACGGATGCACTCACCAAAAGGGTGCATCCGAAGTTTGGGGCAATGAAATTTGAAAACCGCACATGACGGCACACGCTCCCGTAGCCTGCTTCAGCAGGCTTTATTCCTATAGCCGGAGGCTTGAGCCTCTGGCGGCAAAAACCAATTCACCCTAAATACGGATGCACCCCCCAAAACTGGCACTTGACCAATTTGAACATTTGTGCTAAAATGGGTGTTCATAGAAATTGCTAGTGTAGTTTGGAATCAACTACTGCTTTAGCTTTTATGTCGTCGCGCCGCCGACGACGACGACGACGACATAAAATATCACTGTCGCCAATCTTGACCGAAAAATAAGCGGCAGCACACCCTTCCGCCGCCGCCGCCAATCATCCCTATTTCACAAATTGCACAACAACCTGTGCCGCATTTGCCGCATGTTGGTGCGAAGCCTCCCTTTAGGGGTAATCTTCCGTAATGTCTCTTGACTATCAGCTATAGACTATCAACTATTAACCATGAACTATCAACTTCTCCCCCCTCATCCCCGCGCCACCTGCACCGTCACGCTGCTGCTGGCCTGGTTGCCCACCGCGTCGAAAGCCACCGCCGTGAACACCACATCACCAGCGTTCGGTATCGTCCAGTCCAGCGCGTAAGGCGCTTCCGTATCCGTCGCTACCAGTTGGTCACCCGCGTAAAACTCCACCCGCTGCACCTGATAATCATCCTGCGCCGCAGCCTCCAGCGGGATCACAGTATCCACCGGCCAGCGGTAAACCTTGCCCGGCTCGGTGGGTATGAGCGTAATGGTCGGGGCAGTGTTGTCCACAATCACCTGCACGCTGGCCTGCTCGGAGGTATTGTCCTCGCGCACCACCGTCAGCAGGAGGGTATACAACCCACTCAGGCCGTTTGTGTCCCATGTCCCGATGCTCGTGCCCTGCGTGAAACTGGTCTGCTGACCGGCGATGCTGAAGAAGCTGGTTGGGCTTTCGCTCTGGCCGTAGGAGAGTTGGAAATACTTCAACCCCGCCGTGTCCATCGTCCCGCGCACATCCACCGCCCCGCCTACATAAGCCAGCGGCTGTGGCTGGAGAATTTGCACCGCGCTAAACAGTGTCGGGCGGCTCAAACTATCGTACTGCGTCGGTGGCAGGGGCAGGTTATTGGCCTCCCACCACGACCGCGCTTCGTCCGGCGGAATGAAGTACAAACTCGACACCCGTAGTTCATTGGGTGTGCTGGCCGTGGCCCGCTGCCCCGTCTGGCTGTTGATCAGCACCTTCTGCCAGTAGGTATCGGTTTCGGTGGGCTGCAACCCCGCCGCGAGGAACAACTCATTCCGTACCGGGCAGTCCCCGTTCGCCAGCAGGCCGGAACGCTCGCAGATGTTCAGGTTAATCACCCCATCAGGCCGTGCCCAATCCGCAGGCGGTAATCCACTGCGGTCATGAGCATACTGCGTCAGCACCCGCCAGACCGCAGCCGCCCCTTGCAGCCCGTTGGGATCGAGCGAAAGCGCCGCGCCGTCGCCGCGCTTCAGGTACACCGCTGTCACCAACTGCGGTGTGTAGCCCACCGTCCAATCTTCGGTGCGGTCACCTGCCAGCCCACTGACCACCGCCGCTTTGCGGTTCAAGTCCAGCACACTGGCGCTGTCGCCCAGAATCTGGCGGCGCACCGTCTGGTCGGCCAGAATATCGTTCAGCAAATAACCCACGTCATGCGGGTAAATCCCTACCTGATTCAGCGCCACCTGCTGCTCGTCATACTGCCACACGATATTGCCCGCCTCGTCCTCGATCCGCAGAACGGCCACCGGGCTGCGCTGGCGGTAACCCAGTCCCACCGGCTGCACCGGCACGCCGCGCATGTCACCCATCGAAGCAAACACCGAGTAGGCATAGGCCATATCCAGCACCGAGACCGCCCCGCCGCGCTCCAAAAGTGACAGATCGAAGCGCCCATCTTCACCGAGGCTATTCAGGCCGATGCGGTGGGCGAAGCTCAACACCCGCCCCAACCCGCTCTCACTCGCCACCTGCGCCGCCGGGGGCAGCAGCCACCCACTCATAGCATCGCGCAGGTTGAGCGGGCCGCGGAAGCGCCCATCGGGGTTGGTAGGCGTATAAATCAGGTTCTCTGCTGCACCGGGGAACTGGCGCGGAATATCCAGCACCATCGAACCGGGCGTGCTGCGGGCGCTCACAAAGCCCGCGAAGTACACAAACGGGTACAGCGTCGGGCCGGGCTGGGCATCCAGCTTGGTCGCCGTCCCGATCATGGTCTTGATCTCGCCAGTCGCCGCATCAAGAATGACTACTGTGCCTGTGTCCGGTGCGCTGCCTGCCAGTGCCGCAGCGTTCTGCGGGAGGTCAAACGATGCGCTGCACGGCTGCCCATCCAGCGTTTCGACCGTGGTATTCTGCCCCGCCAGCCGCGCCATCTGCGCCCGCAGTGTGCATTCCGACTGGTAGTACAAATCAAGGTCGAGCGTGGTGATAATCTTCAGACCGCCCCGCGCCACTAACTGCGTCCCATCCCGCCCCTGTGCGTTCAGGATGTCCTGCGCTTGACGCCGGGCATAAGCCACAAATGCCGGCGCGAGCTGGTCAGGCTGGTTGAGTGTTAGCAGGATAGAAGTCTGGGTGGTAGCGGCCACATCATACTGCTCAGACGTGATTTCGTTGGCAGTACGCATGGCACGCAGGAGATCGCGCTGGCGTCCACGGGCAGCAGTCTCATTGTCCAGCGGGTTGTACTGGGTGGCTAACGGGATAGCGGCCAACATCGCCGCCTCATCTAACGTCAGTTCCACCGCATCCTTACCCAGATAAGTCCGTGCTGCCGCTTGAATCCCATAGGCTTGATTGCCGTAGTCCATCGTGTTGAGATACCACTCCAAGATTTCCTGCGGGGTATAGCGGCGCTCAATTTCGGACACCAGCGCGATTTCCCGTCCCACAGCATCACTGGTTGGTCGTTCAGGCAGTGGTTGGATGACACCGCGCACTAACCGTCCCGTAAGTGAACGGTCAAGGCGGTAGCTGCCGAACAGGGCATTCTCCCACAACCGGCTGAAGGTGCTAAACAGACTTTCAGGCTGCATGTCCAGATAGTCAGGATCTTCCGCCCGCAGCGTAGCCTGCGCTACATAGCCCGGCAGGTCAGCTAGCCTGAACCACTGACGCTGGCTATCCGCCTGATCGCTTAACAGCAGCGTTGTACCGCTGCGGTCATAGATTTCGGTGAGGCCGAGGCTCAGTCCTTGTGACAGGCTGGCTTCCGGGACGGGCAGACTCCTGCGCCGCGCTGCGGTACAGATAACCAGTGGCCGTACCAGGCTACACTAACAGCGCAGGACTCCAAATAGCGTGACTACCAGCGCAATCAAGCCCAGCCACAAGGGCTGCGGCGCTGCCGGAGTTGGTAACGCTCTTGCCGTGCCCGCCGTCTACGGATGATCTGTGCCGCGCTCGTCATATGATCTTCAATCCTAGATATCTTGCCGAATATGAGAAAATTTCGACTGACATAAGTTCCGTATTTATTTCATCCCAAAACCATCGGAAATCGACTGAATACTACTATCTCATATATTGGCATTATTATTACAAACGATGTATATTCGTTACGAAATTTGCCAATAAATTACCGCATCTTGGAGTAGATTTGTCCATGAACAAGACCAAAGTATTGGTTGTAGAAGATGAAGCGCACATCTGCAAACTCATCAGCGATTATATGTCAAATCACGGTTACGACGTGACAACCGCGCCCGACGCGCCGGAAGCACTGGATCACATTAAAGAACGTGGTCTGCCCCATATCGCATTAATTGATCTGGCTTTACCTTCTATGCATGGCTTTGAACTCAGCAGCAAACTCAAGGCAATGGCTGATGTTCCCATCATCTTCGTCACCTCGACCAGCGATACCGAAACGATTGTGCAAGGACTACGGCGATATGCCGAAGATTTTATCATTAAACCTTTTGAACTGCGCGAATTGGAGGCCCGCGTTCAGGCTGTGTTAGCCCGTATGCCCAGCTTTGACTACGCTAGTGAACCAATCATCAAAATAGATGAGCATCTGCAAGTTGATTTCGCCCATAATCGCGTTGTACTGGGCGGCAAATCCCTCAGTCTGACCCCGACCGAGTCCATACTCCTCCATGTGCTGCTTCGCAATGCCGGGCGTGTGGTTGAAAACCGGATGCTGATTTCGCGGGTATGGCCGACAGACAATGTAGGCGAAGACACCTTGCGCGTACACATGCACCGTCTGCGCCGCAAACTAGAATCAGACTCCCACCATCCACATTATGTCCGTACAGAACGCGGCATCGGCTATATATTCACCGTCCGTCCCCCGGAAGTAAAAGCTGAGACGGACAAAAGGCCGTAATTTGTAATGACTACAACGGAATACATTCCGTCCCATAGCGCAAACTTCTCGGATAGACCTTTGCCCGAATTGTTGCATTATCTGTTAGAAAATCTGATAGCGAGTGTTAGTGCGGACGAACTTTTTCTATATTCCTTTGACTCAAGTCTCGGCCATGCAGAAGCGTTGGCTGGATTTCCGCACGAACCGGATGAAAGCCTGAGACCTGTCATTGAGTCTCATCTGGCCGGTTCAGAAACCACCGCTCTGCTTAATATAGAGGGCATCCATCCCTCCTCTGGTCGGATGTGGCGCATATCTCATAATGAGGAGACGCTAGGCACACTGGTAATTTTGACGCACTTGGATTTTCTGAATATCGCAGCCGATCACAGCCACGTACAGTACTGCCTGATTATCGCAAAGCTATTATTACAACAACGCCGTTCACAAGACAATGAGATCATTGCCCATACCATACAAGAAATTGCAAATGGTTTGAGCAACGTGATGTCTCCGCAAAGCGTGATTGATCTTGTCTGTGAGCACCTACCAAGCGCCGATCTCAGCTTCTGTGGCTTGCTGCTCTACGGGCCACAGCAAGAAAGTCTGTTCGGCAGATCATTCAGTTATCTTGAGTTGCAAGGGTCTTGGTCCCAGCAACATGGAGCTGGTGTTGGACTGGGCGTTCGAGTCTATCTGGATCAGTACGCCGACCTGTTAGCAGAACTCCATAGCCACAAGATATGGCATATACCCGATATGACCACCTTCGCTCCCCGTTTCGATGCCCTGCTGCGCGCTACGATCAAAGGATCGAAGATTCAATCTATAGTCTTTATCACCCTCGAAGTTGGTGAGCAGCGATTAGGCGAGCTGATTATCGCAACACAGGACAAAGCCACATTCAGCGTCCATGAACTAAATATGTGGCTAGCGATCAGCAAACTCCTAGCACTCAGTGTCATGGCATACGTCTTGCAAGAGAGCAAAAACCTTGTACAGCGGTCTTGTGCCGCACTGCTCGATTCGGTAACGGACGGCATCGTGATGGTTCTTCCCAGCACGCATACACAAGGCAACGGTGGTGCCAGCGTGATGACCGTCAACAGTTACTTCAGCAACATGTTTCACCTCAGTGAATATAAAGCACAGGGCGTGACACTGTCCGAGCTGATCCATTTGATGCAGCTTCCTGAAGATGTTCGTCAAGAGCTTACGCACACCTGGCTGAGTGTCCCCTTGCGTGATCCTTCGACGCAACGCGGGGAATTTAGCATGGTGCATCCAGACGGATATTCCGTCATCATCGAGTGGCACAGTGCGCCACTTCAGCAAAGTCAGAAGGTCATGGGGCGTATCTTTATCTTCCACGATGTCACTGAAGATCGCTCGGCCAGCAGCTTACGCACCAATTTCATTTCCCGCATGTCACACGAGTTACGAACACCGCTTACCTCGATTCGCGGCTTCGCACAGGTCATGATTGATGATCTGCATGGCCAATTGTCACCACTCGCACTGGAATATGCGCAAATAATTTTTGACAATTCCCGTCACCTATCCAGCCTGTTCACGGACTTAATCGAAATCGCCCGTGCTGATACAGGAGATCTGGAACTCAATTTCTCTGAAATCGGCTTGCCTGAATTATTTGAGAACCTGATCATGCGCTTTCAGGATAAGGGTATTGCCCAGCAAAAGTGGATTACGCTTGATATGGCGGAGGCGCTGCCCTTCGTTCGAATTGATGTCAACCGTTTGTCTCAGGCGCTGGACAACTTACTGGAAAATGCCTTGCAGCATGCGCCACCCGATAGCAGTATCCAATTGCAGACGAAGGTTATTAGCTCCAGCAAACAACTACCATCGGATGCGCCGCCGGATATTGTCCTGCCCTGCGTGTTGATATCCGTACTGGATGATGGTCCCGGCCTTTCTCATGAAGAAGCCAGGCAGGTTTTTCACGCTTTTTATCGTACCCCCGAAGCACGGTCTGCCCGGCTACCGGGTACAGGGCTTGGATTAACAACCGCCCGCAGTATCGTTGAAGTCCATCGTGGCAAAATCTGGGCGGAAGGACGCAGGCGAGGACGGCGGGGGGGGCGCTTTCACCTCACACTGCCGGTGACATAATAAGCTCGGTTGTACTACATAGCCGTATTCTCAGCCGCGCAGTTCGCCCAGTGTGATAATGGGTGGATTAGCCTGCACCGGCCAAGAGGGAAACACTGTGAATACTCGGTCCGGAAGCGGTGCATCGGCCACAATCAATGAGCGGGGATGATACTGCGCGCTGGCGGCAGACGGCATCCAGTCTGGCAGTGTATCCAATAGTACGGCACCTTCATTATCAGAATAGCGAAACACAATCAATTGGTCATAGCCAAATTGGTGTGGGCCGCGCTCCCATGTTTCTTCAAAGCCATCATCTCTAAAATAACACTGTCCGACCAATCCATCCGGGCGTGTGGAAGCTGTAGCACACAGTACGGCAGTGACAGCTTGTGAGTTATACAAATACTTAAGCGACGAATCAAACACATCCCGGCGGGCTTCAAAAGCCAGCGCACCGCGCATGTCGTCCGTCTCATCCAGCAGTACCAACACCGCGTTAGTCTCCACTGCCGGTGCTTGTTGGATAATACTCGCTTGCAACCAATGCTGGCGCAGTGGCATCGTGGCGTACAAATCGTGTTGGCGCAGCATGCCTAACATCCCCACCAACACCAACCCGGATGACAAAATGAGCAAAAGCATCCGCCCGGGCAGCAAAAGCAGACCTAGTCCGCCTGCCACAGCCGAAACAATCGCAATCCGGCTGTTGAAGATAATAGGTGAAAGCACAGCCGGAATAAAAACCATACGTTTCGCCCGCTCCGGCAGTTGGCTTATGACCGAAATGCCCGTAACAGCGATAAGCGCTCCGCCCAGTGCCGATAGGAAAAACACGCGGTAGTTAATATCACGGTAATTGGTGATGATGAACGAGGCAAAACCCGCCCCGATGATCACTAATCCCGCAACCAGCAAAATGGCGATCTGGCGCACGTTCAGCCGGATTGTGCTCTGTTGTGAATGACGCCATGCTACCACCATAGTCAGCCCTGTCATCACCAGCGCCACCAGCAGATGCTGGGTTTTCAAGCTGGATTTGAGGTGCAGCACTGTTTCTACCCAACCCGTACCGATGTTACGCTGGTAAGCACGCAGGAAGCTGTCCGCAATGCGGGCAACGATATTCCCGCCACCCAGCCCTTGTTGGAGGAGTGCCTCTTGATAAAGGAACGCGCCTGATCCCTGCTGCCCGGCAATCAGAAACAGACGGGCCACCATGATGACGGGTACGATGTACCACAGGACTGTGACCCGTACGACGCGCCGTGAAAGGCGGCCATTTGCAACCCACA
Source organism: Anaerolineae bacterium (assembly GCA_041390885.1). Classification (GTDB taxonomy): domain Bacteria; phylum Chloroflexota; class Anaerolineae; order Aggregatilineales; family Phototrophicaceae; genus CFX2. The sequence continues at coordinate 77,036 of JAWKPB010000021.1, read as the reverse complement.
ACAACAAGGGAGTGAGGATGATAAGTGGGTAATTGGCTTCGTAGGTAAATGACCATACCAGCGACCCGCCCATCAATAAGAGCTTGAGCCCATGTGGAGAACGCCAGTACCAGAGCAAGCTGAAAACGGCCAAAAAGTAGAAGAACACTGGCGAATGAACATTAAAAGCAGCCAACCAGAATGTGCCCGTATCCGCCGGAAACAACATCAGCAGTGCCGCGCTCAAGAAGGCAAACAATGGCTGCTGTGGCAGAAGCAGGCGCAGACCACCGTATACCGCCAGCGACTTGCCGATGAAAAACAGCAGCATCAGGATGTTCGCGCCAATGAATGAATTGTGGTCAATCGCATACGCCACATGATACATGACAAGCTGGAAAGGGCGGCTGTCGCTCAGAAAAGGCAGCCCGGCATCCAGTGAGCCATAAAATACCCATGTATCGGAAAAATCGGTGATGTTGAGGCCGAAAGGCAGCCACAGCGCAGCCGCCATGAGTGCGAAGCAGGCCACAGCCAGAAGCCACAACGGCGGGCGTAAACGCAACATAATTACCTATGAAACCCTGTGAGCATGTAATAACCCACAGGGTCAAAACAATCAGCTATTAACCGTCTAGCGCAGTTCGTAGGACGAACCGGGATCAACAACAATAGGCTGGGCAGTGGTTTCACTGTTGACGCGGTTAGCCCACTCACCCCCATCTTGATCGATCAGCGGCCACGTCTTGTAGTGAATAGGAATCACGTAACGCGGACGGATAAACTTAATGGCGCGCAGCGAATCTTCCGGCCCCATAGTGAAGTTGTCACCTATCGGCAAGAAGGCCAGATCAATGACAGAGTCACCAATAAGCTGCATATCGCTAAACAAATCGGTATCGCCTGCGAAATACAGCCGCTTGCCCGCCGCATTCAATACAAAACCACAGGGGTTTCCACCGTAACTCCCATCCGGAAAGGAAGAACTGTGGTGAGCAACCGTAAATTTGCAGTGAATAAAACCATAGTTCCAGCCACCACCGGGATTTTGGGCATGGGTATTTTCAACGCCCTGTTTGTTGAGCCAATTGCAAATCTCGAAATTTGAGACGACTAGCGCACCCGTCCGCTTGGCAATGCTAACCGTATCCCCCAGATGGTCGCCATGAGCATGTGAAAGAAAAATGATCTCCGCCTGCAGGTCATCGGCTTTGGCAGCAGCGAGCGGATTGCCAGTCAAAAACGGATCAATTAAAACCGGATGCCCGTCTATATCCAGAGCAAATGCCGAATGTCCAAGCCATGTTATCTTGATTGTCATCGATGCCCTCCTCGACAATTTTGCAGTAATGGAATAATCACACAATTGTAGTAGGAGAGTCGCAAACGAGCAAAGAGTTATTATAACTTACATGGGACTGGCGAGTTCTATGACAACCCCATTAAGGTCACGCACATAGGCCACAGTTTGTCCCCACGGTTTGGTTTCCGGTTGTGACACAGCAGTCGCCCCCGCGCTGATAGCCCATGTGAAAGCACCTGCTACATCATCAGAAACGAATACAATTTCAATTCCAGCAGGCTTATCTGATAATACATTCTTCCGGTAGCCTTCCGGTAAGTTCATTTCACCTAATTCATCGGCAGCAAATGCAAGCAGTGTAGAGCCTGTTTCCATTTCGGCATAGGTGCCGCTTTCGTGAACAAAGCGCCGCTTAAGCTGGAAAGCCTTTTCATAAAAAGACACGGCAGCTTCCACATCCGGTACATAGATAATGGTGTATCCAAATAACATGTCGGGTTCTCCTCGTTACGTTGAAAGGTTCTCTTGAGGATAATCGGAAATATTCGGGCTGTATTGTAAAAACCCGACTCTCTGTTGTTCGGCTACAAAGCTGCCCGGCGTCACCCCGGCAAACCGCTTGAAGTCATGAATGAAGTGCGCTTGATCGGTGTAACCGCTGGCATAAGCCACTGCTGCCAGCGGCTTAGGCGAAACCGTTTGCAACAGCCGCGCCGCCGAGCGAAAGCGAATGACCCGAATAAAAGCTTTTGGTGAAAGACCAACATGTTGGTGAAAGCGTCGTTCCAGATGTCGTTCACTCCAGCCCGTGCTGCTAACCAGTGCCGCCACGTTAATTTGGCCTCGCCATTCATAGATATTATCCAGAGCATCCAGCAACGGCAGATCATGTTCTGGCAGTAGACGGAGGCGGTCAAGTAGAGCAGCTTGTAGAACATTCAGTTTACTTTCAAGACTGGGGAGATTAGTAAGCTTTTCTAGTAAGCCCCGGCCCTGATGTCCCCAAAGAAGTTCCAATTCGAGTGTTGAATTGGTCAATTCGTGCAGCGGAAGTCGCAGAAAAGGAGCGGCGCCACCCGGCTTAAAACGAACGCCAATAAAAGTAGAAGAGCATTCGAGAGGCAAGACAGCCGCTTGCTGCATCGTGCCAATGATTTCAGCACTACCTGTACTTCTATCAAACTGAAACACAATATCAGTACAACCATCTGGCAATATACGGTTGACCAATACACCGTTGGCGAAAGCGATACGCCAAAAACACTGTACGTAAGGCGTTAATGCCGGATGCGGTGGTATTTCAACATACGGCGCAGGAGTTTGCGACATGGCAAGCTATTGTTGGGTGACATTTGCCAAAGGCAGTGTGAGTGTAAAGCTTGAACCCTGCCCCAAACCCGGACTCTCTGCCCATATGCGCCCGCCTTGCGCCTCCACCAGTACCTTTGAAATGCTCAGGCCAATGCCTAATCCACCGTGAACACGGGTCATGTGATCTTCAACTTGATAGAATTTCTCAAAAATACGTTCCAGCTTGTCCGCTTCTAGACCGATGCCATTGTCACTAATTTTGATCCATACTTCATTGTCGTGCATTTCACTATCCAATTGAATGGCCCCGCCGGGTTGTGTGAAGCGCACCGCATTGTTGAGAACATTTGTCAGTGCCATAGCCGTGCGGATTGAATCAACATGAACGGTAACCCCTTCCAGTCTATTGATGGTCAGTGCTTGACCACTAGCGTCGGCCAAATTACGAACATCCTCTACTGCCTCGCTAATAATCATAGAAAGGGACGTATCCTCAAATCGTAGTTCAGCCGCGTTCTGCTGGAGATAGCGCAGGTTCATAAGATTTTCGATGATGTAACGCAGTTGCAAACCGCTTTCCATCACTTTTTCAGCATGTTGGCTCAGCTTGCCTTGCGTTTCATCCTTCAGGAAGCTGGCATAACCCAAAATGACTGCCAACGGTGTTCGCAATTCGTGCGAGGCGATAGCAATAAAATCATTCTTTAACTTATCGAGTTCACTCAATTCCTGGTTGGCTTTTTGTAGCGCACTGACCATTCGCATGGTGCCAATAGCCACTGCCGCCTGTGCAGTGAGTACGCCCAGATGATCCCGGTCATCTTCCGTCCAGGGCAGCGAACGCTTATTGACCACCTCCAGCACACCGATTACCTTGTCGTTAAGGAGCATCGGCACGATCAACAACGAACGGGTCTCGAATTGTTTTTCTTCATCCAGCTTGTTGTAGTGGCGCGGGTCGTTAATGGCGTCATCGACCTGAATCACACGGCCTTCCAAAAAACTTGTGCCCGCTAAACTACCTTGCAGAGGGACAGACTTACCCGTAAGCTCCAAGCCGGATTGAAAGGTTGTCGTGGCGGCAAACCGAAGCTCGTGAGTATGGTCATCCCACAACAGCACAGAAGCCCCTTCAGTATCGGTGATAGCCGCAGCAGCGTCCATTAAATAGGTCAGCAGCGGTTCAAGTTCGAACGTCGAATTGAGTACCACACTGATTTCGGCTAGCCTTTGAAGCACATTGACCTTGCGTTCCAGATAGCGGGTGCGTTCCATATTTTCCGTTTGCGTCATAATGAATATCCTGTATGCACATTCTCAACAGTGTAGCATCAGTTTGGATTATACCGATACTTGAAACGCCATGTTTGATAGATTGTATACCGAACTCCTATACGGATTAGTGCAGTAGGTATGCCTGTGAGCATTGTTAAGAAATGACGAGCATTGTGAATTCTGTTGTACAAGTTTGCAATAAAACTCATCTCCGCCTTGCCATCAAACGCACATGGATACCCAACAGCGTCACCGCACTCAGCGTTTTTCTGGGTTACCTCTCCATTGTTTACACATTTGAAGGATTTTACGTCACCGCCGCGTGGTTAGTCGTGCTAGCGGCCATATTGGATTCGATGGATGGCAGACTGGCGCGTAAATTAGGAGCAGGCACCAAATTCGGCAGTTACTTCGATTCACTGGCGGATGCCATCAACTATGGCGCTGCACCAAGCAGAACGCCCATATGCAAATCTACAAAATAAATTGGGAGAGGACTATGTTCAGTCCCCTCCCTGCAAACTAGCTCAGAATTCTGTTTGCGTTCTCATGCAGTTTATTGCGCGGCAAGACCCTGCAGTGCAAACGCCCAACCACCTACATATTCACCCCCAATCACGTTCACAGCGCCCGGCACAAAACTCACTTCTAGGCGGTTCAATTGGGCATCACCAACGTTCTTCATGAACAGGCAGAAGGTATCGTCAGACAGCCATTCGCCGCGTATGCCAAGTGGGCCGAAGGGTCCTTCGGTCACTTTATAGACACCAGACATATCTGCCGAGGCAGTCCATTCTTGTCCGTCAGCAAATGTGAACGTAAGTTTGGTCTGCTTATCATCCGAGAAATCGAAACGCATCCCCGTCACCGGTTTCGCGTTCAGCATCCCTGACGCACCAAAGGCACTCATCATAAATGGCGACATGAGGTTATAGGCTTGATTGGTAACTTTCGATGCAACGACAGGCGCAGGGCGAACTGCCACACTGGTCGGATTCTCGATGCGGTTGATTACATTCACCAGTTGATCCAGAGCGTCCGAATTGGCTGGTAAGGCTTTTTCAGAAACGGAAAGCGAAGCAATCTGCATTTGGAACGGGAAAACGTGCGTAGCCACACGAATATTTTCCGTATATCCGCCAGTCAACACAGCCACAGTATCCTGAGCAGGGCTTACGAGGATGTACTGCCCACCCCAACCCAATGCCTGTGCCTGACCCAAGTCATCATTTGTCCACCAGAAGTAGCCGTAGCTGGTGCTCGGCCAGGGGGTGCTGACAACGGGATGGAGGCTGGCAGTCACAAAGTCTGCCGGGATAAGCTGCACACCGTCCCACTGACCACCATTCAGATACAGATAGCCAAACTTGGCCATATCTCGCGCCGTGAGTTGGAGGTCTGCGAAACCAAAGGAAATTCCCTGTGGACTGGATGCCCAGGCATAATCAGTAATACCGAGCGGTTTGAATAGACTTTTTGCGGCGAAGTCGAGCGCTGACATGTCTGTCAACTTAGTCACAATAGCCGATGTCAAATATGTGGCAGGATTGCAGTAATGGAATTCCGTTCCCGGCTTACTCGCCATCGGCAGATCCAACGTAAATTGGAGCCAGTCCTTACTGGAAAACATGCTATTCGTAGTGGCATTTGCCGTAGCAAGATCATCGCAGTCCAGCCCTGAAGACATTGAGATGAGATTCCCAAGTGTCATGGCTTTCTTGTTTTCATCCAGATTTTGCACTGTCATATCCGGGAAAAAGCTCAATACTGGTGTTTCTAGGCTCTTGATAGTGCCCTGCTGCAAGAGGATGCCGATGAGAGCGCTCGTAACGCTCTTGCTGGCAGAATACATCTGGTGCTTCATGTCTTGCTGGAAAGGTGAGGCATAAGCTTCTGCTACGACGTAGCCATGCCGCACAACCATCAGGCTGTCCAGATTGAATTCCTTCTGCGAAAAATTCTCAAATAAGGAGGCTAACTCAGCCGAGTTCATGCCCTGTTCTTCAGGCGTCGAAGTACGCCATTCCGTGGTGGGGAAAAACACCTTCTCTTGTGCTGCTGTTGGCAAGACAGTCAATACACACAGCAGCAGGCCAATCATCATAACTCTGTACTGGGATCTCATTTCTTTTACCTCCTGAAATAAAAAGGCGTTACCCGCTGTCGGGATAACGCCTGGTCAATTCCTAATTTCAATGAATATTTCGATGGACAAAGCGGCACGATCCAAAACAGCATGGATCATTGTGCTCAAGCTAAAGTGCATCATATATAATCATATATTGACATTTTGACTGAAATATAGTGTCGAATGTCATTTTCAAAGATACCAAAATAAAAACAGGGCGTACCCTTGCGGATACACCCTGCATTGTTTAGCCGAGCGGATGAGGCACGCCTCATCCCTACGATTTTATGCCTAGTACTCTGGCATCGGCGGGGCTGCGGGAGCCTTCGCCTCTTCCGGCACGTCAGTGATGAGCGCTTCGGTGGTCAGGATCATCGCGGCGATAGAAGCAGCGTTTTCAACCGCGCCACGGGTGACCTTGGCCGGGTCAGGGAAGCCAGCGTCAATGGTGTCAACATACTCATCAGTGAGAACGTTGTAACCGATGCGCGGGTTCTTCTTGCTCTTCTGCTGGCGGCGCACTTCCTGAATAACGACTGCGCCATCGGCACCGGCGTTAGCGGCAATCTTCCGCATAGGAGCTTCCAGCGCCTTACGGACGATGGCGACACCGGTGTTTTCGTCATCGCTGCTGAGGCTAATGCCGTCCAGCGAGGAAATGGCGTTAATGAGGGTCACACCGCCGCCGGGGACAATACCTTCTTCAACTGCGGCGCGGGTGGCGCTCAGGGCGTCTTCCACGCGGTGCTTCTTTTCCTTCAGCTCGGTTTCGGTGGCGGCACCCACGCGGATGACGGCTACACCACCGCTGAGCTTCGCCAGACGTTCCTGCAACTTCTCGCGATCATAGTCGCTGGTGCTAGCGTCGATTTCATTGCGGATTTCAGCTATGCGACCTTTGATGTTGTTCGAATCGCCAGCCCCATCCACGATAACCGTATTTTCTTTGGTGCTGACAACTTTGGCAGCGCGGCCCAAATCTTGCAACGTGATGGTTTCCAGCTTGCGGCCAGTTTCTTCGCTGATAACGGTACCGCCGGTCAAAACGGCGATGTCTTGCAGCATGGCCTTGCGGCGGTCACCAAAGCCGGGGGCTTTGATCGCCAGCACGTTGAGCATACCGCGCAGCTTGTTCAGCACGAGGGTTGCCAGCGCTTCGCCATCTACATCTTCGGCGATGATGACGAAGTCACGCTTGCCGATCTGAAGCATCTTTTCCAGAACAGGGACAATATCCTGTGCGGCGCTGATCTTCTTGTCATAAATCAGGATATAGGGGTCCTGAATGTTGGCTTCCATAGTGTCCGGGCTGCTGATGAAGTAAGCGCTGATATAGCCACGGTCAAACTGCATACCTTCAACATATTCAGTCTCGTCAGCCAAACCCTTGCTTTCTTCAACTGTCACCACACCGTCGCGGCCAACCTTGTCCATGACTTCGGCGATCAGATTGCCGATATCTTGATCTTGGGCGCTGGTGCTGGCAACTTTGGCGATTTCTTCTTTGGTTTCAATAGGGGTAGCCATGTCCTTAATGGACTTGGAAATGGCGTCGGTTGCCACTTCAATACCACGCTTGAGCAGCATGGGGTTGGCACCGGCGGCTACGTTCTTCAGACCTTCGTTGACGATAGCCTGAGCCAGAACGGTGGCGGTGGTGGTGCCGTCACCGGCGATGTCGTTGGTCTTGGTGGCGGCTTCCTTCAGAAGCTGTGCGCCCATATTTTCATACGGATCTTCCAGTTCAATTTCCTTCGCCACGGTCACGCCGTCGTGGGTGACGGTGGGAGCGCCGAACTTCTTGTCCAGCGCGACATTGCGGCCTTTGGGGCCAAGGGTGGTGCTGACGGCATCGGCCAGCTTGTCCACACCGATTTTCAGGCTGCGACGAGCCGATTCATTAAATACGAGTTGCTTAGGCATTGGTTATTCCTCCAAACTGCACATGAATGTCGTGATAATAGTAAACAAATGAGGGACAGAATTACTCAATAACGCCCAGAATGTCAGCTTCTTTCATGATGAGCAATTTCTTGCCATCAAGCTTGACCTCTGTGCCGGCGTATTTGGCGAACAACACTTTGTCGCCGACCTTCACATCCATCTTGATGATCTTACCGCTGTCATCAGTGCGGCCCGGGCCAACGGCCAGAACATTACCCTGCTGCGGCTTCTCTTTAGCCGTTTCGGGAATATACAAACCGCTGGAAGTAACTTCTTCCTGCTCAATTGCTTCAACGATCAGCCGGTCAGCCAAGGGGCGAAGGTTCAAACCTTTTGAAGCCATGCTAAATTCCTCCTTCAGTTCGGACACAAATCGATGTACACTAAAACACTCCGGCGGTCACGTCCTCCAGTCGGTTATAAAATGATAACCTTCTTTAGCACTGTAACCAGCAGAGTGCTAACTTTACGTCCACAGTCTAACAAAATTGGGTATGTTCGTCAAGTGGTTTTTAGCAATCACTTAACATGACTGCTAAACTTGTGTCTCTGATTTGAGGATTGATTTACGGCTCTCAGCGGAGCCTGACAGCCGTAAGCTGATATATTGTTGTGTCAGTCGTGCTGGCCTGCGGGAATAATCTTCACCGCCGGGTCTTGGCGCAGCGCTTGTTCTGAACCTGCCGGGATATAGGCCACCACCAGCAGCAGTGGGCCATCACCGGTGTTTATTGTTGAGTGGTAAACTGCTTTGGGTATCCACACACACGCACCGCCAGAGCATTTCACCGGCGGCTCGTCATCCACCATCTGCTCACCTTCACCGGACACAAAGTAAATGATCTCGTCCGCATCCGGATGATTATGGCGGATGTGTCCTTTGCCCTTCTCCAGCACCACCGTGCCAAAGCTGATGCTTTTTGAACCCGTCACCTGCTCATCGCTCAGGAAATGAATGGTTCCCCAGTCAAACATAATACGGTCAACATCTTTTTGGGTGGTGATGCAACCACGTCCCAGCTTATGCATGCCAATAACCTTTCGCTAACAATGCTCACATGCGGCTAATTATCCCGCAATACAGACTGTGCTGCCAGCATAATGGACGGTGCCACACACCGCGCCTTGTATTCAAACTATTGCAGGCAGCAGGCAATGTATAATCACAATTTTCGGCAGCTACTGGAGTGAATTGATTTGCAGATTATAGATACCCCACAAGACGACGCGACTATCATAGTGATTGCGACCATGCTCATGGACGGTTTCCGCGAACACTGGCCGGAAGCCTGGGAAACGCTTGAGGAGGCCATTCAGGAGGTAAAAGAATCATTTGAGGAAGGCCGAATCAGCCGTCTGGCGCTTGACGGGGATGGCATGATATTAGGCTGGATCGGTGGGCAGCATTTTTATGCCGAAGTCTGGGAACTTCACCCGCTGGTCGTCCGCCGTGAGCAGCGCCACAAAGGTATTGGCCGCGCACTGGTGACCGACCTCGAAGCGCAGGTGCGCCAAAGAGGCGGGATAACCCTGATGCTGGGTACGGATGACGAGGACAACATGACCTCACTCTCCGGCGTCGATTTGTACAACGACCTGTGGCAGCATGTCGCTAACATCAAAAATCTGCGCGGTCATCCCTATGAATTTTACCAGAGGCTCGGTTACAGCATCGTCGGGGTTGTGCCGGATGCCAACGGCGTGGGCAAACCTGATATCCTGATGGCGAAGCGGGTCGGATAGTAAAAAGACGCCTCCGCCCATGATTATATTCACATCGGCGGAGGCACATCATAACGTCCAGTTATCCCTCGTAATACTTGTCAATCTTGGTCAGGGCATTATCAATGATGTCCAGCCCTTCCTTGATCTGCGCTTCAGTGATAGTCAGCGGCGGGCAGTTGAACACCATGTTCCAGCGTACAAAAGTATTCATGCCGTCATCTTTAAGCGACTTAGCCACAATCGCCATCGCCTCACTGGTCGCGCCCTGCCACGGGGTCATTGCCTCCCGTGTATCGCGGTTCTTCACCAGTTCGATCACCTGATGCAAACCTGCGCCGCGAATATCGCCGATGCAAGCGTGCTTCTCCGCCAAATCGGTCAGCCCACGCCGCAGCACCTTACCCATATCCCGGCTCTTCTCAATCAGGTTTTCGTTACGGTACACTTCAATCGTCGCCACACCTGCTGCCATTGCTAACGGGTGCGCGCTGTAGGTCAACCCCATCGAGAAGGGATGGTCGTCAAAGTAGCGGGCAACCTCTTCACTGACCACGGTTGCGCCTAGCGGCACATAACCCGCGGTGATGCCTTTAGCTGTCGCCAGAATATCCGGCTGCACATTTGGATAATGATCCACGCCAAACCACTCACCCGTACGTCCCCAGCCGCTCATCACTTCATCCACAATCAGCAGCATGCCGTACTTCTTGCAAATTTCTGCGAGGCGATTCCAATAAATTTCGCCGGGTTGGATAATGCCGCTTGTGCCACTGTAGCCTTCAATCATGATGGCCGCACACGACTGTGGCCCTTCCATCTGAACGATTTCCTCCACCATATCGGCCATGATGGCGTCGCCCTCTTCCTGTGTGCGCCCGCGATAGACAGGGCTGCGATACGCATAGGGATCGGGCAGGCGGATAATATCAGGAATACCGGGGCCATGCCCATGACGGCGCGGGTCGCCTCCAGCCGTCGCCGCGCCAAAAGTCGCACCATGATAGGAACGATAGCGTGTCAAGATTTTCGTGCGCCCGGTATAAAGGCGCGCAATCTTAATGGCGTTCTCAATAGCGTCCGTGCCGCCATTGGTGAAAAACGCTTTTTGTAAGCGTCCCGGCGTCACTTCGGAGATCAGTTCGCCCAGTTTTCCGCGTGCTTCAGTAGCAATGCCGGGATAAGCATATGAAATCTTACCAATATGATCTTGAATGGCCTTGACCACATGCGGATGACCGTGACCGATGTTGACATTGACCAATTGCGATGACCAATCAATGTAACGCTTACCTTCGGTATCCCAGAAATAAACCCCTTCTGCATGATCCATGACAATCGGATTCCACGCACTTTGTACCGACCAACTGGCGAGAGTAAAGTCTTTGTTTTCTTTAATAATTTCAGCAGTTGTTGACATTCTTTTTGCTCCTTAGCAAGGTATTAGCCTGTATGCCGCTGGTTGGTAAACGGGAACCAACCCATGCGGGATACCATCATTTAGGATGGCCGGCAGCACATCGTGGACACTATTGTAATCCACTTGTGGCAGACAACCCAAGCAATTCTTAAACCATTGCTGACTTTTTTATGCCTGCTCTACAACCAGGCGGTTACTTGTGTAACATCTATAATGTCCTACAATATAACCATAAATATGAACAGTGGCGCAACAGAATCATTTATGGAAAATCAGCAGAATCTCCCGAACTATCCTGATATACTGGGCTACATCACCGAAGGCCAACAGTTGACCGTTGGTGTAGTGCAGGCCGCACTGGCACTGCGACCGCCGCTGGCGCGGGCTGCCAGACCCTTTAGCGCCATTATTCTGCTGCAAAACATGTCGGACTCAAACGTGGAAGTAACGGTGCGGTTGCAACTGCCCTCGAAAGATGCGGGTGGAAAGCAAAGCCGCTTTGTGGCACGTGATAACGAAGCCAACATCACCTTGCTGCCAGCCGAAGTGGGGTATCTGGTAATGCCAGTCATGATCCTTTCGGACACTACTCCCAGCCAAAGTTACCGCATAGGCACAGACATTGTGGTTGAACCCCTGCTCAAACCACGCCTGATACGCCAGCCCGATACTGGTGATGAAATCAATCTCAATTACTACTTTTCATTGAGTGAAGAAGCGGCGCTGCGGGTAATTGCGCTGCGGATGCTGACTTTCACTGCCGAAAAGCGCGGCAGGACTAACATTTTGGAAACAGAACTTACTGTTGTTCCACCAAAAGAAATGCCACCTGCCGATAGCAAAAGTGGTTGGTTCAGCCTGTGGGCACTCGGCACCGATAGTGACGCCCGCCCGCTGCTCGAACGGTTTCGGGGCACATTAGCGCTTCAAGTACTGCCCAGTTTTGATCCTGTTGCCTTGTACCGCATTCTATTTCCCGAAACCAAAACACGGGTGAGCAAGGTGTACCGTATTCATTCGGTCGAAGTTCACTACATCACAAAACTGCTAGTCTATATTCTACAGCTTGCCCCCAAACGTCCGACAATGTACCACTACCCGGAAGAATCATTCTACACGGTAATGAAATTGCTCAAGAAAGGATGGCCGACGGACGGCAGCCCGATTCCGCTTCCATTCTGGTGCCGCGGCCTGCTGCATATGATCGGTATGGATGAGCAAGTATTGGAAAATCCTTCCTTAGCATTTCAAGGTGCTTTGTATCTTGATTTGCTGCGCGACGGAATCATACACGGATTCCGTATGGTCAGTTTGGCAGCAGAGCGCGAAGTAGGCAGCGAATCTGAACTACGCGAATATGCCGACCATGTCGTCCAAACCCTGCGCCGGCCAAAACACCCGTTGAACTTTAGTGAAATATATCTACCACTTGTGTTAGGGGGGGTAACCGTCGCCGAAGACGTCCGCCTTCCTGAAGAAAAACCGCTCGATCCTTTACACAAACTTATTGACGTTTATAAATCTCGTGCCGAAGCGGAACGTACCCCCGATAACGAATTAATCTTTCAATTGACGGACGAAGTGCTGAACTGGGCAGTTCGGCGTTATAAAGATTGGATGTAAGTGCCGTTTTCCTTCTAACAGCATGAAAATGGATGATTTCAAACTCGCACTCAAATGGACTATAATTGAGGGAAATGAAGCAGGGAGAGTAGGATTTGGCAGGCGATCAACGCAATTATCCAGACATTCTAGGGTATGTTACGGGCGGTGCTCGCCATAATGCGAGTGTCGTGCAAGTGGCATTGGCAGTTCGTCCACGTGTAGTACGAGCCGGACGCCCTTTTGAGGCAATCCTGCTCATTCAAAATGCCGCAGATACCGATGTCGACATCACCGCTACGCTACAACTCCCTGCCGAAGATGCAAAAAAGAAACCCAATCGTTTCATTGTTAAGACCGATAAACTGGTGATAGGGTTACGTCCTGCGGAAACTGGTTATGTGACCTTACCCATTACTTGCCTACCGGATACTGCCATCAGTGACAGCTACAAAATCGCCATGTCGCTCGACATCAAACCCTTGGGTAAAGCGCGGCGCGTACGTGCCACCGAAGGCGGCGGCGAGGTTGCGCTGGAGTATTTGTCGGACGATACCATTAATCGTCTGAATGAACTCAAGAAGCTTAGTTTTTCCACAACTCGACGTGGATTAATGGGTGCAACGCTAGAAGCACCATTTAATGTCTTGTCAGCAGACATCGGACGGCTGAGCGATCTAAAACCGGGTTGGGAAAGTTTATGGCGTTTGGGTGATTACCGCGACGACCGACTTTTGCTCAACCAATACCGCGAAGTGCTGGAAACAAAAGTTTTGTCCCAAATTAGACGGATAACACTTCACGGGCCGCTCGTGCAAACCACGCTGGAACGTTTCCAACGAGCAGGGTTTGACATCCTAGAAGTTGAAGCGCACTATATTGCCAAGCTGATGGTCCACATGCTGGAAATGGCAGTACCCCTAGAAGATACTTACGATTACTTGGGGGACGATTTCTACAACGTCACGCTTACGCTCAAAAAAGACGCTCCATCTGAAGACCCGCTGCAATTGCCCGCCTGGTGCAAGGGCATGCTCAAAACAATCGAAACCAATGCGACTGCTGCTGATCAGCCCGCCAAAATCATTACAACGCTTCTATACGATGAATTACTCAGGGATGCAATTCTGCACGGCTTTCACATGGTCGCAAAAGCAACCGGTGAGCACCTAGGTAGTCAACAGGAACAGGCCGAGTATTGCGAACAGCTTATCAGCAAGCTTCAAAATGGCAGCCCGCGATTAACCTTCAGCGATGCATATATGCCGCTGGTTATCGGGGGAGCGATTATATATGATCGCGCGGTACTCAAGTCTGAAAAAGTAGGCGAGAAATTAGGCGAACTTTCCGAAGTAATAAAATCACGCTATGCTGAAGTGGACGAAGATAACGAGGTGGTTTGCCGCATGGCAGATCAAACCGTAGACCGTTCCCTCCAGAAATTTGGATACAGGGCGTAGGTAATGAAGGAACACATCAACCAGATCGAACCCCTTTACCCGGATGTGCTGGGCGCAATCACAGGCGGTACACGCATTAGCATGGACAGCCTGCAATGTGCGCTGGGTATCTTTCCACAGATGACCTACATCAACCAACCCGTTGAAGTCATCCTCATTTTGCAGAACATGGTTGACCAGAATATGCAGATCAAGGTGGGTTTACAGCTTCCCACGCAGGACAAAAAAGGTCATCCGGTTGTCATCGACACCGAAAAGAAAACTTTAGCGTTCGGGATGCGTCCCGGCGAAGTCGGGGTACTGCGTATCCCCATCGTGGCGCTCCCGCCTACGCAGCCCGGAAGCCAATTCCCGGTGCGTGTAGCAGTGCGCTACCGAACCGCTACCGAGGGCCGCGCTGTCCGCCCGCCGACGGGAGGGCCGCCACCAACCGTACTCAGCATCTCAAACTTTAAGTTGCAGGCCCTGCGTGAAGTCGCCTTCCATGCCCATACCTGGAATGAATCGGCTGAAATCATCACCACATATTTCGATATCGCCCCCAAGCGTCTGCCTCCTGTCAATCAGGATTTGCAACCACGCTACGAAAGTCTGTGGACGATGGAGGAAATGGAAGAAGAGCGCGAACTAGCGCAGTCCAAATATGAAGATGCGCTGCGGGTGGCAGGTGGTCTGCACCACAAACTTATCTACCAAAAAGTTCTGGCCGGGGTCGATGAACTCTTTGCCAATCACGGACTGCCATTACATCCCGGTGAAGCCAAAGCCGTCGCCAAAATGCTCATCTATACGCTGGATGAGGGTCTTGATCTCGAACCGGGCTTTGCCATGGAAGAGGGCCGTTGGTTCCAAACATTATGTCAAGTACTGGCGCACAATCCCGATGTGGAGTTGATGGATAGAGGCGATTTGGCCGTTCAATATCTATTGGACGCGGCTATTTACGATGCGATTGTGCTGGGCTTCGCTACCATTGACCCCAAGGTGAAAGAAGATTTAGGTGACATACATGAACGTGTCAGCTATGCCAACCGTGTGCTGATGTGGCTAGCAGGTCAGGGTGAAGCCGATCCCAGTTATATTTACCTTCCTTTGGCGATGGGCGGCGTGGTCATCAATTTATTGGTAACACCTAAAAGTGAAAACCCGTGGCAGATGCTCGACCAACTGAACGAAGCAACACGCGGGCGGGCGCGCTTGGCTTCTGGCGAAGATGCCACAATTTTCAAGATCATGGATGCTCTGCTCGACCAAGCCGAAGATGCCCTGCGTCGGGCACGGGTCAGCCGCGACTAAATCATCGCTTCAGGGTGTTGTTTCAGGGCGAGGCACTACCTCAAGCACAATCGTAGCAGGTGCACTTGGCGTGCCATCCGGGCGGAACGCATAAGCCACCAAAGCGTGCTTGCCAATCCCTTTTGCGATCCAGTGCAACGTAACCGTAAAGGTTGGCACTGCTTCTGCGATCTCCGGTTTTCCTTCTCCTACAAGCGTATCATCTACCAGTAGTTGAACCTGTGCCACACCGATGCCAGCATCTTCCGCTAACAAATTAACGCCAAGATCAGTACCTTCTAGTACAGTGCTGTTGTTTTCGGGGAATAGGAAATGCAAACGCGGAATGTCGGGCGTTGGGAAGGGTGTATTGGTTACATTCCCATAGCGCAGGTTGCATCCATTCAATAGTAAAGTCACGCCAATTAAGGCGAAGAGGCGCTTCTGTCGCAGCAGAGCCTTGACCATGTTCAATTGGGCTAGCACTCGATACATGCTGACAGCGACCCTGCCTCTTCTATGCCCAGCCACCGATTAAACGGGAACAGCCATTCGCGATCTGTGTCGTCATCCTTGACACGCACCGTTTCCACAAACCAACCGGAGTCGGCGCTGGCATCCTGCCCGATGCAGCAGCGGGTCAGTTCTCCAAGATCGGGTACTTCCTGCACAAAGCGGTCAATGTTGCCCTGTTCAAACGCGAAAATTTCCTGCGGTGGCAAATAAATCGACTCGGTTTTACCGTCCGTACCAAACAATTGAATGAACACATTCGAGTCGGTTCCGCCCAACGGCTGGTCACCGGTTTTGATCCACAAATGATAAGTATTGGTTTTCATTATACGGTGTTCATAACCTCGCTTAAGTTTTTGCGAATTCTTGCGCGTAAAATGCTGCCCATTCCACACCCGGTGCTTCTTTTGATTGGCGCTTGCTCAAATCAACCAACCGGTAGACCAATTCGCTTTTCGTTAGGGTCTTGCCAACCAACGCGGGCAGTTTATCCGTCAAATAATCAGCATACCACAACGGCCATTCGTCGTCTGCGCCGTCAGTGGCAGCAAACGCCGCATGATGGGCTTTACCCGTTTGGCGGAACAAATCAGTCAGTTGGTCGGTTACGCTGCTCACGATAGCAATCCTCACTTTTACTCAAAGCGTATCATAATCTCGTCTAACGATTTCTTGCTAATGTCCGGAACGCGGGCATCCGGCGCGGGATAGCCCACCGGGATAACTACAAATGCTCGTTCATTGGGCGGGCGTTGGAGAATTTCACTCAGGAAACCCATCGGATTCGGTGTATGAGTCAGCGTCGCCAGCCCGGCTTGATGCAAGCTTGCTAGGAGCATACCAACTGCAATCCCAACCGACTCTTCGCTGTAGTAATGCTTGATTTTGACAGATTTCTCGGTTTGGGGATCAGTCTGCAATCCATAGGCCTGGCGGAAGACGACGATCAAGTAGGGGGCATCCTCAAGATGCGGTTTGTGCCAATCTGTACCCAGCGGAGCGAGTGCTGCCAGCCACTCGTCACTCATACGATGTTCGTAGGATTCTTTCTCTTCGATTTCCGCCGCTTCCCGGATTTTGCGTTTGATATCGGGATTGCTGACCACTGCAAAGGTCCACGGCTGTTGGTTAGCGCCGGAAGGCGCTGTGCCAGCCGTTGCTATCGCATTGGCGATCAGTTCAAAGGGCACAGGGTCGCTGGAAAACTCACGTACTGTACGGCGCTTTCGCATGGTATCCAAAAACTGCCGCGAGTGCGCCAACTGCTCATCCGGCGTGAGGCGTTCAAAGGCCAACGGCACAAAAGCATAGGGTTGTTTCGTCATGCTGAAACCAATTTCTTTTTCAAATAGTAACGTGCAAAACCGGGCGGCAGTCCGTCGATTTGTCCGAAAACTTCATAGCCACGTTTCAGGTAAAACTCCGGCGCTTGGAAACTCAGGGTGTCCACATGGGCGTTACGGCAGCCATATGCAACGGCTTCTTGCTCGGCTGTTTCCAGCAACCGGTGACCGTAGCCTTGTCCACGCAGTGTTTCCTCTATCCACAGCAGATCAATTGCCAACCAACCCCAGTACAATGACCCGACTAGGCCACCAGCAATCCGGCACGTGTCGTCACGAACGAAGATCGTGAGGCGACGGTAGCGTTCGTCACCACCATTGGCATGGTTGAACTGCGCCAACTGCTGCCCGACGAAGTCAATATCGGCCTGCTGCGGTGCAGCCTCAACCACAATGCGATAAAGGGTATTGCTGCTCATCACATCACCTGTGTGGCTAACATAGAAACGATTATGCTGGTCAACCGAATAGGGCGCAAGTTAGAATACAGCACGGAGGCTGCCCTATGCGTATTGATGTCCTAACCTTATTCCCTGCCATGTTTCAGGGGCCGATGACCGAAAGCATGCTGTGGAAAGCCCGTGATCGCGGCTTGCTTGACCTGCGCCTGCACGACATCCGTGACCACACCACCGATAAGCACCGTACTGCCGATGACATTCCCTACGGAGGCGGGGGCGGCATGATTATGAAAGCCGAACCTGTCATCAGCGCTGTTGAAGATGCCCTGCGCGAAGCGCCGCCAAACACACCGGTTATCCTCATGACACCGCAGGGGCGCGTATTTTCTCATACTATCGCCACCGAACTGGCAGCCTATGAACAGATCGTCCTCGTCTGTGGGCGCTACGAAGGCATTGATGACCGTGTGCGCCAACTGGTAGTAACTGATGAAATCAGCATCGGTGATTATGTGCTAACAGGCGGCGAACTGCCGGCGATGGTCATCATTGACGCTGTCATCCGCCATATTCCGGGTGTGCTGGGGGCTGAGGGCGCGGCTGATGCTGACAGCCATGCCGACGGTATTCTGGAAGGACCGCATTATACCCGTCCACCTGTTTTCCGTGGATTGGCTGTGCCACAAATTCTGCAAGATGGCGACCATGCCAAAGTGGCACGGTGGCGGCGTGAACAGGGACTGCGCCGTACATGGCAGCAGCGGCCTGACCTGCTGCTCAAAGCCGACCTGAGCGAGGACGAACGCTATTTGTTGGCAACCTTTGCCGATGAAGACGCCAAGAAGAAGTGACTAAAATTATGACCAACAACTTGCATACCAATACTGTCATCATTGGAGCGAGTGCTGCCGGGCTGGCGACGGCGGCCTGTTTGAAGCGGGCGGCAGTGGACTTCGTGCTGCTGGAACAGGGCGAACAGGTGGCAGGAAGGTGGCGGCAGCATTATGACCGCCTGCATTTGCACACCAATCGTGGACTGTCCGGGCTTCCCTATTTTCCGATGCCTAGCAACTATCCGCGTTACCCATCACGTGATCAGGTGGTGGCCTATCTGGAAACTTACTGCCAGCATTTCGGACTTGAACCGCGGTTCATGCAGACGGTGACTTCAGTCGAACAAGCCGGCAGCAGTTGGGTTACAAATACACAGGATGCCACCTACCATTCCAAGCAGGTTGTGGTGGCGACGGGTTATGCCCGTCAGCCATTTATGCCAACATTTGAGGGCACGGATCAGTTTCACGGTAAGGTGTTACATAGTCTCAATTATCGCAGTGGGGCGGCCTTCAAAGGTCAGTCGGTGCTGGTGGTTGGTTTTGGCAATTCAGGTGGCGAGATTGCGATTGATCTATATGAACAGGGGGCACAGCCTGCTTTGGCGGTGCGGAATGCCGTCAACGTTGTTCCGCGTGACCTTTTTGGCATCCCGGTGCTGGCAATATCAGTCTATTCGCCAAAGACTAATCCAGCCATCAGTGACTTTCTGTTTGCACCGTTAATCAACCTGACCATCGGCGACATCACCAAGTTGGGACTGCGAAAACTGCCCTATGGGCCGCAGCAGCAGATTAAGCGCGACAAGCATATTCCACTGTTGAATATCGGTACGATTGAGCATATCCGGGCCGGGCATATTACGGTTTATCCGGGCATCAAACACTTCAGCGAGTCGAGTGTCATCTTCGATGATGGGCGCGAATTGGCAGTGGATGCGGTGGTAATGGCAACGGGTTACCGGCCTGCTGTGCAGGATTTTCTACCTGCGGCGGCACAGGTCACAGATGCCAGCGGTGTGCCGGTGGTGAGTGGGCGCGAGTCAGCTTTAGCTGGTTTGTACTTCTGCGGCTTTTATGTATCACCAAACGGCATGCTACGGGAAATTGGCATTGAGGCGCGGCAGATTGCGAAAGCAATTAGCAATAGGTCTTGAGCGAATGCCGAGAATGAAGCGAAAGTACCTGCTTTGCAGGTTGAGCAGGTAAAAACACGACCATTTTTGACCATTTATGAAGACCGCGCTTGAAAATCCTAACCATATTCAAACCAATAATTCGGGTCTGAAGCGTGGTTGGTAGGGGGCCATAGGAAGATTTAACCCACCCATTATCAACCTTTGTTGAGGCGATAGGCGTTCTAGGCTATACTGTGAAAGGTGACATTGATATACCATGTACCTAGTGACACCCTGTATCGCCCAACAGCGAGGCATTCTAGTATGGTTCAGGAAACACGCGAAGTTCGTCTCGAACGTGCTCTCAAGATTTTGCACAGCGCCGTTGCCGGCATCAAAGCAGCGGTCATCGTGAATAATGACGGTTTGCTGGTTTCGGCTTATCCGCCGGGCGACGATGAAAATCCACACCACAACCCCACCAGCAGCCCGCAGGTAGCGGCCATGTCCGCTACGCTTATCGGTCTAGCCGAGCGCACACTAGGACGTTTGCAGCAGGGCGAACTAGAACGGCTGTTGATGGAAGGCGAAGACGGTGTGATGGTGGTGTATCCGGCAGGGCGGGCGTCACTGGCCGTATTGTGCGAAAAAGATGCACGGCTGGCCTACATTTTGGGCGCGACCAAAAAAGCCTCCGGCGAAGTAGCGCAGATATTGGGGTACTGAACAGGCTGAACCATTAGCTGTTGTGCGCTTACTTCGCGCTTCAGGACGCGGCACATCTCGTGAACATTTTGCTGCTGTTGACCTTCAAAAGTAAACTCAATTCATGAACAGTAATAGAGCGGCGGCACAACCCGACTTGCAACCGGTGGCGTCGCGCTTTCTAGAGCGTAGCTTACTCTTTACCATCGTCTGTCATGGCGCTGCCATGATGTCAATGGCTCTCCTACTGCTTCCCGGTATGCCGGGCGGCAGCGCTCTCGATGTGCGAGCCGCTTACCTCGCTGACAATCCGTGGTTATGGCGGCTCGGCTGGCTGCCGTGGCATCTGACGGCACTCTCCGACCTGCTGCTGGCCTTCGCCTTTCTCCGCACGCGATGGATTCCGCGTTTTCCGGCTGTGTTGGTATTGATCTGCACTATTATTGCGGTGGTGATTGAACAACCCAACGAGCTCATATGGAGCTTTCAAGGGGTCGGGTTCGCCCGCTCTGCCCTCCAAACGGGCGATCTGGCAGCCTATTTATCCTTCGAATCGCAAACTTACGTTTTGGTAGCGGGCGCGGCGGCCTTGTTCTACACGCTCGGCGCGCTCGGTTGGACGTGGTGCTTTGCGCGAACGGACGTATGGTCACGCCAACTCAAATGGCTTTCATGGATAACATGGAGTGTCTTGTTAGCGGTGAGCATATTTCCGCTGCTGCCTGCTCGTTTGCGTCCACCAGACGGGGTTACGGCGGCCGGAAACGCAGTAGGCTTTGCGTTCATGATGCTGTGGTTCTTGACCCTCACGGAACGGGTGCTGCGCCGTGCCCGCCCCGACAGCCGTGATGGTCGCATGGCGATTTGGACTCACCCACAGCGTAATCTATTCACCTCACTCCTCAATATACTTGCCTCCAGCCGCCTTGCCCGTGCCTATGGCGAACTTGTGCCGCCCCTCGCTTTCATGAGCGACATCACTAATGTGATCTACGCTAACTATCTGGTTGAAGCCGAACGCTTACTGCCGCACGTACCGTGGGGACTGGAATTACAACGCTTGGGCACGAATGGCGAATACGCACTCTTTACCCACCTCACCTACCGGCACGGACACTTCGGCCCGCGCCTGCTGGGCCCGCTGCGGCGGCTGATGCCGTCTCCCATCCAGAGCAATTGGCGCATATACGTCTTTGACCCGCAGACCGACCGTCACGGCATCTATTTCGTAACCACCGCCATCAGTCAGGTGGCTCCTGCACTATTAGCCCGCCTCATATCCGAAGGTCTGCCCATGCACATTCCCCACAAAGCGGGGCTAACCACCAGACCCGATGGCTCATTTTATGTTCACCTCGATGCGGGTGTGGGAACTGCGCCTGACCTCAAGATGAGCCTACAGCCAAGTCCCATCCCCGTGCTGAGTACCCCGTGGAATGAATGCTTCGACAGCTATCATGATTTTTTGGCGTATTGTGTGCCGCAAGATCGCGGCATGTCATCACAGCCGTGGTACAGGCGAGTGACGCGCCAAGAGATTGAACTGGGTATTCCATTGGAAAGCTGCGAACCATTGACGGGAAGTGTTATTTCAGAAGCGGCGCACGAAATTATAGGCGATGCACAACCCCTGTGCTTCCACGTGCCGAAAGTCACCTTCCGTTTTCAGCGCGAACACTACGATGCCAAGAGCAATCCTTGATACGCGATTACCTGTCACAGCGGAAAATATAAGGGCGGGTTTGAAACCCGCCCCTACTGTTCCCAGTGATTTACCTAACTTATTACTTCTTCTTGTTCGTCTGGAAGAATATCTTGAGCAACATTTGCCCCAACCGGATTTCGTCACCATCGCGCAGCGGGTAGGGGTGGTGGGCTGTGAGGCGGTTGCCGTTCAAGAACGTGCCATTGCTGCTGCCGCGATCTGACAGGTTCAGGATTTTATCCTGCAAGCGGATAGAAGCGTGCGTGCGGCTGACACCCATGCGGTAGCCCGCGTAGGCCGTCAGGTCAACGTCTGGCAGTGTGCCGGTATTGGGGTCGCGCCGCCCCATGATAATTTCCTGTTTAGGATAAACTAGCATGGGGGTTGCGCCGCCTTCAATCTCGATGCGCAGCACCATGTCCTCATTGAATTCCATGCTGCCAGCAGTTTTGATGGCAGTATTTTGTGTGTCGGTCAAACCAGCCTGATCGTGCGGCGCAGTCTCTTTGGCGCTATCCAGATCACGCGTGCCGATGGCATTTCGCATACCGGCTACCAGATTCGTACCGCAGTTATCACAGATCATGGTACCGGGACGGTTGCGATGTCCGCAGCTTGGACAAATAACACCGGATGGAACGGTAGGCACTGAGCCGGGCTCACTGAACCGCTGGGTGACCCGCTGATGGCTACCGGGTGGCAGGGTGTCGTCTTTGGTAATATCGGGCAGTGAATCAGCTAATTTCTCCGCGCTGGACAGTGCATCAGCAGCCGTTTTCGGAACTTCCGGGCTTGCGGGTTTAGCCGAGGGTTGAGATTCAACCGTTTCCGATTCTTCAAACTTTTTGGTTTGCGGCAGCGGCCCCGTAGTGGGCATAGGCGGCGATGCATATGATGCCTCGGCTGGTTTGGGAGCCGGCGGCACAACAACCGGCGGCGGCATTTTTTCAGTTACAGGTAATGATGCTGCATCGGGTTTAGCACTAGGCGGCGCCGTAGGGGGTTTGTTTTCCACCGCTGGAGCAGATGGTTTTTCAGATGATGTCGTTGCGCTTGTGGTTGAAGTTGGTTTATTGTCACTGGATGGTGAAACTGACTTTTCGGTGGAGGCAGCCTCACTTGCCGTAGAAGCCGATTTATCAGTCTTGGCAGCATCGGTGGGCGCAGGAACAGGCTTGGTTTCAGCCGGAATGGGTTTCGTGACGGACACCGATGCAGATGAAGGCTCTATTTTTTCGGTGGCAGGTAAAGACGCTGCATCCGGTTTTTCAGGTGTAGGAGATACCGTCGTTGGCTTTTCATTTTCTGCGGGCTTCGCTTCGGCCACCTCTGGTTTGATAGGCGGCTTATCTGGTTTGGGTTGGTCGGTCATAAAGAACGAACTTCACTGATAGTTATTTTGTACAAAGTGTGTTTATTTTAGCCGCTTACTCTAGTTTAATGCAAGTTAAGGGTAAATGGGGCTTAAGTTACATTCTGACCGAATTTATTACGTTCGACCAAGACGAAAAATACCCTAGCAACACCCTGCCTCGCCAACGGTTACAGGTCGCCGGACTGAAATAAAGCTTAAGGTAAATACATAGACACGCCGCATGCCAGCAGCGCTCTGTCGCAAATCGTTCAACAATGGCGCTTACATGCTTTCCGTCGTCCGCCGCAGGCGCTTTGCCAGTTCCTTGAGCATCACAATGGGAATATCGGCATCTTCATGCAGTGCGGATATGAAATCCAACTGCGTGAGCACCAAGCAGGTTGTGGGTTCAGTCGCTACCACATCGGCTGTGCGCGGTGCTTCATCCAGCAGTGACAATTCACCAAAGAAGTCAGTCGGGCCGAAGGTATTGACAACTGTCCGTGTGCCATCCGGATACAAGCGTACGGCATCGGCCTTGCCCTTCTCGATGATGAACAACCCGATTCCTAACGTCCCCTGTGTGACAATTTTTTCATTCACTCCAAAACTGCGCTCTGTAAAACGCCGCCCCAACCGCAGCAGTTGGCGATTATCCAACCCTTGAAACATGGGGACAGTGTGGAGGAATTGTGTAATCTTGTCTTGATCCGACATGGCGTCATTCCTTGTGGTTTATAATCATGCACCGGACACATTATAACCATGTGTAAGATACTCTACAATTTTTTGCACCGAAGCGGAAGACATGATGGACGACTCCCTGTTTGAAATTAAATTGGAAAGCATGGCGCACGGCGGCAGCGCACTGGGTCATCACGGCCAGCAGGTGGTGTTTGTGCCCTACACTATCCCCGGCGAACGTGTGCAGGCGCGGGTCGTCAGCCAGAAGGGACGGGCACTGTTCGCGCAGGGCGTCACTTTGTTAGAAGCCTCGGCTGACCGGGTATTCCCGGCCTGCCCGCACTTCGGGCCGGGACAGTGCGGCGCATGCCACTGGCAGCACATCAGCTACGAAGCGCAACTTCTGCTCAAGCAAGATGTGTTAGCCGACCAACTTGAGCGCATCGGCGGCCTGGAAGACGCTCAGGTGTTCCCTGTCATTCCCTGCCCTGAGGTATGGGGATATAACCATCACATGACGCTGCAAACGGGGAAGGACGGCCAGTTAGGGTTTGCTGCTGCCAATCACGCGGTTTACCCCGTATCCATCTGCCACGTACTCCATCCCGACCTGCTGGAGATAAAAGCCGCACTGGATATTGAGCAGATTGCCGGTCTGGAAAGTCTGACCTTGCAGCGCAGCACCGATGGAAGCTGCATGGCGATCATGCAGATGACCAACGATGAGGCACCTGAACTCGAACTGGACTTCCCACTCAGTATCAACCTGCGCCTTGCGGACGGCGAAACGGCTAACCTGCTGGGTGATTATTTCAGCACCTACCAAATCGGCGGGCGCGCCTTCCGCGTAACAGCGGGTTGCTTTATCCGCCCGAATCTCTCGCAGATGGACAACCTCATAGGCACGGTCATGCACGCACTGGCGCTCACTGGACGGGAAAATGTGCTTGAACTCTATGCCGGTGTGGGGGTCTTCACGGCCTTCATTGCCCCACAAGCCAGCGCCGTCACACTGGTGGAGGACGATTCGCGGGCGGTAGACGATGCAGACCTAAATCTGGCTGATTACGGAAATATAGATATCGTTGAGGGCTTAGTGGAAGATGTGCTGCCCGAATTGGATAGTGCTGCCTCGTTCGATGTGGCGCTGCTCGACCCGGACGAAGACGGCCTGAGCGTTGCAGTCGTCGATAGCTTAGCCGCGCTCGCCATTCCACGCCTCGTTTATGTCAGCAGCAATCCGGCTACTCTGGCACGGGATGCCAAACGATTAAGGGCGCACGGCTATCATTTCAGCTCGGCACAACCCCTAGACCTCGCGCCGCAAACTTACCAGATTGACACGGTAGCAGTGCTGCAGCGTTAACAGGCTGGCGGCGGGAAAGCGACATCCACGCGGCGGGTGAACGTCAACTCTCATCTAGTATCCCTATGCTAATGTGCTATCCTTGATCGCTTAAACCGCACAGGAGTCGGCATGACGCTGCAACCCTCGACAACTGACTTGCCCGTTCGGCCCCCGCAACCTGAACCTGATACCATGCAGTCCCAAGAAGAAACTAACGCCGGGGTAGCCCGCGCCAGTAGTGTGGTGGCGCTGGGTAATATCACCAGCCGCGTATTGGGTTTGGCGCGGGAGGTGGTGCTGTCAAACTTATTTGGTGCGTCGCGGGCGGTGGATGCCTTCAATGTAGCCATCATCGTCCCCAAAGCACTGTATGACCTGCTGATCGGCGGTCACGTCAACAGTGCGCTGGTGCCGGTCTTGAGTGAAGTAGTCACGCGCGATGGGCGTAGGGCACTGTGGCAGTTGGTGTCGGTATTGTGCAGTTTGTTGGTGGTACTTTTAACGCTTATTGTGCTGGCGTTGGAATTATTCGCACCGAACATTGTAAAGCTGGTGGGCGGCGGCTTTGATCAGCCAACACTGAATTTGGCAATGCATCTGTTGCAACTGACCGCGCCAGCGCTCATCTTCTTGGGTTTGTTCGCCGTCCTCAGCGGCACGTTGTATGCGTTGCGCGAATTTACATGGCCAGCCTTTGCGGTGACCGTGTTTAACGGCTGCATTGTGCTGGCACTACTCCTTTTTGTTCCACGTGCTGCGCTCAAGCCATCTGTAGAGGTGGGACGGGTGATATGGATTTTGGCACGCCCAACAGAGGCAATCGTGGTGGCAGCCTTAGGGTGGTTGGTGGGCGCTCTGGCGCAGATGGCGCTGCAAATTCCGGGCATGCGCGGGGCGCGGCTGCACCTGAGCCTCAACTGGAAGCATCCGGCGCTCAAGCGGATTATCAAGTTGTACGCACCAGTGATGTTTTCGTTGGTGATGGACACACTGGTGATTCGCACATTTAGTTATAACTTGGCGAGCCAAACGGGCGAAGGCAGCATCGGTTACATGAATTGGGCGACCACCCTCATTCAATTTCCACAGGGCCTGGTGGCAACGGCCATTAGCATCGCCATTCTGCCCACACTGGCGCGGCAGGCGGCACTAGTGACAGCCGACAGCCAGCGGGCGTTCAAAGACACATTAGGACTAGGGCTGCGGTTGACGATCACACTCATTCTGCCCGCCGCCATTGGCTTGATGGTGCTGGGGCAGCCGATTGTTGCGCTGCTATTTCAGCATGGGGCGTTCAATGCAACTGATACCGCCATGACAACGCAAGCGCTGCAACTGTATCTGGTAGGACTGCCTTTTGCGGGATTGGACTTGCTGTTGGTTTACGCCTTCTACGCGCAGCAAGACACACTGACTCCGGCGGTCATAGGCGTAGTGAGCTTAGGCGTTTACATGCTGGTGGCGCTGCTGCTGTTCCCACGCTTTGGTCTATTCAGCCTGATGATTGCCGACAGTGTCAAACACATTGTCCATGCGCTAACGTCAGCAGGGCTATTGTCTCGCCGGATGCGAGGCTTTGGCGACCAACGCCTGTGGCAAACACTGCTCAAAACAACCGTAGCTGCCGGGAGCATGGGGCTGGCGGCGTATCTGCTACTGCCACTACTGATGGCAACTATCGGCACGGCAACATTAGTGCGCGAGGTGCTGCTTGTGGTAACCGCTGGAGGCATCAGCCTGCTGGTATTTCTGGGGCTGGCAATGGTGCTGCGGATCGAAGAATTGCGCTGGATAGTGGGTATGCTAGCGCGCAGGCTTGGGCGTTAATTTTTTCTGAGCATTTGTTCACGAACTGTTCAGACTACTAAAACCACAATCCCGTTATACTAAGACAAGTCAAACCGGTATGAATACATTGAAGCAGGATCATCGTGGTGCATGGGTTGTGGATACGTCTCATAGGGACAGTCATTTGCGCGGGAATCGGAATAGTGCTGGCAGGATGTCAGGGAACGGCTGTTTCCACACAAGAATCGGTGTTGATAGCCACGCCCACTTTTACCGCGTCCCCCCTACAAACCAGCATTCAAACCGAAGTGACTGATGTCCGCATCAGCATGGAAGTACCTGCAGGTTGGCGTTCGCAGCAAGCCCGTTATGGGGTGCTGTTGATCGAAAAGTCCGGTTATTATCATCCGGATAACAAACTAAGCGGCATACAAATGTACGTTTTCGTACGTGCAGTAGATGACTTCAGCATTCCCGCCTCCACCAACCCCAATGACGCATGGAACATCCTCGACCACATTGCATCTGTCCCCGGGTACATCGGTGACGCTGCCGTGAGCCGACCGAAAGGCTTCAAGTGGCACGGCATTGACGGGGCATATTATATGCTGACTGATTCGCACCATAATCTTTCATTGGTGGTCGCCCTCATTTTGCCGCAGCCCAAGCGTTTGGTAGCCTTTAACATCAGCTGCCCTCAAGAACGTGCTGCCGATATCCGCGCGGTACTGCCTGACCTGTTGATGGGGCTGACACTCAATGATATGACTATTGATTCATCACTCGTCGAAGCACTGCCCGACCCACTTGAATTCCCCGCATATGAATATACCTATCCTGAACCGACGGCCACCAGCTAGGTTTTCCCGCAGATTATTCACAACATGACCCATGAGGTAAAAAGCATGACACTCAATGTCTCAATTCAATTTGAAGATATATTGAAACTGGTTGATTCCCTGACACCAGAGCAAAAACTCACCCTTCATGAGCACATCGAAGCCGGTTGGACAGAGCAATTCGGCACGATGGTAGAAAATTTCTTTGAGAGCCAACTGCCTGCCGATGACATAACCCCCGATTCAGCCGTCAATCTCGACGTAGAAGCGACTGTGGCCGACGCCTACAAGGGCCCGCTGTAAGATAGCGGTTACAGGTCGGGTTACCACTGCCCGACCCGTGCATGTGTAATACCTTATCCGGCTAGTTCAAATGTCACGGTCACGCTGGCACTGACCACGATCTGACCGGGTGCGAAAGCCCCTTCAATTTCGGGGGCGGCTCCTCCGCTCTCTTGAATAACATTCTGGGACACATTGCTAAAGCCTGAACCACCCCAACGGTAAGATGAAAACCACCCGCCTGTGTTTTCTTGAATGGTTATAGGGCGGCCTATGGTTTCGCCTAATTCGGCTGCCATCGCTTCACCCTTTTCGCGGGCCGCTTTTAGCGCCAAACTGCGGGCCTCGTCACGATGTTTCCGCAGTTCTGTCGTCTGAAATTCGGCATCATAAATATAATTCGCTCCGGCGTTCAGGACTTCAGTGAGCAATTCCTCAAAGCGAGCTGTGTCTTTAAGTGTCATGACAATCGTCTTGCGGACGAAGTACCCGACAATTACGCCGGGGTTATTGGTGTTGTAATTGTCGTAGCGCGGTTCAACCGTGATGTAGTCGGCTTTGACATACTGTGGCTCAATGCCGAACGGTTCTGCCAGCGCCAGCACATTTTGGGTACGGCTGTCGTTGTCGGCTTTGGCCTGAAGGATCGATTCATCCCATGTTTCGACACCAACGGTCAGCACAACATGATCAGGAATGACACGCACATCGGCGCTGCCGGATACCATGATGGTGTGCGTGATCTGATCTTGAGCATAGGTGGGCGCAGCAGCCAGCAGAAATACTGCGGCGAGGAGTAGGGATAGACATTTTTTGAGAGACATGAAGCAAATCTCCTGATAAAAACTTGAATTCGTCCTGACTCCTATTGTATTGAAATTCTTTTCTGTTGGGGCCGATCCAACCCTAAACCAAACCCTGCTATAATCTTTCCTACTTGTAAGCTGGAGCAGTATCCATGGCGCGTACATCAATCCCCGCGTTGTTTCTCATCCTCGCCTACCTCGTCATTGGCGCACTGTTCGCCATCTACACGCCCGCATGGCAAGCGCCGGACGAACCCGCCCACTACAACTACGTGGCGCAGGTCGCGCACAACGGCTGCTGCCCCGTCATCGAAGTAGGGGATTGGAATTCGCCCTATTTAGAACAGTTGAAGGCCAGCCGCTTCGCCCCTGATCTACTCACTAATTTCGCCAGCATTCAATATGAAGATCATCAGCCGCCGCTCTATTATCTGCTGCAAGCGCCGCTGTTCCTGCTCACGGGCGGCAGCCTTATTGCCCTGCGGTTGCTTTCGGTGCTGTTCGGCGCGGGGATCGTGATCTGCACCTATGCGCTGGGGCGGGCGCTGCTGCCGGAGCGTCCACAGGTGGCGCTGGCAGGGGCGGCGCTGGTAGCATTCCTACCGCAGCATGTGGCGATACTGGCCTCGGTCAACAACGACGCGTTGGGTAACCTCATCATCGCCTTCACACTCCTCCTGACCATTTACTACCTGCAAGGTAGAAATATCCGCGAATGGCAGTTAGGGGTACTGGTCGGCATCGGCCTGCTCACCAAAGTCTCCACGATCTTTCTGGTGGGCATCGTAACGCTGGCTATCATGTGGAAATGGCGTCAGTTGCTATTCAAACGCCACTGGCTCACAGCCCTCCTTACCTTCGCCCTACCGGTGCTGCTGCTCGGCGGCATATGGTGGCTGCACAGCATCAATGTCTATGGCTTCCCGGATGTCTTCGGCCTGCGCCAGCATGACCGCGTCGTCACCGATCAAGCCCGCACGGCGGATTTGATCGCGCAGATTGGTTTCCCGGCCTACCTCAGCCGAGCCGTTGATACCACCTACAACAGCTTTTGGGGGCAGTTCGGCTGGATGGGCGTGCCCATGCCCGGCTGGATATACCAGATCATTTTTGTACTGCTGCTGGTATGTGTCAGCGGCTTGATAGTAGCGGCACGTTTGAAATCCGCACCTACAAAAACAAACAACAATCAACCGATCTGGTGGCTGCTGGCGCTGACAGTGGTCATTGCCGTGCTGCAATACATCTACTACAACACGGTCTTTCTACAATTGCAGGGGCGCTATATGTTCACAGGACTCGTGCCCTTCGCACTGTTCATGGCGCTGGGCGTGGAGGGCTGGCGCGGCTGGC
This sequence comes from Anaerolineae bacterium, assembly GCA_041390885.1. Classification (GTDB taxonomy): domain Bacteria; phylum Chloroflexota; class Anaerolineae; order Aggregatilineales; family Phototrophicaceae; genus CFX2. Next base: position 46,545 of record JAWKPB010000021.1, on the reverse strand, counting down.
TGGCAGGGCGCATCACGCTGCTGCATCCGTGGTTGACGGCGCTGCCCTTCGCGCTGTTCGCCCTGCTGGATGTCTATTTGCTGTTTCGCGTCATCGTTCCGGCACTCAGCCTGTAAATATGCCGCCCATGAAATGCCGCCCGACCCAACCGCTGCTGCCACGCCAAACCGACGAGCCGCAGCACTGCGCCCTGTGCGAACGGGAAGTGCGCCACATCACCAAGCACCACCTCATTCCACGTTCTAAAGGCGGGCGCGAGATGGTTGATCTGTGTATTCCCTGTCACAAAACCCTGCACAATTTTTTCACCAACCAGACCCTGCTCGAAGAACTGCACACCCTCGATGCCCTGCGCCAGCAGCCGGACATTGCCCGCTATCTGAAGTGGATACGCACCTAGCCTGATCGGGTGGTGCGCGTCCGGCGGCGGCGTGAAAAACACTGAATATCACCTCTCTGTACAGCGGAAAATGAGAATTTCTGGCAAAACGTACATAGTTTCTTTAGAAGCAGTGCGTTACTATAGTAGCTGTTGGTCTCAATTATTCTTGTGAATGGTATAAAGGTTTTCTGATGGCGAAGCGCAAGAAACAAAAACAATCCCCCAAAAATTCACAGGCCGCCAAGCAGCCCGTGCAGCAGCCGATTGCCGATGAGGTAGAGGATGAAATCGAGTCTGCCGAAGAAATGGCGGACGATGAAGCGGATGAAGTTGAAGAAGTCGTCGCCGCAGTCAAACCACAGGGCGCAACACCCCTTACGCCGCCCGTCCGCCGTGTACGTGCTGTCCGCCGTGATATGAGTGGCCGTCCGGGTGGAGCAGGCCGTGGCAGCTCTGGCCGCAGCAGCAGCCCCAAGAAAGACCCCAAGTCCGACACCGCTTACATCCGCAGCCGTTTGGCGAACCCGACCCGCATTGTGACGACGGAGGAGCTGCGGAAAGAATACGGCTATGTGATGAGTGACCTGCGGACGATGGGTGTGCTGGCCGGTGCGCTGGTGGTGTTATTGTTCGTTTTGGAGCGCATCCTGTAGTCCTCGCAGTATTACGCAATGAACATTGACTGGAAACAAATCCCCTATTTTAAGAGCCTCGCAGGCAGCGACCTTGCACTGATCGAAGGCGCTGCCCATCACCGGGCCTACCAACCGGGAGCCACCATCTTCAATGAACGGGAGCGGTGTTCCGGTTTTTTTATCGTGCTCGATGGGTTGGTGCGTATCTACCGCCTGAATAACGAAGGGCGGCTGCATACCCTCAGCCTGCTGCGACCTTTATCCACCTTCAACGAAGTGGCGGCGGTGGACGGCGGACCAAACCCCTTTAACGCATCGGCAGTCACGGCGGTGGAAACACTGGTCATCAGCCATGACCGGCTCATGGGATTGCTGGCAACCGAACCGGCACTGTTGAGCAACTATGTGCAGGCATTGGCACACCTCAACCGCGACTACATTGAACGGCTGGAGGATATGACCTTCCGTTCCATTCCGTCGCGGCTGGCGAAGTTGTTCCTGCATGAAACGCTGTACGCCGGGCAGATCGCCGAAGCACCAACACGATTGACGCAGGAAGAAATCGCCGCCATTTTGGGAACAACCCGTGAGGTGGTGGGGCGGGCATTACGAGGGCTGCTGAATGCCGGGCTGCTGGAAAAACGCGGGCGGCAGGTGTACATCGTTGACCGGGCGGGGCTGGAACAACTGGCCGAAAGCAATGTGCTGCCGGAAGGCATCAAGATTTAGTCCGGTGAGCATGGCTACGACTCAATTGTTCTCCAATTGAAATGAAACCACCCACAACTCTAATGCCGTCTATTTCGTGACCCAACTCGCGACTTATGCTATGATTCAGGCAGTGAAAGGACAGAACATGCGCCAAGTAATTCTCATTCCTGACCCCGAAGTAGGCGGCTACACTGTAGAAGTCCCCAGTCTCCCCGGATGTGTCAGCGAAGGTGATACGGTTGATGAAGCACTCGCCAACATTAAGGAAGCGATTGAACTGCATATTGAAAGCATGATCGCTCACGGTGAGGACGTACCAGAGGATTTCGCCCCGATACAATTGATGGCAGTATGACCAAACTTCCTGTTGTCAATGGACGTGAATGTATCAGCGCTCTACAACGGGGCGGTTTTGTCATTGATCGTCAAAAAGGCAGTCATATCACCCTTATACGAGATAATCCGTTTGCGCGTGCGACTGTTCCCAATCATAACAAAGCGCTTAAGCCCGGAACATTACGTTCAATCATCCGCCAAGCAGGTCTAACCGTTGACGAGTTTGTTGCACTTCTTTAGCCTTCGCACCGTCCCCCCACCTCTCGCCTGCTCGTCGCGCTTCACGCAAGAATGTCTTGAGTTGAGGACGAAAATGAAATCGGTTAGGCGGATATGAGGCTCAAGTCGCTTGTGATTTTGTGATTTTTAACGTATCCGCTTTCGTAGTTGGCTGACCAGTTCATCAAGTGGAATGGCTGCTTCGTGTGCCGCCTGCTCCTGCGCTACGAAATGGCTTTCAATCGCCTCTTGATAATCGTAGTAATAACTCAAGCAGGCCAGAACTTCGGCGCGGCTGAGGTTGTACTGCTCCATCACCTCATTGACCGTAGCCCCTGTCCCGTCTAGCAGCCGGCTGATGACCATCTTAACCTTGGTTTGCCGTCCACTGATTCGGGCTTGCCCATTACGGATTTCAATGTGTTCAATGGGTGGAAAGTCAACCTGCTGCATACGTGTTACCTCACGATCTCAATCAACTTATTATACACGTCGCTTTCAACTGTTCCCGCGCCTTCCGCGATTAGCTGATGCCATTCCGCCAGTTCCGTTACTAATTTACCCACATTCCCTTGAAACTTACGGTTGAATACCACGATTCCGCAGTGCCGCTGCCCATCATGCAGCCACTGACTGTGCAGTTGGACAAAATCCAAGTCATGTGAAACCAATGTACAGCCTTGAGATGTCGCGTATTCCAAATGCTCTACATCGTCAGCCTCTGCCAAGCCAACTTCTTCACAGCGAGTGACCGCAATCCCCTGTGTGCGGAGTTGGATGACAACTGCTTTTGGAACATGAGTATCAGTATAAAACTTGAGTGCGTTCATGAGTGTGAATTATGCCATAACTTGGCTTACCCTTCACGCCCCCGCCCCTGCACCTCTCACCTTCTAGTCGCGCTTCATGCACGAATGACCTAAGTGAGGCCGAAAATGAAAGAACCTGCACACCGCAGGCTCTTCAAAGTTAGTTAGGCTGATTTCGTAGATCGTATCTGTCTAGCTGACCTTTACGAAATAGATCACGATTATTGCGGTGTGATTTCCGAAGTTACGGCGACTTCTGTAACAGAATCACTCATATACCATTGAGTAACTTCTACCCCATTTTGGCGACAAATGTAATAGGCTTGTAGTTTACCATTAACATCCCTACCAAATCCACCCGGAACACATTGATCAAATTGAATGTAAGCGTTATATAACGCTGCAAAAACGACCGCGAGTAATATTACGATCAGTAGCACAATGGTTAATTTTGCTTTTTGGGTCTTCATATCAACCCTAATCAATTATTTGTCCTATTTTGCACCCTAAAAAGTAGGTCTAGTTGGTCACCACCCCACCAAGCAGCCTATAACCACTGTTTTGATATCGGGGTTGCGCTAACCCCTAACTTCGCTATAAATCTCCACGCCGTTGAGCATCATGTTGTACAGGAAGACGAGGTGCAGGAATTCGGCGTCGTGCGCCGGGATGCCAAGCTGATTGGCAGTGGCGACGGGCAGGTCGTAGGTATCCACTGTGTTGACGGGCAGCACTACCCGCACCCCGTGCTGCTGGTTCTGGTTGGCCTTAATCCGCATGTGCATCGCCAACTGGTGTGTGCACAAATCGGTGCAGTCACCGGCGATAATCCACGTCTTGATCTGCGGACGGGCTGCCACCCATTCCTCAAAGCCCGGCGCAAAGGCACTATTGATGCAGTTCTTGGGGATCATCGCAATCTGGTCGAAGAAGGGCAGCGCCTTGAAGGCCGCCACCGTCTCTGACTCCACCGTGCCGCGGATGCAGTGCGGCGCATATTGGGCGAATTCCACCGCGTCCTCCGGGTGCGTGTCCTGCGTCAGCAGAATATCGCGCACGCCTGCCGCCCATGCCGTTTGGAACAACTGCGTGATCGGCTCAACAATGCGGTTGACGCGCGGCGAAGACAGCGGCCCTACCGTGCAAAAACCTTCGATCACATCCACCGATATGATGCCCACCGTGCGCGGGTCGTGGTCATGAAATAAATCGGTTAGCGCCACCGGTTTCAAGCCCGCCTGCCAGTCCAGCATCCACTGGATAAACGGCTTGCTTTGTTCAATAAAGTGTTCGGCGTTCATCGTGCCTTCTCCTGTCAGTCATATTGCTCTTTTACGCTGTCGATTAACTCTTGCTTCAATCCCCACAACCCTTCCGAAAGCGACACATGGTAGATGTGGGGCGAGATAATACGGCGCACACCGGCATCCAGCCGTTCGAGGTCATCTTCGCGCTGCTGCCGGATAGCCTCCAGCGGTGGGACATCGTAGACCAGCTTGCCGTCTTCCATCACCGTCACCAGAAGCTGCTCAATGGCGGAAAGACTGGCTTGTTCCAGTGTGCGCTGCTTGTCATGCCGCGTGGGGTGATGCAGCGTGAGCGTGTTCTGCTGCTTGGGGTCTTCGTCCGCCGTGCTGATCAGATCAGCAATCGCTTTCTCGCGCGCGTCATACAGCCGCCACACCTGTTTCTGGCCGGGGTTGAGCGTCTTTTCCGGTGTTTCGGAAATCTTGATAGCGGGCTGCCAGTGCTGGCCGCCATTTTGCACCGCCACTAATTTATACACCCCGTCCAGCGACGAGTCACCGGCGGAGGTGATGAGGCGTGTACCCACGCCGTACACCAACCGTCCGATCAATTGGTCGGCATCCAGATCATAACGCGGCGCTTCTTCCACAATCTGCGCGATAATTTGCAGCAGCGTCAGTTCGTCAAGCTGGTTGGAAAGGACGATGCTCACGTCTGGGAAGCCCGCTTCGTTCAGCATCTGCGCCGCCTGAATGCTCAAATAGGCGAGGTCGCCGGAGTCCAGCCGGACGCCCATTGGACGGTGTCCTTTGCGCCGCAGTTCTTCAAACACGGTGATGGCATTGGGGATGCCGCTTTCCAGCGTGTTGACAGTATCCACCAGCAGCAGGCAGTCATCGGGGAAGGTTTCGGCGTAGGCGCGGAAGGCATTCAGTTCGCCTTCGCCCAGCGCCATGAAAAGCTGCACCATGCTGTGGGCGTGCGTGCCTTTGGGGGGCAGTCCCAGAATGCGCGACGAGCCGACGTTGGAGGTAAAATCCGCCCCGCCGATGAGTGCCGCCCGCGCCCCCGCTGTGGCCGCCCGGTCATGCGCGCGCCGCAAACCGAACTCCAGCATCAACTGACCGCGCCCCACCTGCCGGATGCGTGCCGCTTTGGTGGCGATCAACGTCTGGTAATTGAGCATGTTGAGCAGCGGTGTTTCCAGAATTTGCGCCATCAGCAGCGGCCCCTGCACCACCGTCAGCGGCACCAGCGGATGCACCACCCGCCCTTCAGGAATCGCCTGCAATGAGATGCCGTCGAATGTGCCGTGCTGCCGCAGCCAGTTCAAGTAGCCGTCATCAAACAGCGGTTTGCCGCTGCTGGCCGTCAGCCCCCGCAAATAAGCAATCTCATCGTCATGAAAGCGCGACTCCTGCATCCAGTCCAGCAGCCACTCCAATCCGGCATTGATGCAGTAGCCGGCCTGATGCGTGCCGTAGTCCGGATAACTGCGGAAGAAGTGTTCAAATTGGGCTGGACGTTCGTGCAGTCCCATGCGGAAATAAAGCTGCCCCATCGTCAGTTGGTACATGTCGGTAAATAGAATACCCTCAGCCCGCGCCTGCTCGACATGTTTCATCAGTCTATTCCCTTTCGATCATTTGCCTGTTGTATCGGGGTGTTCTTAATGCTCATGCTCGTCGCCGTGAGCCGTCAAAATCATCAGGCCGTTATCGCTGCCCATCATGCTCTTGGGGCGTGGTAGCCGTGTCCCGAACTGCTGCGGTTGGTTGGCGGCGCAGGCCGTCCCGAAGCGCGGCTGAGCATAGGGCAAATGTGTGCTGCCACGCGCCAGAATGTGCAGATTGTTAGCGGCATCGCCTTCAAATGGGTCGCCGTGATTCCACGGCACCAGCGAACGGGCGTTGCAGTAATGCCCCACGAAGGAACGGCGTGACTGGGTTTTGGAACGGTTGGGATGCGAACGGTGGATGATATGCCCGCCGAAAAAGATCACATCGCCCGGCTGCACCTCGGCTTTGACTTCCGTGTAGCGGGCGGCGATGCGCGAAACTGTGTTTCTACGGTTGTCGGGATGGCTGGGGTGCATAATCGGTTCGAGGTCAGCCAGCACCCGGTCACCGTTGTAGTTTTCGGTTTCCGTGTCGTCATCCGGGTACACCGGTTCGTGCTGCGAACCGACCCTCATCCACAGACAGCCGTTTTCCTCCGTCGCCGGGTCGAGCGCCACCCACGCCCCGCACAGCGTATCCGGCAGCGTGGGGATGTAATAGGCATCCTGATGATAACCTTGCCCCACCTGTCCCGGTTGCTTGAAGAACAACATACTTTGCAGCGCCAGCACGTCCGGCCCGATGATGGCTTCCAGCACATCCAGCGTGCGCGGATGCAGCAGGAACTGCTCGTGGATGGGCAGAACGCGGTGCAGCATATGAGCCCGCTGCCAGTAGTTGAGCTTCTGTTCGGGGGAAAGGTCAGCAGGTGGTGGCGGCACGCCGGGGATATGTTCATCACTTGCCAGCAGCCGATCTACATGGTCATTCATGGCCTCAACATCGGCCTGCGGGATCAACCCCGGCACCACCAGATAGCCCTGCTCACGGAAGGTGATGTAGTCCTCCACCCGCACACGGTACGGCTCATAGGTGCTGGGCAGGCCGCTGTGGGATTGTACCGCTACCATAACATAACCTCCGCCAAATTTCACTGGAACGCACTTTAGTTATCATAACGCTCCCGTTGGCGGCCTGCCATGCCGCTTTGGTAGGAGCGAGTTTGAACCCACCCCCTTGCATCACTTATTGTGCCGCCTCCGCCGCGATTTGCAGCAGGTCTTCTACATGGGCTGTATCCATCCCATCGCTGCCGTACAAGATGACAACCACCGCGTCGAGGTCCTGTGCGTAATAAACTGCGCCGGTAAAGCCCAGCACCGCCCCCGTATGCCCCAATGTCAAGCCATACTGCCCGTTGCTCACCTCTACGCCTATGCCGTACTCATCCGCATTGTCGCCAGCGTCAATCATTTCTTGCACCGACTCGGCGCTCAGAATCTGGTGGTCAACAAACACCCCGCGGTAAAAGCGGGTCAGGTCAGCCGTAGTAGAAATCAACGCGCCGTCACCCAGCCCTGCGCCGTCGTTGACCGTCGTCAGATCATCCACCTGCCCGTCACCGTCGAAATCCTCGTAACCATGCACGAAGGCCGCGCCCTTTTCCTGCACCTGCACATACGTATCTTTCAAACCCAGCGGCGTGAAGATCTGCTCCCGCATCACCTGATACATCGGCTTGCCAGCCGCCGCTTCCACAATCAATTGCAGCAGCACATAATTCGTATTGCAGTACTCAAAGCCCTCGTCCGGCGCGAAGGATGGGGGCAACCCATAGGCAAATTGCAATGCTTCCTCTGGCGTCCATGCATGACCGGGATCGTCACTCACCGCATTGAAAAAGTCATCCTCCAGATATTCGGGAATGCCGCTCCGCATCATCAGCAGTTGGCGCACCGTCGCCACATCCGCATTGGCAATGTTGCTGGTAATCTCCTCCGGCAGCCATTTGCTGGCCGCGTCGTCCAATGACAACAATCCTTTGTCCCGAAGCTGCATCACTGTTACCGCCAACCACGTTTTGGACATACTGGCGATGCGGAAGTGTGCGTCTGGCGCAGCAGCTATGCTGCCGCTGGTATCCACCAGCCCGCCTGCCGCCGCCCACGTTTCCTTGCCAATGCTGATGCGCGCCGCAACAGCAGGGCCGTCTGCTGGCACATTCTCGTCAATAAAGGTATCCAGTTCGGACTGCACATCGGCTTGAGCGTGAATAATGGATGCTCCCGTCAGTAATACCAACGCGAGGAGGAGTAGGCGAATAGGTGTTTTCATGGTAATTTCCTTTCGGTATGTTGGAGAAGGGTTGTCTGCGGTATTCCCACTATAAGATGACCCTCGCACCACCATGCCTTTAGAAATTGAAGCTGGTCGTCACCAGCATTCGAATTCAAGGAACAAATCATCATGAAGGTTATTCAAGTCGGTATCGGGGGGATGGGCACTGCGTGGCTGAACACGGTTTTGCAGTCGCCCGAAGTGGAATTCGCCGCATTTGTCGAAGTCAACGACCAGATCGCCACCGCGCAGGCCGATAAATTCGCGCTGGATCGCGGCTTGATCTTCAAGTCACTGCCTGCTGCGCTGGAAGCCGTCAAAGCCGATGGCGTCATCAATGTCACGCCGCCGCAGTTCCATCGCGAGGTATCCTTCGCGGCGCTCGAAGCGGGCCTCCCCGTGCTCTCGGAAAAGCCGCTGGCCGGTACACTCGATGACGCACAGGCCATCGTCAAAAAAGCCAATCAGACTGGCGTGTTGCATATGGTCACCCAGAATTACCGCTATCACCAGCCCTGCCACACCCTCAAGACCGTACTGGCCTCCGGCGAGCTAGGGCGCATCGGCGCGGTCACGGTAGAGTTTTTCAAAGGCCCGCACTTCGGCGGCTTCCGTGAAGAAATGCCCTATCCGCTCATCATTGACATGTCCATCCACCACTTTGACCTCATGCGCTTCTTTCTCGAAAGCGATCCGCTGTCGGTCTTTGGTCGCAGTTGGAATCCGGCGTGGAGCTGGTACAAGGGCGATGCCTCCGCCTCTGTGTCGCTCCAATTCGCCAATGGCGTGGCCGTAGCCTATAACGGCTCATGGTGTTCGCAGGGACAGGAAACACCCTGGAACGCCCATTGGCGCTTTGAATGTGAGAAGGGTGTCGTTATCCTCCGCGACGATGTGGTGTACGTACAGCACTTGCTGGGAATAGAAGGCAGCGAAGGCTTCCGCCCTAACCGCTACGGCGAACTCACACCCATCCCCGCCGTGCCTATGCAGCGCATGGCACAGGCTTATCTGCTGCACGAGTTTTATGAAGCGGTGACACAGGGCAAAACCCCTGCCACCACCTGTCAGGACAATATCAAGTCTCTCGGCATCGTCTTCGATGTCGTCAAATCCTTCGAAACAGGCGAGGTTATATCTTCCAGCTTTTAAACACTGTAGCTGGCAATTGAGTTGTGCGGCAGCCGCGAATAGTAAGTTCGCCTGCCCGTACAGGCGCACGGCTGCACAGTTAGATTGTTGGCAAGGATATTGCTAAATATCTAGTATGCCGGTTAATAACCTGTTGCCGAATGCGTGGTTAGGTGTGATGCATCACAGATGCAACTTCGCGACTGCTGATACATTCGGTGATAGCGGCCTGCATATCACGCGCCTGTCGCTCGTCTACCATGCGGAAGGCGACGCCGATTGGCTTCCGGTCATGTCCTTCGACCATGATCCGCAACCAGCCGGACAGGACAAACTGCGCTGGATATACATATACAGCTTTAATGTCCCGCACTGGGATGATTTCCTCATGCCCGAAGAAGCGGGATAAAAGGTCAGTGTGCCGCAGCAGCAGGTGGTCGGGATACAATTCCAGTTCATTGAAAATGCCTGCCAACTTCTTGATGGGTTCCTTTACTTGTACAGGTGATTCGACCATTTTGGAATCTCCTTCTGCGACCAAGTTCCCTTAATCACAGTTTACAGGTTATACTGGCACTGCTTTGATGCTAACTGGCAGTATTATCATGCGCCGTTCGTCACCTCAAATCCGTGACCACCCGGCAGCCTGTACATCGCGGATGGATCATGCCTGAACCTATCAAGCTGTTCGTGTTCTTCGGACTTCCCGGCGCGGGAAAAAGTTATGCCGCAAATGTCTTCGAACGTTTCGGTTTTTACATTCACGACGGGGATGTTGATCTGCCGGACGAAATGCGTCATGCCATCGCCACCCAGCAGCCAGTAGATGACACCATGCGCGACGAATTTTTTCGCCGCATCACCGAGCATGTGCGCCAGCTTCTGCCCGCTCATCCGCGCTTAGTACTTGCACAGACCTTTATCAAAGAAAAATACCGCCGCCGCTTCTTAAAGACCTTTCCGCAAGCCCAGTTCGTGCTGGTCGAAGCCGGAGACACCCTGCGCGAACGCCGTCTGGAACGGCGCACCAACCAGCCGCTCGAACCCAACTACACCCGCAAAATGGTCGCCATGTTCGAACCCCCGCACATACCCTACATTACCATCAACAACGATACCGACGGTGATCAACATCTTGAGACTCAAATTCGCCGTTTGGTGAATGAAGAATCCGAAACCACCTGATCAATTTATAAGGAATAGTTACACCTCATGGCCGACATGCTCGTCAAACTCTATAACCTACCTCCGCTTGAGCCGGAACTGGCCGCCATGAAGGCCAAAGGTATCACCATTCGCCGCGCTATTCCCCCCGAAAAGCATGTGGTGCTGGGGTGGATTAAAGAACATTTCGGTGACGCATGGGTTAGTGAAGCCGATGTTGCCATCAGTCACGATCCGATAGACTGCTGGCTGGCTGTGGAAGGTGATCAACTGATTGGCTTCGGCTGCTGCAACACCACCGCCAGAGCCTTCTTCGGGCCGACAGGTGTCAGCGAAGCCCAGCGCGGGCGGGGTGTGGGACGTGCCCTGCTGATTGTCTGCCTGCACGCCTTGTATTGGGAAGGCTACGCTTACGGCATCATCGGCGATCCCGGCCCCACCGAATTTTACGAAAAGGTGGTCGGCGCAACCATCATTCCCGATTCAGAACCGGGCGTGTATGCCGGGATGCTGCGGTAGGGGTAAAAGTTCCCTAAGCTCATACCAATTGCTATAACATCATCGCTAAGGTCAATAAGAAGCTGATAGGTTATTAAACTTACATGCCTCAGCGAAACACAAACTTTAAAGTCTTGTCATCTGCTGCTAACAGATTACGTGGATTTGAGCCATCAGAATTCATAATCCAGAGGCTTGTTCTACTGTTGCTACTAGACTGGAAAAGAATGTATTGTCCATCGGACGACCATTGAGTGGACGAATTATGACCATTTGTGCAATCCCCTAGACCAATTATCTCGTTAGAAACTAACGCAAGTTTCCATAAATCATGGTTGCCATTGCACTCCGATTGAATAAGTATTTGTTTACCATTAGGTGACCAAACCAGAGAAGATATTCCGAAAAACTTTGTTGATCCTGTAAGATTAGTGATTGTCGAATGGCTTGGTTCGAGTAACCATATTTCATTAGCGAAAATCTCATCATCTTTATGAGTCGTAAAAGCCACGAAATCACCATTTGGTGACCAAGCATATGTGATGATGTCTTGGACTAAGACCCGAACATCTGTAGGTTCGCTAACTTTCACGAGATTTAAACTGGAACTTTCTCGCCCATACGAAAGAAACGAAATATGCTCACCATCAGGCAACCATGCCGCTGAGAAGTAATCATTATTTCCTTCTGTTAGTCTCGTGAAATTGCTGCCGTCTTGGTTCATTATTCCGATGTTACCGTTCCCTATTCCTTGTGAAATAACAAACGCGATCTGGCTTCCGTCAGGTGACCAAACAGCTCCCCCGGTATTCTCTTCAATAGTTAATGTGACATCTACCATCTGACCGTTAGCGACGGTTGCTACCCATATATCAGATACGCCGTCTTTAAGTGATTCGAACAATATCTTGTGACCATCTGGTGACCACCGAGGAAGAATTTCATTGCTATCTCTAAAACCGGATGTGAGATTAAAAACATTTTCGCCTTTTGTGTCCATTATCCACACATCATGACTTCCAGCACGTGTGGACACAAAGGCAATCAAATCTCCATTTGGGGATAAGGTAGGCTGACCATCGTATTGTTCACTTTGTCCGAGGACAAGTTTTGCGCTACTAAATTGATTTAGAACCAGAAACACAAGACATGCATAAATTAGGTTTCGCACAAAGCTATATTTCCTACAGCGGTCTGAAAACAAAGTAGGATTCATTTGTTGGTCTCGCAATAATGATTCTGAGTATGCCTAGATTTTATCACTATCCGAATGTGGGTTTATTTTGACAACTATTCTTCTGTCTATCTTTTCCCGCCCAAACCATTTTCTAACCGTTCACCAACCGTCTTAACAATCATTTTCCCTCAAAACGGTTAGCGGATTCCCCTCCAAAAAGAGACCAAATGGTCACCCTAAAACCGAAATTTTGTGCTACCATAGTCTTGGTAGTGGTCATACGATAGCACCACACCAAACAGTCGTGATGGATTTTTTCTTTGCAATCAATGTTGTGTATTACATTTATGGGGGTTGATAGTTCAGTAGCAGTCTCTAAGCCGCCTCCTCATTGGTATGGGGAGGGCGCGAGCGGCTGAAACGACCATAAGAAAGTCTTGGGAGGAAATGTTGAGCCAGAATGTTGTGAAGCGTCTTTATCTGATGCAGGTTGGGTCGATGCCGGAATACCAGATTCCGATTGTCTGTTATCTGGTGCAAACGGAAGACGGCCAAAATATCCTGATTGACAGCGGCCTTCCGGAGATCATCCCTGACGAAGAACAGGATATGATCAACGGGCAAATGGTCTTTGAACACCTTTCCACGATCGGCCTGCAACCGGATGACATCGACATAGTCATTTCGACACATTATGACATCGATCATTCTGGCAACCATGCGGCCTTCACCAAAGCGCAATATGTCGTACAGCGGAGTCACCATGAACATGCACCGGGGAACCCTCGCTTTGAAGCCACACGTCCGCAGTGGGATCAGCCTATGGAGCGAATACGGCTAGTGGACGGCGACACGGAACTGCTGCCGGGATTAGAGTTGATCGAGACTACTGGACACGTCCACGGTCACCAATCAGTGCTGGTACGGCTGCCAAAAACAGGCCCGGTTCTGTTGACAATAGATGCTGCACCTTTCCGCGATAGTTTTGTTCGTGACATGGCTGACGACGGGAACAATCCGGACGCCGCAGCAATTCGCGCCAGCACGAACAAACTGCTTGATCTGGTGGAGCGTGAAAAGATTGGTCTGGTAATTTTTGGTCATGATTCGGAACTGTGGGAAGGGTTGAAAAAACTACCGGAGTATTACCAGTGAGACAGCTTGACCGATTTTGCCGTTCCTCAACACTGCCCGACGACGACGCGGCAGCCATCAGCGAGCCAACCGCTGCACTGGCGAAATTGCAGCGCCTCGCTCCCCTGTTCCCGCCCGCCAATTCTGTCAATTCAGCGGCCATACGGGAGCTTCCCGCCTGACAGTGCAGCGGCAGTTTCGCCAATAAAAAAGGACACGATCACTCGTGTCCTCCCAATAATCAACCGTCACCAATTAGCGTTTCTGGCGCTTCACTTGGTTGATCAAATCATCAAACGTCTTCTTACGGTCAGCACTGTTGTAGCGAACAACATCATACTTCCGCAGTTCCAGTGGGAGTTCATCCACACCGGCATACAGCAGCGGTACAATCGGCTTTTCACGATTGAAAAAGTAGCGGTAAGCCAGACGTGAATAACGCGAATCCAGCGATTCAGGTGATACCACCACCAGCAGCAGCCAGCACTCCGAAAGTGCCTGCTCAACCGCCAGCATCCAGTCATCACCACCCTGAATGAGATATTGGTCAACCCACACCTTGATTCCGGCGTCCTGCATCAAGGCCATCATAGGGGCGACAATCGTCTGCCAGTCGGGGCGGGCGTAGGTAATGAACACATGGTCAACCAGCGCCCCCGGCTGCAAGCCCGTTCCCAGCTTGCTGGTCTGCCGCTTGCTGCGGGGGTTCAGAATCTTATTCTCGTTGGTATCAATTTGCGCCAGCTCTTTGGTGCTGGGGCGGGCAATGGTCGGGATAGATTTCAGTTCCGTTTCGCGCTTCACATCGTCCGGTTGCCACGTATAACGCATCTCAATAATCGTGGCGATGGCAACGCTGTCGTTGGAGCGCAGGGTAAAGCTCTCATTAGCTGGAATAGGCGTATTGTTGATGAGTGTCCCATTGGTCGAACCCAGATCAACCACCTCGTATGTCTTATCCTTCCAGCGCAGTTCGGCATGGAAACGGCTGACTGCCGCATCGGCCACCACAATATCATTCGTTGAATCGCGCCCGATACGAATGACTTCACTTTGTAAATGGAACACATCCCCTGCTTTAGGACCAACTGTCATGACCAGTGACGGAAAAGCATTTTTGGACGGCTTTTCAGTATGGTGTACGTTGTTGGGGGACTCCATATTGTTTAGTTCAGTGCCAGCAGTCCCACGCTCATATTCCAGTGTGATGTTGTCACCTAATTCAATGACACTACCCGGTTTGAGCAGCCAACCGCTATTGACCCGCTGCCCGCTCACAAAAGTGCCGCGCATCGAATTCAGGTCATGTACCTCATAATCAGCCATCACCCGTAGCAAGCGACAGTGTTCACGGCTCACATCATTGTCTTGAATAACAATGTTGTTTTTCATACCGCTGCCCACGGTAACAACTTCAGATTCGAGGTTGAAGACCTTGCCCGGTTGTGGCCCCCGGCGCATGATTAGATGAGTCATCGTTCAAACTGCCCGAAAAATAAGGAAATAATCACTTTTTTCATATTAACAGAACTTTTGATAAGAAACACAAAGATCAAAAATTTGCATACAAAACGCATACAAAAAATTGCAAAGTCGTAGCCCGGCGGTAGGTTTTGTGAATATTTTCAGCCAAATACTACCCGGCAACATGAGGATTTGGAAAGACGGTTATTGTGTACAGGGGCATCTATGCTATAGTGTGAGCAGAACCATTTTTAATCGTTATGGACAGGTAATATGATGCGTAAGTTCATCATGCTGATACTGTTGGCGGTGTTGTTGGTTGCTGTACCGGCTTATGCTCAGGACAGCAGCGCCCAAACACAGCCTGCCCAACAGGGAGGGGGCTCGTCTTTGGTGGCAGGGCTGGATATTTACCAGCGCGCAGCCGCTGCCTTTGATGCTCAAGATTATAAAAAAGCTATTACTGACTACAGCCTGTTTATTCTACTCAACCCCACGGTCGGTGAAGGCTATTTCCAACGCGCCCAAAGCTATCTTCAGCTCGACAATTTAGATGAAGCCTTGCTCGACCTGAACCGCACCTTAGAACTGCCCCCGGCCTCAGACCAGGCCGAGTCACAGGCACACATGCTGCGGTCAGGTATCTACATACAACGTGAACAACTCGATGCTGCTCTGGACGACCTGAACATCGCGGTGGAAAAGGCTCCTGATTCTCCAGATGCGCTCTATCGCCGGGCACGTTTATTCTTGGTTCAGCAGCAGTACGAACCGGCCCTCAAAGACTTGGACGCCGTAGTGCAGTTGGCGCCAAATTTTCCGGATGCGTACTACTTCCGCGCCGTTGCCAACACCCAGCTTGAGCACATAGATCTTGCCATAGAAGATTTCACCCAAGTCATCAAAGCAGCGCCGAATGACGTGGCGTCGTATATTGGTCGCGCTGATTTGTACATCCGTCAAGAAGATTACGCCAGTGCCCTTGGCGATCTCGATCAAGCTATACAGCTTGACTCGACTATAGGCGGGTGGTATCTGCTGCGTGGAATGGTCAACAACAAATTAGGTAATAGCGCCACTGCCGCTGCGGATTATTTGGAATGGATTCGTGGCATCCGTAAGGGTGACATCAACACCAGTGTGCAGCTACGCCCCAACGAATCGCAGGTGCTTCCCATGCAAGATGGCCTCATATACGCCATCAATTTCGCAGGACGCGCAGGTGATATTGTCAATCTGTCGGCCACCGCCCGTCCCGGCAGCAACGTTGACCCCCTGCTCGTGATTGGGGATCAGGATGGTAATGTGTTGGTGGCTAATGATGACAGCGGTGATGCTTTTGACGCGGTCATAACAGACTTCAAAATTCCAGCCGATGGAACGTACACCATTCTGCTCACGCACGCTGGTGGGGGCAGCAGTGGAGCAGTACGGTTACTGCTCGAAATCAGCAATTGATGGACTAAAGTGAGGGCTTTGTAGGCCCTCTTTTTTCGTCTCATACAAAACGAGATCGAAATCCCGCTTTATTTCGTGTCAGTACGAGCGTCCCGAACATACTGTTCCAGTGACTGAAGATAGGTCATCGCTTCCGGCGTGCCTTCCGTCGGGGCCCATTCGGCGAATTTCTTGTGCGTCTCCGCACGGTATGGCCCTTGGATAATTTCGAGGACGACACACGGCGTGAGCGCGACGAAATTGTGATAAGTACGGGGTGCGATGTCTACTCCCCGTACTGCGCCATCCACCGTCATGATGTGCATTTCGGTAATCGCGCCACTATCCGAAAACTGGAACATCGCAGCGCTGCCCGTCAGCACGGCAATAAGCTCCACTTTGTCCGGGTTTTCATGTTTATGCGGCGTAACATAACTGCCGGGTTGAATGGCGTTCAACATACGCTGCACCGGATCTTCATGTTCATGAAAACGATAGGGCAAGCGCAGGCGTTCTGAACGGGCGGCCTGTTCGAGTAAATCATCAAGCAACTGTTGTGTTATAAGGCGCATAATCGTCCGTATCAACTACCAAATATGCGAGGCCAACAGTGTATGATATGCCCGGAATTCCCGCAACTTGCACAACTAAATTGGTCAATTATGAAGATTGTAAATTGAGTATTGCTACGCTATGCTCAATTTGGTTTATTTTTCTACAAATCGGCACATCAGAATTCGGGGGAGTTTGGGATGTCCACCATATCTATGCCAACAGGCACGACAACGCTGCCTCGTCCACCTCTTGCCCGCGGTTGGCCCATTCTCGGTAGTGCGCTGGCACTGAACAGCAACATGCACGGGTTTCTACGCACACAATATCAGCGGCTTGGCCCGGTCTTCCGCGTGCGGGCGCTCAAGCAAGAATTCGTGGTGCTGGGTGGACCAGAAGCGGCGGAATTGTTAGCTGCCAATGACGGATCGCTATCCTCTTACGAACTGTGGGCCGGATTTGCTCAGGACTTCGGGGTACGGCGTATTATCCTGATGCTGGAAGGCGAAGAACATGCCCTGTGGCGCAAGGTCATGCGACAGGGTTTCTCGAAAGCCAAGGGCTACGATCAGGTTCCACTGCTTGCCAATATCACCCGCGCTGCTTTCAGTAAATATGCCGTCGGTGAACGGATTCCGGTTCTCAAGTTCTTGCGGCGGTTGGTTGCCGATCAACTGGGCATGTTGACGCTGGGGCAGGTAGCGGGCGACTTACTCGATGATATGATCCGCTTCATCCACACTGAAGTGCAGGTCAACTTCATCCGCACCAAACCCCGCAGCGCACTATGCGAATTCGAGTTTTTGCAATCCAAGGAACGCGTCCGTGAGTATGCCAGCACGATATTGGAAGCGCGGCGCAGCGGGAAGCTGCAAGCAGGCGAATCCAATTTCGCCGACGATATGCTGGCGGCGCAGGAAACCTACCCCGGAATCTTTGAAGATGATGAAATCCTGCTCAATATCCTCATGCCGTTCCTCGCCGGACTGGATACGGTGGTCAATGCGCTTTTGGTGATGCTTTATGAGATCCACCGCCACCCGGAGGTTTTGCAGCGGCTGCGTGGTGAGATACAAACCTCGCTCAACCAGAGCCTGCCCACCGCAGCAGCTTTCCGCAGCATGAACGTGCTGCACGCTGCGGCCATGGAAAGTATGCGTTTGCATCCGGTAGCCAGCCTGATCCCGCGCGTCGCGGTGCGTGATTTCGAGTTTCACGGGCATCAAATTCTCAAAGGTGAAGGGCTGATGCTGGCCTTGAGTGTGCCCCTGATGATGGAACAGTATTTCCCCAACCCGGAACGATTCGATCTGGATCGCTTCCTTGAACCCCGTAACGAACACAAACAGCACAAGGGCGTGTATATGCCGTTTGGTGCAGGTTCGCATGTATGTCTCGGTGCGGGCATTGCCGAAGTGCAGATGGCAGTGACGGTGGCGACCCTGTTGCAAGCAGGAGAGATGGTACTCGATCCACCTAATTACCGGTTAAAGCCGTTTGTCGAGCGTGAAATGGCGCCCGATAGCAATTTCTACCTCAAGAAGACTGCCGACTACGGCCTGCGTGCCGGATGGCTCATACGTGGTGAAGGTGACACCGAAACTGCCGAAGAGTTAGATAAGGCCGCAACTCACTAGTATGAAACGCAGCGGGCAGTTCATATTCCTGATGAACTGCCCTAATCAACCGTCACATTCTCAAACACGTCGCGTTCCAGCGGTGCGCCACGATCAGGGGGCGGGTAAACGCGCTCCAAGGCCACTGAGCCGAAGAAGAAACTGCCTAGTGTACGGGCGAAAATATTATCGGGAATGGACGGCAGTTGGCTGGCGTGGCAGCGTGCCGCTTGCAAGCTGAGTTCAGCATATTTGCGCGCGGCGATGCGGGTGGTGGGTGGTGCACTGGCCTCTACTGCTGCTACCAGATCAACATCTTTGTTCTTGCCGGATTTACGCGGGTCACGACCTGTTAGCTTCATCAACAACAATGAAACTTGCGAAAATAAGCGTGGACCAGAAGTGTAATACAATTTTTGCGGGTGATAGGGCTCGGACTGAAGCTGTTGGAAGGCAGCAACCGTGGCCTGATTGATCTTGATGTGATCGGGATGACCGTAGCCTCCGTATTCGTTGAAGGTGATGACGACCTGCGGGCGGGTGCGCCGCATGACCTCCACAACACGGGCGGTCATCGTTTCTAGCGGGATTTGCCATGAACTATCGGGATGGGCATTGTCGGGACTGCCCATCATGCCGCTGTCACGGTAATTGAACGTGACCACTTCGGAGAAGCCTAACAAGCTGGTGGCACATTGCAGCTCGGCCAGTCGAAGATCACGGATTGAGTTGTAGCCGTTCATGTGTTTGGCATCCACTGTGCCCACATCGCCGTCAGTGGTGCAGATGAGTGTGGTGGTGACGCCCTGTGCTGCGTACAGGCTGATGAGTGGACCGCAGCTTAATTCATCATCGGGATGGGCAAAGCAAGCCAGAATGCTTTTGGCCATGATACGCCTCGTATAGCATGAAGTGAGGAGTATTCATTGTAATGGATCTGGTTTGGAATTGCTCCTGCCGGCCTCACGAATGCGCTGTATAAAACCGGCAACGTCTCGCAGCGTTTCCGCCCATTCACGGATTGCCACCGTGGTGTCCCGGATGTCCGGTGATTGATCGATTTGTGCAAAAGCTCTATTGAGCGCGGCGGCAAAGGCGTCTGCTTCCGCATTATTATCCAGCGACAAATACTGCTTCATCAGCAAATCCCAACGCACGACGAGGGATTGTAAATCCGGATCATGAACATCACGATCCATATTCATGATGACATCACGAAAGAGTAACTTCCAGTCCCATCCATCCTGATGCTGCCCATCAAGTTCTTTGACATAAGATGATTCAACCAGAATCTTCTTTTGTTCGTGGGAGATAAATTGGCTGAACCACTGTGCCTGATCATTAACCGTAATAGCTTTGATGATGTTGACAAATTGATCTAAGTCCAGATCGCTGCTATGGTCCAAAACGCTTTGTGCCTTTTCAATGGCCTGAACCATAGACAAAAGTTGTTGAGCCTTATTTTTGAGAGCGGCTTTCTGGCGATCAAGCAAGTCATAAATACTGGCAGCATCGCCTGCTAATATCCGGCTAATGTTGTCCAGAGACAACCCGATTAATTTTAGTGTTAGAATTTGCAATAAGCGAGCAAAGTCCATCTCCGTATACAACCGCTGGTTGGATTCTGACCGGGCAGAAGGTTGTAGGAGACCTATCCTGTCATAATAACGAATAGTTCGGACCGTCACACCAGCTTTGCTCGCAAATTCACCGATGCGATATAGTTTCATAGAACAGCAAAATTTAGAGTCCGTTACTGTTTTGTAGTATAAAACCTGACGTAACGTCACATGCAAGAGCGAGTTTAAGCAGAAATTAAGTGTCTAACCGTCTTGTATTGCCCCTCCTAGTAGTTCGTCGCGAAATCGCATCATGTCGGGGGTGGAGCAGGCCTACTCCACCGCTCATATGCATACGACTTTAACGATATGAAGACGCTACCACTTTAGATGTAATATTAGTTCCTTAGGGAAAGCATAATATGCTCGTTCATTCATTGGGATGCTAACACCATATAGTCGTTTGTACTGCTACTTACAAGCTATCAAACTACGCCGCAGCATCGCGCGCGCGCTGGATGAAATCAGCGGCTGTGGCTACATTATGTGCCCATGCGCGGGCCGGTTCTGCCACCGGAACTTGGTCCATGTGACTGTAAGCCTCGTTGAGTGCAGGCACGACACCGGGGCCAACAGCACTAAATTGCCCCATTAATGCGTCCCATCGTTCCACAAGTTTCTGGACGGCAGGATCATGCACGTCTTTTTCGAGGCTGGCGAGAATATCCTGGAATAGGTTTTGCAGTGCCTCTCCAACCTGTTTCTGCGCTTCAAAAGACTGCCGCGCGTTCACGTCAACAAGCTGATCTTGCTGTTCTTGTGAGACAAAGTGACTGAGCCAATCCGATTGCATATTCATGTTGACCACCTTGATTATATTGATGAACTGTTCTATATCGAGTTGGGGCGATTCCCGCAACATTTCTCGCGCCTGTTGGATGCTCTCAATGAGTGCCAACAGATGCTGAACTTTGCTTTGAAGTACATGCTGCTGGCGTGCCAATATCTCTTCCATCCCGCCCCAATCGCTGGCAAGAACCTCCTTGATTTCATGCAAGGTTAGTCCCAATAGTTTCAGGGTGAGGATTTGCTGCAGGCGGGCATAGTCTGGCTCGGTATAAAGGCGCTGCTGTGTTTCGGAACGGGCTGTTGGCCTCAGCAGCCCGATACGGTCATAGTAGCGCAGTGTACGGAGGGTCACGCCTGCCTGTGAAGCGAACTCACCAATACGAAAGTGTTTCATATGGCACCCGTTCGAATAAGAATTAGGCTGACGACACCTATTATTTTACAGCTTGACGTAACGTAAGGGGCAAGGGGCAGTTTTGATTACCCACCCGCCCGCAAATAATGTGCCCAATACCCCTGATACGCACCGTAATCCGTGGCTAATTTGGGTATGTCGGCAAAGGTGAGGCCGGGGCGGCGATAAACACGGCGTGCTGCTTCAAGCAAGCGCTTCTCATCTACTGGCAGTTCCTCGACCCGCCCCAAGCCGCGCACCAGCACAAAACTCGCCGACCACGCACCGATACCCTTGATGCTCAACAACCACTTTTTAACCTGTTCGAGCGGCGCTTCCCGCAGCCACATTTCGTCCATGTTGGCGAAGGCCTGCGCCACCGCATTGATGCACTCGGCTTTGCGGGTGTTGCGGATAATCTGGTTGAGTTCATCAGTGGTCGCCAGCGCCAGTTGATGCGGTTGGGGGAAGGCCTGATAGGTTAAGCCCTCGACTTGCAACCTGCCACCGTACTGCTCTGTGAGACGCGCTTTCATAGCAAAGGACAAACTCATCAGATTGCGCTGCGAAATGACGGCCCAGCAGGCATTTTCAAAGGCGGTCAGACTGAACTTGACTTGATGATAACCATAAAGCTTTTGCACAACCTGCATGAAGTCCGGGTCACTTTCGGCCAGTGTATAGAAGGGATTCAGATCATCTTGTAAACTGAGAAAGAAGCTGATGTCCTCCACCGCTTTCTGCTGCTCGGTACTGGTCAAGGGCTGCTCTGACCATATGGCATAGTCCAGTTGAGGCGCAGCAGTTGTATGGGATGCGCGGAAGACCACGACCTTGTCCGCTACGTAGAAGGCTTTGGTCAAGGTGTTATTTTCAATGACCTGCTGTCCCATCGCGGGTTTGAACAGACCCAAGAAATTGAGACTGTGTTTGAAGTCGAATGGTTGTACGGAGCTTAGTGTTCCGGTTGCAACATGTAACATTCTGTTTTCCTTTTACCTATAAATAGGCACTATTTCAGCCTACGTCAAGCGTGTGACAACAGTATGGCAATAACCTGAATTGTAAAAAATCAAGTCCTATGCGCCAAAATTCGAGTAGAATGATATGGCACACATCATGAGGCATTGAACGAAATTGAAACCCGAAGTTACGATTGCCCGCCTCGCCCAGTTGAACAATGACATCCAACGGGCCTACGACGCGCTTATACATGAACGGTTTGGAAAATTAACACCACGTCAGCGCCAGCGGTTGAATGAAATATCCTTGTCCATTGATTATGTCAATCGAGCCGTCGCAGAATATGAAGCGGCCATTGCTATGATCCCCGAGACGCCCCTACAGGATCCCCGCCAGCGGCTGCTCTACGCGACCCGCACACCTTTGGAAATGGTACAACAGTGTGCCTATTTTCTGCTGATACACCACATGCGGAATAATGAAAAACTTAACGCTGATCAGACCGAAGCGATATACCTCATGGAGCGCAGTGGGCGCAGAATGATTGAGGAAGTCGAACGGCTGTGGAAAGCCTTAAAAGCGGAACTACGGGTATCCAGTTGAACCCCGAATTTGATTTCAGTGCGTTCCCGCAGTTGGAAACGCCGCGCCTGCTGCTGCGCGAACTCACTTTCGAGGATGCGCCAGCGGTGTTCCGCATTCGCGGCGATTACGAAGTGACACGCTACAACATCGGCGCGGCTTATGAACGGCTGGAACAAGCCCACAGTTTGATCGAGTCGATCCGCACCGGTTATCAAGACAGTATCGAACTGCGCTGGGGCATTACGCTAAAACCATTCCCCACTGTTATTGGCATGTGTGGATTTAACTACTGGGTGCGCCACGATCGCCGTGCGTCCATTGGCTACGATCTTGCGCGCACATATTGGGGTGTTGGCATCATGAGCGAAGCGGTGGGCGCGATGGTGGATTTTGGTTTCAAGCACATGAACCTCAACCGCATTGAGGCTGACGCGGACGAACGCAATCCGGCGTCGGCGCGGGTGCTGGCAAAAGTCGGTTTTCAGCGGGAAGGGGCGCAGCAGGAGCAGTTTTTTGAAGAAGGCGAGTTCCACAATCTGCTGCTGTTCCGCCTGCTGCGGCGGGAGTACGCAGCTACCAAACAGTTGGACTTAGAATAATATTGAGTTTTTTGGGTATTATCATGCGGGGCGGGGCATCATCCGCCCTGTGTTATTTCTATACATAGGTTATGTATGTCCGGCGCAATACTCAACATGATTACGGTTGCCATCGGCAGCGCCTTTGGGCTGTTAATCGGCAATCGGCTACCTCAGAAAATACAAGAGTCAGTTGTCACAGGCGTAGGCTTGGTGACAATATTGGTTGGCATTCAAAATGCCGAAAAGTCAGGTAATGTTATCATTCCGCTGCTCAGTGTGGCTATCGGCGTTATCATCGGCGAACTGCTTGATCTTCATGGCAAGCTGGAACGGCTCGGCGGTTGGTTACAAGCACGGTTCATGAAGCCACAGGAGAGAGCGGAGCATACCCCGCCATTACCTAACGATTCTTCATCACCTCAGCCAGTCCTCGATTCACGCACGCGCTTCATCACGGGGTTTGTCACCGCCAGTTTGGTGTTTTGCATTGGGCCACTGACGTTTGTCGGTTCTATACAAGACGGTATGGGTATCGCGCTCGGCTTCCAGCAAATTGCCATCAAGAGTGTGCTGGATTTTTTCACGGCGACGGCCTTTGCCGCGACCTTTGGCGTGGGGGTCAGCTTCAGCGTCATCACCATATTCGTGATTCAGGGCGGGCTGTCGCTGTTGGGGGCAACCGTCGGCAGTTTTATGACACCGCCTATGATTAACGAGATGACCGGTGCGGGTGGGCTGTTGCTAATCGGTTTGGCGCTGGTGCTGCTGGACATCAAAAAGCCGCGTATGGCAAACTTCCTGCCCGCGTTGGTGATCGCGCCGCTGATTGTACTGCTGGCAAGTTATTTGCAAATTGATATATATCCGTTGTGAGGAGCAGTATGACATCCATCAATCTGGTTGTTCTCCGCACATCACGCCTTGAAATCATGCTCAAGTTTTATGGCATACTCGGATTGGAATTCACTGAGGAACGACATGGCTCTGGCCCCATTCATTATTCCGCGCAAGTAGATGGTGTTGTTCTGGAGATTTATTCGGGCGGTGAGGGAAATGCACCTGATCGCAAGTTAGGCGGTGCTACTATGATTGGTTTTGGGGTGAACTCACTCGATACCCTTCTGAGTAATTTGAATGATTTGGGTGTTGTTCCATTAGCACCGCCCAAAGACTCACAGTGGGGGCGAAGGGTAGTCATTCTTGACCCTGATGGACGGGCTGTAGAAGTGAGCGAACTGCTACCTTGATTATGGGAATGAAGGCAATGGACTTCGGTTATTTGAGAAAAAGGACAAACCATGCGATCTGATATTGACCGGCTGATGGCTGCGCGCGGAATGGGGGCGATTATTGCGGCGGGCGGCGAATTTCCTAACAGTATCCGCGCCTATCTTTCCAACGGACTGGATATTCACGGCGGCATCACCGTCAAAAAGCACGGAGAAGCACCGGTGATGATTGTCAGCGCGATGGAGATCGAAGAAGCGGCTGCCAGCGGTCTGCGAGTTGTGACCCTTGACGACCTCGGCTGGGACAAGATTTATATGGCGGCTGAGGGCGATGTAAAGAAAGCGCGGGTCAATCTGTGGGGCAAAATATTTGAATATTTCGACCTACCGCCGGGCAAAATCGGTATTTACGGCACAGGTGACATTAGCTTGTGGGTAGAACTCGCGCGATTGCTTAGTGAAGCCCTGCCACAATACCAACTGGTGGGTGAACTGAATACCACGTTGTTTGACGAAGCCTTCCTCACCAAAGATGCTGACGAAATAAAAGTCATCCGCGAGGTGGCCGCCAAAACTAATGAAGTGATGCAGTCCACATGGAACTTCATCAGCAGTCACCGCGCCGAAGGTGACACGGTGGTGAAAGCCGATGGCACACCGCTGACTATCGGCGACGTGAAACGCCACATGCGCCGCGAAATGCTGGATCGGGAACTGGAATGCCCCGATGTGATTTTCGCGCAGGGGCGGGATGCCGGTTTCCCGCACAGCCGGGGGACAAGCAGCATGGCGCTCAAACTCGGCCAGCCGATTGTGTTTGACCTATTCCCAAATCAGGTAGGTGGTGGTTATCACCACGACTGCACGCGGACATGGTGCATCGGTCATGCGCCGGACAAGGTACAGAAAATCTACGACGAGGTTATGCAGGCTTTTACTACAGCGGTGGATACCTATGCCGAACCGGGACAACCCTGCCATACGATGCAAGAAGCTGTGCTGGATTATTTTGAAGCACAGGGGCATCCCACTCGCCGCAGCCAGCCCGGCTCAGCCATCGGTTACAGCCACAGTCTGGGGCATGGCGTGGGTTTGAACATCCACGAACGGCCATCACTCAGCCACATGGTGAAAGAGGACATTTTCCAGAAGGGGAACTTCATCACCATCGAGCCGGGTTTGTATTACCCGGATGAGGGCATCGGCGTGCGGGTGGAAGATTCGTTCATCATTGACGACGACGGACAGTTGGTTTCGATCACCCCCTTCCACAAAGAACTGGTGCTGCCGCTGAAGGGGTGATCGAATGGAGTCAATTCGTTACGGGGTTTTGACAAGGCGCTTACTGATCGCGGCCTGAATATCGGTTTGAACTTTCTCAACGGGTTGGGCGGCGTTGATCGTCACCCAACGTAGGGGTTCTTCTGCCATCAAGATGTGATAACCGTCACGCACACGCTGGTGGAAAGCCATCTCCATCGCGTCCAGCCGATTCCACTCCCCGCCCTTGTCGAGTGAACTTAAGCGGCGTTGCAAGCCATCTTCAGCGGACAAATCAAGGAAAACCGTCAAATCGGGCCGCAGTCCGCCGGTGGCAAATTCCGTGATCTGCTTGAGGTGCTTAAGGTCAAGGCCGTGCCCATACCCTTGATAGGCAAACGTGGAATCGAAGAAGCGGTCACACAAGACCAGCCCGCCTTTTGCCAGATGGGGTTTAATCACCTCTTCCACAATCTGCGCCCGCGACGCACTGTACAACAGGAGTTCAGTACGGGGGTGCATAGCGTGATTGTTCAGGTCGTGCAGGACGTGACGAATCTGGTTGCCAATGTCTGTACCGCCCGGTTCGCGGGTTAGCAGCACATTCTGTCCCTGCGTCCGCAGCCATTCGCTGGTCAGTGCCACCTGCGTGGTCTTGCCACTGCCGTCCGGCCCTTCGAAGCTGATGAACATAAGCGCGGCCTATTCAATATCCAGCAGTTCAACCAGGAAGATGAGGGCAGCATAGGGTGGGATGACGCCACCTGCGCCGCGGTCACCATAGGCCAGTTGATAAGGAATATAGAACTCATACTTCGCCCCGACAGGCATAAGCTGCACGCCTTCCGTCCAGCCCTTAATCACGCCGTTCAGCGGGAAAGAAATAGGCTGCCCACGATCATATGAACTGTCAAAAGTCTTGCCATCAATGAACGTGCCGCGATAATGCACTTTGACTGTGTCTTTAGCTGAGGGACGCGCGCCAGTGCCCGTCTCCAACACTTTGTATTGCAATCCACTGGCGGTGGTCGTCACGCCTTCTTTTTTGGCGTTTTCGGTCAAGAAGGCTTGCCCGGTTTCTTTCATACTCATTGTCCAGTCCTTACGCTAAGGCGGCGCTGGTCATGCGCCTCGAATAGAACCTGTATTATACAGTAGCTTTAGATTGATGTTTTGCTTGCCGCTTTTACCCCATTATAATCATGTGGGTAGGAGGAATGGGCATGACCAAGCATGTGTTCATGAGTTATCGCAGCCTCGAAAAAGATTTCGCCCTTAAGCTGGCGGCTGACCTGAAAAATGCCGGTGTTCAGTTGTGGATGGATGTGCTAGACGGCATTCGGGGCGGCGAAGAATGGCGGCGCAGTATCGAAAATGCGCTGACCGTCGAGTCTTGTGGGGCGATGATTGCCTCCATTTCGCCGGATTATGTAGAAGCTGAATACTGCCGAAAAGAGATGGCACGGGCTAACCGCCTGAAGATACCTATTTATCCGGCTCTTCTGCGGAAAGTCCCAGATGAAAAAGTTCCATTGGAAATTGAAGGCACGCAGTGGGTGGACTTCCAAGAATGGCAGGATGAAGCTCTGTATCACCAACGGTTTCAACAGCTTCTGGCACTGCTGCCCACAGCCCAAAAAGGGACACCGCCGGACGCTGAGTCGCGCTATCTGATTGAAATGATTGCCCGTTTGGAGGCGCAGCGCGGGGTTCTGGAATATGTCGAACTGACCGGTCATGTCGAAGCGACTTTTGAAATTCGCCCCCAACCAAGCACTGAAGACGAGTGGGGTTTCAGCGAATTGGTCAAGACCGACGATGACGACCCCAATGTTCACGAACAACGCATCGAATTGAATGGAATTGCAGAAGCGGCCAAACGGCATCCACGTTTCGCCATCATCGGCGATCCGGGCGCGGGCAAGACAACCGCTCTGCGCCGGCTGGTTTTGGACGCCGCGCGCAAGCGGCTGGACGAACCGCGTTTACATCCCCTGCCGCTGCTGCTTTCGCTGCCACAATGGAACGATCATCCCTCCGCCAATGATTTCGTCCGCAGCCAGTGGAAACTAGATGGTGACGTGGTCAGCCTGATGGAGCGAGGCGAAGTACGCCTGTACTTGGACGGGTTAAACGAGATGGGCACGGATAGTGCCGTGAAAGCGAAGGTGCTGCGGGATTGGTTGACATGGGAGACTGCTCCACGTTACGTGGTGGTTACCTGCCGCTCAGGTGACTATCGCAGCGGGCTGGATTTGGAAATCCCGACGATCGTGATCGAAGAATTGAACGAGAACCAAATTCGGCAATTTGCAACGGCATACTTGAAAGAACGACGAGAGGAATTCATACAGCGGGTACTGCCGGACAATGTGGATGAGCGGAGGACACAGCGTTCACTTTCGCGTCTTTCTGCCAATCCTTATATGCTTTCGGCCCTGATATTCATTTTTCAGGAAGGTGGAAATCTGCCGACCAACACGGGTACGCTTTTCCGCGATTTGGCACGGGCGTTGTGGAAACGGGAGCGGATGCGGGGAACACATACGTTGCCGTTTGAGCCGGTAGAGACGGCATTTGCCCGTCTGGCCTACACTGTAGTGGAAGATGATATGCCGATTGATATTCCAGTGCAGCGGGCGCTAGATTATCTTGGAGATGAAAATCTCGTCCGCTTAGGGGTGAATGCCAATTATATCGTTCAGAGCGAGGGACTGCTGCGTTTTTATCACCATTTGATGCTGGAATATTTCGCGGCAGTGGAACTCAATTTGCGGCAGGTTACAACATTGTTCGCGCCAGCTAAACGCTCTTACGACGACAAGCTGCTCAACCAGTTGTGGGAGAAGTGGCGGCAGATTATTATCGCGCTGTGCGGCATTGCGCGTAATCCTGACGAAGTTATCACCAATTTGGCTGACGTTAATCCGGTATTTGCCAAACAATGTATTGATTTGGGCGTAGTCGTTAGTGAGAAAGTGCGACAGGACATTCTCCACCGGCTGGCAAGCAGCAGCCGAAGTGAAACGGTAGCACACCAGTTCGGAAGTGGTACACCACTGGCACAATTGATTTTACAGGGACCTGAAATTGAAAGTGAACAGGTCTACAGACTGGCTGAAGGTGCCGCTGTGTCCATTGGGCGAACCTCCGACAATGACATCCTCATTGCGAACAACCGCCTATCACGGCATCATGCGCGCATTGATTACGGAGATGGTTTGTTCATGATTGCGGATCTGGGCAGCTCTAACGGTACATTTGTGAATGATGTCCGCCTCGAACCCAATCGCCCATTTCCGCTCGCAATCGGAGACGTTATCCGATTTGGATCGGTATTGTTAGTATTTTCATTACCAGCGGAAGACATATCAGCATCTGGCAACCAGAGCGGGACAACAATTGACGAACATCACCCTCTAGCAAAACTAATCATCACGAATGGGCCACAGGAAGGTCAAGTCATTCCGTTGCTCTTAGAGAAACTGACAATTGGACGGGGAACGCTGGGTGCTACATGGGAAATCGCTTTGCAAGACCCTTCAGTGTCGCGACCACATGCACGCCTTGAACGGATTGATGGAAAATGGCAACTCTATGATTTAGGCAGCGCCAGCGGCACAACGGTCAACGATAATCAGATCATTGATGTCAAAGGTCGTGAGCTACATGATGGCGACCTTATCCAAATAGGGGCAACCATGCTACTTTTTCGGAGCAAATAGTTACCCATATTTATTTAGGAATCAGCGCAACGTAGAACATCATCAGGCGATTGTCGGGCAGGCGGATCACGCTCGGATTGCGGACAGCCACGGATTCTAAACCGTTGGCGGCATCAGGTTGCAAGCGTGTTCCTTCTTCTTTGGTGAAAGTCAAGCCATCAGTCGTGATGAACGAAACGATGGACGGCACAAAATTAGCTTTGTCGGGGGACCCTTGATGAGCGAATACGCGGTAGCCATCGGCGGTTTCGATGACGCCCTTCCCCATAAAGTAGTTGCCCGGCAATTGAAGCGGTGGCAGTTCAGTATAGTTCAGGCCGTCATCAGAAACGGCGTGAACCAGCATGTTGGACGTACTGGGCGAAAACAAATGATACTGTCCATTTAACGACAAAATCGCCGCGCAAAAGACATTGCCGACACGGCTGTCGAGGCGAATACCGTCTTCGATGGTGAAGTGGATGCCATCCTCGCTGATTGCGGACATGGACACAAGATGCTGCGGTTGATCTATACCGCGAATGAAGTAGAGCCGTACACGCCCGTCTTCCAGTTGGACGATGGCGGGATCGGTGGGCGCGGGGCGGGCAGGAATATTACCAAAGTCAAGGCGTTTGTGTACCCACGTCAAGCCACCATCTTCTGATACAGCGGTCACAACGTTGTTGCGGAAGGGTTCGTAATAGGTGACGTAGTAAACAAATATGCGACCTTCAGAATCAACGAAGGCGGTAGGGACATCGGCTTGATCGGCGATAACTTGATTGGTTCTCGTCCACGTCAGCCCTTCATCTTCGGAAAATGCGGTCATGAGCCGTTGATTCCACGGGCCGGACTGTGCTTTGGGATCATCTGACGTGGTTGCGCCTTGCGGCGGATCAAAATCACTGGTGCTGAAATCAATTGCTGTTTGGGCGAATACTGTCCCCATCGCTATCAGTATTAGGCTCAATGTCAGTCCTACAATCGCATGTTTCATCGCCTGTCGTCCTTTTGGAAAATGCCGATATATGGCGATTGTAGGCTGAAGGTGCGCCACAATAGCGTTGAGGATTTGCAAGCGGATTACTGCTGGTGATGGTCATCATTTGAACGTTCCAGAAACCAGCGGATCGACCCACTGCTTTGATACCAGTGGGTGATGGACGTCCGGCGGATTTCGGGGGCGGCCCGCTGGGGAACGGCAAGAGTCAAACCGAAGAAGTAGGCAAAGGTTACTTGGATGAAAGCCCCATGGGTGACGACGAGAATGGTTTGGTCATTATGGTCAGTGAGGATGCGGTTCAGGGCGACGTGCACACGCAGCGAAAATTCCAGCAAGGTTTCGCAGCCTTCCACGAAACGGTAGTAAGGACGTTGGGCATCGGTGAGGCTGTTCCATGTGCTCATGAACTGTTCGTCGCTGAGTGTGCCATCTTCGCTGCGCCATTCTTTTACAGCATCGTCTAAGGTGATGGGCTGGCCGATGGCTGGCGCGATGCTTTCCGCTGTTTCACGAGCGCCGCGTTCGGGGCTGGAAATGAATACTTCGGGTTTAATTTCGCCAGTGCGTACCAGCCGTTCCCGCAGTCGTTCGGCCTGCTGCACACCCAACTCCGAAAGCCCTTGATCGCGCTTGGGATATTGACCATCCACAAGGTCGTAGATGTAATCAGCATGGCGGATGAGGTAGAGGTGAGTCATGGGAATACCTTTCTGTGTCGAGTTTAGTTGTATGCTTCCAATTCGAACGCCATTTCGGCTACATCTCCGCCGAAGAAATCGAGTGCGACGATATTGAAGCGTAGGCCATGCCGAGCAGCTTGACTAAAGCCCCGCCCAACCGTGAGCGCGCCTGCGTGACCGCACGCGGCATCTGTTCGGTGGGAATAACCGCCCCAAAGCGACGCAGGACTTCGCCACGCCAGCCCACCAGTAGAGCGTGTTGTGTGTCATGTAGTGGCAGTGGGCTTGCCTTTCGTGCGAAGGAAATGGGACGCAGTTGCAAAGGAGTGATGGTGGATAACAATATGCCACATGATCGAAGATACTATCACCTACTCGCCGCGATCCTGCGGCAGTGAGCATATGACACAATAAATGCAGCATTGACCTTCCACATTATCTGGTGTGAATTCCAGAGATCTTACACCAGTTAAGTCTGAAATCAGGCATTATGCAAATACAGAGTGTAGCGTTTGAACCATTTTGACCTGAATAATAATTTCCCACAAATCTCTATTGTGACATCGCAAGCAGAACCAATGTGATACCCGACGAACAAAATATCGTGTAAAGTCAAAGTGACCTAAACAAATTGGAGCACAGTTTATGGCACAGCCACCAACCTTGATCCTCGAAACCGAGCGCCTGCTGTTCCGACGGCTGGTGATGGCAGATTTTGACGCTTTGTATGCGCTGTACCGCGACCCGGAAATGCGCCAATATTACCCGGAAGGTGTGTTGAGCGAAGCGGACACCAAAGAAGAGCTGGAGTGGTTCTTAAACGGGCATCCGAAACACCCTGAATTGGGATTGTGGGCGACCATCTATAAACCAAATGGCGCTTTCATCGGGCGCTGCGGGTTGCTGCCGTGGACGCTGGAGGGGCGGGACGAGGTGGAGGTGGCCTATATGATTGACAAGCGCTACTGGGGGCAAGGGCTGGGGACAGAGGCGGCGCGCGGCATCCGCGATTATGGCTTTAACACGCTGTACCTCAGGCGCTTGATCTGCATGGTTGACCCGAACAACGCAGCCTCAGCGAAGGTGGCGACAAACATCGGCATGACGCTCGAAAAAGAGGCGGTGGATGAGTTCGGACCGTTCCTTTTGTTTGCGATGGAGAAGGAAGCCGAGTGAGATGGGCGGCTTAATGGTTTATCCGCCTGTTGGAGGATTGCTTCCCTACATGGTACAGTCATGCGATTGATTATCGGTTGGGGAGGCAGGACATGGAATACAGACCGTTTGGACGGGTGAAGTGGCAGGTCGCGGAAATGGGTTACGGCATGTGGGGCATGGGCGGCTGGACGGGTTCGGATGACGAGGAATCCATGCAGTCACTGCAACACGCGGTTGATCTGGGCTGCAACTTTTTTGACACGGCCTATGGCTATGGCGAAGGCCACAGCGAACGGCTGCTGGGCAAGCTGCTGAAAGCCAACCCCGACAAAAAACTGTATACCGCTTCCAAAATTCCGCCCAAAAACCGCATCTGGCCGTCGCGCCGCGACTTCCGTCTGGACGATGTGTTCCCGCCAGATTATATCCGCGAGATGACCGAACGGACGCTTAAAAATCTGGACACAGACAGCATTGACCTGATGCAGTTCCACGTGTGGGAAGACAGTTGGGCGCTCGACGAAAGCTGGCAGATGGTGTGCAACGAGCTTAAGGCCGAGGGGATGGTCAAGGCGTGGGGGATCAGCGTCAACCGCTGGGAACCGGATAACTGCCTTGAAACTCTGCGTACCCGCCAGATTGACGCCGTGCAGGTCATTTACAACATCTTCGACCAGAGTCCCGAAGATCACCTATTCCCACTGTGCGATGGGTTGGATGTGGCCATCATTGCCCGCGTGCCCTTTGACGAAGGCACACTCACAGACAACCTGACCAAAGACACAAAGTGGCCGGACGGTGACTGGCGCAACACCTACTTCGTGCCGGAGAATCTGAACGCTTCGGTTGACCGGGCAGAAGCCCTGCGCCCGCTGATTCCCGAAGGCATGACGATGGCCGAACTGGCGCTGCGCTTCATCCTGCAAAACCCGACGGTCAGCACCATCATTCCCGGTATGCGGAAGCTCAATCACGTAGAAGCCAACATCGCCGCCAGCGACGGAACCTTCCTGCCGGACAAGCTGGTGGCAGAACTCAAGAAGCACCGCTGGGATCGTAAGCCGACCAAGTGGAGTCAGTGAGAACCTCACCCCCCAATGGCTGACACTGCGGCAAGCTCGGTCAGCCATTAGCCCTCTCCATTAACATTTCACAAGACGACACTTTTAGGTAAAGGCGTGTCTGGAACAAGAAACAGTTCCAGACACTTGCTGGGGAGTGTGCAAAAACGCTCAAAGCGATAATCGAGACCCAAGCGAAAGTCCGATAGTTGATAAAAGGCTGATGGAATATTATGGAAATTGGCGGCGGTGGCGGCAATAAAAAAAACGGCGGCGACAGCGGCGGGAACGGCAATACTTTTTTGCAGCGGCGAAGGTGGGGGTGTGCTGCTGCAATGGTTGCTGCAAAAAGCGTTACCAGTCACGCAGTATACGAGGCGCGTGGAGGTGGGTGTGCGTAAATCATGACACCAGAATAGCACAATTGTTTGTATAAGTCAATTATAATTTGGGTGGAAAATAGTTTGAAGTTGGTTTGAAACCGTTTGAAAAGTCACAGGACTTTCGCTTACTACCCTCACCCACATTCCCTCCCCAATTAAAAGTGTCGTCCCCTGAACCATTAATATGGAGAGGGGAAACAACATGAAGCAAAATCCGTTCCTGACACTATTCAATTTCAGGCGCGGATGCCAGCGGCGAGGATGACGAAATACACCGCGAGGCCGATCATCTGCGGGATGATTTGCGCCAGCGCCGCACGATCCCGGATGAGGCTGGTCAGCACATAATTGAAGAAGAAGCCAAACGTCACCACGCCGATGAAGACCGCCAGCGGGTCTGTGCCTGCATCATTCTGCATAGTAGACGCCGTTAGTAATGCAACCGCCGCTGCGGCGTGGAACACGGTAGGCTGATTCCAGATAACGATGAGCATATGTTTGGTGGCGGCGGGCATGGCGGACGTTTTGACATCCCCTAGAATTTTCCTCTGCCCCCACAGCGCGTGACCGATTGAAAAGAAAACAGCCATCAGACCGGCGATCAGGAAAAACGGGTTGGCGATCATCATCATCTCCTAGTGTGTTCATGCTGAAAAGATGAGAGGATGATCGCTGAAAAGTGACTGCCAGCGCGTTACATGGCACTGCCAAGTGCTGCCAGATTTAGGGGATTATATGTGCTACGTAGAGAAGATGGACTGCTTTTCTGCAGCTAACCGTTCGATCAACCGCAAGCCATGTGTCGCATCCGGCAGTGCGGCAATCTCGTCTCTCATGCGCTGCGCTGCCTGACGGTAGCCGGGTGTTTCCAGCGCCGTCATAACTGCCTGCTGCACATCCTGCGGCGTGGCGGTCACGGCATCCAAGGCAATGCCCACACCCAGCGCCACACAGCGGGCGGCGTTCAGCGGTTGGTCAGCCCCCATCGGGATGAGGACGGAGGGCAAACCGTGCGCCAGTGTGCCCATGAGGCTGCCTGACCCGCCGTGCGAAATAACCACATGACAATATGGCAGCAGCGCTGCCTGCGGGATGTACTGCTCAATGTGAATATGGGCGGGCTGCGCTCCCAACTCGGCGGGGTCGAAATGGCGGCCAACTGTAAGCACACTGTTCAGGGAGATCGCGCAGTCCGGCCAACACACGCGTGAACAAATCACCCGACTCGCGGTTGAAGATCGTGCCGAGCGTGAAGTAGACCGTGCGGGGATGGGGCATGGCACTCAACCATTCGAGCGCGGGTTTCGCTGCTATGCGTTCAGCCGCAGGTGGGCGCAGGCTGTGGGCAGTGGCGGGCAGCGGATGGGCAGGGTCGCGGAAGCCGGGCGGAAACGGCGAGAGCACCAGATAGCGGCTGAGGGCAGCTAGGGTCGGATCGGGCGCAAGACCGTGTTCGGCGCGTACTTCGTCTAACGCAGCTGCCACCACATCAGGGCGCACGAACGAGCCGGATGCAATCACCAATACACTGGTATAAGGCAGCCCCAAACACTCCGCCGCAATCAGGCCGCCGAAGTCAATTTCATCACACACCAACACATCAGGCTGCCACGCCGCGCACACCTCCAGCAGCGCCGCCGAGCGCGACCGCGCCATGCGGCCCGCAAAGTGTTCGCGCAGGGCTTGTTCTTCGCGCTGCATGTCCACTTCGAGCAGGGGATATTTATCGGTGCTGTCGCCACCTTCGCCGCCACTGGGAATAGCCGCGAAGCCGTCCTGCTCCACCAGCGGCATCATGCCGGGGCGTCCGCTGAAGGCCACGTCATGACGGGCACTCACTGCGGCGCGGGCAAGCGGAAGCAGCGGTTCATAATGCCCGCTGCCTCCAACGAACGTAAAGAGTATTCGCACCGCGCATCCTTTCCCACACCGCTATTTACCTTAGGGACGAATGCCAGACAAGGGCTACACTTTGTTGTCTGAACGGGGGTCAAACGCATCGCGCAGGCCGTCACCGACAAAGTTGATGCTCAACACCGTGAACAGGATGAGCAGGCTGGGGAAGAACCAATACCACGGCGCATCCTTAATGATATTAAATTCCTGTGCCTCGGTGAGCATATTCCCCCAACTGGCGGTCGGAGCCTGCACCCCCAGCCCCAAAAAGCTGACGTAGGCTTCTGACAGAATAGCCGTCGCCACGCCCAGCGTCAGCGAGACGACAATCGAAGCCAGTGTGTTGGGCAGGATGTGCGACCAGATAATGCGTGAGTTGGGCAGCCCCAGCGCTCGCGCCGCCAGCACAAACTCGGTTTCCTTGAGCGACAGCACATTGGAACGGATGATACGGGCGAGACTCATCCAGCTTGTCAGGCCAAGGATGAAGATAATAACAATCACACTGCCGCTGAATGAACGCCCTAGAAATTGGATTTCAGGTATTTTGTTCCCGAAGAACTTTGCCATCACCAGCAGCAGGAGCAAAGACGGAATGCTCAACATCGCCTCGGTGATCCGCATCAAAACCGAGTCTACAATCCCGCCGTAATAGCCAGCCAGTGCGCCAATCAAAGTGCCCAACGAAATTTCGACCACTACCGACAGTAAACCGATAATGAGCGATATTTGCCCGCCGTAGATGGTGCGCGCCATGATGTCCCGCCCGATACGGTCAGTGCCGAACGGGTGCTCGGCGGAAGGGGGTTGCAACCGGATACTAGTGTCGTTGTAATTGGCCTGCGCTTCCGTGAAAACCAGTGAGCCGATGAAGATATAGAGGAAGACGGCGATAAGTACCACCAAGCCGAACATAGCGGCCCTGTGGCGCACAAAACGGCGGATGATGCGCCGTGTAGGAGATTGCGACTTAATCTCTGTTTCTGCCGCGCTCAGGCTGGGCGGTTGGATGCGTCTGCCGCTGCCCATCGGGATATCCTACAGGTATAACGAATACGCGGATCAAAGCCGTATAGACAATATCGGTCAGCAATTGAAAGACCACCACCGCCACTGTGATGATGAGCAACAATCACATCAACACCGAGTAATCCAGCAGTTCCAAATGGTCAAGAAACAGCCGCCCCGTACCCGGCCGCACAGTGCGCTCGGTGACTACCGCCCCACCGAGCAAAATGGCGAGTCAAGGCCAATGAGTGTCGCCAGCGGCAACGCGGCATTCTTGAAGCTGGCGATAGAGGATGCTGCGTTCAGCGTAACCCTTTGGAACGCGCTGTCGGATGTAATCGAGTTGATGACTTCCAGCATATTGGAGCGGATATAACGGCTGTAGGCTGCCACGCTGATGATCGTCAGCGTCAAGGTCAGCAGGATCATGTGTTGGATAATCTGCCCCGTCGTGCGGCCTGCTGGGGTCAAAAATGCCGCCCGTTGGCAATCGGGGCAGTCCCCATTATCGCGGAACTTGACGGCAAAGATATACAGCAGGCCGACCCGACGAGAAGATGGGCGCAAGAAAAATCACAAACGACAGACCGCCAGAAAATTATCCGTAAAACTGTATTGACGGACTGCCGAATAAACGCCGATAGCCAGCGCAACCGCCAGTGTGATGATCTCGGACGTAATCCTCGAGCAGTAGACAAACCCCAGCATGCGGTCAAGGATGATCTGGTGCTGGTTGCTTGAAGGCGGTACGATCGATTCCCGCCAAAATCGCCGCGCAGGACTCGCCAGCGCGTGCCGGGCGACTCGGCCTCACCGTCCGCCGTCGCAGTCGGCGCAACGCCCAATCATTACCGATCAGCCAGTAAAGATACTGTTCCAGCATGGGTTTATCCAAGACAACTGACAGCGCAACCGCTCTTTATCTTCGGGGCGTTTGGGAGAACGTCCGCCCATTCTCCGCCACGGGGTCGCCTGTGGTTGCAGCAGCACGATACCACCAGACTGACTGACTTGGCTGGCGAAATTGCGCGCAGCAACAGGCGGATGATGCTAACCGTCATGGCGACACCCTGGATAGGATATTGAACCACAAGGTAGAAAGTCATTTGCACCACAGAGAACGCGGAGGGCACAGAGTAGGGCGGGTTTGAAACCCGCCCTCAGATCATGGAATTGACTAGCCGGTTACATCCCAATTGACCGCATTCCAGAAAGGATCGCACCGCTGTATTCGGCATTCTCCACGCGGGCGTTGAACGCTAAATATCAGAGTCAACCCAAACTCTACCAAAAATCACCTCGTCAAAGAGCTTCTGGTCAATCTGGTGGAAAATTTCGATGCGTTTGGCGGGATCAGTGGTTGTCGGTTCTTCGGCAAACAACTTATCCATCTCCTCATCACAATAACCCCACCAATTGCTGCCTTCCGGGGTTTGTATCACTGGGAACTCGAGCAGAGGAAATAAGCCGTGTCCGGGTCCGGGAAGTAGGGTGCGTCTGACCACTCGGCGATGTCAAAGTCGCCTGTTGCAACCGGGCCATCTTCGCCGTAGCTGTCAAACAGATTGTCATAGTTGAAGGTGTCAACCTTGATGCCAATAGCTGCAAAATCCTGCTGCACCACTGCCTGCACATCCTTGCGTATCTGGCGTTGGTTGGTGGCATAACGGAGCACCAGTTCAGTGCCGTCTTTGCTCGCGCGTGCCGTCGCCTGCTGTCTGCAACCGGCGTCATCCAACAGTTGTTTGGCCTGCTCCACATCATAGGATATAGCTGAGCATCGGGTCGTTCGTAGGGCGTGCTGTTCCAATAACTGGCGGGAACGGTGGTTTACCCAGCAGCAGATCATCCACAATCTTCTGACGGTTGAACGCCATCGCTATCGCCTTACGAACATTCACATCGGTCATCGCCGGGTTGGCGGTGTCTGGATTGTTCAAGAACCAGCCTTCGTTGTAACCGGACGGCACCCATCAATGACCAGTCCTTTCTTTTCCAGCGCATCGGCATCAAGCCGCTGTCGGAGGCTGCGATATCGGCATCGCCGACTTCCAGCGCCGCATTTTGTGATGTACATGCATCATCAGCCCTGATACGGAAGAAAACTCGTCAGTTTGGCTGTGCCGCCGGGAAATAGAGTCAGGTTGGGCACTACGGAAGGAAGCTGCCCGTTTCCCGGTCATTGAGCATGAATGGCCCGCTGCAGGATTGAGGGTTCTGTTCCAGTCGGCATTATCCAGTGTTCCGTCGGCATCAAACACGGGCGCAAGGCATGTTCAGGCATAGCTGGTGTGAAGTTAAAAAGTGTCGTCAGCCACGGTGCGTAGGGTTCGTTGAAGGTAATGACCACTGTTGTGGCATCAGGAACGAAGTAACGCTCGCCGCTTTGGTGTCCCACGAGCTACGGGTGCTGACAGTGTTCGCATCCGACATTATCATTTCATAGGCGAACACGTAGTCTGCTGACGTAATGGGTTCACCATCCGACCACTTGATGTCATCCCGCAACTTCATTGTGAGCACCTTTACCATCGGCACTGACACCCCCATTTTCCAACACTGGGGATTTCGGTTACCTGCCGGCACGGCATTCCAGATCGCCGTCGATAAACCACGGTGGCGTGAGCAGGAGGTCAACCACATTAAAGGCAAACCATTGAGAGGTATAGAGCACATTTAAGCTGGAAGGTTCTTGTGTATAACTGACTGTTACAACCTTTTTATCCTGTGCCAACGTTGGGGCTGTTAGGGCCACAAGCAAGGCCAGTGCCAGCACGACAAACAATGTTCGTTTCATGGTAACTCCTTAAATTGACCCTAAACTGTCTTTAACAAGACACGAGTGCCGCTATAATAGCGCCGTGCTCAGCATTGAGCAACCAGCGCGCGCAAGATGCGCTTATTTGTTATTTACCCGTTTTGTGCAGAGATAGTTCATTTTAAAATTTTTGATTACGGAGGAACAACATGAATGAAACCGCCCGTAAAAACCTAACCATAAAGGCTCTGGATGGATTTGAATCAACCATCGGGTGTTATTTGTGGGAGCTAGACGATACGCGGGCGCGAACATGGCGCATACTGGAGGGTATCGCACCGGCAGTCATTGATTGGCAACCGCCGCTGGCAAACGGCAACAGCATCGGCACCCTGCTTTACCACATCGCCGCCATTGAAATGGATTGGCTGTACAACGAAGTCATGGAAACAAAGCTGCCTGATAAGGTATGGGAGAATTTCCCTTACCCGGTGCGAGATAGCAAAGATCATCTCACGGTAGTAGCAGGCCTTAGTTTGGATGACCATTTCAAACGGTTGGACAGCACCCGCCAGTTGCTGCTCAGCACATTCAACAGCATGACGCTTGACGACTTCCGCCGCCTGCGCCATCTGGAACGCTATGATGTGTCTCCCGAATGGGTTATCCACCACCTCATGCAGCACGAAGCTGAACACCGCGGCGAGATGGCAGTGGTACGGGCACTGGCGGAAAGGGAAAGCCTGAATGCAACCTAAAATATCAGCCGTTTGCACCTGTTGTACTGTTATGGCCTCAGTGCCGGTGGGTTGACGATCATTTTGGGAGCGTCATCATTGCTGCGGTTGCGTAGCAACCGCCTGATTGTTTTGGTTGTGATATTGGGCATTGCGGGTGCACTGCAAACCTCCGCCAGCGTCGTGCTCATGGCTTGCGGTTTATTTGTCATACTCTTTCTGACTGCCGGTCATACTGATTTCGTCTTCTCACTCTTTTTCCGTCGTTTTCTGCTCGGAAGCATAATCCTGCTGCTGTGTACGGCCGCCTTCAACTATGTCATGAATCCTTATGGCATCTACCCCACACGCTTCTTCCGTCCAATCGTTCTAGCACTGCGAACCGAGAAGATGAACCTGTACGCTGACCAATCCACCGTACCGCAAATGTTAGTTCTCGGCTCGTCACGCAGTTTCACGGTAGATCCTCAACAACTTGAACAGTTATGGGGTTATGCGGCCTTCAATGCTAGTGTAAATGCCGGTAGCATTTATGATGCGCTGGCCTTCACCCGCTTTGCGGTCGAAACCCGCAGCGCGCCCAAAATTCTCATTCTCAATCTTGAGTTCGACAATTTCTTCCCAACCAACCCACGCGCGGTTGAGCCCGACGCCTATCTGTGGCGCTATTTAGATGATGAAAGTGTCTTACGTCCGTTTGTCACTGGCTGGGATCATTTCACGCGCTTATTTACGCTGCAACAGATTGACTTTTCGCTGCGCCAAGTGCGGGCAGAACTGGCTGGTGGTTGGTCCGGGATATACGAGGTACGAAAAGACGGCATGGTCAGCGCTCCCCAGTCTGATGTGCCGTTGGCGGAAACCATCAGTAATGGGCTGGCAGAATATCGGCGCATCAATTGGGCAAACGCTTATCAAATTAAGACTATTGACCCGGATGCGCTGCAGCAGCTTACCCGCCTGCTCGAATTAACACAAAGCCATAACATCCAGGTCTTGGGCTATGTTCCTCCTTTTCATCCTGAATATCTCCAACTCCTGGACGAAACCAGCACCTTCCGCCCCTTACAGCGCTACATGCTAGACATGTACCAACAGTTAGGGCAGAATTATCCGCTGCACGTTATGGATTTTCTTGACTCCGATCTCTTCAAAAACGAAAATCCCGACAATATTTTTTGGGACGGGGTACACGCCAAAGAAGCAGGTTCCCGCTTGATAATGCAGGCCCTACATGATGCTTTTCCTCTAACAGGAATACAGCCTTGAGATCCGTGCCATCACAGTTATCCGGTTTTGTGATCCGGCACAAACGGTTTGTGTTGGCTCTCACAATGGTGGTATTCGTCCTGATTGCGCTGGTGACGTCAACGCCGTTCATCCTTCCGTTGGGTATTTTCGTGAGCCTGTATATTGGGACGTCTCAGAACGAACACACTGGCGCGACATTTATCCGCCGTTTCACTATTTTCGGT
This sequence comes from Anaerolineae bacterium, assembly GCA_041390885.1. Classification (GTDB taxonomy): domain Bacteria; phylum Chloroflexota; class Anaerolineae; order Aggregatilineales; family Phototrophicaceae; genus CFX2. Next base: position 4,850 of record JAWKPB010000021.1, on the reverse strand, counting down.
GCGCTGTTTCTCATTGTGTTGGCGAGCTTTAATTACATTGTCAATCCGCTCGGCATTTACCCGCCGCATTGGTTTGAACCGCTCATATGGGCATCACGCAATCAAAAGATGAACTTGTTTGCTGCCTATAACCCACCTCCTCAAGCTCTCGTTCTGGGATCGTCCCGCAGTTTTACGATTGCACCAACTCAAATTGAAGCACTGTGGGGCTACCGCACATTTAATGCCAGCCTGACTGCAAGCAGTGTCCGTGACTATCTAGCCTATACCCGTTTCGCTCTAGAGTCCGGCGCGAACTTGAAGCTCATTATTGTTAATATTTCGGTTGAAACGTTCCGGGAGTTTGATGTACATAGTGCCGAGCCTGACGCCAGCTTATGGGACTATCTGGAAAACAATCCATTAAGTGGTCTTGCCACACGCTTCGATCAAATAACCCGCTTGGTATCTGCCCAGCAAACCGATGCCTCGCTGCAACTCTTAAATGCAGAGCGAAATGGGCGAGGACAACCGCATTATTATTTTGATGACGAAGGGCAAGGACACTTCTATGAAGCACTCAGTCTAGATGTGGCCGTTGATACCTACATCAAGAATGGCTGGGGAACTGCCTTTCAATTGTCGTCATATGATCTAGCAGACTCGCTGGGTGTTTTTGAGCAATTTCTCGATCTCTGCCGCCGCGAAAATATCCGCGTCATCGGTTATATGCCGCCGTACCACCCCAAGCTTCTCCAATACATCACTTCAAATGGGGATTATATTGCACTGGAAACACAGATACTCCACGAATTGGACCGCGTAAAAGAACTTGATCAATTTGATTATGTCAATTTTGTTCATTCCTATCCCCTTACCGATCTAGAAGCGACCTTTTACGACGCGGTGCATCCCAAACCGGAAGCAGCGGCTAACATGATGCAAGCTCTTCATGACGCCTTTCCTCTCACAGAGGCTCAATCATGAGTCTTCGCGTACTGACGCAGCAGTACAGCGTTTTGCTGCTGGTCACATTAGGGGCTGTCGTAACGGCATTCGTCACGCACAGTATCGTCTTTATGCTGGCGCTCGCCCTTTTTGGAGGTCTTTATTTAGTTGCTCAACAGGAGTCTATTCACAGTTCCCGTTTACTGCGGCGGTTCACGTTGTCAGCAGTGATCTTGTTTGTGAGTGTTGGCAGTTTTAACTACGTCATCAACCCGCTCGGCCTCTATCCGCCCCGTTTCTTTAATCCCGATTCTGTCGTCCTCACAAACCGACAAAATGCGTTTGCTGCTTGCCTTTCCCACCAAACCGTCTGCCGTGATTCTCGGTAACTCGCGCACCTTCAGTATGGATCCAGTGCTGGTGGAAAAACTGTGGGTTACCCGGCATTTAATCTCAGTGTAGCCGACGGCACTATGCGCGACTCACTGGCACTGATGCGCTTTACCCTCGACCAGCGCGGCAGTCTGCGGTTCATTATCATTAACGTCGATGACCTCACCTTCTTGGATTACAACAAAGCACAAAATGTTCAGGTGAATCGAAGTGCCTTTAATGATGTCGGCCTCTACCGCTCCCTCGATGGTGACCGCTGGTATGCGCCTCTCCTAAACCTGTGGGATCAATTCGTTCGCTTGTTCACTTTGCAGCAGGTGGACGCCTCGCTGCGGCTGCTGCAAGTTGAAAGTGAGGGCCGCAATCAACCGGTATTTGTGTTTGATCCCGATGGTCAAGCCCAGTTCTACCGCAGCATGTCCCTTGATGAATCCACAACTCAGTTGCTGACTCACTATCGTCAGGTCGGATATGCCGGGTGGTTTCAGCCAGCACATCTCGACGATAATGCTTTCGGTTATCTCCAGCAGCTTCTACAACAGTGTCAGCGGCAGGGCATCAGCGTGTTGGGTTACTTGCCGCCGGGGCATCCCCGCTACCAGCAGTACCTCGAAACCGAAGGTACAGGCTATCTCAGTTATCACAATCGGGTTGTATCCCGACTGCATGATCTAGAGCAAATCTATCCGTTTCACTTTATGGACTTCACCTACCAGTCTGAAAAGCTCTATGGTGATGATCTTGAACCTTATTTTTCCGATGCCATTCACCCCAACGAAGCTGGCTCGGTTATCATCATGCAGGCATTGTATGATGCTTTCCCAGAGGGTAATTAATGCTATTTAATTCTTACGTATTCTTGTTCTTGTTCTTGCCTGTTTCCGTCATCGGCTACTGGCTGCTGGGACGCTGGCAGAAACGTGCCCAGACCATCTGGTTGATCGCTGCAAATGTCATATTCTATGTAGTGACGGGCATCGGCTATCTCGCGCTGCTGCTCACCATGACTCTCATGACCTATATCGCAGGGCGCTACCTCCTGAACCACGAGCAGCAGCGACGGCGGCGTTTGGGGCTGCTGCTCGTGCTGGCGAATTTGCTCATCCTCATCTTTTTCAAGTATGCCAATTTATTAGCTGCGCCCCTCAGCAATAATCTGCTCACTATTGCGCTGCCGTTGGGCATCTCGTTCTACACGTTTAACCTTGTCAGTTACGGGCTGGATGTCTACCGCAAGCTGGCCACACCCGAAACCGACATGCTGGATTTCGTAGCGCATCTGACTTTCTTCCCCACCATTCTCTCCGGCCCGCTCACTCGCTACACCAATCTTGCTCACGCGCCGGAAGGGCGCACCGCGCAGGTTGAATTGGGTGTGTTCATGTTGACACTGGGACTTGCGAAAAAAGTATTGATTGCCGATACCATCGCCGCACAGGTTAATCCCCTGTTTGCCGATACCAGCCATCTCGGCATCATCGCGTCATGGGCGGCGGTGCTGGGCTACGCTTACCAGTTGTATTTCGACTTTTCCGGTTACACCGATATGGCAACCGGCATTGCCTACCTGCTGGGCTACAAATTACCTCAAAATTTCAATGCGCCCTACACCGCCCGCAACATCACCGAATTCTGGCAGAAGTGGCACATCACGCTCTCCAACTGGTTTCGAGATTATCTCTTTCTGCCCCTCAGCCGTGCCCTCCTGCGCCGTGATCCTAAAAACCCTGACCGTGTACGCACCATCAGCCTCATTATTACCATGACCTTGACCGGCATGTGGCACGGTGCAAGTCCTACTTTTATCATCTGGGGCGCTTATCACGGCGTGATGCTGGCCATTCACGCCCAGAGCCGCCGTTGGAAATGGAAACCACTTCCCACTTTACTGGCGCGCGGCATCACGTTTTTTGGCGTCTTGCTGGGTTGGGTTATCTTCCGCAGTAACTCACTAGAAAGCGCCCTCAATCTGTACGCGGGCATGTTCGGCCTGCACGGGCTGCGCCGTGATTACCTGTGGACAGAACCTAATCCCACATGGTTTATTGTCACTCTTGCTATATTGTTCATCGTCACCAACCTCTCGCGCGACACGTGGGAACTCAAACCGCGCGATAATTGGGCGTATGCCATCGGGCTGGCGCTGCTGCTGGTGCTCAGTATCGCCTTCATCGGGCAAACCAGCACCTTCCTCTATCTACAATTCTGATGACCTAAATAAAACAGGAGGCCAATTGGCCTCCTGCTGTTTTCCTCTTGTGTGGTTATCGCTTATCCTGCGGCGTTGGGGAACAGTGTCCACTTCACCTGCTGCATGCCTACGTTGATGGCCGAACGCAGCGCACCGATATTCCGCAGCGATTTCAAGTAGGTGATGACCGGGCCGGGGCGGAACATCCACTCGCGCATGGCACGGCGGGCTTCGCTTTCCAAATCTTCCGCGCTCAAGTTACCGTATTGCAGCACGGTTGACTGATCCATGTCCACCTGCTCCCAGCGTGTGCCGGGCTTGAACCAATTATTCTCCATCACCATGAAGAAGAACGGTGTGCCGGGATAGGGCGCGGCGATGTGGAAGATCGCCAGATCGAGCGGCAGTGTCTTGCTGAAGTCAATCGTTTCCTGAATAGTTTCCGTCGTCTCACCCGGCAGCCCGATGATGAAGTAACCGAGGTTGCGGATGCCCGCTTCCTTGGCCCACTTCACACTCTGGCGGGCGCGGTCAGCGGTCGTACCTTTGCGCGCTTTCTTGAGGATTTCCTCATTCGCGCTTTCGATACCCCACGACAGCACGGTGCAGCCAGCTTTCGCCATCATCTGCAACATCTCTTTGTCCACATAATCTACGCGGCTGTTGGCGGTGAAACCGATCTTGATGCCACGATCTATGATGAGCTTGCAGATGCCCATCACCTGGTCACGGTTGGCGGTGAACAGGTCAGCATACATATGGATGTTCTTCACACCCAGCTTGACCAACATTTCGATTTCCGCCACCACATTTTCCGGGCTGCGTAAGCGCAAACCGGCCTGATAGCTCACATGCTTGATGCAGTAGATGCAGCCCGCCGTGCAGCCGCGGCTGGTCACGATGAATTGGTACGAACCATCCAGCACCGCCGTGCGGTACTTGTCCAGCGGCAGCAGATGGTGCATTGGCAGGGGTAGATCATCCAGATTGGGGATGAAGTTGCGGTCAACGTTGCGGACGATTTCACTGCCGCGCCGCCACACCAAACCCTTAACGTGCGAGAAATCATAATAGTCGCTGTTGGGAATACGTTCAGCCTTCTTCGGTTCCCATTCGGGGTCACAGCTCTTGTACAGCTTGAGCGTGCCTTCGCTGAATTCAGTGCGTCCGGTAATGGTATCCACCACTTCGCGCAGCGTCACTTCCGGCTCACCGCGCAGGCACAGATCAAGTGACGGGTGCGGTCGCATGGTTTCCACTGCCAGAGGTGTCACATGTGTACCGAAAGCGATGGTGATCGCGCCGATAGACTTGGCAAGGAAGCAACCATAGTTGTCGT
>JAWKPB010000020.1:0-564770 GCA_041390885.1 Anaerolineae bacterium | reverse complement strand
GGCCCAGCAGAAGGTGGAGGCCATCAGTACCAATAACCCGGGTACGGTAAACTGCTGCGTGCTGCCGCTGCTACCGTTGCTGCTCACCAGCAGCGCCATTCCGGCCAAGCCAACGAGTACGCCGATGATGACCGGCATCGTGGGCCGCCGTCCGTTGGGAAGCAGCCATTCCAGCAGCACCACCCACACCGGCACGATGGCAACCACTAATGAAGCCAAACCAGTCGGAACAAACTGTTCCGACCACGTTACACCGCCGTTGCCACCCAGAAACAACAACGCCCCGATAATGAGAGTCGAGCGCCAATGGATGCGGAGAGGCGGGGCTGCACCGCGCCAACGGGCCATCGCATACAACGCGCCGCCCGCGATCAAGAAACGGACACTGGCCATTAACAATGGCGGAATCGTGTCAATGGCATAGCCAATGGCGAGATAGGTAGAACCCCAGATGACATAGACGATGGCAAAAGCCGCAATCAGTGTCCAGTTACGACCTGCGGGCGAAACGGTGGATGACATGAAAATCCTGCGTGCTGTAGAAAATGTGGATAAGAAGGGTATGCCGCTCCCTAGTGAATCATTGTAGCAGGATAGGGAACGGAACGATCTAAACCTAATAAGTCCACCACTGCACGCAGCGTGGGAAGCCCCAAGCGGCTAGACTGGTAGTGCCATCTGGCTGACCGCCCGCCGTTCGGCCAGACGCAGCGCCAGCCACGTCAGCATCGCATACATGAGAAGGCTCAACAGGGCCGCCAGCATTAAGTCGCCCGGGACAACTTCAAGCGTGGCATTACTAATGATTAAGCCAGCACGGGTGACAGGTGACAAGACGCTCATTAAACCCGACGCCAGTATCGAACCATTGTCGATCAAGGTAAACGCGGTTCCGGTCATGACGGAATACAGGTCACTGGAATAGAAAGTGGATGAGCGCACCAATAAGAATAATGTGAATGCCGCCAGCAGTCCCGGCCCCAATGACAACACAATTTGGATGGCAATTGCCCGCACCAGCGCAAAAGCACTGCGCTGGCTGATTGCAGACCCCATGATCCCGCAGGCCGCGGTGAAAGCCAGCGCCGCCAGAGTCAGCACGAACACCACCACCCCGCCCAGCACTACCGAAGCGGGATGCGGCAGGTGAATATTGCTGTCCAGATAGTAGGATGAAAAACGGACGCTGCTGTAACCGCCCAAGGTTACAACCCCCAGCCGCGCTAAACCCAGCCACACAAAGCTTGACCATTGGCGCTGTACCGTCGCCCACCATTTGCCGCGCACAATCCGCCGTGCGTCAATGCCGCTGAGCACCAACAGTTCCCATGTTTGCGCTTCTTTTTCGCGGGCGATGCTGCTGGACGAAAGCTGCAACGTTCTAAACAACAAGTTGAATTGCCAGAGTGTGACGATTGCGGTTACATAAGTAGGAATTGAACCTAAGCGATCAATAATGGGGGTGGGATCACGCCCGGCCAAGGACGCGATTAACAGGCCGCCAAATAAGATCCATGATGCCGCAAGGATGAGCACCAAACCAACCCGATCAAACCACTGAAAAAAGCGCCGCCGCGGAGGGGTGCTCTGCCGCTGGTAACGCTGTTCGGCATCCGTTATTGGGTTGTTCGGAACGAGCCGGGGTAAACGCAGTGGATAATCCATGAACACCTAATGAATAAGTGATGACATATTATTTCATCATAAAGGCTATTGGGTGTTCTAGACAAGCAGGCAAAAGGTCAGATGCAGGGCTTTTGCAAAGTCGACTCGTTGGCAGAAATTGCTGTCATTACGATAGTGTTGCTAACCACAAAGGGTCATTTCAGATCAAAGCGGGTAAACAAATCGAACAAATTAGAACACCAGATGACAATGCAAAAGCCCTGTCATGAGGGAAGGACCGCATTACGCGGTGGAGGGGTGCGTTGTCCCACCCCCACACGCTCGTAGCCCCTCCCCATAGCGATGAGGAGGGGCTGAAAGACTGCCAATGACTATGTAATCTAGCAGTATGTTGCTTAACAGCAATTCCAGTTAAAAATCAGTCATCCACCGTTTGGTGGGGTGCTAACGTTGAGGAGCGTTTCGATCCGCCACGGTGTTCGTGCCACTTCTTGACTGATACAGGCAGCCGCCGACGCCGAGCACAATCACCAGCACGAGTGTCACGATGGCGGCGGTACCGTCCGGGTTCACCGGCGCGTTATGCGAGGGATCGACCAGCGGCAGATTGATACTGAGGGCCGCTGCAATCGCCGCCAGCCCGCTGATGGCTGTGCTTGCGCCGCCAAAAGCGGTTGAGAGCCGGATAATTACGTCTGCGAGGCTGTTGCCGACGAGTGCGCCAATCACGGCCAGCACCAACACGACGACGAGATAGATAATACTGTCAAGGTTGAAGGCATTGGCGATCAATGTGCCGACAGCCAGACCGAGGAATGCGCCGAACACGACATAGGCGAACCTGTAGAGCGACCAGAAGACGAAGGCCAGCACGAGACCGGCGACAATTGCCCCGACGATTTGAATGACATCCGACTGCGAGACGAGTGCTGCGGATGCCGCGTAATAGCCCACGACGAAACCAGCCAGCGCCAGCACGACCCGGTAGAGGCGTTTGCCGAAAAAGCAGGCAACCAGCCCGACCACAGTTAAGATGATTCCGGTAAGCAATGTCATATTTTGTACCTCCTCGAACAAGTTAATATTTTATGAACCGGACTTCGGGGCGCTGTGCCGAGAAGTCCGGTGAATGCCTGTGTACTACTGCGCGGCGTTGAAGGTGATGGTAGATTGATCGCCGGTGCTTATAGAGACAGTGATCTTCCCGCCGATGCTGATCACCTGAATACCCGTCGCGGCGCCGAGGGTGTTGAGGAAGTCGTCGGCAAGTGAACCTTCCGGGCAGGCAACCAGCGTGCTCGCGCCGAGTTCAATGCCGAACGAATCACCTTCGCCGGAATATGTCGCTGTGACGGTGTTGCAGTCCGCGACGATAGACAACTGCCCATCGGCGTTAAAGGTTGCGGTATAAGTGCCGCTTTCGACCGCTTTGTATTCGCTCGTGCCGGCGAGATAGATCCCGGTCACCGCGAGCGGCGTACCGATCAAGTCCTGAAGGGCGAGAATTTTCATATCCATGTTCGCTGATGAGTTGATGCCGGGCAGGTTGTTGTAGACCTCATCCCACGAGGGTGTCAGTCCAAGGGCATGCCCGACATGAAACACTCCGCGCCCGCTATTGGCCTCTGAGCTGTTTGCCCAGGTGACAATGACCGTATCGGTCGCAGGCTCGTAGGCGGGATCGCTTTCTGTGCCGAGTGTCTGCCCACCGTGCCCCAGAAAACCGGCTTTATAGTAGCCGCCGTGCATGTAGTAGAACTGGTCAGATTCGAGCGCATAGCCGGTTGCGGCGCGGGTCATCATTGCCTTGAGGGTGTCGGGGTTCTGGTAGAGCGCGCCGGTATAGTAGGCGCGCAGGAACACTGCCATGTCTTCCGGCGTCGATACTGCGTCGCCCGCTGACCAGGCCTGAGTAAAATTCCAGCCAGAGGACTCGACCTTAAACGGCGAGCTGAGATATTGCCCCGCTAGTCCCAGTTCCGCCGGTGGGAAATCCGCGACCAGCACGGTATGTTTTAGGCCAAGCCGGTCGATGATGCGTTCCGTCACCGTGTTGATGTAGTCCTTGCCAGTCACTTTCTCGATGATCTGTCCGAGCATGATGTAGCCGGTGTTGGAATATTCCCACCGTCCTTCAGCGCCCGGCGCGAACAAGAGCGGTTGTGTGGCAGCCTGCGTGACCAATTCTTCTGGCGTATAGGCTTCGGGTAGGGCGCTCCAATCGCCCGCGCTGTAGCGACCGCCCACCGTGGTCTGGTCATGCGAGTTCAGGTAGTCCGGCAATCCGCTGGTGTGCCCTAGCAGCATGTCAATCGTGATCGACTCGGCACCATCCCACAGTGCGATTTCGTCCGGCAGGTACTTGCTGACCAGATCGCTGGTGGAGAGCAGCCCTTCTTCCTGAAGCTGATAGATCACCGCTGCGGTCATCATCTTGGTGTTGCTACCGATGGGGAAAGGTGTTTCCGGGTTCAGCGGCGTACAGCTTTCGATGTCGGTCACGCCGATGGCACGGAAGTAGCGCCCTTCGGGCGAATCAACGAAGATGACTGCGCCGGGAGCAGGCGGTTTTACGCTGGCAGTGCCAATGGGCGGCACGGTATCGGAGGGAAGCTGCACCATCTGATGCAGTATCAAATCGAGCGCCTGCGTGCCGGCATCTTCCGGCAGGTTATCCAGCGACGTAATGGTGAGCGCACTTTCGCCGCAGAGCGTATCAATGCCGACGGGCTGGTCGGCACTCTCCTGGGCCCGAACAACGAGTGTGTTGATGATCAACAGAATTACGGAAATGAGTAAGGGTTTACGTAGCACTTGCTTTCCTTTCATCTTCATTGGGATATAGATTTCTTGTCAACGTTTCCTCAGCTCCAGCTAAGCGTTCATCCAGCCACCTCACCATTCACGGTAACCTTGAAGTCGGGATTCGGCAGCGTACCCAGTGATACCTGTAACGGAATGGGGGACAGATCGGTGGTACATGCAGCGGGTTGGGTGATATCCAGATAGGTTTCGATGGCGTATGTATCATCCGTTCGAACCGTGCGTGTCCGCAGAGGAGACGGACAGTTTGAAGAGCCTGCCGCGTCAATGCTGACCTGCACCAGCGGCATCATTGACCGGGTAGCCAAAACCGTGACATTATTGATGATCAGCGGCTGGATATGCGCATTCTCAAACTCAGATCGGGTGATGGCGCACACATCCTTTGCTCCCAGAATTGGATCATCGCTGCGTACCATCAGCAAGCGCTCATACGTCCGCCCCAACGGGTTGACAATCGCATAGCCATAGTCGGCCATATCGCCGGTATCCGTAACGGCAACCGACGGCTGCGAGGCGGTGATGGTGATCCCTGTTCCGGGTTCAGCATCGAAGCTCACTTCAACAGAAAATGGCCCGCTGCCGCCGAGTTCATCCGTCTGAATGGTGGCGGGTGTACTGGCGAGAGTCTCACCCGTTTGAGCATCCTTTACCTCGACGACGATGTTGTTCTCGAAAGCAGCGCCGGCCATTCCTTCGACCAGCAACAGATTGGTTGAAACCCCAGCGCCTACGGTCGGATTCGTGAGTTTCACGTAGGGCAAACCGAAACTGCTGTTGGCGTTCAGGCGCAGACTGTCGTAGGCAACGGTCGAACCATCCTCCGGTGACGTGGAGTAGACCCGCGCGACAACCCGCGTGGCCTGTTCCAGGGTACCCAGATCAACATCGATTGACCAGTCCCCCGCGCTGCCGGGTTCCTGAGTCTGCAGAACGGTCGTGCCGTTGAAGAGAGGGACATCCCCTTCAGCCACAACCTCGACGATTACATTCCCCTCAAATAGACCTGCGCCGGTTCCTGACAGAGTGAAGGTTGAGCCTTCGACTGCGCTGTAGTCAGTAGGGAATGTAATATGAATATAGCTCGATGGCTGCCCGGTTGATTCTTCAATCGTAATCAGCCCCCAATCACATACTATATAGGACAGACGTGGCTCCGGCGCTGCCCCCGACTGTGCCGAGACGACAGCCGTCAGTGCGAGAAGTAACAGGGTAAGCAGTATATGTTTCATGGGTTTCCTATTCGGTTGAGTTGATTCTCTAAATGTAGAAGGGGTTCAAGACCGCCTCGCTATCATAAAATAGCCTTCGCGTTTATGGAATGATATCTTATAGATCGAATAAATTTAACCTAAAATATAACACCAAGTTACATGTTTTGCTTTGTGATTACGGTAAGGGATTGGGCACTGTTCTGGCGAGTTTGTCAGCTTCCAGCTAATGGGTGTGGTACAGGGTGGTCATGCACCGCCCTTTCCCTATTTAAATCATGATGGTGGTCGTTCGTACTTCGATCTGAATATCCCATGGGGCCAAGTCAGCCACAAAGCGGTGGGCCGCGCGAACAAGGTGGATGGGCGTGAAGCTGACGCAGCCATGACTGCCGTATAACATTCCCTACCCCGTTTGACAGTTCAATGCAAAAACGGCAAGATTAGAGGATGTCGGTGTTTGATGATGTGCATCTAACCTTTTAGCGGAGTTCACATGGACCCCAAAATCTTTGAAATCAAAGAATACATGATTATCTGGCGGCAGCTTGAGATTCAGAATTTTGAAGGCGTGACGGCCAAAGTGCGGGCGCTGGTGCGCTGCACGGGCGGCGACGACGGAATGGATGTCTATTTTCTAGGGGAAGACAGCCCGTTCCCTGATCCTTTCGTGAAAGATGGCAAGGGGTACATGTTCCTCAATATCCGCGATATTCACCCCTTTGTGGATATGCTGCGGAACGAAAAGCCGGTTTACGGACACCTGCGCCCGGATCGCCCGGAATGGATGAGTGTTACTACTGGCAAGGAGCCGGTGGGCGAAGGGGAAGAGAAATAGCGATTGGCATAAACCCCACCCCCAGACCCCCTCCCCGTTGACAGGGAGGGGGACACTTGAGATTAAGTCATTGTATTTTTGATCAAGTCCCGTGCTGCTCTGTGGTGAGCAGGCGGGGTTGAGGAGATTTTCATGCAATACACAGATTCTGGCCCGATTGGTTATTACTTTGAAGATGTTGAAATTGACAGACCGCTAGTGACGCGGGGGCGCACCATCACCGAAGCGGATATCGTGCAGTTCGCGGGGCTGACGGGCGACTATAACCCGATGCACACCAACGCCGAGTACATGAAGACGCACCCGATGGGGCAGCGGGTGGCACACGGGATGCTGACGTTGAGCTACGCCGTTGGGCAGTTGTACCAGTTGGGCTTCATGGAGCGCACGGTGCTGGCTTTCCGCGGGCTGGAAATGAAGTTCAGCCTGCCGGTCTTTATCGGCGACACGACACATGTGCGGCTGACGGTCAAAGAGAAGAAAGAGATGCGGCGCTTGGGCGGTGGCATCATTGTGGCTGAGGTCAAGATTCTCAATCAGGACGGCAAAACAGTGCAGTCCGGCACGATGGAGATGCTGATGGCACTGAAGCCGACGGAATAAACTTGAAGGGGAGGGTGCGGGCGTAGCGCCTACATCCTCCCTTCGCTCCCCTTCATCCATTCCTCCAAAACAGAGCGTTCAAGGGCCGCTGCATCTGGTGTACAGCATTGGGCTGCGGCATAATCGCCCGTCATGACAACCAACCTACGCCCCACCAAGAACACGTTTATCGCCATCGTCACGGCTGTGCTGCTGCTGGCGGCGGCCTTCCGCATTTACCACATCACGCAGCGTCCCATCTGGACGGACGAAGGCACGACTACTTTCAACCTGTTTCATTTCAACGGGCAATCTGACCTGATCAGCGGTTTGGCTGCCCGCGACCATCACCCGCCGCTGTATTACTTGCTTATGCAGGCGTGGGTGGCGCTGACCGGCCCCTCAGTGCTGGCGATGCGCTACTTTTCGGCGCTGGTTGGCATCCTGAGCGTGGCGCTGATGATTCCGCTGGGGCGGGTGATGCAACCCCTCCCCCCTCCCCCCTCCCCGTACACAGGGAGGGGAAGTATGCAACATGGTTCATGGGAGCGGTGGGTTGTGCCGCTGGGGGCGGCATTGGTGCTGGCGCTTTCCGACCCGGATATTGATCTGGCGCAGGATATTCGTTTCTACACGCTGCGAACACTGTTCATCATCCTCAGTGTCATCTTCTACCTGTACTGGGTGCGCCAACCGAGCCGCAAATGGGCGCTGGCGTGGACGGCAGCCAATGTCGCGATTTTGCACACCAATTATCAGGGCGCGTTCATCATGCTGTTTGAAGGACTGCACGCGCTGATGGTGCTGCGCGGGCGGCGCTTGTGGGCAGCGGTGGGGTGGCTGGCGCTGGCGGGGGTGCTGTTCCTGCCGTGGTTCATCGGCTACGGCATCGGCCAGTTCGATAATGAACAGGGTGTCAATTCGACACTGCCTTCGACATGGGATACGTTCGTCGAGCTGGTCTACAAATTTTTAGGGCGGCAGTGGCCGTTGATGCTGGGGTTGATGCTGGTGGGAGTGGTTCGTTTACTTCACCCCCTAACCCCCTCTCCGCAGGCAGAGAGGGGGACTATGCGCCGCTGGCTGCCAGACAGTCTCGGCCTATTCCTCGTGTTGTGGATCGCGCTGACGTTGATTATCAGCTTTGTCGCCAACGAGTGGTTCAGCATCCTGTCGCCGCGCCGGGTGATGCTCATTTCCCCGGCGATTGCGTTGCTGGTGGCGCGGGGGCTGGCGCGCTTCAACTTTTCCACGCGCTGGTTTCTGGTGGCAGTGCTGGTGGTCTACGGTGCGGCGACGGTGGATGATTATTATCCCAAAGTGCCGTGGGATAAAGTGGGCGCGGATATGGCGCGCTACGCCCAGCCCGGCCAGATGGTGCTGATGGAAATCTACTATGACGACACCGTCATGTATTATTACAGTGACCAGCTAATGCCGCCCGGCACCATGACCAAATCGCTGCGCATGTGGCGGCAGTTTGAGGCCAGCACCTACCCCAACGGCGTAATCGACCTGCTCAATCAGTACGATACAGTATGGCTCGTGCATTGGAGCAAAGACCTGTCAGCGTTTGAATACCTGAAGCAAACGGGGCATGTGCAAACGGTGCTCATGACCACCTATTGGGGCACGGACGCACTGAATGTCTACCGCTTTGACCGCCTGCCAGCCGAACCCGTTGCCACCTTCAGCAACGGCATGACGCTGCGCCAGTTCGCCATTCATCCCGACACGCTGCGGGTGGATGCGTGGTGGTCAGCCGATGCCTCGCTGGACAAGGATTACAGCGTGTCGGTGTTCTTGTTGGATGAAAGCGGGCAGTTGGTGGCACAGCGGGACGATTTCCCCTTCGTCAACCAGCGCCCGACTACAGGCTGGCAGCCGGGTGAGGTGGTGTATGATCCCCATGAATTGCAGCCCTCACCCCCGTCCCCTCTCCCTCAGGGCGAGGGGTGGTCGCTGGCCCCCGGCACGTACACGGTGGCGGTACAGTTGTACACCTACTACGACGGTGTGAAGTATCCGCCTGTGGGCGGCGCAGGTGACTGGCTGGTGCTGGGGACGGTGGAGCGGTGAGCCAGGAGTCGCAAGCAAACACACAACAATTGATAGATCAACTGCGGCGCATCCCGTTTCTGAACGGGTTGAATTTGCAGGCGCTGACGGCGATGGCGCAGTCGGCAGTGCGACGGCATTATGCGGCGGGTGAAATCATATTCCTCGACAACGAACCCTCGGCTGGTCTCTATGTTCTGCAATCCGGCTGGGTGAAAGTGGTGAAACTTTCGACTGAAGGCCGCGAACAAATCCTGCGCTTCATCGGCCCTAACGAAGCCTTCAACGAATTGGGGATACTGGCGAACCGGCCCACCCCGGCTACCGCCATCGCCCTCGAACCGTCCGAGGTCTGGCTAGTGCCGCGGGCTACACTGGCGCAGCTCTTGAGTGAGCATCCCGAATTTGCACAGCTTTTGCTGGAGAATATGGCTGACCGTGTGACCTATCTGGTGGGCTTGGTAGCCGATTTGTCGTTAAGACCGGTTATCAGCCGCCTGGCGCAATTGCTGCTGGCGGACGCTCAGGGGGATGTCCTGCCACGCCCACAGTGGTACACACAGGCGCAATTGGCAGCCCGCTTAGGTACTGTGCCGGACGTGGTGCAGCGGGCGCTCAGCAGCCTGGCGGCGGATCACATTATCGAAGTCGAGCGCCACGAAATCCGTATCCTTGACCGTTCCGCGTTGGAAATTATCGCCAGCCCCTAGACAATCCATTCTTCCATCCGACTTAAGTCGGCGACACTTTCTCCGGCGAATGTTAACGTGAACACATTCGCCTGTTTGCGTTGATCTGAGTGAAGGAGAAATTGTTATGCCTGCGGTGGTCATTCCCGATTGGAGAGAAAAGGTCGTTTACGCCAGTGACGGTCCCAAACCGTTGTTTCTGGCAGAAAGCGACCAGATCAAGTTTGTGCTGGCGGGGTTAGAAGCGGGGCAGAAAATCCCGGTACACCCCGACACGCTCGCCATGTATCACTTTTTGGACGGTTCGGGTTGGATGGTGGTGGATGGCGAACGCATCGCGGTTGGCGCCGGTACAACGGTGGTTGCGCCCGACGGCGCGGCACGCGGCATGGAAGCCGAAACCCGCTTAGCCTTCATTGCCTCCCGCGTGGCCTAAGCGCTGCGATTAACGAAAGGACATGTTTGTGTTCAATCCATATTTTCTGATGGCCGCGCTGTATGCGGGACTAGCCGTACTGGGCGCGCTGGATACCTCAACGTCGAGCCTGAATCTGGTGCAGGCCGTGAATGGCATCCGCTGGCTGCGGGTACACTTTATCACGCTGGGTATGATGACCGAGGTCATCTTTGGCTTCCTCACGATTGTAGCGGCTGCTCGCTCCCATCAACGGCGCGCTGTACGGTGGGACATCTGGGCGCTGCTGAATACCGGATTGGTGATCCTGCTTATCGGCATCCCGATGGTCAACCAACTGCTCATCCTCAGCGGCGGGACGTTGATTTTTGTGGCAGCGGCGCTGGTGAGTTGGCAGTTGATGGGGCAGTCAGCGTCTACCGAAACCGCCAAACAGCCCATGCGCGGGCGCTGGTTCTATCTAGCAGGGTTGGCTTACCTGCTGCTGGGCGTCCTTGTTGGCACGGGTCTGTGGCTGGGGTGGACCGCGACGCTGGGCATCCAAACCCCGCTCGAAGTACATATTCATGCCAACAACTGGGGCTTTCTGTCGCTGGTATTCGCCGGGCTGATTGTAGATTTCTATCCCACTTTTGCCGGACGGTCACTGGCCTGGCCGCGTTCCATCCGCCCGATCTTCTGGCTGATGCTGTTCGGTGCGCTGGGATTGGTGGTTGGCCCGTGGTTCCAACTCAAGCCGCCAACTGCTGCCGGTCTGGTGGCACACGCCGTGGCTACCGTGTGGTTGCTCGCTAACGTAATCAAACCATTATGGCGGGGAGGGAGCGCGTGGACAGCCGGCATGTGGCATCTCGTGACTTCCTATGTATGGTTGTTCGCGCCCGTCATTTTTGCGCCGTTCGTCTTGCTGCGAGTGGCGGGTTTCCCGGCGGCAACGGTTGAACAGAACGCACCGCAAGCCCTGATCTACGGCTGGGTGCTGCAATTCGGCTTTGCCATCATTCCGTTCATCTTCCGCTATGTGCTGCTGCCGGATGAAACGCCCCGGCTGGGTGGTAACTGGTTGAGCCTGATTGCGGTACATACAGGTGGAATTTTCCTGTGGGCCAGCATCTTCGTAGCGGATTATCAATCGACATTACACGGTATCGCCTATGCGTTGTGGCTGATCGCACTGCTGCCCATCGTCGTCGAACTGTGGCAAATTCTACAGGACAAGCGAACCCATCTGGAACAGGTGGCGGACGCCAAAGCCTGAGTTCGTCAATTACCCTGCGGGCGGCTGCCGAGCCGCCCTTTTTGTACCCTAGTGATGCTCTTGAATATACTTCAGCTTGTCGGGGTTGAAGATGTTGCGAACGCTGATGATCTGGTTATCCACAATGGTGAAATTGACCACTGCATAGAGGTGATTGCCGCGCCAAAACAGCAGCGAGGGCGTGGCGTTGACCTGCGCCATTTCCATTCGCACTTCCGCCGGTGTCAGCCGGTATGCCCCCATCAGCAGACGGACAGCCAGTTCGCGTCCCACAATCGGGTGCGGTGAGGCCGGCATCTTACCACCACCATCGCCGTAGACCACGATGTCTTCCGCCAACACATGGGTGAGGGCCTCCACATCCCCTTTCATCACAGCCTGCATGAAACTGTCCATCAGCTTGACCTGCTCGTCGTGGGCGGGTTCAAAGCGTGGGCGGCGTTCGGTCACAAACTGCTTGGCGCGGTGGTAATAACGGCGGCAGTTGTCCTCGCTTTTATCTACAAAGCGGGCGATGTCGGCATAGTCGTAATCAAACACGTCGCGCAGCAGGAACACCGCCCGTTCAACCGGTGACAAACTTTCTAACAGCACCAGAAAGGCCATCGAAATCGTTTCGCGTTCGCTGTTGATTGCTTCAGGCGTTTCGTCGGTGGTCAGGATCGGTTCGGGCAGCCATGTGCCGACGTAATTTTCACGCTTTGTTTTGGCTGATTTCAGTTGGTCAAGGCACAGGCGGGTGGTGATGGTGCTCAAATAGGCTTTAGGTGACTTGATAGTGGTCGTGGCCGCCTGCTGGTAGCGTAGGAAAGCCTCCTGCACAATATCTTCAGCTTCCATGGCGCTGCCCAACATGCGGTAGGCGATGGAAAACAAATAGCCGCGATAGGTTTCAAAAGTTTTTATATCAGCCGTCATGGGCTCTACCTCATTCAAGCAGTACATCATCATTATGACAACACAGGGATGACCAGCGCCACATGGCTGCTGCGCCGGTCATGGGTTGAACATCGTTAACGTTCTTGCGGTTGTGCTGCGCGCGGCGTCATGAAAGGCAGCGGCAGCGCCTGGCGGCGCGGATAATACATTAGCCGTTCGTTCTGGATCTGCCAGACGGCGTAGCGGCAGATCATCTCTTTGATCTGTGCCCCCATCCAGCCGGTGATGATCTGTTCTTTGGGCTGGTCATCAGCATTAACCATCTGGATGAGGCCATCCCGCCGCCCCAAACTGATGCAGCGCACGGTGTAGCCAAAATCGTGGGCGCGGTGGGGCTGACCGTCCAGCAGCGCCGCCAGATCATCGGCGGCATAAGCGCCCATTGGGTAGGCGCTGGCGCAGCCCATGCGGACAGGTGTGTTGATCGCCTCCACGACATCCGCCGCATCACCCACCACGTAAATGTCGGGATGCGAGACGGAACGCAGATGTTCATCTACCACCACCTGCCCGCGCCCGTTGACCTGTAAACCAGCGTCGCGCGCCAGTGCAGGCACGGCGAAAGCCCCCGCCCACAGCGCGAGGTCATAGTCCACTGCGCCGCCCTGATATTCCACCTGCTGCGGCGTAAGGCGGGTGATGCGAGCTTGATTGACGACTTCGATGCCCAGCCGTTCAAATGTCCGCAGCAGGTACTCACGCCCTCGCTGCGAAAGATCAGCACCCAATGTGCCCTGCGTCAGTAACTTGACATGCAGGTCGGGAAAGGCTTCGGCGAACTCGGTAGCAGTTTCAATGCCTGTCAATCCACCACCGCACACCACCAATGTGCCACCTCTTGCAGCCACAGCGGGCAGGCGTTCGCGCAGGGCGTGTGTGGTAGCTTCGGTGCTCACCGAAAGGGCATACTCCGCCGCACCCGGCACACGCGAACTGTCAATGTAGCTGCCCAGCGCGTAAATCAGGTAGTCATAGGCCAGCGTCCGGCTGTCACCCGCGCTCTGGACTGTGACTGTTTTGGCAGTGGCATCAATGGCCGTCACCATGCCCTGCATAAAGGCTACCCCGCTGCCTGCCAGCATTTTGGTGATCGGCAGTTGCGGCAGCGTTTGGTTAGCCGCCAGTTGGTGGAAGCGGATGCGGTTGGCAAAATGATCTGACCCGTTAACCAGCGTAATCGCCGCTTTGCGGTTTGTCTTATGGGCCAAACGGCGGGCGGCCATTACCCCACTGTAGCCCGCGCCGAGGATGAGAATACGGTTCTGTTCCATGATCGTCTCTTTCTACTGTGCATGTGTTTCTACCAATAGAGACGATTGAGACAGTCATTTTGTGATTCACATGTGGGAATTGGCTTACGGCGCGTAGACCTGTATGCGCTTGCTGGGCACGCGCTGCGCGAGGCGCTGCATGTTGCCTCGCACCCGCTCGACAATTTCGGCTTCGTCCAGCGTCAGCAGCTGGCGGTCACGCATCACTACCTGCCCGTCAATAATCACCGTGCGCACATCGCTGCTCTGGGTGTTGTAGACCAAACTGGCAGAAATGCTGTGCAGCGGTTGGTGATGCAGGCCGTTCAAATCCAGCAGGATAATATCCGCCAGATTGCCCGGTTCGAGGCTGCCCAGTTCGTCCGGCTGGCCATAGACGCGGGCGCTTTCGCGGGTGGCGATATAGAGGGCATCCCCCAGCGTCATCACTTCCGGCGAATGGGCGGTGTGTTTCTGCGTCATCGCCATCAGGCGCAGCGACTCGAATATGTCGAGGGTGTTGTTGCTGACCGCGCCGTCGGTTGCCAGACCTACCGGGATACCCTGCTGGCGCACCGCCAACACCGGCGTCAGGTCCATCGCCAGCTTGAGGTAGGTTTTGGGCGCGTGGGCGATGCCCACGGTATGCCTGGCTAAGATGGGTAAATCCTCCGGCAGCAGGCCGCAGCCGTGCGCGATAATGGTCGGCAGTTCCAGTATCCCGGTTTGCTCCAGCACCTGAATGGGCGTGATGCCGCGCTTTTGCAGGCTGGCTGTGGTTTGCCCCATTTCTTCTGAAGCGTGAATATGAATGCCGACGCCCAGTTCGTGCGCCTTTTTGACCGCCGCCCGCAGATAATCGTCGTCGCAGGTGTAGGGCGCGTGGGGAGCCATGATGGTGCGGATGCGCCCATTGGCCGCACCCTGCCACTGGCTGACGAATTGTCCGGTGCGCTCCACCATGTCGTAACCGCTGCTGCCGAAGATCGCCCAACCGAGGAGAGCGCGTGTCCCGGCTTTCTCCACTGCCTTGGCCGCTTCATCCATGTAGAAGTAATGGTCGGCAACGCTGGTCACTCCGGCGCGGATCATCTCCGCCAGCCCCAACTGCATGCCCCAGTACACATCGTCGGCCTGTAAGTTGCTTTCCAGCGGCCACATGTACTCGTTGAACCACTTTTCGATGGAGACATCCTCTGCCAGTCCGCGAAAAATGACCATCGGCACATGGGCATGGGTGTTGATGAGGCCGGGCATTGCCAGCAGGCCGCGCCCTTCGATCACCTGCTTGAAGTGACTGGCATCAGCCGCGCCGGTGGGCTGGATCGCTTCGATGCGGCTGCCGCCCACCAACACATCATGTTCCTGTAGCACAATAATGCGGGCGTCTATGGTGACATTCAGTACCGAGCAGTTGCGGATGAGCAGATCAGACATAGGGATTATTCCAGATGAAGTGCCGCTAATAAGTCATTTGAAATCTAGGCCATAAGACGTTTGAGCAAGGTATGAATGGAAGCAATGTAAATCATGCCCTCACTGCGGTGCGCCCTTTTTACCTACGGATGGGGAACTGTACCCCCAGCGGAAGGCAGATAAAAGAAGGCGATTGCCACAATCACATAAACCGCCAGCAGCATCGCGCCCTCTATCCAATTGGACTCCCCGTCGAGCGCCACAAACGCCGCCACTAACGCGGTAGCAATCAACGCAATCAATTCAAAGCTGCTGAAAACCAACAAGAGTGGTTGTCCGGTCATAATTAAGGTGATAAATACCAGCACGGGCGCGACGAACAATGCCACCTGCAAACTCGATCCAAGTGACACAGCCAGACTCAGTTCCATCTTGTTCTTTAGCGCCACCTGCACTGCCACCAGATGCTCGGCGATATTGCCCACCAGCGGAATAACGATGATGCCGATAAAGAACTCGCTCAGACCCATAGAGGCGGTGACATGTTCGACCGAGCCGACCAGCGCCTCGCTCAACAGCACAATGCCAATGGTGGCAACCGTCAGGACGATAGCCGAGGTGCGAACACTCCATTTACTCTCGTGTGGAATAGCTTCGCGGCTTACGCCTTCGGCATGACTATCGGCCCGGTGGGTGAAAGAATAGATGATGCTGAGGGCATACAGGATAATCATGACGATAGCGACGCCTTCACTCAGCCCGAACTCCGAAGCCTTATTACCAGCAATCGCCACGTCAAAGAGGGAAGGAATTACCAGTGCAACCACACCTAGAATCAGGAGTGTGGCATTCAATCCCGCAGTGCGAGAGTCAAATTTCTGGATGCCGTTTTTCAAGCCACCGAGCAGCAGGCTTAAGCCCATCACCAAGAGCAGATTGCCGATAATCGAGCCTACGATGGACGCCTTCACCAGATCGAGAAGGCCAGCCTGTACGGCGAAAATAGTAATAATGAGTTCGGCAGCATTCCCCAGTGTGGCGTTCAATAAACCGCCGATTTTGGGGCCAGTGTAATGTGCTAATTCTTCAGTTGCTTCGCCGATCAAATCTGCCAGTGGGATGATGCCCAGTGCCGCTACAATAAATACTAATTCTGGTGACCCTCCTGCATATTTAGCAATGATGGCGATGGGAACAAAAATCAATAATCCTTTAATTAGTCGATCAAGTGACACAATAAATCCCCCTGATTTATCAACCATTACACAATACTATTCCAAAAAGATAGCACATCTTTAAAAAACTGCGCGGCATACGCAGGAAGCATCATGAATACATGCCCGCCGGGATAGCGTTTGATTGTCGCATTGGGAATACAAGCAGCGATCTCATCTTGAAAACGGGGTGGAATAAGCAAATCTTCGGGGCTGCTCATCACCAGTGTGGGGATTGAGCACTGTTTAAGCTGTTCGCGCACATCATAACCTTCTAAAGCACCCATTTGCAGCTCAAAACCTTCACGCCCCATCTGCAACGGGTCGGGCGGCGCGTTCACAAACGCTTCGACAAGTTCTGGATAGTCACTAAAAACGGACTCACCCAATACCAGATAAGCGTTAAAGATATTGATTGCTTCTAATGGGACGCTCTGGTCGCGCATATCCCGTATTTTGCGAAGGATGAATCCTGACCGGTTGGGTTCAGATATAGCATACGCGCAGCTCACGGCGATC
Source organism: Anaerolineae bacterium (assembly GCA_041390885.1). Lineage (GTDB taxonomy): Bacteria > Chloroflexota > Anaerolineae > Aggregatilineales > Phototrophicaceae > CFX2. The sequence goes on along the minus strand of JAWKPB010000020.1, from coordinate 547,932 downwards.
ACCTGCCGTCGAACCTTTTCAGGATGATTCACGGCTAGCGTCAGCCCGATCATACCGCCCATTGAGATTCCCAGCACGGCAACCGCGTCCATCTGATGGTGATGCATCACCGCCACGATGTCCTCCGCCATGTCAGCAAGCGTTGTTTTGCCGCTGGTGGTAGTCTGTCCTGCGCCGCGGTTATCGACTGTGAGCAAGGTGTAGTGCGGGCTGAGCGCCTGGCGGATCATCATGCTGAGGAAGTCGTTGCTGTGCGATCCCATACCGCAGATATACACTGCTGGTGGGCCGCTGCCATCCAGTTCATAGTGCAGGCTTACATCACCCCGCTGGAAAGTTGGCATAAAAATAATCCTCCGCCATCAATGATGGTGAAAGATTATAGCCAGCGCAATCGAAGTGGGAAAGATGGTGATACTACGCCCGCCGCAGTGGCTGCCCGCCTGTCATAAAGAAGAAAATCCCGGCCACCAGTGCCAGGCCTGCCACCACGACCAGCACCACCGAAAATGCGCTCCCGCCGGGGAATGGCAGGGCGATATCGGGATGCGATGGATCATAATAGAGAGTGGTCTTTTGCCCCACGTAACGCTGTAGATTCATTTCCGCGCCCGCTCTACTGGTGTAGTGGTCTACAGTCGTATTGTATTGATAACTGCTCCCGCCAACGCTGTAGTTATAGTACGCGCCAATCTCGTAATCATACTTCTTGCGCGAGTCATTCCACGTGGAGCTGATATAGGTTTTGGTGATAGTCGCGGTCACCGCGGGCCAATCGCCACCCTGTTTGACTTTGCTAATCTGCAAGATTCCCACGATGCCTAGCCCGAAGGCGGCCACAATTAAAAGTACCCCTAGCACCGTTAGCGGCCACGGCTTGGGGCGTGGTTTGCCGTCCATCTGTCCGGATTCGAGCTGCTGGCGGAGGCGGCGGTAATGGGCTTCTTGCTCCTCGCGCGAACGGTGGCTGTTTGAACGGCTCTTGTTAGTTGATGAAAAGTCCATGTTGATTTGCTCCACTTGAGGGGACATGCCGCACAATTGCTTTCTCAAGTCTACTGCTGTCCATCTTGTGCAGAGGCTTGAGGTATGCGAAGTCCAGCTGACTGCGGCGAGAAGTATTAGGCAGTGGTCAAGCAGGCGCAAACGATCTTAGTCGCTCTGAGGTTTTAGGGGCTTTTTCGGGGTTGGCGGAGCGGGATCTGAACAGTGAATGTTGTCCCTGTTCCTTCTTCGCTCTGGGCCGTGATAGTTCCATTGTGGAGGTCAACGTAGGCTTTGACAATCGCCAATCCCAGCCCGGTTCCTTTAATATTTTTGGTGTTGGTCGCTCGGAAGAACGGTTCAAATAAGTGCTTTTGTTCCGGGCCGGGAATACCGCGCCCTGTATCGGTGATTTTGAATGCCATCGCTTGGTCATCGGATTCGACCGAGACTATGACCCTGCCACCTTCTGCCGTGTATTTGAAGGCGTTTGAAATTAGATTAACCAGCATATGTTGCAGCAATTGCTCGTCGGCTTCAACTTGACTGACGGTCGTATTAAATTGGAAACTGCTCATGTGGCGACCGCCGTCAATTTCGACCATGTCCTCCCAGATGCGATCGCATAGCGGCTTAACATCCACAATGGATGGGCTAAATGAAATGCGGTCTGCCGTAGCCTTGCCTAGCGTTAGCACATCGTCCAGCAAAGCGACCATCCGGTCAACATTGGAATGGATCTGTTCAAGTTTCGTGTGTTGTTTTTCTGGTGTGAGCCGATCACGATAATTCATTAACGTGTCTGCGGCCATTTTGATAATGGTCAGCGGGGTACGGAAGTCGTGCGAAGCGGTAGTGATGAAGCGCTGTTTCATCTCAACTAATTCACGTTCCTGCTCAATGTCGAGGCGCATGCGCACTGCTTCTAGTTTTGCTTCCTCAGCTTTGCGTAATTCGGTAACATCCCGCGAAATTCCTACCAGACCGGTAACCTGACTCTTGCTATCAAATAGAGGAACCTTAGTGGTAAGCACCCATCGTTTGGTGCCGTCCGCTGCGGTAGTGATGCGTTCCTGATTGGTGATACCTGTGCCTGTCGAGAGAACCTGCTGGTCATCATCATGGAATTGTTTGGCGAGATCGGCATCAAACACTTCAAAGGCAGTCTTACCGATAATTTGTTCCCGTATGAGATTAGCCCCGGCGGCATGTGAATGGTTAGATTCAATAAAACGGCCTTCCCGATCTTTGATGAAAATGTAGTCGGGAATATTGTCAATCAGGGTACGCAGCAGGTTGCGTTCATTCAGCATAGCCAGCTCAGCCTGTTTACGCATCGTTACGTCTTGGGCAACTCCAATGACGCCAGTAATGGAACCATTTTCCCGCTTCGGTGAGATGCTTACGGATAACCAGCGACCATCCAGCTCGATATCTGAGGTGATGTGTTCCCCGGATATTACGCGTTTAATCCCCTTATTATCTCTCGACAGCATTGGGAAGAGGGCAGATACTTCTTGCCCCAGCATCTCTTTTGCCGGATAACCGAGAATCGCTTCGGTACGACCGGAAATAAACGTAATTCGCGCTTGGGTGTCGAGGCTAAACACGATGATGGGGGCTGCTTCCACAATCGTATGCAGTCGCAGCTCACCTTCTAACCATGCCACAGTCCGTTCTTCGATCACTTCTTCGAGATGGTTCCGGTAACGTTCCAATTCACGTTCCGCGCGCCAGCTTTCGACAGCGTTGCGTACGGTAATCGGCAGCGCTGTAAGGTGCTGTCCGTCATGTGTTTTGACCAGAAAATCATAGGCTCCAGCTTTCATGATAGCGATAGCGATCTTGGTGTCAGCCGATCCTGTGATCTGGATAATCGGCATATTATTTACATAAGGGAAGAGATCAAGACTGTTCCCATCGCCCAGCTCGTAATCCATCAGCGCTACATCAAACTGCTGCGTGGAAAGCAGATCCCGTGCCTCACTAAAAGAAGTAGCCATCTGGTAGTCATAGGGTAAGTCTTGGGAGGTAATCAAACGTTCAATAGCGAGGCGGTCAATTTCGTCATCTTCGACCACAAGTACCCGGTAACGATCAGTCATAATTACCTTCTTGAGGGAATTCACTCAGTGTCCAATAGAGATCAATGGCCTTCATTACTTCGATAAACTGCCCATAGTCAACTGGTTTGACCATATAACCGGCTACGCTCTTATCAAAGCTGGCAATGCGATCGCGCTCTTCCGTAGATGATGTGAGTACCACCACCGGAATGCGCCGCAGTTCTGTATCTGCTTTGGCATGTTCCAAAAATTCTATGCCGCCCATACGCGGCATATTAAGGTCAAGCAGGATGATGCAGGGGCGCTTTTTGTCCGCGCTTCGTAGATGGGCAAGTGCTTCTTCGCCATTGGTTACATGATCGAGTTGATTGGTGACTTTGATGGTTTTCAAGGCGCGGCGGATGGTCATAGCATCAACTTCATCATCTTCAACCAGAAGTATCGGCCTTGAGCTTTTCATTTTGGGAGACTTCCAAAATCTTAGGTAACGTTAGTAAGAATATTGTACCCTCTCCCGGTTGGGACTCCAACCACACCTTCCCCTTGTGCAGTTCAACGATTTTTTTGACCAGCGCCAACCCGATACCCGTACCTTCGACTTTGTCACGCGGTGCCAGTGTCTGAAATAACTGGAATACTTTCTCATGATACTCCGGCGCTATACCCGGCCCGTTATCGGCAATACTGAACTGCCAGTATTCCCCTGCATCAGTGTATGAAATGTTAATTTTGCCTGCTGGCTTATCCATGTATTTGATGGCGTTGCCGATGAGATTTTGGAACATCTGGCGGATGCGCATGTCATCCACAAAAACGATGGGGAGGTCGGGCGCTATGGTGATTTCGATTGAATCAGGAGGTGTCAACAGATCGAGAACTTCATCCATGAGTGAACTGAGGTTCACCTTGCGCTGGTTACCTTTGACCCGTCCAACGCGCGAATATTGCAGGATACTCTCGATCATGTCGTGCATACGCTGCGAACGTCCCTCAAGCAGCGTTAACATTTTGCGCGCTTCTTCATCCAGTTGGTCTGCATGATCGGCCACCAACCAGCTTGAAAGCTGGCTGATGCCGCGCAGCGGCGCTTTAAGGTCATGCGAGACAACGTAAGCGAAGGAGTCAAGTTCTTTGTTGACCGCCTCCAATTGTTGTGTACGTTCGGCTACCCGTTGTTCCAGCAGCAGGTTGTGTGCTTCCATCGCCTGCGTCAGGTGCATCTGGCGGATGGCGACTGATAACAGGTTCCCAACTTCGTAAGCAATTTCTTGGTATTGTTCGTTAAAAAATCCAAGTGAACTGGCAAATAAGCCAAGTGCGCCAATGGGCCGACCTTCTTCCATCAAAAGTACGCGCACCGCACTCAAAATGCCTTCCTCCACAAGCGGAGCTGCCAGTGGAATAAACGCCACTGAATTACGCACATCATCCGCCACCCGCATATTTCGACTATCAAACCCTTCAAACAAATTGGGATGTAATGGAGCCCGCGTTCCTTGACCGATAGATGTTTCACCTGCATTGTCTACGGCGAATCGTACAATTTCCTGCAACTGTTCATCAATTAGCACTACGCTCACCCGTTGACAGGGAATTAACGTTCGTAGTTCTTTTAGGACGGTCTCAATCACTTGTTGGGTAGACTGGCTCTGGATAATCCCGCTTTCAATCATGTGCTGAATTTCGAGGCGTTTAGCGTACCGCTGCAGGGACTGCTCGGCTTGCTTGCGTTCGCTGATATCGTGCGAAATTTTTGAAGCCCCGATAATGTTGCCCTGCGTGTCCTTCAGTGGGGAAATAGTGACGCTGATGTTGGCAGAACTACCGTCCTTCCGCAGACGCACAGTGTCGTAATTCTGGACTGTTTTGCCTTCCCTGACACTCCCAAACAGGTATTCCTCTTCATTCATTCTATCGGATGGATACAACACCGTAATTGGTTTTCCGATCATTTCGTCGGCACTGTAACCAAACATGCGCTCGGCACCCGCATTCCATGATGTGATCGTGCCATCGAGCATATTGCTAATGATGGCATCATTTGAATCCCTGACAATGGTTGCCAACCGCTCCATCTCAAGCTCGGCTAGTTTCCGTTCGGAAATGTCTTCGAAAATAATGACCACGCCTGCGACCGCCCCGTTTTCATGGCGAATAGGGAGCAACTGCGCACGCGTGAAGCGAGTCTTGCCCGCAATAGAGGTTTCGTGCTCCCATCCAGCCTGTTGACCGCCGAGAGCTGCTTCAATATAGGGTCTGTTTTGTTCGAAGGCCGGCGCACCTATTACTTCGACAATAGTCTTGCCGATAATCTGATCCCGAGTTAGGTTGAACAGATCTTCGTAGCGTTTGTTGGCGAACTGGTAACGCATATCCGTGTCGAAGTAACTGACCAGAAATGGCAAGGCGTCCAGCAGCAGGGCAAGGCGTGCCTCGTTAAACCTCAGTTGGTTTTCGGCTTCTTTCCTCTGGTTGATATCGCTGAAATAAACCGAAAGACCAAAGGCCATAGGGGAAACCCGCACTTCAAGCCATCTATTCAAGAATGCCGAAAACGTTTCGAAGTGAATACTCTGGTGTTTTTCGGCGGCGCGGTGCATTTCAACATAGCCTTGAGTATCTTTACCGCTGGGAAATTCATTCCAGATATTCTTGCCGATCAACTCAGCGCGTGGTTTGTTCAGCATCTCTTCGGCACGGTGGTTCAAGTAGATAAAACGCCAGTCTGTGTCTAGCGCATAGAAGGCCTCGCTGATGCTTTCGAGCATGGCAAACATCTGGGCGCTGGATAGATTCCATTCAGACGGCACTGAGTCAGCCTTGTTTGTGTAATTGCCAGAGACAGAAGTTTCAACCTCGTCCATTTTTCTAGCCTCACAAACCACGTTACATTGCGTCAATAACGATAAACCGGGGGTGTTTAGAGGTAACAAATTGTGTAAGGTAAGACCAGCTATTATGAGTTACTTCTAACAACATAATATCCGCATAGACGGCCCGGAGAGCGTAAAGACTGATGAAAGGTTAGGAATTGTAATATCGACCGCAAGTTTTCGGGCTTGTGGTCTCCGAGCGGCCCCTCAAAAGATGTGTTTAAGTGAACCTTTCCTATTGTCTATAAGTAACAAAGGACGATAACGAAGAGTTGTTCTGTTACGTTTTTGCAATTTCTTAAAATAAACGGCAAAATAGGCCGCCAATCGTTTTATTGAAATACGCGTTATTTCAAGGCACTGTGCAGGAGGGTTTGATTTTGGCACAACCCGTGATGATGGAGGTCAAAGACCTCGTAACACGTTTTTATACTCAGGAGGGTACAGTGTACGCCGTCAACGGCGTGTCGTACAAACTCCATGAAGGTGAAACGCTGGGGGTGGTAGGCGAGTCGGGCAGCGGTAAAAGTGTGCATGTCCTGTCGATTATGGGACTTATTCCCACACCGCCCGGCAAAGTGGAACGCGGCGAGGTTCTGTTCCGGGGGCGCGATCTGCTTAAGCTCAGTTCCGAAGAAATGCGAGCCGTCCGCGGCGCAGAAATTGCGATGGTTTTTCAAGACCCGATGACTTCGCTCAACCCGGTGTTGACCATCGGTACACAGATTACCGAAGCCCTCAAGCTCCATTTGGGCATGAGCGACAAAGAAGCCAACGAACGCGCCGCTAGTCTGCTGGCAATGGTCGGTATTCCGGATGCCGCCAGCCGCCTCAAGAGTTATCCCCACCAATTTTCTGGCGGTATGCGCCAGCGTGCCATGATCGCAATGGCACTCTCCTGCAATCCCAAACTGCTGATTGCCGATGAACCCACAACAGCGCTGGATGTGACCATTCAGGCGCAAATTCTGGACTTGGTACGCCGCCTGCGTGATGAAATCGGCATGGCGATGATCTGGATTACACACGATCTGGGCATCGTGGCTGGTTTGGCTGACACCCTACAAGTCATGTATGGTGGTCAAATTGTAGAACGTGGGCCATCCACCGAGTTATTCAAAGATACCCGGCATCCCTATACACTGGGGCTGCTCAAATCACTACCGCGCCACGACAAACGCAGCGGCGGCGAGAAACTCATCCAGATCGAAGGTTCGCCGCCGGATATGCGGCGCGAGCCAAGAGGTTGCCCATTTGCGCCGCGCTGTGTCTATCGCATTGACCGCTGCACCGAAGAAATGCCACCTCTGGTTTCTGTTGACGGTGGCACAGCCGACCACTTGAATGCTTGTTGGGTAGATGTCCGTACTGCTGTACCGCAAGGAGTTGCTGCTCATGGTTAGTCCGATGGTTGAAACAAAGTCCGCTGCCAAGAGTGACAGCCCTGAAGTCCTCCTCAGCGTCAAGAACCTCAAGAAACACTTTCCCATTACCTCTGGCATTATCTTTCAGCGGCAGGTCGGCGCGGTCAAAGCGGTAGACGATGTCAGCTTTAGCGTGTTCAAGGGTGAAACACTGGGCTTGGTGGGTGAGTCGGGGTGCGGCAAAAGCACGACAGGTCGTACCGTGCTTCAGTTGTACAAACCCACTGCCGGTTCAGTGGTATTCGAAGGGCAAGAACTGACAACATTGCCGAGCGAAGACCTGCGTAAAATGCGTAAGCGTATGCAGATGATCTTCCAGGACCCATTTGCGTCGCTAAACCCCCGTATGTCAGTGGGGCGTATCGTGTCTGAACCGCTGCGTATCCACAATATTATCCCCAATAGAAAAGAAGAACAGGAATATGTGGAGCAGTTGTTGGAACGGGTCGGCCTGAATCCCTATTATGTCAACCGCTATCCGCACGAATTTTCCGGTGGTCAGCGCCAGCGTATCGGCATCGCCCGCGCTCTGGCACTGCGTCCCAGCTTCATTGTGGCCGACGAACCCATCTCCGCTTTGGACGTATCCATTCAGGCTCAGGTGGTAAACCTGCTTGAAGAACTGCAAGATGAACTGAACCTCACGTACTTGTTCATTGCCCATGACTTGAGCATGGTGCGGCACATTTGTGACCGTGTGGCAGTGATGTATCTGGGTAAGATTGTAGAGTTAGCAGCAACCGACGAATTGTACGACAATCCGCTGCATCCCTATACGCAATCGCTGCTGTCAGCTGTACCTGTGCCTGACCCGTTGATTGAGGCCAAGCGCCAGCGCATCATTTTGTCCGGCGATGTGCCCAGCCCGGCGCACCCGCCCGCCGGCTGCAATTTCAATACCCGCTGCCCGGTTGTGTTCGGGTTGTGTCACGAAGAACCTGATCCTGAACTGCGTGAAGTGCAACCGGGACACTGGGTTGCCTGCCACCGCATATAACAGAGATGTTGAGGGCGCAGTCCAATGCGCCCCTTCAATTTCTGCGTTAGCATGTTGATGTGCTTTTATCCTCTGAGCTAGATCCACTTACGTCGATGATATTGACATATCGTTTAGCTGCCATTGTTGTTTTGATCGCTGTCTGCGGCATGGGGTGTTCGTCTATCAACGGCGAACAGGAAACGCTGGCCGCAGAAAATGCAATGCTCAGCACACAGATTGTTGAAATTCGCGCCACTGCCACCATTGTCATGGACAGATTGGCACGCACCGCCGAATATATCGAAACAGCGGTAGCGCGGGCGGAAAACCGGCGTGGTGAACTAGCCGCGACGCTTCAAGCCACCGGTGTCGATCCCACACGTATCGCGCAGGTGTCCCCCAATCCTGCTATCGCCGCGCTGCCAACCACTAATCCACAGTTAGGCCAGCCTGTTAACGGCAGCGCAGCTACGCCCGGCTTTTCCAGTACGCCTGCTAATATTACTATTCCCACGCCGACTCCCGGTCAGCCCACCCTGTACAGCATTGTGACAGCCGAAGGAGTAGGGAATAACGACTGTGCTCTGGCATCAGTCAATACCTTCTCGATTAACGCCGAGCGCATCTATGTCGTGGCGACAGCGTCGAATATCACGGCTGGCACGATGTTGGGAGCGCAGTGGTATCAAGGTGACGTACTGGCAGCCAGTCAGGACTTTACGCCGGACTTTGACATTAACGACAATTGCATCTGGTTTTACGTTGACCAAACGGATTTTGTTTTCACAGCAGGCAATTACGGCGTGCAGCTCACCGTGAGCGGCGCACCCAGCGGGCCGCGCACCAATTTTACGATCACGGGATGATGCAACAACCTGCTGCGAACCTGCGTATAGTGCAATAGAGTCGTGTCCAATAGAAATCCTAAGGTCGGACGTAAAGTTTAATGACAATTCAGGTTGGCTGGGACAGCTCACAACGGAACATTATTCACATTATTATTGAGCGTGGTTGGACATGGGACGAATTTGAACAGGCCATCCAGCAGGCCGATAATTTGATTGTAAGCGTGTCCCATGTTGTCCATTTAGTGGTAGATATTCAACAAGCAGGTGGCCTCCCGCGCGACTGGATGGGGCGTGCCGGGCAGTTGTTCGCTCAAGGCGAGGCACGATCCAATGAAGGTTATAAGGTCGTGGTAGGTGCAGGTTGGCTAATCCGAACGGCTTACCAGAGTTTTGCGGCAGTCTTCGCTCAGGATCGCCCTTTTCATTTTGCCGCCACCTATGATGAAGCACTTCAGATGATCGCGTTGGCTGACATACCCCGCCCCGATAGATAGCCACTTTTTTGCAGGCTCATTGTTTCCCCCAAAATTGCTACCACGTTGTACGCATAATCACATAACGCTATGATTATGAGTGCAGTGACCGATCATTGTTGAAACGTATCAGTATCAACTGAAAGGGGAATATGATGTCCGCAGCACCGACTGGAGCGCCCGGCGCGGGTGCGCCAGATACCAAGACAGTTTCTACACAGGGCAAACAAAATTATCGTAGCCGCTGGCCGGCTTGGGCGAAACAACTGCCGCGATTGCAATTCGACAAAGCAGCTAATCCTGAATTCCAATTACTCGACAAAACGCGATTGGATGCACTGTTAGCGGGCGCGGATTCCGATGCCGCCCGGCGGCTTCGGGATGATATTGAGTTTCTGGATACGGAGCTGCTGCGCTTGTTCCGCGAGCGTGATTATGAAGCCAGCCTGCACCAGAATCGTTACCGCTTAGTTCAAATATCATTTATGCTGCTGGCAGCACTGGCGACCATCATTGGTGCTTTGCAAGGCTTATCGATGGGAAGTCGCGCGGATGCCGTGCCAGCCTTTGCTTTAGCTGAAACCCTTGTAGCCTTATTCACCACCTATTTAGCCACCATTAGCGGTCGTGTGCCATCGCTCCCGTTGTGGCTGCAAAATCGGCGGCGTGCCGAGTACATGCGCCGTGAGTATTATCGCTATCTGATGCGTATGTCACCCTACGACAACGATAGTGTCAAAGATTATGAGCGGAAATTGTTGCTCTCGACCCGAGCTGCCAATATCAATCGCGGCATTTATCCGGAACAAACCAATTCGAGTGGGCAAGCTTAAGGATATATCATGACATCTCTAAACCGTGATGACTTGGAAGTTCGCTACGCCTTATTTCAGAAATTTGCGCTTGAAGACCAGCGCAATTATTACAACAACACACTTGGAAAATTACGCGAAGCCGCTGGTCAGGTCAACCGCTACCGGGCATTCTTCGCCTTCATGACCGGCTTTTCCAGTGCACTGGCTGGCTTCATTGTCCAGTCTGCTTTTATCAGTGGCGCACGCTGTACCGCTGACCCGCTGCCCAGTGACTGTGGAACACTGACTGTACTGGTGAGCTTTTTCATTGTTATGTCGGTAGTAATGCCGGCGCTGGGCGCGTTCTTCACCACCCTGGCTGATCTATACCAGTGGGATCGCACCATTACTATTTATGAAGGGGCTGTAGAAAATATTGAATTTGCAGATGCCCAGTCGCCCATCAATGAAATGGATGACCCGGTGTACCGTGCTAGCCTGACCGCCTATACCGAAGGTACACTGTTGGTCATGAGTGATGAAACTGCTCAATGGGGGCAGTCAATCCGCACACCACCGCAAACTGCCGAGTTTATCGCCCGGATGGAAAAGCATGCCGAACAATTCAAAGGTGTGGCCGACCCCAGCCAGCAGGAACCGCCGCCTCCGCCGAAAGACTAACGCGCATTCGGCTCGATCTACTGGTGCCCGTGCAGGGCGAAACATAACAGATTGATTGTGTCATTGGGGCGGGTTTCAAGTCCGCCCTATTCATAGATCTTAATAATTAATGAGCAGGGCAAATAGATTCAGTGTAGACTAAAACCACTCCAAAAGCCCGATGGGGGATGAGATGGTGGATCAGATATTGCTCAGTGCCAGTGATCGTAATATTCAAGCTTGTGTTGTTTTGGCGCGTGAATATGGTCTAGGTATCGAGGTCATGGCGTTTGCTTTTCCCAATTTTTTGGATGGTGACCGGCCATCAGCCCTTGCTCGCTACCGGAAATTGCTTGCGCCTGTGCCGGGGAATATTTCAATGCACGGCCCGTTCATGGATATGGCCCCTGGCAGCCCGGATAGCCGCGTCAATCAGGTGTGTATTGACCGCTATCATGATGCGTTGGATATTGCTTCCGAACTACATATCCCCTTGATTGTCTTCCATGCCAACTTCATCGGCGCTATTCATAACATCGAATATCGGGATGGCTGGCAGCAGCGTAATTTAGAATTCTGGGGGCAGATGACCGATTATGCCGCCCGTCGTGGCGTGACAATTGCTGTCGAAAATATGTGGGAATTCGACCCGGATATCATCGGTGACCTGCTCAAGAAGATTAATCACCCCAATCTGCGCGCCTGTTTGGACGTAGGACATGCTCACCTATTTGGCGATGTTCCTTTTGAAGAATGGCTAACATCGTTGGGTGATTATATTGTGCACATCCATGCCAATAACAATGATGGCAAAATTGATATTCACATGGGGTTCGATCAAGGGGTGCTGAATTACCGCGTGGTGCTGGACGAAATCCGTGCGTTAGCGCATCCGCCCGAAATCGTCTTGGAAATGGATGAAGTCGACTTCATGCGCGCCAGCTTGCCGTATTTCCATTTAGGATAAGCAATGACCCCTGTGAAAGCGAAAAAGGTGTCACTCGACACCTTTTTATCTCCAAGAATGAATGGAAACCATTCCTAGCCTAGCTGCTTGAGGCCATCAGTCAGCAGGCTTAGCGGTGTTTTGACTAAACCGCAGCGGCCACCGGTTGCAGATACGAACCGACCAGTTGCACCACATCCTTAGGCTTGAACGGCTTGCTCAGGGCAGCGTCCGCGCCAATTTGCTTTATAAATTCGCGTTCGCGCACACGCGGGCCTGCGCTGTAGAGAATGACAGGAATGTGGTTAACGGTGGGGTCATTTTTAAGCGTCATGCAAATATCGCCGCCGCTGATGCCGGGCAGCATGTCATCCAACACCACCAAATTGGGGCGATGCTGATAAACCATATCTAGACCCTCTTTGCCGTTGGCGGTTACCAGAGTTTTGTAACCAGCGCGTTGAAAAATGATCTGCATGATGTCCAAGAAGCTGGTTTCGTCGTCAACGATCAAAATGGTCTGCATTTTAGATGTGGCCTCTTTCTTACAACATCTACGGATTTACCGTCTTAGTTTTTTCTCTATTACGTTACTTCACCTATCGTAACATCTGTTGTCGCAATAGAATCATTAAAGAATTGAGGATTCCGAACTAAATATACGGAATTTAACCAAAAACAAACGAAAATGTAATACGGTATTTGTGTGCCAGTTCTTTGGATATAAAAAGGGTGAACACAGTGGTTCACCCCATGGTGATTTTTCGATGCAATCAAACGATTAGAGATGCGAACAAACCCGCGCCGTGAAATCAGTGGTAGACATTGCGCCTTCGCTGTATATGTCAACGGTGTGGTCGCCGTCAGCTAGTGTTTTACGAATAGCGGCATCCACCTTGTCCGCCGCTTCGAGCCGGTTCCAGAAATGGCGCAGCAGCATCGCCACGCTCAACATCGAAGCAGTGGGATTAGCAATGCCTTTGCCTGCGATGTCCGGGGCGCTGCCGTGTACCGGTTCGGCTAACGCAATGCCGTCTCCCAGACTCAAACTGGGTGCCAAACCCATACCACCGCCCCATGCTGCCGCCATGTCGGACAAAATATCTCCGTACAAGTTGGGCGTTAGAATGATGTCAAAGCGGGTTGGTTCTTTGACCATCCAGTAGGCAGCGGTATCCACATACAACTCATCAGTGACAACGTCCGGATAATGCGAAGCTACTTCCAGCGCCACCCGCCTGAACAGACCATCCGATTGGCTGAGCACATTGGCTTTATGTACCAGTGTGACCTTGTGCCGTCCTACCCGCTTGGCGAGTTCATAGGTTAGGCGGCTGACCCGTTCGGTGGCGTCTCGCGTAATAACTTTCTGCGCGATGCCGGTTTGTCCGTCGTTTTCAGTGCGCTCTTGTCCAATATATAAGTCTTCGGTATTTTCGCGCACGATGAGCATGTCAACACCCTCGCGCGATGTGGGTACAGGCAGCCACTGCGCGGGGCGCAGATTAGCGTAGGCTTGCAAGGTGCGCCGCAGCCGCACGATAGGTGAAAAATACCCCTCTACCGGGTAGCCGGGAGAAGAAACTGCGCCGAACAAGATGGCTTTACATTCCCGCGCAACCTGTATGGTCTCTTCTGGCAGCGAAGTTTTGTGTTCTTGGAAGTAACCCCAACCGGCAGGCATGGGACGAACGACAACATCCGGCGCAACCCGGCGCAAGACTTCCAACGCCGCAGGGATAACCTCTTGGCCGATGCCGTCACCTTCGATGACACACAGTTCCAGTGGATTAGAGAGTGTATTTTCGGGAGTCATAAAAAACCTTCGTTACATGTGCTTTGGCATTCACGAACAAACTTCTTGTAAATTGAGCAGTAAAGAAAAACACATGTATGAAGGTTCTATTTGGGGAATTTTAATCTAGTAACGATATCCAACGATTACTTGCGCTAGATAATGGCACGCTTTTTACGTTTTGTCCACTGTGCTGTGCCAAATATGCAAATTCTATGCGACTTAATGGACTGTTATCAGTTTAGCCAAGTTCGGACGGATAAGTTATAGTGTGCGCTGGCCGCGCCTGAACCATATATATGTAATTTATTTGGAGGATGTATGCCCACAGCCGAACAACAGGTTCATATTGACAAAATCCGTGCCTTCCCCGCCGAGCTCGACGCCCTGCTGGCAACCATCAAACCTGATGAACTCGACAATCGCATCACACCAGACGAATGGTGCACACGCCAGATCGTACATCATCTGGCCGATTCACACACCCGCGCCCTGCTGCTCATGAAGAACATTCTCTTTGAAGACAAGCCCATGATGGTTCCGTGGAAGCAGGCTGACTTTGCCGAAACGGCTGACTACAAACAGCCTATCGAACCCTCAGTGAATATTATTCATGGCATTCACACGCGCATTGTGGCACTGCTCGAATCGGTGAGCGAAGTCCAATGGCAGCGTACTGGTATGCACCACACGCGCGGTGAAATGACGTTGGAAGCAGTCGCCGCCTTGTATGCTTGGCATGGTGGCAATCACATTGACCAGATCAACAAAACCTTGGGGCGCGCCACTTAAACCCCGCTGTAAGCCCGGACTCACATGCGCGTGCCTCCTCACCAAATATCCCTAGAGTGGGGCACGACGGTTGGCGCATAGCAGCCTCTGGGACTAACCCACCCTAAAATTAGATTGTGGTTATATGGTGAGTAGTGATCTTAGCGATGAATAAAGGACGTAGGGACAGGCTCACCCCGTCCCTACGAATGAACGACCGCATTTCCTATGGGGTAGGAGTTGGTGAGGGTGTCGCCGATGGCTTCACTGTCGTCGCTGTCGCGGGAACAGGTGTGGCCGTTGGTGGCACAGGTGTAGCACTGGCGGGTTGGGCTGTGGCAGTCGGTGGCACGGGCGTGAATGTCGCCGCCTCTTGTGCCGCTGCTTCACTGGTGGCCTCAGCCGTCGCTTCGCTTTGTACAGTCGCCGTCAGGGTCGCAAATAGATTTTGCAGCTCGACTTCCGCAGTCGCTGTTTGTTCCACTTCGCTGTAGGGGTTGGGCGTCTTGGTGGCAGTCGCCGTCGGAGTGGGCGAAGCCACGTAAGCCGGGTTGGCAATCTGACCGATCAAACCGTCTACTAGATCTTTAGTCACAAGGAAAACCGTCTTCACATCGTCATTGACCAGCACATAATAACGGGGGTTAGCTGCGGCTTTGTTGCCGACTTTGACCGCGTAGGTCTTGCCGTCGGAGTCAGTCAGTGTCATGGTGTACTTTGGCGCATCCAGCCCGAAATCCGCCAGTTTGTCGGTTTCAAACCGATCCACTGCCGCCAGTGAAGCCAGCACACTCATCGTACCAACCGCTTTTGTTTGGTCGGTTGCCAGCGCCTGGGTGTTGGTGGCATCGGCTACTGTCCACACGCCTGCTTCATCTTTGGTCATAACCACTTTGCTGTTGGCGGTCGTATCCACCACCTCAAAGCGCACGATCTTCGATTGGTTATTCACATCGGAAATATCCGGGAACAGCGGCCCACTGCCCGGTGCGCCGGTAGCGGTGGCAGCAGCGCTTGGAGCGGATGCTTGCTGGTTGTTGAACAGCAGCACGGCTGCAATAACGACGATGCTGACCACTATCAGACCCAGCGTTCCTCGATTAAAACGCATGATAAAAATACTCCTGTCACATCACTAGATGTTGTATCGCATCAAAAGGGACAGGGCTACCCCTGTCCCTGCAAAAGTCCGGAAACTCTACATTACAAATTGGTCCGCCGTTCGCGCGAACTCCACCACACCGCTATCCCGATAAGCAGCACGCCAAAGGGTAGAATGATGAGCGTGAAGAAGTTAATGTTGCGGCTAACCTGCTCACTAGCGAAGATCGGCGTGTCCTGTGGTTTCGCCTCGGCCTGAAGCTGAGGAATCTGGCTGAAAAATTCATTGAATTTTGTCACCCACACCACGCTGCTAAACGCCACATCCAGATCGTAGACATTCAAACCACGCAGTTGTGCGTAGTAATTCGTGGGCACGTTCTGGCTGCCGAAGATGACGATACGCGCGCCGGTCTTGGTGTTTTCAGAGGCTGCTGCCAGCACGAACGGGCCTTTGGGATCACTGTCCGTCTTTGTGGCAGCATCCTCACCACCGCTCAAAGCCGCAGGATCGGTTTTGACATACGATGTATCCGCTGATTTTGCCAGCTCGCTCACAGTGACATCGGCTGGCAGCGTCGGGTTGACATCAATCGAACGCGGCGTTTCAAAGACCATTGCCCCGCCTGTCGCCGACGCGAAGGGCTGAGTGATGTAGTTTGTCGAGTCGAAGGTAACCGCTACAGGATTGAATATGGTCTGGAAGGCTTGCGTGTCATCCAGCACCATGTTGTTGGCGAAGCGAACACCGAACGAGTTGTACAGGTAGGTATTCAGGCTTTCAGTATTCGCCAGCGCCGGACTGCCATCGGCGTTCAACGGGCCAGCGAACAACACCAATCTGCCGCCTTTGTCCAGATAATCGGTGATGATCTTTACCTGATCGTCCGGCAGTGGTTTGCTGCCGCCCACAATCACCAACGTTTGTCCGTCAATGGTCGTGTCGTTTAAGTCAATATCGCTGTTGCCGGGCGTAGTCAGGTCAATCAAGTTGACCTCGTCGGTCTTCCAGTTAAAACGATTCTTGAGTGTATCATTTAGGCTCGACATACCGCTGTCGCCGGAATCCGTCAGCTTCAAACCGCCTTCGGTCGTAATGAAGTGCGCCCGGAAATCACCGGAAGCTGCCACCTGCATGATGGCGTTGGAAAGCTGTTCCTGAGTAGAGAGCGTTATCAGCTTGGCCTTTTCCGTCAGTGGCTCGCCGTTGGCATCCAGCGGTACAACTGCTACCTGTCCGGTACGCTCCACTTTGAACTGCTGTGCCAGCGTTGGGTTACGATCTGGATCAACAAACTCATAGCTGATTTTGTTCTTGCTCGTTTCGGCATAATCAGCAAAGAGAATAGTGTCCTGATCAACGCGCGAGGCCTGATTCGCGCCGTAGAAGGCATAAATCTTGATATTGGGAACATTCGGCTCAACGCCTAACCCTGTGATTGTTTGACGGGTTTGTTCGTTGAGGGAAAATTCGTCCCGCTGTGTTAAATCGAAACGAATATTGCGGCTCTTGACGATAGAATAGATGGCGATCAGCGCTAGCAGAAAGATCAGCGTCACCACGACGGTTGTGCCGCCGTAGCGGGCGGTGCGCCCGCTGATGAGCGCCCGCGCCTGATCGGGAGCCATGAAGGCCCATACCACTACCGACAGCAGGGTCAATCCCAACCCACCCCACCCGACGACGGTGAAACTGGGCTGGGTGAGTAGCACCACCAGTGCCACAATAAAGCCTATGCCCGCCAGAATGAGCATGTAATAGGGAGGGATAAAAGGTTCTTGCTCGTTGTTAACCGTAGTATTGGGAGTCTGGTCGGTCATGATCTCCAGCGCCTCACTTCCACAATCCGCGTGGTAATGAACAACGCGGCAATAATCATAAACACGAAATACAAAACATCTTCAGCCCGGATAACGCCCTGAAGCATGGTGCTTTCATAGTGCGCTTGGAAGCCCAGTTCGCGAATGAAGCTGCCCAAACCGGCGCTGATATTGGGTAGGCTGCTGATCGCGCCCGCGGCCACTTCCGCCAGATACAACACTAATATGGTAGCTGCACCGAGGAAGGCCGCAACGATCTGATCCTTCGGTGACGGCTGACCAGATCATGGTCACAGCCAATGCGTCCCATATCAGGCCCCTAAATAGGTACCTAAAGCACGGCCAGCATCCGGCACACCGATGGAGGCCAGATCACGTAATAAATCACGGTCAGCAGCAGAGACTGTGTAATATGTCCATACCGCAAAAACTTACCGATGATAAATTGGGCTTCGCTAATTGGCATGGTCATCAGGACTTCCAGTGTACCTTCACACGTGTTTCTTCCGCCAGCAACCGCATCAGTCAGCAGCGGCGCGACGAGGAACAACAGAAGGTAAACACAGAATAAAATTGACCTGATCAGCAGGCGCTTGTCCATTGGCCTGCGAAACGCTGTTAGCTGAACAAAATGCCAAAGAACAACAGCGGCGCAAGCGCGACGGCATATGCCACTGGCGAACGGAAATATAACGCCAGTTCGCGTTTGTAAACTGCAAAAATCTGTCTCATGCTGTGGCCTCACTTTCGGTCTCGGGCATAGCGGCCGCTTCTGCTCCGTTTGTTTCATCGTCTTCACGGCGGGTGACTTCAAGGAAGATTTCTTCCAGATTGACGGCCACCGGACGCAGTTCAATCAAATCCCAACCCTTGCCGATAACCGCACGGGCGATGGCCGGACGCGGGTCGGTCTCTGAGGTGGCAGGCACGGCTACAACGCCGTCACCCGTCGCGCTCAGGCTGGCGCTGGCAACTTCGGACAGCGCCCGAATAACCGGCAGGGCATTTTCGGCGGGTACATTCAGACGCACCAGCACGCGACCACCGCGCTCCAACTGGGCGCGCAGGTCGGTGGGCGAACCTTCCGCGATAATCTGACCATGATTGACAATGATGATATTGTCACAAACCTGTTCGGCTTCGGAGAGGATGTGGGTGCTGAAAAGCAATGTATGGCTTCTTCCCAGTTCCCGCACCAGTTCGCGCAGTTCCAGCACTTGCAGCGGGTCGAGGCCAATGGTCGGCTCGTCGAGGATCAGCACTTCGGGGTCGTGCAGCAGTGCCTGCGCCAGACCCACACGCTGGCGCATACCTTTGGAAAGTGTGCGAATACGGCTGTTGGCACGCTCTGCCAGTGCTACTCGCTCCAATGTTTCCAGCGCTTTGGCGCGGCGGTTGGGTATACCCCGGATTTCACCCATATACATCAGGTAGCTCAGGGCCGTCATGTCGCGGTAAAGCGGCACACTTTCCGGCAAATAGCCCACCCGCTTGCGTACTTCCATGCTCTGGTCGAATACATTGTATCCGGCCACCATCGCACTGCCGGATGTCGGTGGCAGGAAGCCGGTCAGCATCCGCATAGTGGTGGTCTTCCCAGCGCCGTTCGGCCCTAAGAAGCCCGTTACTTGCCCCGGATGGGCGCTGAAAGAGATGCCTTTCACCGCCGTCGCCGAGCCATATTTCTTGACTAAGTCGTGGACTTCGATCATAGACCTTTTACTTCTTTCTTTACTTCCCCAATTTCCTCCGGGAAAAGAATGCAACAATGGAGACTAACGCCGCCATATGAGAGGAGGCTCAGTAGTTAATGAATCTTTTTCATGTAGATGGACGTTCCAATCTCCAGTGTAAAACGAGGGAAAATTATAGGCGCGTGCATGAGAAAATACCAGCACAAGGTGACACACATCCTGAATGGACAGGCAATGTGGCACTTGCCGTGTTAAAGTATAGGCTTGTACAGTGTCTGAAATTTGAACGGAACAATTCTTGACAGAGAAGAGGGCAAGATGTCTACAGCAAAACTTATTTTGGACGACAAAGAGTTTGAGTTTCCAGTTTTTGTGGGTTCGGAACAAGAAACAGGTATAGACTTTTCATCGCTGCGCGCCAAAACAATGGCAGTGGGCTATGATTCTGGTTATGGCAATACCGGTTCCTGCAAAAGTGCTATTACGTATATTGACGGAGATCAGGGTATCTTGCGCTACCGCGGGTATCCGATTGAACAGTTAGCCACGCAGGCCAGTTTTATCGAAGTGGCTTATTTGCTTATCTATGGCGAGCTGCCCTCGAAAGATGAGCTGGATAAGTTCCAGCGCGAACTAACGTATCATACGCTCATCCATGAAGATATGAAGAAGTTCTTTGAAGGCTACCCGCCCAAGGCCCACCCGATGGCAATCTTGGCGGCCATGACGGTTTCGCTTTCAACGTATTACCCCGAGTCTGATGAACCGGATCTGCAGCGGCTCAATATCGTGCGGCTGATCGCCAAGATGAAGACCATCGCAGCCTTCTCCTATAAAAAATCAATCGGCCAACCGTATGTCTATCCGCGCAATGATCTGAGCTATATCGCCGATTTCCTGCATATGTTGTCTGCAGTACCGTCTGAAACTTATGAGAATTCGGACGTGCTGGAACAGGCATTGAACCTGCTGCTCATTCTCCATGCCGACCACGAGCAGAATTGCAGCACCTCCACCGTGCACTGGTAGGGAGCAGTCGTGCCAGTTTGTTTGCATCCATCGGCGCGGGTATCTGCGCGTTGTGGGGCCGCTGCACGTGGCGCGAACCAGGAAGTAATCGAAATGCTGGACATGATAAAAGCGGACGGCGGCGATTACAACAAGTACATGAACATGGCGAAAGATAAGAATTCGAACTTCCGTATGATGGGCTTCGGCCACCGTGTCTACAAGAACTTCGACCCCCGCGCCAAAATCCTGAAGGCCACTGCCGATGAAGTATTGGGCGCATTGGGTGTCAATGACCCGCTGCTGGAAATTGCCAAGGGTCTAGAAGATGTAGCGCTGAAGGATGACTTCTTCATTGAACGCAAACTGTATCCGAACGTTGATTTCTACAGCGGCATCATCTACCGTGCCATGGGTATCCCAACCAACATGTTCACCGTGTTGTTCGCGCTGGGACGTCTGCCCGGCTGGATTGCCCAGTGGAAGGAAATGCGCGACGATCCAACAACCCGCATTAACCGCCCGCGCCAGATTTATACCGGTGCTACTGCCCGCGACTATGTGCCAGTCGGGAAGCGCTAGTTTTGAGTGGTTGATGGTTCATAATTGAGAGTCAACAACCGATAGAGGGTTGCGAGGTTGTGGTTACGGCGATGGCTGTAATCACAACCTCATTTTTATGCTAAAGAATTAATGGCGGTGAGTGGTCGCCTTAAACAGCCTAACGAATACAAGTTTGGCGCACATGGCATAGTAATCAGCAATCATTACAACTTGCTAGATAGATGCTGCAGACCGTCTCTGTCTAGACCTGCACCACCAGCATCTTATCCTGCTGCTCACCCAGCCACTCGATGCCCGTCTCCGTCACCAGCACATCTTCTTCCAGCCCCACAAAGCCGTAACCGGGAACAGGCGCGCCCAGTTCCAACGTGAAGCAGTTGCCCGCCTCCACAATGCCGTAAGGAGTTTGCCCGTAACGTTCCCAGCGCGGCCCCAGCAGGGTCGAACCGTCATGCACCGTCCGCCCGATGTGGTGGCCTGTTGCGTGCTGGAATTCGGGATAGCCTGCTTCTACGATGAACTTACGCGCGGCTTCATCCACTACCCAACCCTGCACACCCGGCTTCAGCACGGCTGCCGCAGCCAGAATCGCCCCGCGCACCGCGTCGAACGCCTTCTGCACCGGCGCAGGGACACCGCTTTCACCTGCGGGTTGCAAATACCACGTGCGCTGAATATCTGAGATATAATCATTTAATACCACACCCTGATCCATATGAATCAGCTTACCCGTTTCAGCGATATACTCCGCCGCAGGTGCGACATGCCCCACCGGCGCTTCCCCGCAGGTCACCACCGGGCAGTATTGCGCGTCCCACGACGGGATAACACCTTCTTTCTTGTACTCGCCGTGTACATAGTTAGCGATGTCCAGCGCGCTCAATCCCGGTTTCAACATGGCACCGATGCGCTTGATGATGTCGTCCGTCAGCGCCACCGCCGCCCGTACCCGGGCTACCTCGGTGCTAGTCTTGCGCCCACGCAGGGAATTGAGCAGTCCTTCCGCCGAAATCAACCCGTAAGGCTTGCCCGCAAAATAACGCTCCAGTGTCAGGTACATGCCGTGAGAAAGACCATCGGCTGCCGTATCGCTTTCCGAGTAATTGACGGCGATTTGGCGCGGATTGAGGCGATCCAGTGTCTCGATCAGTGCGGGTTGGATGCTCTGGTCATAGCTGATGACTTCATCCCACATCCCCATGCGTTCGAAGTTGAGGGCATCAAAGCGCCCCGCGATAGCCACCTTGCGCCCGCTGCGGCTGATGATGAGCGCCGTGTGCCACGTCACGTTGGTCGCCGCGATCAAGGGCAGGGCCGGGTCAGCATTGTGCTCGGTTTCTCGCACGAAAGTCATCCAGCAGTCGATATCCTTCTCGTTCAGAAGACGGATAGCCTGTTCAATCTTTTCTTGTTGAATGCTGTAGTCGGTCATAATTTCAGCCTTTAGTTCATATGACATCTGAAGAAGGGTCTGAGACTACGTAATGTACAATATATTTCTGCACAGCGCGACATGGTTCAGCTAAACCAATCAACCATGCTATAATGCGTTTGTTGTTTCTCTAGTTAGGAACATATCTAAGCTGATGAGTATACGTAACCACCTTCCCCGTCCACCCTGCTGATCTTCGCAGCTAGGTGGTCACCGAATTTGCCCCTCCCATCGACGGGCTTATTTAGCGTGCCTTCCATTCCGTAAAAAACCGACGCCCGATGATCTTGACGGTGCCTGACGTGGCTGCACCTCAAACCGTGCCCGTGCGCCTCCTGCCTGTTTTGCTTTTGTCCCCCATTCGACAGCGCAAAACAGGAGGAAATTATGGAAATCTACCGGGGCAAACACGCCTCGTTTATGGACGCACGGCTGCTGGTGGAACAGCTAGCCGGATATGAACACATTCACATAGATATTGGCACGGGCGATGGCCGCTTCGTGCGCCACATGGCAGCGGCTCGTCCACAGCACTTTGTAATCGGTGTTGATGCCTGTCGCGAAAATCTGGAAGAAACGGCTCGTCGCGCACCTGCCAATAGCCTATTCGTCATCGCTAATGCGCAAGCCCTGCCGCCCGAACTGCACGGCTTGGCCGCGTCGGTCACAGTCAACTTTCCGTGGGGCAGCCTGTTGGAAGGGTTGCTGGAAGTGAATTCGCAGGTATTAGCCGGAGTGAAGGCCATAACCCGCCCTCGCGCCCAATTAGAGGTGCGCCTCAACAGTGGTGCGCTGGCGGAAATCGGTATATCGCTTGAGGTCGGGGCGGAACAGGTGCGCCATGCACTAACAGCCAGCGGCTTTAACATGCAGCCACCCGTAGAACTGACTGCGGTCGATCTGCGTGCCATTCCTACGACGTGGGCTAAACGGCTGGCCTACGGCCGTGACCCACGCGGGGTATCACTTACAGGAGGTAAACGGCAATTCTAGAGCGTAGATATAACTAATGGACATGGGGCTGTCGATGTGGCAGCCCTCATTCTCCGCCAGTAATCTGTTTCTGCTCAACACCCGCTACCGAAATGCGGGGGTTACCCGGCTTGTTGCCGGTGATTTTGTCAAACTCGCGCAGCCACTTCTGAAAATCGCCCCTTCGTTTATCCCCTTCGGGCAGAAAGCCCATTCCGACATCCATTAAGCGCCGTGCCACATCATGCTGCTTCTGGCGGTGGTAGATGAGCGCCAGATAGTACAAGGTTTCAGGGCGCTGGGGATCGGCTTTGTATGCGTCCGAAAAATGCGCCAGTGCCTCTTCAATATTATTACTCTGGTAGGCCAACATCCCCCGCCCGTAATGGGCCAGCATTTCGTGGGGATTCAGGCGCAGTGCCTGCTGGAAATCGTTCTGCGCCTTGTCCTTCACCCCATCTTCCAGAAAGATCAGACCGCGTGTCGCGTAATACTCAGCGCGTTTCGGCACTAAGGCCAGCGCATTGTCCAGCGCATTGATAGCCGCGTCATAGCGCCCTTTGCGATAAGCTTCTAACGCTTGTTGGTAATATTCATCTGCTTCGTAACGGGCTGTTCCCAGCCGTCGGGTAAAGCCTGCCATAGTTAGCCTACTAACTCACTGATATTACAAAATTGTTGCAAATCTAAATTATTTCTTTACTTTCTTCACGACTTTTGGGTGTATAACAAATTAGGACATAAAGTTAAGGTTTGATTCTGTAACAAATTTCCAACACGAAGGACTATTTGAGGAACGCTGCATGTCTAACTTCCTTATGTATTCTGAAAGGTTGCCTATGCAAACACCGAATACAGATTTTAGCGTAAATCACTCCTCTACTACTGTATCACAATCACCCCGTAATCCAGTACTTATCAGCGAAGATGATCCCCATATCATGCGTTTGTACGAAACGCTTTTGAGTAGACTGGGATTACACACCATTTCAATTCCTCATGCTCAACAGGCTTTGGACTTTATCAGGCATAATCCGGTCTCGCTCATTATCTCCGATCTACATAAGCCCATCATGAACGGGCTGGATATGCTTTGTCATCTGCGGAATAATCCGGCGACGGCTGATGTGCCATTTATTATGGTAACCGCCACACCTGATATCGGCACGCAAAAGGTGTTTGCTGAATTGGGTGGCAACGTCATGCTCAGTAAACCATTCAATGTCCAAACCTTTAGTAATGCGGTGTTGAAATTAGTGGAACCGCAGTTTTTGGAGGAATCGGCTTAATACGGCATCCCAATCTCCGCACAGCAATAGCATTCTCGCAGATTCCTATTACACCGCCCCCCATATTCCGCTGGCAGTTAGCGACCTCTCCCCACTATAATACCTATCTCGGTTCTGCATCTTATCAGCCTCGGAGTAATTCATGCTGCAACGCATCCTCGAACTGCCACAAGGACAGCGCCTCGCCATTTTTATCCTCATCTTTGGTGGCGGACTGCTCGTGCTGGTGCTGTTTACGCTTGCCCTTATTCGTGGCAGTGAAAATAGCACCACCCGTACACAGGGCGTGGCATTGGTCAACACCGTAACCGTAGCGCCGTTCGCCGTCTTGCCGGATGACGATGCCTATCCCGCTGCCGTGGCCGTCACGCACGACGGACGGGTATACAGTGGCAGTTACCAAAGCGGGGTGTTGTGGGTTATTGATACCAATGGAACCGTCACGGAGATCCCGAACTCGCGGGACAGCATCGGTGCGGTGTCTGGTTTAGCGGTAGCGGCAGATGGCACGGTATATGTTGTTGACCAGTTAGATACTGATCCCGCAACCGACGGTGGTGATGTTAAGCGGTTAGGTACAGACGGCAGCATCACAACTTTCGTTAGCGTGCCGGATGATCGTGGCTTTCTCATTCCCGAACGGGCAGCCGTTGATGATAGTGGGCATGTTTACATCAGTGATCGCGGGCGTGACGAGGTATGGCGTTTTAATGATGACGGCAGCGGCGGGACTCTGTGGTGGAGTCCACCTGTGCTCGATGGAGCTGAACGGTATGATACGGCCGGTTTAGCCTATGATGCCTCTCATGAATCCCTACTGGTTACCGACGGCATCAATAACACAATTTACCGCGTACCAGTTGATAATCCGGCACAGGGTGAACTATTGTATCGTCACGGCAGTCGCCCCAATTCACCTTTATTCTTTGGTCTGACTGTGGCGGCAGACGGCAGCATTTATGTCGCTGCACTGTCCCAGAATGGCATCGCCCGCCTGAACGGCGACAATCTGGATTATATTGCGGGCCTCTTCCGCGGAGCCAGCGACGTCGCTTATGCCGCGCCGGATAAGTTGTACGTCACGAATTGGGATCAAACTTCTTTGCAGCGCACCACAGAAAAACCCTTTCTTCCATTTACATTGGATGTCATTCGTATCGAAAGCTGACACCCGGTAAATTGTGGGTTGAAAATTGTATGAATGTGGCTAGAATATGGGGTAGATGGCCCCATAGTTCAGCGGTAGAACAGCTGCCTTTTAAGCAGAGTGTCGTAGGTTCGATCCCTACTGGGGTCACATTTGAGACATTTTCCTTCATCCTCATGAACTGCAACTTCAGCCCGCAATACGAGAAATTGCTCATATAGCGGGTTCAGTTTAAAGTTCACTTTTCGTTGCTCATCCAGATCATAAACAACATAATCGAACACATCCCGCGCCAGGCGATTGCGGTCTTCATCGCTACTTGTGTTCCACAATTGAAATATCTTTCCAACTGCTTCTACACAAAGTATGAGATGAGTTGTCATTCTCTGGGTCTCGGTTGAGAAATTTCTCCAGTGGGCAATTTCTTGATACAAAAGGTCGGTGCAGGCAAATATCACTTTCATATCGCAAAATAACTTCATATGAGCTTGATTTGCTGATACAGTATCATACATGTTGCACAGCTCGTCGCGGGCACGCCCTTCACGCAAAGTGCGAACCCGTTCTACGATGACATCTTGCCATGCTGGTAGCACAGTATGCCACTGCCTCGGCCACAGGGTTGTGAGGATCTGCAGTGAAGACATGGGCATTCGTAAAGATAATAATGGCAACCTGCCCCATGGTACCCTCGTGGAATGCCCTATATGAGCGTGATACTGTTTCACGCCTACTGGCTGTTAAAATTGCTTGATTACAGGGGACAAATCTTGAAACTGAATGAACAGTGTAGTCCTAAAAGTCGGCCTGTGTTTGCTCAGTACTCCCAGCGGCGGCGGAGAAAGCGCGATTGCAGGAGCGTAATGGCCAATATGATGAGAAAAAGTGCCACACCCATCGCCGCACCATAGCCGAGCCGGAGTTCGCCGAAGGCCACCTGCCACTGGTAGACCGCGACTACAATGGTCGAGTTGAGCGGCCCACCGGGTTTGTCGGCACCAGAGGCTACCGTCATAACGTAAATCGGGCCGTATACCTGAAGCGCATTGATGACGCCGGTGATAATCACGAACACGATGGTCGGCTGGAGCAGCGGCAACGTAATGTGCCAAAAGACACGCCAGCGACTTGCGCCGTCCACTTTGGCTGCTTCGTAAAAGGTGGGCGGAATCGCGGACAGACCAGCCATAAAAATTACCACATCGTAACCCAAGTTTTTCCACACACTGTAGATTACGACTGCGAACAAAGCGGTATCTTTACCGCGCAAAAAAGTCTGCTGCGGCAGTCCGATGAGCCCAAACAGCTGATTGAGCAGACCATAGCGCGGCTGGTAAAGCCCGACTGACCAGATCAGGGCCGTCGCAATCACCGACGTGACCACCGGTAGAAAATAAACGGTCCGAAAGAAGCCGGCGAGGATGCCTGAAGCGTTGATGGCTAAGGCAACCAGCAGCGCCATCACCACCGACAGGGGCATGTACATTAACGCATATTTGAAGGTGTTGACGACCGACGCTATGAAGATAGGGTCGCGCATAAGCTGTGAGTAATTGTCCAGACCGATGAAGGTTCGCGTAGCGGGATCCTGGAAGGCGCGCCAGTTGGTCAGACTGCCAGCGAAACCGGACAAAATAGGATAGATATAAAAAACAATAAAAAAAATAAGCATCGGAACGATGACCGATAGGATAAAGAGGCGCTGGTTGCGGCGCAGCGAACCACCGGCCTGTGGCGACTGCTGCGTCCGCCGGGCGATGTCGATCGGGATGCTCCCTGGTGTCATGACATGTCTCCCTATTTCATCCCAGTCAAGGTGATGCCTTCGATAAAACGGCGTTGGGCGAAAACATACACGATTAGGATCGGCAGTACCGCGACAAATGAAGCGGCTGCTACAGGGCCAAGCTCAATCGTGCTGCGTCCGCGAAACTGCGCCAGTCCCAATGGAAGCGTATACAGATCAGGTTTATCCAGCACGACCAGCGGCCAGAGGAAATTATCCCATTGAAACGTAAAGGTGAAGATCGCGAGCGCGGCCAATGCCGCCGTTGAGAGCGGCAAGATGATTCGTAGGTAGATTCCAAACTCGGATGCGCCGTCAATGCGAGCAGCGTCTATCAGTTCGCTGGGGATATTGGAAATTTGCTGGCGCATTAAGAAGATGCCAAACGGGCTGAAAATGATCGGCACAATGAGGGCCAAGTAGTTATTCCGCCAGCCCCAATCGGCTACCAAGTTAAACAGCGGGATCAGCGTCACGCTGAACGGGATCACTAACATACTGATGACGAAGCCGAAGATGAGGTTTTTATAACGGAACTCGAACTTGGCGAAAACATATCCGGCAATGCTGCTGGTGAACAACGTGATGACCGTAATCACCACGACGACAAACAGACTGTTGCGGAAGAACAGGGGCATACTGCCCACAGAAAGATCGGCCAAGCCTTGCCAGTGTTCAAGGGTGAACGTTTGCGGCCACCAGGTTGGTGGAATAGCAACACCCTCCTGGCGTGTCTTAAAGGAGCTTATGAACATCCAGTAGAACGGGCCAACCATAGCAATCGCGCCGATTCCCAGCACGATCCACAGAATCCATTTTTCCCAGTCGAGCCGCCGCCAACGCCAGCCACTGTTGTTTGAATTACTCATCAAAGTGGATGGTGCAGATGGTTCACTGATTGAGGTCATGAGTGATCCCTTCTGAGTAAATTCGCGGGCGGAAAATTACGTAAGAGGGCAGGGCAACGCCCCGCCCTCCAGTTGTAGACTGTAGACAGCTATTTACATAGCCGGCGGCGTATAGCTGCGCTCTGTGATGAGGTACGGTTGTTCCGCAGCCGACATCAATTCGTTGAAGCGGGGGGTAATGTCGTCCAGCACAGCCTTCGGCTCTTCCTTATTGGTGATGACACGGTCAAACATTTCACGCCAATAGGTGTCTGCTTCCAGCGGATTTTCCCCCGGATTGACACGATACGGGATAGTGACGCCTTGCGAATGGATCACGCCACCCTCATCGTTTTCAGTGAAGGCAGGGTTATCCAGCAAGTCAATCCGGTCAGTGGGGATGGCGTGAACCTGCGCCCATTTAATGCGCTGTTCGTCCGACCCTAACGCGTGCTTGAGGAAGCTGAACATTGCTTCCTGGGTTTCTGCGGGGTAGTTGGCAAATACCGCGAGACCTTCTTCCGGAGCGACCATGCCCCACGCAGGCGCACCTTCGCCTGTCCAAGTCGGGATCGGGGTTGTGCCCCAACGACCTTCCCAAGCTTCGTCGGCGATCAGGTCTCCCGCCCAGTAACCGTGACTGATAAAACCAGCGGCGCGATCCGTATACATCATATCGAAGTGACGTTCGAGCAGCGGATCGTCAATCTTATGGACATGATACCAGTCGGCAATCAACTGGAGCGCCTGAACACCTTCACTGCTATTCCAGATGGCCTGCGTCCCATCCTCGTTGTAGAGGAAACCACCGGCCTGATAAACCAAATCTTGCCACAACCAGCGCTGTGAATAGTAATGGTTCAGACCGACGCCGGTACGTTCGACATTGCCGCTAGAGTCATAGCGTGTGAGGTCCTTGGCAAACTTGGTGAAATCTGTCCAAGTCTTGGGCACGTCGGCCAGAGTTAAACCATCTTCTTTCAGCATGTCGGTGTTGAAGAAGGCAATGTTACAGTAGTAGCCGAAGGTGCATGAATAGACCTTCCCATCCATAGCCTTGAGGAATGGGGTGCTGGCAAGTTTGTCCAAGTCGGTGAACAAATCTTCGGGATATGCTGCCAACAGCCCGGACTTCTGCAACGCTGGACGCCATTCGCTGTGTACGTTAGAGATCGGCGGATTCTGTTCAGCCTCGTTAGAGGTCAGGAGCTTCGTACCAAGGTCGCCCCACGGAAAAGTCGTATAGTTCAACGTGATACCGGGGTTGGCGGCTTGCCACTCGGCAATCAGTTCCTGCATAAAGGTTTGACGCGGTTCATATTCCCAGTCCCAGAATTCGGCTGTGCCCTGAAATGCAAGTGCGTCCTGTGCACCAGCAAAACGTGGCAGACCACCTGCTACCAGGCCTCCGGCAACGGCAGCCGATAACTCTAAGAAACGACGGCGACTCAATTTACGGTTTATCATCTGAATGTCCTCTCTAAACTATTTTTGTTAGATACTGAACAGATTGCTATTCATGCTGGTTTCCCCAGCTTTCAATAGCGGCAACGTTGAGGTTGACAACTGCGTTCAAACTATGGGGTCTATCGGGATTTAAACCCTTAGCCAATGTGCGGCTGTAATCCAGCACATGCAAAACCGGCAGATAAAGTGGAGCGCGCTCGAGGTCGGTCAATCCCTCTGGCAGCACAACCTGATAATCGGCTGTGTCGCTGTCCAGTTCAACCGGTGTAATTGCCAATATGCGTGCGCCTTTAGACCGCATCTCACTCAAAACAGCGACCTCATGGGGCAGTGCCGCTTCGGACATCAACCCGACAATCAGGGTTTGAGGAGTGACCATTGCCATCGGGCCATGCCGGAATTCCATGAAGTGGAACGGTTCTGATGCGCTTAGAGTCATTTCTTTCATCTTGAGCATGGCTTCACAGGCAAGCCCATAATAGGGTTCACTGCCGAGGAAGAAAAATTGATTGAGCGAGAGGTCTTGCCCGATGCGCTGCGCCAGATCGCGGTATTTATCAATCAATGTTCGCCCCAAAGCAGGAAGTTCTAAAAATCGTGGGCTAAGAGGGCGACCAGCCAGCGCAAAAATAATGGCTTGCGTTGCAATCAACATTGATGTGAACGAACGCGTTTGCGCCAAGCCAATCTCCTGTGCGTCCTGGGCGATCATGGGGAAGGTGGTTGCTGCGGCAAGGGGAGAACGGGGGTAGCAGGTTACAGCAATTGACTGACCACCTGTTACGGTGTGGGCTTGTTCAACTGCCTTTAGAATTTCGGTTGTTTCGCCAGAACGCGAAATGGCGACGATGAGCGTGCGACCGTCTTTGCGGACAGTCATTTCAGGAAACATCCATACGCTAGATGCAGGATGAGCCTCAGCACGTAGGCCGGTTAAGCTGCGGCACAATGCAGCTGCTGTAATCCCCAGATAATAGGGTGTACCACAACCTGTAAACAGCACATCGGTAATGTTTTGAGCGTGGATCAATTCATGTAATTGTTGTGCCCGGGATTGAATGTCATCCAAGGTTGCTTGCCATGCCAAAGGCTGGTCAATAATTTCGGCATATGTCGCATAGTTTTGATTCAGCGTTAAGTCCGCCATCTGTGTATCCTAAACTTCAACCTGTCGGTGCATTGCAAAACAAATAACTACAAAACCTTTAGACCACTACCACAGCGATAGATTTTTCTCGTAATACTGCTAACTGGTCTTCCGGTGCGCCCGTATTGGTGATGAGGGTTGATACGTATTCGATGGGCACCAACCGCACCGGGCCTATTCGTCCAAATTTGCTCGAATCTGCCAAAACAATCAGTTGTTCGGCTGCATTAATAATTTCACGATCCGTTTGCATTTCTTGAATGTACGTGCCGGATAGTCCCCCGCCAGCATTCAGGCCATAGATCCCGTGAAATATTTTATTGACATGAATATCTCGCAGTGCCTCAATGGTTAAATGGCCGAGAAGGGTATATTCCGAATGTCTGAGATACCCCCCTAATACCACGACATTGAGATTTGTATGCTGGGCCAGCAGCCAAGCGATATTGAGCGCGTTCGTAACAACCGTCACGTTTGTCTTGTCGGCCAGATGCGGGATCATCATCTCTGTGGTCGTACCACCCGTAATGATGATCGTTTCACCATCATTGACCATCGTCGCAGCCGCTTCGCCGATGCGTCGTTTTTCCTCAATGTACTCGTCGCTACGTTGGAAAATAGGTGATTCGCGACTATCTTGAACGAGCATTGCGCCGCCATGTACCCGACGCACTCTTCCTATCTCTTCCATATCTCTCAGGTCGCGACGCACTGTAGACAAACTGATGCCCAGAATGTCACTTAACTCCTGTACTTGCACGGATTTATTGGTTTTCAAATAGTCCAATATCATTTTTTGTCTTTGCTGGCTTAGCATCACTTTTCCTCTTCTACCGTCATTATCTTTGGGCTAATAAGTATGGTAGCCAACGAAGAATAAAGAGCAAAACCGCGCATTCAATCAAAAAGTAGCATCTTTATTTTTGTTTGTCAACTCATTTGACCGATTTTTGCATGAATTTGACCGATTTACGCTATAAAGGTAGCCAATTTGCTTGACGGTGTTCACTAAAGGTGCTATTTTATGGTTGAATTTGACTGTTTTTGCTCATTTTGATAGTGGATCTATAGTCCTCAATAGGATTTTACAGAGAAACCATTATGGAATCACAAGTTAGTTGGCTTGATCTTTTCCGGTTGATGAGCCGAATCCGCCATTTTGAGCAGACGGCTTTTGAGTTATATACAGCGGGTAAGCTGCCCGGTTTTTTGCACCTCTCAATAGGACAAGAGGCCACTAGTGTAGGCGCATGTACCGCACTCAGCGCTGATGATTTTATGGCAAGTACCCACCGCGGGCATGGCGACACGATTGCCAAGGGCGTTTCGGTTGAATCCGCCATGATTGAGCTTTTCGGAGGCGCCACCGGTGCATGCCACGCTAAGGGCGGCTCCATGCACATCGCAGATTTCAGTCAGGGTATCTTAGGTGCAAACGGTATCATCGGTGCCGGCATCCCGATTACGGTGGGGGCTGCTCTTTCGGCCAAACAACGCAAGAGTGGTCAAGTTGCGTTGTGTTTTTTCGGTGATGGTGCTACCGGGATCGGCCCATTGCACGAAGGCATGAATATGGCGATGCTCTGGAAACTGCCTGTTATCTTTGTGCGGCAGAATAACCACTATGCCGAATCTACGCCGCGTCATGAATATCAAGGAATACCGGATGTCGTGCGTTGGGCTGAAGGCTACGGCATGCCTGCCATTAAAGTGGACGGCAATGATGTACTGGCCGTTCATACCGCTGTGGCGCAGGCTGTTGCCCGAGGACGGCGGGGAGAAGGCCCCAGCTTCATTGACAGCGAAACCTACCGTTGGTACGGGCATAACATTGGTGACCCCGGAACAGGACGCCCCAAAGAAGAAGTCGAGATGTGGAAAGCGCGTGATCCGATAGCCCGTTTCCGGCGGGTGATTATTGAACACAATGTCGCCAGCGGTGCAGATCTGGACACGATTGACAACGAAGAAAAAGCACGGATGCAGGCGGCGGCGGTGATGGCAGAGAAGGAACCCAAACCGCCCTTAAGTGCTGCCTTAGACGATGTTTATTTTGATCGCGAACTTGGGTCACGTGCCATTCAAGGAGTGCGTGTATGAGCGAGATTACCTACCGTGAAGCGATTCGTGATGCGCAACGTGAAGAACTTGAACGTGATCCGACCGTATTTCTGATTGGCGAAGATTTGCGCGACCCGTGGGGCGGGGCGTATAAGACGACCCAAAATATTTCTAATGTGCTGGGCAATGACCGTGTGATAAATACGCCGATTGCCGAAGAGTCCATCGTTGGTGCAGCTTTGGGAGCAGCATTGACGGGGATGCGTCCGGTTGCGGAATTGCAGTATCTGGATTTCGTGATGCGGGCGATGGATTCGGTGGTTAACCAAGTGGCGAAAGTGCGCTATATGTCTGGCGGGCAGGCTAAAGTTCCGCTGGTCATCCGCGCACAGGGCGGCGGCGGAAAAGCGTCAGCAGCCCAACACGGAAATAGCCTTGAAGCATGGTTATGCCATGTGCCGGGGTTATTTGTTGCGATGCCCGCTACACCCTACGATGCCAAAGGTTTGCTAAAAACCGCCATTCGCATGGACGACCCGGTATTCTTCATTGAGCACAAGATGTTGTATATGACCAAGGGCGATGTGCCTGATGGGGATTATACTATTCCTTTCGGCGTGGCAGATATAAAACGCACTGGAGACGATGTCACCCTTGTTGCCACTTCGCGCATGGTATTGTACGCACTGGAAGCGGCGGCTGAACTGGAAAAGCAGGGCATATCAGCCGAAGTGATTGACCCGCGCACGCTCGTGCCATTAGACGAAGCCGCTATTCTGGAATCGGTACACAAGACCAATCGTTTAGTGGTAGTCAATGAGGGCGTCGAACGCTGCGGCTGGGCGGCTGAGGTAACGGCGATGGTGCAGAAATGCGCGTTTAGCGATTTGGATGCACCGATTGAACGGGTTTGTTCGCTCAATGTGCCGCTGCCTTTCCAACCCGATTTGGAACGCTATGTCCTGCCTTCAGTCGCGGATATTGTCCGCGCCGCCCGTTTGACGATGGGCAAGGTGTAACATGCGGACTGAAGTGACGATGCCCCGCATGGGGCAAAGTATGGAAGAGGGCGTTGTCCTCAAATGGTTGAAAAAGGTCGGCGAGGCAGTGACCCGCGGCGAGCAGTTAGTCGAAATTGAAACAGACAAAGCGACTGTTGATATTGAAGCATTTGTTACGGGCACATTGGTCGAAATTATTATTCCAGAAGGCCAATCAGTGGTGGTTGGAACGGTGATCGCCATCGTCGAGGATGCACAAAGTGTGAAGCCGCCTGTAGCGGAGGCAAGCGTTTCGTCAGTACCCGTTCCAACACCCGCACCATCAGCGCCAGCAAAGCGCAACAAAGCGCCGCGCGTCAATGCTTCGCCGCTGGCAAAACGATTGGCCTTTGAGCATGACATTGACCTGTTTACCATCAACGGGACTGGCCCCGGTGGACGCATCGGTAAAGACGACATCCGGTTGTGGCTCAATAGAAATCAGCCGGTGGCACAACAGCCAGCCGTGTCCCCGGTGGCTCCGACCTCTGCCAGGGTGACTTCGCCTGCCGTCATATCAACTGCCGGAAACACAATTGCGTTGTCAAAGATGAAGCTGACGACCGCGCGACATATGGTTGAAAGTAAGACAACCGTTCCGCATTTTTATGTGTCAATGGATATTGAGATGAGCAGGGCGCTTGAACTGCGTGCGTCGCTAAAAGCGCGTGGGAAAGATATTTCGGTCAACGATCTCATCCTGAAGGCGGTTGTGCTTTCACTGACTGAATACCCCAACCTGAACGGTACTTTCGCGGGCGATTCGGTTGGTCGTCATGCTGATATTAATCTGGCAATTGCGGTGGCGCTGGGTGAGCAAGAATCAGAAGGGCTTTTGACACCGGTGATTCCACGCTGCCAAACGCTGTCATTAGCCGAAATTGGGGCTGCCTCCAAAAAAGCAATTGAACGGGCGCGGGGCGGGAAACTGAACGTTGAGGATCTGGCTGGTGGAACGTTCACGGTTAGCAATCTCGGCATGTTTGGTGTGAAAAGTTTTGAGGCCATCGTAAATGCACCGCAGGTCGCCATTTTAGCGGTAGGCGAAATCCGGCGTGAGCCAACCTTCGACGCATTCGATAGAGTTGTCGCTGCCCAATGTATGACAGCAACAGTCTCGGCAGATCATCGTGTAAGCGATGGAGCCGAAGTGGCACGTTTTCTGAAATCGCTCAAGGGTTATCTTGAAGACGGGTTCGCATTAGAAAGCACCATCTGATGCCAGAGCTAATCACCACTCTAGGGCCTAAGAGTGAAGCTGATGTGGGCATGATTCTGGCGCATGAACATATCTTCGCCAATTTCACAAACGGTAACGATATGGGATGTTCGCCAGATGCTGTGGTAGAGGCGCTTTTGCCTGAAGTGACCAAAGCGCAAACAGCCGGCGTAACGGCGCTGGTGGATGCTACGGCAGTGGGTGGGGCGCGGCGGGCGGACATCCTCAAGGCTGTGTCGCAGGCGGCAAATTTTCCAATTGTTGCGGCCACGGGTATTTTCAAAGAACCCTACAAAACAGATTGGGTACAGACCTACGGTATGAACCAGTTGTGCAATTGGATGATCGCAGAGCTAAACGACCAGATTGAAGAGACGGGGGTGCAGGCCGGATGGATTAAGCTGAGCGCAGCTGATGACGGCCTGACCGACAGCGAACACGTTTTGTTGCAAGCGGCAGCCTGTGCAGGGCGCGCAACGGATGCCACGATCGGTATCCATACGGTGCGGGGATTTGTGGCGCGGCAGCAGCTTGACATCATTGAATCAGCAGGCTATACCGCCCACCGGTTCATCTGGATACATACACAAATGGAAGATGACTTCGATTTGCATCTGGAAATCGCCCGCCGTGGCGCGTGGATTGAATACGATGCGATTGGTGATTATCGCTCCGACGACGTGTATATTAACTGGATTTCCCGACTGATTGATGCCGGATTACAGGATCACGTGCTGTTCAGTCACGATCGGGGTTGGTATGATCCGTCTCAGGTTGGCGGTGGCGTTTTCAAACCCTATACCTATATCAGTGATGTTTTTTTGCCAAAACTGCGCATGAGTGGGATTAGTGAGGACATCATCTACCAGATTACCCATACTAATCCGTTTCGTGCCTATGCGCGCTGATACCGAACCATCAGGAGAGTGAACTTGTGGCTGACGCTATGGATTCTAAGCGGTTGAAAGGGCTGCGCTGGCGGCTGGTTGGACCTTATAGAGGCTCGCGCGTGGTGGCAGTCGCAGGCCATCCGACTGACCCGATGACCGCTTATTTTGGTGGGTGCGGCGGCGGCGTGTGGAAAACTGACGACGGCGGTTTTCTCTGGCAGAATGTTTCTGACGGCTTTTTCAAACGCTCGTCAGTCGGCGCACTGGCTGTATCCGCCTCCAGTCCGGAAATTATTTACGCCGGTATGGGCGAATGCAGCATCATTCACGGGCAAACCCACGGCGATGGTGTCTATCGTTCGGCCGATAGTGGTCGGACATGGCAGCATGTGGGGTTAGAAGATACACACTGCATTGGACGCATCCGCATTCACCCGACGAACCCGGATATTGTGTATGTAGCAGCCTTCGGTCATCGCTTTGGCCCGCATCCCGCCCGCGGCGTGTACCGCACCACCGACGGCGGTAAGCACTGGGAACAGGTATTGTTCCGGGGCGAACAGGCCGGAGCCATTGACCTGACGATGAATCCACAAAACCCCATGGTGCTGTATGCTGCGATGTGGCACGCTTACGTCACTCCCTGGACCCATGTCAGCGGTGGGCCGGACAGCAGCATCTACAAATCGATGGACGGCGGGGACACGTGGACAGAACTGACCCATAATCCCGGTCTGCCAGTTGGTACGCTGGGCAAAATTGGCATTACGCTATCTCCAGCCCGCCCTGACCGATTGTGGGCACTGATCGAACACGCGGAAGCAGGCGGCGTGTACCGTTCCGACGACGGCGGGGACACGTGGTCGTGGATGGACAACAATCGAAATTTCTTAGTGCGTGCCTCGTATTTCTGCCATATTGTGGCCGATCCGCAAGACCCGGATGTCGTCTACCTGCCCAATCGCAAAGTGTGGAAGTCGGTTGATGGTGGACGCTCTTTTGTCCAGTTGAACACGCCGTATGTTGACCAGCACGATTTGTGGGTCGCACCCCAAGACACCCGGCGTATGATTATCGCCAACGACGGTGGGGCAGGGGTTTCATTCAATGGTGGCAAATCATGGTCAACACTCACCAACCAACCAACCGCCGAAATATACCGGCTGGCAGTGGATCATCATTTTCCATACCGTATCTATGGCTCACAGCAAGATAACAGTACCTTGTGTCTCCCCAGCCGCTCAGAACGCGGGCCCATCTCCCAGATGGATTGGTATGACATTGGCGGTGGTGAAAGTGGCTTCATTGCGGTGCGGGCTGATAACCCCAATATCGTTTTCTCCAGTGACCTGCCCGGATTAGGGGTTACCCGCTACGACCACAGCAACTTTCAAATTCGTGAAGTCGGCCCGTGGTCTGACCCCGTTGGCTGGGATGTACAAAAGCTGAAATATCGTTTTAATTGGGCTGTTCCTGTGGCACTGTCGCCACATGATCCCAACATTCTCTATGTAGCCGGAAACGTGGTCTTCCGCAGCCACAATGACGGTCAAAGCTGGGACGTCATCAGCCCTGATCTGACGCGCAATGATCCGGCAAAGATGATGCCCTCCGGTGGGCCGGTCATGCGCGAAGACAGCTCGGCTGACCAGTACGCCAACATCACGTCAATTGCCGAGTCCCCTTTTGAACGCGGCATTCTGTGGGCGGGTACGAACGACGGTCAGGTGCACGTTTCGCGCGACGACGGGCAATCGTGGCACAACGTTACACCAGCGGGTTTTCCGGAGTGGGGCATTTCACAAATTGAGCCTTCCGGCCACGCGGCGGGTAAAGCCTATGTGGCGGCTAGCGGGCATTATAGTGACGACTATAAGCCCTATTTGTTCGTGACCCACGACTACGGCCAGACATGGACGCAGCGTACTTCCGGTATACCTGATGGTCATTTCTTGCGCGTTGTGCGCGAAGATCCCGTGCATGCGGAACTGCTTTATGCGGGGACAGAAGCGGGCATCTTCTTCTCGCTGGATGATGGCGAACACTGGCATTCGCTGCAAAACAATTTACCTGTCACGTCCATTTATGACATTGTGGTGAAGGATGCCGATCTGGTGGTTGCCACGCATGGACGTTCCATGTGGATATTAGATGACCTCAGCCCCCTGCGGCAACTGACACAGGACATGTTGGCCGGGTCGGTGCATCTCTTTAAGCCCGAAGCTGCCTACCGTATCACCCGACAGGCTTACGGACTGAACAGCCTGAATGCCGCTTACTTCAGTTACGCGGCCAATAATCCGCCCAGCGGTATCATTGTCCACTATTATCTAAAGGACCGCACTGACGCACCGATCAGATTGTCGCTGCTGACTGCCGATGGCGACGAAATCCAGAGTTTCTCAAATCAACAACCGGCCACGCAGCCCAAGCCAGTCGGCCCCTATGCCTACCACATGCGCGGCGGATCGGTGGCACTGAAGACGCAGCCCGCCGGAGAGCCGGAAACCGGCGTCAAATGGGGTGCGCTGACTCTGACACATGATAATGAAAGCGTCCTGTCATCTGAGGCTGGCATCAACCGATTTGTCCTGCCAATTCAATATCGTGACATCGTGCGTGTTGCCGGGCAGCGCGGCCACGGAATAACCGATCCGCTGCTTGTGCCGGGGATGTATCAGGTGGAACTCACTGTCGGCGACCAAAAATGGAGTCATCCGGTAGAAATCCTGAAAGACCCCCGTGTTGCTACTACACAGGCAGAATTTCAGGCCCAACTGGACTTGATGCTCAACATTCGGGAGCAGGTTGCATCTATTCACCGGGTTGTCCAGCAGTGTCGTGATCTGCGCCAGCAGTTCGCGGCGCGTTTGCAGCCCTTGCACGGTCGCCCGCAGGCCGCTGCCATACTGGAAGCGGGTAATGCCCTGCAAGCGGAATTGACCGGGATTGAGCGCAGCTTAATTCAACCCGATTTGAATTTCGACAGTGGTGAATTGGATGGTTCGCACTACGAGGGCATGCCGGATGGGAAACTGGAAGCGCTGGGGTATATGGTGGGCCGTTCCGATAACGCACCGACCGTCCAATCCTACGCCATGTATGACGCGTTTGTGGCGGAATTGGAAAAACCTTACGCCCGCTTCAAGCAGCTTGTCGGGGAAGATATTCCTGCCTTCAACCATCGTTTTCAAGAAGGTGGTTGGTCAGCAGTTGTGATTTGAATTCAGCATACCTAGATGCATAGATAGAAATTCAAGCGATCACCATGGAACCGATACATATCCTGAGCACACGTTCGTTTTCCGAGGAATGGCTTGACCGCCTGCGGTCAGTTTCTCCCCAACTTGTGGTTCGCCAACATCCGTGCGAAGTCGCCAGTGAGATTCCTTCTGAATTGCTGCAATGGATGCATGTCCTGTACACGTGGGGCGCGTTCCCGGATACGGCTCAATGCCCGAATCTGCGTTGGGTACAGTTGGACACATCCGGTTCAGATGCTGCACTGAGCAGCCCGTTGGGACAATCCAACATCGCCATCACAACCTTAATTGGTGTCGCGCCACCCAACATGGCCGAACACACCCTGATGATGATGATGGCGCTGGGCCGTCGCTTGCCATTGATGGTTAAGCTCCAGATGCAAAACGAGTGGCCGAGTTTTCAATTCCGCTGGGACACTTTCACTCCATCTGAATTATTTGGCGCTACAGTGGGGATCGTCGGTTACGGCAGTATAGGCAAAGAAATCGGGCGGTTGGCGCACGCTTTCAATATGCGCGTAATTGCCGTCACCCGCCCCGGTTCATCAGACTCACCGAAGCCATTGCTGTATCAAATCCCAACCTTGAGCGGGCTGACAATCCCTGAGCCGGACGCAACCTATACCGCAGATCAGATTTTGGATGCTTTATCACAATGTGACTATGTTGTGCTGTCTGTTCCCCATACGGCTGATACCCACAATCTGCTGAACGAAGCTGCTTTTCGCGCAATGAAACCCACTTCAGTTCTCATCAATGTAGCACGCGGTGGGGTTGTCGATGAAGCTGCCCTGATCCGGGCGCTGGACGAAAAGTGGATTGCAGGGGCGGCACTGGATGTCTTCGACCAGGAACCGTTACCCGCCACAAGTCCACTGTGGCAAATGGAAAACGTCATCATTTCACCACACATCGCTGGCTTAACCAGCCGTTACTATGAGGTTGTGTTGGATCTATTCAGCACCAATTTGCGACGGTATATCGCCGGCGAACCTTTATTCAATCAAGTCTGGCCGCGCAAGACGTAATTTTTTCGGAGATATGTATGAGCAAGAAAATTGTTTTGATCGGGGCGGGTAGTGCCATGTTTACGCAAGGATTGGTAGCGGACTTAATCCTTTCGCCCCAACTGGGACCGTACCACTTAGGATTGGTTGATATTGACCCTGACGCGCTGGCGGTTGCTGTGGGCCTTTCACGCAAACTCGTCGAAGCCAAAGGCGCAGACCTTACCGTCAGCGGCTCGACAGATCGCCGTGATCTTCTGCCCGGTGCAGATGTGGTGTTGATGACGGTTGGTGTAGGCGGCAGGCGCGCATGGGAACAGGACGTGTTCATCCCGCGCAAATATGGTGTCTATCAACCCGTCGGCGACTCGATGATGCCCGGTGGTGTCTCACGTGCCATGCGAATGATTCCGGCCTTAGTTGCCATCGCTAAGGATGTCAAAGAATTATGCCCGAATGCGCTGTTCATCAACTATAGCAACCCGATGACCGCCAACTGCTGGGCTATTCGCAAAGAAACGGGCTTGCCCGTCATCGGCTTATGTCATGGAGCTTTTCGGGTCGAACGGGAATTAGCCCAGATTGCGGGTGTTCCACCGGAAGAAGTGTCGTCTGTTGCCATCGGCTTGAATCACCTGACATTCTTCTATGATCTGCGTTGGAAGGGCCGCGACGCATGGCCGCTCATCCGTGAAAAGCTCACCCACGAATTACAACCGGGGCCAGATAATCGTCCTTATCCGAAGTCCGGCAATACCTTTAATGATGGCAGCATAGGCAACAATCCCTTTTCATGGTCATTATTTCAGTCGTATGGCGGCTATCCTTCAGCTAATGATCGTCACGTTGTCGAGTTCTTCCCTGAACGATTTCCCGGCGGTCAATATTATGGGATGCAGTTGGGCATTGATGCTTATTCGGTAGAAGATATTATCGCGTGGGGCGATGGAATTTACGCCGATATGCGGGCGCAGGCACTGGGTGAAAAACCGTTAGACAGCCGGCTGCTGGAACGTAAGGTTGGCGAACATGAGCAGCTCCTCGAGATTCTGACGTCAATTGAACATGACCAGCGCCGCATCTTCTATGCTAACCTGCCGAATGAGGGTGCTGTACCCAATTTGCCCGCAGACGCTATCCTTGAACTGCCTACCGTAGCCATGTCAGGCGGTATGCGCCCCATTCACTTTGATAATTTCCCCGATACATTGGCAGCCATTATCAACCGCAAACTCAGCGGCATCCGGCTAACGGTAGAGGCCGCGCTAACCGGTGACCGGAATTTATTCGTGGAGGCACTGTTGGCGGACGGTGCGGTCAATGACCGGGGAATCGCCACTGCGATGATGGATGAATTATTGGAGGCGCATCGCGCTTACTTACCGAACTTTTTTGCAGCGGAAGTTGTTGCCTGAGCCATGCCTGAATACGATGTCATCATTCTGGGTGATACCTGCGTTGATCTGATTGTCAACGGGGCTGACGTAGTGCCCGAATTCGGTCAGGTCGAAAAGCTGGTCGATAATTACACGTTGGAATTGGGCGGTTCCTGTTGCATTTTCGCAGCTCAAGCAGCCAAACTCGGATTGCGGGTTGGCATACTGGGGCGGGTCGGCGACGATGCGTTTGGTCACCTCCTGCTCCAACGGTTACAGGAGGCGGGCGTCGATACCCGGCATATGGTGGTTGATCCCAGCCTGAAGACGGGCCTGACCATCCATCTTACTCAACCTGATGATCGGGCTATGCTCACCCATTTGGGTTCACTGAATACGCTGACACCTGCCGATGTGACCGACTCCTTTCTGGCCTCAGCCCGCCACATCCACTACGGCAGCTTGTTCTTGCACACCGGACTGCTGCCGGAATGGGTTAACATCTTGCAGCGGGCGAAGTCATTTGGCTTGAGTGTTTCACTGGATACCAATTGGGACCCCGATCAACGCTGGGACTCCGGCTTGAAACAAGCGTTTCCGCTGGTCTCCATTTTTCTCCCTAACGATCAAGAAGCGATGCGCATCGCGGGTGTCGACAATCTGGAACAGGCTGTCAGCTCTCTGCGCGAAAAAGTCGATATTTTGGTACTCAAGCGCGGCGCGCAGGGAGCCGCTGTCTATCAGGCAGCCGAATCCAGTCACTGTACCGTCTTACCCGCCACAGCAGGTGGCGATGGCATCGGCGCTGGCGATAGTTTTGATGCCGGATTTGTCGCCTCATGGTTGCGCGGCCTATCGCTAGCCCAATGTTTAGAAGTCGCTTGTTTGTGTGGACGTTCTGTCGCCGGACAGATCGGCGGGTTTCGCGGGCAGCCGTATATGGCCGATATATCCCTGTTTCACTAATGTCTTGGAGATGGCTATGCAGCGTGTTAATGCAATTTTAAGCGGGCTGGGCAATATTGGCTCGCGTTTTGTGGGAGTACTGGATCGCAAGCGGGATGTCTTGCGCAATAAATATGGCCTCGATGTGCGCCTGGTCGCAGCGGCTGATGTTGGCGGTGGTGCCATCGCCGC
The DNA here is from genome assembly GCA_041390885.1 of Anaerolineae bacterium. GTDB lineage: Bacteria > Chloroflexota > Anaerolineae > Aggregatilineales > Phototrophicaceae > CFX2. The sequence continues at coordinate 505,011 of JAWKPB010000020.1, read as the reverse complement.
GCAGGGCCTGGATCTGACGCAGGTCGCCAATCTTAAAGGCGATAGCATCGGCCGAATAGGGCAGCCCGGCTTAAGTATCCTGCAAATTCTGGAACAGGTTGAGGCTGATATTTTCTTTGAGGCCACACCGGTAAATTTACAAACAGGTGAACCCGGTTTGAGTGCCATCCGGGCTGCCCTCCAACACGGGATGCATGTTGTTACACCCAACAAAGGGCCGCTGGCCCTTGCATATGGCGAGCTGCGAGACCTGGCGCGGGCAAACGGTGTTCAGTTGCGCCATTCCGGGGCTGTTTTTGGCGGACTGCCGACCGTCAATATTGGTCAACGTGATCTTGCCGGGTCAACGATCCTCAAAATTGAGGCGCAACCCAATCTCGCCAATAGTTATATTCTGGCAAAGATGGCCGGGGGAATGCCGTACCGCGATGCAGTCAAAGCCGCACAGGAGCAGGGGTGTTGTGCCCCGGATGAAACACTGGATGTGGAAGGCTGGGATGCAGCTATCAAGCTCGTTATTCTAGCCAATTCGGTCTTAGGGATGAGCGCCCGCATTGATGATGTCAAAAGGGAAAGCATTACCCATCTGACGCCAGATGCCGTATCCGCAGTACATGCTGGAGGCAAAATACTGAAGTATGTCGCGCTGGCAATTCTGCAGGAAGATGGCCGATATGAACTCACTGTCGGCCCGCGTGCCCTAACAAGTGATCATCTACTTGCTTCTCTCGGCCCACTGCAGATGGGAATAGCCTATACCAGCGATCTATATGGCACGATATCTGCAGCGATTCAGGAAGATGAACCGACCCCTTCAGCGTCATCACTTCTCCGCGATATGCTAACAATCTATGACATACAGCCCTGATGGGGCTAAGTTAACGTGAGTTTGATACCGTTGGCGAACTATCCCTAACCGTCTATCTACCGTCTTAACAATCATTTTCGCTCAAGATGCCTCCGGTAGTCTTTGCTGCCCAATCCTTATCAGACACTTGTCTTCAAATTTGGGGTACTTGACAATCTTTGCATTCCCTAGCGATCGGCCCTCGCATTGCACACCCCTTTTTCACGCCACTTTTCTCAGGCTGTTGTCCTATTTTATGGGGTACCGATCAGAGTCTATTGTATGGCTATTTGGAAAGCTTACTTTTCTGCTTGACCTGATTTAGGTAGCTGACGAATATGACACACGAACATTGAAAACAGAGCCATCCCCATCGGTCAAATGAGTCTTCCCTCAAATTTCCCCGTTTAGAGAAAAATATACCTGTAGTTCGAACTAAGTTCGAAATTGTGTTAGAGTAATCTGAATTGTTGGCAGAAGTATGCTATGGATTTCCACATCGATTTGGCCTTCCTTACTGCGTTGGCAAGCCCGGCACCCACTCCCGGAGGAGGCTCGGCCGCGGCTTATGCTGGAGCGATGGCCGCCGCGCTGGTGACGATGGTGGCACAGACTACCCTCGGCAAGAAAAAGTACGCGGACATTCAAACACGAATGCAGCAAATCGCACTTGATGCCGGGGCCGCCCGCACTGAACTCGAAGCCTGCGTGAGTCTGGATGCGAATGCCTTTGACCAGTTACTGGCTGCCAATCGTGCTGCCAAAGAAACCTCCGATCTGGCACGGGTTGAACAAGCGAAGCTTCATGTTACTGAAGTGCCGCTCGCTACGGCCAAAACTGCGCTGCACGTCCTGGAACTGGCTGTCGAGGTGGCTGCAGAGGGTAATATCAATGCCCTGAGTGACGCCTGTGCAGCAGCCTCCTTGGCTAACAGCACCATCTTTGCATCACTTTTAAACCTCAAAATCAATGCTAAAAGTTTGGATGGGAATCCTTCAGTCAGCGGGCTTCTGGCGCAGGCCGCCGAAATCGAAATTCAAACACAGGCGTTGATGAATCAGTTACCGCTCATTATTCAGAAACGTGGTGACCTTGGTTAAAAACGCGAGTCTTATCATTCACAGCGCGCGGCAGGTTGTGACCTGTGCTAGTCAAGGTAAGGTCAAGCGCAAGGCTGCTCTACAAGATGTTGGGGCGATTGAGAATGGCGCTGTGGTCATCACCGACGGGATAATCACAGCTGTAGGTTCTACGCCAGATATTCTCGGCGCCTACACTGCGAGGCAAACGGTTGATGCCAGTGGTAAAGTGCTGTGTCCGGGCTTTGTGGATTGTCATACCCACACGGTTTACGCTGGTGATCGCGTGGCCGAGTTTGAGCAGCGCATTGCAGGCGTGTCTTATATGGATATTTTGGCGGCTGGCGGTGGCATTCTCAATACCATGCGGGCGACCCGTCTGGCGTCACAGGAGGTGTTAGTTGAAGCAGCATCGAGGCGACTGACTAGCATGTTGCGTTTGGGAACCACCACTGTAGAGATCAAAACCGGTTACGGACTGGATATGCCTAGCGAACTCAAAATGCTGAACGTGATCGAATCTTTAGCTGAACACCATGTTGTCGATATTGTGCCAACGTTTTTGGGTGCCCATGCCGTTCCACCGGAATACAAATCTCGTGGGAATCAATACGCTGCACTTGTGGCACACGAGATGCTGCCTCAGGCGGCGCAGTGGTATAAGCAGTCGTCATTTGCTGCACAAGGATGTCTGTTCAGTGTCGATGTATTCTGTGAAGATGGCGCCTTCGATATCGCGCAATCGCAGCTGGTTCTCGAAGCTGGACAGGCGTTAGACATGAGCATCAAGATGCACGTTGACGAGTTTAAGGCGTTGGGTGGATTGACGCTGGCGGTGGGGTTGGGCGCGTTGAGCGTCGATCATCTTGATGTCAGCCGTTCGGAAGAAATAGACATGTTGGCACAATCCAATACAGTCGGTGTCATTATGCCAGCTGTGAATTTTCATTTGGGAAGCACCCATTTTGCCGATGCTCGGTCAATGATTGACGCCGGCGCAGCGATAGCACTGGCTACGGATTTGAACCCCGGTTCTGCGCCCTGTTACTCTATGCCGCTGGTGATGGCGCTGGCCTGCCGTTATCAAAAGGTGCTGCCTGCCGAGGCCATGAACGCCAGTACAATCAATGCCGCCCACGCGCTGGGTCTTGGCGACAGCATCGGTTCGCTGGAGGCCGGTAAACAAGCTGATATTTTAATCCTTGATGCGCCCGATTATCGTCATCTGATGTACCAATTAGGTGGCAATTTAGTCGAAACGGTGATCAAACGCGGCGTTATTATTTAGTGTCTTTATTAAAAATAGAAGGACTTAAACGTGGAGTCTGTGGTTCTGGATGGTGAACATCTGACAATCGAGGAGGTGATACGGGTAGCCTATGGGCGACCGGGCGCACCTTTGGTCACGCTTAGCGAGGCATCGCAAACCCGTGTCGCGCACAGCGCAGAGGCCGTGCAAACATTACTTAACCGTGGTGAAATTGCTTATGGTATCACAACCGGTTTTGGCGCATTCAAAGACCGGCTGATTTCACGGGATGATGTCGAAAAATTACAACGCAACATCTTAATCAGCCACGCAGTTGGCGTTGGCCCTGCGTATGACATTCCCACCACCCGGGCGATTATTCTGATCCGTGCCAATACATTAGCACGGGGGTATTCCGGCATTCGTCCGGGCACGCTTCAGCGGCTTCTGGATATGCTTAATTTGGGCATTCATCCCCTTATTCCTCAGAAAGGTTCGCTTGGCGCAAGCGGTGATCTGGCTCCGCTGGCTCACATGGCGCTGCCAATCATCGGGGAGGGTGAAGTATTGTTCGACGGTCAGCAGCTGCCCAGTGTGAAAGCCTTGAAAAAAAACAACCTTGAACCGATTACGCTGGCAGCCAAGGAAGGATTAGCCCTGACCAATGGAACTGCTGTGATGTGCGCCATCGGTGTACTAGAAACGGTTCGGGCAGAACGCATCAGCCATATTGCTGATATCGCCGGATGTATGAGCCTCGAAGCCTTGCACGGCACACCAATGGCTTTCGACGCTCGTATCCATGCGTTGCGCCCTTTTCCACGCCAGATTGACTGCGCGGCTTATTTACGCCAGCTGCTAGAAGGCAGTCAGTTTACGCGTGACGCTACACCAAAAGACATCCAGGATGCTTATACGCTGCGCTGTATCCCTCAGGTACATGGTGCGGCGCGGGATGCGATTGCTTATTCACGATGGGCGTTTGAGATCGAATTGAACGCCGTGACGGATAATCCGCTGATTTTTACTGACGACCAGACAGGTGAAATTACGGTCATTTCTGGTGGTAATTTTCACGGCGAGCCGTTGGCAATTGCTCTCGACTATCTTGCTATCGCCGCGTCTGAGATTGGCAATATCGCTGAGCGCCGCATCATGCGTTTGACCGATGAAGCCTCGAATACTCAAACGCTGCCTGCATTCCTGACACCGAACGGCGGGCTGAATTCCGGCTTTATGATCCTGCAATATACAGCAGCAGCGATGGCCTCTGAGAATAAAGTCCTGGCGCATCCGGCCAGCGTGGATACCATACCAACTTCTGCGAACGTCGAGGATCATGTCAGTATGGGCGTGACTGCCGGACTCAAGCTGCGGCAGGTGTTGGAAAATGTCGAGCGCATTTTGACCATCGAACTGATGGCTGCTGCTCAAGGCATCGAGTTCCGTAAGGCGATTGTAGGTCCAGATGCACAGCTTGGGCGTGGTACTGCACCTGTTTATGCATTGATCCGCCAGCATGTTCCTTTTATCGCCGAAGATACGCTGCTGTATCCCTATATGGAAGCCGTTCACCAATTGGTTATTACGGGAGCGATTGATCGCGCTGCGCGGAGCATGGGAGTAGCCTGAGCAATGCTGCCAACCGACTTGCTGTTTAAAGCGACACAGCGCCCGAATGAGGACTTGTTCTACCAGCGGCATGATGTGCACGACCGCCGGTTGGGTGAGCTAGTCCAGTCAAGTGAACCCTACTATGAAATGGCGGACATAGTGATTTTGGGATGCCCGCAGGATGAAGGTGTGCGCCGGAATGGCGGGCGTGTTGGGGCAGCGCAAGCACCTGATGAAATTCGGCGCTGCCTGTATAAGCTGACGATCAACCACCTTGATCACTTGCATGTGTTTGATCTCGGTAACACGCTTATCCAGCCAACGCTCGAAGAAACTCACGCGCAGCATCAGCAAATCGTGCGCCAGATCATCGCACATGGCAAGACATTAATTGTACTGGGCGGCGGGAATGATGTGTCGTATCCCGATTGTAGCGGGCTGGTACAGGCAGTTGGTGAGGTGTTGGCTTTCAACGTTGATTCACATTATGATGTGCGAGCGGATGCCGTGCCGAACAGCGGCACACCCTACCGGCAGCTGTTGGATGGAGGGGTTATCCTACCCGACCATTTCTACGAGATGTGTAGTCAACCTTTTGCAAATTCACCGCTGCATACGCGCTATTTGCAGGACAAAGGGTCACATATAATTCCCCTTAAAGAGGTTCGGGCAAATGGTGTGTCACAAACCTTCCAGCAATGCATCGATCAGGCACAGCCAAAGGCGATATTCTGGGGACTCGATATGGATGTGGTCGGAGCCGCTGATGCGCCCGGGGTGAGCGCACCTAACCCGCTCGGGTTAACGAGTGACGAGCTGTACCAGATCGCGGCTGTTGCCGGTCAATATAGGCAGTCGCGCCTTCTCGAAATTTCGGAAGTCAATCCGAACTATGATATTGACCAGCGCACCTGCCGATTAGCTGCGGTAGTTATTTATTCCTTTCTTTCAGCGAGGTAAGTGGTATGGTACGAAAAATACAAGCACCACATGGTACACAATTAGCCTGCAAAAACTGGTCGATTGAGGCTGCTTACCGGATGCTTCAGAATAATCTTGACCCGATGGTTGCTTTTGACCCGGACCATCTGATCGTCTATGGTGGGCGAGGCAAGGCGGCTCGCAATTGGGAGTCACTGGACGCAATACTCGAAGCGCTGCTGAAGCTCGAGCCAGATGAAACATTATTAGTGCAGTCGGGCAAGCCAGTGGCCGTGTTTCGTACTCATACCGACGCACCGCGTGTGCTGATCGCCAACAGCAATATTGTTCCTGCATGGGCCACACAGGCCAATTTTGACAAATGGGAAGCCGAAGGTCTCATCATGTACGGGCAGATGACTGCCGGTTCATGGATTTACATCGGGACGCAGGGCATTTTGCAGGGCACATATGAGACTTTCGGGGCGTTGGCTCGCCAACACGGTTGGGGCAGCTTAAAGGGCAAGTTTGTATTAAGTGCTGGCCTGGGCGAGATGGGCGGTGCGCAGCCATTAGCTGTGACTCTCAATCAAGGTGTGGCGCTGCTGGTAGAAATTGACCGCTGGCGGGCCGAGCGGCGCTTGGCACTGAGGCAGGTGGATGCGATCAGTGACGAATTAGAAGAGGCTATGTCATGGGTTGAAGAAGCGGTTCGCAGCGGTATACCAAAGTCGATTGCGCTAATTGGCAATGCCTCCACCGTCTTTTCAGAATTATCGACGCGAGGGGTGATTCCGGATGTGGTCACTGACCAGACGTCAGCTCATGATGTGCTGTACGGTTACATTCCAGCGAGGTTATCGTTAGAGGAAGCCAAAGAACTGCGTGAGCGCGATCCAGAAACCTATACGCAGCGTGCGATGGAATCGATGGCACGTCAGGTCGAAACCATGCTGGCATGGCAGGCCAAAGGCAGCGTGGTCTTCGATTACGGCAACAATTTGCGTCAGCGAGCATTTGATTTCGGGGTGAAAAATGCTTTTGACTATCCCGGCTTCGTTCCGGCCTATATTCGACCGTTGTTCTGTGAAGGCAAAGGACCATTCCGCTGGGTGGCGCTTTCGGGCGACCCTGAAGACATTTATGCCACTGACCGTGCCATTATGGAGTTATTTCCGGAGGATGAGCATCTTAACCGCTGGTTGCAATTGGCACGAGAAAAGATTGAGTTTCAGGGGCTTCCGGCACGCATTTGTTGGCTGGGGTACGGCGACCGAATGAAAGCTGGACTGCGCTTCAACGAAATGGTGGCCAAGGGAGAAGTACGCGCACCAATTGTGATCGGGCGCGATCATTTGGACAGTGGTTCGGTTGCTAGCCCTAATCGTGAAACAGAAGCGATGCGGGATGGTTCAGATGCGATTGCCGATTGGCCGCTGCTGAACGCGCTCATTAATGCAGTTGGGGGTGCGACGTGGGTGAGCATTCATCATGGGGGCGGCGTGGGCATCGGCTACAGTATCCATGCCGGGCAGGTCATTGTGGCTGATGGCACACCGGAAGCAACGCGCCGTCTAGAACGTGTTTTGACGACTGACCCCGGTATGGGCGTTGTTCGTCACGCAGACGCGGGCTATCCGGAAGCCATTGAGTTTGCGCGGGAGCATGGAATCAAAATCCCGATGATAAAACCTTGAATGTGTAACCTCAGTTGAGTAAGGGTAAGATTGGGTTGTTAGAGCATCTTGAGCTAATGTACAGTCTATCAAGTAGATAAGTCGTTGCCCATTCTAAAGCGTTTGGTGTATCGTAATGGTGATGTCGAATCCTACTGGGTCATATTCACACTAAATTTTTCATCCCCATTACTATAATTTCAGCCCGCAATACATTGTCAGCGTAGCGCCACCTAAAACGCTATCTGGCTGTACTTACCGAATCTTCTGTTGTATGAATATCAATAGGGGTTCGCAAACAGGCTTTACTCATGTGCCACCCGATGAGTAAGGGAAATGATGGGGTAACTACGCTATATCCCATTCTTTCAAATAATACTTGCCGGGAAGCATAGATAGTGTAGGGGCGGGTTTCAAACCCGCCCCGTCGAAATCTCCACACTCGCCGCGCCTGTGCGAAGCCACACTTTGAAACGGCAGTTCAAGTCCTAATACTTCACATCCACCGTCCGCCGTGTCTGCGCCGACTTCACAATCGCGTCGCAAATCACCGCGTTCTTGTAGCCGTCCACAAAGTCCGCACCCCACGGCGCAACAGGCTTGTTGTTCACAATCGCGTCGAAGAAATGGTGGAACTCATGCACAAAAGTGTGCTCCCAACCAATCGCGTGACCCTGCGGCCACCAATTTTCCCAGTACGGATGGTACGACTCGCTCACGTTCACGTTGTGGAAACCGCGTGTCTCTTTGGGTTCTTCGTTCGCCCAGAACACGTTCAGCTCACCCATCCGCTCCAGATTAAACTGGATCGAACCTTTTTCGCCGTTTACTTCCAGACAGTTGTAATTCTTGCGCCCTTGGCAGAAGCGCGAGGCTTCCACCGTCCCCAGCGCCCCGTTCTCGAAGTCCAGCAGCGCCACGAAGGCATCATCCACATCAATCTTGCCCTTGTTGCCGCTGCCGTCACCCAGTGGCCGTTCCTCAATGAATGTCCGCGTCATGCCCATCACGCTGCGCGGTTCGCCCACCAGATAGCGCCCGAGGTCAATGATGTGCGCTCCCAGATCACCCAGCGCCCCGCTGCCCGCCACGCTCTTGTCCAAGCGCCAGATTTTCGGGAAGTTCGGGTCAATAATCCATTCCTGCAAATACACGGCGCGGAAATGGAAAATCCGCCCCAGTGCGCCGCTGGCGATCAACTTGCGTGCCTGTACCAGTGCGGGCACAAAGCGGTAATTGAACGCCACCATATGCTTCACCCCCGCCGCCTCGACTGCGTCCAGCATTTTCTTAGCTTCGGCAGCCGTCCGCGCCAGCGGTTTTTCGCAGAACACATGCTTGCCCGCTTTAGCTGCGGCAATCGTCGGCACAGCGTGCGCATCGTTCGGCCCACCGTTGTCGAACACATCCACCTTCTTGCTGCGGATCATTTTGCGCCAGTCGGTGTAGTACGCGTCGTACCCGTACCGCTTGGCCGCGTTCGCCGTCGCTTCTTCATTACGGCCACAGATCGCCGCCAAGCGCGGAATAGCCACTGGTGGATACATCAGTGTAGGGCAGCTTCTTCAGTGCGTTGGTGTGCGCCTTACCCATAAAGGCGTAACCCAGCATCCCGATGCCCAAAGTAGGCGCTTCACCTGAGGCGGCTTTACCCGCCATCGTAGTAAATCCAACTTCCTCAGCCATGCGGTTCTCCTTTTGTTGTCTAATTCGGTGGTATTTCTGCCTGACCACCTGAAAAAGAGTGACTCTAAAGTTTGAAGACTCTAACCAATTTCACTTGACCAATAAGAACTTTTTTGTGCTATATTGATTATGGTAGTGGTCACATAATGATCTTTCGATGACCAACAATATTGGGTGGGTTTTTGTAGGGACGCGATAATGCTCTTTAATTAATTGGTGCGGAGTAACCTGCTTGTGTATTTTCCTCCTCGCGTGCGGGGGAGGGTTCTTTCTCCGTCCTAATTTCTTAAACTTCATCATGGCGTCCGCTGTTACAACATCCACTATCACCTACTTTACAACCACTGCCATATTCTGCTTTTTCATTCAACATCTACTTTTATGTCGTAAATGTCACTCAAATCAACTACCGACAATGACGACTTTGGCGACATTTGCGACATAAAATGTTGAAATTGCAGTACCATAAACCTTTACGGCAGATGTAGGGACAGGGCGAGCCCTGTCCAAATTAACAAATCAGTTATCACGCACGCCGCCACTAATCGTCTTATCAAACTAACCCATCAACCGGATACCCGTAAAGGCGCACCTGCGTGTGCGCCCACTGTTACTTTTCATCCAACATCTACTTTTATGTCGTGAATGTCACTCAAAACAACTACCGACGACGACGACTTCGCCGACATAAAAACTCAACTGCAATTGCAGTAGTTGAAGAAATTGCAGAATTTTCCTGTGCGGCCCATTATGCTAACAACTGCACTTTACTTCTCGTACGCCGCATCGAACGCGATAGACGACGGTTTAAAGTCCAGCCTTCACAATCTCCACTGCTTCCGAAGCGCCGTGTTCGCGGTCCATACCGCTGTCTTCCCACTCCACTGAAAGCGGCCCACTGTAACCAATCCGGTTCAGCGCGCGGATAATCCCTTCCAGATCAGCATCACCGTGACCGGGCGAAACGAAGTCCCAACCGCGCCGCACATCACCGAACTGTAGGTGTGAACCCAAAATACTGTTATATCCGGTCAAATTGACCTTAGAATCCTTGATGTGGACGTGGAAAATCCTGTCTGGGAAGCGTTCGATAAAGTGCACGGATCAAACTGCTGGTGGACGAAGTGATGGGATCAAAATTAAACCCGAATGACTTGTGTCCCTTCAGCGCATCCAGCGTCTTTTCGGAGGTGTAAATATCGTAAGCAATTTCCGCCGGGTGTGCTTCCAGCGCGTACTTGATACCTTCCTTAGCGAACACATCAAGGATCGGTATCCAGCGGTCAGCGAAGTCCTTGAACCCTGCGTCCACCATCGCGTCCGAAACCGGCGGGAAGCGATAAATCAGGTGCCAGACCGGGCTGCCCGTGAAACCATTAACCACGCTCACGCCCATCAACGGCCGCTGCCGCCGTCTTCTTAACCTCTTCCGCGCAGCGTTGGCGCACGCCTTCCGGCTTGCCGTCACCCCACAACCGTTCAGGGATGATGCTCTTGTGCCGCTCGTCAATGATCGCATCAGAAACACATTGCCCGACCAGATGCGTATAATCGCAAAACACTTCAGACCATGCTTCTCCAGAATATCCTTGCGACTCTTGATGTACTTGTCGCTTTCCAGCGCCTTGTCCACTTCAAAATGGTCGCCCCAGCAGGCCAACTCCAAACCATCATAACCCCAACTGGCGACTTTCTCCGCCAGTGTATCCAGCGTCAAATCAGCCCACTGTCCGGTAAATAATGTTACTGGTCTTGCCATAATCATTTTCCTTTCGCTGTGGTGATGAACATTGTATTTGATCTATGTGCTAATAATTCAATTTCTCGATGGTCGGATTTTACCTCATCCGCTGCTAGCCGCTGTAACACCTTGTGGAATGGTCTGTTCATCAGGTCGGCGCTCAGCCACTGCTTCCCGAACCGCGAAATAAATAATTGCCGCCGGGAACAAACTAAAGATAATCAGAAACGGCACTTCGACACTGGCAAAGGTGCTGGTTGCCTCAGCCGCGATACTCGCCTTGCGCTCATCGTCGTACGAATTCCACACACGCTCACGGACACCATACGGTTCTTGCGGCGCTGCCGATGTGATATAACTGCTGGCAATAATCGCGGCAACGACTAAACCGGCAACCCCACCAATAAGGTGCTGGCGGCTGCCCAGCGCCGGTAAATCCGCCGTTTGGCGGGCAGTGGCTGGCACAACATGGCTCCACAAAATGAAACTGAGAAGGGATACCAGCACGAGGATGAATCCGTAGTGATAAGGCACAAACGAAAATGGCTGAAATAGGCAAATCACGCCGCCTAGAATTCCTGCAATAATCGTATATTCAATCCCGCTGTAACAGCGCCCCGGCACTTTGCCGTTGTAACGCAGCGCCACCAAGAAAATCACCAGTATGAATAACAGCAGAATGCCTACAAACGCCGCAAAAAATGGAATGGCATGAATCAACACTGACTTGCGCGCCTCTTCCGAAAGCAGCGCATTGCTAATGACCGGGAACAGCACAGCGATAACAAAGGCAATAATGGCTGCTGTCCCCAATCGCTTTATCGGGCCGATATATTTCGATGGCATTCTAAATCTCCTGCATTTTCACCGAATTATCTCTGCGTTCTTGGCGTCTTGGCGGTTAGAATACTTTACGCCAGTAAATTTCTTAAGAAGTTCACACCGTTCTGCGCCAGCGCGTCCTGACTAACCTCAAACGAGCGCCAGATAGCCGCCGCCCGTGCAATGCTTTTCACTTTACTGGTAAACGATTCGATGACCACTGGCCCATCAAAATGAATGTCTTTCAAAGCCTGCGCCACCTCGTCCCATGTCACGTTCCCACTCCCCGGTGCGCCGCGGTCATTCTCGCAGGCGTGGAAATGCGCCAACCGCGAACCCGTCTTGCGGATGGCTTCGCCCAACGACTTCTCTTCAATATTCATATGGAAGCTGTCCAGCATAATCTGGCAGGAAGGATGGTTCACCCGGTCAATGACTTCTATCGCTTGATCAGCTAGGTTAATAAAGCTGGTCTCAAAGCGGTTAAGGGGTTCAATTCCCAGCACCACCCCTTTGTTGCCCGCATAGCGCGCCAGTTCGCCCAGATTCTTGACCAGCAGATCAACATCTCTAGCTCGTTCGCTCGCAGTCTGCTGCCACACCCGCCCCACTGCCGAATAAATCGGCCCTACAAGGTTAGTAGCGCCCAGCGCATGCGTGGCATCAATACATTGGTGGATATAATCCATACCGTTTCGTTGAATTGCCAGATCACTGTGGATCAGATCACGGTCAGGCCCCATAGCCGCGCAGGTACTGACTCCCAGTCCATTATCACGAATGATTTGCGCGCCTACCGGATAATCCATATCACCGATAGCTTCCAGTGGTATCTCAATCCAGTCAAAACCCATCTCCTTCACTTTAGGAGCCAGGGTTCGCAGTTCATCGGTGGTACAGGGGGATACCCACACCCACGCATTTACGCCGAAGTGCATCATTTGTCTCCTGAATTTTCTCTGCGTCTCTGCGGTTCAATTTAGTCTTACACCGCTGTTCTGCTCAAAAAAGTGTAAGTGGTTGACCGCGATATTGAAGCGTACATCTTCATCAATTCGCAGATTAGTAGTGCCGGGTACGATGCTAATTAATGTCTGTTCCCCAATACGAATGTGGATAATGGTTTCCACCCCCAGCGGCTCGATCAGCGCCACCTTGCCACTGAATTGACCGTCACTCATGATCTCCACGTTTTCCGGACGGATGCCCGTAGATACCGCTTCCGGAAGACTAACATCATCACTCAATTGCAACTTGAGCGTACTGCTTTCGATCAGCAAATGTCCATTCTGCCGGACGGCGGGCAGTAGGTTGATTTTGGGCGTGCCCACCAGTTGAGCAACGGCCGTAGTCGCCGGTCGGTCATATATATCAAAGGGTGTACCAATTTGCAGGATATGACCTTCATCCAGCACTGCAATCCGGTCAGCCATCGTCAACGCTTCAATCTGGTCATGCGTCACAAAAACTGTTGTACTGTTCTGTGTTTTCTGAATATGTTTCAGTTCTACCCGCAGCGACTCGCGGAGCTTGGCATCCAAATTAGAAAGGGGTTCATCCATCAGGAAAACGCGCGGTTCACGCACAATTGCCCGTCCGATAGAAACACGCTGCATTTCACCGCCAGAAAGCTTTCCTGTTTTGCGCTCCAACAGGTGGGTGATACGTAGTTTCTCGGCAGCCGATTGAACACGCATACGGATTTCCGCTTCAGGCGTCTGACGCATCGGCGAACGCAGAGGAAAGGCCAGATTATCGTAAACGGACATACTGGGATACAGGGAATACTGCTGGAATACGAATGCTACATCACGTTCAGCGGGAGGCAGTTCATCTACTAACTCACCGTCAAAGTGGATATGCCCCACATCCTGCTTTTCCAGCCCGGCAATCAAGCGCAGCGTTGTTGTCTTGCCTGCACCCGTTGGGCCGAGCAGCACAAAAAACTCGCCGTCTTTGATAGAAAATGAAACGTCATTAAGTGCGGTGACTTCTTTGAATTTCTTAGTGATATTTTCAAGTCGAATGTTGCTCATACTTCAGACTCTCTCTGGTCTCGGTGTTCTCCGTGTCCTCTGTGGTTCAATTCTTCATCCCGTTCTGTTTCAGTGCCATTTCGGTTTCAGGGTGGAAAAACCGAACCATATCCGGTTTGAGGGTGAAGCGTACCGTTTCACTCAGTTGATATCGCATGTCCCGACCTGCGCGGGCATGAACAATCGTATCGGGGTCGAGCTGAAGGTGGAGCATGGTATAACCGCCATGCAGGTCAGTAGCGTAATTGGTGGAGTTAATTTCACCTGTACCATCCACCTGTACCGCCTCAGGACGGAAACCGACAATCACCCGCCGGTCAGAAGCTAACTGCGTTTCAAGCACACTGCGCCACCCCGATGGCACACTGTAACGGTTGTCACCCGGCAAATTGATCGTGCCATCTGCATAATGCCCCTCAATCAAGTTCATACCGGGACTGCCGATGAAACGTGCCACGAACAAGTTGCTGGGGTTGTTGTAAACTTCGGTTGGGGTATCCGCCTGCTGCACCACTGCATTCGACATCACCACAATGCGATCACCCATGGCCATCGCTTCGATTTGATCATGCGTGACATAAACGGTAGTCGCGTGCTGGTCAATATGCAGCCGTTTGATTTCAGCCCGCATCGATTCGCGGAATTCAGCATCCAGTGCGCCTAGCGGTTCATCCATGAGGAAGGCTGCTGGTTTGCGTACCAATGCCCGTGCCAGCGCCACCCGTTGCTGGTCACCACCGCTTAAACCGCCGGGACGTGCGTTCAACACATGCTCAATTTTGAGCATGTCAGCCACTTCTGCCACCCGCTTTTTGATGTCCTCGCGTGACATGCCCTGCGCCTGTAACGGGAAAGCGATGTTATCGCGAACGCTCAGGTGCGAATACAAGGCAAAGAATTGAAAAACGAAGGCGATATCACGGGCGCTGGGATGCAGCCATGTCACATCTTTGCCGTCAAACAAGATATTGCCACTCGTCACCGCTTCCAGGCCGGAGATCATCCGCAGCGTAGTCGTTTTGCCACAGCCCGATGGGCCAAGCAGTACGATGAATTCGCCACTGTTTATCGTCAGGTCGAGCGGTTTGACAGCAAACGAGTCTCCGAACTTCTTCTCAACCTGTTTAAGCTCAATGGTTGCCATATAGTTGTTTCTTGCCTTACATCAATACTTTTCAATGAAATCCTGACCTGTCTTATGCGCGCGATTTATCTGCGTAAACTCATCCCTTACGAATAGCGCCGAAGGTCACACCGCGCAGCAAATGTCGCCACTGGGCAAAGGTGACAATGACCACCGGAATTAAGAAGGCCATCGAACCGGCCGCAATCGTTGACCACTCAACGCCTCCCGAACCCAGAATCAACGGAATCTGTGGTGGGGCAGTTCGCGCTTTATCCTGCGTCAGCATCAGTGCAAAGGCAAATTCGTTCCACGAAAAAATGAACGAGAATACCGTCGTGGCGGCTATGCCCGTCATCGCTTGGGGCAGCACTATCTTGCGGAAGGCTTGTAGGCGGGTATACCCATCTACTAATGCCGCTTCTTCGTACTCCGTGGGTATCTCGTCAATAAACCCTTTAAGCAGCCACACTGCGAATGACAAGTTGAAGCTGGTATAGAGCAAAATCATGCCGAGATGCGTGTCATACAGCCCCACCTGCCGGTACATAAGGAAGATTGGCACAGTGACTACCACCGCTGGCAGCATACGTTGGCTGAGGATGAAGAACAACAAATCATCTTTGCCGGGTATGTGGAAGCGGCTGAAAGCATAGGCCGCCAGCACCGCAAATAGCACCGAAAGCACCGTTGATGTAACCGCTATGATGAGTGAATTGATGAGCTGACTCACAAATTGGCTCTGACCAATTATTTGCTGCTGTTGTTGGAGTGCTATTTGGTCAGCCCAATTAAGATCAGTTCGCTGCCGGAATTGATCCAGCTCAGCACCATTGAGCTGCCGCCGCTGGGTCAGCAGATTTACAAAACCCTCAAGCGAGGGAGTGAAAAATACTTTAGGTGGAACTGTAATGGCATCCTTCAACGGTTTGAAGGCCGTCATTCCCATCCAAACCACCGGAATGAGGGTCAGACACACTAGCATAACCGCAATAATTGCCCGCATCAGGTTGGCGACCATTGGCCGTGTGCCGACCTTATCCACCCGTGTCGAGTAATTAACAGGTGTGAATGATGAACTGGATTGAGCTGCCATCACCCACCTCGCGCTTTGTTCAATGAACGAATATACAAATTGCTGATGGCGATAATCACCACCAAAATAATGTAAGCCAATGCGCTGGATGTACCCGTATCATATTGCCCGCTGAAGGCCAACCGATACAGACGAATACTAACCGTTTCCGTTAAATCACCGGGGCCGCCGCCCGTCAGCCCGTATACCAAATCAAACTGCTTGAAGGCTTCTATGGTTCTAAAGAGAACGGCTATCAATAAGAGTGGCATCACCTGCGGCAGGGTGATACGCCGAAATTGAAACCACGAACTCGCGCGGTCAATAGCCGCTGCTTCATACAGGTACTCCGGAATAGCGCTCAACCCTGCCAGACACAGCAGCATCACGAACGGACTCCACATCCACACATCTACAATGATGATCGCCCACAGTACCCGATCGGGTTCACCCAACCACTCTGGAGCAGTGCTGATATTGGTATAGCCCAACAGCACATTAAAGATGCCATAGGATGGGTTGTAAATCATCTTCCAAAAGGTTGCTACCACAATCGGTGATAGCATCATCGGGATGAGTATCAAGGTGGTGACAAGACCGCTACCTTTGAATTTATTTCGCAGCAGCAGCGCCAGCCCAAAGCCGATGACCGTTTGCAAAATCACGGTCAGCAAGGCATAGCGCCCGGTAGTGGCGAATGACAACCAGAATTTAGAGTCAGACAAAATGGCCTGATAATTCTGGACGCCAATCCACTCCGGAGCTTTATCGGCAATAACGGAATAATTTGTAAAACTCAAATAAAGGCTGTATATCAGCGGGAATATATTCATCAGGATCAGCAAGATGATCGTCGGCAAAATGAACCACAACATGATCCGGCGGTCACTCATCTGCCGCTGACCACGACGCGCGTTCGATGATGCCGCTTGCTGCATCGGTGGGTTTGCTTGGGACACACTACACCTCAGGTGTCACTAAGAGAGGGGTGGTGTTACACCACCCCTTCTTCAACATTTTTGTTTATAAGAGTTACTGAATGACCCCGGTTTCGACCAAGATCGCATCTTGTTCTTCTGCCAGTGTGTCTAACGCTTCCTGCGCTGTACCTTGGCCTGCTACCACGAAGCCACTGAGCGCGCTCTGGGTGGGAGCCAACAACTGACCGAACTCCGGAATGTTCCAGAAATCCTTGACGAAAGTCATGGTCTGGGCAAATGCTGCGTTGTAAGGTGTCTGGGTCAAGAATTCTTCTGATCCCAACACGTTGATATTGCAGGTATAACCCCCGTATTCTGCCCATGTCTTCTGAACATCTTCCTGTGCGAACCACTTCAGGAAGTCAAGAGCCGCTGCCTTACGGGTGTCGTCAATGTAAGAGTTAAGGCTCATGCCTTGACCACCCAACGCTGCAAACTGCTGACCATCTGGCCCCTTGGGCATCACGAAGTAACCCGTGCTGTCCTTGTAGGGGTTGACATCGCTGTTCAGCGCGGGGAAGAAGGCGAAGTAATTCATAATCATCGCTGCTTGCCCATTCGTGAACGAGTCGTTCATTTCTTGGAAGAACGAGTTAGTGTTGCCGGGAGGAGCAAAATTGTAGAGTTCCTTATACAGGTCAAGCGCCTGTACGCAGGCATCAGCATTGACCACACCGAGGACGTTGTTGGTTTCATCCATCCAGTTGCAGCCGTAGCTGAAGAAGACATTTTCAAAGCCCATTGTGATGGCGTCATAGTCTTTCTGGGTATAAACATTCACGCCATACAGACCGCTGTCAGGGCGGGTGAAGAACTCAGCAATGTCGCGCAGTTGTGCCCATGTTTCGGGAACGGCTAGAGCATAGCCATACTTAGCCTCGAATGCTGCCATTTCGTCGGGATTTTCGAACAGGTCTTTGCGGTAGGCGAAGCCGTTAGCATCACCTTCCGTCGGGTAGGCATAATACTTGCCCGAACCGAAAGGATATTCGCCATAATATTGCAATGTAGCAGGAGTCACAGACCCGGTGATGTCATTTTCATTCATGAAATCGGTCAATTCTACGTAATGCCCCTGCGTCACACCCTGCCCGACCCATTGGCTATCACCAACGATCAGATCATAGGATGTGCCCTTAGCAGCCCATTCCGTGCCGACGCGTGTATAAAAGTCACCCCACGGGGTCTGGACGACAGTAACTTTGATGCCGGTAGCAGCTTCGTAGTCATTGCCGATCTGCTGTAGGTAATTGGCTGGGTCCCACTGCGCCCACCAAATAGTAAGTTCGCTTACATCCTGAGCGGCAGCGATGCCAATACCACTGAGCGCCACGACAAGGATAGCGACGAGAACAAAAAGTAAGCCGGTCTTTTTCAACATACAGGTTCACTCCTTAACAAGAAACATAACGATTGTTTTCAAAGTGCTGGGAAACTAATTTAAACACCGAATTTCAATCTCGATAACCCCTCCTGTATACAACCTGTATACACCCGTCACCTAGCATAACACAGAAGGTGAAAGTTGACCAAATACTAACTTTTGGGGAGTGCGGATTTCTAAGGTCACAATGTTTGAAGTCGCGTTAAAAGTCTTCAACTATGACCCTGATAGAAGGTGCATCCGGTGTTTGGGTGATGAGGTTGGAACACCACACATGACGGCAAATGCTCACCTCAGCTTGCTTATATGTTTTAACAAAATAGGACGGATTAAGATCCCCACCACCTGGTCTCTTCCCCATTGCACACCTTTGGGAGGCTTCGTACTGGAGAGGGGAACAAGACGGTGGCCTTTTATCCGTATTTAATAGTTAAATCACATGAGAATTTTGTGACGCCGCCGCCATCTCGCCGTACACCCGCACAGTGTCGGCCGCTACCTGTTGGTGGGTGAATTGGGCTGCTACCCGTTCGCGCCCAGCCTGTGAAAGCTGCACGCGCAGATCAGGATTGCAACGCAAATTTTCGAGCGCGGCGGACAATGTCTCCACATCACCTTCGGGAATGATTATTCCGGCTTCGCCGATGATGCCGGGTATCGCACCGCTGTCCGAGCCGATGACCGACACACCACTTGCCATCGCTTCGATAATGACCCGCCCAAACTGCTCTTTCCAATTGGGACGGGTCAGGGAGGGAATGACTAATACATCGAATTGGTGATACTGGTCGGGCATTTCGGTGGAGGCAATCCACTCAATCCAGTCAATGCGATCACTGATATGCAGCCGTTCTGCTAGTGCCTTTAATTCGGCCTTGTACGGACCGCTGCCCACCAACCGCAGTCGCCAATCACCCGTTAGGTGGGCCGCCGCTTGCAGCAGCACGTGAATACCCTTTTCTTCCACCAAGCGGCCTACATAACCGATGATGAAAGGTGATGATTGCCGAGAACCAAGTGCTGAAGGAGTAAACAAATTTGTATCCACCCCGAACTGCGGCACGACAGCCATGCGTCCTGCATAGCCTTTTGCCCGCCAGACCTGAGCGGCGCTTTCTGTGCCAACCAGCGCGTAATCCACATGGCGCATGACCCAGCGCTCGCCCCAAGAGAAGGGAGGTGGGTAGCGACGTTCGATATTTTGCCAGCTAAAAAAGAGTGACTTCGCCCCCGCTCGCCGTGCCTGAAAGAGTGCCTGCCAAGCGGCAAGGTTATAGGGTTCTTCATCAATGTGGACGATGTGGGGTCGGAATTGGGAAATCCACTCGCCCAGTGTGGGGTAATAGTGCAGGTGGAAGTTGCCGTTGAGGGCAATTGGCACGACTTGAAGCTGGTAGCCGTTGGTGAACGCGCGCTCCAGTTTGGTTTCGCCGCGCTCGTCCTTCCATGAAGGGGGAACCAACACCAGCAGTTCAACACCTAGGCGCGCAATCTCCTCCAGTTTGCGCTGGTAGATGCCGACTATACAAGCTTTGGAAATCATAAGGACACGCGGAGCGTTGCCAGTCACCAGTTACCAGTCTCCAGCTTAATTGTGAGTCACATCGATTACGCGTACAATTTTTTCGACATGAACATTATAGCTGTCAGATGAGACCATTAGCCATAAAGAACGGTTGAGGCTGTTTGATGGCATGACCGCTGTCCGTTGCCAGTTGAATATTTCCAGCCGGATAGTTTACCAGTGCTGCTGAATGCAGGTTACGGGGATAGATCACCGTTCGATGCCACGGTCAACACACTGCTGATGGTGTGAAGGACAGGCATCGAACAGCGCCAAAGCCCAATACGAATAGTGGCAACGTTAGGAAGCATACGTCATGACAAAACAAGCGAAGGTGGCGCTGGTTTGAAGGTCTTCTGTGGCATCTCAAAGTATCCGCTAATAAGCGCACAAACTTCGCGGTGAAACTCCTGCCGCGTGATATTCTTGTCGAACAATGCTGAAACAATGGACCGGTGAATGGCACGCCCTGCCTGAAAGATGTCGTCTTCACTTGCATTTGGAAAAACTGCACGGAATGCCGCCGCAAATTCTTGATTAACCGCGGTAAGGCTTGGTTCTAGAATCTTTTCGAAGGTTTCAATGCCAAGTTCCAAAGCAGCAAAAAAGGCAGGCCGGATAAACTCGATAGCATTTGATAAAAATTCAAGATATACATCTAAAAAACTTTTGGGATCGGCAGTGATCAGATAACCACATTTGTCATGGAAATCCTGGCAGTAGCGCCCGATTGCCTCAGGCTGCATGCCGTGAAGAACAAGATCCTGTTTGGTGGCAAAGTGATGATATAAGCCACCAACACTCAAACAGGCTGTCCGTGCAGCCAAGCGCATAGAGAGGCGTCGTACACCCGTTTCAAGAATCAAAGGGGAGATGGCTACATATATTTCGCGCTGCCGGGCAAGGGAATCTTCCGGGGGGCGTCCTAATTTACCGAACGTCATGATGAATTCCTCTCAACAATTCTGCGAACTGTTGCCAGCGTAAGATATTTTCCCACATACTATACATCAGATTTATGGTCGATCAGTAACCCAAAAACTTTGCGGTCAACAAATCTTGAAATGAGTAGGAGCAAGACAATGGCTAAGGTGGGAGATATTATTGAACATCCGGTTACAGGTGAGAAGATTATCTTTCGGCGAACGGCCAAAGATACCGGCGGAGAACTTCTACAGGCGGAACTGACCGTAAAGCCGCACGGATTTGTAGCAGCGGAGCACATTCATCCGCTGCAAGAAGAGCGCTTCGAGGTTATGTCAGGGAGTATCCGCTTGCGCCAAAACGGTGTTGAGAAGGATGTTCGGAGTGGGGAAATTGTAACGGTCCCTCGCGGTGTTTCTCACTCATGGTGGAATAGTGCCGATCAAGAGGCCCGTGTACTGGTAGAAGTCCGCCCCGCGTTACGCATGGAAGAGTTTTTCGAAACATTTTTTGGTCTGGCGCAAGATGGCAAGGTGGACAAAAAAACAGGCTTACCGCCCCTTGTCATGTTGGCGCTGATCATGCGCGAGTTCCGCAAGGAAATCTATTTGGCACAACCGCCTATCGCGGTGCAGCGCGTGGTTTTCGTTATACTGGGATTGGTTGGACGCTTGCGCGGATACCAGGGCCGCTATGCTTATCCACGATAAATCGGTGGGTAATTGACGCGGTACAACGAGGAAGCCAAAATGCGAAATGAAATCAGGGTCTCAGTCACCATCAATCGTCCACCTTCCCGCGTCTTTGCCCATTTGGTTGACCTCAAAAACTGGCCGCAATGGGGCGGGGATTTGGCGAGTATGGAGCAGATTTCAGCAGGATCACTGGGAATTGGCTCAACCATTCGGCAGGTGACTAAGAGCAAGCGCAATGCGCGCGAGTCTGTCGTAGAAGTGACCGAATACGTACCCGATCAGCGCTTCGGAATAAAAAGCTCAAACCTAGAAGGCGGATTCACACTTGAGCCATGCGAAGGGGGTACGCGACTCAATGCCAGATTTGAGGTCGAGGCATCCGGCCTAGCAGCGTTGATGTACCGAGTGATGCTCAAACAGTTTGTCATGAACGATTTGCGTAAGTTCAAGAGAATAGTTGAGACGCATACAACAGCCGCAGCATAACACAGCAATATACGCGCTCGGTAAGCGTTCGTAATCGCAATTGCTGGTTGCCAGTTATGCTGACAGCACCCAATTCGATGCCATCGTAGACACGCCGCGGGCGACAAAGATCTAATTACTCTCCATAATCCGGAAGCGTCATTTCAATGTCGCGCACACTTTTGAGCGTGAACATTATCGCCGTCAAGATGAGTATCACCACTCCGACCCCCACCAGCAGCGCACCGATGCCCAAGCCCGGCGCGCTGGTTGCCGGTTCGATGACGTTATCCACCAGCGGGCCGGTGAGCAAGAACGAGGTAGTGGAGGCGGCGAAGCCTAACTGTCCGGTCAAACTGAACATGCGCCCCTGCATATCGGCGGGGGTTTTGACTTGCAGGAGCGACGTATATAAGCCCCATGTCAGCGGCAGGGTGAACAAGAGCAAGAACAGACTGACGGCCAGCAGCAGCGGCGTGCGGCTCGTGCCATAGAGGATGAACATCGCGCCCGTGAGCAGAAAGGAGGGCAGAATAATGTGCATGCGCCGCCTGCCGCCGCGCATGACGATGGCTGCCCCACCTGCGAGCGCGCCCAAACTTTCCGCCGTTAAGATCAACCCGGTCTGGGTTTCGCTGCCGGTGATCCGCAACAGGTAAGGAATATTCAACCCCAGCGGGCCGTTAAGCAGGAAGTTGATGATGGTGAAGTACAACACCAACCACAACAGCGCCCGCCGTTCCCATAGATAGGCCAGCCCGCCGCGCAGTTCTCGCCAGAATCCGCCCGCCGCCTGCTGGTTTTCGGTGCTGGCTGGCGGCTGCGGGATGCGCATACGCGCCACTACGCCCACCGCAATCACAAAGGTAAGCATGTCAATGGCTATGATGCCGCTGATCTGAATGAGCGGGTAGAGCAGACCTGTGACAGCCGGAGCAATGACCCCCGCCAGCGGGAAAGACATCTGTTTGAGGGCGTTGGCGCGGTCACGTTGGGCATCATTTACCAGCACCGTCGTTACAGCATCCTGCGCGGGAGCCTGAAACATAGCGAAGACGCCCTGCATGAGTGAAACCGCGTAGAGATGCCACAATTGAAATGCGCCACTGAGAAAACTTGCTAACAGCAGCAGACTGCCCACCGCTTGTCCGGCGTCAGCCAGCACCATCACCCATTTGCGCGGCCAGCGGTCAATGAGCACGCCCGCAGCGCTGCCCAACAGCATGGGGGGTAGTTCATTGAAAAAGGCCACCAGCAGCAGCGGGGCGGCTTGACCGGTTTCCAGTGTGACACGGATTCCAACGGCGATGCTCGTCATGCGGCTGCCGATGAGGGATAGAGTCTGGGTGATGACGAGCAGATAAAATGGGCGTAGATTTTTCATGGTTGGCGTCAATAAAAGACCCCGCACCATTTACGGGGCGAGGCCCATTACAACATCACTTGGGATGTCCGTCAAGCGCTCATTTCATCCTGAGACGGATGGTTTCGGCCATGCTTTCCAGTGTCGGCTGAAGGGCGGGATATTCATCGGCCGATGTGATGCCCATGAGCAGTACATATTGGGCTGAGCCATCAGGCAGCTTGAGCTTCATATCCATGATCATCAGCAGCAGGCCAAAGTCGGAACTATTGGTAAATGTCACCCACGCTGCGGGGTGATCATTCAAGGTGCGTGTCGTTACTTCAGAGGGTGTACCTAACTCATCCGCACCTGATTTGAGGAGCTGTTGAATAAAGTCGGCTGGCTTAGGTGCATCACCCAATTCGGGCATGCCGAACATACTGGTATTCATCACGCCCAACGCGATGAGCGCTTCGCCGCTGTTGAAGGTAGGTGGTTTAGAACCGTTTAGCGGTTTATCAAGCGCGGCGGGGTCGCTACCGATGAGGATGTTGGGGAAGTCTTCGGCCTGTTCTTCACCGGTAACCCAACCTGCCGGATAGTTAAAGGTTAGTTCACCGTTCACCCCATCATGGCTGAGCTGTATGGTTTTTTCGGCTGAGAGATCAACTTTGTCTTTGCAGTTCACGTTAAGTTCAACGAGTATCAACCCAGCTTCATGGAGCAGGCGGCGTGCTTCGGTGATATTACCATTTGCCCCTTCGACCTGTGCCGTCTCCAGTAAAGAAGTTATCGGGCCAATATCGAAGTCGCAGGTTGCGTCCTGAGCGTGAACGACCAGCGCAGGGAACAGCAAGAGCAGGAACAAAATGAGTCGTAAGTTTCGCATGTTGATTTTCCTCCACCGGATAGACGCTCCAAAGCGCGATATAGTTCCAGTATAGGGGTGAACTGCCATGCTATTCAGTTGACGGTTACGGGATTACGACAGATCAATGACAGGTGCAGCGCGGAGCAGCCCGACGAGGATGGCGAGGATGACTTTGAGCATGTAGTAACCCGAACGCAGCACGGTGATGGAGGACTGGCCGCCTTCGCGCGGGAGCATGGTGACCGGCATTTCACGCAGGCGCAAACCGGCACGATGGAGTAGGACCAGCGACTCCGGTTCGGGATAGTCGTGGGGGTAAATTTGAGCACACAACTGGACGGCGCGGCGGTTGCAGACGATGAAACCGGAGGTGGGATCGGTGATGGGCTGGCCGATGATGGATGTGATCAGGCTGGCCAAGATGCGACTGCCCAAGCGGCGCATGGGTGTGCCGACGTAGCCGCGTTTTTCGATGTAGCGCGAACCGATGATAAAATCGGCTTCGCCCACGCCGAGGGCCGCTAACATGCGCCCGATTTCACGCGAGTCGTGCTGACCGTCACCGTCGTTGCGGACGACAACTTCATAGCCCTGCATCCACGCGAACTGGAAACCGGCCTGTACGCTGGCGCCGATGCCGACGTTATAGGGCATGTGCAGGACGAAGGCGCCAGCCGCTTCGGCTCGTGCGCCCGTTTCATCGGCTGAGCCGTCGTTGACGACCAGTACATCAGCATGGGGAACCTGCTGGCGCACCCGCGCTACTACGCGGGCAATGCTCTCTTCTTCATTGAGCGCAGGGATGATGATAAGGGTTTTGGGGAAAGGGCTAATAGCCATTTGTCTTCAGACGGTTTGATAACGCCCGATAAAATTCGACAGCGTCCGCCTTTTCGGGCAGTCCAGCAACCTGAGCATCACCTAGTTCTACAATCATCCACTGACCGGCAACTGTTTTTGCAACATCCATTGTGAAAAAACGGCTGTGGATCGATTTGGCTATGTCGCCAAACTCGCCCAATGGGGGCGTGAGACTTTTATAGTCTCCCTGTTCCCAGTATTCTACGTAAAAGACTGGCTCACCGTCGAGGTAGAATATCCTAAACTCCTTTGAAAGCGGCATGCCGCTTTTGTCATGGTTGATCAGTGATTCGAACTCAATATACTCGCGAAACACCAGCCCTTCATTCAAGTCATCACCCTGCAACTCGATAAAGCGCTTCACTATTTGTTTAGCAACCGCGATATTGGAGGCATCAGGGATGAAACAGGCTTCGTTCCAATGATGTTTTTGTGATTTCACAAAATCTTTCACGATAACCGGTTTATTGCCGAATGTTTTTAGAGCCTGCAATACGTCAGTTAATTCGACATTAGGATCAATAGATTGCCAGATGGACTTTGGGGTTAATGACTCGATGAGATGATACGATTCCGGTAAGTAATGGGTGTGTTTGTAGGCTGCGGGTTCATTGACCAAGTGGATGCCGCGAGCAACGAGCGCCTCATAAAATTGTTCATAGGAATGCGGCCTAAGCATCCAACCACGATAAATACCCACAGCAGCAGTCTGAGGTACAGTGCGTACTGCCCGAGCAAGATTGCCAGCGATCAGTTCCTCAAAGCTGATTAGAGCAAAATCCAATCCTAATTCTTGCACAGCCTGTACTTCAGCACTAAACATGGGGTCGGGTTGGCGTGGATCGAGCGGATCGGAGCAGAATATGACTAACACATTAATTTCCATCGGAACGTCTAAAAAAGAGCGTCTTTGCAACGATTGTGGCTGGCAACTATACAGGTGTCAATGCTGGACTATGGGGTTGGCACTGGTGACAAATTGCCGCTGAACTGACAAGCGGGAAACCACCGAGCAGCCGCTGAATTGACACAATTGGCGGGCGGGAGTGAGGGAGCGAGGCGCTGCAATGTCGGTTGTGCAGCGGTTGGCTCGCTCATGGTTGCCGCGTCGTCGTCGGAAGATAGTTCTGAGAACTGAGTGTTGAGGAAAGGCTGGAAGTAGTCGCCAGTTGCCAGACACCAGTCATCAGAAAACGCGAAGGCAAATGCAATTGAACCGCCATCCCACGGGGAGGCTTCGCACAGACGCAGAGGACGCCAAGAAAGCGCAGAGAGGGGTGATGGTTGGTGGTTCATGGTGGGTGGTCAAAGCCAATCGGTGATAGCTAAACGATCAGGACTATCGTAGCACAAAATTTCGGTTTTAGGGTGACCATTTGGTCTCTTTTTTGAGGGCAATTCACTAACTATTTTGAGGGAAAATAATTGTTAAGACGGTTGGTGGCGGGTTGGAAAATGGTTTGGGGGCGGCAAGTTGCTGGTTATCCTATTTTCAATCAGGCGCGGATGTGAAACACTCCTGTACTTTTTCCATGTTTTTAGAATAAATATCTTGGAAACGAATATGGAAAACCCTAGCTCACTCTTTTCCTGTGTTCCAATGGTATCGAACTCAGGGTATCGTTAGACCGATTCGCGTTCAACGAGCGGGCAATCAATCAACTTTTGAAAAGGCTCATTCTCCAAAACGCTGCCTGACAAAAGGAATTCTACCGCCCATTTGCCCATTTCATAATGTGGCAACTGTACCGTGGTGAGCGGCGGCCAGAGACCATCAGCAATATCTTTGAAGTTGTCGAAACCTACTACAGCCACATCATCTGGTATTCGCAGCCCCAGATCAGCTAATGCGCCATAACACCCCAACGCTGTGCGATCATTGCCACAGAAAATGGCGGTGGGTGGTTGAGGCAGCTTCATTAGGTCGAGGGTTAATTGGTAATTGTTTTCGGGCGTCTGGTTGGTGTAATGCACTAAGGTGGGGTCGAAGGGAACATCATATTCAGCCAGTGCCCGTTTGTATCCTTCCAAGCGACCGTTAGAAGCAGGCAGCGGAGGCGGCACATTACGTGGCGTTGCGCCAAGGTTGATAAAACCTATGCGGCGGTGCCCCCTAGACAAGATGTGTTTTGTGGCCGCATAACCCCCGGAGACCTCGTCGGGCACAACTGACGTGAGTGAACGGTCAACGGCAAAACAATTTGTCAATACGATTGGCACTTGCGTGGCAGGCGCTGGCAGCTCGACAGGGCGATGATACATGGCAGCGTAGATGATACCTTCTACCCGCCGTTCAAGCAGCGCTTCCAGAGAAGCCTCGGTCATTTGCGTATCATACCCGGCATTCACGACCAGCATCACTTTACCCCGCGCCCACAAGGCTTCCTGCGCCCCGCGAATCATGTCAACCGCATACGGCGTGGTGATCACTTCGTCAGTGATTAGCCCGAAGCCTACCAGATTCGAACTGTCGGTACGCATGTGGCGCGCACTGAAGTTCGGGCGGTAATTCAGCTTTTCAATGACGTCCAGCACTTTTGTGCGCGTTTCATCGCTGACCGCCGGATGGTTGTTGAGGACGCGCGACACAGTGCCACGGCTCACGCCAGCCATTTCTGCAATGTCTTCGATATTATGCCTGCGGGACAGGGTATTCATGTGGGCTTTCACAAAGCACTGCCATAGTTAAAATGTGAGTAGTAGCCTTCTATTTAACCACAAAATGAACGATCTGAGAATACAGTTGCAGGATAAAAAGAGTGGTGTTATAGTTCTATTTGTGGGATCGATCACATACAATGTTTGTCAAGAGTTTGTCCTCATAAAGTTGTTATGTGGGATCGATCACAACTTATAAAACTCACCGAGCTTCGCCCGATTTATTATTGATATTCAGATTTACAGGCTATTATGACATCAGAATCAGCAATTACCACCCGACAGCGCCTCAGTTCGGATTTTCATCGCCCCCACTATCATTACCTTCCGCCTTCAAACTGGATGAATGACCCCAATGGTGTGATCCAATGGAACGGTCTTTATCATCTCTTTTACCAGCACAACCCCAATGGTGCGCTGTGGGGGGATATGCACTGGGGACATGCCACCAGCCCGGATCTCATTCATTGGACTGATGTGCCCATCGCCATCGCCCCTACCCCCGGTACCTATGACGAAGCCGGTATCTATTCAGGATGCATGGTGAACAATAACGGTCAGCCGATCATCTTTTATACCTCAACCCGCGGCGAGCACAATTCAATTCAGACGCAATCAATCGCCTTTGGTAGTCCCGATCTGCTCACATGGACTAAACATCCCGGCAACCCGGTCATCAGCGAGGTTCCAGCCGAGTCCGGGCAGACCCGCGACTTTCGCGATCCTTTTGTGTGGAAAGAGTCTGATGCCTGGTATTTGGTGCTTGGTTCCAAGATTCAGGATGTAGGTGGCGCAATATTTTTATACCGGTCGCAAAACTTGCTTGATTGGGAATATCTTAACCCGCTGTTGATTGGCGACATAAAAACGAATGGCGTTGTCTGGGAATGTCCCAATTTCTTCAAAGTTGGCGACCAATGGGTGCTGATTATTTCGTCGCATTTGGGGAATGCTACAGGCTCTGTGCTTTACTTTGTCGGTTCATATGAAAATTATCGCTTTACACCCCAATACGAAGGTGTGCTCGATTACGACACCCTTTATGCGCCGCTTTCGTTTGTAGATGAAAAGGGACGCCGTATATTGTACGGCTGGCTGCGCGAATCACGGGCGGAGAGAGAATTAGAACGAGCCGGTTGGTCAGGGGTGCAATCCATACCACGCATTATGTCGCTTGATGAGCAGGGGCGGCTGAACATGGAGCCCGTACCTGAGATAGAAACCATTCGTGGCAAGCATCATCACTTTGGCGCACAGGATGTGGAGTCGGATGCTGTCCTCAATGTGCGCGGTCTGTCGTTGGACATAGTGGCTGAGTTCGTGCCACAGGCGGGAGGACAGTGTGGGTTAGCAGTGGCCTGTTCAGCCGATGGCAAGGAGCGGCTCGATATTCTTTACGATGCTGCCAGCGAACGGTTGTCAGTCAATAAAGTATCTTCCAGCGTGGGTGACATGCTTTTGACTAACTCGCGTGATATACCGCACAAACTGGTGTCCGGAGAATCGTTGAAACTCCGTATTCTCCTTGATGGTTCAGTGGTCGAGATCATTGCCAACAAACGTACCAGCTTGACCAGCCGCGTCTATCCCCTTTCAGCAGATCATAACTACATACGACTGCTGGGAAGCCAGAGTTCGGTTCAATCGCTTGATATATGGGAAATGTCGTCAATCTGGCAATAAGGCCAGTTTAACGGTACTGGAGGTGGTGAGGCAAATACATCACTTACTGGAAGCTCAACCCGTCGGAATATGTTTGCAAGTAGTTGTATTCTTTTATGGAGGTCGTTATGACACAGAAGTTAAGTCGCCGCGATATGCTGAAGCTGGCAGCCGCCAGTGCAGCAGCAGTCGGGGCAGGGCTCGTGCCGACTATTCGGATATTTGCTGCCCCGCCGGGACAGGATACCGTCACACTGCGCTTCCAAGAAAACGAAGAACAGTATGCCAAAGTCGTTGAAGCCTTTAAGCAACAGTTCCCGAATGTTAACATCGAATTTGTTAACGTAACTGGTGTAGACCATGCTGAAGTTGCCAGCAAGATTCTAGCACAGTTAGCAGCTGGGCAGCCGGTTAATATCGGTTATGCGGCAACAGAAGCTACCCAGCTTTACGCGGGTGAAGGTCTAGCCCTAGCACTCGACCAGCGCGTGATGGATAACAAGGATGAGCTGGCAGAATACTTCGCCGATGTTAGCCCCGTTCTGGTAGAGACCGACCTTTATGAAGGCAGTCTGTATCAGCTTCCGCGTGACTTCAACGCCGCCAACATGTACTTTAATACTGCACTGCTAAAAGAAGCGGGATTGGAAGTACCCGGTGAAGAATGGACCAAGGATGACTTCGTTGAATACGCCAAGGCCATGACCGGCATTGGCGAAGGCAAAGACTCATTCGGTTACGGCTGGACCAACCGCCTCTGGGGCAGCTGGACACCGTGGTTCTTCGTCAACGACACCAACTTCCTGAGTGAAGAGAAGGCTCCCGGCGGCGAATGGCTGTGGGAAAACTTCTATGCGGGTGACCCGAATGCTGAAGGACGCGGCGGCGGTTATCGCTGGCCCGCACCACAGGCCAATAACCCGAAGATGGTTGAGACACTGGAATTCGTTCTGTCACTGACTAAAGATGGTTATGCTCCCGAAGCCACAATCGGTGGTGGAGACCTCCTACAGGGCTTCTTCACCAGCGGCAAGCTGGGTATGACCCCTGCTGGTGGTTTCTGGTCGGGCGGCTTGATTAATGCCGGCATGAATGTTGGTGACTTTGACGTTCAGTTCTGGCCGAAGTGGGTATCGCAGCGCCATCAGTTGGGTGTTGGTGCGGCCTGGATTTTGAACGGCGCAGAAAATGAAGATCAGGCATGGGAATTCGTGAAATTTAGTTCCAAGAAAGAAGTCATGGAAATGATTGGCTTCTTCGGTGAACTGACCGGTACGACCCCGGTACGCCGTTCAATGAATGACGAGAAACGCTACTCGAAGTCTGGCCCGGCCAACTGGCATGTCTTCTATGACACGGTTGACAAGCGCCCGGATACCGGCCCTATCCCGGCACCTGTCTTCTCCATTGAAGAAACCAATATCTATACACGGTACACCAGTTCAGCTACCAGCGGCGAAATGTCCGCTCAGGCAGCGTTGGATGCCATGCAGAAGGATCTTGAGGATCTTTACGCACGCAACGCATAGGTTAAATGATTCGTTGTGGTCAAAACATGGGCGGGGAGCTACATTTAGCTCCTCGCCTAAATTAGTGGAAAAGGAGACGGCGTGAGCAGTAGTGCCATCCATTATCCCCCAGAACACCGCAGGAATTTCATCGGGCGCTTGTTGGCCGCAGACACAATAAGTGGCGTCAAACGGCAACGCATGTTGCTGGGTTACTTATTTATTGCCCCCACAGTAATTGGTCTGTTTGTATTTGTTATAGGACCCATGATAGGCTCATTTGGGCTTAGCTTCTACAAATGGAATGTTTTCCGTCCACCGGAATTTGTCGGTCTGGCCAACTTTCAGCGTTTAGCTGGCGATGCCCGCGTGTTCCTAAGTTTCAAAACAACTTTTATTCTGGTTGCCATGACGGTCATCATGCTTGAGGGGCTGGCTCTTGCGCTCGCTTTGTCGGTATATCGTCTGGCGAACAGAGCGCTCTCAACTTTTTTCCGCACAGCCTATTTTCTGCCTGTGTTGTTGTCTGGTGCTGCAGTTGCGATCACTTTAGGTTATTTATTCAATAAAGATTTCGGGGTCATCAATTATTACTTAGGCTTATTGGGCATACCCAAAATCCCCTGGCTCACCTCAAGTGATACCGTTTTGTTTACCATTTCTTTGACGACTGTCTGGCGCAATTTAGGTTTCACATTCATCATTTATCTGGGCGGCCTGAGCACCATGCCGGGCGAAATCTTGGAAGCGGCAGAGGTTGATGGTGCTCAGGGTTGGCAAAAACTACTACGCATTACCCTGCCGTTACTAAGCCCAACCATACTCTTCGCGGCGGTCACCGACATTATCAAGATGCTGCAATTCTTCGATGAACCGTTCATCATGACACGCGGTGGGCCGGGAGATGCCAGCCGAACCGTCGTGATGATGATGTATGAATCAGGATTCGGCAATCTGGATTTTGGTTATGGATCGGCAATCGCACTGGTGTTGTTTGCAGTCATCATGATCGTAACGGGAATCCAATTTTATCTCAGCCGCCGCTGGGTCTTTTACGGATAGGAGTGGACGATGGCAACTGCAGTACAAAACACAGCCTATAAAGTGAACGCTGATGTTCAACGCCCCAGAGGATGGAAGGGAATCAAGTGGACCAAATGGATTTCGCTGGTCTTTTTGACCGTTATGGCGATTATCACCTTGATGCCGTTTGTGTGGGTTGTTTCAACATCGCTGCGTAATTCCGTGCAGTCCTTCACCGTGCCTCCCAAGTGGATACCAACGGATATGGACTTCAGCAACTACTCGCGCGTATTTGACGAAATTCCATTCTGGAATCAGATTGGCAATAGTTTCATCATTACGCTGTCGGTCGTCGTGGGACAATTGGTTACAGCGTCGCTGGCTGGCTATGCCTTTGCGCGTTTGCGCTTTCCCGGACGGAATGTCTTGTTCACCTTGGTGTTGGCAACACTGATGATACCGGGACAGGCTACAATTATTCCCGTGTTCATTCTGATTTCGCGCGGGCTACACTTGAACGATACGCAGTGGGCGTTAATAATCCCGGCGCTGGCAACTGCCTTCGGTACGTTTCTGCTGCGGCAGTACTTCAAGGGTATACCGGATGATTATGAAGAAGCGGCGCTGGTAGAAGGTGCAAACCAGTGGCAAATCTTCACGCGGATATACCTGCCTCTGGCTTCACCGGGTATGGCTATTCTGGCGGTGCTGACTTTTAATGCCAAATGGAACGATTACTTTTCGCCCCTCATTTTCATGAACACCAAAGAACGCTTCCCGATTACGTTGGGTATCGTCGATCTTCAAGGGTATATGGCGACGGGGAGTATCTCGGTCGTGCTGGCAGGTATCGTACTGTCAACTATACCGGTTATTATCATCTATATTCTAGGACAGCGTTACCTGGTCGAAGGCTTGATGGCAGGCGGCTTGAAGGGTTAGGAAACCAACGTAAATGAAGGCTAAACAGAAACCGGGTGTCGTTTTCCAGCCGCACGTTCATCGTGCTATGCAGCGGGGCATCCGGAAAATCGTCGGCGCTATCCGCCCAACGCTCGGCCCGCTGGCATGCGGCGTAGCGATAGATCCCTTGAACGACGCAGAAACACTGCCGGAGTATCTGGATGATGGCGGTTTGATTGCACGGCGAATCATTGAGTTGGCTGACCGCGATGAAGATATCGGAGCGATGATGGTACGGGCCATGCTCACCCGCCACTATGAGCATGTGGGTGACGGTACAGCGACATTAGCGGTATTGTTCGAAGCCATCTTTAACGCTGGAGTGCGTTACATTACGGCGGGCGGAAACGCCATGCAAATGCGCCGCCACCTAGAAAGCGCAATTCCGCTCATCGTGGAGACGCTCGAAACGATGAGCGTTCAACTCGACGGTCAGATTGCACTCACAAATATGGCGCGTTCGCTGTGCCACGAAGAAGACATGGCACACCTGCTTGGAGAGGCGTTCGATCTGATCGGCGAGTATGGGCGGCTCGACATTCGGGAAGACTATGGACGGGTTCTGCGGCAGGAGTATGTTGAAGGCAACTATTTCCATTCCGGCATGTTTTCACGGGTTATGCTACCGGAAGACTCGGTGGCAAAGGCACGCTTAGAGAACGCAGCCATCTTCCTGTGCGATTTTGAAATTAGCGATCACAAAGAGCTCTTTCCCGTTCTGCAAACGGCCAACAGCGCCAATGTTGAAGCACTGGTCATCATCGCCCGCAGTCTTTCGGAAACGGCAATTTCGCTGCTGGTCACGCACAACAAGATGGACAAATTCAAAATCATGGCGGTTAAACTGCCCGGTTTGAATCCGGAAGATCGCATGGCAGCTCTGGATGACCTGAGTGTGCTAACGGGTGCGAGGCCGTTCCTCAAAATCACGGGTGATTCACTGGAAAACATCAAAGCCGAACATTTTGGTCAAGCGCGGCGGGTGTGGGGAGACGCGCGGTTGTTCGGCATGGTGGGTGCGGGTGGCAATCCGGCCAAGCTGCGGCAGCATGTCAACATACTCAGGAAGAACTACAAGCTGGCTCAGGATGTGGAAGACCGCAAGAAACTGCTGGAACGCATTGGCAGCCTGATGGGCGGCTCGGTGACGTTGTGGGTCGGTGGCTTTACCGAGCCAGAAATTAACAGCCGCAAAAGTCTAGCCCAGCGTGCAGCCTTGGTCATGCGCGCAGCAGTTGAGGAAGGTGTGGTTCCGGGTGGTGGTATTGCGCTGCTGCGCTGCCGTGACGCGGTGAATAAAGTGCACCGCAGTGCAAAAGACCCCGACGAACGAGCAGCCTATGGCTGTCTGCTCGAAGCATTAGCGGCTCCAGCCCGCACTATATATCGGAACGCAGGTTACGATCCCGGCGAAGTGATTGCCCAATTCAATGGCAAACATAAAGTACCCGGGTTTGATGTGGTCGGCGGGCAGGTCGTCGATATGTGCGATGCTGGTATTTTCGACAGCTTGCTCGTCCTGAAAAACACGGTGCGGAACGCGATTCGTACTGCTGGGCTGGCACTGACAATTGATTCATTCGTGCATTTATCCGCTCCAGAAATCATAAGAAATCCGACATGACCATAATCGCTGACGAGACTGTGCAGCAAGACGCTGTATACGCACTGGCACAATCCACACCGTACCTCTATGCCGCACGTTTGTCCGGATTGCACCGTTCTGAAGACGGTGGGCATAAGTGGACTAACACATTTGCGACCCTAGAACGGCCAATTGGCGCGACAGCGGTTGCCGTGGCGGGGAGTACTGTATTTGCCGGGGTCAACGGCGCAGTTCTGCGTTCACATGATAATGGTCAGCATTGGCAAATTTCACCGCTGGCCTCGCCGCCCCCGCATGTGGTGGCGTTGGCTGTTTCGCCCAATCTTGAACATGACCGTTTCATTGCAGCAGGCACTGCCGAGGATGGTGTATTTATCTCGACGGATGGTGGCGAAACGTGGACGGCCTGGAATTTCGGACTGCTTGACCTGCACATCTTTGCGCTGTTGATTTCCCCCAACTTTGCACAAGATAACCTGCTGTTCGCTGGCACTGAAAGTGGTATTTTCCGCAGCCATAACGGTGGGCGTGGGTGGCGCGAACTCGCTTTCCCAATCGACTCTGCGCCGGTATTGAGTTTGGCTGTATCCCCAAATTTTGCTGTTGATGGCCGAATGTATGCTGGCTCTGAAATCAGCGGGCTGTTTATCTCGGATGATAGTGGGTTGAGTTGGCAGCGGGCTACTAACACGGATTTTGATGGCGCGGTCAATGCTATTCATATCACGGCTTCAAAGCCAGAATCGGTGTGGTTGCTTGCTGAAGATCAACTGCTGCGTTCTACCAACAACGCCCAATCATGGTCACTGCAGCACACTTTACCAACTGATAAATTAGCGATGGCGATGGCAGCCTCGAATGCAGCTTCTGAACCCAATGTGGTGGGTTTCGCCGACGGTACGATTATGCATTTAAGCTGACATCCTGCGCTGCTGGTGTGTGGAAACACAACTTAACACAGACATAGCTAGGAAAGGGTATGATGTCTAGCGGCGCGAAAGTTATTGCGTTCTGCCTGCTCACTGTTTTGTCCTCATTTTGGGCGGTTGGCACAGCGGCTCAAACCAAGCCACAAAATGCATGGAAATATGATCTGAAGTTCCGCCCTCAGTTCCACTTTTCAGCGGCCGATGGTTGGCTGGGTGACCCGAACGGCATGATTCGTTATGACGGGTTGTATCATGTCTTCTGGTGGGGACATGCGGTCTCCGAAGACCTCGTTCACTGGACAGAACAGCCTTACCCCATGACGGGCGACATTGGCACATTTCTTTATTTCTCTGGTTCAGTAGTGGTGGATAAAGACAATACTAGCGGTTTTGGTCAGGGTGACAAACCGCCGATGATTGCCATTTACACCATGCATAACCAGTACGTTAACACAGAAACACAGGGTCTGTCCATCAGTCAGGATTACACGACCTTCAATTATTACGACCAAAATCCTATATTGGATATTAACAAGCGCGTATTCCGTGACCCAACGGTATTCTTTCATGAACCGACCCAACGCTGGATTATGGTTCTCACATTGAGCGATGAACGGAAGGTTAGTTTTTATGCCTCACCCGATTTGAAGAATTGGGAACACCTCAGCGACTTCGGGCCAATGGGAGCGCAGTCGCAGGTGTGGGAAGTACCCGATCTGGTGGAGATGCCGCTGGATGGGGATGCAACCCAAACCAAATGGGTGCTGTTCTGCGGGATGGGGCCCAACCGGGTGCAATACTTTGTAGGCACATTTGATGGGACAAAATTCACACCGGACGAAACCAGCGTAGTGAGCGAGCAAAATGCCAATTGGCTGGATTATGGGCCCGATTATTACGCAGCACGCACCTACCGTGATTATGACGGGGTGGACAAGCGTACAGTAATGATGGCGTGGATGGGCAACTGGGAATACGCCAATAAAGTTCGCACGCCGTGGGGTAAAGGGGCATTAGCCATGCCGCGAGAACTTACACTTGTGTCAACCATAGACGGCGCGAAGATCATTCAGCAGCCCATTACTGAGTTTAACAATCTGCGGGAGAATGAGGCACAGCTTAAGGAATTTGATCTGGAAGGTGTACGCGCGTTGACCGAATTTCAACCACCCCGTAACACTTATGAAATTGATGTCACCTTCAAGATTGTTGATCCTGCTGCGCGTTTTGGACTGCGATTGGCAACAAATGGTGATCTCGGCATTTCAGTGGGTTATGACGAACAGACTTCCAGTTTATTTATTGACCGAACCAAACCAGAGAATGGCGACTTCAGCCCGGACTTCCCGAAATATGTGACAGCACCGCTTGACCTGCTGGGCGACGGCACTATTCGCCTGCATGTTTACATTGACCAGTCGTCGCTAGAGGTATTTGCCAATGATAGTTCGGTTGCCATGACGGCGGCCTATTTCCCGGAACCGCACTCTACAGGAATCGAACTATTTTCGGAAAGTGGACACGTTATCGTTCAACACATGACCGCATGGGAACTACAATCAATATGGGGTATCGAACCATGACAAATATGCGCCATTTGGGTTTGGCTTTGATCGTTCTATTGTTTGCCGGTGCAAGTGTGGCACAGACACAGGAGCAGCTCACTGACATGTACCAAGAACCTTTTCGTCCCCAGTTTCATTACAGTCCGCCCTGTGGCTGGACGAACGATCCCAACGGTATGGTGTATTACGAAGGTGAATATCATCTGTTTTACCAGTACAACCCCGATGATATTGTATGGGGGCCCATGCACTGGGGGCACGCTGTTAGCCCTGACCTTGTCCACTGGGAAACGCTGCCAATCGCGCTCTACCCGGATGACATCGGGCCAATCTGGTCGGGCAGCGCCGTAGTGGACGCAAACAACACCAGCGGGTTAGTGCCGGGTGGCGGACTGGTGGCTATCTTCTCTTATCAAGATCAATCACAGGGGATTGCTTACAGCAGCGACAAAGGACGTACATGGACGAAATACGCCGGTAATCCAGTCATACCGGCTCTGGCGAAAGATTTTCGCGATCCCAAGGTGATTTGGCATGAGGCCAGCCAACACTGGGTGATGGTGATCGCAGCCGGACGCGAAATACAAATCTTTACTTCCCCAAATCTGCTGAATTGGGAAATGAGCAGCAGCCTGACCGGCGGGTTGGCGGGCGGCATTTGGGAAGTGCCAGATTTGTTCCCACTTGAGCTTGAGGGCCAGACAAAATGGGTACTTCTGGGCAGTGAAACTTCAATGGCTCCAGCCGGGGGCGGGGGCGTTCGCTACCTCATTGGCGATTTTGACGGCACTACTTTTACCTATGACAAAACGCAGCCCGCATTGTGGTTGGATTACGGGCCAGACAATTATGCCGGAACGACGTGGAGCGACTCGCCAGATGGAAAGCGTATCTACATTGGCTGGATGGACAATTGGCTGTATGCAGGCAATACGCCTACCGAACGCTGGCGTGGGGCCATGACGCTGCCCCGCGAATTTCATCTGGTGCAAACCGAGGACGGTATCCGCTTGGCTCAACAACCGGTTGCCGCGATAACCGAACTGCGCGAGCCGATCGGCGTATGGGATGACTTGAAGGTGGACGGACAGGTTGAACTGGACGGGGTGAAGGGACGGACGCTTGAAATTATTGCAGACATCGAACTTAGCACTGCTGAGCGCTTTGGCATAGCCCTGCACGCTGGCGGCGAAAACGCAACACGCTTGGTTTACAACACACCCCAATCCAAGTTGTTCGTCAGCCGTTCGGATAAGACTGCGACAGGGTTTATTGCCAATTTCACACCGGCGTTTGGCGCGCCCATCCCGCCTGACAATAATCAACTGCACCTTCGTATTTTTGTAGACGAATCGTCGGTGGAGGTATTCACACCAGATGGGTTAGTCTCACTCACCAGCCGGACGTTCGTCAATCCAGCCGATGACGGACTGGCACTCTTTGCGGACAAGGGCGACGTGAAATTCTCCCATCTGGAAATTTATTCTCTGGCGAGTACATGGGATAAAAACAGCGAAGCAGCGGCGACCTGTAGTTTTATCAAGTCAGAGTAGAGGAAACGAGGCGGCAATAAGGTTCGGACAAGATAACGATCCATAGTTACCTATGAAATTTTGTTGCCCTTCATCAAAATGCTGGCCAACCACCAGTATTTCAGCGGTTAATCGCCGTCGCACATCGGGTTCCATTTTCGCGCGTGGCCTCTCATTCCGCGTTAATGATGGTCTAACGCCGGCTTTACGCGTTTTGCAGTAAGGTATTAGGCAAGCGTTCCCGGTGAATTGGGTTGTGCTCATTCCTCCGAAGTGGTGCGAGTTGTGACTGGGAACGCGGGCAAGTCAGGAATTGGAGATTGGCGTCACCGATCCACTGGCAAGCCCTTCCTCTGCAAACCGCCCGGACGTGTCCCCCTCACACCGGGCGGTTTGTTGCATCTAGGCTGCCAGCGCTATACTGGTATTTATTTCACCATAATACAGTTTAAGGAGTTCCACATGGCTAAACAAATACCCGCAGAGGCTGCGTCATTGGTGAAACACATTGACAGTCTTTCTGCTAACGAATTTATGGTCGAAATGGATGACATGCCCATTGACGGCATTTTTCGGGTAGTGGGTCTTGTTCCCTTTAAGCTGGAGGTGAAATCCACCTCCGCGCTGAAGGCGACGAAAGATTCCTTCCAGATTGTCAAGATGGTGCGGCGCGACCCGCAGAACCCATTCAATACATGGCTGCGCGAGTCGGTTAACACCAAAACAGATATTGTGCGTCCCACGCGCACGCTGGTGATCATCGCTGTAGATGATGGCAATGAAACGCGGCGCTGGGTGGTCAAGGGCGCGTGGATCAGCGCAGTGAGCTATTCGGATTTCAACACCGGTTCGGGCGAATTAGTTGAAGAAACGCTGACCATTCAGTGGGATGATATCGAAACGGTTTGGCCGGGCAGCTAGACGGCTCGTTCTAATACAATCTTGTAGATCGCCGGAGGAGCATAGCGCTATGCTCCTTTTTATTTCTTCGTCGTTCTGCATGCTAGCGTGGCGCTTCCAGTCCTCTTGTGACTTGTTCATTCCTTCACTATACTCTGTTTAACTATTACCGATGACCATGCAACTTGTCGTCGAGTTTGATATTTTTCATGACGCATAGTGTTTTTTGAGAGTCCATCATGGCTGAACAATATGATCTCATTATCATCGGCACGGGCGCGGGGGGCGGCACGCTGGCTTATGCTCTGCGCGAAAGTGGTCTGAATATTCTGGTGCTGGAACGCGGGGATTATCTGCCGCGCGAAGAACAGAACTGGAATGTACAGGCCGTGTTTGACGAGAAGCGTTACAAGCCGCGCGAACAGTGGATAGATGTGTACGGCGGGGGCGAATTCCAACCCGGTGTGCATTATTTCGTGGGGGGCAATACGAAGGTGTACGGCGCGGCACTACCCCGCTTGCGCGAACGCGATTTCGAGGCGCTGGAACACGAAGGCGGTACATCGTTGGCGTGGCCGGTGAGCTACAAAGAGCTTGAACCGTATTATGGGCAGGCCGAGCGCATTTACAATGTACACGGCACACCGGGCGAAGACCTGACCGAACCGAGCCGCAGTAGTGATTATCCGTATCCGGCGATGGCGCACGAACCGTATGTGGCAGAACTCGTGAGTAATCTGCGGGCGCAGGGTTTGCATCCCTTCTCACTGCCAATGGGCGTTGACCTGCGGGAGGGCGGGCGCTGCATCCGCTGTATGACCTGCGACGGCTTCCCGTGCAAGCTGGAGGCCAAGAGCGACGCCGAAATTAACTGCGTGAAACCGGCGCTGGCGGGCGGGAAGATTACACTGTGGACGAAAACGCTGGTGCGGCGGCTGCTGACCGACAGCACGGGACGTCTGGTAAACGGCGTGGAGATTGAGCGCAACGGCACGGTGGAGACGGTGACCGCGGGGCGCGTGGTGGTGGCCTGCGGCGCGGTCAACTCGGCGGCACTGCTGCTGCGTTCGGCCAACGACCAGCATCCCAACGGGCTGGCGAATTCCAGCGGGCAGGTGGGGCGCAATTATATGGTGCACAACAACACCGCCCTGACGGCCATTAAACCCCTCAAGCGCAATCCAACGGTGTTCCAGAAAACGACAGCCGTGAATGATTATTATTTCAAAGGGGATGACTTCCCCTACCCGATGGGCAATATCCAGATGCTGGGTAAGCTGCAAGCGGGGATGCTTTCAGCCGCGCAGCCGGGTGTGCCGCGCCCGCTGCTGGGTGAGATGGCGAAACGCAGCGTGGACTGGTGGGTGATGAGCGAGGATTTGCCCTCACCGGAGAACAAAGTCACGCTGCGGAGTGACGGGCGAATTGCAGTGCATTGGAAGCCAAACAACCGCGCGGCGCACAACAAGCTGATACAGGCGGCGCGAGCTATGATGCGGGCGGCGGGTTATCCGCTGGTATTCACGCAAACGATGGGTATTGAAACCAATTCGCACCAGTGCGGTACACTGCGCTTCGGGCATGATCCGGCAACTTCGGTGCTGGATACCTATTGCAAGGCGCATGATCTGGATAATCTATATGTGGTGGACTCGTCGTTCTTCCCATCGTCGGCGGCCATGAACCCGGCGCTGACGATTGCGGCGCAGGCGCTGCGGGTGGCGGAACATTTGATGGGAACTTCAAGTTAAACCACAGAGAACACTGAGGACACAGAGGTGGAAAGATTACAACGGAAGCTGCGGTTCGGGCAGATCGGCGGGGGGAACGGGTCATTCATCGGGCATGTGCACCGGCGAGCAGCGCTGTTCGATGGGCTGACGGAATTCGCGGCGGGCGCGTTGAGCAGCACGGCAGAACGTTCCTATGAATCGGGCGCGGATTTGCTGCTGCCAGCGGAACGGAATTACGGTGACTGGCGCGAAATGCTGGCGGCGGAGCTGGGACAGCCGGAAGATGAACGGCTGGATTATGTGTGCATCTGCACGCCCAACGACGCCCACTTTGAACCGGCGCTGGCTTTTATTGAAGCGGGCTTTAATGTCATCATGGATAAGCCGCTGGTACACACCAGTGAACAGGCGGCTAAGCTGGTGGCGGCAGTCGAGCAAACAGGCGTGACCTTTGGCATCACCTATAACTACACAGGTTATCCGATGATTAAAGAAGCGCGGGAATGGGTACGCAGTGGGCGGCTGGGCACACTGCGGCGCGTGGTGGTGGAGTATCCACAGGGCTGGCTGGGCGAACGGCTGGAAGCCGAAGGACACAAACAAGCCAGTTGGCGCACCGACCCGGCACGGACGGGCATCGCCGGGGCGGTGGGCGACATCGGTACACACTGCGAAAGTTTGATGCACTATGTGACAGGCTTGGAGATCGAGGCGCTGTGCGCGGAAGTCAGCACGTTCGTCGAAGGGCGGGCGGTGGATGACGACGCCAGCGTGCTGCTGCGACTGAGCAACGGGGCGACAGGGATATTGTGGGTATCTCAAGTTTGCACGGGTGAAGGCAACGGCTTGAATATCCGGGTATACGGCACGGAGGGTTCACTGCATTGGAATCAAGAAAATCCGTTTGAATTGGTTCACCGCGCGGCCAGCGGGCCGGTACAAATTTTCCGGCGAGGCGACAGCGCAACGGCACGGCGGGGTTCGCGGCTGCCTGCGGGTTTGGAAGAAGCCTATTTTGAAGCCTTCGCCAACATCTACATGAATTACAGTGATACCATTCGGGCGCGGCTGCTGGGGCGTGAACCGACAGCCCTAGAACTGGATTTCCCGACAGTATATGACGGGGCGCGCGGTGTGCGCTTCATCGAGCGGGTGATTGAGAGTGGGCGGCAGGGCGCGGCGTGGACTAATTTCTAAGGTTGTGAACATGAATGATTGGGTAGTAGGTATTGATCTAGGCGGGACGAAAACAGCTATCGGGTTGATTGACCCGAACAATGCAATTGTTGAGCATCACCGCCTGCCGACGCTGGCAGAGGAAGGCCCAGCCAGCATCGTGGAACGCATCGGCAGCATTGTGGATGGTTTCAGGGCGCTTATTCCGGCGGGAAATAACTTGGTGGCGCTGGGCATCTGCGCGCCGGGGCCACTGGATCACGAGAACGGCGTCATCATCAACCCGACCAACCTGCCCAAGTTTTACAACACCCCGCTGCGAGATTTGCTGGCGGCACGGACAGGCTTACCTGTGAAGCTGGAACATGACGCTAAAGCGGCGGCGCTGGGCGAAATGTTTTATGGCGCGGGACGCGGTGAACAAAATTTGGTGTACATCGTGGTGGGAACGGGCGTGGGTGCGGCCATTGTCATGAACAGTGAATTGGTGCGCGGGGTGAAAAATTACGCGGGGGAAGTGGGGCATATCACCATAGACCGCGAGGGCGAACCGTGCGCCTGCGGGTCGCGCGGGTGTGTGGAGACGTACATGAGCGGGCCGTGGCTGGAACGGCGCTACGCACGCCTCGTGCCGACAAGCGGCGAACCCGTTCACGGCGGGCAGGTGGCGCAGTTGGCGAAAGACGGAAATCCCGAAGCGGCGCAGGTGGTGCGGCAGGCAGGTGAGGCGTTGGGAACAGCGGTGGCGACGCTGGCGATGATACTGGACATCGAGCATTACATCATCGGCGGCGGGGTGGTGAAAGCCGGCAATTTATTCCTCGAAGCCGCACGCGAGACTGCCCCGAAATACTCGTTCATTTCGGTTGGGCCGCGCATCCGCATCGTGGCGGCGGAACTGGGCGAAGAT
This sequence comes from Anaerolineae bacterium, assembly GCA_041390885.1. Taxonomy (GTDB): domain Bacteria; phylum Chloroflexota; class Anaerolineae; order Aggregatilineales; family Phototrophicaceae; genus CFX2. Next base: position 461,887 of record JAWKPB010000020.1, on the reverse strand, counting down.
GGCGCAATTCTCGGCTGCGGCTGGCTGGCGCGGCAGTTGGTGGGGTGAGCGGCAACGATGCAAACTGCATTATAATGTAGACAACGAGCAGCGAGGACAGAAGCGATGGAATCCACAGTCGAACGCATTGGGATGCCACTGGACGAATACATCCGGCAGTATGACGAACAGCCTTTTGAGCTAATTGATGGCGAGAGGAAACCGCTGATGGTAAATGTTGCCGGACATGGCGAAATCGCACAGGCCATTTTTCTTGCGCTGCATATTCTGGTTTCTGCCAATCATCTAGGATACGCATTCCTTGAACAAACTTTTGTCTTAAGTTATGACTCGAAGTGGGTCACTGGTTCGCGGAAACCAGATGTTATGTATTATAGTGCTGAACGCATGGACGCTTATAAACATGCGACGCCAAATTATAAGAACATGCCCTATATCCTCGTACCGGATTTGGCAGTAGAAGTAATTTCCCCGACTGATGATCTCCACGCGCTGAATGAAAAGGTCAACCAATATTTGCTGGATGGCGTAAAGGTGGTATGGGTGTTTGATCCACAGCCCCAGACGGCCTCTATCCATACATTGACTGCTTCAAAACCTTTCACCAAGCAGCAGATCATTCTTAAGGCCGAAGATACACTGACTGGTGGCGACCTCATCCCCAAATTTGAAATTAAGGTCGCCAATGTGTTTGCATAGGTGAGCTGCCCGCCAGTGCCTGCAAATCTTCTCGCGTGGCAGTGCTGAGCCAGCCGATATCGCGCGCCAGTACAGACTGAGCCAACAGGTTGTAAACCATCCCCGGCGCAGTCACTCCCACTGGACCTGACGAAGCTGTGAATTCTAGGATTTGTTCGGATGTGGCTTTGGTGGTCGCAAAAGTCACCAGCACAACTGACGGGCCCCCTGCGGCACTATCAATGAGCTGTACAGACGGTGCCAGTACGCCACGGTCGGCAAGTACTTCTTTGAAGGGGCGATTCAAACGGAAACTCTGGTAGTCCTCGATGCGCTTGGGCAGCAGTTCTGCGGCGGTCGCGGCGTCTGCGGCATCAGCATAAACTAGGGCGATTTGCGCCGCCTGCTGGGTGTCGCTGACCGTATCGCCCAACATTAACAACTGGAAGGCGGGCAGCGGCTCAAAATCAGGAAACAAGCGCTCGATTAAAGCATTTATTTGCTCAGGAGTCAGGCGCGGATCACTAATGAGATTGGCTGGTTGCCCCATTTGTGCCAACGGTTCACCGTCCAGGAAATACGCCTGCATCAACACACCCTTGGAGGTGACCGCTTCGACTGCTGCGCGGTATTCCGGTGCTGCGGCTAGGCTGGAAGCTGCCCCGCTGATTACATCAATATGATTTTCTATGTTCTGAAAATCCGGTGAACCAATGAGCATGCCATCCTGCACCAACATGGGCCATTTGCGGCCCAAATCCCCACCGAAAGGATTGGCCGGATTGCGGTTGCGGACATTAACCTGCATGCCGCTGTCGCAGCCATCTGGCCCGCACCACAATTCCACATCGCTTCGATCTTCGCGGGCAAAATCCAGCGCTGTGTAGGCGGTACGGACAGCCTCTAGATTGAATGTTCCTGCCAATTGGAGAGTTTGTTGTGGCGGCAAGCCATAGTTAAGTTCCTGATCAATGTTGAAGAAATCGAAGCCAACTGTCGCTGCCATATCCTGCGCTGAGCGGAAATCACGGAGCATTAGGGACGAGCTGTTTCTCATCCACACCCGCCACCACACCGCCAGCGGTTTGATGAGCGCGGCTGTGACCGGATTATCGAGTGCGTCGGGCGTAATCAGTTCAAATTCACCCCAATTGGCCGGCATTTTGGCGTCGGGATACGCAGATTCAACAGCACGGCGGTCGTTGAAGTAGATTTCACTGCGGCTGACGGCGGTGTCCGGCACGCGCGCCAGCATCTGCATTAACGGCTGCTGGTCGAGAATGTCCTGCGCGGCTGCGGCGGATAGCGTTAAGGTGAACAGGAGCAGTAGTATGGAGATTGAAAAACGTATGGTGTGACGCATCGCGGTATCTGTCCTCTCAATGAGAATCGCTATATCCAGCATTATAGGGAAGAAAAGATTTGTGGAAAACTTAACGCTTATTTCGGGTGATAAGGGCATGCTCACTGCGCTAGTAACTGGAGCCAAAAGTGCTGCCGTGACCATTCCTCAACGATACAGTTTCAAAACACCATCTTCATAATCTCTACACATCTGTGATGCATGATGGTTGCAAATCGAAGAACGCTCAGTAAGGAGAAAAATCATGAGCAAGAAACTAATCATCATCATCACCATCGTCGCGCTGTTCGCAATTGGCCTTGCGGTCGTTGGCGCACAAGGAAATGGTAACGGTGGTAACGGGAATGGAAATCGCTTCGGCGCTGGAAATGGCTTGAACTGCGATCCGCAGCAGCCGGAAAGTTGTGCCAATGACCCACAGTACAACGCCTACAATTACGGTGGCATGGGCTTCGTGAACGCTCAAGACGGTACGAGCTGGAACGGCCAGCAGCGCGGGCGCATGAACCGGGGCGCAGGTGTGAATGGTGCAGGCTTCTATGCCTCACTCCCGCCAGCGACTGTTGATGCGCTGCCGCAAAATGTAGTTGACCTGATGGTTAGCGGTTGGATGGATGAACAACATGCCTATGCCGTGTATGAAGGGGTTATCTCACAGTTCGGCGACGTCAATCCGTTCGTGAATATTCAACGTGCGGAAGCGCAGCACATCGCTGCCTGGGAATTCCTGTTCGACCGCTACGGCATCGCCGTACCCGAAGTACCAACCTTTGATGTACCGCAGTTCGCCAGTGTGACTGAAGCTTGCCAGACAGGCGCAACTGCCGAAGTTGCCAACTTCGACCTGTATGATACGATGCTGGAAGCCTTCAAAGATTATCCGGATCTGTATCAGGTGGCACTGTCACTGAGAAATGCTTCAGAGTTCAATCACCTGCCCGCTTTCCAGCAGTGCAGTGGTTAAGCTGACCCCTCCCTCATCAAATAACTCATCAATCCGTTCAGGATGTGGCGCGTAAGGAACGCCACATCCATTTTATTTTTCATGCCGTTGACAAGCGCTGCTAGCGGTTAGGGTTTGGGCGGTAGTGCCACATCGCTCTTACGCTCAGGATGGCGGCCAACCTTATCTTCATAGAATTTCTGGATGGTCTCAAAATCTTTTTCAATATCGCCGCTGGGCATGAAGTGGGGGCCAATGCCAGCGGTGCGAGTAGCATAATTGACGTAGCCAAGCACGATGGGCACTTTCGCCCCCAGCGCAATGTAGTAAAACCCTGTTTTCCAGAATTTGGTCTTTTTGCGTGTCCCTTCAGCGGCAATCACCAGTGCCATGTTTTCGGACTGGTTGAAGGCATCTACCGCCTGCTCCACAGCATTCTTTGATGTGGCGCGGTTGATGGGAATACCACCCGCCCAGCGCATGATGCCGCCAAAGGGTGGACGGAAAAGGGTGTGCTTGCCCAGAAAGCGCAGTTTGGTGCGCAGGATGAGTGTTATCAAATAGAAGTAAAAACCGTCCCAGTTGGAGGTGTGCGGCGCGCCGATGATGACCATTTTGGGGATGTTGGGTACTTCACCCATTGACTGCCATCCCATAAGCCGAAATATGAAACGCGCCAGCAGCGTGACAGCGATATTGATTTCAGGCGTGCGCTGGGTGTGCAGCGGGGTGGGAGTCATAATTTTCCTTCACTTCGGAGTTGATCCAGCGCCTGCGTCAAGCTGGTTTCCAGTTCCTTGATTTTAGTATAGCGGATCAGCGCAGGAACGTCGCTAAGGGTTGGTGCTACACTGTTTTTCAAGGCCACGAGGGTGGGGATGCCCTTGCCCCATGCGTAGCCAAGCTGCAAATAAACAGCGTGGTCAGCGTTGGTGAGTTCGGCCACGACCACCCGCGCGTTGCCGATTCGGGTTCGCAGCATGTCCAGTAGACTGCTGTCGTCGCCATCGCCGGCGGCCAGCGTCGGCTGTTCGCACAACAGGCCGCGTGCATGAACGGCGCCCTGTATGCCGTAGGTGAATAAATCGTCCTCGTCGCTTTGTGCGGGCATGATGACATAGGCATAGGCTTTTTCCGGCTTGCTGGCTGCCGGTTCGGCAGCGGCGGTGCTGCCCCCTCCTGCGCCTGAGCCTGCCGCCAACCAGTAGCCCCAGCCATTATCGAGCGGGGTGGCGTAGTCTGCGTCCTTCAGCAGGGCATCGAGGGTGGCACGCATCCGCTCGACCCGCGCTCCTTTGCGTTCGATGATCGTAATTTGTTCCAGCGCAGGGGGTATTTGTCCGGTCTGCAGCGCGTCACGGTAGCCCAGAAATTGCGATGTGACCGACTCGGCTTCGTCCAGCCCGAAACCCGGCCCGTGAATGGTCATGGCTACGTGGCGGGTCTCTGGCGCGGTGCTGGACAGAATACGCAGTGCAAAGGCGGCGAATTCGCGGATTTGTGGATAGCGGAAGCCGCGCAGAGCAGGTGTGCCGATGTACAGCACATTGCGGGCGGCAATAGCGCCCTGCGTAGCCACAAAGCTGTATTGCCCCGGTTCGGCCTTGAGGCTTTCGGGGCGAATGCTCTTTTCCGCCTCCAGCGTCGCTGCCACAATCTGGTCAGCACCATGAAACGAGCGGGCGTATTTGAAGGCCATCACATCCGCCTCGAAGCGGGTAACATCGCCTTCTTCGATGCGGAACAGAATATTTTGCGCGGTGGCTGCTTTGAGGGGCACGCGTTTGCGTAGGGCGTCCTTGAAGGTGGCTGAGAGTTTCGCCCGCAGTCCGGCGCGCAGGTCTTCATACTGGATGTTCGCCAGCCGTGACCACGGTTCACCCGCCAGCAGCACGGGGAAGATCGGACGCTTCTGCTTTTCTGCCAGCAAAATTTCGCGCTCAACCCAGTCCGACTCGTAGGCGCTGGGTGACATCACCACTACGAAGGCAGAGCAGGTTTCCACATTGTGCTCAATGGCTTTCCACCAGCGGGCGCTGGGCGTGAGACGGGCTTCATCCATCCAGATGGCGAACCCTTCCGCTTCCAGCAGCGCCCGCAGATAGCGCACGAACTCAATATCCTGTTTGCTGTAGCTGATGAAAATGTGGGACATGGCATTTCCTGACGGCTGAGCCAGTAGTTATATACGCTGGGGCAGATTGTTATACCGCAATCGGGAATTTTAGGCGCGGGGCGACGTCACGCCATGCCGCGCGCTCGGTTTCGTCGCGCGGGTACGGTTCAAAACCGAAGTGAAGATACAGGTTGAGTGCGGGGATGCGGCCCGTGCCTGTTTCTAGCCACGCCTCGCTGTAACCACGCTCCCGCAGCACGTCCAGCGCTGCGCTGAGCATCGGTTTGGATAAGCCACGCCCTTGCACGGTCGGTATCAGCGCCACCCAGTGAATTTGTCCGACATCCTGACCAGTAAATCGTGTGCTCTTCCACGCCGTAATCGTGCCGACTTCGCTGCCGCTACCGTCCAGCAGGAACATGACGCGCTGTGCCAGATATTGCGGCGTGCCCGGCATGGACTCGCTGAAGGTTTTAGCGGTTGGCACGAAGTAAGTCTCCGCCGCCTGCTGGACGCGCACCCACGTCGCCACATCCCCATCATGGTAAAAGCGCATGCTGTACCCCGCGGGCAGGGCATAGCGCGGCGCCTGTGCGATGTTCCGGTGACACATCACAACGCTTACATTTGGCTGCTGGTCTGGCTGAAGATCATCCATCAATGTGAAATCTCGTCCCGTCGATTATTGAAACTGGCTGCTCATAACTGGCGTATCACCCGCTATCACCAAATAATTAGCCCTCATATGATTTGGACGGGTCTAAAGTAGGCTATTTGCGTCTACGTCATAACCGCAGGCTTTTAGTTCACGTACAAGTTCAAAGCGCCAGCTGCCATTTTGGCTATCATATTTGGTGTACACAACACCATCATAGTCAGATGGCAATTCAACTCCATCTTGATATAAAGCCGTTACACGACCTCTACCTAATCTTCCGATAAAGAAACCAAGTTCAAATATGACATTTTGACGGGCACGGAATTTAGCATTTTTTGCATTATCGGTTTTGGGGAAACCCTTATCATCAGGTGAAAGTAGGACTACAGCGAAACCAACATCGGAGTGATCCTCAAACTTCTCAATGATGGTTCGTCCCGTATTAGGCTGTTCGTGCAAGATAACGGGGTCAAGTCCAAGTTTCTCTATTGTTCGAGCAACCGCCAGTTTCATCGCTTCATCATGACCGTGAACAATGAAGATATTATTTGAAATTTCAAACTGGGTTTCAATCGTTGAATTCTCGCTTGTCTGCTCTAAAGCCTCAGCAAGTATCAGTTCTTCAATCATCGTTGAATAAAGGTTAATTATTGAATTTTGGCTATTTGACCATATATCAATTAGCTCACTATTTGTCCAAGGCTCATATGGCGAATAACTAGATGGCGCAAATTGAACTTGCCTTACAGATTCCATATACTTGCTGTTCTCACCGAAAATGATCCTAATAGCCATTTCCGAACGTCTCAAAATCAAGTCTAAGTCATCAGTATCTTGGAATTTGAGACTTTTCATATGTGCTATCAAATCCTGCAAAATGTCGATCTTTTTCATCTATTTCTCTTTGTCCATCTCCCTAATCACCCGCGCTGGATTGCCCGCTGCGATGACACCCGCAGGCACGTCGCGCGTGACCACGCTGCCCGCGCCGATGACGCTGCCTGCCCCGATGGTCACGCCTTTCAGAATCAGACAATTCATGCCGATAAACACGTCATCGCCGATGGTAATGGGTGCGGTTGCGCCATTGGTGGGGTCAAGCTGGCGCTGCTGGGGGTCGAGTGGATGAAAATCGGTGTCGCAGATGATGCTATTCGCGCCCACGATCACGCGGCTGCCGATGGTGATACTTTCCTCGACCACGATGCTGCCGCCCGTCATGCCAAAGTCCACACCAATTTGCAAAACACTGCCCGCCCGCCGTGTGCTGAGGATACAGGGACGGTTAGGGCCGAGCGGGTTGCTACGGGCGGTAGAGCGCAGTTGCAGCCCCGCGCCAAACTGCATGCTGCTGCTGCGATGTTTCTGAATGATGGGCAGGCCGTAGAATTTCCAACCCGCGCCCCAGCCAACACCAGCTAAAGCGCATTGCAACCACGCCAGTGGCAGCAGCAGAAGGCGTTCAATTTCGTTACGGGCTTTCCACGGCATAGCCAGTGCCTGCCGCACGGCTGCGGCGGAGTAAAGTGAGTCGGGGGGGGCGGACGAATCAGTCATGTTTCAAGCCTAGCACAAAGGCGGTAAGACACAAGGGGGCAGACGTCTTGAATCCCATGTCTCGTACAGCAAAATCGAAATTGTTATCAGAAGTGGTACATCCGGCAAGTATACGTTATGGTGGTAAGAACAGCTTCGTGTCGCTTAAGTCTGTGTCTGTGGATACAAATAGTGAAGGTAAACAACAATGGATGCCAACAATCAGACCAATTTAGAGAGTGCTGTGATGGGTGTTATCGAAGCGGAAACCAACGCATTCTGGAACAAGGATTTTGAGGCATGGGCAAACTGCTGGTTGCATTCGCCGCATGTCCGCATGATGGGCTGGTGGGCAAGAGGCGGCATCTCGGTCATCGAAGGCTGGGAAGCCAACAGCGCCAAAATCAAAGCATTGATGGAGGCGAACCCCACGCCCAATCCCGCTTCGGCCAACGTGCGCCGCGAGAATGTAAATATCCGCGTGAGTGACCAGATGGCGTGGGTGACGTTCGATCAATATGGCGCGGACACAGGCGAACCGGATATGGATATGCCCGGCTTAAGCCGCGAAACGCGCATTTTAGAGAGACATGACGGGAACTGGAAAATTGTCTACGTTTGCTGGCTGCTGGAAGGCACTCACTGAAGATGATGAACAAATGAGGGTTAAGAGGATTGACGGGCATAAATAGTATGTCCAACATCAGCCGATCTATGAGCATGCACCACGCCATCACGTTACAATGGTGTTCTTATTAGTGCAAAACTGGTTTTTTGACAACAAGGATGACTTCGATGAATGACCAACAAAAACAACAATTTTTGACGAAGGCGCTGGAACAGGGTAAAGGCATTGTGCGGCTTGCCCCCACATGGGTGCCGCGCTCCTTCTGCGTGCCGGGGCGGCGGCTGCGCCTACATCCCAACGACCTGTACGCGCTGGGGGCGCACCGCGGCGGCATTGATGAACGTTGGTTTTCATCCACGACATTTGCCGACAACGGGCCGGGAACACCGGAAGATGAAGGCTTGAGCTACATCGTCCATGATGGGGAAAAGGTAACGCTGCTGGATGCCATTGGGCTGGCGGGTGATACATTCCTCAGCAAAGCGGTGATGGAAAAGTACGGCGGCTGGGTGATGTACAGCAAGTTCTTCGACAATATGTACCCGCTGCCGCACCACGTCCACCACAGCGACGAAGAAGCCGCCAAAGTGGGCAAGCTGGGCAAGCCGGAAGCCTACTTTTATCCGCCTCAGTACAACTTTGCCAACGACACCTTCCCCTACACCTTCTTCGGCTTCGAGCCGGGCACGACACAGGGGCAGGTCATTGACTGCCTCAAACGCTGGAACGAAGGCGACAACCGCATTCTGAACATCTCCAAAGCCTACCGCCTGACGCCCGGTACAGGTTGGGATGTGCCGCCGGGCATCCTGCACGCGCCGGGCACGTTCTGCACTTACGAGCCGCAGCGTGCCAGCGACGTGTTCTCCATGTGGCAGTCGTTAATTGCCGATACCTTTGTGGTGGATAAGTCGCTGCTGTATATGAGCATCCCTGAAGACAAAATCGGTGACGACGAGTACATGATGACGCTGCTGGATTGGGAAGCTAACGTTGACCCCGAATTCGGCAAGCATCATTTCACCGCCCCCCAAGCGGCGGGCGACGAAGCCGCCATGCACGACGCGGGCTACCACGAAAATTGGATCACCTACGGCAGCGAATGGTACAGTGCCAAAGAACTAACCGTGCAGCCGGGACGAACCGTGACCATCAAAGACCCGGCGGCCTACGGCCTGATCTGCGTGCAGGGTTACGGCAAGTTCGGCGGTCATTCGATTTCTGCGCCCAGCATGATCCGCTTTGGCGAACTGACGGAAGACGAGTTCTTTGTGACGCAGGGCGCGGCCACAGCCGGTGTCCAGATCAGCAACAACAGCAGCACCGAGCCGCTGGTTATCCTCAAGCACTTCAACCCCGGCAACCCGGAGATGCCCAGCCGGGGCTAACAAGGTCTGAGATATGCCTGTTCGCGAACTGATTCTGACTATTCTCATAGGACTTGTCGGCGGGGTGGCGGTTGGCCTGCAAACCCCGCTGGCGGGCGCGATGACGCAGCGGCTCGGCCCCTACTCCAGCAGTCTGGTCATTCACGTCAGTGGCGCGATCATCTCCGCTGTTCTGGTCGTCAGCCGTGGCGGAGAAAATATCCGCGCATGGCGCGAAACACCCTGGTACATGCTAGGTGCCGGGGTGTTCGGTGTCATCCTCTACGCCACCTTCAGCTTCACCTTGCCGCGCGTGGGCGCTGCCGGAGCACTGGTGCTGCTCATCATCGCGCAGTTGACCGTTGGCATGTTGATTGACCACTTCGGCTGGTTCGGTGTTGCCATCCGCCCCATTGATGCCAGTCGTGTGCTAGCAACCGTGCTGCTGTTGGCTGGGGCTTATTTCATGTCGCGGTAGCTAGCGATTTGCACCCTATCACACGCAGTACCAACCAATCCCCCTCCCACTTAACCCACCCTCACGACGCTTTCCATCTGATTACGACGCATCCGCTTCGCCAACTCGCGCGTTCCATAGTCATTAAAACTCTGGCGATAATAAAGTCCCACCAGAATCGCGCAGGTAATCGGCACGACTGCGAACGCCCCATTGCCATTAATCATTTTATCTAACACAATGTAGCCACCCAGCGCATTGACGATGACAATCACGATACCAGTTAGTTCAACATTAGATGACTCTGTGTGCAAAATGGTAACACGCCACCACGTTAGCCCGGTCAGTGCCAGTGCGTTAGGCACACCCAGCATGAAGCCGAATATTCCACCGTACACCGCCCCTAAGATCAACCCGTAGCCACAGGCCACGAACGCTGAAAACACATAGAACATACTGAGGAGCAGTCCCAGCGCTGCACCCAAGATCGCACCACACAAAACTCCCCGCCACAACACCCACCAGAACAACCGCAGCCAGAGCATGATGTTCGCCTTTATCTAAACTGAGGGAGTGAGATGTGATTTTTTGGCAACCGAGCGATGCTGTGCAGCACGCATCTGTTCAATGGCGTATTTCACGAACTTGCCGCTTAACACATAAGCCGTGATTCCGGCGATCACCGCTGGAACAAACGCAAATCCCATCAAACCAAACAGCAGTGACGCAACGGCAAAGCTTCCGACGATGTTGACTAAGATGCCTACAGCTTGAACAGCATGTTTGAAGGCGTTCTCATTCATTTGTGGGCCGGAATACATCCATGCGACGAGGCAGAGCAAGACGCCATTCAACGCGCCCACTAGCAGCCCCATGATTGCCCCATAATAGATGCCATAGATAGCACCCGCGAACAGCACAACCACAGCGCCCACCACACCGCCGAGAATCGTTCCCCATACGAACCCCCGCCACACGACCCACCAGAACAAACGCAACCAGAGCATTTCTGCCTCTTTCTCTATAGCACTTCAGTTGACTCGGCGCTGTACCCCTTGCGATACTTCAAATTGCGTGATGAACGTGTTCACTTTTCACTTACTAAAAATAAGTGAACGCGTTCACTTATTTCCTAGAATATCACGAAATGCAGTTGCGAGTCAAGCGGGTGGGATTTAGGGGTACATTCGAACTTGGGCAATAAGGTTTGAACACCGCACATGACGGCACATGTTTACTTCAGCCTGCTTGAGCTGGTTTTATTACATTAGCCAGACGGTTTATCGTCTGGTTAACTTGAAATCGCAGCGAGGCTACCCGAATCCGCGGCTGCCCTTACCTGTTTTTTGCATATCCAGCGCCATCTCGTGCAGGTTGAGAATTTCCTGCACGGCCAGATCACGGTTTTGGGCGTGCTGGAACACCGTGTCATGTCCCACGCTGAACATATAATGTGAACCCGCTACCACGCGGATGTGACCGGCTGGCACTTCCAGTTCACTCAGCATATCCATCATCGGTGTCAATCCAACCAGCGAATCTTTATGTCCGAGCATGACGCGGAAGGTGTCCCAGCGGTGCGCGATTTCCCAATTTTGCAGCAGTCCCATCGCCCTAAACGTGGCGGATGTCGTGCCGCGCGGTGTTTCGTCATATTGGCGGGTGTGGACATCTTTCACAAAGGTGCTGCTGCCTTCGCAGACCGCTTCCACCATGCGCGGCTGGATCAGGTCTTCAATCGGTGTGAAGATACGCAGCTTATCAACGATGCCGATGCCCAACCCCATCGCATTAAAGAACACACGGTGTACCGAGTCGTTGAGCAACAGTGCGGGCGCGAAGGCGTAGCGTGTTTCCTCGCCCACATCGTAGAGCATCGGATTGAGGTAAAAGAGCGCCGCGCCGCCCATGCTGTGCCCCACAAAATTGACCACCTTGCGCCGGGTTTCGCCCGGCTGGCGGCGGACACCCAGCACATTCACCAACCGTTCGACGGCGGACATCGCCGACGGAGGGCAGCACTGGTCGAGGCCGGGTGTTTCGACCACGAAGCGCGATTCGCCAAAGCCGTTGTGGTCAACCGAGATGGCGATGAGGCGTGGATTAGCACGCACGATGATGGCGGGCATATCTTCCCAGACGCTGTGGTTGCCCGTCCAGCCGTGCATGAAAACCACATAGCCGTCGCAGTCGTGAAAGCGCGTCGGCAAATAGGGGTCGGGCAGGCCGTCATCATCCGCCCATGTCACTTCCCACACCATGTCCATCAACAGCGAGTCATGCAGCACCGAACGGGCTTTCACCGGGTCGAGCGCGCCACGCTTGATGAGGTCGGTCATGCGGTACAGGGCATGGTCAGTGCCGGGGATATTGGCACGGGATCGGTCATAAAAATATTGTCCCCAAGCCAGCACGTCTTGAGAAGGCATAGCGTCCTCCGGATGGAATGATGACAGTGATTAATTTGATTATACGTACAATTGGCCGACGTGCATGATTAATGCGGAGGGGATAATTACCGGTTACGGTGCAGCAGCGGGGAAAATTACATCTTCGGCAGAAATAAACACCCCGCTTTCCCTTGTTGTGAAAGCGGGGTGCAGATTGAACAGATTTATTTGCCAGCGCGAATCTTCGGGCCGCTGAACGGATTGCCGAACAACGGGGCGAATACGCAAAAGTCAAACACACCAGCTGCCAGTGGTACCACGCCGATGACCGCCACGATGATACCGGTTGTGCCTTGCAGTGCCAGCAAGCCGATTGCGATTAGAACGATGCCGGCCACGATACGGACGATGCGCCCTGTGCCAGAAGCCATAAATGCAATAAAGGGGTTCATTACCATCTCCTTGGGTTATCACTATTTAGTTAGAGTATAGAGGGCTGCAGGAGTGGCGTCTGTGACAAAGTCACCGAAGGGTGGCAGCTTGCAGCGATTGAGCATCGAGTACCTCAATCGTGCCGCGTCCCATCTGGATGAGTTTCTGCGTAGCGAGGTTTTCAAGAATACGGCTGATGACTTCGCGGGCGCTCCCTAACTCAGCCGCGATTTCTTGATGGGTGATGGTGATGGGATTCTGCATGCGGCTGCGTTCATACAGCAGGTTGGCAACGCGGATATCCATCCGGCGGAAGGCCACTTCTTCGACGATTTCCATCACGCTGGAAAGACGCTGCGACAGCAGGTCAAAAACGAAGTCACGCCACAGGTCATAGCGCCGCACCCAATCACGAAAAGTGTCGGCAGCGATCATGATGGCTTCAGCATCTTGTTCCACGGTGGCGATGGCCGAAAAGGTTTGATTGCTGAGAATAGCGTTGGCGGTCAGGATGCACGATTGGCCAGTGCCAAAACGATAGAGAGTAATTTCACGGCCTGTTTCGCCTATTTTATAGACGCGCACGACGCCGGAAATCAGCAGGGCGATGGCCTCAACGCCGTCGCCCTGCGCGAACACATCTTTGCCAGCCGGAATACGGGCGTAGAAAGCCGCCTGCTGAAATTTCTTTACCATCTCCGGGCTGGCCCGCCGGAGCAGCGGCATATGGTTAACCAATCGGGTGAATTGTTCCGGCGCGATCATCGTGGCTACTTACTTTCCCATCGAACAAAGGGTAAGCGACACGATGAATTGTGACTTATGGCAGCATGAGGTGCAAATCGCCAAATTCGTGCCACAGATAACGTTCGCATAATGCTTCGCAGTAGGTGCGCTGCAAATGGTCGGCAGAGACTAATGCTCTCAGCATGGCAAGGTGGGTAGCCTGCGGTTCGTGCAAGCCCGTCAGCAGGCCGTTGACCGCCCGCAGCCCGCGCTGGGGTGTGATGACCAAACGAGTCCAGCCTTCGCCCGCATGGGTGACACCTTGCGTATCGGTGACTGTTTCCAGCGCGCGCACGACAGTTGTTCCTACGGCGATAATGCGCCGGCCTGCTGCCCGTGCCCGGTTTAGGGCTGCTGCGGTTTCCGAGGGCACACGGTAGTATTCCTCGTAGGGCGGTTCGTGACTTTCCAGACTGGCGACGCCCGTGTGTAAAACCAGCGGGAGCACCTGCACGCCTTTGGCAACCAACTGGGTGATGAGTTGATGTGTGAAGGCGCGACCAGCTGAAGGCATCTCGGCACTGCCGGGTTCGGTGGCATACACGGTCTGGTAATAGCTGTTCGGCCACTGCTGCTTGACGTAGCGATAACGAATGGGAAAACCATATTCGTTTAAGTAGGCTTGAATATCGTCCGGCAGATCGAGCGTTGCCAACCACAGGCGGGTGTGACCGCTTTGCTGGCGTTCCAGCGGGTTGTAAGCGGTGAGCAGTGTTGCCCGCCCGCCGTTGGGTAAATGGAACACCATGCCGGGCGTGGCGGAATAAAACGGCTCGTGCGTGTCCCCAACCGGACGGCGAACTTCTACGCTCCACACATCCGCAGGCAGGCGGGTAGAAATGTGCAGTTCGTAAGCCGTACCGTCGTTGCTATGGGCGTTCAGCGCGGCGTTGAGCGTGCCGCTGGTGTTGATGACCAGCACGTCGCCCGCTTCCAGAAAGTCGGGCAGGCTGTGAAAATGGGTGTGCCGCACACTATCATCAGAACGGTAGGATACCATCAGCCGCACAGCATCGCGCGCCAGTCCGCGGGCTTCGGGCGGTTCGCTGGCCTCCAATTCGGGTGGTAGGGTAAAGTCGAGCATAGACGGTAATATCAGTGGATAGCGGTCTTGAGTAGTCGACATAGTCATCGGAAAAGAAGTCATGATGATGTTTCAGCTTCCGGTTTAGATTCAATGGGTGTGAATAGTGTTATGTGCAGTCCGTCGGGAGCCCGCAGCCGCTGGTTATGATGCCCCCACGGTGTATCGACGGGCTGACGCACTATGGCCGCGCCATGTTGGCTCATGCTCGTGCCTGTGGCTTCTACGTTTTCGACCTGAAATACCAGCCGGACTGCACCGGAAGCTTCTCCGCCCGCCTCAATGCGATCAACGGCTGCTACTTGCTTGGCATCCAGCAGTTCCAGTACGCCGCGCCCCGATTCCAGCAGCACACCACGCCCATCGGCTTTGTCCCATTCTTCGATGACGCGCAAACCTAACCCCTGCTCGTACAAGCGGCGTGCGCCTTGATAATCATCGGCCAGCACTGCCAATTGCAGTACGCTTGCGCCTGTGTTCGCGGGCTTCTGTAAGATGTCGCGCGCTTTATAGCGCCCGCTGGGCAGATCGCCATTGAGCAGTGCCAAAAAGCCGGGCACGCTGGCTTCCGGCAGCGGTCGGTCACTAATGTCTTCGCCGGGGAAGGCTTCCTGGTGCATTTGTGTTCGCATGTCGCCGGGATCAACCCAATACACTTTATAACCGGGATTTTCAACGGCTAAGATGGCTGAAAGCTGCTCCAGTCCAGCCTTGCTTGACCCATAACCGCCCCAACCGCCATAAGGTTCTACCCCTGCATCGCTGGAGACATTGATGATGCGGGCATTGGGTTTCAAATGCGCCTTCACCGCCTGCAAGAGCGCCAGTGGTGCAATAACATTAGTCTGGTAAACCTGCGTCAGCACGTCCAGCGGATAATCCAGCAGGTTGGGCTGCGGGCTGGGGCCGAGTATGCTGGCGTTGTTGACCACAGCATCCAGTCCACCTAAGCGGGCAGCGGCTTCGGCCAACTGTTGGCGGTGGGTGGCGTCGGTAATATCCCCTGTAACGGCAACCACCGTGGTGAGCTTGGAGAGTTCGTTGGCGGCACCATGAAGTGCCGCTTCGCCACGACTATCAATCAGGAGTGTCCAGCCGTCACGCGCCAACGCCTGCGCCAACGCCAGTCCCAAACCGCGTGATGCCCCTGTTATCAAAGCTGTGCGCTGCATACGATCCTCCATCATGAAATACAGTCATGATTTCAGGATACGGGAAAAATAATTCTGACGCGCCGTACGAGGGGACTGTTCGGGACTGTACTTTAGGGCAGAGAAAGCATGTTACAATAGGCATTCGTCTTTACTAAGTTCACAGATAAACCCATGCGAGATGTAGTGATTGTCGGCGGCGGCCTTAGCGGATTGGCGGCCGCCCACGAGTTAGAACGCTTGAAAGTTCCTTACCGTTTGATTGAAGTGAAAAAACGGCTAGGTGGCAGTATCGCCAGCGAACAACGCGACGGGTTCGTGTTGGATAGCAGCACGTTCGCGTTCGCACAGGATGAGGACTGGGCCTTCTTGAAGGAACTGGGGCTAGAAGATGCCCTGTGTCCGGCACATGATAGCCACAGGCGCACATTGGTTGCTGTCCAGCGGGGAACACAGTCTGGTCTCGATAAACTGGCGCAGCCGCTCAAGGGCACGATCATTCACCGTATGGCGGTCAGCAGCCTCGGCCAGTTGAACAGGCGCTTTACCATCTGTCTGGAAAATGGGTTGATGTGGGATGCTGCCGCGTTGATTGTGGCTGCACCCGCCCGCCACACCGAGCGCATGTTCCGCACCCTCGCGCCAGAATTCAGTTTAGGGCTGTTGGATTACGGTTACGACGCGATCACCCGTGTGTCGCTGGGTTATCGTCAGGATGACTTACTACATGAACCGCGTTTCCCGTGGGATGTGGCGGTATCCTACTACTACTGGACGAATGACCCCAGCCGCGTGCCTGACGGTCACTTGATGCTGCAAGTCGGCATTCGCGTCCCGCCGCGCTTGGCCGCGCCAGAGGGTTTGCTGCGCGAAATCCAGCAGCAGCTCAAGGCCAAAGCCGAACCCGTCGTTACCCGCTTTGATTATTGGGAGGATGCCGATCCCTGCCGCCCCACAGCCGCGACTTTTACCCCAAGATGGTGGCGCTGGAAGCCCTGCTGCCGCCCGGCGTGGCGCTGGCGGGCAGCGATTATCACGGGCTGGCGCTGGCAGACCGCATCCGATCAGGAAAGCGGGCCGCGCAACGGATTGCTGAGTATCTCGGTTGACGAGTTATACCAGCTACGGAAAGTCAAAGCCCAATGGTTTGCCGAATTCATATTGTTGTCGCACGTCCCGGACAGCGGCGTCTATTTCCGGCGGCACTGTATCCCGCCACCAGTCGGCAAATTCGCTGTACAGCCAAACGTATTCATCGCTGGTCGCTAAACTATAGTACACATTATGTTTTAGCCACTTGATCTTAAAGTCTAGAGGATGTCCATGTTCATGTTCGGGGCGGAGTGCCATGATGTTATCCAAATAGATAGCATTCCCGGCTTGTACCTGTTGTGTGTAGCGAGGTCGCAATTCGGGTGAAATATAGTTGATGGCTGTCTCGTGGATGTAGTAATACCCATCAATGAAGTGTTGGGTGGTTGTATAACCATAGCTGTGTTCGTGTCCGTCAATAAATACCACATGATCGCCAGCGCCCTCTAACATGCCATTGATGAATGCCCGATAGAGAGCATAATGTGTGCCCAGAATATACATCTCTAATCCGTTACTTTCGCGCAGGACTTCTGACACAAAGTAGAATGCCAGCAGTCGTAGATCAGGCATGTCCGTTTGTAGGGCAGTGATGAATTGGCTGCCCCTCGTGTGAACAATAGCCTCCATTTCATTCAAACTGTGATGGGGATAAAGCTGGGTGTCATAGGCCCACGGACTAAATGTCTCCCGTACCGCGTAGAATTCCGGGTCGAAAAATACACCCTGCACCCGCGCCGCTTTCAATGCCTGTGACATCAATCGCATGTTCGCGGTAATCGCGTCCCAACGGTTGTCATCGAACCAATCCATCCCTACCGGACTGGATGCCCACAAAATCACAAAGTTATCGCTGAACCGTCCCCATTCAATTTCATGGAGTGTGTCAAAGGGAATATCCGTCTCTGCCCAAAGGCCATCATCAAAGGCGCTGGGTGGATTACCTTCGTTCAGTTTGAACGCCAAGCCATCAAATGGGCGGGCTTGCATTACCTTGATGTGATCGCGTATGAAAGCCGCAGTTGGAGCATCCCAACCATATTCAATTAACTTCTTGTGGGTTTGGTACAGCGGTGAGATTCTGGACGAGTCTAAGCGGGTTTCAGGTTGGACTAACCCCGACCACCCGATAGGCAGCAGTCCGATGATGATTAACCACAAAAATTTGAGTCGCCAGTGCAAGCTAATATTCCTTCAGAACATACTATGTTCTGAATTGTACACTGGCAAACAGGTTTGCAATTGACGTCTACCCGACGAGTAACCTCTGTGCTTGCTGACATCAAGTTAGGACAGTTAGGCCGTCCCCTAACCGCAGCACCCCTGCCTCGCGGTGGATGGCGTTTTGGGCGAACATCACTTTGCCATTTTGCTTGCGGAAAGTGTTTAACGTAGCAGTGGGTTCTTTGACATCCGGCACACTGCCCGTCTGCTGGTCAACGGTGGGAATGGCACAGCGGGCGCAGGGTTTGACTACATCCATTACCATGCTCCCGATTTGCACTATGTGCCATGTGTCCTCAGCAAAGGCTTCCGCCCCCGCGACCACCACATTCGGACGGAAGCGGTTCATGGGAACAGGGTCTACGCCGCGCTCGGCAAGGCGGCGGTTCAATTCCGCCAGCGATGCTTCCGGAAACGATGAGGATGGGAAATCCATCAGCAAAACCGGTATACACCAACGCCCGCGTTGACTGTTTTGCGTAGTCGTTGTCAATCACCCGCTGGAAATCATCCGCCATCCGCACCAACCGCAGCTCAACTTGTAGAAAATCGCTGAACCATTCCGCCGCTGTTCCGCCTTCGTCCCACGCCTGACAGACCGACTCCCATACCGTGACGGTCCTGGTGGGTGCGGCATCATGTGCCAGCGGTATACACAGTTCGCTCATGCCCGGCGCGGTCAAGCGTAGTTGATCGCCCTCAAAGGCGGGTTGGATGAGCGCCATGCGCGGCAGTTCGCGCTGCGTAACAAACATACCATCGGGTTCAACCACCATCCAACGCCGATCCCACAGCGGGCCGCGTGCATCGAGTTCGATGCTGGTGTGCGTGAGTCCGGCACAGGATTTAATGGGGTAGGTGTGTAGTGCGGTTACGTGTATCATGTTCTTCTTTACCTTCGCAGCAATGGCGCAATGACCGCTGCCAATAAGCTGAACAAAATGATGAGGACAAAGACAGCCATTATAATCCGTCCCCGCGTCCAGAACGGCTGGCGCATGCTGCCTATCCGCCCCATTGTCAGGCGGTCATAATCAACGGGCGAGTCATCACCCAACTCGTCTACATCGCGATCATCGGGGTATTCATTCTCGTCCAGCCAATCGTCACGCCGTTTGCTCATCATCCCGCCTCTGCTTTCCAACAATTTGTAACCCTGACCGTTGATAACCAACTACTGCTAAGCCCCACAACATCATGATAATGTCCAAAATCTGATCGGCTCGTAGACTGTACCAATAGAAAGTGTGATCGTCACGCATGAACCCTATCAAAAACATGCCCGCGCTGAGCAGCGCCACCATGAACCAGAAGCGCACGGGTGGCCGCAATGCAGGAAGTGTCGGCAGATTGGACTGGCCTGCTCGCCATTTGCGCCACATTCCGCTTAGCCCGACGAGCACCAGTCCGCATATGCACAGCACCATACCGAAATACGGCGTGTTGAGACGCGGCAGTACGATGCCAAATACGTCCACATATTCCGAAGCCGCCCACCACGGAAAGTTCGCCAGTGTGTCGACTTCGCGCCCGTAGCCGCAGCCCGCCGCCAGACAGCCGTACCACGCCCCCAGCCCGATGAGTGGCAGCGCTGGCGTGAGCCAATCCAACAATACATTGAACCGCACAGTCGTAGATTCAGAGAAGTGTTGTAGGGACAAAACATATCTCTTCCGCGCCCATATCACCGCCCCCAACCCGATCATGCCCCCCAACACCGCGCCGTGCCAATCTAGCCCGCCCGCGCCAATGGTACGCGCTTCCGTCAGGTTGTCGGCAAAATAATCCCAGTTCAGGAGCACGTGGAACAATCGCGCCACTAGAACACCGCCCACCAACGCACCTAGACAGGCATCCACCAGCGGTGCGCGCGGCTGTCTGCGGCGGATAACCATCATCAGACTAAGGAGAATGACCACCGTCACCGCCAGTGTGAATGTCTGCAACCGCCACGGGCCAATTTGCGTATATAAAGAGGGCAAAATGAACGCTCCTTGAAGGCGTTATTTTAGCATGCGTAGTAAAACTTGATGATGTGCACCCCCTAATTATGAGGGGAGCATCAGCAACGAGGGGGAAATACCTGCTAGGGGTGTTATAATCACACCCATTCTATACAAAAAGGTGCAAAATTCTGGTGGCAGCACCGCCGTAGTTAAGGAGAAATGTGATGGATTTCGGTTCGATTTTGGGAACTTTAGGTCTGTTGGGGTTTGTCCTGTTCATTGCCGGTGCAGCCTTGGCTGTAGCTGCCGCCTCACAGAATCGCCCAGCCCGCAGTGGAGTTCTGTTGGCCGTCGTTGGTCTGGTTGCCGGTATTATTTTGACGATCATCGGGCAGGGCATCATCTTTGTTGAACCCACACAGGTGGCTGTGGTCGTCAACACCCTCACCGGTGATGTGGGCGAACCGCTGCGCGGTGGTACGCATATAGTGCTGCCCATCATCCAGCGTGTAGCTGTAACGTATCCGCTGACACAGCAAGAGTACACCATGTCCGCCCGTGGTACAGAGGGCGCACAATCGGGTGATGACTCGGTAGAAGCACGCAGCAAAGATGGTCAAACGGTAAAGCTGGATGTGACACTGCTCTTTAGGGTCGCACCCGATAAAGCTGGCGATCTTTACCTCAGTTGGAATACCAACTACCTCTCGGGTTTCGTCCGGCCAACATCGCGCGCAATCGTGCGTGAAACCGTGTCGAAATATACCGCAGAGGAGATTTACGGCGAAGCCCGTGTCGCCCTTGGCAATGATATTCAGGAGGCTGTTACAGACCGTTTCACCCTGGAAAATCTTGAATTGAGTGATTTCCTCGTGCGCGATATCACCTTCTCGCCGGATTTCACCAACGCCATTGAGCAGAAAGTGGTCGCCGCGCAGGAACTAGAACGCGCCAAGACCGAAGCGCAAACGGCTCAAACGCAGGCACAGGGGCGTGCAAATGCTGCCATCGCCGCCGCGAATGGTGAAGCGCAGTCCATCGAAATTCGCGCAAAGGCACAGGCTGAAGCGCTGCGCTTGGTCAGCGAACAGATTGCCGCCAACCCCAGCTTGATCCAGTATGAATATGTACAGAATTTGAGTGACAACGTACAACTGATGTTGGTTCCGTCTAATAGTCCGTTCCTGTTCGACTTCAACAGCTTGGCACAGGGCAATCCGAGCTTTGTACCGCCCCCCGTAGCACAATCCGACGCGACAGCAACACCCCCCAGCCAATAAGCACTGAGTCAAAAGGGGAAGGCATATGAGACCTTCCCCTTTGTTTTATCGCCATATCATCAACAAGCAACTATCTACTGACCGCTTACGCGCCGCTGCTAGCGGTTTGAAGCTGTGCAACCAGTTCCTCAGTAGTCGGTGTTCCCACTTTGATGTCCACAAACGAACCATCCGGGCGAATGATGAAATAGGGCATGTTAGAAGGTGTGACAACTGTGCGCCCAAAGTTACTGACCAATCCCGACGTTAACTCCGCTGTGGCAACGGCAAAGGTAAAATTCCAACCCTGATTGGAAACAAACTGCGCCAAGGTAGCATTATCCACCGTTTCCCCCACGCTTAAACCGACAAAGACGTACTGGTTCGGATCAAGCTGAGCGCGAGCCGCTTCGACACGGGCAATTTGGGCGACGCAGTCGGTACACGATATAGACATCGGTTCAACCAAAACAGTTTTCCCAGCAAAGTCAGCAAAAGTGAAGGTTGCGCCGCTGCGGGCATCCACCAGTGGCAAATTGGCCCAGGCCGGTCCGGTATAGACGTTTGTTGTTCCCTGTTGATCGTTGGCTATCCCTTCAGCCGTCGGGGTGGGCAACGATGCCGACTGAGCGATGCTTTCCGGTGTGGGTGTAGGTAACGTTTGAGATGGACTAGCGATTTCCTGAGTAGCGGTTGGTTGTGCTTCAAGCTGGGCGATTGTGGGGAGCGGCGCTTGAGTCGATTCTGCTGCGGGTGAACAGGCCGCAGCGACGATAAGTATCAAAAGAGCAGCGCAGATTTTGAGCATCAGTGACAGTCTCCAGAGCGTAAAACATCAATATTACTATACAACCATCCCACAAAAACCTTGCACTGTCCTTATGCTTATGTAAGGAATGCGTCTTATTTTGGAGAGATGAGATTAACTGATGGTGTCATAAAATTCGCAGTGAGAAATGTCACCCTACGTTTTTATCGCACAACCCCCAAGCCCGTTCAATCGTAACGAATAAAGATACACTTCAACCCTACCCCAAAAGAGATTGGTACATCACTAGGTAGGTGCTGACGTGAATCTTATTTGCAATCCGCTGTTTGATCACAATTCCCAACATCGCGAAAGGGTCTTCAAGCAGCCCGGTTTAAGGAGTATATGATGAATACCCAAACGGAACCCCATGAAAGGGACAGCTTCACCACTGTAGAGCGTTTGCTCGATATGATTTTCGTGGTGGCGATGGTGGCGCTAGCAGCGTTTCTCGTCTATCACCAACGCGCCAATACCGGTTTCTTCACGGCTAAATTCGGCGGGCTGGAAATGCTGTGTCTTTATGGCCCAATTGTACTCGGTATCCTCGCCTTGTTGGTCAGGGGCGTCACAGGCAATCGGCAGACAGCCCGCCCGTGGGAAGCGATCCGCAGTTTGCTGCTGGGATTGGGATCGTTGTGGCTGCTGATCGTCTTTCCCTTCAGCTTTGCCCATCTAGCGGATACCCTGCCGGAGTCGCTGCGTTTTCTCCTCAGTTGGGTAACAGATGACATCGGCAAAATCCCGCTGCTTTTGCAGATCATCCTCGGCCCAGTCGCGGCCTTAACAGCCATGTGGAAGTATTTTACAGTGCGTTCGCGCACGCCGCTTACTGCCTGATTTCATTGGCTAATGTCCCGTCTTGAACGAACTGAAGGACGGGACATTAGACTCCCATCACTCACGTATTCAAAACGTCACGGGTAGTGAACTCAAGCCCCGCAGCACATAAGTTGGGCGGTAGGGCGGGTCATCATCCACCAATTGCAGCTTGGGCATACGCTTTAGCAGCGTCATGATGGCAATCTGCCCTTCCATCCGTGCCAGCGGCGCACCGAGGCAGTAGTGGATGCCGTTGCTGAATGACAGGTGCGGGTTGTGTTCGCGCGTGATGTCCAGTGTTTCAGGATGATCGAACTGTTCCGGGTCGCGGTTGGCCGCCCCCAGCATGAACGACACCTGCCCGCCGCGCGGGAAGTGATAACCGTTGTAGTCTACAGGTTCTAACACCGTGCGTGATGTCATCTGCACCGGGCTGTCGTAGCGCAGCAGTTCTTCTATAGCGTTCTTGCCGAGTGTGGGATCGGCCTGTAGTTTCGCCATCTGGTCGGGGTGACGCAGCAGGGCAAGCATCCCGTTGCCGATCAAATTAGTGGTGGTTTCATGCCCCGCCACCAGCAGCAGGATACAGGTTGAAATCAACTCGCTTTCCGTCAGCTTATCGCCCTGTTCTTCGGCGGCCACTAACGCGCTCATCAGATCATCCTGCGGGTTCTTACGGCGGTCGTTGGCGAGGTCGCGTAGGTACGCCGAAAAAGCGGTAGTCGCTTTCGTAGCGGCTTCATATACTTCCGGCGCGTCCGTCAGTTCCAGCGAGTGTGCCAGATCGCGTGACCAAGCGCGGAACAGATGATGGTCGCTTTGTGGCACACCCAACATTTCGGCGATGACCGTCACCGGCAGCGGCACGGCCAGATCAGCGATGATGTCCATCTTGCCCGCATCCTGAACCGCATCGAGCAGCGTGTCGGCGATGCCCTGTGTCCGCCCGCGTAACTGCTCAATCATGCGCGGCGTGAAGGCTTTGTGCACCAGCATCCGCAAACGGGTGTGCGTTGGCGGGTCACGGAACAACATCCACCCCCGGTTCATCTCAAGATAAGGTTCGAACTCGGCGGGAGGTTCAGGCGGCCAGCCCAATTCCTCGCGGGTCATGACGTTCAGTATTTCATGGCCTAACCGGTTGTCCTTGAGCAGGGCCACACAGTCTTCGTAGCGCGTGAGAAAGCGGATGTTCCACTGCTCCCAATGGAAGATCGGTGAATTGACCCGCAGCATGTCGTAGAGTGGGTAGGGGTTAGCCTGAAATTCTGGCGAAAGCGGATTGAATTCCATGTTCGATGTCATCTCCACATAACGGTTCGCATAACTCCACTATACGGACGGAAATGAAAAATGGTTCACTACGCGCTCACCGTCCCACCGGCGTCCCTGAAAAATATGTCCACCGTCCGTTGTGGCGGCGGAATAGGCTGATTTCCGTAAACGACACATTGCGCTGGTTGGCAAAAAGCGTCGCCCGGAACGTCACCATATCAGCGTGCGCCGCCATTATGTGCAACCCTTCGAAGCGGGTGTTTTTGCAGAACAATTCGACCTCCCGCGTCCACGCCGCGCGATCCGCCTGGTAATGTTCGCCGTCGGGATGCGTGGTTTGGATGATGTAGTCGGCTAGGTTCAGGGCATAGGCGCTGTAACGTGACCGCATCAAGGCTTCAGGCGTTGCCGCAGCAGCGCCTTTGTGGAGTGGTTGGCAGCAGGTCTTGTATGGCTTGCCACTGTGGCACGGACAAAGTGAATGAGGAAGTGATTTCATCAGATCGGGTCTATAACCTTCAAAACCAATTTTATCAAATATAGCAAAGAACTGAACATGAACGATAGTAGTTGTTTGACAACCAGCACGCCACCGGAGCGTGAATGCCAAACCGCTCGTGTGTACTTTTTCGTCCAACGCGAATCTGCCCCCAATCTCGGGTACACCCCGTCAAAACTCGCCCTTGACCAATATGAACATTTGTGCTATAATTTGCTTTAATTCTCTACAAAGTAGCACCACACTAAACGGCGGATGCCTGTTTTTTCGCCAAAATCTCCGTTAGACAACCTAATGCTTAGGTCACAACGGTTTAGAAGTAGTCTTAAAGCCCCCTCCCTAACGCTTTGGGGGGTGGGGACTATGATAAAGTCCCCCTCCACCACTTAATTCAGTGCTACCCTCTACAGATTGCACGTGATGATGTAGGGGCTAGGCAGTGTGAAACCTCCCTACGGGGCATGTACTTTCACATTAAACTTAGCTTTTTTGCAGCAGCCCCCTTCGCCTCAGCAAAAAACTATTGCCGAGTCCGCCGCTGCCGCCGCTCCGCTTGCGATCCCTTTAGGGGCGTTTTATTATTCGCCGCCACAAAATGCACAAATGGCACAAAAATCTGTGCCGCATTTGCCGCTTTGCTGCCATTTAGTGCGAAGCCGCCCTTTAGGGATGCTAAATGTGTAATATTCCGTAATAATAACTAAATCCGTTGAAGCCAGTCGGCGATCACAGCGTGGGTTTTCTCCGGCGCGGCCTGTGGGAACAGGTGTCCGTAACCTTCTATCTCCACATACTCCATATCCGGCAAAATGTCGTGTAGCATCGCGCCAATCTCGGCGACAAATCCGTCCGATTCAACACCCCGCACTGCCAGTACCGGTAGTTGGCCTCGCAGCTTGGGGGCCACTTCCCAACTACGGGTAAAGGCTGTCATGAAGTAATAGGCTTCCCATTCGGGCGGCCACACCAACTCCAGACCGCCTCCGGCGGCAGGCCGCGTGCCGGCGTTCACATACAACCACAGCGCACTGTCCGGCCAATCGCCGAATAACTTTTTACCCCGAAAGTAATCAAAGGCCGTTTGCGCGTCCTCAAACTGGCTGCGACGGCGCAGCGCCCCCTGTGCCAGCGGGAATTCACGGATAGTCCCGTCGCGCTGCATCTGCTCAAAGCCCTCGGCCCACTCTGGACGGAACAACATCGGGTCCAGCAGGCACAGGGCGCGGAAACGCCGGGGTTGGCGCACCGCGGCGATCATGGAGGCGGTAGCCCCAAAGGAATGCCCGATGGCGATCACATCCTCCAACCCATGCGCCTCCATGCCCGCCAGAAGATCATCAGCCAGCATATCCCACTGGCGCAGTTCGTTGGGGGGCTGTTCACCCGGCCACAGCGCGCGGGGCAGCAGGGAAACTACGCGGTATTGGTCGGTAAAGGGTTGCACGACGGGGGCGTAGGTGGCGGGTGGGAAACCATTGGCGACCGCGACATGTATGATCGGCCCGCTGCCCCCAAATTCATAGAGTGGGTACACATTTCACCTGTATTTGAAGTTGTACGGAGGATAGGCAGATTATAACCGGGTTGGACGAAAGTGCATTTGACGAGGTAGAGGCGGAGCATGCTCCACCCCTACGTGCTGCCTAATTCCGCTACTGCGAAACCATTACCACATCACCCTCAAAGGCGTTGATGTTGGCCTGCCCCAGCAGGTTATCTATGGTCAGGTAAATCCACAGCCCGATGAGGCCGAACAGCGCCAGTTCGATCACTGTCAGGCTGATAAGTCCCGTACCGGGGAATACGAATGAGGGCAGATTGGGTGGGTTCGGCTTCAGGCTGCCGAGGAAACCCATGCCAAAGGTCAAGCCGAGCAGGATGTAGACGGAAAATATCTTGTACCACGGATGGAAGCGCCGCTTGCGGATGAGGATGCTGGAAAACACTACGCTCAGGATCGCCAGCACTGCCCCGCCCGCATGGAACACCATGTTAAAGCGGAAGTTGACCGCATCCACGCGGATGAACCCGACGGAGATCAAGCCGATAGCCAGCGCCCCATAGAGCACGCGTGCCACCCGCATCCAGCCGCGTTCGCCGAAGAAGCGCAGATCGCCATCGCGGACCATCTTGAGGATGATGCTGTCAATATCAAACCACAGCACGATCAACATTAGCGACCCGCACAACAGCGTGCCCGTAAACAGCGGCGCGGAGGGATTAAGCTGTCCGGCGTTGCTCACGGCCCGTTCCCACCACTGCTGTTTGTTGGAATCTTCCGGCGCGAGGGCGAAACTGACCGCAAACCCGATGAAGAAGATGAACATTGCCAGCATCAGCACATCACGGGTGGAAAGTGCCAGCGCGCCGTAGGCCGCAATGTAAGTCGCCAGCGTCGTGAACAGCACCACTACCACCAGCGCATCAAAGCTGTTGAGCGGCATGTTCTTGAACATCTGCGCAATCATGAACCACACCACCGAGCTGACCACATACGTGCCGAATAAGGTGGCGGCGGTATACAGGAAACGGCACAGCCAGAACTGCCAGCGCGGCAGGGTGTTGAAGTCATCAAGCTGTGCCATCAACACATTCAATTCGTAGCGTTCCGGAAGCTGGCGACGGTAGGCTGTCCACGCCACGATGCACACCGCTATCAGCGTACACAGCCGTGCGATGCCGGCGGCGTTTCCGATGCCGTCATCCGAAACCACCGACGAGCCAATGTCC
Organism: Anaerolineae bacterium; assembly: GCA_041390885.1. Classification (GTDB taxonomy): domain Bacteria; phylum Chloroflexota; class Anaerolineae; order Aggregatilineales; family Phototrophicaceae; genus CFX2. Next base: position 434,643 of record JAWKPB010000020.1, on the reverse strand, counting down.
TGTGCGGCGGAAATGAGCCGCGTGACCTGAATGCCGATCTCGCAGTTCCATTCGCAAACCGAAAACTGCGGCACGCCCACCGAACGCCAGTCAAGGTATTCACCGTACAGACGATAACTAACTGGCTGCCCATTGCTGCCGAGCAAATTCAAAGCCGACGCAATCAGCAGGGCAATCAACACGCCGAGCCCAGCAGCGGTGGCGTAGGATAATGCCGTCTGGATACGCTTTCGCATAAACTCATATTGGTTGCGTAAGTTCTCTTCCAGCACCTGCTTGACATCTGGCACATCACTGGCTGTGATTTCCTGCGAATTTGAAGCAATTAGCTTCACTTGTCGCGCTGCCATATTCACCTCCAACTGGCTACCCATCGGTTGGTAAACTGCCCGGTAATAGAACTAAATCTGAAGAATTTGTTATGTGGTTGTTAGGTTTTCCAATTAATGTCATTATCAATAGGAAATTCGACATTGCCGCTTGTCGGAAACCGCCAATTATGTAGGTTTCCCCTTACAATCTTGATACAACTGTAGACAAGATGACTAAATTCCTATACGTTCTCTTTACGTTTACGCTATGATATAGTCTTCCTGAATTCTTTTTTGTGCCCAAAAGGCGGTGTTTTATGGCTCAACACGTTTGCCCTCGTTGCCAGACTGTGAATGCAGTACAGGCGCCGTATTGTGTTGAGTGTGGTCATGCCCTGTACGATCAGGGTGATACCCGTCCTTTGACTGTGCCCGGTGCCAATCTGACGCGCCGCAGCCAGCAGCCCCTCTCATACACCGTCACGTTCATCGTTGGCGATGATCACCTCTCGGTGCTCATGAAGCAGGCCGAACGCCTCATCATGGGACGGCAGAGCGGTCAGGCTCCTAACCGCCCAGACCTTGATCTGGGTCGCTTCAATGCCGCTGAGCATGGCATTTCCCGCATTCATGCCGTACTCGAGTGCAATGAGAATGGCATTTACCTCATGGACCTCGGCAGCCGCAACGGTACGTTCGTTAATAATGTACCGCTAACTGCGTTTAATCCCCACCTTTTGCGTGATGGCGATACAGTGGCTCTGGGGAAATTAGTTGTTACGGTGGCGCTTCAGGTCGAAGAAGGCAATGCCCACTTCACCTTCAGTGCCAAGCCCCGTTCCAAGACCGGTAAATTGGAAGAAACTATTCGCTTAATGCGTGTCTAATTACCAAAACAGTTTTAAGTATTCGTCCCCTCCTGTGCTGACAGAAGGGGATTTTTGTTTGTATATTGGGATGTTAGGAGAGGAGATAACCATGCCGCGTCAGAATATTTCCGGTAATTCACCGTATGAACCCATCGTAGGGTATTCGCGTGCCGTACGGGTAGGCAGCACCATTCATGTTGCAGGCACAACCGCCACTAATGCCGACGGGCAGGTTGTGGGCGCCGGCGACCCTTACGCCCAGACGATCCAGATCATTCGTAACATCGAAGCAGCCTTGCTGAAAGCCGGAGCCAGCCTCAAGGATGTTGTTCGCACCCGCATGTATGTGGTCAATATAGACCAGTGGGAAGCGATCGGGCGGGCGCATGGCGAGTTCTTCGCTGATATCCGCCCGGTAGCCACGATGGTGGAAGTCACCCGCCTCATCTCGCCCGACATGCTGGTGGAGATCGAAGTTGAAGCGATTATCGCTGACGGGTAGGCGCTAGGCTGATTTCCCGCCTGCCAGTATCTGGTCGAATACCCAACTGGCGTGGGCGGCGCTCGTACCGGTGCTCGGGCAGCGTCCCTCACCGTTCAATTCGGCAATGATGCTTTCGACCATCGGCTGGTGGACGTGCGCCGGATAACCGAGGTCAATGGTTTGCGTACCGGCGGCTGTCGTCAGTGTGAAGGGCGAGGGCACAAACACCGCGAAACTAAGCTGCCCCTTTGTGCCGACGATTACCGTCTCATCCACTTCCACGCCCGCCGTGAAGCACCATGTTGCCGAACCCATCAGCCCGGACTCAAAACGAAAGGCGGCACTGGCTGAATCCACGACTGGATACAGACCACTCTGGTTGGCGGCGAAGCCCTGCACTTCGACGATATTGCCGAAGTAGAAGTTCAACAAATCAATTTGGTGGCAGCCCACATCCAGCACCTGCCCACCGCCTGAATATTCCGGTATGAAGTGCCACTGGAGCTGGTCGCGTGGCGTATTGGGCTGCACCGAGGTAGGACGGAAGATGCGGGTGGTTACGCCTACCACATCGCCGATTGCCCCGCCTTCAATCAATTCCTTGATCTTCAAAAAACGTGGCAGCGAACGGCGGTAATATCCCACCCACAGCGACACACCTGCCTGCTCACAAGCTTCAATCATCTGCTGGCACTCGTTGTAGTTGAGGGCCATTGGCTTTTCCGAATAGACGTGCTTACCGGCTGCTGCTGCTTGGAGCGCATAATCTTTGTGGGCATACTGCGGTGTCGCGATGTAGACCACATCCACATCGGAGTCATTGATGAGCGCCTCGCCATCGTCGTACCAGCGCGCGACACCGTGCCGTTGGGCAAAGTCCTTCGCTTTGTCGCCGTTACGCCGCATCACGGCTACCAATTGAGAGTTAGTGGATTTGTAGAAAGCCGGGCCGCTTTTCACCTCGGTGACATCGCCCACGCCGATAATGCCCCAGCGGATAGTTTTCATGGTTGCTCCTTTGACCGTGTTCACGGCTTCTGCACACCGCGTGTGTTGAGGGTGATGACATATAAGGACGAACTGGCCGTGATATACAGGCGGTTCTTCTGCGGCCCGGCGAAGGTGCAGTTGGCAATCGGTTCGGGTACCATAATTTTGCCGAGCTGTACCCGATCTTCGGTATAGACCTGAATACTATCCCGCGAACTGATATACAAATAGCCGTTATGGTCAACGCGGAAGCCGTCGGCTATGCCGGGATTGATTTCCACAAATAAACGACCATTCGCCAGCCGTTTGCCGTCCACCACATCGAACACCCGCACATGATGGTTGCCGAAGGGGTCATGCGAAAGGGAGGTGTCGGCAATATACAGACGCTGTTCATCCAGCGAAAAGGCCAAGCCGTTGGGCATGGCGAAATCGGTGGCGACGGTCGTTAATTCATTGGTGGCCGGGTCAAAGCGGTAGACGAAATGACCGGGCAGTTCGTGCGGCGCTTCATAGCCTTCTTTTGTACCCTTCATGATGCCGTAGGCCGGATCGGTGAACCAGATTGTTCCGTCGGATTTCACCACCAGATCATTCGGTGAATTGAGCCGCCTGCCGTGATAATTATCCACCACTGTCACCACGGTGCCGTCGGCTTCGGTGCGGCTGATGCGCCGTCCACCGTGTTCGCAGGTAATGAGCCGTCCTTGAAGATCACGGTAGTTGCCATTGGTGTAGTTCGACGGCTGGCGGAAGGTGGAGACGCCTTCTGTGACTGACCAGCGCAGCATGCGGTTATTGGGAATATCGCTCCACACGATTGAGCCGTCGGCTAGCTCCACCGGCCCCTCCGCCCAGATGCAGCCATCGGCTAATTTTTCCAGCTTAGAGTCCGGCAGCAGCAGCGCTTTAAAACGGTCATCAAAAATTTCGAATTGTTCAGCCATGAATAATCCTTTTGTGAACAGCACCTATTTATGCAGAGTATAAGTCAAAGTGTAGCGTGGCTGGAGAGGGGTGGCTAGTCAGGCGGACAATTCCAATTTAGGCAGAAATCGCATGACAATTGTCAGCAGTTAAGAAGCCACAATAAAAGAGGTGAACCCCCTCATGGCATTCACCCTCTTACTATCGACTACCAGCTAACGACTAACGACTTTCGTTTTTAATTACCCTGCGCTGCTGGGGGCTAGATATGGCGACCCCACCGCAATGTAGCTGTAACCACGACCGACCAACTCGGTGTAGTCAGGGATCATGCGCCGGCCATCCATAATGAGGAAGGGCGGCTTGACCACCTGCTCAATCGTCCGTGACAGACCGCGGAATTCTTCCCAGTCGGTGGAGATGAATACCATATCGCTGTCTGCCAACGCTTCTTTCACACTGTCGTGATAGGTCACCTTCTCGAACAAGTGATTCTTGTCCGGGTTGAAGTAACGCTTGGCTTCGGCTACCGCCAGCGGGTCATAGGCACGCACTTCTTTGACACCCCGTGCCAGCAGCGATTCCACCACCTTCAGTGAAGACGAGTCGCGCATGTCATTGGTGCGCTGTTTGAATGACAGGCCGAGCAGGGCTACAGTCTTGTGGTTAAAGGTCGCACCGGCTTCATGCACTGCGCGGTCAATTAAATAGGTCTTCTGGTACTCGTTGATCTGGTAAACGGATTCCAACAAATCAGTGGCCTGACTGTTGCTCTTGAACTGGTAGATCAGTGATTGGATGTCTTTACCAAAGCACGAACCGCCTGCGCCGTTGGATACGTACGAACCCCACTTGCTGATGCGGTTGTCGGCTGTCACACCGCGCTTGAGGTCTTCCATCCGCACGTTGGGGAACGCTTCACCCAGCCGCGCGCCGATGCCGTTCCAGAAGGAGATGTAGGTGAGCAGCAGCGTGTTGGCGACATACTTGATGGCCTCAGCCGTCTCCGGCGTGGTTTCGATATAGCTGATGCGCACATGATTGGTGAACTGCGAGTAAATACGGCGTAGAATACGCAGGTCTTCTTCGGTATCCGCACCGACTACCACCCGGTCAGGCCGCCGTGACTTTTCCACTGCGTCACCTTCCGGCAAGAATTCAGGGTTGGAGGCGATGCCGAAGTTCGGTACACCGTGTTCCTTCAGTTTGGTTTCTAGCTGGCGGGCTGTGCCTACAGGAACGGTGCTCTTGTTTATGAGCACGATACGCCGTTGGTCGGCGCGCTTCGCCAGCATGGGCGCTATCTGGTCGAGCGCCGTGAAGTAAAAGCTCAGGTCAGATGAACCGTTGGGACGCGGCGGGGTGGGTAAGCACAGGAATATTGCGTCTGTGCCATCCACAATATCTTCAATGTTGTTAACGAAAAACAGATAGCGGTTGATGTTTTCGGCGATGATGGCCGGTAAACCCGGTTCACTGACGTAATGACCGATGCGCGCCGCGTCGGCTGAACGATAGGCATCCAGTTTCTTTTCGTCTACATCGTAGGCATACACTTCATGACCATACTCTGAAAGCACGGCAGCGTGGGTCAAACCTACAAATCCTGTTCCAGCGACAATGATTTTCATTCAATCCCTCTTACGTAAGTTGTCAATTTGGAAAAGACCAGTTCAGCATTTGATCTGGCGTTTGAGATTGTCTTTTCCAGTGTAGCACCAGCTTTGCGTGTTGTGCATAACGATTGTGGTGGGCTGATGCCGATGGATAAATACGGCTAAACTCTAGTGAGCCAACCTTGCAAACACCTCAAACAATTTGCAGCGAGGACAATATTTTACGTTTTGCAGTTTTGCATCAATAACAGAATGTCAACTGGATTGTGAATAGGTGTATTTTGTTGGTTAATAATTGACGATAAAGAACAAATAGATGGTGTGGTTGCGCAAGCAAACGATAATCTCCTCTGCCCGCACCTCTGAAGAGCGTTTACGACTTACCAATCCAGCGGCCCGTTCGATACCACGGATATTCATCCGTGGTATACAATTTAGATTCCTCGCTTCGAAAGAAGAAAAAGCGCAGCGGCTCGGCTGGATAGTCTATCATGTGGACGCGGGACACGACGCCATGATTTCAAATCCAGTGTCAGTAAGCGATATATTACAAAATATCGCAACCAGTTCTTAAATCGTTGACCTGCTTCGTAAAGCAACCACATACCACGTCACTAACCTCAGCTACAATTTCGTGGTATTCTTTTGTTTTTTCAACATCGAAAATCAACAATATGCCACCTATTCCTTTTGACTCTGTTGCCCGCCTGCCAGCTCCTGGTGACAATATCGCCATTGCCACACGCCGCGTAACCGCTGGCACACAGATCAAATTTGGAATGGACGCCATCATCCTCTCACATACGCTGCTGCTGGGTCACCGTTTTGCGGTGCGCTCCATCGTGGAAGGTGAGGCGCTGCTTTCGTGGGGGCAGACCTTTGGGGCAGCGACTAAGCCCATTTTCCCCGGTGATTATGTCATTAATGCCGATGTGCTTAAGGAACTGGGCCGACGTGCACTGGATTTTGACTTGCCCAGCGAACCGAATTTCCAGAATGATCTTGAGGATTACCATTTTGATGAAGCGAACTTCCACCCTGCTGCGCCGTTAGAACGCTATGCCGACAAACGTACCTTCATGGGCTACCAGCGTACGGGTGGACGCGGTGTCGGCACGCGCAACAGTGTTGTGTTGCTCGGCACGACCGCTCTCACGGGCGGTTTTGTGCGCCAACTTGAAGGCCATCTGCAAGATCGCCTGTCGGTCTTTCACAACATTGATGGCATCGTAGCCGTCGCCCATACCGAAGGCGGCCATAGTCGGGCTAATAATCAAGAACTCCTGCTGCGCACTTTGGCGGGCTTCATCGTTCATCCGAATACGTCACGCAGTTCTCATCGTAGATGACGGTAACCACAGCACGTGAACAACCGAATGCTGCGTGACTACTCTCAAGCACAGCATAACTACCGCTAAAACATGTCATCCATCATTTCATGTCTCTGACCGCGTCCTTCCAAGATGACCTAGAAGCCGCCGAGCAGGTGATCGATGGTTGGCTAGAAATTATCAATAATGAAGAACGCAGTCCTCAGTCTCTCAGCGCTCTAAAAAATCGCTCTTCAATGTAGCGGCTCGGATGCTTTTTCGGGCATCGGTGGCAATCCGCTGGCAGCGTGGGTCGCCAAAGAGGTAATCTGCTACGGAGGCGCGGCTAATCTGGCGGAGACCGACGAACTGATCGGCGCAGAGCGTTATGTGTTGGACAAAGTGCGTGATGCCGCTACTGTCAGAGAAATTTCTCGCCATCATCCAAGCGTTCAAAGAACGAGTGGCGTGGCGCGGGCACCAGTGCTGATGGCAACCCTTCTGGCGGCAATAAGTATCGCGGTTTGTACAACATTTGTTGAAATCGCTGGGCGCAGCCGCCAAGCGCCACCCGGATGTGCCGTTGGACTATGCTATTGAGTACGGCGAACGCATGGCTGAACCGGGCTTCTACTTCATGGATAGTCCCGGCAACGATCTGGAAAGTGTTGCGGGGCAGGTGGCCTCCGGTTGTAATATGATCTTCTTCGTGACGGGCAACGGTTCCATCACCAATTTCCCCTTTGTGCCAACCATCAAGTTCGTTACGACTACTGAGCGCTTCCAACTGCTAGCAGAGGATATGGATATCAACGCCGGTGCTTATTTGGACGGCACACCAATGCCGGAACTGGGCGCGGCAACTCTGGATTATACGATCGCTGTGGCTTCCGGACAGCGTTCTGTAGGCGAAAAAGCCGGTCATGCACAGGTGCAAATTTGGCGTGATTGGGCGCTAAATAGTCCGCTCAAATCACAGCCTGTCGTTGTTCCGCCTGCATCTGGTAAGCCAGTTTCTATTGCGCCTGCCGAGGATATTCCTTCTGTTCGCATACCTGTTGTTCGCAATGGCGAACACGTCACTACGGAGCGCGTGGGTTTGGTGCTGCCTACCAGCTTGTGTTCCGGTCAAATCGCCCGGATGTGTGTCGAAACCCTCAACAAAAGTCCTCGGTTGGCAGGCGGCTCTATCTCACGCTATGTGACGCTGGTTCATACGGAAGGGTGCGGTAGCTCGCTAAACGATGAATTTCGGGATACTTTGCTTGGGTATCTATCACATCCTTTTGTCGCACATGCTCTACTACTGGAACACGGCTGTGAGTCCACACACAATGACTATTTCCGTCAAGCCCTTCGCGCCCGTGGACTTGATCCGCAGGGCTTTGGCTGGGCTAGCATCCAGCTAGACGGCGGTATTCAAAATGTAGTCCGTAAAATGATCGGTTGGTTTGAACAACAGCTTGAGCACGAAGAACCGCCAGAAACTGGGGAGGCTGGTCTGGAAGCCGTACGCCTCGGCCTTGTTACACACGGCGTACCAACACCCTATACTGCCCAAACATTGGCTGTCCTCACACGGATGATTGTGAGTGTGGGCGGAACGGTGATTGCTGCCGAGCAAGAATCCCTTTTGAAGTCCGAGTATTTTCACCAGCTTGGCGTGGCGGATGATGTCTATCCGACCCTGAGTTATGCCAGCCTCGCTAATGCGCCCGGTTTCCACCTGATGGCGATGCCTACCCGCGATTGGGGGGAAATTCTTACGGGTCTGGGGGCAGGTAGTGTCAACATCATCATTGGATTGACGGAGCATCAGCCCATGCCCGGTCACCCGCTGATTCCGGTGCTGCGGGTGGGGGAAAATGGGAGTCGTGAATTGGATGTGCGGCTAGAAGGCGAAGCGCACGTTGCTGCCCGGCATCTACTACACTCCATTCTACAAACTCTCTCGCACCACTACCAACCGCAGGCTGTGCGTTCCGGTAATGTCTATTTTCAGATCACGCGCGGCTTGCTAGGGGTATCGTTGTAGGTGTATTGAACGGTCAACGCATTGCTGTCAATCACCTATCAGAATTTGAATTTCTGAGTACTTTTTGCATGACTGATTTCGTCCATTATTAGTAGCCAATCGCTCACCCACTCGTTATACTCTCCGCCTCAACTGTTACCAAAAGGAGTTTGTACATGTTTAAGCGTTTGGGCTGGATTGCTGTTTTGCTCGCTGTGTTGCTGGTGATGGTCGCCCCCGCAGCAGCACAAGATGAAGTCTCCACCGTCTGTCTCGTCACCGACCTGGGTCGCATCAATGACGGCACATTCAACGAATTTGCTTACGAAGGCATGTTGGCAGGCGCTGAAGAAGGTGGTCTCGATACCACTTACATCGAAACCCAGCAGCAGACTGATTATGCAACGAATATCGACACATGCATCAAAGAAAATTATGATGTCATCGTGACGGTGGGTTTCTTGCTGGCTGATGCTACGATGGAAGCAGCTAAAGCCAATCCTGATACTTATTTCATTGGTGTAGATCACTTTGTGGCAGACGGGCCAGAAAATTATGTTGGCATCCAGTTCCGTGAGGATCAGTCGGCATTCCTCGTAGGTTCACTGGCCGCTCTGGTCAGCGAAAGTGGCACCATTGGCGGCGTATATGGCATCGATGTACCACCCGTCGTCCGTTTCCGCAACGGCTACGAACAGGGTATCAAATTCATGGGTCAACTTTTGGAGAAGGAATTCACCATTTTAGGTGTTTATATTCCCAGCTTCACTGATCCGGCGGCTGGTGGCGCAGCAGCAGCTCAATTCATTGGTGAAGGGGCTGATGTGCTGTTCGGTGGTGGTGGCCCCACTGGCTCTGGCGCGATTGTCGCAGGCGCACAGGCCGGTGTGTGGGTAATCGGCGTTGACCAAGACGAATATTTCAGCACCTTTGGTGGTGGATCAGCCGAAGGCTCGGATAAGATCATCAGCAGCGGCATCAAGCGCGTGGATGTGGGTGTGCACGATATGGTGCTGGCCCTTGCTGAAGGCCGCATGGACGATTTCCCCGGCGGCAGCAACTATGTCCTCGATATCTCCAACGGCGGCATGACCTTCGCTGGCCCGAATGATGCCGAAATTCCTGAAGAGTATTACACCTTCGTCAAGACCATAGAGACCGCGCTCGGTGACGGTACACTGGAAACCGGCGTCAATCCCGGCACGACTGAAGTTGATGTTACCGTCGAAGACATCATCAAGAATATGAAATTCGAACCCGATCTTTCAATTCTGAAGATGGAATAAGCTTCCGCATACAATGATTTTTGGGAAATAGAGGCGCATTTTGCGCCTCTATTTCCAGTTGTGTATGGCGTGTATTCGTTTCGTTCTTGGCGCGCTTGAATATAAATCCTGTTACAATATCTTGTTTGCTAACTGATCATCAAAAAGAGATTCTGCCATTGACTCGCCGCTATGACCAAATCATTGTCGTTGACATTGAATGTACCTGCTGGGAACGTCAACCCCCACCCGGCGAAGAAAGCGAAATCATCGAAATCGGTATCTGTCGCTTAAGACCTGCTACGGGTGAGAGGGTGGAAAAACGCAGCTTGATCGTCAAGCCGCAGCATTCTGCCATCAGTCCATTCTGCACCCAACTCACGTCATTAACACAGGAACAGGTGGATAAAGGAATGGCATTTGCCGATGCCTGCCACATTCTCGAAAAAGAATTCAAAGCCCGTCAACGGGTGTGGGCCAGCTACGGTGATTATGACCGCCAGCAGTTTGAAAAACAGTGCCGCGATTGGGCAGTGCCGTATCCCTTCAGCGCATCACATCTCAATATCAAAACATTATTTACGTTAATTCGAGGCCTGAGGCACGATGTTGGGATGGCACAGGCGATGGAGCAATTACAATTGTCACTGGAGGGTCGCCACCATCGCGGTGATGATGATGCGTGGAACGTTGCACTGATGCTCCACCTGCTCCTGACCGAACGGCAGAATCACGATAACCACGCAAAGCCGACGAACTTATGACCCCCGCCCGAACGCGATCAACGCCTCTGCCGCGCGCACGTATCCACCACCCTCCCGGAAAGAGTCGCCGATCTTCTCGGCAGCAGCCGTAAATACGTCGCGTTGGCTGAGCACATGTTGAACCGCAGCCCGCAGTTCAACGGTTGAGGTTGCCCCATAAGGTGGCATAGCGCCGAGTGCCACGCCTGCTCCTAATTTGACCACCTGTCGCGCAGTCACCGCCTGTTCTACCTGCTGCGGGATGACGACCTGCGGCACACCGTAAAACAATCCTTCGCTTACACTATTCATGCCGCCGTGCGTGATAAACAAGTCGCTGCGCTGAAGCACCTCTAACTGCGGTACAAAATTCTGCACAATAAAGTTAGTGGGTATAGCACCCAGTGCTTTCAAATCAGTTTGTTTCCCGGCTGACAATATAAATTGTCCCGGCTGGTCACCAAAGGCTTCAAAGCATTGGTGGTAAAAATTTACATTGGTATTGTTAATCGTACCCAAAGAGATATACACCACCGGGCTGCCTGTGATCTGTTCAAAGGGGAACTCATTGCTAGCGGGGCGGGCAGCGATTGACGGGCCAACAAAACAATACTGTCCATCAAATTTATCCCCGCCCGGTTGGAATAACTTCGAGGTGTACACGATATTAAAAACACCGGTGTTCATCACCGCGCCGAATAAGCCCACTCCTTTAATGCCGTAGGCTTTCCGCATCCGCCTCGCTGTCCGTTGATATTCGGGCAGACAGGGAATTGTTGATCTGAGCGTATCAAAGAGCATAGCAGGTGTCATGGGCGGAAGTGAGTCTCGCCGTAGCACGTAGGTTGATATTGAAGCCGCAGCCCGGATACCTGCCTTCACCGCAGCCTGCTTGGCCCACGAGCACAATGAATCAAAGATGATGTAATCTGGCTTTTCGCGCTCCAGCAGTTCTAATAACCAGGGCATAAGCTGTTCGGCAATTTGCACTAGTGTCAGCGCATTGCGCGGGATGTTGCCACTGCTGGCGAGCTGGTTGATCTGTTCAAGGTCGGCGATGGTGGGATAGGCCACAAATTGCGCACCTGTCGTGGTGTACTGCTGGCGGGCTTGTTCTGTGTTGATACAGATCACCGTTTCACCCTGCCGCACCAATTCATTAATGACGGGCAGCGACGGGTTGATATGGCCTTGTGATGGGATGTTGAAGAAAATGACTTTAGACACGGGTGCCTTTCGGGGATTTTTCAATAATGTCCTAACGACGCCGACTTATTACCCTTCATCATCTTCATCATCCTGTGTGCCGCCCCAGTAACCGGCTAGCCATTTCATAGCGTCTACGGCACTGTGTGGCAGTTCCTCACCGGACATCAGTTCGCGATCTAGGTCGCCGCTGCGTCGAATGAGGGTGGCGCGGGTACGGTTATCACCCATGGTCGCGACAAGCTGGGATAATTCTTTGAGATTATTTGCTAGCACATGCCGTTCTTGCACAGGCAGGGATTCACCCTGTGCATTCAGTTCAACCCGCGCAGTTTCTGGGTCAAATAATACACTTCGCTTATTGGTGGCTTCAAACGCATCGGCCAAATCCTCCAGGACGCTGAAGGCCGCTTGTACGGTTTGTGAAAAGGCTGTCATCGTGCGTCCGCCCAACATGCGCCGCATCGCCGTCAGTGTTTGTACCACCGCTCGTGCTTCGTCCAGACCTCGCTTGCCTTCCAGTATTTTGTCAAGCTGTGCCAACTCAGTGATAGGCAGCTTACGGACATAGTTGCGCCACCAGTTGGTGATATCGGAACGAACAGCTTCGCTCCACAGACTATCAACTGTCAAACGTCGTAGCGTTTCTCCTATTTCGCCATCTTCTTCAGTGCCTTCGACCCCTTTCAACAGGCGTATTGCGGCAACTTTGGCTACAAATTCGTCTTTTGCATCGGAGCCCGCTTCAAACAGACGCCACAGCACGTCAGTGGCTACACTTACGGTCGGGTATTTTTGAAGGGTGCGGGCCAATTGTTGAAAAAGGGGCAGCGATTCCGGCTGCCATTCCAAACCCACCAACATTAGCCTGTAAACATCAGCAGCCTGCTGCGGCTGCATATCGCCTGCCGAGATGAGCTGCCCGATGAGGTTCATGGCGTCATTGATAGTGCGGTGGCTGCGTTCTAGAATGGGAACGAGGCGCGGCATCAGCACTTTTGAACCATTATCCTGATGCAATAAATTTAGGAAGTGGTCATCGCGGCGGCTGGTTAACATTTGCACAGCCAACATGTCCAGTGCATCCAAACTTAGGCACTGCACACCGCGTTCTATCCACGTCTTAATAATGCTTTCAGCCTGATACTTGGCGGGCAAAACGCCTACCACCTGACCGCTGACGTACAATTCCCAAATGCCAGCCACCGCCGACGGACTGAACATGGTACTCGAACAATTACGGGCAGCCCGCGACATACCCACCATAAATACTTCTAGGCCACGGTTTTCCAGCAGTTGCAGGGCATCCCCGCTATAATCGCGCAGCACCCGTCCGATATTGTCGGGCAAAGCCGCCATTAGGGCTTCATCTGCCAGCAAATCTTCTAATCCCACCGGATCACGACGGGCAGCAAGGATTACCAACTGCCGTGCTAGTTCAGGGTCGTCATGAGCACGGGTTTTCGCCGCCAAAATACCGTCGTGCAGCACCTCACCCAGAGCATAGGTGGTAGGCTCGCGCGAAATGAGGGTGAGCCAGTTAATAATGGTCTCGCCGTCGCCGTCGGTGATCGCCACCTGCAGGGCGGCCATAGCTGCTAGTTTGAGGCGGACTAACCAACGTTCATCTTGTTGCTCTGCCAAATGAGCGCGAATAAAGGCGTATACCGCGTCCGGCTGGTTAGGAATCGTATCAGTCAGTCGCTTTTCTAAGACAGTTTCTAACGCCGGATAATTGTCCATTAAGCCAGCGACCTGACGACTAATGTCTGGGGCGCGTGTTTCTAGCGCATTGGTCAGCAGATGCTCTGCGTATTCCAACCGTTGATCAGGTGTCAATTCCTTGCCATTTTGCAGCGCAGCGGACATCACTTCAAGTGGTGTCCCCGCTCCATTGGCAGTGGGTTTGTTTATTTTTTCCCCCGACTTCACTTACATTTCCTCACTCACACCATATCGGTGGCTGCCCAACTGGTGATTTCAGTCGCATCACAGTGTTCGGATGCGGCGGATAAACTCGACACTTTGCAATTTCCGTTCCAGCAAAAAGGTAATATAACCCAATAAAATACGTTCCACATCGTCATGCAGTGCCCCGGTTATTGCCAACGTTTTGACATGGCTGTACGGGCTGCGCTGCATGTGTCTGAGCAGTTTGAGTGTGACCATCGCAATGGGCACGACACCCATACCGTCGTGAATATAACCGGGTTTGACCACCCCGCCCAGCGCATAACTAAAATACTGATCCTCGGCCTCAATCGGTTCACGGCTCACAACACATTCGCTGATCTCCGGGCGGAACCCGACCAGATCAAGTAAGCGCATTTCGTAGTAACGAGTGGCTAAACGGGGATCACTATCGTTGCATAATCGTTCTAACGTGTCATCCAAAAGACTAAATAACAGATCATATCCTTCATCTGCTTCCCCCGTAAAACGATCTAGCAATTCGACCGCGTAACTTGCATATGCTCCCAATGTTAGATCTTCGCGCACGCCCAAATACGGCGCATTCATTTCCGCCTGCGCCACGATATCCAACTCGCGTCCTTTGTGGATCAGCATATCGGTGCGGGTGAATAACTCTACATGACCGGTCTTGGTGCTGGTTGGTTTGCGCGCACCTTTGGCAATTACATCCAGCTTGCCGCGATCCGGGGTAAAAATGGTCAGGATACGATCAGCTTCGCCAAAGTCACGGCGCTTAAGAATGATAGCCTGTGTACGAAAGGTTCGTTCAACGCGCGGCATAGGCGAATTGTGTTGAAAGTGAGCCGTTTGCTTGAGGCTGTGCGATTGCCAGCAGGCAGCAGAGCATGGGCAGTTGTGAAAAGGTTGAACCCTCCATGCTGACCACTGACCACTTCAAACTGTGTAAGAGCATTGGATTTACTTCTGTTTAGTTGTGCTTATCGGGGCAGGCGTTCAGGGCCAAAACCATCCGGTAGGAGGGCATTTAGGGTGGTAGTGGTGGTAATGTTACCATCCAAATCAGCCAAAATAACTCGCATAGTCGGCGCAAATTCAAAAAGCATTTGACGGCAGGTCCCGCACGGTGAACCGGCATTCTTGGTGACAACCACTAATAGATCGAATTGGCGATGACCTTCGCTCACTGCTTTGACCAATGCGGTACGTTCGGCGCAAATGGTGGCAGGGTAGGCCGCGTTCTCGATGTTACAACCCGAATAAATCGTGCCATCTACCGCGCGAAGTGCCGCTCCAACCGGGTAATTTGAATATGGAATATAGGCGTTGTGGCTGGCAGCGATCGCTGTTTCTAACAACGACTGAATGCTGGTATCAAGAACTGTTGAGGCAGACACGTGTAGACAGGTCTTTCTAAACTGACGTTGATTACGAGACTAGGAGTCTAACGCAAAACGATAAGCTGTGCAAAAGCCCTACATTGCAATTTTCTGACGAACATGTGATTATCCATTACAAGATGGCTATGATTAACCTGTACCCTAATGACATCGTAGCCGCCGGCAAGACATTACTTTTAGGAAATTTGGAATGCCTCCCAATTAAGTTGTAGTCGGTAACACAGCAGGCTATCCATACCCTGCTCGATATAAACTTCCTGATAGGCGAACCACCATACTGGGGCTCGCCTTTTTGGATTCCCCCATTTTTGATTTCGAAAGGACAAAAGAATATGGTTTTTGTAAAACGGCGCTGGCTAAAGCGCACGTCCAGTTTCATGCTGCTGCTATTGATCGTGGAGCTTTTGGATGAACTGGTTTTCGGCACCCGCGAGGCGGCATGGCCGCTTATTCGTGACGATCTGGGACTAACCTACATCCAAATTGGCTTGCTAGTGGGTAGCCCCGGTTGGATCGCCACTTTTATTGAACCCATCATCGGTATTTTAGGCGATACATGGAAACGGCGGACACTGATCGTAGTCGGCGGTATGATTTTCGCACTAACGACCATCACGGTGGGTCTGGCACAGGTTTTCTGGGTGCTGTTGCTCATCGAAATTATTACCGGCCCCGCCTCAGGTGCGTTTGTCAATCTGTCGCAGGCTGCCCTGATGGACAGCGATCCCAACCGCCACGAACATAATATGGCGCGTTGGGGTTTGGCAGGGTCATTAGGACAGGTTGTCGGCCCGTTGGTACTCGGTGGCATTGTCGCGGTAGGCGGCACATGGCGGCTCACCTTTATATTATATGGTTTCGTCATGTTGGCGGTTGTCATGCTGGTACGCCGCTTTAGCTTCCCTAACCACACTTCGTCCCATGAAGATGGCGAAACATTGAGTTTCATGGATGGCTTACGCAATGCCGGGCGGGCCCTGAGGCGGCGCGAGATCATCCGTTGGTTGGTCTTGTTGGAATTTTCGAATCTGCTGCTGGATATTCTTCTCAGTTACCTTGCGTTGTATTTTGTGGATGTGGTCGGGCTACATGAAGGGCAGGCCGGAATAGCCGTAGCCATCTTTACTGGCGTGGGACTTGTCGGTGATATGCTGCTTATCCCACTTCTGGAACGGGTGCGCGGCTTAACTTATCTACGCATTAGTTCAGCCATCGAATTGATCTTATATGCTGCTTTCCTGTTGGTGGAACCCATCCCCTTGAAGTTCGCCATTGTGGGGCTGCTGGGATTTTTCAATTCCGGCGCATACGCCATCTTGCAGGGGCAGCTCTATAGCGCCATGCCGGGACAAAGCGGTACAGTCATGGCACTTAATAATGTTGGTGGTCTGTTCGGCAACTTAATCCCATTGATTATCGGCGTCTTGGCACACTATTTCGGCTTGGGTACGACCATGTGGTTCATGCTGTTGGGGCCATTGGTATTGTTGTTGGGCATCCCACGCCCCCGGATACCGAAACCTGACGGCGTGTACCTCCAGGATAAATGATGAATTTATTGTCACCTAGGAACCACAATCATTGCTCACCAGCCCATAAAATGGCATAATGAGTGTATTCAATCAACCGCCTATCAAAGTTGAGATATGTTATGGCAAATAATGCTCCACTGAATATTTTTGTCACGGGTGGAACCACCAGTGTTGGTCGGGAAGCTTGCCGTCAGGCCAAAGCACGCGGTCATAATGTCACTGTCCTCACTGAGGGTTCGGAAGGTGCAGTCAAAGCCCGGCAGGATGGTGCACTGCCCACCTATTCTGATGTTACCCGTGCGGGTGAACTACGCAGTTTATTTCAGATGGCACAGACTGATGTCGTGCTACATCTGGCAGCGCAGTTGTGTAATGGTTTCCCGGTCAAAGGTGGCTACGAGACCCATGAACGGATGATGGCCGAAAGCGCTCAGGCCGTTGTTTCTGCTGCTATCACCGCTGGTGTCAAGTTCATCGTTTATGCCAGCTTCGCTTCGGTCTATGGCGATGCACATGGTGAATGGCTGACGGAAGACGACCATGGACATGAGGAGCGCGCGCTGCGTCCGGCACTGGCTGCCGAGCAACACATTATGGCAAGCGGAGTCCCAGCCTGCGTGCTGCGAGCTGGTTTCAATTACGGTGAAGACGATGTTGCAGTCCGTGATGTAGCTGACCACATTATGCAAGGTCGCCCTCTTTATCTGGGGGACAGCCATACGGTTCTCAACTGGATTCATGCTGCTGACCTGGCCTCCGCCGCTGTTCTAGCCGCCGAGCAGCAACCAGCGGGCCAGACCTTTAATGTTGTCAATGACAACCCGACCAGCGCCAGCGCTTTTGCATCGCAGTTGGCAACCGGCCTTGGTGTGCCTTCTCCGGTCGGTGATCAAATTACTGGTTTCCGTGCACAGCGCGCCACCAGCGAGATGCAGCGCCTGCTGCTGGCGACTTCTGCCCGCTTAAAGAATGACAAAGCTAAATCGGTGCTGGGCTGGACGCCGCGTTATCCGGACATCCAATCTGGAATTGACCAGATGTTACTGGGTTGGCGTGCATCTGCTCCGGTTAAAGTCTAAGCATAGGACTCACTATCGGTAGTTGGCAATCAGTCATTTATCAATTTTGGTTGCCGACTACCATACTACCACCGAATACCTCAATGTGAAGTTTGATAACAATCTGGAATCGTGCCTGTATAATGTTAAAAGCGATATTGTTTGATCTTGATGACACCCTATTAGACTGGAGTGGCTTTCAATTAGAGTGGCCACATTTCGAGCGCCAATTTTTGCAGCGCGTGTTTGATTATGTTGGGAAAACTGCCAAACCGCTGCCTGATCTCGAAGCTTTTGTCAGTGAGTTTCATAGGCGCATCTTTGAAGCATGGCGTATCGGACGTGGCGCTCTGGTTGCGCCAAACATCGGTGCAGTCATGATTGAAACCGCTGAGGCACTAGGAGCACCGGCTGGGGTGCTGACTGTTATTGGGTGTTTGGATGCCTACGAATGGGGTGCTGTCCCCGGAACGAAATTATTCCCAGAAATACCTGAAACGCTGGCTTTTATTCGGGAGCAGGGCATCAAAACAGCCATTGTCACCAATGCTGCCCAACCTATGATTATGCGTGACAGAGAAATTCAAGAACATGGCCTGTTAGAGTTTTTCCCAGAATGTCGCATCTCTGCTGCGGATGTGGGCATCCTCAAACCACACCCCGCCATTTTTCAACACACGTTACAACAATTGGGGGTGACTGCCGATGAAGCAGTCTTTGTGGGCGACAATCCCATAGCGGATATCGCCGGAGCGCAGGGTGCCGGTATGCAAGCTGTGCTGCGTATCACCCGTCCCGTTCCGCCCATGCTCAGCGGTCTAATTGTGCCTGATGCTGCGGTGAATGGTATGGATGAACTCCCACGCATTCTGGATGAATGGTTTCCTGATTGGCGCAACAACTGAAACTTACACGTAACACACGCTTATGTTTTTAGGACGTCCTGACCGCAATCTCATCCTCACTGGTTATATCGGGCCTAACCAACCGGTAATCGGGCAGACCGTAGCACAGCAATTGAAAATGCGCTTTGTGAATATTGAAGTCCTTCTGGAAACGCGCGGCGATATGGATATTGATGACATGCGCGCCCGATATGGCGAAACCCGCCTCAAGATGTTGGAAACCGAGGTCATGCAAGAGGTTCTTTTGCATCGTGGGGCCGTCATACAAGTCAGCGGGCAAACGTTGCTGCGAACTGAAACCACAGCGCGTGTACAAGCCAATGGGCTTGTCCTGTGCTTAGTTGTACGTCTGGATGCCGCCTTACAACGGATGCACTTAGCTCTGGGTGGGCGTTATCACAACCCGAGTGAGCGCGCGTTAGCAATTGGTCACCTCAAGAGCGAATGGGCTGTACGAAAATCGAGTGGTGTTCATGAACTGGATGTGACCAACTTGCATGAGGCAGAAATGATCGAGAAAGTATGTTCCTTTTGGGAACAGGCACAGACCGGACTGCTTATCAATCGAGCTGCTCCTCCTGCCAACGGGGTATGAATGGACACAATACATCACTACGTGCTACAGTGAAAGTAGATAGAGTCACGTCTGACAGTACCGCATACCAAATAACTGCTTACAATGAAGAAGGTGTGACGGGAAAAGATAGTTATTGGGATATGCGTTTCGAACAATAGAGGGTAGATATAATGCCGAAGCTGGTTATTAGTTTAGCACAAATAAATATCGCGCTGGGCGATGTCAAAAAAAATGTAGCACAAATGGAAAAATGGACAGCTGAAGCTGCCCGGCGGGGATCACATCTCGTTCTGTTCCCTGAATTGTGGTCAACTGGTTGCGCGTGGGAACAAAGTAAAGACCTTGCCAGCACACTCAACACAGGTGTTTTTAATGATATGAGCGCTGCTGCTGCCCAGAATAAAATTAGTGTGATCGGTTCGGTATTGGAAAAGCGCGGTCTGGAAGTTTCTAATAGTTCGGCTTTCTTCGCCCCCAACGGACGGATGTTGGGTATCTACCGCAAAATACACCTGTTCGGTTTGATGGGTGAAGATAAATGGTTGCAGCCCGGAAGCGCGTCTTTGTCACTTGACCTGCCATGGGGCAAAAGCGGGCTTGCGATTTGCTATGACCTGCGCTTCCCCGAACTCTTTCGCAAATACGCCGTAGACGGTGCGAAGATGATGATTGTTCCTGCCGAATGGCCGATTGAACGCGTAGAACACTGGCGAGCCCTGGTAATAGCCCGCGCAATTGAAGACCAGTGTTACATGGTGGTCTGCAATGCTGCTGGATTGACTGGTGATACGACTTTCGCCGGACATTCAATGATCGTGGATCCGTGGGGGAAAATTGTGGTCGAGGGTGGAGAACAACCTCAGCTTTTGACCGCTGAAATCGAAATGGATGTGGTAGAAGAGATTCGTAATCGTATCCCGGTGCTTGCGGATCGCCGCGCTGAATTATATTAGTCCCAAAGGAATTGTCATGAGTCTAGAGGGCGGGTATGTCACCTGCCCTATTTCTAGCCTGCCATAATCTCTACGATAGTTTCCGCAACCTACTTCATTTAACTTGCGTAATGAATAATGACACTACCGCTAAATGAGCGATTTGGCGGTATGAATGTTTCCGTGTCACTATAGTGAAAGATTAACCGTTCTTTGATGAACGGTATTCAGAGGAGATATTCTTTGCTGCGTGCGTTCATCAACCAACTCCGCCTGACATGGCGGCTAATGCGTGATCCCCGTGTGCCACTGTGGACAAAAGCCATCCCCATCATAACGTTGGGTTATATTTTATCCCCGCTTGACCTAATACCAGATGTGTTACCGATCATTGGTCAGATTGATGATTTGGGGGTTTTGTTGGCCGGATTACGCCTGTTTGAAGCCTTTATTCCTGAAGACATTGTTCAACAACATCGCCTTGAATTGGCAGGTAAACCACTGGAAACCATCGAAGCACCCTCTTATAGCGTCACACATCCTGAGGAAGACATCAACGGCTAACGGTGGTTGTCTACCACCTCACACGATACCAGTATTGGTAGACTTCGTTGAAACCCAGTTTTTCGTACAACCGCAGAGCTGGTTCGTTGTTGGGCATCACCTGTAAATAGGCATATTCTGCACCGTTGGCTTTGCCCCAGTTGAGCAAATACAGCAGCAGTTGGTAGCCGAACCCACGCTGGCGCAAGTTGGGTTCTGTCACGATATCAAACAGACCAAGATAATTTTGGTCAAGCACAGCCAACCCCTGTGCTGCAATTGTGCCGTCCTCAAAGACGGCTGCCAAGCACTTCTGGGGGGCAACGTTGTTCAAGATTGTACGCATGGTGGGTAGATAGCGTTCTTGAAGATTGTTGAGCCGGAAATACGAACTCAGCCATACTTCACTAGCGCTGGTCGAGAGTGTTACCCGCGCTCCGCCTTCTGCCCGTGCTAAGTTATCCAGATCAACGACCTGCACACTAGCACCGGTTTCTTTGCGGTAGTCGTGGCGTGCCAAATATTCATCTAATGAGCCCGGCTGCGAAAAGGGCGTCATTTTGAAGACAGTTGGTTGCTTTCGAACAGCGTACATTGATTCACAATAGGCTACTTTTTCCGCGACATCCAAACGGGTGTCATACAGCGGATTGACCGAATTGGCGCGTTTGGTGTAGCCGTCGGCGAAGCGCATTATCCATCCGTCATAGTAACACGTCTGCAAAGCAGGTAACGCATTTAATGACAATTCTTCCAGATGCAGGCCATTAATATTGGATTCGGATTCCACCTGCCATGACGTTGTAGATACAGTGTTCTGAAAAAGTTGTGTCTGCTGATTGAGCATGTGGTTGTGCTATGCATCCTTAAAATACACTAACTCCGTCGCTATTATGCACGATATGAAATCGTTTTGCTGGACGGAGTCATGAATTTTTCGTGAATCGCGTAAGAGTTTTGTGAAAATCGTTAGGGTTTTGTAATACTTTGCAACAACCACGCCCGTACGTGAATTCGTTCAGCATAGTGCAATAGTGGGACGGTATCGGGTAAGTCAATGCCTGCTGCCTGTGCCATTGTATTGCGTTGAATGTCAGCTGTTGCCCGTTGTAGCGGCCACGGGATATGCTCAATGTCACCCCGATAGAGTTGCTTCTGACGGTCGGCTGCATACAGGCAGTAGCGCTCGGTTAGCCAATGTTCTAATGTCCCCGATTGAGAACTAAACACTGATCCGTCTGGTTGATAACTACCCTCGAATCTAGCTTGCCCGCTGCGGCGCGTAGAGGTGTAGTGAGTGGTTTTTCCATCATTCCTCAGGCGCATCTCAGCATGGTAATAAGGTAGATGGAAGGCAGCACGTGCTCCCATGACTGCCAAAAGGCTGGCAGCATCCAGACTGAAGAACCACACACCGGGCTGCCCACCGGGCGGGCATACATAGGTACGTACATTCAGTTCGCAGAATTGTTGGGCTGTTGGGATGGGTGGCGCAGCCCGGAAGCGTACGCTACTCATTAGAAACGGCACGACACCCACCCACGCCTGCCCGTCAAATGTATCCACTGCCAGACCGGGTGGGATTAGCGGCCGTAGAATATCCGATTTGAGCGGCCAGTGGGCAAATAGCAACTTGCTCCATGTTTGCTGCATCGCCCACGGACGATCAATAGTCGGTGAACCTAAATTGGTAGTCATTGCAGATGGGATATCCTAGTTCAAGTTCTGCTTGAACAGCCCGGCTAAAGCAATCGTCACGATTTCGTTTTTTTCTGCACCTCGCCGGTATAGTTCGCCTTTGAGCATGATGATCGCTTCTGTCTCAGCATCAGTATCGTGTAAGCTGGCATACGCCTGCAAGAGTTTGTCAACCAGTTCCCAGCGAGTTAGTTGTTCAATGGGTGTATCCATTTGGTCCCCTTGTATTGTTACATATTTCACAATCACTATTCTAATGGAATTTTTGGATGGCGAACATTAAGGCTTGGTGATACATACTCTGGTTGATCGCTATACACAAAAAGACGGATTGAATTGATCCGTCTTTTGTTTACCAGTTGCTTACGGGGGTTTTGACTAGACTTTTGGTTCTTCGTCTTCTGCCAACGCCTCGTCAATTTCACGTTGCAAGCGGCTGTTTACCGCTGTGTTGACTCCATTCTTAGACTTGCCGTTGCTATAGGTATATCCGTCGTATTTGCGCTTGTCGCCGAATCCATTAGCAAAAACAGGATGTTGATGGCGGTAGAGCATGAAGATGCCCGCTCCAATGAGCACCAACGGAATGGCGAAGTTACCAAAGATACCCCCGCGTCCGAACAACACTAACTCGAACAAAGCAGCCAGTACAATAAAGGCAATGCCACCCCCGCGAACAAGACCCTGTCCGGTCTTGAGTGTGCCTTTGTCAGCTGTGCGTTCTCCCATAAATGTCAGCGCTAGGCCAACGAACAACGGGTACAACGCCCACGCATATGCCCAGCTTTCCCAATGATTGGTCACGTTTTGGTAGAACAGTATGAGTCCGGTTCCGGTGATAACTGCACCGGGAACGGCCAAACCAGCCTGACTCTTGCCGCCGGTGTAGGCGAAATACAGGAATGCTGCACCGGGCAGGATGACAAAGAACGGCCACAGCCAACCAATTATTCCGCCAATATCAAATATCTGGCCCGCGAGGAACAAAATGCCTAAACCGATTAAGACGAGTGCCCCAATAGGACGAGCTTTATCATTCATGATTTCCCCTCATTTAACTACATCGTGCGTTATTAATCTGGTATACGCAGGTGAAACGTGCAAAGTTGCGAGGTACACTGAAAGTGGGACGCTCAGACGGGTCTATGCCCACTTGTGTTGATGCAATAATCACGGTTCATATACCAAAATAGCGGATCAGCCAGGCAAGGTGGAAACGAGAGCTGTTCGGAAGGACCGTAATTTAATCGATGAGCAGCGAGCTTCGTCGCTTAATTTGCTTTTGTGAGGCTTAAAACAGCGTGTTTAGGATTTTAAGATTTGAGTAGGAGGGCGATATGGCAGACACTACATTAGTAGCTCACGAACCGAGGGGCTGGCTCCGTTGGGCGCTGCGTTTCCCGATCATTTTGTACCGGATGCGTTTAGGTTGGCTGCTGGGCGGACGGTTTATGTTAATTCATCATACTGGACGCAAGACAGGGCAACCGCACCAAACGGTCGTTGAAGTCGTGGCACATAACAAGGACAGTGATACTTATTATGTGGCGTCCGGTTGGGGTTATAAATCGAACTGGTATCTTAACCTCATGGCGCATCCTGAAACCACTATTCAAGTTGGGACGCGCCGATTAGCTGTGAATGCTGAAAATCTCAGTGGGGACGCTGCCGCTCACCTTTTGGTGGAATATCGTGAGAAACACGCCTTTGCCGCCAAAGAGTTAGGGAGGTTCATGGGGCTGGATATTGGGCACGCGACGGAATCCGAGCTGAGAACCATCGTCCGCGATTCGCTACCACTTGTTGCCTTTCGCCGGTGGGGATAGTCCTACCGTCATCACCCGCCATCAGTTTCATCTACGGATAGCTGGAACAGTGCTAGTAATTTGTTGATTGCCGTTTGATGATCGAGTGATATCTGCTCCTGAAAAAGGTCATCGAGTGCCGTAGGTGATATGTTGTAGCCTATCTGCTCAACTAACCCATGTAATTCGCGCGCCATTCGGGCTTCGTCGCCACTCATCAGCTCGTCCCGCGCTGCCACGAAGCGGTTGACCGCTGCCAGCAGTTGGCGTAGCTTCGCGCACCACACATCATACTGGCCATCGGGTAAGTCGTAGGTGGCCATCTCGGTTAGGCGAGCCTCGCCCCAGCCCAACAAAATTTGCGCCTCATCGTCGGTCAGATCGCCGCGAATCCCATCATCCTCGTACAGCGCGGTTGTGGCCCGTTCCAGTTGTGCTTCGCTCATTGATTCTCGCTTCACAGCTAGGGTATATAAACGCTTTCAGCTACTAGCCGAAAGCCTGAACATTATACTACTCGCCGCCCTTGCAGGATGCGCCCGATATAAACCACAATCACTGCGCCAAAAGTGCCGACAATCACGCTGCCGAGAATGCCGCCACCCATATGAATGCCAAACAGCCCCAATACCAAACTGCCGACCAAGCCACCGATTAAGCCTAGCAGTACATCAGCCAATGGCCCATAACCGCGCCCACGCATGATGCGCCCGGCGAACATGCCTGCCAGCATCCACAAGAAGGCCGCAAATAGCAGTCCTAACGTGATGCCAATGGCTTTCCCCAGAACGAGTATCGCCAGAACAGCAATGATGAGTAAAACGAAAATACCCATGTCGCATTCTCCTTCACCGTATCGTAGTTTCACATTACCAAGTTATTACGCAGGAGAAAGCGTGAAGTTGCATTAGGCCAATGGGATTTTACGTTCGGTTGAGCCATTCATCGCGGCTCATGCCTGCTCCCTGCTTCGGCAGTGGCAGTGACAGGTCATAGATGCCTAACAAACGATTATCCGGGCTGTCGTTGGGCAGGGCAGCGAGGGCTTGATCGACTGCTGCGGGGGTTAGACAATAGAGGAAATATACGCCTGCATCATCGTCGTAGGCGTCCCACATATCTCGACATTCCAGCATCCAGCGGTGGCCTTGCTTTTGCCCTTCCAGATACCGCTGTTTGCGCCGTTCAGCATTGTGTGTCAGCGCGCGGTTGAGCCAATCAGTCAACGCGCTAGACCAGCAATTAACATATCGAGCGCCAAGCCCGGTTCAATACGTCCGGTTTTCATTTTGATATCATAGTCGAGCAGCGCACGGTAGACCTGCTCCAACTGTGCCAGCGTGAAGGCACGCGACTGTTGGGCAGTTTTCTTCGCCACGAAGGGATTCATTTTGAGTACGTCAGCCATCTGATTCGGCCCACCGCCGGTTACGAGATATTCTTTGGCGGTCAGCAGCAGCCGGAACTGGCGCACGATCATGCCGTAAACTTTGAAGGGGTCGTTATCTTTTTCCATCAAGAGGCGATGCAGCAGTGCCAGGGCGATATTCGCACGTCCTTCGGCTAGCGCATCAACCATGTCAAATACTTTGGCTTCAGCCACATAGGGCGTGAGCAGCGTTACATCCTCTTCGCTGATGGCACGTGCCCCATCCACATAACTCACCAACTTGAGTAATTCATTATCCGCCCGCCGGAGATCATTGCCTGTCACCAGCGCCAGAGCCGCTGCCGCGCGCGGTTCGATCTGGGCATCGTAATATTCGCGAGCGCGCCGAGTGATCCAGCTAGTGGCATCGCCGGGAGATCTGGCAGCCTTAATGAAGCTATTAGGCAGACTGTTCGCCAATTTCACGATCTTATTGCTATCCGGCAGCAATTGCCGTTCGATGAACACTAACCGCGCCCATTCCGGCAAGTTGGGCAGGGCCTCTGCCAATTGTTCCACGGCTTTCTTACCCGTTTCGCCTGCGCCCTTGCGGGTAATCCAGCTTATTAACCCTTTGACGATGACCAATCGCCGGTCGGACAGAAAGGGATACGAACTGACGGCGCTCAATACTTCAGCGACACTTACATCAGCGCCTTCGAACTCGCTGGTGTTCAGGTTAGCGTTATCACCGTCGCCCATCTTGGCACGCAGAGCAGACACCTCTTGCTCAAGGGTGAAATCATCGTCACCGTGCAGGATGAAGAAAGTTTTGGTTAATGTGGTCATGGTTGATGTAACAAATTCATATCAGATACTTCGATAGATTGCTATTGGTATTACACCAATAGCGGGGAACTTAATTCCTTGAGTCAGAGTAGTCAAACTTGTCAGAATGTCAGCAAGGTTCTCTACCTTATCTTCAATTTGAGACCCCTGACTCATGTATTTTTGTGTCTCAATTGGGGACCCTTTACTCACTTGTAAAAGACATTGCCAATTTGCATCAATCACTGAACCGTATAGACCTGTGAGGGCGGTTAAAGAATGGCGAAACAAATGTCGATCCGTTGTCCCAACGAATACGCGGTTCTCAATGTTTGGAAACGGAAAAATTTTGACACGTATTAATTCGCCATAAAATTGATCGACAAACGAAACCATATCTTTGAGAGGTAAATCCTTTAATTGATCTGAAGTGCGTTTCGCATCGGCCACCTGTTGCTGTGAATTCGTTGTGCCAGTTTTAGAAACGATTCTTACTATGAGCTTCATGAGATTCGAAGCATTTTGCAGTGATTCGACTGTCGCTCTGTAATCCACAATCTTGAAGACGCCTTTGGCAAGAATGAACCCACCGTCCTCAAAATTAGAATCTGACCAGTCTACATTGTCATCAGGTACTGATATGAGCAATTTGCGCTTTGCAAGACCTTGTAAGAATTCCTCAAAAATGTGATCGTGTAGACTTTTGGTTTCTGTATCAGATTTCAAGTAACGAAAATCTGTACCTCCCTTTAGTTTGGCAAATAATAGCCCACCTTCAACAGAGCCTTCGCCTCCCATTTCTTTTCCCGTCTCACTAGTGCGTTCTGATGGAAGTCCTTGTGACATTTGAGCAACAAATGAACGAATACGTTCAATATCAAGATATATAAAATCTCTGATTGCGTTACCGTCTGACATACTCGAAATCCATATCTCCAAATTTATCTGCTTATTGCTTAGCCAGCCCGTGTGTCTACGCGATGCGTTATCATTTTTGCGCCGCCGAAAGGTAAGCCAACTTCGCGCCGTTTGACGCGCACGACTTCCAGATCACCGGGGTTGCCTTCGGTGGTGAAATGGCGTTGTATATTCATACCGAGCAGCGGGCCAAACAAAATAACAAACATCATAAATGTCATGGTCGTCGGCAGGCGATCAAGGGCGCTGCGGCGGCTGGTTCCAGCCATGCTTAGCAGCCCTACTAGGCTCGCCAGAAAACCGGTTGTCACCAAATTCGTACCGCAGTTGGGGTGGACAGCCAGCCCATGCTCACCGTTTTTCATGCGGCGGAGGGCTTCTGCGGCTGCCCATTCCACCTGCTCGGTAGGAACGGGGCCGAGCAGCACAAAACCATGATCGTCACTGCGTCCACTCAGGCGGTAGCCGCGCGGAGTAAGCAGACTGATGGTGGCATGCTCTAGTCCGTGATTGCGGCGAGTACGGCGGATATACGGGAATTCCAGCACAGGGCGGCTGGCGTCGGCTAATTCTTGCAACATGATCGGTAGCCTCATATGTAACCTGATAAACCGACTGTAGCACGTTTGACTGCCCGATGCCAGCCAAAACAGGCCGGGCTGCGATAAAATATGCAACTCCTAATGGATAGGGTTTTGTACATGAATCGAACACACGCCTATACTTACTTTCTCGCCAGCCTCCTGTTTGCACTTATGCCTCTCCGGGTAGTGGCACAACCAGTGCCCACCGCCACTCCGCGTGTTGCATTCTATGGCCCACTAATTTACGGTGACTATGTAACCGGGTCTATCAATGAGGATATACCAGCCGCCATCTACACATTTGACGGTCGAGCCGGTGAAGAGGTGACGATCACGCTGGAATCGATACGTTTCCGCCCGTATCTGGCACTGCGAGATGCTGACCAGAAAGTATTGATCACGAACGAAGCTGGGGATGAGGATACCTCTATCCGCATAGATCGTTACCTATTGCCTGCTGACGGCACATATATTATCCGTGCGGGGACGCGCGGCGGAGGGGCGAAAGGTGGGTACACACTGCGACTGGATAGGAAAGCTGGTGTTCAGGGTTGCAACAGCGCGTATCACAGTCATTAGCCAAATACGCATCGCAAATCTCAACCCGCAAGCGGTCTGTAATGTGATATGGTTATATTGATATATAAAAGTTAGAAAGAGAAATTCTTTATGAGTTTCGTCATGCTGTGTAACGTGCCACGGCTGTTTGCTGCGTTGTGCCTTTTATTTCTTGCTACCATTCCTCTGAGCGCCCAAACTGACCTCAGCGAATCCTATACGTTTGCCAGCGGGGCATCTTTTGATTACCCCGCTGAGTGGACTCCTAAAGAAGGTCTGGATACCGTGAGTTTGAGCAGCGCAGATACCCAAGTTTATGTGCTGGATGATGCTGCACTGCGGAGCATTAATGTGGCTTCCAATGCCGAGCCGGCAGATGCCCTACAAGTCTATTTTGAGAAATATCATAGTGATCGTCCATTCCGCACAGCCAAAATCGTGACATTGGACATGACAGATCGGACCGCAGTTCAATATGACTTCAGCGCCGAAGATGGACGTGCGTTGATCATTGCCATGCGATTTAATGCCGGTACACTTGCCCTCATTGAGGCACTGTCGAATGGTGGAAAGTTAAAGGAAGTGGATATCGTGCTGGCAGTGGCTGAGTCATTCGTCAGCACAGGTGAAGCCGGAACAAGCAGCGGCGGATCGTCTTCATCCGTAGCCGTGCATTGTACGATTAGCACTAGCTACGAAAATACAGTGCGGGTGCGCGTTGGCCCCGGCGAAAACCGGGCTTCGCTCGGTTTCCTCCCCACTGATGAAGATTTTGAAGTGCTGGGACAGGGCAAAGCCAATGACGGTACTAAATGGTGGAAGCTGGATGTTGACGTTGTGGCTCCGGGCAAAGCAGCTAACGAAGCTTGGGTGGCACAGCTCGATGTGAAGGGCGACGGTAACTGCGAGGCGGTAGCTGATGTCAACGCTCCGCCTGTTATTCCGATTAGCAGCGGGCCACCAGCTAATACGGGCGGCGGAAGCAGCAGTGGTGGTAATAATAACCCGCCACCACCGAGTGGTTCAGGTATGCCGACGACGGGAATTTACGCCGGAACAATTGGGGATGGTAACGCCTCCTGCGCTGACATCCCCAATGTTAATTTCCAGCCGGCTACCCGTCAATTTGCGGCCTTCTTCCAAGGAAGCGGCTCGTCCTACATCTATGTGGATGATGGCGGCCCACTGGTGCGTACCAGAGGTAATACCTTCAGCGGCACAATCAGTTATATTGACCCGTCTGATAACCGTCCCTTCTCGCGCACTATTACTGTTACGGTGTTGTCGCCAACCCAAATGACCGGCTCATTTACGGACACATTGGAAATAGAAGGCCATATGTGCAGTGCAACCCTGCCCATCACATTGAACTTACAGTAAAGACAATATAGTCGTGTGGGGATGAACGTTATGTTGAGGAGATGACTCCCGACTTGGGTTCCCGCAGTGCGTAGGGCAGATTTTGCATGAATTACTGTCTGTTTTCAGCATTTCTGTACGCCTAAGCCCAAGCATGATCCCGTAAGTAATGCACGGGGGGTAGCAAGCAATGGACGAAGGTAGGGCGTTATCCCCACATTTATACAACTGCGCCAATGCGCTCAGCGGCCAGTTTTGCGCCGATGAAATTTCGCGCTACCGGCCCAATTTCCAACTCGGCCAACGAACCGCAGACATATAAGCCTGCCGACCAGCGCAAACACTCGTCAACAATGGGGTAGCCGTCCGGGGCGCGGGGGAATTCGTATTGGCCGATCGCTTCATCTAACCACGCGCCGCCCGGCCTGCTGCTCTCAAACCCTGTCGCCAACACAAGTTGACGAGTTTCCAGTCTGTCACCGCTGGCAAGGTGGAGGGCGAGAGATGCGGCGGACGGCAAGAATGCCGTCCCTACATCTTTATACCTTTCAACGGACACTACCTCATCCATACGTTGAACCAGCAGGTTCAGTTCTAGCGCCCGCTGAAATTCGCGTGCTACGTCGGCGGGCATTGAACCGCGATGGCGGGCGTTTTGAATCATTGCGCGCCTTCTGCTGTTGTCCGCTTCAGCGTGAAAACTATCCAAATATTGGTGAGTGATCCAACCGAGATCAGCATCGAATTGGTGCAGGCGCGGCGTGTGGCGGGTAAGCAGCGTCACTTTACCCGGACTCTGCACGGCAAGCGACAGCGCGCACTGCGCGGCAGTAATGCCCCCACCCACTACAACAGTGTCAACATCAGCCACTAACTGATGCCTTTCAAAAGCTGTGTCGAAGAGATGATAAATAGGCGCGCCGGTCTGCCTTGCAGCCTGTGCCCACTCCGGCCATACGGGTCGCTCGGTATTGCCAAAGGCCACTATCGCATTCCGTGCTTCGAGGCTGCCTTGATCACTTTCGATGCGCCATCCGTCGGCGGTGTGGGTTAATCCCTGTGCCCGTCCGACCAATCGCAGTGTATCCAGTTTGTAGCGGTCAATTACATGGTCACAATGCGCATTGAATAGTTCAAGTGAAGGACGACCATAAGGCTCGATGAAACGGGCCAACGGCTGCCCTTGCTGGGTACGGGTGAAAGTTACTAAGGAGAACGGATCAAAATGTAGATTGTGAGCGTGCGAGGAACGAAGATACTCCATGCCGCAGTTGCTCGTGAACTGCTTCCACAGCGCCAGGGGCTGCGGTTGTGGGTCAAGCACGCGCAGGCGCTCTGGCGGGATACCTTTGCGCTGGGTTAAGTAAAGCGAAAGATACGTGCCGTGTATGCCACCGCCAATAATTAACCAATCCAACATTGGGGTAATCAACCATTTCCGTTAATCGGTAGCGCTTATCATAGCACAGGTTGAGGCACAGGTAGCCGCTATCCGCTATCATAATCAAGTTGATAACTCTGAGGTAAACTGCGTTGCCCCTCCCACCTTCTGTCCTCTTGCGCTTGGCAATGGTTTTGCTACTATCGTGCATCGGCTGCACCATATTGATGCCACTGCTTGGTCAGCAACTGCCGCGCGGCACGGGTGAATTGGCGTTCGCAGCCAACCTCGACGGCGATCTCGATATTTACCGCATGGATGTTGACCGTGGATTGCTGCGTGCAATCACTTTTGATGACGCGAGCGATTTTCAGCCCACATGGTCGCCGGACGGGCAGCAGATGGTGTTCGTCAGTGACCGCAGTGGTCATTACGAGCTGTACAAAATGAATGCGGACGGCACAGACGTTCAGCGGCTCACAACTGGACCAACTCATGTGTACGGTCCAGCATGGTCGCCGGATGGCCGCTCCATCGTATATGTGGCTGACCAATTGGGTTATGGCTTCAGTCACCTGATGCGACTGGATATTGACGGAGGACGTCCTATTATGATCACTCCAGGTGACGCCACTGACATCAGCCCGATTTGGTCGCCGGATGGGGAGCATATTGTCTTTGTGTCTGACCGCGACCAAACCGCCGAATTCAATATCTATATCATGAACAAGGACGGCAGTGACATACGTGTGTTAGAAGCTACGCCCGGCGACGACCTCACCCCTGCATGGTCGCCGGACGGTCGCTACCTGATTTATAGTTCAGATTTTAGCAATATGGCGATCTTTTTGGCGGATCTAGAAACGGGCAAAGTGGTACCGCTTTTCACTAACAACTTTATCGGTTACGATACACCCAACTGGTCGCCGGATGGCCGCTACATCAGTTACACAGCCGCAGACAGCAGCCGACAGGCGTTTAATGTGATCTATCTACTGGATGCCACCTGTGTGTCACAGCCGGAAACCTGCCCCGGCACCGTGCGCCGACTGAGCAGCACCAACGCCATTTTCCTCAACCCGCGCTGGAAACCGGGATAAGCAACCAATTCACAGATTCAACCCGAACCATCTTGCCACCATCTTTGCAGTATCGCTAATGGTCAAGGAACCATCCACCATCAGCGTATGCATGCCATATTTCGCCGCCTCACGCCGTACCCAGCGCGCAAATAGCTCATCACGCCGCATCCAGTTGTCGAAAGCCTGTGCCGGATTGTTGCAATTGCGCACTACATCATGTATCCATGGACGCCGGGCATAATGTTCGCGCTGAAAGCCCGCGCTCGGAACCATGTATATCGCCCGTGCTGGATATTTTATACGTGGCGCAACCAGACAGGGCAGCAGTGCCGCACCTTCCAGCAGCAGGGGTTCTTTTAGGCCAGCAATATCGTGTAGATGCAGCGGAAATTCTTCCACATAGATTTGGATTTCACGCCGCACCTGAGCCAGAGGCGGTATCATCCAGATGTCGTCACAGCTTGCCAAGGCAATACTCGCCAATACGGGTTGGGCGGCTGGTGAAGCAACGGCCATGTGCTCTCCAAAACGGTCATCCAGACGCACATGACACAACCCATATGAGGCGGCAAGCAGTTCCGCCACACTGCTCTTGCCCGCGCAGGGCGAACCGCCGAGATAATAGATGGCGTTCAATTCGCAGCCCGCAAATCGACATACCCCAACGCCCGCATCCAGTCGCAGATCACCATCTCGCCAGAGGTATCCGGCAAGGGGATGCCACTGTCCTGCGGCAGGGCATTGAAGCCGTGAAAGTAACCGAATGTACCGTCCAGTTGGTCGCGGGCGGCGGGCGAGAGTTCAGCGTCGCCCACGGCGACAGCGTGAATGTGAATAGGCGAACCGGGATAGAGTTCATCGGTATCGCGTAAATAAGCAGCGAAACCTGCCAGCCGCAGCGCCCGCAGCATGAGGGGTATTTCCTGCGTCAGGATGGCGTATGTCCCCAGCTCGCGCACCGAAAGATCAACCGCCCCACCACCGTCATGCGTGCCGAAGCTGGCACTGACACCACCGGGATTGTAGCTGCCCTGCATCACACCGGAACGGAAGCGGGTTATGCCACCCGCCGCGTACAGTAGTTCTTGCGCGTGGTCGAGCATGGCGACCGTTCGCAGGTTGAGCGTGCCGTAGCCGATGACGATCTGGTCGTAAATTTCAGGCGGTTTTAAGCAGCCTTCCGGTTCGCTGCTGCCTTCCGCTGCTGGCGGAATAACATCCACTGTTTCCAGCCAGTATTCACCATCTCCGCCCTCTGCTGTCCAGCCCGTGCGCCCATCGTAGTTCAAATCCCACCACACGTAACCATCAGCGCAGCGCGGCCCAGCTACCACTCGCACAATGTCGCCGCTGGGGATTTGTCCGGTGCGTTCGCCCTGCAAACTCGCTGCGGCACGGCGGTTTATGGTGAAGCCCGCCACCGTCTTCGCCCATGAATTCACTTCGAGGCGTGCAGGCAGTGTGTCGGGACAGGCAGGGATTGTGTCCTGCGCGTGGCGGCAGGGGACTGACAGGAACAGCAAGAACGTAAGGAGGATGAATTGAAAACGCATGCGTTGTGCCTCGTGATCATCATGACCGATATAGTGCTAACATAATTCGCGCAGATTGGCTGGTACTTGACGCGCAGACAACGGATAGGCGGCGTTAAGGATACATCATGGCTTCACATCATGGTACTGGCAGCAATCAACGGTTTTTTGGGCGTAGCACTCGGCGCGTTCGCAGCCCACAGCCTTGACACGTATTTCAGTGATAAACCGCGTTTGGAAGCCAACTTCAAAACGGGCGTGCAGTAATTCACTTTTATCATGGACTTGCCCTGCTAGGGGTGGCGTGGGCTGCCAGCCAATGGACATCGTCACTCATCCCGCTGGCGGGTTGGTTGTTCCTGCTGGGCATTATCTTGTTTTCCGGCAGCCTGTATGTCATGGCGCTGACGGGCAAACGTTGGTTGGGCGCGATTACGCCGCTAGGTGGCTTGGCCTTCCTCGCGGGCTGGGCCTGTCTGGCGCTGGGGGCGTTGCAAGGCTAACTTTAGAATGCGGATTGTATGATCCTGCTCCAACGTTACGGCGGATAGTGCAGCCTCGATTTGGAATCTGGTCGCTGATTACTTCCCGAATAGTGTCCAGATTGCAGATTGGCATCATACCGACCAACATTTGACAGCAGCTATTCTCAGCACACCATTGATACGCCACTTAACTTTACTGCCCCAATTCTTTTCTGCACTTGTTTTTTGACATATTGACAATCTTCAATATATCGTATAGACTTTGCTTCAACATTTAATATTGATATACATCAATATATTGGAGTAATCGCAATGAGTGAAAGTCTACCTGTTGCCGTCATCGGCGCTGGCCCGGTTGGTCTGGCAGCCGCGGTTCATCTGCTAGAACGCGGCGAAACACCTATTATTTTCGAATCGGGCGCCGAAGTTGGCACGAATATCCGACAGTGGCAGCATGTCCGCATGTTTTCGCCGTGGGAATTCACGGTAGACGCGGCTTCTGTGCGCTTACTGGAACAACACGGTTGGCAAATGCCGCCTACCCAAGAACTGCCTACCGGGCGTGATCTATTGGAAAAGTATTTGTTGCCGCTGGCAGCAATGCCCGAAGTGAGCGATCACTTAAATCTAAATGCCCGGATTGTCGCCGTCAGCCGCCGCAATATCGATAAGATGAAAGACACTGGACGTGATGCTGCGCCGTTTGTGCTGCATGTGGTTTACGCTGATGGACGAGAAGAAATAGTCGAAGCGCGCGCTGTGATAGACGCCTCCGGCACATGGCATAAACCCAATCCATTGGGTTCAGGTGGATTGCCCGCGCTTGGTGAAATTCGCCACCAAGAACACATCTTTTATGGCATTCCGGATGTACGCGGGTCGCAACAAGAACGGTATGCGGGCAAGCGGGTGATGGTTGTCGGCAGCGGGCATTCGGCACTCAACGCCCTGCTCGACCTAGCACAGCTCAAACAAAATCATCGCGAGATGGTGATTTATTGGGTAATGCGCGGCACGAATCTACAGCGCGTCTACGGAAGCGCCGATGATGGACTACCTGCACGTGGGCAGCTCGGCAGCCGGATGAAGAGCTATGTGCAGGCGGGAACGGTGCAGGTCGTGTCGCCATTCCGCATAACATCCTTAACAGCCACACAGAGCAGTGTGGTAGTCAGTGGCGAAACGGCAGACGGTTCGCAAACCATACAGGTTGACGAAATTATCGCGGCCACCGGCGCGCGGCCAGACCTAGACATGCTGCGCGAACTGCGCTTGGAACTCGACCCGGCGCTGGAAAGTACACGCCGACTTGGGCCGATGATTGACCCCAACATACATAGCTGCGGCACGGTACGCCCGCATGGCGAAGCGGAACTGCGCCACCCGGAAAAGGACTTCTACATCGTAGGCATGAAAAGTTACGGACGTGCGCCAACATTCCTATTGGCTACGGGTTATGAACAGGTACGCTCGGTAGTGGCGGCGTTGGTAGGCGACTGGGATGCAGCCCGCAAAGTGCAGCTCAATCTGCCTGAAACCGGGGTTTGCAGTACCGATCTGGCAGCGGAGGGTTCCGCCTGCTGTGCCACACCTAGCGCCAGCGCACAGCCTGCTCTGCTCTCCATTGGCACGATTCCCACCATCCAAAATGGGGTATTGCAAGCCGTCGCGCAACCTATCGCTCTGAAAACGGCAGTGCGTGACTGCGGTTGTGACGATGACTGCTGCGATGACGGTGTGCGATCTACAAGCTGCGGCTGCGGTACAGACTGCTGTTCGTAGTGCAAATGGCAAATTGATTGAATTTTCATGTGGGGCGCAGTCATATCTGTGCCCCTTCTGTTCTAACCTGAATTGAACGTTATCATCAGTGATCGTGTTGATGCTCAATAATGGCATTCGGGTCGCCTACCGGTAAGTCACAGCGGCGGTGAAGCCATTCACCTGATTTTATGGTCTGCACATTTGTAAGCATCTGACTGATGGGCGAGTTGAATTGTTCTTTGACCCCTGTTGCCAGCGTATAGTCGCCAGTCTGACCGTCGTTATTGAAAACGGCCACATAATAGGCATCAACTGCCGGTACGTTTAAGTCAATCTTCGGCCCCTGATAGAATTCCGTGCCACCAAAGGGTTCAACAAAGATAGGTCGCACATCTGATGTTGCCTCTGGTGCCAGTTCCGCACCGGGGGCGGGTGGCATGGCGAGGGTGCTGTACAAAACTCCCATCCCGTCAGGAAGCTCAAAAGGTAATATCACCTCCAGGTCTTCGGTTATATTTTCCTGTGCAGTGACGATGACAAACTGCGGGTAGAAATTGGCGTAATGTTCGCCACACACGGGTGTCAGCAGCTCGGTTCGCAGCAGCGAGTCTGCTTGGGCAAAATTTAGCTGGAAAACATCCACATCGTTTTCATCAAGATATCCATAATAAGCATAGGAAATATCAGCTTCAATGACCTTATACGGTGCATCAAAGTTGCCCCAATCATCTTCTTCACGAGAAATGGATCATGGGCCAGCGTTGGGGTGACAACCAGCAGGGCAATAGCGATCAATATCGCCAGAACGTAGAACTTCATGGCAAATTCCTGTACAGTCATGCTATGAACAATACATAAACAATAACAATACAAGATGAGGGCAAGGTGAAGCTACGACGAGAAATCAGCCATCAAGTTTGCCCTGCCGCACACTGTTTCTTGCTCAATAGCCTTGCAGCAGCAGCGGTTGGCCGTTCATGGTGGTGTAGTAGTAAGGTATCCATCCCACGCCGAACAAGCTTACTTGAATATCTTTCTTATAGGGCGAAATGACATACGGCTGCACATCCACCGCGACTTTGGCCCATTTGTCAGTGCAGGCTTGGACATCAGCTTGGAACTGCTCTTGCAGGGCTTCCCCTTTGGCTTCTAAGTCCAAAATCGTCTCTTCGCTCTGGGTCAACTGTTCGCCTGCCTGCCGCCGGTAGCGTGAGACGCGGCTGGAACGGGATAGGGTATAGGTGGTGCGGCCTTTGAACAGGCTCAACAGTGTTTCGCCGCGCGTGAACAATTCTTCGCGCTTCAGATCGGCAAGCTGCTTCTTTTGAGCACTGAGCTGCCGTTCTTCACGGCGGATTTTTTCATCAATCGAGTCGAACTGCTTTTGATACTTGGCTGCTATCTGGTCAGCTTCGGCATCGCGCCGTTCTCGGGCAGCCTGCTGCAACTGTGCATGGAATTCACTCTCCTGCGCGTCAGGATTGCCATACAGATCAATCGTGGGGTTAAAGGGGATTTGCAAACGGGCAGTATTGAACAACATATCGACCAGTTCGCCCTTGAGCGCCGTCATGCGTTTGGGATCGCTTAAGCCAGGCGCGAGGTCACCGTAGAGCGCTTGAGTTAACGGTTCGCCGGATACACGGCGCACATCTACCGGGTTGGCCTGATATTCCTCCCAATGCACCAAACCCGTGCGCTCTATCCCCGGCACATGAAAAGCATAACTGCGGGTGGTGAAGAGTTGGGTTTTGCGGTCTTGGTAGCGTACATCGGCCTGTGCCAACAGCACCGGTTTATAGGCCATGACAATCTGGGCGCTGCCCGTGAGCATCATGCGCGTTTGCTGCTCATAGTAGCTTATTGCCTGTTCCGCAGTAACCGAAGCGGGCAGGAAGAACTGCTGCACCGCTGAAGGCAGAGCGGGCGCGCTGCTGTTGTAACCGGGGACGGGCTGTGTGGTGCGGAGCGTCATGGATTGTGTACTCTGCGGCGGAACACTCTGGCTGTAAGGCTGTGTCACCTGTTGGGTCACACCCAAATCCTGCGCGCTGAAACCCGGTACAGTGGGGGGAGGCACGAATCCCGGTGGCGGGGGCGGCGTGATGCTGTTTACTGCACTTTGGGGTGAGGGGAGACCACCGCCCTGCCCATACCCCTGCACAGCCAACCGGGCGATAAGTTCTTGTTTCTGGCCGGCCATCAAAGTCCCTACTTGCTGGCGGGTCAGTGGGCCACGCAGGTAGTTCATGCACCAGCGGGAATAAACCAACATCGGTCCAGATGTATCATGAACGTTGTGCATCAGGAACACGCGCGGTTCCAAGTCACCGATTAGCCGTGCG
The DNA here is from genome assembly GCA_041390885.1 of Anaerolineae bacterium. Lineage (GTDB taxonomy): Bacteria > Chloroflexota > Anaerolineae > Aggregatilineales > Phototrophicaceae > CFX2. The sequence goes on along the minus strand of JAWKPB010000020.1, from coordinate 396,321 downwards.
ACATCTTTGAGGTCAAGCTGACTGTCGGCGCTTGCCAACGATTCTAGCCCCGCCATTACCCGCTGTTTATCGTTTTCGGATTGCAACCGCCCAATGAACCACGTTCCGGCGTTACTCAAACCTTTGTAATCCAGATCACCGGGATTCTGAGTCGCCAAGATCAAGCCCAAGCCGAAGGCTCGCGCGGTTTTGAGCAGGCGCAGGATTGGCCCTTTGGTGGGAGGATTGAGCGGGTAGGGCGGGAAGTAACCGTACATCTCGTCAATATATAGCAGCGAACGCAGGCTGGTCGTGCCGCTTTGCTGCCGCATCCAGCCCAGCATATTTTCCAAAATGAGGGTGATAATGAATTGACGCTCGGCGTCGCTCAGATGGGCGATATAGAAAACCGATACCCGCGCCCGTCCGTTAGGTTGATACAGCAGATTTTGAATATCCAGCGGTTCACCCTGTATCCACGACTGAAAGGTAGGCGCGGCCACGATGTTATTGAGTTCCATCGCCAGCTTATAACGGGCTTTTTCGCTCATGTAATCATTGACATCCAGCACGCCTAGTTTGGGGAACGGCGGCTGCTGCACTTGCATGATGATGTCTTCCAGCGTCAGGCTGATGCCCTGCGCCCAGTTATGCTCAAAAATATTGGAAATCAGAACGTGTTCTTTGTCCTTGACCGGCTCGACAGATTTACCGACCAGTGCCAGCAGCGCCGTGACAATGCCGCTGATCTTTTCGCGGTTGGCTTCCTCATTACCTGCCCAACCTTCTTTTGGTGCAGCCAGCGACGCCAAAATACTGACGGGCAAACCGGCATCCGAACCGGGGGTATAGATACTGTATTTGGCGATGCTCTTTAGCCAGCGGAGACGGTCTGGTACGATGCCCCATTTGTTCAGGCCGTCTTGCCATTGGTGGGCAATGTCGGCGGCGTAGGTGGGAATGTCCAGTCCGGCGCGGCGGGCATCGTCCGGGTTTACCCAAGGCTCAAAATCCTGCGGGTTGAAATCCGGAAATGTCAGTAACAGATTGGTAATGTCACCTTTAGGGTCAATGATGATAGCTGGAATGTTGTCGAGGATGGCTTCTTCCAGCATGGTAATGCACAAGCCTGTTTTGCCGCTGCCCGTCATGCCCACCACGATGGCATGTGTAACTAGATCGCGAGCATCGTAATACACCACATCTTCAGCCAGCTTATGTTCGCTAGGGTCGTAGCGGCGTCCCAGATAGAATGTAGTTGGCGCTTCAATAAACGGCATGGGATGATCTCCAATCTATCGAATCTAATCCAAGAACATTTGTATCACAGAAAAGGATTAGAAAACATGATAAAAACCAGTGTAGTCTATTTTTGGTCAGCGCGGGTGAATTATTGGCTAATGTCAGCGGTACGCTTTTCTCGCTTTTCCCTGCAATGGAGGCTATTGCCCAGTGAAAAGCTATTGGATACACTGACAAGTGCACCGCCAAATGCGTCATGAACGTCCATAGAATTTAATCTGGAATACTTTTTATATCCATGCGCTTTATCCAAGCTTCTAGGCTGACTTCTTCATCTAAAGCGAGACACAATTAACATGTCCAACAAAGTTCTATTCATTATGATTGATGGCTGCCGCCCCGATGCCCTTCAGCAGGCCAATACCCCCAACCTCAAAGATTTGTGGCAAACGGGTGCTTATACATGGACAGCTCGCAGCGTCATGCCCAGCGTCACATTACCCTGCCACAACAGCATGTTTCGTGGGGTTGATCCGGCACGGCACGGCATCGGCCCGGACAATGTTTTCCGCTCTTCGGCGCTGGCTTTTCCCAGTTTGCTGGATGTGGCGGCTATGGGTAACAAGCACAATGCGATCTTTTACAGTTGGGAACAATTACGCGATCTTGGCGCGCCCGGTAGCCTTAAAATGAGCTACTGTCGTTCAGCCGATTATGGAGCGGACAACGATACACCCGTCGCCCAAATGGCAGCCGACTATCTGGTGACAGAGCAGCCGGATTTTTGCTTCTTGTATTTAGGCGATGTGGATATTCACGGTCATATGTACGGCTGGATGTCTCCAGAATATATGAACGCCATCGAAATTAATGACCGCGCGGTAGGCATTGTCATGGATCGCTTACAAGAAGCTGGACTGCGTAATAGTTACACTATTCTGGTGCAGGCTGATCACGGCGGACATGATACCGATCATGGCACGGACATGCCGGAAGATATGCTTATCCCGTGGATACTGAACGGAGTGGGTATCAAAAAGGGGTACGCCCTGCAAAGTCCGGTGGGGCTGGTGGATACGACAGCTACTATCGCCCACCTGCTGGGCATAACTGCCCCACCGGAATGGGAAGGTTCGCCGGTTATGGAAGCCTTCGTCAACGGGCAGGGATGATTTAGTTCGCCGAGTTGCGCCAATCCGGTGGATGCTGGCGCAGCCGCCATACCCATCCCACTGGATACCCCAACATCTTCGCCAAATCGCCCACCACGCGGATGACCGGCACTAGCACCATAAGATAGAGCCTACTACTCAGCATGGTTGGCGGGTTGTGCCGCATTAGCTTGAACAGCCGTTGGTAAGGCTGGCGCAGGTAGATGAATGCGCCGGGTATCAAAAGCAGCCACACCAGCGGATGTACGAACACTCCCAGCACGGCAATCAGCGGCAGCGCGACCAAATAAGTCAGGTAGCGGGCAGCGTGCCGTTTACGCCACAAATCTGCTTTGCCGTCACCGCGCGCGTAGAGATAATACTGTTTGAAAAAACTCCTCAAAGAACCGCGCGGGCGAAAGGCTACGACAGCCTCCGGCTCGAAGCCCGGAGGTTGGTTGATGGCAGTTTTGGTTCGCAGATCAAATATTAGGTCTTCGCAGTAATCCAGCCATTCAGGATAGCCGCCAACTGCCTGCCACACTGACTTGCGGAAGGCTACACTGCGGCTGGACGGCAGAAAGGTTGCCGCATTGATTTCCTCCATCAGCGGCAGCACAGTAGCGCTCATGGCGAGTTCAAACGGGCTGCTGTAGTCGGCATTGAAGAAGCCACCCACCAGCTGGCAATCGGGATTTTCCAATAGGGGGCGGGTGATCTTTTCCAGCCAATTGACGTCCAATTCCACGCCGGCGTCTGTCACAGCGATAATGTCACTGGTGGCAGCAGCAATCGCGCGGTTGCGTCCGGCGCTGATATTGCAGCCCGGTTCGACCAGTACGTTCAGGGGGAGGCGGTCGGCATAGCTCTTGATAATATCCACCGTATCGTCACGGCTGCCACCATCCACAATGACAAGTTCATCAGGTTGGCGGGTTTGTGCGAGGATGGATCGCATCAGACGGTGGATGCTCTGACCTTCATTGAGAACAGTGGCGATAAGGGCGATCATTGGTTGTCGGGTACTAAATAAACATTAGACTATCGATTGTACAACAGGCCGTCTGCGTCACACATTCGTAATCTTCTCAATCTATACATAAGCTGAACGGATAGCGAATGGAGAGGAGTCATTTATGCTGCGTTTACTGGTGGTTGCGCTCGGACTGCTGGTGATATTGATCTTCGGGCGGGCCGGATTGTCGATCAATGCGGTGACAGCCCAGTCGGCCCCGGACCCCAATACACAACTAAAACCAGATGGTACTTATGTTTCCAGCCTGCGCGACTACGGCCCCGCACCAGAAATCAGCGGCGAAAGCTGGCTTAACACGGACATGCCGCTGCGGCTGACCAACCTCAAGGGCAAAGTTGTGCTGCTGGATATGTGGACGTTCGGGTGCATCAACTGTATTCACATCATCCCTTCGGTTCGCGACTGGCACGAAAAATACGCTGATCAGGGCCTTGTCATTATCGGCAACCATTTCCCGGAATTCAGTTACGAACATGACATCGCAAACATCCGCGATGCGCTCGTACGGTTGGATGTACCCTATGCCGTCACGCAGGATAACGGCGGCGATACCTGGCGGGCTTACAACAACCGCTATTGGCCGACTGTGTATCTAATTGATAAGCAGGGGCATCTGCGCTATGGGCACATCGGCGAGGGTGGATATGATACGACTGAGGCCGCTATTCAGGACTTGCTCAAAGAAACCTATACGCCTTCTGCCGATGACACCACTATAGTCGCACTAGATTACCTGACGCCCACTATTGACCTGAATGTCCGTAGTGGCAGCAGCACCAATACTGAAATTGTCGGCGCGATCAAACCGGGCGAAGTGTTCGTGATACGCGGCGAGGACAACGGCTGGTATCGCATTCAATATAACGATGGCGAGGGATTTGTTTCTGGAGAATATGTTACGGTTTCCCGCAGTGGTGAAGCCGCCTAATAGACTACCTAAGTGGTTCTTATACTGGGGCTGAATATACTCAGCCCCAGTGACTTCACCCTATTACAAACTGTTACACCTTAATTGTTTATTTATTATCAAACACTCCTGTTCCAAAATGGCTATGGTAAAATAATGTTGTGAAAAGTGTAACGAGCTGTGCTGAAAGCTGGACATGAATCGCAACGGACACTCACCGGAAACACTGGTACGAATCCAAAACCTCACAAAGCATTTTGAGGAAGGCGGACAAAACCGCAAGGTGCTGGATGCAGTCCATTTAGACATCCAAGCCGGCGAATTTTTCGTATTACTAGGTAAGAGCGGTAGTGGTAAGAGTACGCTGCTAAACCTCATCAGTGGCATAGACCAACCGGACGTAGGGCAGATAATGATTGGCGAGACAGAGTTAACTGCCCTCAATGAAAAGCAGCAGACATTATTCCGCCGGGACCATATTGGTATTATTTTCCAGTTCTTTAACCTGATCCCTACGCTGACCGTTGTGGAAAATATTACCTTACCGGGCGAACTGCGTGGCGAAAGACGGCGAGCAGTAGAAATGCGCGGGCGGGCGCTATTGGAACGGGTTGGACTGGCTGACCGGGCCGATACCTTCCCGGACCGGTTGAGTGGCGGTGAGCAGCAGCGGGTAGCAATTGCACGGGCACTGGCGCATGAACCAGCTTTGGTTCTAGCCGATGAGCCGACCGGTAATTTGGACGAAGACACCGGGCGAACGATACTGTCCCTGTTGTTGGAACTGACGCGCGACGCGGGCAAGACTCTGGTGATGGCGACGCACAACCCGGAAATTATTCCTTTTGCAGACCGGGTGTGCCGAATACACGATGGGAAGCTGGTGGTGACGCTCAATGCCGAACCAGCCTTAGCCAATCGTTAGCGAAATGCAAGGTTATTGGGCATAATGATAATTATTACTGCTGATCTGGAAGGACGATTTTATAGCACTTGAAAGGTTCAGCACTCATGGATCCTGACCCCGCAGTCATCAAACAGTTAGTGGCCGATCTACGAGGGTTCGATAAAGAAAAGCGCCGCACTGCAGTCATGAAGTTGGGCATGGTAGGCGGCGAAGACGCGATACGGGCGCTCATCTTAACAGTCCGTAATGACCATGAAGACCTCATCACACGCGGGCGTGCCGCCATGATGTTGGGCAAACTGCGCGACTCGCGGGCCGTTACCCCTCTCATACAAGCTCTTGAAGCACCCGGCTTCTCTACACCAGTTTACGCTGCGGAAGCACTTGGCAAAATCGGTGACCGCCGCGCCATCGAACCGCTGCTTTTGGCGGTGATGAACTCTGGCAACGAGACCTTCCGCAAAGCGGCACAGGCTGCCCTCAAACAGTTGGGGCATGAGAAGGAAGACAAGGAACCCGTAATCGAGTAGCAATTGGTCATGAGTTATTTCATGAAATTATCGTAGGGACAGAGCGCGCTCTGTCCCTACCCATTTATTGAGGATTTACACCCCACGATGCTCAACTGGACAGCGCCGGACAACTGGCAAAAAATCACCACCATTGACGCCCACACGGCAGGCGAACCACTACGCATCATCACTAGTGGTTTTCCGGAGTTGCCGGGAACCACCATCCTTGAAAAGCGGCAGTACGCCAAAGCCAATTATGACCACCTGCGCCGCATCCTGATGTGGGAACCACGCGGTCATGCCGACATGTACGGGGCAATATTGACACCGCCCGTAACCCCTGATGGTGACATTGGGGTGCTGTTCATGCACAACGAAGGCTTCAGTACGATGTGCGGGCACGGCATCATCGGACTGATGAAGGTGGGCGTACAAACTGGATTATTTCCAATTACAGGCGGTGAAGTCGTCGTCAAAATTGATACGCCTGCCGGACGGGTGACGGCTACGGCCCACATGCGCGAAGGGCAAGTTGAGCATGTGACGTTCCTCAATGTGCCTTCTTTTCTGCTGGATGCTGATTTGCGCGTGCAGGTGGATGGACTGGGTGAAGTGATCTACGACATGGCCTTTGGCGGGGCATTCTACGCCTATGTGGATATAGACCAGCCCGCGCTAAAGGGTGTGATCATAGACGAACATCACCAGAGTCAGTTGATTGATGTGGGGATGCGAATTAAGCGGGCCGTGATGGACAGCTACAGCATCCGCCACCCTGAAGGCGAGCCAGACCTCAACTTCCTGTACGGCACGATATTGGTCAAGATGCTGCATAGTGAGCAAGCTCACAGCCGCAACGTGTGTATATTTGCCGAGGGCGAAGTTGATCGTTCCCCGACAGGAACAGGCGTTAGCGGGCGGCTAGCGATCCACCATACGAAGGGTCAACTGACGATGGAAGAGACCATTACCATCGAAAGCCTGATCGGTACATCCTTCACCGGACGGGTCGCGGAATTGACCGAAATCAACGGTTTGCCTGCCATCATCCCGGAAGTTGGTGGGACGGCGTACATCACCGGCGAGCACACTTTTCTGATTGATCCCAACGATCCGCTGCGTGAGGGATTTATTCTTCGCTGAATGTCCACTTGATGTTTTGATCCGCGCTGTGATCAAAATCTAAATCCATCCTCTTATGCATACAACTGCATCTGTTGTTATATTCGATGTATGATGAATATTGAGTGTGAGCATAACCCTTTTCAGAATTTTGCGGTAAACAGGATGAACCACGCACTACATCCCTATCATTTCGTCCGACGGAGCGTGTGTTGTGGAGCGCGTTGAAGAACAACGAACTCCTCGCCCGTGCACGGGCGTGGTGACAGTAAGCCTTTGCGCTGCTCTATCGGGCTAACGTGCAGGCTATTTTTCGCTATATCTTTTACCGGGTCAGCCAACCGGCACTGGCTGAGGATTTGACAGGGGATGTCTTTATTAGGGCGCTGAAAGGGATTGGCGGCTATAAAGATCAAGGTAAGCCCTTCATCGCATGGTTGTACCGGATCGCACACGACCGCGTAGTTGACCATTATCGCCAGCAGGAGCGGCAGCCCGAAACGCCGCTGGAAGACGATTTAGGAACAACGCAACCCGATAATATGGATGCCACCTTGCTGCGGCGTCAGGCTGCTAAAGCATTACGGGTGGCAATTGCAGAATTAACCGATGACCAGCAGCAGGTCATCATTCTACGCTTTATCGAAGGGCAGCGGGTTGAGGCGGTGGCGCAGGTTATGGGCAAGAACGCCAATGCAATCAAACAACTGCAACACCGGGCGCTAGCAGCGTTAGCCCGGCAACTGGATAAAGCGGGGTTCGATATCGAGACGGTATTAGCAGGATTAGTATGAGCGACGCGGGCAGTTTTCCAACTTTTGATGACATTCTGGCGCGCTGCCTAGAAGATGTGCAGCGCCGTCATCGCACGCTGGATGAATGCCTCAAGGCTTATCCTGACCAGGCCGAGGAACTCAAGCCGCTGCTGCTGGCAGGTTTGATGGCTGCCCGCCTGAACGCACCTCAAATGCCCGAATCCAGCGTTGACGCGCTGGAAACCCGCTTGAAGATGCAAGTCGCACGCACGGCTGCTGCTCGCCTTCAGCGACAAACACCTACTGGCTTCGCGTTTCGCCGTCTGGCAGCGGTTATCGCGATTGTGATGCTGCTTGTCTTTGGAAGCGGCGCAGGGTTGGTTGCGGCATCGTCTAACAGCGTGCCCGGCGACCCGCTGTATGGAATCAAACGCTTGTGGGAAGCCATTGTGCTGGCGCTGAGTCCGCTGACGGGCCCGCAGGATGTTTTATGGTTACAAATCGGGCGCACACGACTGGACGAAATTGAACGGTTGGCAGCCGAAGGACGATTGAACAGCGAAGCACTGACTGACCTGTACCGTGCCATGTATCACTTGACGGGGCTAGCTACCAGTGAAAATGCGCCCAGCGTGATGGCCTTTATGACAGAAACTAGCTGGCGACTGCTGGCGATAACCCCACCTCTGCAAGCTAAGGCGGTGTATGACGATGTGTTGGGTATTACGCAACTTAACTTAGAAAGTGGAACAGTGCAGCAGCCTCCAGCTGAGCTACCAGCCAGCGAACTGGCACTAACCCCTACCGCACTATTGACCCCAACGATTACGCTCACGCCGAGCATTACATTTACCCCCAGCGTAACAGCGCCTTATACTGCTACTGCGACAGCCACCACGACACCCAGCTACACGCCCAGCGCGACGGCCACGATTACACCTAGCAGGACGCCGCGTATTCCGATTACGGCAACTAAGACGGACACGCCAACACCTTCAGCCACCTTCACCGTTACACCCAGTATCACGCCGACGGCAACGTGGACTGATCTACCGTTGCCAGCCGGTATTGCGGGGCCCACAACCACCGCGACACCATTGCCCTCCAGCAACACGGGTGGAGCCACAGATGTACCCGCTCAAATCGCCACTGAACGGGTGCGTGCTACGCAACAGTCAGTCTATGAAACACAGACTGCCGGCCCGCCCAGCACCACGCCGGATGGGCCGTAAGTGCCAGAATTATTTGTGCGAAGCGGGAAACGGGTTGCGTTCATTGAAGCCGCTCTGATGCCAATAGGGATACATCATTTCGGTATCGCTGGCGGCATCTAAACGGGCAACCTGTTCCGCAGTCAAATTCCAACCTACCGCACCCAAATTTTCCTGCAACTGCTTTTCATTCCGTGCGCCGATGACGAGGCTGGACACGGTGGGACGCTGCAAGAGCCAATTGAGCGCCACCTGCGCGATGGTTCTTCCGGTTTCGGCGGCAAGCTCATCGAGCACATCGACAATGACATATAACTGTTCTTCAGGGATGGTGCGGCCTTCACCACCACCCTGCGCGATGCGCCCATCAGCGGGGATGGGTTGGTTACGACGATAGCGACCACCAAGCCGACCTGCGGCCAGCGGACTCCAGACTAATGTGCCCACCTTCTGATCGAGCGCCAATGGCATCAGTTCCCATTCGTATTCACGCCCAACCAGCGAATAATATGCTTGATGGACAACATACCGTGACCAGCCGTAACGGTCTGATACTGCCAACGATTTCATCAAATGCCAACCAGAGAAGTTAGAACAGGCGAGATAGCGCACTTTACCGCTGCGTACCAGATCATCCAATGTGCGGAGGGTTTCTTCGACGGGGGTTTGAGCATCGAAACCGTGCATGGTGTAGATGTCGATGTAATCGGTTTTCAAGCGGCGGAGGCTGGCTTCGACCGAGCGGATGATGTGGTGACGTGAAGACCCTACGTCATTAGGTTCGCCGCTCATGCGGAAGGTGCACTTGGTTGAGATCAACATCTGGTCGCGGCGTCCGGCGATGACAGCGCCGAGTATTTCCTCCGATACGCCATTGGAATAGACATCGGCGGTATCGAACATGTTGACACCGGCATCCATGCACATATCGATCAAACGCCGGGCTTCGGCCTCATCACTCTTGCCCCACGCGCTGAAGAAATCGCCGTGCCCGCCAAAGGTGGCTGTGCCGTAACAGAGAACCGGCACCTTCAAACCCGATCCACCCAATAGTCTGAATTCCATAATTTCTCTCCCCTAATGCAATAAATGTTTCGATAGAAATGGTTATTGGTGAGCATAGCGCGTTTCAGCCGTTGGGGGCTTCGCACAACGCTGCATTATGCTGTGAATGGAGAAGTTGGGTAATAGCTGAGCAGACCCAATTCAATATCTGATAGTAACACAGGATCACCACCACGCCAGCGACACATGTGACCAATTGGGGTTATGTGGAACACCTGCTTGTGCCAGTTGTGTCAAATTGCTGCTGCACTGTCAGGCGGGAAGCTCCTTTACGGCCGCTGAATTGGCACAATTGGCGGGCGGGAACAAGGGAGCGAGGCGCTGCAATGTCGTCATTGCAGCGGTTGGCTCGCTCATGGCTGCCGCTGTGCAGAAGTACCGAGTTCTGAATGCCGAGTACCGAGGGAAGACAAAATACAAATACATTTGAACCACAGCCCCGAAGGGAGGCTTCGCACAGGACACAGAGAGTTGGGCTGATGGTTGGTGGTTCATGGGTGTAGTTGTCAGATACCAGTTATCAGTTACCAGAAAGAACAATACCGTGAACCGGTGCGGCGACGAGGCCGCTAAGAACCACTGCAAGGGAGTTGATGGTTAGTGGCAAGGCAATCGGTGATAATAAACGTTCAGGACTATAGTAGCACAAAAGTTCAGTTTTGGGGTGACCATTTGGTCTCTTTTTGAGGGTGAATCCGCTAACCATTTTGAGGGAAAAAGATTGTTAAGACGGTTAGTGGATGGTTAGGATAAGGTTTGGTGGTTGACGAAGGTATCTAAAACCTCATTTTCCACCGGTAAAAGGCACCCGTTAAGTTTACCCGTGATTAGACGGAGGCGGAGTAGCAGTTCCGATAGTGCTCCAAAGGTGGACGAACCGGCGGTTTGCCTCTACGAAAAAAGTTCGAGGATTGTACTAAGCAAAACCACACGGCTCCAGATTTAACAAGGGGATTTACTGCACGAGACCGGCTAGGGCTGTTTATAGAAAGAAATCGCGCAGGGCGTCTCGCACCTCGTCCACGATCTCTTCCCACGGCACGTCCCGGTCGCGCGTCAAGCGCATCATGCTGCCGCTAATGCTGAGAGCGCGCAGGCCGCGTACCCCGTTGAAAAGCATCTGGGCGATGGGTGTGCCCTCATCGCCCTCATCAAAATTGTTATAAACTTCGTCGTCCTCCACCGCTAACTGCTGGTTGGTGATGATTTCCAGCACATTAGGGTCATCGGAAGCCCGGGCTTCGACAGTCACGTATTCTGACATGTAAACTCTCTCAGGCTGGTTGCTCTGTTTCCTGTAACCGTTTAACCGGGTCGCCAATGTGAATAGCCCCGCCTTGAATGACGCGCGCCATCACGCCCATTTGTCCCTGAACGCTGGAACGCGGCTTCTTCTGGACTCGCTCAAATTTATCGCAACCCGTACGCGGTTTGACTACCTCAATAACCGCGTCGTTACCTAATTGCAACCGCGCCCCGGCAGGCAGGCTGTCCACATCCAACTGGTGGATGACAATCTGCTCACCCATCTGTCCCGGCTCGGTGTAAAAACCCTGTGTCCGCAAAATGGTGAGCGTTTCATATGACATGACGTTAAGCTGACGATCTGGATGATGCCCACCTTTAGAATCGCCTTCGATGCCGTAGCCTGTCAATAGAGTCGCCTCATCCAGATCAAGCCGCAGATAATCATTTTCCAGATCTGGCTGGCCCTTCGGTTTGTACACGATGCTCGCAATCTGTGACATGAACAGAATCCTCATCTAATGGTTAGTGACATTATAGGGAGGGTTCAGGCCTCAATACAAGGCGCGTTTATACCACGTTCAGCCGCGCCACTTCCCGCTCTAAATTCATTTGTGCGCGGTGGGTGATGCCTGGCGGCAGTTTGAGGTTGTAGCTTAGTATCTCACTGTTGAGCTTTTCCAGTTCTCCACCCAACCTAGCGGTGGCTGCCGCCCAATCACCACCCTGCTGGCGTGTGGCATAGGCGGCTGCGAGGTGTGCCCGCCAGCGGGTTTGTTTAGTTTCCAGTTCGCGCCCCTGCGCCACCCAGTCGGGTGCAATGCCATTGTCGCGCATGATCTTGTAGGCTATTTGCAAGTCAGCAGGTGTGTTAGGGTCATCCTTTAGATCCAGCGGTTTACCTTCCCCCGGCAAGTCCTTGAATTCGCCGCCTTCCATCGCTTCGCGGATAGCGCGGTCAACCGCAGTTTCCCATCGATTCGTATTGAACATAGCTTTTCACTCCACTACCGCTAACCGTTTTCGCATGCAGGTAGGTGATGGTCTATAATTTTGTCTCATTGATAAACGCTATTATAAAAGGTTTTGATGCCAAAAGCCCTATTTTTCAATGTTCCCGGTCATGGTCATGTCAATCCGTCGCTGCCGCTGGTAGCCGAACTGGTGCGGCGTGGACACGAAATCACTTATCTCATCAGTGAAGGTTTCCGTGCACAAATAGAATCCGCTGGAGCGATATTTCACCCCTACCGGACCGTTAATGACGATTACTTTGACGTGCGAGGTTTGAGCGGCGCTGTGCCGGGCAAAGTGGCCTATGAACTCATTTCGACTGCTGCCGACATCCTTCCCGAACTGCTAAACTCCGCCCGTGCTTTGCAGCCGGATTATGTCATGTATGACGGCATGTGCCCATGGGGATATATGGTGGCGCGTGTGCTTGGTCTACCCGCCATAGCTTCTCTTGCACTGCTGCCGCTCAACACGCCCCCCCTAACAGAATTGTTGAATCCGGATATCTTCCGTGCGTTCCTCATGATCTTTCGCGATATCGGTAATGGCTTTAAGGCTAATGGCATCGCGCGTGAGTTGGGAAAGCAGTATCAAGTGCCCGCGCTAGGTCTGCAAACCATGCTCAACTCGCCTGCCGACCTTGCTATCAGTTACACCTCCGCTGAATTTCAACCGAACATCAACACCGTTGCCAAGAATGTCCGTTTTGTCGGGCGCATTTTGGATGATATGCCCGGAGATCCCAACTTTTCGTTTGAGCAGGTCAAAGGGCGCAAGCTTGTTTATGTTTCGTTGGGCACGCTCAACAATGAAGATGTGTCATTCTTCAAAACCTGTATTGAGGCGTTTACAGGAACTGATTATTACGTCATGATGACCACCGGCAAGCGTATCAGCCCGGAATCTTTTGGCCCACTGCCCGAAAATATCGCTATTTTTTCATGGGTGCCGCAATTCGACATCCTTAAACAGGCTGCCTTGTTCATTACGCATGGTGGTTTGAACAGCATCCATGACGGACTGTATTTTGGCGTACCGCTGCTGCTCGTGCCGCAGCAGGGCGAGCAATTGGTGAATGCCCTGCGCGTAGTTGAGCTTGGCGCAGGGTTGAAGCTGCGAAAAGATCAAATTTCCGCGGATGTCATTCGCCGACATGCCCGGCAATTGCTAACTGATGACCGTTTTAGCACACATGCTGCCAGTACCGGCGCAACCTTTCGTGCGGCGGGTGGCGCAGCGCGCGGGGCGGATGAGATCGAGCGATTTCTTAGTGAGCAACGCCAGTAACGCGTTCCCTACCCGCCACCTGACATAATCCCTATGCTATCTGATTCGTGAATCTGTTATAAAATGAAACTGCTTAGCGGAACCACTTGAAAGCGGAGGCGCGCTTTGGCTGGAAATAATTCTCTTGATGAACGTCTGAAAGCTGGTATAGAAGCAGCCCGGCGTGGCGACAAACCCACCGCGCAGAAGTTACTGCGTCAGGTCGTTGACATTACCCCAAATAATGAGGTCGCCTGGATGTGGCTGGCCTCGGCGTTAGATAATTTAACTGAACGCAAACAGGCGCTCGAACAAGCTTTGCGGATTAACCCGCAAAACTCACGCGCGCAGCAGGCTTTGGCGCAAATTAATTCGGCGCTGGGCACCACCAGTCCACGCCGTCCGGGGCAGCCTGCGCCCGCACCCGCCGCAAGGGGCGGTTCAAATTGGCTTGTGACCATTTTGGGCGCGTTGCTGCTGCTGGGTTTACTGGTATTGGTGATTTTCGGCGTGGTCAATTCAACCCAACAAACTACCCCGCCCAATCGGCAGACGCAAGCGGCTGTTTTGAATACTGCCGTGCCAACCGCTACCATTAATCCCAGAGATTACACACCGACACCGTTTTACGGGGTGTTGGTCACACCGCAGTCTTATCCTACTTTCCCGCCAACGTTTACACCAACCTTTACCCCCACTGTTCTGCCGCCAACAGCTACAGTCACACCGATACCACAGACATTTTTCTCACTCTTGTATACCAGCTTGAAAGCTGGCGAAGAACAACCTTCATTGTTCAGCGTGAGTGGCGATGGTACGGGCGACCAGCAAATTGGCTCGGGCGTTGCTGGCTTCAGTGATGTTGCCTACGCGCCCGACCAACGCCAGATGTTATTCATTCGCACCGTCACCTTTGACAATCAGGGCGCGTCTGTGACGTCCCCTGAGTTGTTTGTGGGTGATGTGAACAATCCGGGGGCTGCCAAGCAAATTACCCAATTGGGATCAGACCATCAGGCTCATCCATGGTGGGCACCGGATGCTCTCCGCATCGTACTGGTGAGCAATTACGATGGCGATGATGAATTGTGGACGTTAACCAATGACGGCAAAAATCTGGTCCAAATAACCACTAACGATTGGGCAGACCGCGACCCTGCCTGGTCACCAAATGCCGATGTTATCGCCTATGCTTCTGAGCAGGCCAGTGGAGCCGGTACGGCCTTGACCGAGATTTTCACCATCACCGCTGATGGTTCAACCATCACGCAACTGACAGACGCCAACGGCAGCAGCTATTCGCCCAGCTGGTCGCCAGATGGAACAATGATCGTCTTCGCTAGTGACCGCAACGGCGACGGGGACATCTTCATTATGGATGCTGATGGACAAAATCTTCGCTTGCTTACGAATGACGCTACCAGCACCAATGCGGGCGCGGAAGATCGCTCACCTGCCTTTACGCCGGATGGGAACTCGATATTATTTGTGTCCAATCGTGCAGATGGTGTATTCCAGCTCTATCGCACAGATTTACGCGGCTCGAAGGTTGAGCGGCTGGGTGATCCCGGGTTGGAAATTCAGTCGTTCTCATTCCGCCCGGAGCCTTTGCTAGCACCGGAATAGCAGTTTATATGAGCACGCAGGTGAACGGGACACTTGTGACTTTGGGTGGGTAGCCATGCACGGCTACCCTGATGTATAGTTGAAAAGGGTGCGCTCGGTGAGAAAGGATAACCAGCCACCTCTACTAATTCCCATATTTGACACAGCCCATTTAATGAACACCCACAGGAAGATGTAACGTGAGTGAAAGTAAAGATATTAACCAACTGATGCGGGAAGCGATTGAAGCGGCCCGTGAAGGCAAAAAGAGCGAGGCCAAAGCCCTCTTTCAAGAAGTCGTTGATCTGGATGACAAAAATGAAAAGGCATGGATATGGCTAGCTTCGGTTGTAGATACGGATGAAGAACGGCGCGTCTGTTTGAGCAATGTTCTGTTCATCAATCCCGGCAATGAAAAAGCTCAAGCTGCGATGGCAAAGCTGGATGCAAAGGCCAAAAAGACGCAGGATGAAGAGGAAGTTATTCCGGGCGTTAACCGCCGCCAGCTATTGATGATCGGTGGGGGTGGTGCGGCGGCTGTTCTGCTCATCCTTGTTATATTCATCGCCTTGTCTTCTGGCCGTGCTTCGCAAGATGCTGCCGAAACAGCCGCAGCCGCAGCCGTTTATGCTACAGGAACCGCAGTGGTGCAGGCCGCCACCGATGAAAGTACCAATGCCACCGCCACCCAACTCGCATTTGCTACCGAAATTCCTTCAGCAACGCCCGAAATTCGCAACACGCTGCCGCCTACTATCGATTTGAGTGTACAGCAGGCAACTGTCGCTCCCACTTCTACACCGCTGCCCTATCCCAGCAACCTCACGGGGCGAATCGCCGGGTGGAGCGGGCGCGATTTAAATAATACTGGCTATTTACCAATCGTGATTTACCCATTGGATCAGGCCAATACCCAACCGGTTGCAATCGGTGACTCTAAAGGCCGTGATCCGGTGTTTAGTCCGGATGGACTGCGTTTGATGTATACCCGATTCTTTTCGGCCACAACTCAAGATACGGGTCTGGAACAAATCGGTGTAGATGCCGGCACACCCATTAATGTAACGAGTGAAATAAATGTCACCAAGGCTCAGATGCCAAATTACTGCACCTCACAACCGCAGATTGCGTTTGTAGGGCTGCCGCCTGAATCGTCCGGAAGCTTAACATCTACCGTTTTTCCGATTCAGGTGTTCGCGTTGAATCTTGATTCACGCCAGCTTTCGCGCTTGACCAATGACCGTGCCAGTTATACTTATCCAGCCTTTTCGCCGGACTGCTCAAAAGTCGCGGTCATCCGTACTGAATTGGAAGGAGTCAATCAAGGCGCTGACTTAGTGCTGATTGACACCGCGACGCTCGCTCAAACACCACTCACCAGTGATCGCGATAACTTTGTGGAATCCACGCCACGCTGGTCTGCTGATGGAACACAATTGACCTACAGCGCCCATCCCGGCAGTGATCCGAACAACAGTGACATTATCGTACGGCGGGCAGATCCTTCCAGCACACCTATTGTGGTCGTGCGAGATGCGGGCAATGACATTCTGCCTGTATTCAGCCCTGACGGGAAATATGTTGCGTTTTCCAGCAAGCGCGGCGACCAGTACGATGTTTATGTACTCGATCAGGAAACACAGGTCACTTATCAATTGACCAATAGTGGTGATGACGATTACATCAGCGCGTGGGTTCCGTAAGCATCGTTTGCTGTGACTAAAGACCGATTGGCAAATGACGGCTAAAACAGTTAGGCTTGTGCAACTGTAAACAAATCGGGGTTGACTTGAGAGCATGGTAAATCAGCAAGCAGCGCGGTCCGGTAGCGAGCGTTTTGATGAACTGCTCGATGCTGGACGCACCGCCGCCCTCACAGGGGATCGCCAACTAGCGCATGATTATTTGAAAGAGGCTGCAAGGCTCAATCCGGCCAATGAGCAGGTTTGGACAGCTTTGCTGGATGTCGTCGATACTGAGGAAGACCAGCGTGTGTGCCTGCAAAATATCATTCAGATTAATCCGCTTAATGTGCAGGCGCGTCGCAGACTGAATCAACTCGAGTCACGCCGCGAACGACGTCTGCAAATGCGGGCTGAAGCGAAGGCCAGCGTCCGGGCCGACAAGCACCGCCGCCGTACCGTATTGTCCCGTGCGCTGTTACTTGGGCTGGTAATTGGCGTCACGGGTGTCATTTTCGGCGTGGTGTTAAGCATCTTGATTTTTGGGCCAAAATAGCCACTTGATAAACCCATTTCAACAAATAGGGCTTGGTCGTTGCCAAGCCCTTTTGCTTCATATTTGGTAGTCTCAGCTAGACCTATGGGAATTGAATATCCGAGATTGGGTCAACGCTACTGAACTCACCGCTGGCCGAGTCAAACACCTCATCGACATCCACATCGCCTATCTTGCCCGTCAAGTGGAAACTGTAGTCACCCGGCTGGGTAGGGATAAGATCGGCAGTGTAATGACCGGGCTCGTTTGCCACAGCGCGCAGCCGCAACGCTTTGCTTTTCCCACCATAGCTGACTTCGATAAGAAGCGTTTCTTCTAACCCTTCTACGGGCTTGCCGTCGTCATGGGTTTCTATCGTGAGCTCTGGCCCGTTGAGCAAGTTGGTATAGGCCGGTTCCAAACGCCAGCCGAATTCGATTAGGGTCTCGCCAACTTCGCGTCCTTCGTGAGCTGACACCGGTGCGATCAGCGCCGCCAGCAGCAGGCCGACAACCAAGAATCGAGCGATGTATTTCATGATTAATTGCTCCTTGAGTACGTGATAGGGATTATTGACAGGGTGGATTATCAAGCTCTCAGCCTGTTATTCCTGAAACTGAATCAACTATGATGATATTCATGTCCGTGATGGGAAGCAGCGTACTGTAAGGCTTCGTCAAACGTCAAAATGTGACCTCCAAACCCTTTTTGAAAGCTGCGAGCGTCTTCGGCGCTAGCGAAGCACAGATGGCTGGGTTGGCAGCACAATGTCACGCTGCTATCTGCTAGATACACAGCTTGCGCGGCATTGACCATGCGCCCGTAAATAAACTCACGCGCCATCACTGCGGCGTGTTGATCCAGTTCTTGGAGCATAAAAAAGCCGCAGTGCGGGCAGCAGGCGTGGTACGGCTCGGCTTTGGGGAGTTGGATAATCATCATGGTGCGTTCGGGAGCGGGAATTCCGCATGCCCGGCATAGTTGTACCGCGCGCTGGTGAGGCGTCCGCGCCTGTGCCAGCATTACCCCGCCATGCACCTTCGCCACCTGCCCAGATTTCACCAACTGGTCGAGATCGCGGTGTACTGTCATCACTGATACTTGCAAGCGCGTGACCAAATCATCTATTGAAAGCGATTGGCTTTCGCCAAGCCACTTGAGGATTTGTTCCTGCCGTATAGTCGGTAATTCAGGCATGGTTGATGTTCCTGTTGTCCTGTGATCTTTTGATAAAACATGAGAAGTTTATCAGATAAGTATGAACTCGTGCAAGCAAATTGAGATGACTTTGGTCACAGAATTCACAGGAATAAGAACAGTAATCTTGCTCCACTACCCGCACTGCAACCCTGTGCATCATCCATAGTATGGTGTCGGTTGGACTGTTCGCAATTCTCATCGTTTCGATATAGATTCAGCGACATTCTCGTCCCGCTTATGAATCAAATAATACTTGTTGAGAGGACGGTTCTTATGGCACAGAAAAAATCTGATTCGCGCTTCAAAGGCTTGCTGGAATACCGCTGTATCGGTCCATTCCGTGGTGGGCGTGTTGTGACAGTAGCAGGTGACCCGACTAACCCGGCAGTGTTCTACTTTGGGGCGGTGGCGGGCGGCGTGTGGAAAACTACGGACGCTGGCATGTACTGGGAATGTATCTCGGATGGCTATTTCAACACCGCCTCGGTCGGTGCGCTAGCTGTCGCCGAGTCTGATCCCAATGTGCTTTATGCCGGGACGGGGGAAACCACCATCCGCATTGATGTCTCACACGGTGACGGTGTCTATAAATCCACCGATCAAGGCCGTACGTGGTCGCACATGGGTTTGGCAGACACCCGCCACATCGCCAAAATCAAAATCCATCCGGAAAACCCCGACCTAGTATATGTAGCGGCCTTTGGTCACGCTTTTGGCCCCAACAAGCAGCGCGGCGTTTATCGCTCCAAGGACGGCGGGAAAAATTGGGAACAAGTGTTATTCCAAAGCGACAAAGCGGGCGCTATTGACCTGACGATGGACAAACACAATCCGCGTATTTTGTACGCTGCCACGTGGGAGGCGTACCGCAACTTCTGGCAAATCTCCAGCGGCGGGCCGGGCAGCGCCATCTACCAATCCACCGATGGCGGCGACACCTGGACGGACATCAGCGCCAACAAAGGACTGCCTCAGGGCGTGAAGGGCAAGATCGGCATCGTGGCTTCCCCCGCCAAAAGTGGACGTGTCTGGGCGCTCATCGAACACAAAGACGGCGGCCTCTACCGTTCTGATGATTACGGCCAAACATGGGAAAAGGTCAGCAGCAAAGATACGTTGTGGACACGCTCATGGTATTACATGCACGTCGTGGCTGACCCACAAGATCCTGATACGGTTTACATCATGGATTATGACTTCTGGAAATCCAGTGACGGCGGGCGTACCTTCGACCAAATTACCACGCCGCACGGTGACAACCACGATCTGTGGATTGATCCGCACAACCCGCGGCGCATGATCGAAGGTAACGACGGCGGGGCGTGCATCACCTTGAATGGCGGCGAGTCGTGGTCGAGCATCTATAACCAGCCCACATCGCAGTATTACCATGTGGCGACTGATAACCAATTCCCCTACCGTGTCTATGGCACGCAGCAGGACAACAGCAGCATCAGCGTGCCTAGCCAGAGTCCGCAGGGCGCGATTACGTGGCAGGACTGCTACATGGCCGGGACGGGCGAAAGCGGCCACATCGTGGTGCACCCCGATGACCCGAACATCGTTTTTGTGGGCGCGATTGGAAGTTCCGCGGGGGGTGGTGCAGCTTTACAGCGCTATGACCACCGCACGGGGCAAATCCGTCTGGTGAATGTCTGGCCGGAGTCCACTACCGGTCACGGCGCGGATGCCCAGAAGTACCGCTTCCACTGGACATTCCCCATCAGCTTTTCGCCCCACAATTCCAAAGTGCTTTACACGACAGCTAATGTCGTCTTCCGCTCGACCAATCAGGGTTCATCATGGGAAGCCATCAGCCCGGACCTTACGCGCGCTGACCCGGCTACTCTCCAGCCAACGGGCGGTCCAATCAACCGCGATTCGATTGGTGCGGAAACTTACGCTACCATCTTCGCCTTCGCCGAGTCGCCTTTGGAGAAGGGGTTACTGTGGGCGGGTTCGGATGATGGCCGGCTGCATATCTCCCGCGACAACGGCAAGTCATGGACTAACATCACCCCCAAATCCCTGCCGGAGTGGATGGTGGTGAGCACGCTTGAACCGTCGCCGCACCACGCCGGAACAGCCTACTTCGCCGGGACGCGCTACAAACTGGATGATTACCAACCGTATCTGTACAAGACCACTGATTACGGCAAGACGTGGAAACGCATCAACAATGGCATCCATGCCGATGACTTCACCCGCGTCATCCGGGCTGACCCCGCCCGCGAAGGACTGCTCTACGCCGGAACGGAAACCGGCTTGTATGTCAGCTTCGATGACGGTGCGAACTGGGAATCGTTGCAGTTGAACCTGCCCGTTTCGCCCGTACACGACATGGTGGTCAAAGGAAGCGATCTGGTGGTCGGCACGCATGGGCGCGCCTTCTGGATTTTGGATGATGTCACACCGCTGCGCCAGTTCGATGCCAGCACTACTAAAGGCGCGGCCTACCTGTTCCAGCCGCGAGATACCCACCGCATCCCGCCCGCGCTGTTTGAAGGATTTTTCGAGCCCGCAGATGGCAAAAATTACGGTGTTTCCTTGGGCAATCAGGTGACGTTCGTGCAAACCAAGACGCCCGAAAATGCCATTGAGCGCAAATTTTATGATGCGGGTGCTAATCCGCCGAAAGCGGTGGTGGTCACCTATTTCTTAAAGAAGCAGCCCAAAGACAAGATCAGTCTGGCTTTTCTGGATGCGGACGGCAACCTCATCAAGGAATTTTTCAGCAAGCCGGAGGAACCACCGGACGAAGCGGCTGCAAATATCCTTTACGATAAGCCTGAACCGACCAAGGAAGAGAAAGAAGCGCTGCGCATCACCGCCCGCGAAGGCTTCAACCGCTTCCTGTGGAACATGCGCTATCCCGACAGCACCAAACTTGACGGTGAGGATGTTTCGGCGGTCTATGTGCGCGGGCCAGTGGTCGCGCCGGGAACGTATCAGGTGCAGCTCAAGGTGGGCAAGCAGGTGCTGAGTCAATCCTTCATGGTGCTGCCCGATCCGCGTATTTCCGCCTCGCAGGCTGATCTGGATGCCCAGCGGGATCTGCTCCTGCAAATACGGGATAAGATGTCCGAAACCAACCATGCCATCAACCAGATTCGCTATCTGCGCCAGCAGGTGGACGAATGGACGAAACGCAGCGAAGGGCACGCGCAGGCCGAAGCTATCAAGGAAGCGGGCAAGACGCTTAATGAGAAGCTAAAGGCCATCGAAGATCCGCTAATTGTGCCCGGTTTGAAATCACAGCATCACATCCTGAATTATGGTGTGCGGCTCTCGGCCAAGCTGGAGTCACTGGTGCCTATCGTTTCCAGCGCCGATTTTGCGCCGACCAAGCAGGCCCGCGAGGTGTTTACCGCGCTTTCCCGCCAGATTGATGCTCAGATTAAGGCGCTCAATAAAGCGATGGATAGCGATGTCAAGGGGTTTGCGGATCTGGTGAGCAAGGCGGGCATCGCCCCGCTAGTACTGAAACCGAAGAAGGACGCTTAGGGCGAAATTCTCTAATCCGTATCATCCCTCTATATCTTTGGGCAGGGGCGCACACACAAATGCGCCTCTATTTTTTATTACGGTACATTACAGAATTAGCACAATTAGCGGCAAAGGCGGCAAAAGCAGCAATTTCAGAGGTGCGATTTGTGCTAACTGTGCATTTTATGTCAGCAATGTCGTTAAAGTCAGCAATGTCGGACAAAAGATTTTTGCCATTTTATTTGCTGCGGCGGAGGAGGGGACTGCTGCTGCAACGTTTGCTGCAAAACCCCTATTCCTGCTAAACGTTAGATGTGGGTGAGGTTGGTAAAGTCACAACACAACTCATTGTAGAACAAATGTTATAAAATGTCAAGGGTGAGAATGGTTTGCCACGTCATAGTAGGTGTGGTTACAATCTTCGCAGCGCATAAGATACCGCCGGAGACACTGCCCGCATGGCTCACCTGTTTTTCAGCTACGCCCACAAAGATTTAGATCGCCTGAATGCTATCCACGCCCGCATGGAATTCCTGCTGGAGCGCTGCCTGTGGATTGATCGCAAGGAATTGGAAGATCAGGTGGTATGGCGCGATTCGATTGAGGCCGGTATCGAAGGCTGTGACGGAGTCATTTTTGCCGTCACCCAAAATTTTGTTGACCCTGAGCGAAAATTCATTCACGAGCAGGAAATCCCGTGGTCGTACCAACATTTCAAGGACAAGCAGGGGGCGCATTTGTTCCCGGTGCTGTTGGATGATGTTGAACTGCCGGAGCTGCTCAAAACGCCCTACATCACGCACCTGATTGACGCCCGCGACGGCGACATGGAGCGTGTCTACCGCGAACTGAAAGCCAAGATACCGCGCCAGCGCACCGGCGAGTATCCCTTTGCGGTGTCGTGGGAGCGGCTGGCGAACTTCAAAGGCCGTGATAACTTATTGATTGACCTGCATGAAAAGCTGCTGGGCAACGGGCGGGTGGGTGTCAAGACCGCCGGACTGCACGGCACGGGTGGCATCGGCAAAACCCAGTTGGCGGTGGAATATGCCTACCGCTACCAGACCTGCTACCCCGGCGGCGTTTATTGGCTGAACGCCGCAGCCGACTGGCGCAAGGAACTGGCTGCCCGCGCTGACTTTCTGCAGCTCACGCCCGCCGACAGTACCGACACAGACCGCGAAAAACAACTGGCGCTGGCTTTCTTTCATCACCTGAAAGCACAGGAAACGGATGCGCTGGTGGTGCTGGACAATGTGCATGACCCCGCCGAAGTCAACCGCCGCGAGATCGCGCCGGGGGTCAAGCTGGCTGATTTGCGCGAACAGACACGGGCGCGTTTGCTGCTGACAACCCGTATGCAGACCATGCCCGCCGAATTTGAATCGGTGTCGGTGGATGTGCTGAGCCTGCCGGATGCCCGCGCGGTGCTGCTGGATGCGTGGGTGGGCAGCGCGCGCACTGACCAAGCGGATAACGCGGTGCTGGATCAGATCGCGCAGGCATTGGGGCGTTTGCCGCTGGCGCTGGGGCTGGCGAGCGCCGCGCTGCGTAAACGCTCGCAGTTGAGGCCGGATAAGCTGCTGGCCGACCTGCGGACACTGGGGATAGACCAGATCGCGGATAAGGTGGGCATCGAAGCCAGCGAAGCGCGGGTAAACGTGGCGCTGAAGTGGCAGGTGGAACAATTAGAGCAGGCCGAAGCTACCCGCCTGCTGGCACTGCTGGCGGCCTACGGCGAAGCAGCCGTCGTCCCGCGCGAACGGCTGCGCCTGCTGGCGGGGTTGGAGATGGACGACTACAGTGATCCGTTCAGCGACGCCGTGGCCGATTTGCAAGCCTATCACCTAGTGGAAGATCAAACCATTGACATCAATCTGGATGATCATGACGTACAGATCGCAGCCTTCCGCCTGCACCCGCTGACACAGCAGTACGCCGCGCGTGAATTGAAGGCGAGCGAACGGTTACAAGAGGCCGCGCCTAACCTGACTAAAGCCTACCGCGACCCGGCGACACTGGACGCACAGGTGCGCGGGCGGGGGTTCAGCGCTGTGTTGGATGACCTGATGACGACCCAGCGTCTCCTCCCCACCCCCTTACCCCCTCCCCATCCCGAAGGGAGGCTTCGCACAAGCGATAGGGAGGGGGACGTGCGATGGCAGGCATGGTCAGCACTTAACAGCCTGACGCGCCTGCTGACGCTGGAAGAACCGCATCTGCGCGTGTTACCCGACGGGGTACAGGACAGTTATGTGATCCAGCAAATCCGCGAGCGGGCATACCACGAGGGGGATGACGCGCTGAGTGAGCGATGTGAACAATGGTTACAAGACAAAGGATATTTATGGCATAACGGCCTGCGCTATCAATCCAGTAAAGCATTGATACGAACACTTAGTGGACATCAAGCACGTGTGAATGGCGCAATACGCCTAGACGATGGGCGAATGCTTTCGTGGTCGGACGATGGAACACTACGGCTATGGTCAATCTCCGGAGAAGCGCTCAACGCGCTTGAGGGTCATTCTGGTGCGGTAATTGGGGCGCTGCAACTGACCAATAAGAATATTTTGTCGTGGTCGCGGGATCACACACTTCGATTATGGCATCTTGATGGACATTCCCTAAAGTCGCTGGAGGGCCATAGAGATGAAGTAATTGGGGCACTGCAACTGACCGGTGGGAACATTTTGTCGTGGTCACTGGATTACACGCTTCGATTATGGCGCTTTGATGGCCATCCACTAAATGTACTAAAGGGACACACAGCTGAAGTAGTAGGCACCCTTCAACTGTCGGATGGTCGGCTTTTGTCCTGGGCCAGTTATCATGATTCTTCTCTGCGGATATGGGGGGCAGATGGAGTATCGGGGCCCGTCCTAGAGGGACACTCGGGCCGCGTTTTGGGAGCAATACAGACAAAGAACAATGAGATTCTGTCTTGGTCTGAACAAGGCCCCTTGTTGTTGTGGGAAATAAACGGCAGAGCAATTGGCACACTTGAGCAGCCACCATATGGAGTCAGTGGATTACTTGAACTTACTAATGGTCAGATCGTTACGTGGTCTGCCTATTCCGAAGTTATCCTGATACACAACGAGTCCTTTGACACAGTTTTGAATCTACATTGTCCAAGCGAAGGTGTGAATGGAGTCAAGGAACTACATGATGGTCGCCTGCTTACTTGGGGCAGAGACAAGGTGTTGAGACTTTGGGCACACGACAAAAGTTCCTTTGTTGTTCTTGAAGGACATGTCGGAACTGTAGGGGGAACTGAGGAACTATCTGGAGGACTTATTGTTTCATGGGTTACTGACTTGTTTCGAACTGACAACACTTTGCGAATTTGGGCATCAGACGGAACCCAAATTGATGTATTGGAAGGGCATACCGATACTGTAATTGGCGTACTGGAACCATCAATGAATATCATTCTTTCTTGGTCTACAGACAGCACGCTACGATTGTGGACAAATGCTGTCCATGATGTATCAAACCGCAAAAACCATATAAGCAAAATAAGTGGTATGCTGCTCTTGCGCAGTGGATATGTCCTGACTTGGGGTGACAAATCGACAACATCACTTGGTATCAAGCAGTTATTCAATGCGGATTATGATTCCAAACACTTGTGGCTAGAGCATATCAAAGAATTGTCAGGAGCTTTGGAATTGCAAGATGGACGAATCCTAGGCTGGTCAAAATTTGACGGTACAATGTATTTTTGGGAGAAGAACGGTGCTCTTGACAGAACAGTAAGATTACATGATATCGGAATTTCAGGTGCTGTTGAATTGCGCAACGGACGGATTTTATCTTGGTCGGAATTTGATTCCGAATTGGGGCTTTCTGAATCAGATGGTACTGAAATTTGGTTACAGGCGTTGCATGTGGGTCAGATTAGAGGCGCGCTAGAACTAACGGACGGAAACATTCTGTCATGGGCTTATTCAAGTTCAGAGATCTTGCTATGGAGAGAAAACGGAACTCCTCTGAAATCACTCGATGACCACTCAAAGGAAGTAATAGGTGTGTTCCAATTGAAGAACAATAATATCCTATCGTGGTCATCTGATACCACGTTGCGTCTATGGACAAATGGAGGTGAAAAGCTGGCCATTCTCGAAGGCCATACAGCCTCTGTACGCGGCGCGCTAGGGTTGGCGGATGGGCGTATCCTGTCGTGGTCGTATGACACTACGCTACGCTTGTGGTCAAGCGGCGGCGAGACGCTGGCCACTCTCGAAGGCCGTATAGCCTCTGTACACGGCGCGCTAGAGTTGGCGGATGGGCGCATTCTGTCATGGTCAGATGATGGGACGCTGCGCCTGTGGTCGAGCACGGGCGAGCCGCTGCTGGTGTATGCCGGGGATGCGCCCTTCACCTGCTGCGTGGTGACGCGGGATGGCAGGACGGCGGTGGTGGGGGACACGAGCGGGCGGGTGCTGTTTCTGCGGGGGTTGTGAACACAATTAACCTCACCCCTTAGCGCCTGCCTTGCGGCAAGCTCAGTGCGGCGCTGACCCTCTCCGCAAGCAGAGAGGGGAGGCAGGATAAATCATCCGGCAAGGGCAATAAAGCCCGATGAACCGGGCAGGTTCAAGATGGGGCAGCAGTGTTGCCACGTTGGGCAGGTATAAAAACAGTCTGCTTCAGCAGGTTTTATTGAATTAGCCGCAGCGGTGGGGGGAGCTTCCCGGTTAATATTCGGTTAGTTTCCGCAAACCGCGCCTTCATAATTGCCCGTTGTGACCCCCGTTTTTACCTGCTCCACCTGCAAAACAGGTATTTCCATGCTATATGATGCCGAAACGCGCCTACCCATTTGCTCAGTAGCGCCAACTAACCAACCTTGCTACACTACTCCATAGGGGATGATAATCACACGTCATCCCCTGTTTTTTCGCTTTTCTCTGGTAACTGTTAACTGACCACTGATAACTAAGGAGTATTTATGGCTGGTGTCACCCGCCATCAACTGGACAATGGATTAACGGTGCTGCTGAAGGAACAGCACAGCGCACCGGTGGTTAGCTGGTGGCTTTTGTACCGCATCGGCAGCCGCAACGAACGCACCGGTCAAACCGGCATTTCGCACTGGGTCGAACACATGATGTTCAAAGGCACGCCGACCTTTCCACCCGGCCTGCTGGACAGGCAGATCAGCAAAGAAGGTGGTAACTGGAACGCGCAGACTTCGATGGACTACACGGCCTATTACGAGACCATGCCCGCAGACCGGATTGACCTCGGTTTGCGGCTGGAAGCTGACCGCATGGTCAACACCATCTTCGACCCGGAAGAAGTCGAATCGGAACGGACGGTCATCATTTCGGAACGGCAAGGCAGTGAAAATTCGCCCATGTTCTGGCTGGGTGAAGAAGTCCGTGCTGCCGCCTTCCGTGTACATGGTTACCACCATGAAATCATCGGTGATATGACCGATCTGGAAACTATGACCCGTGATGATTTGTACGGGCATTACCGCGCTAATTATATGCCGAACAATGCTATCGCTGTGGCGGTTGGTGACTTCCAAACTGGTGATATGCTGAAGCGCATCACCGAGCTGTACGGTGTCATCCCGGCTGGCACAAAAGCCGAGGCTTTCGTCCGCCCCGAACCGCCGCAAAATGGTGAACGCCGCGTCATGGTGGAACGCCCCGGCAGCACGCAGTTTTTGGAAGTGGCCTATCATGCTCCGGCAGCCATTGACGACGACTGGTTCAAACTGGCGATCCTCAACAGTGTATTGACCGGCCCCAGTGGACTTGGTGGTGGCAGCATTGATAACAAGACCAGCCGCCTGTACAAGGCGCTGGTGGAAACTGAATTGGCGGTGGATATTGACGGCGGCCTGCTGCCTTCTATTGACCCGTATCTGTACGATTTTGTCGCCACTGTCCGTGATGGCCGCACCATTGCCGAAGTGGAGGCTGCACTGGATGCCCAACTGGACAAGGTGCTGAACGACAATATTACGCAGAAGGAACTGGACAAAGCCCGCAAACAGGCCCGTGCCCTGTTCGCCTACAGCACCGAACGGGTTACGGCGCAGGCTTTCTGGCTGGCGTTTGCCGAAAATTTCCACAGCTACGAGTGGTTTGAAGATTACATCGCCCGCCTCGAAGCGGTGACGATTGCTGATGTCCGTGATGTGGCGCAAAAATACCTGCGTCCGCAAAACCGCACCGTCGGCTGGTTCATTCCCACCACGCCGGACGGCGGTGAACAATACGAAGAGGACGAAGAATAATGAGCAGTTCATCATCCATTCCCGGCCCACACAATATCACCCGCGTCGAGTTGGACAACGGCATCGTGGTGTTGGTGTACGAAAATTTCGCCGCTCAGTCGGTGGTGATTGGCGGCTCGATTGAAGCTGGCAGCATCTACGAGTCGCCCGCGAAATCCGGTACGGCCAGCATGACCGCCGCCTCGCTGATGCGTGGCACGCAAAACCGCGACTTCGACGCTATTCACTCGGCGCTGGAGGACATCGGTGCTGATCTGGATGTTGGCGCAGGTGTACATACGACGGGCTTCAACGGCAAGGCGCTGGCTGAAGATTTGCCCGTGTTGATTGATCTGCTGGCCGATGTGCTGCGCTATCCGGTGTTCCCGGCGCAGCAGGTGGAACGGCTACGTGGTGAAATTTTGACCGGCTTGCAGTACCGGATGCAGGACACCCGCTACCGCGCCAACCGCGCTTTCCGTGAAAATCTGTACCCGGAAAGCCATCCGTATCACTTCAGCACCCGCGGCACGCTGGAAACCATCCCCGGCATCACGGTGGATGACCTAAAAGCGTTCCAGCAGAAACATTACGGCCCACGCGATATGGTTATCACCATCGTCGGTGCGGTCAAGGCACAGGACGCCGTCAACATCGTTAAAGCCCGCTTAGGCGACTGGCAAAATCCGCAGCAGCCCGCTAAAGCTGTGCTGCCGGACATCAAGCAGGTCGAAGAAACACGACGGATAGCAGTCAACGTACCCGGCAAAACGCAGTCGGACGTTGTGATGGGTGTATTAGGCCCGTCACGCTTCGAGCCGGATTACCGCGCTGCGCAGATGGTCAACAGTGTGCTGGGGCAGTTCGGGATGATGGGACGCATCGGCGACGAAGTACGGGAACGGCTGGGCTTAGCCTATTACGCCTACAGCAGCATCGAAGGCGGCTTAGGCCCCGGCGCATGGAGTGTCAACGCAGGCGTCAACCCGGCTAACGTGCAGTTGGCAATTGAAAGTGTGGTCAAAGAAATCCAGCGCATCACCACCGAAGAAGTGACCGACGAGGACATTGAGGATAACAAGTCCTACTTCACCGGACATCTGCCGCTGCAACTGGAAAGCAATGAAGGCATCGCGGCCTCTATCCTCAACATGGAAACGTACCAGTTGGGGTTGGATAACCTGCTGAAGTATGCTGATGAGGTGAACGCGCTGACCAAGGCTGATTTGCTGAAGGCCATCCAGAAATATTGGAATCCAGATGCTTTTGTGGTGGCTGTCGCCGGACCGGAGCAACAGCAGTAGATTGTAGAATACATTGTGAGGGCACTCAGCTGAGTGCCCTCATTTTGTTTATTACACCCCAGCGGCGTTGGCGGTGGCGAACAGGGTGTAGTCCTGCTCCAGCGTGGCGCCGCCTGCACGATGAATAGCGGCCAGCAGTTGGGCGCGGTGATCGGTGCCGTGATTGACGGTCTGCACCAAAATTTCCCACAACAGCATATGACGCTGCTCGGTGATTTCCCCAGCCTTCACAATGTATTGATATTCAATATAGCGCTGCAAATCCGCTTCGGTCAGGCCGTGCAAGTAGGTGCGCCAGTCACGTTCGACCTTATCCCAACGGGCACGGAGTAAGTCGCGGGTCGGGTATTCATCGGGCTTGGGCAGGGCGTTAGGATTGACGCCGTGCAGCCGCGACAGCCACAACTGCTCAACCGCCATCATATGTACCAGTTGGCGGTGTACCGAGCCTTTGGAGTAATCGTTGTACTGGGTGTACTGTTCGTCGGTCAGTGGCAGCACACATTTTTCCCATATGGTGCGATTCATCCAGTAATTGTAGTCAAAGAGTCGTTGGAAATACTGAAGGCTGTCCATGATATTCCTTGCGATATGATGAAAAGTGCCACGCTGTTAGCTTTCAGCGTTCGGCTTGTGCTTGTTATGACTATAGCTTGTGCCCTCACCCCAACCCCCTCTCCCTCATGGCGAGGGGGAACAAGACGGAAATCAAGGGAACGAGCAAAGCCATAGTCATATACAGCACACCTATTGTTTTATATGACGCTGTCATATTCTGTAACATTACGTGGTTAGGTGGCGATTTGTGGAAATGACTTCACCCACGGGCTATCAACATGCCGGCGATTTATTCGCCGATCTGGCAACTACTTATCGTTCTGAACGGCAGTTGATTGTGGCGGCGAATTTGCTAGCTCTGATACCGCTTCTGATTGTGGTGGTACTTGTGTGGCTGCCCTATCAACTGTATGCGGCGCTGGGTGCACCGCTGGCACTGCTGCCTGATCCCCAATGGCCACAGTGGACATATTGGCTGATAGGGGTGGTGATCATCGGTGGCTCACTGGTGCTGCATGAAGGGCTGCACGGTGCGGCGCTGCTCCTGCAAGGTCACCACCCCAAGTTTGGCTTTAGCTCCGGCTATCCCTATGCAACGATTCAACCGGGCGAGTATCTGACGCGCCGCCAATATTTGTTGATGGCACTGACGCCGTTAAGTGTTATGACTGCTGGCGGGATTGTCGCACTGCTAGTACTGCCGGTGAGCTTCGGACAGATCGTCCTGATTGCGGTGCTGCTGAACGCGGCGGCCTGTATCGGTGATCTGGCGGTTGCCAGCAGGTCACGGCGCTGGCCTGCGGACACATTATTCGCTGCTAACGAACGGGGAATTCAGGTTTTCAGCCGCGTCAGCCGTGAAAGCAGCAGCCCGACTATAGGGAACAAGTAGGCGCTGTCAACCGGGCCTGTGCGCGGCGGCGCGACCAACTGCTGCGACAGTGGGGCGGGGATGAATACCAATACAAAAACGATGAGCGTGAAGACAGCAAGCCCCCGCCGCCGCCCGTCCAGCGGCGTAATCATATCCAACGGCGTGGCATAAATGCGCCCGAAAAAGAGCATCAACACCACCCAGAACAACCATAAATTACTGGCAAACACGCCCAATGCGCCGATGGTGATCAGCATTGGATAATAGAGTTTGCGTGCCCGTTCACCAATCAACGAATACAACACGTGCCCGCCATCGAGCTGGCCGATGGGGATGAGGTTCAAACTGGTAACGAGCAAGCCCATCCAACCCGCCCATGCTAACTGGTTGCAATTGATACAGATGTCCACCCGACCATCGGGGACAAAATGCCCATAAGTGATGGTCTTGGCCGCGGCGTAAATGAGCGAGTCGCCTTCATATGTGCCCGTTCCGGTAATGGGTTCGGGATGCAAATTGGCGAGGCCAATGAGCAAGATGGGGATGGCGAAGACCAAACCCACCAGTGGGCCAGACGCGCCAACATCGAACAGCATTTTGCGGTTACGCATGGGCTGGCGCAGTTGGATGAAGGCGCCCATCGTGCCTAAGGCGCTGATGAAGGGAAGCGGAATGAAATAGGGAAGCGTGACTGCCAATTTGTGGCGGCGGGCTGTGATGTAGTGTCCCATCTCGTGGGCGCCCAGAATGAGCATGATACTGAGGGCAAAGGGCAGACCGCGCCAGATTTCTAACAAGCCGCGCTCGGCAACACGGGCGGCCTCTGCGGGATTATCTAGCGCCAATGCTTGCAGTGCCAAATCCCATCCGACTATGAGCACACTGAACAATGTCAACACGAACAAAAGCGCATTCGGCCACCAGGCGCGCGGCGCTGGATTAACCCGTCCGGTCAAAATATGGATCGTGTGCGGATTCTGGGTAGTTAAGGATGCGGTGTTCTGGTTTTGAGTTTCGCGGAAAACCGCGAGATGGTTAATCTTGACCAGTTCATCATCTAATTTCTGGTAGGCCGCTTCAGAGTCCGTCAGCAGCCGTCCTTCAAAGCTGGCTACTAAATGACTTTCCAGACTTAGGCCCGGCGCAGCAGGTTGGGCTTCTTCATGTTGGCTCGGTTCCGCAAAATTCTCGTTTTCAACGGCCATCACGGTGGCAACCATTTGCCGGAGTTCGTTGTGGAGCAGTTCGGCATTCGAAACGGGGGGCAATGCTACCCGTACAATGGGGCGATCTTCACGAGTCGAGGCAGTTTCATTCAGCATAATGGGTTCGGCATTTCTTAACGACGAATATGTCGTGATGATAGCAAATTAAGATGAGGGTGGCGTGATAATCTGCCATGCCTCGCCTTCCGGCAGCAGTTCTAAAACCGTTCCGTCAGCGCTGTTCAGGTAGAGGGTGTCTTTGCCACCACTTTGAACAGTCTGCACGAAACCATCAAAGGCGATTTCAGCGTTCGTTCCTAGCCCTAGACGATTACGCACGACATCATTCCCGCGCCAGACAAAACCTAACTGGCGCAAGGGCTGGAACGTGCCGGGCGGCTTGGATTGCTCAAAGTTTTCATCCATTTCCGGGTGGATGGCCGGGTCATATTTATTCTCAAAACTCAGCCACTGAGGGTTGTTGCCATCGTTGAATAGGGCATAGATGCGCGCGCGGGATTGGATAAAAATCATCCTTCCGCGATCCATTGGCTGCTCGACCAGCAGAGTCGGTTCTGCCGGGCCAGTTGGGCAAGCATCTGGCGCAGGTTGGAAGAACCACGGGTCGGGGCACAACAGCGGCACCGCAAGGGTTTGGGTTGTTTCTAAATCACCTTCGCCCGCCACCAGCAGGAAACTGACTTGTCCCCGATCACGGCGGCTGGTGTTGACTGTCAGGTTGCCATCGGGCGGGACGTTCCAAAGGTTGCCCCGCACGCCGTTGGCATCGAGGCGGTAAATAGTCGCACCGCGCGCACCACGCACCGACCAGAATAAGGTAATTTGATCGCCGGGCGCCACTTGCAGTACGTTGGTGGTGAAGAACTCAATGCGCGGCGCATTGGGATTGATCACGCGCGTTGCGGTGACGGCTGCTGCCTGCGGGGTTTGGGTTGGGCCAAAGATGGATGTCGGCGTTGGTCCGGAAGCCACGGTACGCGGCGTAGCGGTGGGTGTGGCGTCAAATCCCGGTGTACGTGTGACCGTGGGTGTGAATGTCGGCGTGGTCGTCGGGCGCTCGGTAGGGATAATCTGCTGTGCTCCTGAGCCACAGGCAGAAAACAATAGTGCGCCGATGAACAGCAGTATGGGGCGTAGATGCGCCGGTGTTCGTCTATGGATAATCATTCACAACCTCAGCCCGGATTCCTAAAGTAGAAGGTAAAACGAGCCTAATTCCACAAATGGAAGAAATTGATTTTAACTATACTACATTAGCGTTAAAATCGGGCAAGACTAAATTAGTTACCTCTAACAGTGCGGCAGCATTGACTTGTGTATTTCCTTTTGAATTATTGGATTTTTTGAAAGGCAAAACTTATGGCAACGACATTCGCAAAAAGAGATTACAGCCTGAGAGGTGTCAGCGAAGGTACGGTAGCGCTGGACGATGATCACATCGAAGAACAGGTGGAAGCCTCGTGGTGGCATCCGGTCATTCCCCGCGCGGAGCTTAAGGCCCTGATGCAGCGCAGTGACGGCCCGGCGCTGTGGCACTTCGGTATCTGGATTGTACTGCTGTTGGTCAGTGGATATGCCGCTGTGCTTTCGTGGGGCACGTGGTGGGCAATACCGGCATTTCTGATTTATGGCACGATCTATTCGTCCAGCGATGCGCGCTGGCATGAATGCGGGCATGGCACGCCTTTCAAAACGCGCTGGCTGAATGAAATTTTCTACCACATCAGTTCATTTATGACCCTGCGAGAGGCGTATTTGTGGCGCTGGAGTCATGCCCGCCACCATACCCACACTTACGTAGTGGGGCTTGACCCCGAAATTCAAGTGATGCGTCCGGCTGATCTGGTTAAGATTGCGATGGACTTTTTCGACCTGCGCAGCGGGCCGCCAGAAGTGTGGCGCATCATCCGCCACGCAGCCGGAAGGCCGAATGGGGATGTGCGAAGTTTTGTGCCAGTGTCAGAGCTTCCGAAGATGTATTGGTCGAGCCGGATCTATGTCGCGATTTTTGTAGTTTTTGGGTTGTACTCTCTGTCTATCCATAGTTTCTTGCCGATGATGTTCATCGGGCTGCCGCGTTTTTATGGCGGATGGCTGCACCAGCTCCTGGGGCTGACACAGCACGCAGGACTCAAAGAGAATGTTTTTGATCACCGCCAGAATACGCGCACGGTATATATCAACCCGATCTTCCGTTACCTCTACATGAACATGAATTACCATATCGAGCATCATTCGACACCGATGGTTCCGTATCATGCGCTGCCACGTTTACACGAACTCATCAAACATCAAGAACCCCCACCTTACCCTAACCTGTGGGTGGTTTACAAGGAAATGATACCGGCACTGTACAAGCAAGCCACTCAAGACCCTGATTATCATATCGTCCGCCCGCTACCAGCCGATTTTCCTGCGCCGGCTGCACCTGCCGATGAAGGCACTGTTCATTCAAGCAATGGTACAGGCAAGGTTATAGGTGTGCAGTGGATAGACGCCTGTGCGACAGCCGATGTGGGTGAAGAAGATGTCATCGGCATCAACCATAACGGCAAGACGTATGCCATTTATCATCTGAAGGGTGGTGCATTCTATGCCAGTGACGGCTTATGTACGCACGGCAAAACTGAATTGGCAGGCGGATTGGTGATGGGCGGTTGTATCGAATGCCCCAAGCACAATGGGCGGTTTGACATCGCCAGCGGCAAGGCGCTGACACACCCGGTAAAAGTTGATCTAAAGACGTATCCCGTTGAGCAACGGGGCAACCGTCTGTTTATCAACATTTCAAGTTGATAACTTGGAGAAGCGCAAGGCTTAAAGATGCGTTTTGGGCAGATTGCCGAATTAGTTGCACAATTTTTTAGATGAGGATATACTACAAAAATGGAAACGTTTCCAATGGTTTCCATCCTGTAGTAATAAGATATGTTTCAGTTTGATGAGTTGAAGGAGAAATTTGCATGTTGAAGAGAGTGAGTTTGTTATTGCTGGTCGTGCTGGCTCTCTCGTTCACACTGCCGGTTGCCGCCCAAGCGTCGGGCTGCCCTGAAGGTTTGTGGACGATGATGAGCGCCGAACTAACCTCGGCCTGTAAAGGTGAGCTGGCAGGTACATCAGTCACCATGACAGGGCCTTTTGTTGATGTAGACGAAGCCAAGTTCAATGATGCCATCAAGGAATTTGAAGGCTGGACAGGCATCGACATCAAGTACACTGGCTCGAAGGAATTCGAAGCTGCCATTCGCGCTGCTGTTGATGCGGGTGCCGCTCCGGATATCGTGGACTTCCCGCAGCCAGGTTTGCTGAAAGACATCGTGCAAAAAGGCGCCGTTACTGATATCAGCACCTTTATGGACCCTGAGTGGCTGAAGACTAACTACAAGCAGGGTTGGTTGGATATGGCGCAAATTGCGGGCGCAGATGGCAAGACCATCATGGCCGGTGTGTGGAACCGCAACAATGGCAAGAGCGTTGTTTGGTATCCAAAGGCTGCGTGGGAAGCTGCTGGTTATAAGTCCCCACAACATGGGAAGAATTGACTGCCCTGTCTGACCAGATCGTGGCGGACGGTGCTTCTCCGTGGTGCGTCGGTATTGAATCCGGGCTGCCACTGGTTGGCCCGCCACTGACTGGATGGAAGAAGTCATGCTGCGCACCACATCGCTGGAAAATTACGACAATTGGTCGTTCCCGGCTGATCCCGCCAAGCGTCTGCCCTTCACCTCTCCAGAAGTGAAGAATGCAGCCGAAACACTGGCCTCGATTTGGTTCAAAGATGGTTACGTGTATGGTGGACGTGAAAGCATCGCGAGTACCAGCTTTGGTGATGCCCCCAAGCCGATGTTTGACGATCCGCCGAAGTGCTACATGCACAAGCAGGGTAACTTCATCACCAGTTTCTTCGGTGAGAATGTAACCCCCGACATGTATGACTTCTTCTACCTACCCGGTATTGATCCCGAATACGGTAAGCCGTTCCTCGTGGCAGGCGATATCTATGCACTGATGAATGATCGCCCCGAAAGCCGCGCGGTTTTGGATTTCTTCAGCCGTGGTGAATCGGTTAAGTCCTGGCTGGGTGCGGGTGGTACACTGGCTCCGCAAAACGATGTGCAGCTTGAATGGTACACCAATGACATCGAACGCAAGTTGTCACAGTTGATTTCGGAAGCTGACAGTGTGCGCTTCGACGGTTCTGACCTGATGCCGGGTGCAGTTGGCTCAGGCTCATTCTGGAAGGGTATGACCGACTGGGTGAGCGGCACAGTTGACCTCGACACTGTGTTGGCCGAAATTGACGCAGCCTGGCCCAAGTAAATAATGTCTGACATGCCCCTGCGGGTGTGAAAGACGCGTAGAGAGGCAGGGCTATCAATTCGATACCCTGCCTCTCTTAACTCATAGCCGAATTAAGTTATGATTTAGCTTGCTGCATTCCATTTATTGTTACGACCCAAAAACGACATTGTTCGCATTTACAAAATCGTCTCTTCAGAAAATTAAGTGAAGGGGTTCTTAATGGAAACAACAACATCTTATAGTGCTACAGGTTCTGGTGGAATGAATACCACCCGCTTGTTAACGGCAGTCGCAGGGATAATTGTTACTTTTATTGTGTTGTACCTTGGGTTCATTTTCTTGCGGGATACCCAAGCCAATGGAACCCCAAAGCTGCTGGTGACGATCGTTGCTATCATCTGGGGGGTAGGGGGTGTAGCTGCCCTGTTCTTTGTCGCGAATATGCTGGTCGAGTCCTTTTCGACCAAGTGGACAACCCGTATTCAGCCTTATATTTTTATAGGGCCGGCAGTCATTCTACTTGCATGGTATCTGGCTGCCCCGACTATTCGTACATTTGCCCTCAGCCTATATACCACCGAGGGCGGGGTCACGCGTTTTGCTGGGCTCGAGAATTATCAGGCGGTCTTTACGCAGCGTATCATGATCGAAGCGTGGACCAACAATCTTATGTGTTGGTTGGTGTACAACCCCTGACAGTGGTTTTCGGTCTTCT
Source organism: Anaerolineae bacterium (assembly GCA_041390885.1). Lineage (GTDB taxonomy): Bacteria > Chloroflexota > Anaerolineae > Aggregatilineales > Phototrophicaceae > CFX2. Next base: position 359,184 of record JAWKPB010000020.1, on the reverse strand, counting down.
CATCGCTATTCTGGCGGATCGCAGCAGCTTTGAACGCGTCGCCAAGTCAGCCATATTTGTGCCGATGGCAATCTCGATGGTGGGGGCTGGTGTCATCTGGAAATTCGTGTTTGACGCAAATCCCAACATTGGTTTATTGAATTCGGTTGTTACGAGTCTGGGCGGCAAGTCACAGGACTGGATACGGCAAGTGCAGCCCTACAATAACCTATTTTTGATTATGGTGATGGTCTGGTTGCAGACGGGCTTTGCAATGGTACTCATCTCCGCCGCTATCAAGGGCATTTCAGAAGATCTACTGGAAGCAGCACGGGTGGACGGGGCTAATGAAATTACCATTTTCTTCCGCATTATTATCCCCAGCATTTCCGGCACGTTGGTAACGGTAACGACCACCGTCATCATCTTCACACTCAAAGTGTTCGATATTGTGATGGTCATGACCGGCGGTCAATTTGGCACAGAAGTGATCGGTGTACGCTTCTACCGGGAAATGTTCACCGCAGGCAATGATGGTTATGGTTCGGCAATTGCCATTGTGCTACTGCTGGCAGTCATCCCGGTCATGATTTACAACCTGCGCGAATTTAGTAAGCGCGAAGTATTTTAGGCGAGGAGGCCAAAATTATGAAAATCACAATACGCCGCTCGCTGTTCTTGGTAAATGGCTGCTTATTTCTGATTGTTGCAGTCTGGACGATACCGATTATTGGCTTACTGGTTTCATCGGTTCGGCAGCCGGATAACATCAGCCGGTCAGGATGGTGGACGGTACTGCCACACATGGAGCAAGTTCCGATTGAGGAACGGGAAATTCCAAAAGACCAGAAATCCGACCAACCGATCACGATTGATGGCGTGACCAAGTCCTTTCAGGAATGGAAGGCTGGCGTCACCATGCCTGACGGTTCGCTGCTGACATGGGAAGGTACTGTACGGGTAGGCAAGTTGGTCATTTCGAAGAATCAGTTTACTGCAGATACGGATTTCACGTTAGGTAATTACGATCAGGTGTTGGGTGGTAAGGACATCGTACTGACGAGAGCCGACGGCACCACCACCACCGTGGCGGGTGAGGACCTTACGAATGCCTTCTTAAACTCGGTAACAGTATCTATCCCGTCTACCATCATTCCAATTCTCATCGCGGCTTTTGCGGCCTACGGTTTTGCGTGGATGAAGTTCCCCGGACGCCGTATCTTGTTCATCGGCATTGTGGCGCTGCTGGTGGTACCGCTTCAGATCGCACTGGTGCCCATTCTGCGGGACTATGTGAGTTTGCAGTTGAACGGGACGTTTCTGGGGATCTGGTTGGCGCATACCGGTTTTGGTCTGCCGCTGGCCTGTTATTTGCTCTACAACTACATCAGCAGCCTGCCGAAAGATCTGCTGGAGTCGGCCTTCATTGATGGTGCATCGCACTTCACTATGTTCACGCGGTTGGTGCTGCCGCTTTCGGTTCCGGCGCTGGCTTCATTTGCCATCTTCCAGTTCCTGTGGGTGTGGAATGACTATCTGGTGGCGCTAATTTTCATCGGCTTCGGCGCTGGTGAAAACAAAGTACTGACGATGCGTATTGCTGATCTAGTGGGTTCGCGCGGGCAGGACTGGTTCTTGCTGACGGCAGCCGGGTTCGTTTCGATGATTGTGCCGCTGATCGTGTTCTTCGCGCTGCAGCGCTATTTTGTGCGCGGTTTGATGGCGGGGTCGGTCAAGGGCTAATCAGCAGTGGTAAAATGATTTGATGGGCAGGCTGCAACCTGCCCTTTTTTGTTGCCTTACCCCAACGCGCTAACCACCGCGTCCAGATGAGCGATGGCCTGCGTAGCATCATCCAGTACGTCGAAGGCAACGCGGATGGCGGGGCCTTTACGGCTTTCTTTGAGGGCCAGTTCACCCTGTTTCGTCCGGCCCTTGGCGATGCGGATGAGCGAACGGGCCTGTCCCAGCCGCACGCGAAGCGCGAAAGTGCTGTCCTCACGCTCGGCGGCAAAATCGGCATAGGTCTGCTCGACGGCTTTGATGAGGGCAGCGTGTGGGTCACGCGCCGGGTCGTTGTTGCGGGTGGCACGCAGAATTTCCAGATCAACCAACAGTTCACCTGCATCCAGCGCGGCATCACCAACCCGACGAAATTTTTCGAGGTCAATCAGTTTGAAATCCACCTCGCCTTCGCCTTCGCGGCGCTGCTTGAGGCGGCGCACCATAATGTTGCGCGAGTGCAAATCACCATGCATACAGGCGATGGGGAAATCCTCTAACTCCAGTTGGTAGCGCACGAGATGGCCGATACGGTCTAGTAAATCGCGCTGGAGTTGGTTGGCGTGTTTGATATTGTCGTCGGTATCCAGCAGGCGGTTTTCCAACACGTAGCTGAATATGCGGCGGACATGCTGCTGCATGGGCAGCAGATAGAGTTGAAGCAGCAGCCCTTCTTGTACCGTGCGCCGCCCATGTCCTTCTCCCATGTGCACCCGCACCAGAAAAGTGCCCAGTTCGTGCGTCAGGGCTTCGTGAATCTGCGGCACTTTGTTGAGCGCGTCGGACAGGGTGCGGTAGCGGTTGAGATCAGCCATGATGACGAAGGCGCGTCTGCGGTCATTATCCACAAAGCTGGGCTGGGGAATGTTGACGAAGCAGTCACGGATGGCGGGTGGCAGACGGGCATAGTTGTCGCGTTCCAGATCAATTTCCTCAATCGGGCCGTATTTTACGATCAACGAGTCGGCGTTGGGAATGTTGAGCTTAAACGAGTCATCTTCGGGCTGCATCGGGTTCGCAATGAAGGGGTGGATACGCACGACGTTGCTGTCTGACATGCCCAATCGCAGTGGTTCGGGCAGCTTTTCCAGATCAACCCGAATCCAGTTCTTGAGTGCCTTGCGGATGCTTTCTGTATCTTCGGGTTCGGCAGGGCGTACCTGCTGTGCGGCCAGCTTGCGGTGAATATAAACCGCCACCCAGTTGATGAGCGGTTGGTTGATGTAGACACGGGCGGTCACCAAGGTGCGGCACACAATCAACAGATAATCGTAGGGATTGGGGAACAGTCCGCGCAGGGTGTTGACCACACCCGGCCCACTGAACACACCCCACCATAATTCCATCGCACGCCGCAGCAGCGGTTCGATCTGGGGATACACATCCACCAACGGCATCATGTTTTCGATGACGTAGCAGGTGGACAGAATCATTTCACGGAAGGTTTCGCGGTGGTCGGCGATTTGTTCGGGGAACAATTGTCCGCGGTGCATGTTTTCGCCCAATGCCCGCATATCCTGCGCCAGTCCCCAGAAGCCGCCGCTTTGCTCAGCTATCTTAATGAGCTTTTCCACATATTTTTTCTGCTGGGCGGCGGTTAACTTACTTTTTAGATCGTAGCGCAAGCGCAGTGCCAGCGCGAGGTCTTTATCGCGGTGGTTAATCTCGACCATTTTGGCCGCCCATTCGCGCAGCGACTCTTCCGGCATGATGCCATTCAGCACGCCGGTTTCACGGGCTTGTGCCATCACTTTGATAGACCACAGGGTATCAAAGGCAGGCGTGCCACCGATCTCGAAGTAGTCGTCGGTCACGCGCTGACGAGCCAGTTGTTCGAGCCGCGGCAGCACGAAGTCGCTGGTCGGGCGCAGACTGAGCAACCCTTCCAGACGGTTCATTTCCACCGCGTCAATGCGGCGGTGCAGATCGCTGGGGAACGGGGTGGCGAACCAGTCAGCGGCCTCCCGCAGTTCTTGCTGTTCAGGCGCGAAACCATAGGCCAACAGCGCTGATGTGTAGTGCTGGGTGACGCGCACGGCGTTGGAGGAGACTTCACCCCGCGCGTCCTGCGGCGAACTGAGCACCAGTTCAGGATGCTCGGCACGTGCCCGCAGTAAATCCAGCACCAAATCTCCAACTGTTTGTTCAATTTCAGGCAGCATATGTGAAGTCATTGTGGGAGAATTTTCTGCACAAAAAGCGCGGTTAGTTGGGCGAAAAAAGGCTCATAATTATTCGTTAATTTTAACATATTAGAGGGGGGAATACGAGGTCAAAATAGGGTGTGGGAAGGGCACAGGATATTACCTCTATCCTACCTTTGCGGGACAATTTCCGGCTACAACTTAGTAATGAGATGAACTCCGCGAAATGGCTACCGGGCCGTCCAACCGCCGTCAATCATGATGGTATCACCCGTGATCAGCGAAGCGGCAGGTGAGGCCAGAAATACCACTGCCCCCGCGACTTCCATCGGTTCACCGATGCGGTGCAGGGCGGCAATCCGTTCTTCCACATCTTCCTTGAAGGCCGGATCGGAGAGAGCAGGCGCAGTACCATCGGTATGAATGAAGGTGGGCGCGACGGCGTTGACGGTGATGTTGTACTTGCCCCATTCCACCGCCAAGCATTTGGTCAGGTGAGAGATGCCCGCTTTGGTCATGCAGTAAATAGATTCAGTGGGCAGCGCCGCGAAACCTGCTTGCGACCCCATATTGATTATCCGCCCGTAATTCTGCTGCATCATAATGCGCCCAGCGATCTGGCTGGCAAAGAATGTGCCTTTAAGATTGACAGCCAGTGTCAGGTCGAAGTCTTCCTCGCGCACATTTTCGGCCAGATTAGTAGGGGCTACTCCGGCGTTATTGACGAGAATATCCAATCGCCCGAAGTGATCTGCTGTTTGTTGGATAGCGGCACGGATTTGGTCGAATTTGGTCATGTCCATTTGCAGGGGCAAGGCTCGCCTACCCATGCTCTCGATTTCTTGCACTACCGCATTGCCGGTGTTGATGTCGCGGAGACCGAGCGCCACATCGGCCCCGGCGTGTGCCAACGCCAGTGCAATCGCCCGTCCCAAACCACGCGCCGAGGCAGTCACAAGAGCAATTTGTCCTGTTAAATCAAAACGTGGGTAGTCGGTGGTCATGCTGTTCTCCGTGTGAGGAAACAATGTTAGAAAGCAGTTTAAATTATTGTTTCAGTTTAACATGGTAGAGGAACAGTGGCGATACGCGCCGGGAAAAAAGACACTTATCCCGTTACAACATCCGGTTGGACTTGGGCATTGCTGTTCAGCCGGTCCAAGATGCACGCGGCGGCTAACATCCACCAGTATATAAACCCGAAACGATCCCAAATCGGCACGGCATCACCGAGCGAGAAAATGAGATGCGCCAGCAGCGCCGCAGCGACTGCCGCCGCTAGCAGCCGCAGGGAGGGGCCGGCCGTCCGGTAAACTCGCCACAGCATGCACCCGACAGCAGCGTAAATACCGCACCACCACAGGAGGCCCGGTATACCGAGATCAGCCGCCAGTTGCAGAAATTCGTTGTGGGCATGGGGAAGTATGGATTGTGGATACATGGGGACAGGATAGCGCTCGCGGACTTTGCCATCTCTGAAGAGATTCATCCCGACACCTGTAAGGGATAATCCCGTACAATTTCTAAGGCACTGTTCCATATTTCGAGGCGAGCGCTCAGGCTGTCCTCGTCGCGCTCAATTTGCGTGGTGAGCTTGGCCGGGCTGAATACGTTGTGAATGATCAAGATTTCGAGTATCCCCAGTGCCAGCAGAGCAGCCCACGCTACGCTGCGCCAGCGCCAGCGGCGGAAGACCGCGGGCGTTAGCGCTGCCAAAGCGATGAGAACACCCAATAAACCAAAGCGACTCTGCCCCAGAAATAATGCCATAAAGCTCATGACAAATCCCGCACCAAATCCAAGTCGCAGTAGTAGATTCATCCACCTGTGTTTGCTATTTGCGGCTGCCAGCGCCGCCCCCGCGCTGAATGGGACTAGCCATGTCAGCGCGCCCGCTATCTCATTGGCATTAAAACCGGTTTCCGCACCGGGGAATCCAGTCACTCTCGGCAGGGCGTCTATGATGAACCGCAGTTGATCGCTCTTGGTATTCCACTGGCTGCTGAACAATGCCAGTCCACCAACCAGCAACACCAAAAGCATTGTTACAACCAACCATGCCCGGCTGTTGGCGTACTGGCGGATGTGTTCCACCGCAAATACGCACAGCGCCATGCCGAACAATGGCCTGCCCAGTATCCATGCGTCGCGGTGGTATGGTGCAGCGCGGAGATTGAACAGCATAAGGCCGATTAAGATGATGAACAGCATATCTAAAGGGAAGCGAGTGAACAGGCGTTTGTGTATCAAACAGCGCACCAGTATGAAGATGGGAACAGTGCCCAACAACCACAACCAATTTATGCGCATTTCGATGGGAAACCAAAAAGCGTAGAGCATCAAACCAAGCAGAATTGCTTCGGATCGGTGGAAATATCCTGAAAATTGCACCATTTATTACAAGTTTTCCTAAAATTTAGTGAAAAAGCTGCCTAGAAGGTAAAAAACTTCAACTCCTATTAGTAACACACTTGCAGAATAGTTGCGCTAATGATATTCTCGTATCCGTGAATTTTTATGAATTTGTTTTTTGTTGTGTGTTTACAAATATACGTAGGATTACCTAAGGTTGTACTATGGCACATGAAGCCGCTACGACACTTTCACTACCTCAATTCAAGGAAAAAATACGCGGCAAACGAATAGTTCTCCTCTATCCGTGGACGAATTATAGATCACTATTTTTGGCACATTATTATGATGGCAAAGACAGTGGTTTATTATACTATCGAATTATGGATGGGCAGGCGACTCTAGCGGCATGGCTAGAAAGCATGGTAGAAGAGTTTTCCAAGTCTGTTGACGGATTTGGAAGCAATTTACGAACTGCTCTGAAGGCTAACAACGCAACTGGTTATGGTGAGGCATTGGCTGCAGATTTGGCAGCGCATAAATCAGACCAAACAATATTGTATATTGATGAGCTGGATCGACTGCCATTTGACGCAAACTTTGAAGCATTTATGCGTGCGCTGGCATCCAGCTTGCCAGAAAATTGCCAGGTCGTGTTCAATTCGAGACTTCTGCATTATCAGCCGTGGTACGATATGGTTGTCAGCGGCCTGGCCGTTGTACTGGGTACCGAACGGCGCAAAGATGATGTCATGCTCGCCGTTCAAAGCAACCCCCGTCCGCAATTAGAAGTGTACGCGCTAGGGCGAGGTTATGCATTGGCAAACGGTCAATTCATAGATAATTGGGATGGCGCACTACCGCGTAACCTATTCTTCTACTTTGTGGATCGTCCTCTTGTCACCCGTCGCGAAATTTTTGAGACGTTTTGGCCCGATTTACCCGTTAAAGAAGCCACTAATGTGTTTCATGTGACCAAGCGCAAAATTAGTGAGCGCATTAGCATGAAAATAGATCCTACAGAAACATTTGAGTTGACTCAATATGGCAGTGGGTTTTATACCCCCAGCACGAAATTGACCCGCCATTATGATGCGGCTGACTTCCAAGCAGATGTTGAGCAGGCGATGGCTTCGACTAACGATGACGAGGAGGAACGGCTATTACTGCGCGCGATTGAATACTATAAAGCGCCTTTCCTGCAGGACACTGACATGCCGTGGATAGAGGAACGCCGAGAGCAATTGCGGTTGCTTAATGGACAAGCTCTCATCGGTTTAGGCCGCTTGTATAAACGCAAGCGCAATGATGATCTTTCGCTCGGCTATTTTACCCGCGCTCTGCGTCATGTTCCTGAGCGGGAGGATATCCAACGGGAAGTGATGAGCATATACCTCAGACAGGGGCGCAAGGAAGATGCCCTTAACCAATATTTGCAGTTGGTAGAGACTTTGCGGTCATCGTATGACATTAATCCGGCACGAGAAACACAAGACCTCTATCACATGATTGAAAATAGCTAGGTCATGTTGACAAGCGCGATTTAACTTGCCTTGTACCAAACCTATGACGCCAAAAAAACCGTTCTCACTAGAACGGTTTTTGTTATTTCTAACCTGCCACAACAGACCTTTTTCCCATAGCGAAATTGAAAATAGCCGCTATTGTCAGAGTCATGTTTGTCAGCATTGGTGGAGTCAGGGAAAGAAGTCGCTCATGACAAATTCACGAATCAATCGCTCTCGATGGGCGCTTTGTCTAACCTTTGTCCTGTTAATCATTGGGCTGGGCGTTGCAGTTGCTGCGGCACAAGACAGCACACCGCTCCCGCAAGTACAGGTTATCATTAATCCACCGGTTATCGCGGTTGGTGACACAGTTACTGTTAGCGTTCAGGTCCAGAACATGACCAACTTATATGGTCTACAAGCTAACTGTGCGGTTGATCCGGCTGTTTTGACGGGCGTAGGACGGGTTGATGGCGACGTATTTAACCAAGCCAACAGCTTCTTTGTTGATAACGGCATGAAAGCCGATGGCAGTTGGTTGATCGCCGCGACGCTGTTACAACCCGCTCCGGCCTTTACAGGCACAGGTACAGTTTTTCACTTCCAGTATCAGGCACAAGCGGCAGGCAGCAGTAGTGTAATGTGCAGCGTGCTCGCTTCCAATCCTTTTAGCGCGGTTATTCCTGTTGAAGTGCAAGGTAGTGGATTGATAACGGTTAATCCGGTTGCTGCTGTGGAGACGGTTGTGCCAGTGCCAACGGTTGAATCGCCATTGCCTACCGAAATTCCAACTGAAGTGGTGGTCGAACCGCAGCCCACTATTACTGAAACTCCATCAGATGAGATTCAGCCAACCGAGACGGGAATCCCTGAGGTAGAACCGACAGTTACTGTTGAGGGTGAGATCATTCCACCCACTGAAGAAGCGCCACTCGGCACCACACCCAGCAGTATTATGGGTAGTGTGGTTTATCCCATAGGCGCTGATCAATCCGGAATCAATGTTTTCTTAACAGCTGATGGCAATTTGATAGGTCAGGCTGTCACCGGTGCAGATGGTCACTATCAATTCAATGATGTGACACCGGGCAGTTACGTTCTGCTCGTCAATGCTGTTGAACATCTATCGCTGTCCTATACCATCACGGTGATAGGCGATGGCGCACCCATAGACGTAGGTCAAGCCACATTGGTTGCGGGAGATACGGACGGCAATCAAGTTATTGATCTGGCTGATTCAAGTCTTATCACGGCCAATTTTGACCAACCATCGCCACCCGCACCGGGTAATGCTGATCTCAACCATGACGGCCAAATCAACGTCGCTGACTTGGTGTTAATCGGCATGAATTATGGGCAGACTGGGCCAGTGGTAATTCAATAATTGACCGGAACACACTAGGCACCGGTTGGAACACGATCCGTTGCTTCACGGAGCAGTCTAATCGTGAATGTACTGCCGTTATCTGGCACGCTTTCAACAGAAATTTGACCGCCATGTGCCTCGACGATGAGACGTGCAATACTTAACCCCAGCCCGATTCCGCCCGAATTGAGGCTGCGCGCGGCATCCGCCCGGTAGAAAAACTCGAAGATATGCGGGAGATGTTCCGCTGCAATACCGATACCGTTGTCCTGTACCTGAACTTCTACCAATTCCGGTGTTTGCTGAACGGATATTTTGATTTGTCCTTCCGCCGGGGTGTAGTAGATTGCATTTCGCACAATTTCGCCAAAAGCACGCTTAAGCTCATTGGGGTCGGCGAGAATATTTAGAAACTGTACTGGCGATTCCAGTTCTAACGTTTGATGACGTTGTTGGGCTGTAGAACTATATTCCCTCACAATTGCCGTGATCAGCTTCAGTAGATCATATGAGACGAGCTTCAAATTGCTCAAGCTCGAAATCATTTCCAAATTATTGATTTGTTCCGCGATGTGATTAATAGAATCTTGAATAACGTCCAATCGTCCTTGCACGCGATTTCGTTCATCCTCTGCCATCTGCCGTTCCAGTAGGTAACGGCTGGTGGCGATCGTCGCCAGCGCAGTACGAAAGTCGTGCGAAATTGCCATCACAAACTCGCCTATTAATTTGAAGCGCTCTTGCTGGACAGAAACTTGGATTTGTTGAGCTTCCGCCTTTTTGCGTTCTGTTACGTCTTGAGCAACGCCTTGTATACGGCTTACCCAACCCAGTTGATTGTCTTTGATGGGATAGGCAATCACGTGCATCCAACGCATCTCACCACTTTTGGCTATGATACGATATTCGGTATCAAGTTCATCGCCTTGAACCAACCGCCGTAAGTTTTCGGCCCGCCGCTTGCGATCATCGGGATGGTACAGTTGTTCAGTGCCGATCGCTTCCAATTCTTTCCAAGTATACCCGCTGATGCGCTCAAATCCGTCGGTCATCCATTGGTTGACAACTCGCCCATCTGGTTCAACATTAAATCCAAATGCGTAATTCAGGACAAGATCAGAAACCATTCTGTAACGTTGTTCGCTCTCCACTACTTCGCGCTGTCGCTCATTTTCCAACCGTATTCGGTAGTGGGCGAATATAACTGCAACGAATGTCAACAGCACGACGAATCGCAGTGGCCCTTGTGTAATCGTCTCCATGGTAATCTGTGGGTTAAGAGCGGGCATGGCGAGCATCGCAGCCACATAGAAGCCAGCAATCGCAATTGTTGTTCGCAGTGACAAGAATAGGCTGGCGAACAAAATCACCACGACGCTGTAATCCACTGTCCGTAAGGTTGTTGCGTTTCCTAGCCATAAGGAAGTACCCAAAATAGCCAATGTGGCGACGATGAGTATGAGGTAGCTTGCTAACCGCGTGTGTCCGCGCCGCACCAGCAAATAACCACCGAATACTCCTATGGCTGCTAAAATACTGACAGTGATACGTTCTAGCGTGTTGTCTGGTTGTGTAACGAGATATAGAGTTGGCAATAATATGCCTATAGTTAGCGTCAATGCTAGAAGTACTGAACTGAGAAACCAAACACGTATGTGTTCGGATGTGTCAGCAATGCTGGTATCCACCTCAGTTAACCGTCGCCACAACTCACTTAAATGTTTGAGCATTATCTGAATCGGCATGAGCATAATCTCTATGAACGGTCTGATGGCGAAGTGAAAAGCAATTGTAACCAGATACCGGAAGCGGTCAAAATCGATAGGTTGTGCGCTTAATTTTTGCTGCGGCGCTAGGTATAATCAAAACTATGCAAACACAACATCACTGGCCTGTGTATGGGCATGATTGGGCCGTCCAACATCTTCGCAAAGGAATCGCCAACGGACGTATTCGTCATGCCTATTTGATTGTTGGTACGGAATCTATTGGCAAGGAAATGCTGGCGCGTTCGCTGGCGATGGCGCTCAACTGCACCAACCATGAGGAATCCGCGCGACCCTGTGGCGAGTGTCGTTCCTGCAAGCTCATCAGCAGCGGCAACCATCCCGATATGGTCTACTCGGAACTCGACGCCAACACGGGGGCGCTGAAGATTGAGGAAGTGCGGGCTGTATGTCAGCGTCTTGCCCTCAAACCCTATGAAGCACGTTACCGCGTCGCCATTTTCCGTGATTTTGACCGTGCCCGCCCGCAAGCTCAGGACGCCCTGCTCAAAACATTGGAAGAGCCGCCCCCGCAAGCCCTCCTGATTTTGTTAGCGCCGTCCACCGAGTCGCTGCTGGCCACCATCACCAGCCGCAGCCAGATTATTTACCTACGTCCTCTCCCGACTGAAACCATCCGGCAGGCATTGTTGCAGGATAAAGGACTGCCCGCCGACTACAGCGAACTGTTGGCCCGGCTCAGTGGTGGTCGTATGGGCTGGGCGCTGCGGGCCGCTGCCGACCCTGCTATTCTGGAACAGCGCACGGCAGCGTTGGATCTACTCGAACAACTATTGACACTCAACCGCGCCCAACGATTCGAAATTGCTGAAGACCTCAGCAAAGATAAACTTGCACTGTACCCGCTTTTGGAACTATGGCAGACCTACTGGCGTGATGTGCTGCTCTTGTGCCAGTCCAGCGCCCACATTCCCGCTAACACTGACCGCGTCGTGTCCATTCAGCAGTTGGCAGCCACACTTTCGGTGGATGAAGCTCTGAAAGCTATACAAGCCACCCGCACCCTCCATCACAATCTTTCGACCAATCTCAACCTGCGTCTGGCACTTGAGGTGATGTTTCTCGACTTTCCCGGCCTCAAACATACCCGTTAGTTGAGTAATTTATCAATCTCACGAATCTGATCTTGTCTTCGCAAAGTGAACAAAAAGTGAATAACGATTGAACTGGACGCGGGATGTGCCGTGTCGCAGACTGTAAATAAGACGACAACAATGAGTTCTATATAGTCTGCAATGATTACAACTATTCCACTTTATGGTATGCTCCCTGTACCGGCGGCGAAACGTGAAACAGGCAGAATGGATCAAGCAACTGAGCTAGCCTTGTTACAGCGGGTAAATGCGGGTGACGAAGAAGCACTGATGTTGTTTCACAACCAGTACGTCAACCTCGTTTATTCGGTTGCCTATCGCGTGTTGGGTGATCAACAGGCCGCTGAAGAAGTGACTCAGGATACATTCATGCGGCTCTGGAAAAAGTCCGAAAGTTACGACCCGGAAAAAGGTCGCTTTACCACATGGCTGCTCACTGTCACCCGTCGCTTGGCAATAGATGTGCTGCGCCAACGCCAGCGTCGTGAACCACAGACCGGTATGCTGTTTATGGACGAAGACCCCACCCTGTGGGAGAATCTGCCCGGAACGGATGGTACAACTGATTTACGCCGGACGCTGCGGTCAGTTTTGGGCCAGCTCCCACCCGAACAGAGCAAACTAATTGAATTGGTGTATTTTTACGGCATGTCTCACAACGATATCGCTGAGACCTTGAATTTACCTTTGGGGACGGTCAAAACCCGCGTCCGGTTGGGAATGCAGAAACTCCGTAGTGTGTGGGTTACCGACAATTGAATAAATCTAAAGTAAGGATATTGACCGTAATCTTGTTAATGATTAATTCTTTGTAGTAAGTTAGGTAACATGGCGGTTGGCGAATGCCACAAGTAACAAGTGGGAAATGGAAAGAAACGAACTCATTGATCTAATACCGGCCTATGCCTTGGGCGCGCTGGAAGCCGAAGAACGGGTTGCGGTTGAGGCATTGCTCAAGGTGGATGCCGAAGCCCGGCGGGAATTGGCTGTCTATCAGGACATTACCGATGTGCTGGCAATGTCGGTTCCGGCGCGTCCAGCCCCTGCTTACCTCGGTGACGATTTGCGGCGTCGCCTGGCAGCCGAGCGACCAGTGACACCATCCATCATCCAACGCCAGCCTGTTCGCCGCTTTAACACATGGGCCGCATTTTTGGCTGCGGCTGCGGTGGTTGCGCTTGTGATTGCTGTGACACTTCTGCTTAATCGCCCTGATCCCGGAGCGCAATTATATGGTTTGATTGTGGCGCAGGCTGGTTTCCATCAAATTGTGATCGAAGGCGCGAATGATGTGCGCGGCGATTTAGTGGTGTCGCCGGATGGACGGGAAGCGGTTATTCGTTTGGAACAGGTTCCTCAGCTTGAAGATAACCACACTTTGCAACTGTGGTTGATTGATGCCGAAGGCGCACACAGCGGCGGGTTATTCCCCGTGAGCGACCCCCAGCGTATATATTACGTTGTCGTGCCTTTGGAAAAAGCGGCCAGTCAATACGCCGCATTTGGTATGTCGGTTGAACCGGAAGGCGGCAGCCCGCTCGTTACTGCGCCCTCCACTGAACCCATTTTCGCAGTGTCAGCCAAAATTTAAGTAATTACATCCAGTCGTATTGAACCTACCTGCTTTGATAGTAGTATGTAAACAGGTTTTTGGGGTATCGGAAGGTTGTAACAATGCGTTCCATATTGGCTGTGCTTGCGCTGCTGCTGGCAATATCTACCCAAATTCTGGCTCAAAATACGCGCCCTATTGTGCAAGATGAGGATGCTCAATCCAATTGGCGTGAAGACCTTCACTACCTCGCTGACCACATGCCCACTATTCACCCTAACCTGTTTTGGCGGGTAAGTGAAGCCAACTTCGACCAAGCTATAGCGGATTTAGACGCCAATATCCCCTACCTGACGGATGAACAAATCAAAGTTGAACTCATTCGTTTGGTCGCCTTGATTGACGGACATACCAATATTTTCCCCTTCCAGTCGGCAGTAAATTTCCACCTTTACCCGATTAGGCTCTATTGGTTTAGCGATGGGATGTATGTTATTGAATCCCAGTCCACTGATGTCCCGGTCATTGGTAAACGATTGGTTCGAGTGGGTGACAGCCCGATTGAGTCGCTGGTGGAAATTCTTGCACCGTTAGCCCAGCGTGACAATCCATCAACCATTAAACTTCTGACTCCCTTATTTCTGGTCATTCCAGAAGTCTTGCACGCGCTTGGTGTCATTGATGATGTCAACCATCCTCATTTTGTTTTTGAAGATCAAACGGTGCTTGATCTTGAGCCGCAATCACTCGGTCAATATACCGGCTGGAGCAGCGGGGGCTGGCTCACGGGACTGCCGGCTCGTCCTACGCCCCTATACCTCAGTCATCACTTCGATCAAGCCTTTTGGTACACCTATCTTGATAAATCCAAGACTCTTTATATTCAATACAATCTGGTGCGACGGACAACTCAATCCGGGCAGACCATAACAGCTTTCGCTCATGAACTGTCCGACTTTGTGGCTGGTACCCCGGTTGACCGTGTCGTGATCGATATACGCAATAATCCGGGCGGTGACAATACTACTTATAACCCATTTCTGAATTTCTTCTTGAACGGTAAAGGGGTCAATGGAACTGGCAAACTGTTTGTGATTACAGGCCGTCAAACCTTTTCTGCGGCTGCCAATTTCACGACTGAGTTGGAGCAAAAAACAGATGCCGTGTTTGTGGGGGAGCCGATGGGGGGCAGTCCTAATCTTTATGGGGATGTGCGTCCCATCCGGTTGCCCCATTCCGGCATACAGGCCGATGTCAGCGCCCGCTATTGGCAAAAAAGCTCACTGGATGACAAGCGCGACACAATCGAACCCGATATTCCAGTTGCGCTTTCTTCAACGGATTTTTTTGAATGGCGCGATCCTGTGCTGGATGCCATTCTACTAACTAAGAATGATTGATGCGACTGAAATCTCAACGCCAGCCTAAAACGCACGCTGTTCAATAGATGCTGCGCCCTGCATCCCCTGTTGTGGCATAATGATAAGTGAAGATCAATTGTTGAACGCAAGGGAGGTGCGTCCTTGGGATCAGCGATTGTGATCACCGGTCATTATCCGTTGAACATTCGACCCAAGTGAGTTATGGAAATCATCGTTATCGCCGTGCTGATTGTTGCAAATGGCGTTCTTTCTATGGCAGAAATCGCTGTCGTTTCCTCGCGTAAGGTGCGGCTGGAGCAGATGGCGCAGGACGGGAATGCAGGGGCTAAACGCGCCCTCGAACTTCTCCAGTCGCCTAATCGCTTCCTGTCTACTGTTCAAATTGGCATCACACTTGTTAGTGTGCTTCAAGGGGCGTTTGCCGGGGCATCCCTCTCTCATCCATTCGCAGCACTACTAGCCCGCATTCCCGTGTTGCAGCCTGTGAGCGAGACGCTGGCATTCCTCATCGTGGTGGTGATCATCACCTATCTTTCGCTGGTCATTGGTGAATTAGTTCCGAAACGCGTCGGGTTGCAAAATCCTGAGCAGATTGCGTCGTGGTTAGCGCCGATTATGGTTCGCCTCGCCCTTATGACTGCGCCGGTTGTGCAATTGCTAAGCATTTCCACCGACACACTACTCCGTTTTATGCGCGTCCGTCCGTCATCCTCACCGCCGGTAACCGATGCTGAAATCAATGCGCTGATACGCGAAGGCATACAAGCTGGGGTGTTTGAAGCCAGCGAGCAGGCAATGGTTGCCGGGGTGATGGGGCTTGACGATCAACGGGTGGACGCTTTGATGACACCCCGTTTGGAAATTGCATGGGTTGATCTGGATGACCCGCTGGAAGATAACCTGCAAGTTATTTTGAATAGCCCTCATTCTCGCTTTCCCGCCGCCCACGAATCGTTAGATCGTATTGCGGGAATAATTCGCGCCAAAGATGTGCTGGACCTCGTTGTACAGGACAAGGTAATTGACCTGAATAGCTGCCTACGCGAAGCATTATTTATTCCGGAAACTGCGACCGCGTCGCGCGCCCTTGAATTGTTTAAGATTTCAACCGGACACATTGCGTTGGTAATCAGCGAACATGGCGGTGTTGAAGGCTTGCTGACACTCAATAATCTCATCGAACAGGTCTTTGGTACATTCGAAACACCTCAGGCCACCCAGCGTGAAGACGGTTCTTGGTTAATGGACGGCCTCCTCCCCGCAAGCGAACTGAAAATAATCTTTGAACTCAAAGAGCTGCCTGACGAAAGTGAACGGCATTACCAAACCTTGGGTGGGCTCATGATGACTTATTTGGGGCGAATACCGAGCGTCACCGATCATTTTGAGTGGAACAACCTGCGCTTTGAGGTCATTGACATGGATGGCAACCGGGTAGATAAAGTGCTCGTTCAGCGTATCAAAACGGATTGAAGCAGTTCGTGATGCTGCCAGCCTCGCCTCAATAGCTTTCGTCTAACAATTTTCCGATGTTTTTCAGACGTAATTTTTACATTGCGGCGGTATAAGAAGGTCGAACGTAAGTAGTGTTTCTGGAGGTATAACATGTCTAATATTATCCGTTGGAATCCCTTCCGTGAAATGGCTGCTATGCAAAACATGATGGATCGTCTGTTTGATGAATCGTGGCGTGGTGAATGGCCACGTATGACCGGCTGGGCGGGCTTAGAATCACCCGCGCTTGATATTCATGAAAATGACACAGCCTATACAGTGGTTGTGCCGCTGCCGGGCATCAAAGCAGATGAAATCAATGTCAAGATGCAGAACGGCGTTCTAACCATCAGCGGAGAACTGCCGCAGCCCCATGTCAATGACGACTCGAAGGTTGTGGTGCAAGAACGATACTACGGTAAATTCAGCCGCAGCGTGACTCTTCCGCAGTCAGTGGACTCTGACAAAGTGGAAGCCGCCTATGAAGATGGCGTGCTGACGCTGACACTGCCCAAGCTGCCGGAAGCGCAGCCGAAGCAAATTGCTATTAAGACACCGAAAGTTCTGCAATCCAAGAACTAAGGTGTACTGGAAAGCAGGCGGGAGTGTTGTCCCGCCTGCTTTTTTATTTCTTTTCAACTGCGCGCGGGGACGGTGATGGGAGATAGGAAGCACCGGTTGCGCTCCACCATCGCTGCGGTCCGCTAGGCATTCTAGTGTAAATAGTGTGCCACCTGACTATGAATCGCCGCGGGCAAATTGGCGATGTGGGAGATGAGGTTTTAAGGCCCTCAGCCGTCGCATTGACACCCGCAGGCATCCGCCCGACCCGCCGCCTGACCTGTATTCCTATCAGGACGGCTATCGCTCGCCTGCTGTATTCCAACAGGGTCGCTACCTTAGAGCCGTTATAGTTACGATAACCCACATCTTCCGGCCCGCAACATAGTTACCGTGTGGTCGTATGCGGTTGTGAAGTGAAGCGGGCAAATAGTTGGGATGGAAAGTGGGGCGAACCCCATACGTTTGACAGACGATAATCCATACCATCCGGCCCGCTTTTATGATTCAATTGTTAAATTATGCGGGCAAAGATTGTGATGGATATTTGAGGTGCTCTGCCGCTGAGCTACATTCCCACGGTTTGGAAACGGCGGGGAGTCGAACCCCGCGTCCACCCGGTTATGAGCCGATAACCCACGCACGGCGGCCCGCATGAATATTCAGTTCTTAAAACTGCGGACAAATGTTTGATATGGAAATTGGGGCGAACCCCAAAGTGCCATCAACCGCTCGGCCACGCATATCCTCGCGGATATACGGCGGGATTCGAACCCGCGAGGTGCTTACACACCTACTCGTTCCAAAGACGATAATCCACATCATCCGGCCCGCATTACAGTCAATTTAGGAAGGGTGCAGCCTATGCCACACCCTCAGTCACTTACAGCTTACCCTGCGCGAAGGCGCTGATGAGCTGCGGCGCAGCCGAGTCGAACCCGACCACATCCAACATCCCTGCGTCGTTCGGGTCAGCGATGGTGAAGTTGTTGGCAACCATACCCACCACCACCAAACGCGCCGGGATACCCATCTGTTCACGATACTGCGTCAGCGCCTGCGCCGGGTGAATTGACCCGAACCACGACTCTGAATCCGTGTACACCACGAAAGTGTCTACCTTCAGCTTGTGCTCCAGCGCATAGAGCATCGGCTGGGCACAGTCAGTCCGCCCGAAAGGCAGGTTCGAAGTCGCCTTCACCGCGTCATCCAGCCGCATCTTTGCCGAGATGTTCAACGGCACGATCTTGTCCTGAAACGAGATAATGTCGTAGTGCGGCTCGGTACGGGCGGTCACCAGTGCCATTGCGGCGCTGGCATCGCGCGGGGTCAAACCCGGCACACCGGCCACCGTTCCCATGCTCATCGAACCCGACACATCCAGTGCCAGCAGCATTCGCAGCCCCGACGGTTCGACGTTCTGGAAGGCCTTGTAGAAGGCATCGTCCAGTGCGTCAATCACACGGGCCGTCGGCGTCCATGTGCCGTCGCCGCGCATCCCGCGTCCCTGCGCGTAGACCCGCAGTGCCGAAAGCACCGCAATCGGGTGGATGCGCGCCTTACGCAGGCGATCCACATCACCGAGCCGTTCCCGATCAGCTTCTCAGCATCGCTCATCGGAGCCAGCAAGCCAATCTTCGCCATCACACCGAGGTTACGGATCATGGCGGTCAGCGGCATCTTGGCGAGCAGGGCTTCCCACACAGCAGCATCGTTCAACCACTGGGTCGGCAGCGCCTCACGCGGCAGGTCATACTGCTCAATCACCTTGATGACGGTTGCCACATCCTGCGCGGCCTGCACCTGCTCGAAGGCCCAGATGAAGGCCAATGCCGCATCCGCCGGAGCGTGGATGTCCCGCGCCCAGCCCACTTCCTCGCGCTTGGTGATCCACTTAAAGATCGCGCCCTGCGCGTCGTTGACCGGCTTGGGGTGCGCCAAACGCAGTGTGTCGGTATGAGTCCAGCCGTCACGCTGGCGGTACTTGACGACCTGATAGGCCAGCGAACGGGCTTCCAGCATCTGATACCAGCCCGCCATACCCCGGCGCAGCCCACGTCCCCAGCCGCGGAAACCCTGTACGTATTCCGCGAACTGGAACAGGTGCGTTCCGGTACGGCAGACCTGTGGGATAGCCGCCAGCGCCGCCTGACGTGCAGTGTCGTCGCCCTTAGCAGCCACCAAGGCTAATGCGAAGATGGCTGGATCGTTCTTCGGCGCACGTCCCGCTTCCGAGACGGCGACGATTTCACGCACGACCCGCTGTCCATCGGCGGCGATGCAGGCCAACACGTTGTTGGCGTTCTCGACCGTCAGCGCGCGTTCATTGATGTAATAGGTTCCGCCCTCCGCACCCAGCACCAGAAAGCGGTTAAGCCGCTGCCACGGTGTCACTGCCCACGCATAACCCCCCGCCGAGTTCGGCACTTGATTGGTGCCGGGCAGTGGTTGATTCTGCGGAATAGGCTGCTTGCGGATCATGTTCTTCAGATAGTTCGCCATGCTGCACCTCCCATCGCATGGGATAATAAAGGTGCGGACAAAAATGTAACTGGACGCCTTGCGGCCGCTCTGCCAGTTGAGCTACACGTCCCATACAGGGACGCGGGAGGACTCGAACCTCCAACCTTCAATTAGTAGTTGATAACCCAATTACGCCGGCCCGCGAGAAGCACTATATCATGATTTCGGTTGAGGTGTCAATAGAGGTCATATAGGGTCAATTGTATAGAAATATATACATGACAAGCACGTTGAGATTGTCAAGCTATGGTGACAGTTTGTTTATCAAAGTACATCACAACAACACGCATACCAACTTCTGGTAGCTTGTTTTGTGTTCTGTTTTGATGGTAATAAATAATTTTCTCGACAGGCTGATTTTCTAGTGGATATTGATACCGGTATGACATCTGTACACCTTGTTTGCGTTCATTCATTGGCTTTACGGAGGCAATTTCACCGGGTAGGACGACCAGATGGGACGCCTGATTCCACCAGTGCCATATATGAGGTAAATACGGTATACCACGCCTTATAAGAGATAAAACAGCGGCTCCAAAACCAAGTATTCCAACCCCGAATATTAACACCGCATAACCACCCGAATTAAATTTCGACAGCGTGCCTTCAATTGAACTGGCTGGTTCATTTTCCAAATAAATAATGTCCAAGGTGGAAGGTTTTGGAACAGACCCACAATCGGGGTAGACAAATTGTGCTAGCCAAGTGTTTGAGTAGGTTTCGTTGTTCACTGTGTATCTATAAGTGATTAGAGGCAATCTATTTCCGCGTCCCCAGACCATCTTACAATCTACAATTGTTGCAGTTGTTTCGCGGCCATAGTGGCTAAAGTTGTATTCAAAGTTAGCCATTTGAATCGCTACAGCACCAAAAGCTGCGAATCCCCCCAAAAAGCCAATTGCAGCTATTCCTGCAAAAACGATTTCGTGTGTTGATTTCTTGACGAAGTACTTCAAACCAATGCGGAGTTGTTTTGCGTTTTTTGCAGCGTTAGATGGATTGAGGTAGAAGGTTGTCATAATATAATCAAGCTATTTACAGTCTTACTATAGAATAGTCGCATTTCTACTTGATTAACCCCTTCATTTTGGGGGACATGTTTCAAACCACACATCGGGAACGAAAGTTTGCAATAGGAGACAATTCAAACAACTATTGTATTTGTTGAACAGTTTCAGCAGGCTACAGTATAGTAGCGGCACCAAATTCCTATCTATACACCAGCAATGAAACTATCCCCAATCGTGGCTTGCCCGTGCCACGGTAGCAAGCCATTCAAATACTGTTGTCAGCCGTTGCATAAGGTTGGCGCTACGAAGCCTTGATGCGTTTGCGGTGCAACGCTTGCGTTCAAGTTAATGGACTAAATTATCAAAGCTATCCGCTCTGAAGTGCGACTTGTCCTATTGGAATATTTGAACAAAACAAAGTGAGTAGTAGCAATTAGCCGATTCTTTTCTGTCCGATGTAGAGCAGGTGACGGGATGAGCCTAAGATGGATGGTTCGGCGCTGATGGCATACAACACATCCAGCCACTGCGTGCGCCGACTTCCCTCAAGCTGATTATAACTTGCGTCATTAGCCCCAATCAGGGGTTCGACACCAGCTAGTGTCAGGGTTTGAAAGCCCAGCGATTCGTGCAGTGGTACGACCTCATCAACACGGGCGAGATAGCCGCGAAAACCACCGCGCGGGAAATCATCCGGTCGTTTGCCATGCGCCAGCACGGATTGAACCTCGGCCTGCGTTTCAATCCAGCCGGGATTATTGTTGAGCAAGTCACCCATCACGCCAAACCGACTGAGCATCGCGGAAAACAGGACACCTCCTGCTCGCAGTCGGTCAGTGGCCTGTTGCAGCGCGGTTCGTCTGTCAGATTCGTCAATGAGATGATAGAGCGGGCCCATCAGCAGCACTGCATCAAAGTCTGTTTCAGTCACCGCGCTGAGATCACGCGCATCAGCGACGGCCAGCTTGACGTGCTTTTCTAACCCGGCTTCGGCCAGTCTACGCTTGCACACCTCCAGCAGACCAGCCGACAAATCCACCGCAACGACTGTGTAGCCGCGTTGTGCCAGTTCGACCGTATAGCGACCAGTTGCAGCGCCTACCTCTAGAATAGTCCCCTGTTCCGGCAAATACTGAGTCAAATAACGCCAGGTGAGGTCATATTCGAGCTGGTGCTGTTCCAGACGGCGGTCTTCGCGTTGGGGGTCGTTGTCGTAAAATGCACCAATGTCGCTTATATCATCGGACATAGCATGCTCCAGTCCAGATAGTCGGGATGGCAGAAAACAGGGATAACTCCAGATATTTTATCCGATTTCCCCTCTGCATCACACAACAGCTCAGAGGTTACTCAATGGTTGACCATGAACTATTTGCCCTACTCTGTCTGTATAAATGCGGAACATAGACAATGCGGTTAATATCAACCAACTGTCCGGGCAATGGCGGGTTAAGGGACAATATGGAATACAACATACTAGATGAATACAGCGACGGATACGAGTATGACGCTGAAAACACGTCCGGCGATGAAATCAATTTCTATCTTGGCCTCGCGCACGAGTTCGGTGGGCCGATATTAGACCTGGCCTGCGGCACAGGACGGCTGACGATTCCGCTGGCGCAGGCCGGATATGCCACCACCGGCCTCGACATTGCCGCGCCAATGGTGGAGCATGGACGGCGCAAAGGTGCAGGATTACCCGTTCAATGGCACGTAGCGGACTGCCGCAGTTTTCAACTAGACGAACGCTTCGCTCTGATCACCATGACGGGCAATTCGTTTCAGGCATTCCTGACACGCCCTGATCAAGAGGCGGTGTTGGCGTGTATTCGGGAGCATCTGCAAGCGGGCGGGATATTTGCTTTTGAAGTCCGCAATCCGTACCTTGAAACCTTCGATACACCCCAAGAAGAATTCTGGCGCAGCTATACCAACAGAACTGGGCAAACATTTGATATTTCGACCACACAGCGTTATGACAAACTGGCGCAGGTGATGGACTACACCAATTACCGACGCTGGCAGGCAAACGGGGAGGAACAACTGCGGATCACACATCTGTATATGCGCTTCTTCTACCCGCAGGAAATGGAAGCACTGCTGTATTACAATGGGTTGAAGGTTATGCGTTCGTATGGCGATTGGGCGCTGCATCCCATAGCCGAAGACAGCCCACGCATGATTTATGTGTGCCAAGCATGAAACTACACGCCAATTCTCTTTGCCCTTGCCAAAGCTGCAAGTACTACAAGAACTGCTGGCTGCCTGCGCACATTTCCGCAAACAGCAAATATCTGTACAAAGTTTGGGCGTCGGCAAAACATAGTACTGGCCCGCAGGATATTCTTATCCAGAGTTGTTAGCATTTGTGACCGAATTCGACAAGCACTTGGTTATTCGCAATGGCAGGGTTATATTCGCAATACAATATGACCCATATAAGTGAGGTTTTTTCATTATGCAATATCGTGAACTAGGACGCACTGGTTGGCAAATTTCAGATATTAGTTTTGGAGCGTGGGCAATTGGTGCATCGTGGGGACAAGTAGACGATGGCGAATCGTTAACAGCGCTGCACCGCGCGGTTGATATGGGCTGCAATTTTATTGATACGGCAGATGTGTATGGCGACGGTCACAGCGAACGCTTGGTGGCGCAGCTCAAGCGTGAGCGACCCGGTGAGCAGATCATTGTGGCAACCAAGTGTGGGCGGCGGCTGCCGAAACAAGTTCCCGAAGGTTATCATCCCGATAATCTCTCTATGTGGATTGACCGTAGTTTGCAGAATTTAGAAACCGACTGCCTTGATATTGTGCAGCTCCACTGCCCACCGACAGCCGTGTATTACATGCCAGAAATTTTCGATTTCATGGATGCGCTGGTGCGGGCTGGCAAGATCGCTATTACGGGGTGAGCGTGGAAAAAGTCGAAGAGGCGCTAAAGGCTATTGAATATCCCAACGTGCAGACTGTACAAATTATATTCAACATGTTCCGCCATCGCCCATCCGAATTGTTCTTCCGTGAAGCCAAGCGGCGGCAGGTGGGCATATTGGCACGTGTGCCGCTGGCAAGCGGGTTGCTAACGGGCAAGATGAGCCAGCAGTCATATTTTGCCGATGACGACCACCGTAAATTTAACCGCTTTGGCGAGTCGTTTGATCGTGGCGAGACGTTCTCTGGTGTAGATTATGATAGCGGATTACAGGCAGTCGAAGAATTGAAGGCGCTTGTACCGGAAGGCATGAGCCTAACACAGTTCGCGCTGCGCTGGATTTTGATGTTCGATGCTGTATCCTGCGCTATTCCGGGAGCCAAACGCCCGGCACAGGTAGAGGAAAATGTGACTGCATCTGACCTGCCGCCGCTGAGTGAAACGCAAATGCTCAAGGTGCGGGAAATTTACGGCAAATATATCGCGCGGCAGGTACACCACAGATGGTAGTCTGAATAACCAACTAAATTAATGTATATATTTTGACATGAGCCTCTATCCCTCACCCTCTTTCCCCGTAAACAAGGAAAGAGGGTAAGACCTACCAAGTACGAGATAAGAATATATGTGGAATGGGATCAATTATGTTGAGGCGGCTGCTGGTGATGACGATGCTCGGGATGGTTTTGGTTACGCTCAGTACATGTTTCGGAGTGGTTTGGGCACAATCTCTTGAGCCAACATCTTTATTTGAGCCGGGGCAGTACGGGGTAGGTTTAAGGTCGTTCAAATTTGTGGATGAAAGCCGCGGCAACCGGACACTACAAACGTTTGTGTGGTTTCCGGCAGATAAGAACGATCCAAATGCGAATAGGCTCTCGGAGTCCAGTTTAGTTCTTGCCAATTCAACCCCCGACAAGAGTGGCGGGCCATATCCCCTACTTATCTATTCGCATGGTTCCCCGGGTTCGAGTTCCGAAATGCGCGATATGGTGGAGCATCTGGTTTCCCGTGGTTTCGTGGTGGCGGCGGCACAACACATCGACACAGTACCCATCAGGCTTGAACTGGTTGACCGTCCTCTGGATGTTCTGCTGGTGCTGAACCAACTAGCGGGCATGAACGATGGTGAACTTGCCGGGGTGATTGATACGAACAATGTGGGTGTAATGGGTTTTTCGATGGGAGCGATTAACACCTCAGAACTGATAGGAATGGAGCGTGATCCTGTCCATTACACGACATGGTGTGCCGAGCATCCTGAAGTCGAAACGCTGGATTGCGACCCTCCACCCAGTGAAATCATTTGGGATTTCGACGCTATTGCAGCATACCGTACGACGTTAGGGTTAGAGGATTTGTCAGATGGGACATGGGCTCCCTTTACCGATGAGCGTATCCGTGCGGCCATGATGATGGCACCCTGTATTTTCCCGCTGACGACGGAGGAGATGATCACTGACGTGAAAATACCAACGCTGGTTTTACACGGCGTGACTGATGCGACCTGTGATTATCAAGGCAATGCGGTACGTATCTTCGACCACCTAGGTACAGATGAACGCTACTTATTCTCGATTATCAATGGAGATCACAACTCGTTCATAACGCACACTGAAGTGCAGTGGTATTTTGCGGTGGCGTTCTTCAGCTATTATTTGGGCGGCGATGACACCTATGCGCCCTATTTGAAGCTGGACGACTTTTCATTTTTTGATCGCTTTGGGTCGTTTAAGGTTGTGTCGGGAGCGTACAAGGGTGGGTAGATGCCTAGAAACTACTAAAACCCAAAATGGGGGCAGATGGTGGTCTGCCCCTTTTTTATTTAGAACTCGTTGATTATTTTAAGTCAGCCAAGCTGTTCGTTCCTGTTAGGATGTCTTCGCGCACAATCTTCTGCATCTTTTGAGGTTCTTCAAAGAACGGACTGTGAGCCGATTGCTCAAAGGTATAGAAACCTTTGAGCGGTGATTGTAGTTTCTCAAAATAGGATTTTGACTCAGTATATGAGCATGTGTAATCGTAAATGCCGTGACAGAAGTAGATGGGTAGCTGAAATCGCGCTACCTGTGTGGATAAATCTGTCGTAGTCATTTTATCCCATATGACACTCACACCCGCCCGGCTTTTGCCGCGCCACAGATTAGCCTTTTCCATGAGCGTGTAGTCCGGGCAACTAAACGACGGTAAAACGATGCCCGTGACGACTGATTTCATATCATGGGTGGTGCCAATGCCCAGACTGTGCATAGCATGGTCACGCAGGGCAAGATAGGCTGGCGGCGTTCCATGCAACATGGTGACGGGCATAGCCTCAAGTTTCCGCACCATAGCAAGGTTTCTGTTCTTTTTGAATTGCTCCAACATAAAGTCATAAGCCAGTTTTTCAGACTTCAATTGATAGGACATCTGTGCCATGCCGATGTAGGCATGGTATAGATGGGGGGCACGTGCGGCTGCTTGGATGCCTATGAAACTTCCCCCCGAATGCCCCATCAGATAAATTTTTTCTTGACCGAAACGGTGGCACAAATATCTGGTCACCTCCAATGTATCCGCAATCAACTGTTCCACCGTCATCGTCTGGAGCGGAATGTGTGGGCTATAGGACATACCAGAACCACGTTGTTCCCACCAAACCATTGTGCAATAATTTTCAAGCCCTGTCGGATATTTACGAGTTAGGAAATAGTCTGGCATTCCCCCATGAAGATAAAGTAGCACAGGGTGACTAGCATCTGTGCTCTTGATAAACATCCCCTGTTCCACGAAATTGATTCTGACTCGTATCTTTTCGGAAATACTGCCTACCACCAAATTTCCATTTTTATCTAGGAAGGGTTTTGGTTTTCCGGAACTACACCATATGAGCAAGCCGACTGGAATGAGTAAACAAGCCAATAGGACAGCAATTACAATCCACATCATTCACCTTACCATTCATGCCCCACTTACTCTTGTTGCAATGGCTGTGAGCCAAGCAAATAACCACCAAATCCAATTATCCAAAGAACAATGGGATAGGCGACCCAGCGTTCAACTCCACCATCTCCTAAGATGGGCATAAGACTGCTAGACATGAATAGGCTGGTTAGCCCAACGATACCAAAGCAAGGTGCAATATAGCGGAAGGGGGCACGCAGTATCAACGCCGACAAAATAGCGGCAAGTCCACCAGAGATAAATGTAAGCAGTGAGAAGATGGGATGAGTTACAGGGTTGTTTCCGGGAAAGAGGCCGACCCCTAACGCGCCCAAGCCAAGAAACCCTATGGACAGAGTAATGGGGATTCGACGGTAAATGACATGCACAAAGTAAGTAGCTATCAGGATCATGATGCCTGTTAAGATCATGGTGAGATTAAATATTGTTGCTGAGGGTTGGTAGATAATGCTATCAGGCGGTTTAGTTGCACCTAGATCACTAATTTCATTGGTCGAGGTGCTATATGGGGCTGGATAAAACACTTCGCCGGTAATGATACCCATCAAGACGAGCGCACCGGCCAAAAATAGGAACGTTCCCGCGAAAGCAAATGCAATCTTCGGTGAAGTATTTAGACTGTTCATGATGTCTCAACAGATATTACAAACTGTTTGTTCTCCCTAAATATTTGAAGTTTGACTAATACACGAGAACTGATCCCATGAGTGCCTAGCCGTTGTGGGATCAGTCTCACGCTTACTTGACAAATGAACTTTAGCGCACCTTTAGCTGGCCGACACCGCCATCGTAATGAATGACGATCTTGCGAGCTGAAGTGGCGAAGTCTGGCGTTTCCCACACCCCATCTTTGCCAAATCCGAACGCACCATCATCGCCGCTCACCTTTTGCAGACGCGACGGTATTTTTATGTCTCCCACGCCGCTGCTGGCTTCAATGCGGGTGGCTGAATCGGCGGGCAGTGTGATTTCCGTTTCGCCAACACCGCCCTTCACATGAGCGTTGACAGCCGCGCCCGAAGGGATGGTCAGATCAATACGCCCAACCCCCACCTGAATACGCGCATCAAGATTGTCGCTGTTAGCGGGCAGGGTCAAATTTACTTCGCCAACACCACCGTTCACTTCCAGGCTGCTGAGCTTCAATTGGCTAAGGTCAATGTTGGATTTGCCGACACCGCCCTGAATATCCAGTGCAGTCGGTACATTGGTGTTGAGGCCAATGGTTGAGTGATAATCGGCACGATTATCCCAATTCCAGTTGGCGGGATTCATCCAGTTGACCCACGAGTCGCTGGATTGGCTGAGGCTGACAAATTTCTGCCCGTCGCCCTGCGCCACGAAATTCATCTCACCCAGAAACGTCATATCCGCATCGATCAACGTGCTGCTGTCGTCGAGGCCGCGTACAGTATTTTCACCGATGGGCAGCGCCAGTTTGACGCGGGCGGAAGTCGCCCCACTGACAGGCGCGCTGAAGTGTTCGTGGTGTACATCGGCTTTTGTCCGCGCCCCATGAGCATCCAGACGCCGATGCCAACCAGTGCCAGCGGCCACAGCCGTCCGATACCGCTAAGAATGCCGAGGTTTGCCAGCAAGAACAGCACACCAATACCGATTAAGATCATTGCCCCCGTGTTGGGGTTGCGGCCAGCGCCGCGCTTTGGTTTCTCATTCATGATCGTTAGTCCCCTGCGTTAGTAAGGGTGAGTTTGATGCTCACCCTGTAAATTCGATTGTTTCGTAGTTAACGGATGGTCAAGCCACCCACGCCGCCTTCAAAGCGGATGCTGATTTGGCGAGACGAACCGTTAAAATTATCAGTTTCCCAGACACCGTTTTCGCCGACGGTCTGGTCAGAACCGCTGACTTTGGTGTAGTTGGCCGGAACATTGATACCGCCTACGCCTGTCTGAGCATCAACGCGCACAGCCGCATCATCCGGAACATCTATCACCACACCGCCCACGCCACCTTTGACTTCCAAGTTGACAGCTGCACTCTTGGCAATGGTGACGTTGAATTCACCGACGCCGCCCTTCAGAACTGCGTTATAGCTTTCTTCCATGCTGGGCAGCGACATGGTTAATTTGCCCACGCCGCCATCTACATCCAACGAAGTGAGCTTCAGTTCGCTCAGGTCGAGGGTAGTTTCACTGACGCCGCTGTTGATTTCCAGCGCTAGCGGGATATCCTTGCTGAGACCAATGTTCCAACGCAGATCTTGATTGCTATCAAACCAACCAAAGAAGTCTGGGGTGGTGCTAACAGATCCTGTTTGGCTGAGCGAAATCACCTTGTCAGTTTCGCCGGTCGTGGTAAATTCAACATCACCCAAGTAACGGATGTCAGCCTTAAATAACTCTTTCGAGCCATCCAGCGCCTGAACCGTCGTAGTGGCTACCCCTACGCCAATGGTCACCTGCGCGCTTTTGGCGTCGCCCAACGGCTCACTGTAATCACCAATCTTAACTTCGGCGCTGCGAACCAGTCCCAGTGATGGGCCAAGCAGCATGAGGGCGATGATAAGCGCTACACCACCCAGTCCGATGAGGGTGCCGAGCGTAGGATTGTTGCGTCCTAGCAGCAGATCAAGACCGATGATAATCAGAATGACCGGCCAGAGGCGGAATAACATGCCAATGCTGGCGGGCTGCAAAATGCCGATGTTCGAGAGCAGCCAGATGGCACCGACACCGATGAGCATCAAGGGCCAAAACAGAGATCGGTTTGGATTACCCTGTGTACTAACCATGAGTTTCACTCCTTCATACGAAATGTAATATTGTCGGGCAAAAAAAGTGATAGTTTTGCCCGGTTGAGCGGGACTATTGAACAGTGGGTTTACGACGGAAGAACAATAACCCTAAGCCTAATACGATCAACAATAGAGGCCAGAGGCGGCCGATCATCGCGCCAAAATCGCCAAAGAATGTTCCGATGCTCTGACCGAAATTGCCAAAAAACTCACCGACACTCTGCCCAAAATTGCCGAAGAATTCGCCCATCGAACTTCCGAAATTGCCGAAGAATTCGCCGATTGTGTGCGGGCTGAATACCCCACCATAAATGAGTAAGAACGCAATGCCGATCAGGATGAGAACCACACCGACAATAGGACGCCCGACCCCCGAACGGTGGGCGAAGTACAGATCATCATTCTTATTTTTTTCCATATGGGACCCCCAGAACTTGTTTACGAATGTTAATACCCTATACGGAATCCATCCGTCAAAGTTTCAGTGTAGTGCGGTACAACGTCGGCGGTAATTGCGTAAACTCCTAAATTCCACGTTACAAATTCCCTGTATACCGGAGTGAACGACTTATCGTTCGGCAACCATATACATGAGGGGTTATAATCTATAGATTCAGCATGGTGTGACGGGGTCATATGACAAACGGTCAACAATCCTTCAAGCTGCTAATTATGGGCGATAGTGTGTTGTGGGGGCAAGGATTATACGAGTATCAGAAAATTCACACCCTGATGGTGGAAGCCCTGCGGCATAATCTGAAAGGAATGGCGGTTACGGCAACACTGCTTGCACATTCCGGCGCGATCATCGGTGAACCGGATGACAAAACCACAGAACCTCCGCTAAAGGGCGACTACGCCAACGAAGTGCCAGTTGGCAACCCCACCGTGTTCCAGCAGATTGACGCGGCCCTAGCGGGACAGGCACAGGATAGGACCGTGAATGCTGTCATCCTGAACGGCGGCATCAATGATCTGGATGTGACGACTATAGTCAACCCCTTTGCGCCCTTTCTTGACCGGCGCTTGAAGAATTGTTTTTATGACCGGCTCAAACCGCTAATTGAACGGGTTTATCATGCTTTTCCGGAGGCGGTTGTTATTGTCGTCGGTTACTACCTGTTCTTTAGCAGTGAGTCGGAAAAAGCGGTGGTGCTGTCGGTGCTCAAGGCAATGGGAGTTAACCTGAACGTACCCGGGTTAAGTACAAGTATTAATGCCTATTTGTTGGATTGGTTTGCCCGTGAGCGGATCATCAACCGATTTACCTATGTTCACGATGAGGCCAATGCACTCATGCGGCAGGCGATTGTGGATACAGTAACGCTGCTGCCAGAAGCCTCCAGCCGGGTTTACTTTTGTGATCCCAAGTTCCGGCCCGAACATGCCATCGGTGCATCACAATCCCTGCTGTACGGAATTGCTCCTGACCTTTCACCACAAGATCCGGATGAGATCGCTTCCGGACGCGCCCGTGCCTGCGCTGAAAATGCTGATCGGCTGTCGCTGGTGCGGCAGGTGGCTTGTCCGCGCGCTTCGGCGGCGCACCCAAATCCAGCGGGAGCGCAACATTATGCGGAAGCCATCCTCACAGATTTGCGATATGCCTTACCCGCTTTGTTTGTTAGCTGAGTAAGAGATTCACGTTTCAAGTCTTTGCAGCACGCCTATCAATTTAGCGCACATAGTGTCTGCTTCGGCAGCGTCGCGGGCGTCCACAACGCAGTCAAGCAGCCAGATCATTTCATACAGTGACACGCGAGTATCGTGGTCAGCATCGAGCGGGCGCAGACTGATATAACCGTCGTAGACCCACTGGCGGCTGCCGGGACAATCTTCGTCCCATTGTTCACGACGGTCAAAGTCGTAAGCCGGATCACCGGCCAGCGCCCATTCAAAATCGAGCACCCCTGTAATGGTGCCATCCTCCTGCAAAAGATTGCCGAAGTGATAATCCCAGTGAACGAGGCTGGCAGTGGTCACGCTGGCGAAGGTAGGATGATGGTGTGTGAGAACGGCCTGCATACGGTCACAAATGGCGGCGGAGATGTTGCCTTCGCTCACAGCTGCCCACCCGTCGCGATAGAACTTATCCATAATCGAGTCCGGCCAGTTGGCGAAGACGCGCTCTGTGCCGTATAGACGCCCGAATTGGGGGAAAGAAATGGTGTGCATCTGCGCTAAGATGCGTCCGGCTTCAGTGGCGGCCTGCTGGCGCTTTTCACCCGTAAGGGACGGCCAATCGTCAATCAGCGGACGACCGGCAATTTTGTTCATAATCATGAAGTCATAAGGAGCGAGGGAGCGGCTGTCGTCCAGCACCAGCACTTGCGGTGCAGGTATACCAGCTGCGCGGAGACGGTCATAGGCCAGCCGTTCACCGTGAAAACGGGACAGGCCCTTGTTGATGAGGCCATCAAAGCGAATGACATGCGTATCGTTGATAACAAGCGCCGGGTTATTTTGGCCCTTGCCCGCCCAGTCCGTACTGCGGATGGTTCCCAAGTCGCACGCTGACCATATGGACTGTAGGGTCGGCGCGTCGATTTGGAAACCACCCGTGGCATTGAGCATCACAATAATCCTCTAGAAATGCAAAGGACGAGGTTATGCCTCGTCCTTTATGGATATCAATGAACGATAACTACTGGCAGAGATTCTCCTGACAGGGGATGCCGTTGCCATCCGGGTCAAGCACAAAGTTACCTGCCGCTAAGCAAGCCTGTGCTTCGGCACAGGAGGCAAGTTGGGTACAACTAAACGCCAACGACGGACAGGTCACGCTGCTGCCAGTGAACGGCGTTGCCACAGCACCAGACTGTCCACTTGTGCCAATACCTGTCAGGTCACCACTACCTACATAGGCTTCGGGAGGCGGATTGACGATCACCGCGCCAGTGACCGGGTCGCGACCCAAGCCGGGGTTGACGATGGTCTGTCCGGTGAGATCGGTCACCAGCAGTGCATAGTCGCTATTAAGCGCTTCAGTCCGGTTATCAGCTGCATCAGCAATCACTAACAGATAACGTCCAGTGGCCGCAATGGGCACAGGCCCAACTGTGAGAACCGATTCGCCCAGCAGATTGCGACCCACGCCAAGGAAGTTGGTGGGATTATCAAAGGGGCTGAGCGAAACGAGCGGCGTGATATTGCCCTTTATTTCAAGGAACTCGATGCGAATAGACTGTCCGGCAGAGGCATCCAAACAGTAACCGGTGACCGTCTTGCGCGGACTAAGAACATCACGCACTAACTGGCCAACGGTGATGACCTTCAAAACATCGAATTGATCCTCGAAGGTGAACAGGCATTCATCTGCGCCAATGGTGATGTTGGGAATGAGTGCGGTTAGACGGCGGCGCAGATCGGCAAACAGCGTATCGGCAGCCTGAATGGCGTTCAATGCACCAATGACGGTTGCCTCACCAACCACACCAGACGGTGGCGACGGCTGACCGCAGGCTTCTATCCACAGGTCAATCGCCAGCCGAACATTGCTCATGGCATTGTTGAAGTCCACCCGCAGCGGTTCGAGCGTGGGATAGAATGCCGCCAGCAGCGGATTAGGAATGTTAATATCCGTGGGGCGGGCCGGGAAGTTCTGGCAGGCCGAACGCTGTCCAAGCGCGACAGTTGTCCATGTGCCGCGTATCTGGTCAAGGGATGTTTGAGCGATGTTGATACGGTCCAACATTAATTGCAGCATCCCAATGTAATTGTCCTGCGTATCTTGAGAAGCGGGCGGAGCGGAGGCTACAATTCCATCAATAGGCAGATCAAGGACGCTGGCGGCGTTCTGGATTTCTACCCATTCCGTCCGTACCCAGCCGAGGGTCCCTTCAAAATTAACCTGTACCCAAACGTTATTAGCTGTACGCCCTAATATGGGGAATACTGTATAGCGCGGCGGATTCGCCAACACGGGATAGGCGGTACTGGGACCCGCACGCAGCCGCAGCCCGCTAATTGCCAGCCGTCCGCTGACCGGACTACTGGCATCGCTGGGGCCGGAACGCGGACTTTCAAAGCCACCGTAGGGAATGGTGCGTGGGTCGCCGATAGGCAGGCTGTTAATGTCCCCTGACAGCACGCTGACGACTGGCACGCCCACCCACGCTTCCTGACCGACATAATCAATCCGCAGCCACTGGTTGTCCGGGCTTCGTCCGTTGGCAGAGGTGGCATAACCAGCATTGACCGAACCTGCCAGTTCAGCGCCTAAAGCCGGAGCCATACGTATGTTGACATTGTCACGATTGACAACGATCTGTACGCTGCCGGTGGGAACGGGCTGTGCTAGCGTTGCGGTATATGACAGGCACAACAACAGCGTTAACAGTACAGCCAACCGGAAAAATGATCGTTTTGGCATAAAGCTCACTCCTGATGTACCAAAGTAGTATAGCAACGATTGCGTTCTCGCAATAGGACTCTGGTGGAAGGTTTCCTAAAGATAGTTTGAACCTTGTGCGAATCTATGAGTGTTTATTCCACTATCCCACGACAATAGCAGGAGTGTCAATCACAGATGCGTCATTGGGAAACACCGCGTTCACAACGTCTGCTACCGCTGGATGCGCTGCGCGGCTTACTAATGGTGTTAATGGCGCTCGACCATGCCAATGCGCTGGTGGCG
This sequence comes from Anaerolineae bacterium, assembly GCA_041390885.1. Lineage (GTDB taxonomy): Bacteria > Chloroflexota > Anaerolineae > Aggregatilineales > Phototrophicaceae > CFX2. Next base: position 325,376 of record JAWKPB010000020.1, on the reverse strand, counting down.
CACGGCAAACTCGTGCCGGAATTGTGGGTTGGCACATTTCCGGACTACCGAGGCGACAGTCTGCTGTTCATGACACGGTTTGTAACGCATCTGGCCGCGCCCGGTTTCTTCTTCCTGATGGGTGCGGGCATGATTTTGTTCGCCAGTAGCCGTCACGAACGGGGCTGGACAGGTTGGCGGATTGTGCGGCACTTTCTCCTGCGCGGCGCGGTATTGATCATGCTGCAATTCACGCTGGAAAACGCAGCCTGGAAGCTGGGAGAGGGATTGGATGTGACATATGTAGGTGTGCTGTTTGCGCTGGGTGGGGCAATGGCGCTTGGGAGTTTACTGCTATCCTTCCCGACTGGAGTGCAGCTCACGCTAGGCACAGTACTGATCGCAGGAACAGAAATTTTGCTTCCGAAGTCCGGCAGTGCCGTTGTTCAATATTCACCACTGCTGCGCCTATGGTTGATACCGGGCTACACAGATGGCATATACGCACTTTATCCGATTATGCCGTGGCTGGGCGTGACCGTGCTGGGAATGGCCTATGGGCGCTGGTTGCAACGGCAGCCACAACGGGCTTTGCGAACAGTTCCGATTTTGGCGATGGTGGCATTAATGAGCTTCGTCGTGGTACGCGCACTAAACGGTTTCGGCAACATCCGTCCAGTGCATGGCGCCGATTGGATTGCATTTCTAAACCTGGTGAAGTATCCGCCGAGTATCGTTTTTCTGTTGATGGCATTAGGACTAGATGGTTTGCTGCTCGGTGTACTGGTTCTAGTGCAGGGATGGATTGCACATGGGTTGGCGATATTCGGTCGTGCGCCACTGTTCTTTTATCTGGCACATTTGTATTTGTATGCGCTGCTAGGACTTCTGATCAGCCCAAACGGAACGCCAGTACGGATGATGTACCCGTACTGGTTGCTAGGCTTAATTATTTTGTTTCCCCTGTGTTGGGTTTTCGGACCTTTCAAGCAGGCACGTTCCGCAGAATCGTGGTGGCGGTTGTTCTGAAGTTAATCCCACTGTGGTAGGACTCGATATCTCAATTCGCGTTGTAACTGCTCAAATTTGAGGGGCTTGCTCAAAACCGCATCCATACCCGCTTGATCGCATCGTTCTTGGTCTTCCGCTGCGCTGCGGTTGGTCATGGCAATAACTGGCAGGCGGGGCTGCGGGCGATGCGTTTCGCGATTGCGTAGGCGGCGCGTTGTTTCAAAGCCATCCATCTGAGGCATATCACAATCCATCAACGCAACTGAATACCGGTCTGGCAGGGCTGCCAGCATATCAAGGGCAATTTGACCACTGCTCGCAACCTCTACCAGATAATTCAGGCGTTCTAGGTGATGACGTGTATGTACAATACTTAATGGGTCGTCATCTACAACCAGTGCCATAGGAATTGCCACGATTTGTGATAACGGAGATGTTTTCTTACCAACACCATTGGCAATAGTTTGAGAACTATGGATTGTTTGGGGAGAATTGACCATATCAAAGTGGGCGGTGAACCAGAAGGTTGAGCCGTGACCTTCAACGCTTTTCACACCGATTTCCCCGCCCATCAATTCGGTCAATCGCCGGCAAATCGCCAACCCTAATCCAGTGCCACCATACTTGCGTGTGGTACTGCTATCTGCTTGTGTGAAGGGTTCAAATAAATGATTGCTCAAGGATTCGGAAATTCCGATTCCTGTATCACTTACAGCGAAACGCAGCATCAGCCCGTTTTCAGTCTTACGATCTATTATCACACTAATGGTAATTTCGCCATCACTAGTGAACTTGACGGCGTTACCAACCAAATTGAGCAAAATCTGGCGCAGGCGGGTTGGGTCACCCTTTATGGTGAACGGAATTTCGGGAGCAACATTATGGGTAATTCTGAGATCGCGTCCTCTGATTTGTGTCGTCATCGCCTCGGTGATACGCCCGATCATATCGACCAAAACCAACTCGGTAGATTCCAGCACCATTTTGCCGGACTCTATTTTTGAAAAGTCTAGAATGTCATTGATGATCTTGAGTAAGGAATTGGCTTCACTTTGCACGATATTGGCAAATTCGCGCTGCTCGTCGGTTAGTCCAGTTTCAAGCAACAGTTCAGACATGCCCAATATACCGTTCATAGGCGTGCGAATTTCGTGGCTCATCGTCGCCAGGAACTCGGATTTCATGCGGGCAGCTTCTACCGCCTGATCGCGCGCCTTCCGCATGGTTTCTTCAAGTTGTTGACGTTCGGTCAAATCAGTTATGACCGCAATGGCACCGTTGACGCGACCCTGATCCCAACGCGGCACACCGGTTATCAATACATAAATGTAACTGCCATCAGCACGGCGCAGGCGGATCTCATAGCGGTTGCTTAGACCTTGCTGCCGGAGTTCATGCCCGATTTGCATCTCTTTGGCGTCTTCGGGGTGAATGATGCTTTCTGGAACTGTTCCAACTAGCTCATCTGCAGTACGCCCCACCATACGGGCAAAGGCAGTGTTGACATATTCAAATACACCCGTAGCATTTGTAATGGTCAATCCTTGTCCCATACTATCCATCACGTGACGGGTAAAATCATAACGATGGGTTTGATAATAATGACGTCTATATAACAATCCCCACAGCAGGGCATATGCAATAGATAGACCAACAGACAGCAAAGGAGACACGCGCCACAATACCCAGCCGTTAATCAAAATAATAATGAGTGCAAGTGTCCTTAGCATACCGATGCGAAAATTTTTAGTTCCGGGCAGTTCGACTGGCAGCTGCCGTAACTGTCGAATCATGTATTATCCAATCCTATGAGTGTGCGGTCTAATCACACAAAACGACTGATAGTTTCAATCAGTTCACGGGAGCTTGTGGGTTTGGTTAAGAAGCCGTCAGCACCCATCGAAAGAGCGGCTATACGGTCTTCATCTTGGCCACTGGCCGTGAGCATAATGACCGGCAGCGAATGGAATCGCTGATCTTGTCGCAAGTTCTGTAGCAAGGTCAAACCATCCATTTCAGGCATTGCGATATCCACTAGCGCCAAATCTATGGATGTATGATCAAGTGTTGCGAGCGCTTCTCCGCCGTGATTCGCGACAGTTACATCATGACCGCTATTTTGGAGCGTTAGACTTAACACCCTTTGTGTCACGGGATAATCTTCTACGATCAATATCTTCGCCACTATGTATCTTCCTTTTTCATGTGCTCTGCAATGGCCTGCTTACAATCACTGAGCTGCCGATATTGGCATTGTGAGCAGGTTTTTTGTTAGCCGCCAACAATTATGACCCGGCATGGGATCGTACCGGATTTCATCCATAATCTGCTCCATTAGGAACAGACCATAACCGCGTATTTGTGCTTTTCCCGGCATCAGGTGCTGCTCTGGCGGGGTAAACGGTTGTCCGGTATCAAAGAGTTCAACGACCAGTTGATAGGGATCATGGTTCAAGGTTAATGTTACAACAATACGCCCATTGCTATGTTCATAGGCATGATCAACGATGTTGGTACAGCCTTCATGTACAGCCAATTGGATGTTATAAATTGTCTTTTCAGGTTCGACTAATCCCTCAACCCGCTGCAACATTTCACTTATACAGGCAGTCAGGATATTCAGATATTTGGAAGTCCCCGGTAATTCGAGACATACCACATCTGGCGAGAAAAACATCATCTCACTCCTTTGATGACTACCACAGTTTGGTCGTCGTCCTGTGCATTCCCATTACTGAATGCTGCCACCGCTTGGTAGAGATTGTTTACGATGGTCTGTGCCGACTCCGAGGCAGATGCCTCAATTAATGCCAATAGTCGTTCATAACCAAACATTTCGCCTTGCGGGTTGCGCGCCTCATTAAAGCCGTCTGTAGCCACCACCAATACGTCTCCGGGATGAAACTCCATCAATTGATTTTCACAAATACATTCCGGCAGCACCCCCACAGGAGGTCCGTCGGCTTCTAACATGAAAGCTGTACTTCCTGCCGGGCAATAGATAACGGGTGAATGTCCGCCATTTGCAAAATACAGCACTTTTTCCCAATAGTCATATAGACCAACAAACATGGTAGAGAACATACCAATTTCGGTATAGTCCTCATACATTTCGTCATTCACAGCCCCTAGTACATCAACCGGGGATGACTGCTGTAGCGTTCGGGTCTTACTTTTCAAGAGCGTGCGCGTCATTGCCATTAATAAGGCCGCAGGCATACCCTTGCCGGTCACATCCCCTACCGCGAACATGAACGGTTCACCCGGTTGGGCAGCAAAATGGTAAAAATCGCCGCCTACCTGCAAAGCGGGCAGAGAAGCGGCGGCGACATCCACACCATTAACTTCCGGTAGATGATGGGGAAGCAAGCGAATCTGTAATTGTTTCGCTACTTCCATTTCTGCATTAAGTCGTGCCTGTGCCAATGTTTCCTGATACAGAAGCACGTTCTTGATTTGGGTACCTGCTTGATCGCATACGCCAGACAGCAACTTGAGCTCGGGTGACTCAAAACGAACACCCTGCTTAAGCAAGCACAGAACTGCTTTTACTTCGCCCTGTATTACAATTGGCTCTACCAGTCCGCATAAGGTATCGGGAGGAAAGCCGATGACAGGCCCTTCACTAAAAACAAGGCGTTGACCTGAACGGGCAACAGTCTGGAAAACACGCAACATGTAGTGGTCATCAAGCACCGGTTGCGGATAATGAAACATCTCACCGTTTCCGCTAGGCAGGAAAGTGGCACTATAGATGAGATTGAATAATTTACTGCTTTCATGCGCCAGTGTATTCAATACTTCGCGTAGGCTGAGTTGGTTTTGCATGGCATTACTCAGGGAAAACAATGCCAACAGTTGATCTTGACTGCTGATGAGTTCCTGAGTCATGTCCACAAGTTCGTATTCCAAAGCCATGAGCCGCGACAGCAAGACCGCGTCTGCTTCCAAACGGGTCATGGCAACTGCATCGCTGACGCCAAACACCCACAATTCTGCATTCATTTGCCCGGCTTTCATCGGCACATGAATACCCGGCATATCGAGCCTGCACGTTTCAGGCCAGACACCAGCCCATCCATCTCCCGTGCAAATACCAACACCTGCTGCGCCCATTTCCAGCCAGCTATTGGTGATGGCTGACACATGGTTGTGATGAGCGCGCAGGAAGTTTTGCAGCGGGTGGGGAGGAGCGGCAGTGGCTATCATGATGGCAAGGCGTGCAAAGCTTCTTCTTCAGTCGAGAAGATACGAAATACTTTGTCGAGGCGCGTTAAGTCAAAAATCACGCGAACGTGGCTTTGCAATCCACAGATGATTAAGTCTCCATTATTCTGTCGGCAGGTTTTCATATATTTCACGAGTAGCGATAAAGCACTGGAATCAACAAATGTAACATTACTCATATTGAGAAGAATGCCACTAGGATTGTTTGCTAATAAGGAATCGAGCCATGCACTGACTTTCGCATTTTCCAGCGTGTCAAAGCGTCCACTCATTTCCCCTATTGCAAGTGGGCCAGTTGTCCGCATTTTGAGTTCCATACCCATGCCTCTTTACCTTTCTCGCCCGGCGCTTTCGGTCATCACCTGTGAAAAGAGTTGAGGAAAGCGTGCTACGTATACATTATACGTCAATGGTTGAATCGCAGGACTTAACTATTCATTAAGGATTGTTGCAGGTTTTCATTCAGTTCGGCGTTTGTGGTATGATGAACCCCATGCCACCATCACCTGACACCTTACCCAATTATCACTTTTTATTGATTGCTCCCAATCTTGGCGCGGAATGGTTTTTTGATGCCGCTCGGGCATATTGGGAACGCTTTCGCCCAATTGTGGTCAGCGATTTGGAGCTGGCGCGGTTGATACCAACTGCCTATTCAGTTATTGTCACACTGGTGGCACGGCGGGATACAGCATCTCAATGGGGAGTGTGGCAGGCCCAAAATGTACCGACTGCCCTGCTTGATCCAGTAGTCTATGACTTGTTTGACGAAACGCGGGTGGCGCTTGACCAACGAGCCGCCTCCAACCAGCCCTTTGGCGTGCCGCTGCTGCCGACAGCTACCCCGGCGCCAGCGGTTAGCCCGTCACCGGGTTCTCTCATCGGTGGGGCTGCCACCATAAACACGCCACCGCCCACCCGTCCTGCCGGTGGGTTTATTACCCAAACGCCCACGCCCAATCAAGCTGCCCCTCCTGCACAGCCCACCCTCCCGACTGACCCCCAGCAACCTCTATATCCAACGCCGGGGCCGCTGACAGGCGGCTAGGCTCGCTCACATCGCGCTAGAGAAAAGCCCACTTATGCTGCTCAACGAATATCAATGGTCACTGAACCCCCGCGGTTTCCACAATACTACGGTATTTCGAGGCCCGACCATCAGCGAATGCCTGCGCCTGCAACTGGGTTGGTACAAGATGGCGGCAGCGCGCGATGAATTTTTAGGCGATTGCCAAAACTTACTAAGCAATAACATCACGCCGATTATCCGCATTTTCCGTCCGTCGCCGGGTGCTATGCCTGTAGACAGTACATTGGTTAATCTGTGGCGTGCCTATGCCAATGTAGGCGTGAAGTGGTTCGAGTTTTACAACGAACCCAACTTGATTAATGAGTGGCCTCCCGCCAACAAGGCGTTCAATCCGAATAACGTGGCGGAATTCGTCGGCCCGATTATGGAGAACTGGTTAGTATTTGCGGAAACCATCATCGGTATGGGCTGCTATCCAGCTTTTCCGGCACTGGCAGAAGCCAACGATGCCAACCAGGGAACGATACCTTGGATGGACGCCATGCTGACCTATGTGCGCCAGCACCACAATGCTCGCTTTAAGTCCATTATCAATAATGGTTTGTGGTTGGCGATTCACCCCTATACCTTAAACCACTTTTACCAAGAAGTGCCGGGACAACCCTATGTTCCACGCGACATCCGCCAATACAACGGCACAGAAGGGGGCTGGCATTTTGAGTATCCTTATGATCCCATTTGCCAGACGACTGACCCCGGACGCACCGTGTTTGGCGGTACGGCTCTAGCGCCGTATGGCGACCCCAACGGCATCACGGCAACCGGCATCGCCTTCCACTACCGCCTCTCGCAATGGTTCGATTCGGGTGTTGTGCCAGCGGTGGGTACAGAAGGCGGTGTATATCCTTATCCCTTACAAGGACCGGAGCGCCCTGACAATCGCTATCCGGCCTATGATCTGGACGCGATGGCTGAAGCCACTGTCGCCATGTTCAACTGGATTGCCACTCAGGCCCCCCCGTGGCACTTCGGGATTGCGCTGTGGAAAGAAAATGACTATTACGACAACAACTTCCCCGCGCTGAGGCGGATGGCAGAAGTTCCCCAACTGCGGCGCACAGTGCCGCCGCTATCCTCCGGCGAACCGGGACTCTATAACGGCTACGTCGGACGGGGGCCGGGCCCTGTACATGGCGAACCCAGTTTCCATATGGTGGTACTAGCGCCCGGCTTGGATACCGAATGGTTCTTTGAAAGCGCCCGCGCCTATTGGAACACGTTTCGGCCTGCCGTCGCTACGATCTGGAATTTCATAGACTATATTCCTTATGACCGCAGTCTGGCGGTAACGGTTATTACGCCGCCGGATATGGTCGAAAGCATGACCACAATCATTCAGAAACAGTATCCAAATGTGTTATTCGATGTCATCCAGACCGGTGACAATGCCCAGAGTGTGACCGACATTCTGAACGAACGGGTGTGGGCTAACCGCCGTCTAGGGTGACATCTGCATGATGCACGGATGACGAAAGATACTGCAATCTTTTATCGTTGTTTCTTACAATTCAGATAACAATTGCTGTTTTCACAGCGCGTTTTTGGGCTGCCTGAGTGCTTGTGAGGAACGTAGAGTTTAGCGCACGCCGACCATCTTCTACCATTTTTGAGACGTAAATGAAAGGAGTCTAAGATGACTGTCCACATCAAACATAAGGATCAACCAACACATGATCCGCATGATAAAAATTTCGGACCAATTGTGCTCATTGTGATTGGCATATTAGCGCTGCTGTTCAATGTATTCCAGGTATCAGCATTCGGGCTGCTTATTTTGCCCGTAATCGGTTTGTTATTCATGGGGTGGGGCGTCTACTCTCATCGCTTCCCGCTGATGATACCGGGGAGTATCATAACCGGTATGGGCGGCGCGCTGTTCATCGGCGAACAGCTTTTGCGTCTCGATGGAGACGATCTGGGTGGACTGCTGGTGTTGGGTTTAGGTCTCGGTTTTGCTGCTATTAGCTTCATTGCGCCGTTGATGCACCAGCCGCGTCAACTGTGGCCGCTTGTTCCGGCTTCGATATTAGCGCTGGTAGCAGTTGGTCTGTTAACACAAAATACTAATCTGTTAGTGATTCTCGGGTCGGCATGGCCGTTGATTCTCATTGTTATCGGCCTGTACTTGCTGCTAAGGCGAGAGCAAAAGGCGCACCCTGACATTTGACATGCCTCAGTTATTACATTTGACAGTACATGTCGGGAAGTATCGAGCATAAGATAGAGGCATAAGGAAGTTGGGAGGAAAAGCCGAGTGAGGCAAACTGACCAACAACCAAATAAATCCTCACTTCCTGCCATCTAATGCAGGAATAGGCTCCCGGTAGGGAGTGCCTTCAGGGGTAAGTCCCCGCAGGGTTAAGGAACACGCCAGATTGATCTGGCGTGTTCCTTTTATGGTTCTTTTCACCTCACTAAGGCAACCGGCAACCGGATGATACTGTTATTTCATCGGCGTGAACCCAGCCTGTAATTTGACTTTCGACTTCCAGGGTTGCGGTAACCAAATACCACAATGTCCCGTCACTGGCGTGTACCTCGCGCGCGACATTCAGCGAAGTCTGTTCAGGAAGGCGGCCGATAGATGTGGCGCTGCTATCTGGGCGGGTATAGACCGGCAGCCCATTCCCACCGCGATATATGGCACTGCATGAGGCTGCTGGTGTAGGTGTGAACGTCCACGTTGCGGTAGGCACGAAGGTCGGTGATGCAGGGGCAACAAGCTGGTCGTAGATTTGGCGGGCAGCGTTAGTTCCGACTCGCGGGCATTGGCAAATGCGCCGTTAATCGTAACTATCTGATAAATCCACTCTTCTCCCGTATAGTAGGCAGAGGTGATTTGACTAATGTGCCGGATGGAATTTCACCTACTGGACGGAGAGTGATTGCGCTGAACTGCCCGTCACCAATGCGGCTGTTCAGATAAGCAGTAGGTGTGGGGATTAAGCTGGGTGGCGGCGGTACCGTGGGCACAAATGGAACACCCGTCAATTGGGCTTGCTGTGTCGTTTCTACATCCGCTTGATCAACCGAGACGGCGGCAAGATTGACTGGAGGACAATTGTTGAGCACTGTGAAAGCTTCTGCCATTACCCAACCATGCCCGACGTAATACCAGCTTACGTTTGTCACAGGGTTGTACTCCTCATCCCCAATCTGTAATACTTCCGAATATTGGATCGTGTCTACCACAACGCCGCTGGTAGATGGGCGCGAGAACACGAATGCCGGAACGTTGCCGATGACACCTTCACACAAGACTGGATTGGCAGGCGTGAGCTGCGCCAGTGGAGATGATGGGTCAATCGGCACAACTCCTATGATGGTCGGCGCGGGAATAATAGTAGGGACGAACAAGTTTGGGTCAGGAGATAACATGTCCCTTATAACCCAGCCTGTGCTGCCATCCGATAGGATGATGCGTGCCCATTGCCCATCGTCTGAGTACGCAACAAGGGCCGCAATATGGCCATCCGGCAAAGTGGTCACAATATGGGCACTTAAACTCGGCTCGGCGCGCACGGTCAGCCTGATGTCTGGACTACCGGTGTTGATTGTGACGATTTGATGGTTAACCACACCGTCATTCGCACCAACCGGGGAAGCCGTGGGAATAAGTGTCGCGGTAACCGTGACAGATGGACTGGCGGTTGGGGCTGCCCCCGCCTGTATGTTGGGCGAAGTGTTGGGGCGCATGAACAGCATAATGCCGCCTAACAGGGACACCGCCAGCATAGCCGCCAACAGTGTAATGGACAGGCGCGGGCGGGATGAAGCCAATGGGCGATGGGGTACAACGGTGACTGAAGCGGTCATGTTCAACTTCTCCTCATAGTGATTGCTCGAATGATTCACCATAGGAGTCAGGCTCGGCAGTTCTCGTTCATAAACGACATTGATCTCCGCCAGCATGTCCGCCAGCAGCGGATCGTGTTCGGCTGCCTGCAAAATACGTGCAACCGTGTCAAAGTCACCCTGTTGCAAGGCGCTGCTGTAGGCAAAAAGTTGTTTTTCGCGTTGTAGCTTTTGTTTATCAACTCTAGCCATCATCAATGTCCTTCTGCTGCTGGTGTGCCTGTCGCAGCCGGATGAGGGCGCGGTGCAGACGAACGCGGGCTGCGCCGGGTGTGACACCCAGCTTGGCGGCCAGCGATTCACCATCCAACCCGTTCATGACTGCCAGCCGCACAATATGCGCGTCATCCGATGAAACTGCTGCCAGCAGTTGATTGACATCCTGCCGGGTTTCGAGCGCGTCGGGCGCTGTTTCGGCGATGTCTGCCAACCAATCGAACAACTCATCATCACTCATACTGGCCTCTATACCGGGATGCAGATCACGGATGAGTGGTTCACGCTGCTGGCGGCGGGCAAGGTCTTGCTGACGGCGTTTCACCAGATTAGCTGCGATGCCCAACAACCATGCGCGTGGGTCGGCATCCGGGTCATAGCGGCTTTCGTGTGCCAACGCCTCGGCTACGACCTCGTTGAGCAGGTCGCGGGCAGCCGCTTCTAAAGGCAGGTCACGTCCGCTGAGGCCAGCGCGGTATAGGTAATACCGCATCGTGCTTAGCAGAGCCCCGGATTGATGTTCGATGTACTGGCGGAGGCGTGCAGCCTCGATTGCCTGATCCATAAGGGTAAGGATTTCCTGCTTTCGGTACCGGTTGCATGATTTCCTGAAGTATATTCACTCAGCACGGGCAATTTGTTACATGGTGCTGTACGACAGCCGTAAACTTCTGCTGTAAAACAGCGGCGAAACAGCCAATCCTATCGAAGATTACGAGGTTTGTATGAGGCAAACAGACGGCAGCTTGCTCAATTCGCCACCGTCTGTGCTTGCAGAGGATGAGATCGACTTGTTACAGAATCCACTTGAGGGCATCAATCCAGATGTCATCTAGTTCGACGTAGTTAGCGGCCTCTTCCAATTCCGAACGAATCCAGTGCCATGCTTCATCGGGATCATGGTCATCACTGATTTCAACGAGGATGCGGCCTGTGGGACGGTGACGCTTCATATTGGCTACACAACGCAGAGCGAATACAGTTGTCAGTAGGCGTTTTTCCTGTGTGGCAAACCAGAATGCATACTGGCTGCCCCGACCATACTCACGGGGAATACCCATTGCAAAACGATCAGCAGTAGGTGAAGCGGACACTGAACACCTCCTTGTTGACGGTCATTTTACTGTAGCATATATACAAGAAAATTGTGGCCGAAGGAAATTGTGAAAGTTCACAATTCGTACAATTAATACGAAAATCGGGTGCGTCTTGAACATGAGTATGGCTACTTTTGCTAAAAATACCTGCTTTCTTAGAGACGGCATCCACGTGAACAGGTAGCTCCACACTAAACGGTGGAGATTGATTGTTGCACACGATAGTCTGTTTTTCTGTGTTCACAATGGTGTATAAAGGGTCTTAAAAGCCCCTCGCCCTGAGGGAGAGGGGTTGGGGTGAGGGCGAAACCCACGTCCACCACTTAATGCAGTCCTACCCGTGAACACCACTCTTGACGGGGTAGTGGTTGCAAAGTAAGTGGTGGATAGAAATAATCTCCCGCATGATCGAAGAGACTATCACCTACTCATGTCGATCATGCGAGGTCGCAATATTATACGCAATGGACGGAATAAATGCGGCACTGAGCAGTACCATTGCAAAGATTGTGGAGCCTACCGCGTGATACGACCACACGAGAAATACAGTGCAGAAAGCAAAGCGACCATACCCGAGCCTATCGGGAACGGATGAGCTTGCGCGGCATCCAAAGAGTGTTCGGGGTGTGGCGCAAAACGGTGCTGCGCTGGTTAGAGGCTTGGGTGGCACAGTTACCGAGCCTCGCCGAAACACTTTTGCCTGCTCAAGCAGATGATGTACTGGAATTGGACGAAATGGTCAGTTTTGTGAGCGAGAAATGGTTCAAGCGTTGGTTGTGGACGGCGCAATGTCGGCGCACTCGTCAGATTGTGGCTTACGCCATCGGTGACCGTTCGCAAGACACTTGCCGATTGCTGTGGCAAGCCATTCCCAGCGGTTATCGTTCATTCTCCCTGTTCACCGATCACTGGCAGGCTTATGAACTCGTTTTGCCACCCGAACAACATCATCCCGTCAACAAAGGAGTGGACTGACCAACCATCAAGAACGTTGGTACAACACTCTTTCGTCAATGGAATAGTCGCTACACCCGGCGCACCTTATCCTTTTCCAAAGAAGATCGCTACTATGATCTCATCACTCGCTGGTTTATTCTCGAACATAATTTGCGGATGCGTTCATCACTTACTTTATGACCACTACTCTTGACGGATTTGAACATTTGTGCTATAATGTCAATCTATCTTTTTTAAGGGTAGCATCAACCAGAGTGGTTGTACTACAAGAAAAGTTCTTTATGTCTCCGCTGGCACAAATGTCATCATTTTGATAATGTCCGACATTGAGTACGAAGTCTCCCTTGGGACGACATTTCCGGCACATAATGCACAATCAGCACAAATTGTGCCAATGAAATTGCCGCCTTTGCCGCTTTTTGGTGCGGAACTCCCTTTAGGGGTGCAATACTCGTAATTTTTCGTAATGTTCCGGTGCACTTTGCCGGGCCAATAGCTCACTGCCAAAAGCCATAGACCATTGACTACTGATTATTAACTATCCCCAACACCGCATACAGCGGTCTGTGATCTGACCCACCCGAGTCCGGCCAGACGCGGGCTTCCAGCGCCGTAAAAGCGTCGTTGTGGAAAATGTAGTCAGCCCGTTGATGAATGGGGATGAAGGGCAATCCCTCTTGCGACTGCGGGTGACTCCAGTCCGGCCCGGTGAAGCCCAGCCCCCACCCAACCTCCCAATAGCTGTCGCTGAAAGAAGCGCTGATACGCGGGTAATTAACATCCAAATCATCCGTATTGAAATCACCCATGAGCAGCACCGCGCCCTGTGTTTGCCCGGCCTCCTCCACCAGATCGGTTATTTGTTGGCTGCGCGGTTGAATATCAAACCCCTGTCCGTAGATGGGATACGAAGGCGGCGCATGAAAGTTGAAAATCGTGACCGACACACCATCCACATCCATCACCACCCGCTGCAAACGCAGCGGTATCGGGTACTCTGCCGGAGTGGATTGTTCCTCAAGGATAGGGTAGCGGCTTAGCAGTCCCCGCCCGTGATACGGATTGTCATTCGGTTCATGGTAGAAAAGCCGGTAGGGATACACATCCGGCAGTTGACTGTCAAACCCATCCGCCGCCTGCCAGTTCATCTCCTGAAAGGCTACGATGTCGCATTCGCCTCGCGCACAATATCAATCATCGGTGCGAGGATATTTCGCTCGGCGCGCAGGTTGTAAGTCAGAGATGGACTTGCACCGCACCGTCCGTCACAGCTACCACGCGTGGCACAAACAAGTGACCGTAAACAGTATGAACATCAAGAAGGGTGGCGCGGTCAGTCCGGCCAACCACCATTTTTTGAATACCACGCACAATGGAAAGAGGATGAGCGCAGGCAGCAGAAACAACAGCAAAGCAATGTTGAGTCTTCGCCACCAATTCGGCTGGCCCACCGCCGTAATGCAGCACCATCATACTGCAAACGAGTAGGCCGTAGACCCACGTAAAAAATACAAGGATGCGGCCTGCCCACCTACGAACCGTGTGGCGAACGAGCGTCATGTAGTCGTGATTTTTAGCTGTAAACCTCGGTGCGGCGCATGTCCGGTTTGAGCGCCCGGTGACGTTGGAGCAGCTGCCAGACGCGCACAGCGGCTTCCATCTGGATGCGGGCATCCATCTTGCTTTCGCCCAATTTGCGATCTGGAAAGTGGATGGGAATTTCGGTGACGCGGAAGCCTAACTGGCAGGTCACGTACACCATCTCGACCTGAAAGACGTAACCGTTGGATTTGATGCGGTCGAGGTCAAGCCCGATCAAGGTCTGCCGCCGCCAGATGCGGAAACCGCCTGTGGCATCGTGTACGGGGATGCCCAGAATGATCGGCGTATAAACACGGTTCGCGAACCAACTCAGCAGTTTGCGGTAAAAACTCCATTTTTCGTCCACACTGCCGCCCCGTGCAAACCGCGACCCTAGAACCAAATCCTGATTTTCAATGGCTTTGATCAAATCAGGAACATATTTGGGCTGATGTGAAAAATCACAATCCATCTGGATAACATAGTCAGCATCTTGCCGTATCGCTTGCTTGAAACCCGCAATATATGCTTGTCCTAACCCATTCTTTTCCGCCCGATGCAACACCTTAACGTTTGGGTTGCGGCTGGCAATCTCGTCAGCAATCTGTCCCGTGCCGTCTGGCGAATTATCGTCGACAACCAACACATGCAGATTGTCCACCGGCAATTGAAGGGCGTCAATCATCAACGGCAGATTTTCTTTTTCGTTATAAGTCGGCAGTACAATTGTTGTTTTGGGCATCATCCGCTCCCCGGCCCTCGTTCCTAGCCTAACGCCGTACTACCCATGCACACTGGATGAGTTGGGTTAAAACTAGTATATACCGTTGTAGAACTCGCAAGTATGGAGCTTTAGGCCTATGAACTCCAACATAGTAGGGTATAAATATGGGCTGCCTTGCGTTTTCCCAACATTCCTAATTATTACAATTTGCAAGTTTTTACGAAAGTACAGAAATTGGCTGACCAGCCGGGGAGCAGCACCTATGGGGCATATTCTTACACTCGACGAAGCCGTTTCTGCCCGAACTCATTTGAAGAACAGCGGTCAGCAGTTGGTGTTCACCAACGGTCATTTTGACCTGCTGCATGTGGGTCATCTCGACTATTTGGAGAAAGCCCGGGCGCTCGGTGATGCACTGTATTTGGGATTGAACGGTGACGCCAGCACTCGGCGTCTAAAGGGGGAGGGCCGTCCACTGGTTCCAGCCAGTGAACGCGCGCGCTTATTGGCTGCTTTGCTGCCCGTGACTGCCGTCATCATCTTTGAAGATGATACCGCAGACGCCCTGCTGCGCACCTTGCAGCCGGACATATACGTGAAGGGCGGGGACTATGCCAACAAAACACTTCCTGAACGTCCAACCGTCGAGTCCTACGGTGGGCAGGTTGCCCTTATTGACTATCTGCCCGATCACAGTACGTCCGCGCTAATCGCCCGCATCAAGGCGCTTGATACATAATCATCACCCTCATAACGATTTTGTAGCCGCTTGTTACACGCTTGCAATCACCTTGTTACCGGCTAGAAATCACCTTTAGGGATACTGACGGCATCGTCTGATATTCCACATAAGGAGATTGCTCATGCGGTTCATAAAGATTGGTCTATTGGTGTTAGTGCTGGCCGCAGTCGGGGTTGCTGCAGTGAGCGCCAATTTTGATGATGGGCGGGTCAATCATTGGGAAGCGGGTGCGCCGGTTGCGGTGTATTGCAAGTATACCGATGAGGAGCGCCAAGTGTTCGCGGGGATCGAAGTCCTGCGGATTAACGCCGAAAACAACGGCACACTGGTCTTGGATGCCAGTGCCGCGCAGATCGCCACTGTGGACTCCACCCCTGCAACACACATCCTGATTTTGAGCGAAAATGGTTACACCTTGTACCGCCTGACCAGCGGTGACTTCCAACTACTCGCCCCTGCGGACTCCGAAGGCAAGGTCTACAGCTTCACTTGGGGCCGTGACTCTCTGAACTGCTGATGTGATACTAAACCTCTGAAAGAGCATGTCAACGCACATGCTCTTTTTATTTATGGCACGCTCGCACAACCTCAATCGGGAACCCTTAAGCCGCACACCAGATTATATGCCGTATACTGGGACTAAGGGGGCATTTGCGCTAAAAACCAATCGCCCTTACCATGAGTAACCGTCCCATTTTTACTGTCCATCATAAGGAGCTATCGACAATGCGGAAGACTTTATTATTTACTTTGATGGCGGCAGTCCTGCTCTCTCTGCTCGGGATGAGTATGGTTGCAGCACAGGACAAAACTCCGATTACATTCGGTGAATACGTTGAAGGATCGATCACCAACAAGGATTATGAATTTAAGTACACATTTGAGGGCGAAAAAGGCCAGATCGTGGCGGTTGAAATGCTGCCGACCCCTGGCACGTACGACCTTGATCCCTATATCATTTTGCGTGACAGCGACGGTGATGTGCTGGCGGAAAATGATGATTTCGGTTACCCCCTGTCACTGGTGGTGGCCGAACTGCCCGCCAACGAAACCTATACCATTCTGGCGACACGCAGTAGCGGTTCTACTGGCACGTCAGAAGGTAGCTACTGGCTAAAGGCGAGTTTGGTCGAACCGGTGACCAGCGGCGCGAAGATCGAAGCGACCATCGTTTCCGACAGCGAAAAAGCCACCCCGAACTATTACATTATGCGTCCGGAAAGCTCCGGCCCCCTTACGGTTGGCTTTAGTCAAGATATCAGCGACCTATTTGCCTCAGTCAAGGTTTCCACATGGAATACCAGCTACGGTGGCGAGGATACCATTGCTGAACTCGACAACACAGCCAAGGTCACCAATGCCAGCTTCACAGTAGATCTGGACGGCGGCACATTCTATGTCCTGCGTGTTGACCGTGCCTTTGGCTCATATTCATTTGTTGTTGATGAAGCTACAGTGAAGGTCACATTAGACTGAGTTGTCCGCTTGGTGTAATATCTATGGAGGGGCGGGTTTCAAACCCGCCCCTTCTCATTTCACTAGAACGGGTCAATCCTGTGTCAACCCTGTTTATTGTTCCCACGCCTATCGGCAATCTGGAAGACATCACCCTGCGGGCACTGCGTGTCCTGCGCGAAGTGGCACTCATCGCGGCTGAAGATACCCGCACTACCCGCATCCTGCTCCAACATTACGACATTCACACCCCGCTTATCAGCTACCACGAACACAACAAACTTACCCGTCTGGAAACGCTGTTTGAGGCACTAAACAACGGTGACGTCGCTCTGGTTTCTGATGCAGGTACACCCGGCATATCAGACCCCGGGTATGAGCTGGTCGGCATGGCGATAGAGCGCGGCATTCGCATTGAGCCATTGCCGGGCGCAACCGCTCTCATTCCGGCACTAGTGGCTTCTGGCCTGCCTACAGATGGCTTTGTTTATGTGGGATTCCTGCCACGCAGAGTGCGAGCACTGCGTGACTATCTGGCTGGACTCTTAG
Source organism: Anaerolineae bacterium (assembly GCA_041390885.1). Classification (GTDB taxonomy): domain Bacteria; phylum Chloroflexota; class Anaerolineae; order Aggregatilineales; family Phototrophicaceae; genus CFX2. The sequence goes on along the minus strand of JAWKPB010000020.1, from coordinate 307,893 downwards.
GTGAACAGCGCACGCTGGTAGCCTATGAAAGCCCTAATCGTTTGCTGGATACGCTGGAGGCTGTTCAAGCCGTTTTTGGCGAACGTCGGGTGTGCGTGGCGCGTGAAGTCAGCAAGAAGTTCGAGGAGTTTCAGCGTGGTACAGTCGGTCATGTGATGGAGCATTTCCGCGAAAACCCACCGCGCGGAGAAATCGTGTTGGTCATCGACGGTGCAGAAGCACCTGTTATAAGCGAATGGACAAGGGAGCAGGTGCTGACGGCGCTTGACAAACGCCTCGCCTCCGGTGAATCGCTAAGCAGTGCCGCGCGGCAAATCGCTGCTGAGTCGGGATGGGATCGGCGGGCGGTGTATAAGCTGGGGGCTGAAGGGGATGGATAGGGCGCTGGCGGGGTATGGCAAACCTGCTATCATTACCCCTCTTATCTTATTCCACCTCACAGGCCGCCAATGATCGTCACCCTCACCCCCAACACCACTATTGACCACACCGTTTTTATCCCGGCTTACCAACCCGGCAAAACCATCCGTGCTACCCATTCGTTGTTCAGCACAGGCGGCAAACCGACCGACGCCTCCTACATTCTGGGCGCGCTGGGCATTCCCAGTCTGGCCTTGGGCTTCGCGGCGGGCAACACCGGCAAACAGGTAGAGGCACTGCTGCGCGGGCGCGGTGTGACGGTGGATTATATTCAGGTCGAAGGCGAGTCGCGCTTGAACACCGTGATCGTCACGTCTGATGGTCACCCGCAGACGACCATCACCACTGCCACCATGCAGGTGCTGCCAGAACATATTGAGGCGCTCTGGCCGCAGTATAAGCGCGCGTTGGATCAGGCCAGTGTGGTGGTGACAGGCGGCACGCTGCCGAAGGGCGTTCAACCTGCTTTTTACGATCGGGCTATCAGCATGGCGCGGGAGCGCGGCATTCCGGTGATATTTGATGCTGCCCAACCCAACTTGAGCGCCGGTTTGCATGCCAAGCCTACGTTCATCAAACCCAACGCGGACGAATTAACGGAGTTGGTAGGTGAATCGATTACATCACTCGAAGCTGCTTTCGGTGTGGGACAGTCTATCCTCGACCAATATGGCACCGCTTCGGTGATGACCTTCGGTGGCGAGGGGGCATTGGCAGTGCTGCCGGACAAAGCCTATCGCATCCCGCCGCTCAAGATCACTGTCTCCAGCGCAGCGGGCGCGGGCGACGCGGTGCTGGCGGGGTTGGCAGCCTCTATCGAGCGCGGACAGCCTGTCGAAGAAGGGCTGCGCTTGGGCATCGCGGCTGCTGCGGCTGTCTGTATGCTGCCCGGCACTGCCGACTGCCGTCGAGAAGATGTGGAGCGCCTGCTGCCGCAGGTGGAACTCATTCCTTTTGGGCTGTAGATGTCCATTTTCGGAGTGTTTCATCGGCTCACATCCGTTTATTATTCAGCTTTCGTCCACTACGAGACTTCCTGATTTATGCGCCATCTGACAACGCTTTATCCTACACCGCCCTATAACTTTGATTTGCTGCTGGATTTCCTGAATCGCTTCGCTCACTGGACGCTGGATGTGCCGCGCGACGGTGCGTACTGGCGGACACTACCGCGCGATGGTGGCTTGGCGCTGGTGCGGGTTAGCTCTTCCGGTTCGGTCAACGAACCCGCACTGGATGTACATATGGTCGCCAGCACAGGGGCAGTGGATGAACAAGCAGTGATCGAGACACTCCAACATATCTTGCCGTTGACTCATGACCGTAGCAGTTTTCACGACTGTGCGCGGAATGATGGTGCGCTGTGGGCGGTGGTTGAGCCGCTGCTGGGGATGCCTGAACTGCGCGGGGCGACCCTCTACGAAGCCCTGATGCAGACCATTATCGAGCAGCAAATCGCTTGGGTGACGGCCCAAAAGGCACAGCGCTGGTTAATCGAATGGGCGGGTAATTTCATTGAGTTTGATGACTACCGTTACTACGCTTTCCCGCGCCCGCAGCAGTTGGTCGCCGCAACGGTTGAAGACCTGACGCCGCTCAAAATCACCTTCAAACGCATGGCGCTGATGATTGATCTCGCCGGACAGGTAGCTTCCGGCCAGCTTGATCTGGAAGGGCTGCGCCATGTGCCGCCGGATGAGGCCTACAAGCGGCTGCTGGCGATTAAGGGCATCGGCCATTGGACGGCAGTAGTATCACTAGAGCGGGCTTTTGGTTACGACGGCTGGGTGGCGCACAATGATGTGGTGCTGCAAGCCGCCACCAACCGCTACTTTTACGGTGGGCAGGGGCGCATCCCGCCAGAACAGGTGACACAGACCTTCGCCCGCTACGGTGAACATGCCGGACTTGCGGCCCGCTACACCATGTTCCGCTGGGTGTTGGAGCAGTATCCCAAGCGGGGGGACTGAGAATATTGTGGGGCGATCTTGCTAGGGATCGCCCCATGATCAAACCGCGACATGACGTTCTACAGTCAATCGTGGCAAAGTGACTTACCTTTAGGGTCGCCTTTTATTCGTGCAGGTCAGCCCGTGTCCCCTGTATTCGGTTACCTACGACTGCTGCCGGATCTTCCCATAGCACACGCACATCGCCTTTGCTGACAATGTTGAAAGTGAACTTTGCACTCTCTGCCGTTGTGTTTGCTTGATATTGAACGCTGAATTGTTTGCCAGACTTATCCCAGCCGCCTTTCGCTGCCAATGGACCAAAATCACTTTCGACCACGCGCCAGACACCATCCAGGCCAACGGGTAATTCCAAGTGGTAGCCATCGGCATAGTAGAGGTCAAGTTGAGCCTCTGCCTCCTCTGTGAAGCTTAAGGTGAAGGCAGTAACTTCGATATTACGGCCATAAATATGCTCTGCCAAGGCGGGAGGAAGCGTATTCATATAGATTGAGTTACGCAGATCGTAAATTCGACCATTGAGTTGTTCTGCATTTTCGGGCAGCGGCTGAACCGCAACAGATTCAGGTTTGGCTAGTTGTGACACATGTTCCGCCAAGGCTGTCTGTGCAGCTTCATTGATGGGCAGTGACGACTGTGACTTCACGGCTGCCAATATCCTATTGGGAATGAGATCTTCGTAAATACTGGGGTTTTGCGCACCTGTTATGCCGCTACCGGTGATGACGACCACTATATCATGATTGGGAGCTACGGCGATTGTTTGCCCATTTGCGCCTACGGCAGTGTAGAAGTGTGGCTGGAAAATCCACCAGTGATAACCATATCCGACGGAAACGAATACGTCGTCGAATGGACACTGAGTCTTGTCGGCGCAGCGTGCCAAATCGACCCAATTGGACGAAACGATCTGAGTTCCCGCCCAGCTTCCTTGCTGCAAGTAAAGATAGCCGAGACGCGCCATATCATGGGGTGTAATTGATAGGCCAAATCCTCCGAATGGAATGCTGTTTTGATAAGTCGTCCACTCATAATCCTTGATGCCCAGTGGGCTAAAGAGAACTTTATCGGCATAGTCGGTCAACGGAACTCCCGCCACCTTCTGCACAGCGGCTGTTAGGAGATCAGAATTCAGATTACAGTACTCAAACATTGAGCCGGGTTTGCGGGACATCCTTAGATCAAGCATATACTGTACCGCGTTCGATGACGAGTGCATCTCAGCTTCTACACCGACGCCCATATCAGTGCAGGTAAGTCCGCTGCTCATGGTCAGTAAGTTGCCGACTGTCATGACCTGCTTATTTTCGTTCATTTGAGCCGGGGTAATTTCCGGAAAAAGCGCCAACAGAGGTTGATCGATGCCTTTAATCAATCCCTGATCAATTGCAATCCCTACCAGTGTGCCAACGAAGCTCTTGGTGACTGACCACGCCTGATGTTTGGTATTTGGCGTGTAGGGATAGAAATAGGTATCAAGCACGATTTTGCCGTGACGGATCACTGTTATGCTATCTACTGCAAGCTGTCGCTCCTCGATAAAAGTCAGTGCGTCGAGGAGCATAACCGAGTCCATACCCTGTTCTTCTGGCGAAGAGGTTTGCCACTCTGTAGTAGGGTAAGTTACCTCATGCTGTGCCAACGCCGGTAAGCCGAGGGTCAACATCAGCAAAGAGCCAATTAATAGAATTAGACGAATATCAATTTTCATGATTCTCTCCCCTCCAAAAAGAAAAGGCGCTACCCGCTGTCATAGGTAACGCCTTGCTTCTTTTATGTTGAATATCAATGAGCCAACAACCGATAACAGCTTACTTGTTTTTAGACAAGCGACGCCTTATTTAACATCTAGCATTATCGTATATTAGAATACCGTTTGAACCGTAGTGTCGAATGTAATGAATATTTGCGTGCGACCTAGTGCACTATATGTGCTGGTTGCAAACAACTAACTCTCCCCCCATGATTTAAGCGCCCGCAGGCGGGCGGTCTTTTTCGACTGGTGGGCTTCCATGCGCCGAAGCACATCATCAAGGGCAGTTACCGCTTCGCGGATGTATGGGCCTTTGTTGAGCATGACACATTCCGAGCGTTCGCTCATGGCGGCGTCGGTCATTTCGGCCCGTGAAGGACGACCTTTCTTCACCAGATTTTCGAGCACCTGAGTCGCCCAGATGACCGGCACATGCGCCGCCTCGCACAGCCACAGAATTTGTTCCTGCATTTCCGCCAATCGTTGATAACCGATCTCCACCGCCAGATCACCGCGGGCGATCATCACTGCCAGAGGCTGTTTGCCTCCGGTCTGCACAATAATCTCTGGCAGATGTTTGATGGCGCGCTTGGTCTCAACCTTGGCGACAATCGCCATCTTTTCCGAGTGTTCCATGCGTTTCGCCAGTTCTTTTTGCAGGCTTCGCATATCAGCCGCGTCCTGAACAAACGAATAGTGGACAATGTCGGCGTGTTGGGCGATAAAGTCCAAGTCAATGACATCCTGCTCGGTCAATGCGGGCAGGCGCAGATCAGTGTCAGGGAAGTTGATGCCTTTGTCCGGTCTGAGTTTTTCACCGTCGATGCCGGCATGGGTAACAACCAGTACCATCGCGTCTTTCTTCAACGATTTAACCTGCGCCCCCAGTTTGCCGTCGTCAATCCACACCCCTGCACCCCTCTTGATCTGGTCGAAAATCTGGGGCAAAGAGCACTGTGCCTGAAACGGATAGGCTTTTACAGATTCGGGTTTGTCGCGGGTCAGCCGGAATTGGTCGCCGATGTGTAACCGCATGCCTTTGGGAGCGATGACATTCTGAGTGCGGATTTTCGGACCTCCCAAATCCATCGCCACTTTGCAGCGTCGTCCGGTTTCGGTTTCTGCCCGGCGCAGGTGGGTTATCATGGCTAACCATGCTTCGGGTGTATCATGGGCGCAGTTGATGCGGATGCAGTCCATGCCGCACAGGAGCAGGTCGCGGATGAGATCGTAATCTTCCGCAGCTTCGGTCGGCATGGTGACCATAATACGGACGCGGCGGTTGGTGGGCGGCGGGCCAAATACTTCATTGGTCTGGCGACGCAGTATGCGCTGCCCGCGCGCAAACAAGCTCTGACGGGGACGTTTGGCTGTTTCGCCGCAAACTGCACTCAAGGTGGCGATGACCGCGTCCAGATTGGGCATGACCCGGCCTTCAATGCGCCCCAACGATGACAAGCCCCATGGGGTGAGCGCGGTTTGCAGCGCCCGTAAATCGCGCTTCCGCAGCGCCAGATAGTAGGCTAAGTTCAGGGCGCTGATGGTGAATTTGCGGCGCTGGATGGATTCATTCCAGCGGGCGAAGATGTGCTGCCCCTCTTCATAAATTTCTTGCCGGAGCTGCCGTAGTGCCTCAAGCAATAGGAGTGGATTAGAATAGTCAGGTGCCGTTTTCATAACAACCTCTGTGTTTAGAACGATTCTAGCATAATGAAAATATGTGACCGTACCGGGTGCTACTCGTCGTCATTCACAAATGCCTTTGTTCACCTCTATTGTTAAGGTTCTTAATATTAGGGGCCGGGATGCGGCAAAATGAGCTCGGTTTAGGGAATAGGATGAATACAAATGCCTAACGATTCTCATCAATGGTTATTCTGGGCGCAGCGATTGCAGGCCATCGCCCAGAACGGTCTGACTTTCGCTCAGAACGATTTTGACCGTGAACGCTTCGGTCAAATCAGCCAGATTGCCGCTGAAATAATGGCCGCTGGTAGCGACACACCGCTTGAGGTGATTCAGGGTTTATTTGAAGCGCAGGCCGGGTACGCTACGCCCAAAGTGGATGTGCGCGGGGTGGTTTTCCACCACGATAAGCTGCTGTTGGTGCGGGAAAATTTGGACGGTGGGCGTTGGACGCTGCCGGGTGGTTGGGCGGATGTGGGTGATACACCATCTGCCGCCACTGAGCGCGAAATACAAGAAGAGGCAGGCTATCAGGCCAAGGCTGTCAAACTGCTGGCGCTCTATGACCGCAGCAAGCAGGGGCATCCCTACTATGCGTTCCATATCTATAAAGCATTCTTCCTGTGTGAATTGGTGAGTGAGGAGCAAAACTTGATCGCCAATGTTGAAACAGAAGAAACGGGTTGGTACGTGGAGTCCGAACTCAGCGGTCTTGATTTGTCAGTTGGGCGGGTGACGCTTAAACAACTGCTGCGTTTCTTCGAACATCACCGCCATCCGGAATGGCCGACTGAGTTTGACTAGCCCACCCTAAAATAAAAAGAGCGGGTTTCGAACCCGCCCGCATTATTAGTGACGATAGACTATAGGTTGTTGTTTAGCCTTGAAGGTTGGTGAGCCGACCCATGCCACCACATAAGCCTTGCCGTCGGCCAAATAGGAGGCATTCACCTGATACTCGCCGGTGGTCAGGCGGGAAACGAGCACACCGTTCGCCTCGCCCAACTTAGCATTGCTGTTGCTGGGAACACCCACACTTTCGATCTTGGAGGCGGGAATGTTGACCGCCAATGTACCGACTCGGTCACCTTCTGTGAACAAAACAGTGATGCCATTCTGTTCGTCGCACCAAATGCCGACCGGTGCGCCGAGGTCTTTGGCATAAGTATTGTTGTTGATGCGTCCGTCATTGAACTTGGGCGTGGTGGTGGTAATAATCTTCACCGGCACGGTGATGGTCACACCCTGATAAGTGAAGGTGATGCTCCACCCGCTTGAAAAACTGCCGACATCGCCTGCCAGATCATCATTCACATATAACACCCAACTGCCATTGGCATTGAGGGCGTCAAAAACTGACAGTGTCGTACCGTATGCTCCGCCGGGAGCTGGAGCAGGAAAAGCATCACCCGCGCCGATATTCGTTGGGCGGTAAGTGCCAGAGGTGATTTGCGTAGTATAAGGTAAAGAGCCTGCTGCTTCATCGTCGAATGTGAGATTGACATTCACGATGTCGGTGGCACCACCAGTATCTGACATCAACAGTAATGTTTGACCAATTGGCCCAACTAGCAGGACATCTACATCGTCAGGAAATGTGTGACTGTAGCCATTGATACTTACATTGACATCCAGCACCGTGCTATTAACGCCGGAAACAGCAATGGTGGATGGATAGGGATTGGCAGGGCCAGAGTTAGGTATAGCGATATTGCCCGGATTAGAGAACGTTACTGTGCTTTAGGCGAAGGCCACGCTACTGATACTCAAAAAAACGATAAACACAAACAAGATCGATAAAGGTTGGCGAATATGTCGGGACATGCAAATGCTCCGTAGATAAAATTGTTGCGGAATTAAGAACTAAATAAGATTAGAGTGTTGAAAGCGTCAAGAAATGCGTTGAGGTTTGCTAATTTAGGAAATTTTCGGAAAATCTCAATGGTTGACGACTGCACTCCTTCGCGTTTCACCGTCATCCGCAATGCCTACTGAGTTTGATTGACCGCGCCAACTAGTCTTTACGTTCAGGGATATACATCCACATGTAAAATAAAGAAACTAATAAATAGCATGTCGTGTAATGTCCAAGTCAACAGGTTCGGGTGGGATTAACGGCTATTTGTGGTAAGAGAGTAGTGGAACTTAGGCTATCTGCAGTGATAGCTGGAACGAGGATTCGTTTATTTGACCCTGTGTTTACTCGGATTTTCCCTTCAAATCCCGCTATCTATTTCTAAACGAGACAATTGTCACACTATTACGCGGAACGAGAATTGCAGCTCAAACGTTTCGTGATTGAGAGCGTTCAAATCATGACTTCCCTACCACAAACGACGACCAATTCCTATAGCAGCGCTCCCACTTCTGTTCCTACAGTTTCCCGCGCTCGAGTCGCTCACTGGTTACTGCTATTGGTGGTGTGCCTGACACCTGTTATCGTGTCAATCGTACTCGTAAGCAGTCATTACCACATCACCGACTTTGCGCCCAATTTTAATGATGAAATCAGCTACTGGCGTCAAATTTTGACTTTCAAGGAGGTAGGGTTTAGCGGCGGATATTACAGCTACCTTGAATTACCTCCTCCAGCAGAATTCACCCACTTTTTTGCCTACGGTCCCTGGTATCCAATGATCTATGGCTTACTGGCGCGTGTCATTGGCTGGAACTTTCTTTCCATGATTATCCTCAACTGCCTCTTTGTGACGCTGGCTTTAATGTTTTTTTGTTGGGCGGTTGGGATGGACAACCGTCAGCTAGTAGTCACAGGCCTGATGCTGGGAACATTTGGCGGGTTATTGATGTTCTTGTTCACAGGAATGCAAGAACCGTTCCAGCAGACCATTGCTATCTTAATAGCAGCGATATTCTACCAGGCGCTACAGGTTAGAAATCAAATAACCTATCGGTGGTGGATTGGCGGCATCGTTTTGATCACGATTGCCGGCGTCTTGCGCCTGTCATGGGCTATTTTGTTTATCCCTTACCTGTTCCTCACAGGTAGAAGGTTAATGCTCTGCAAAGGACTTTACGTCGTATTGAGTCTTGTGTTAACGGCAGCGATTGTGACATTTTCGAATTTTACGGTTGCGCCCACCAATCACTCAGTATTCAACGTGCTGGGTGAATTTAAAACCTCTTTTGGAGGCGGTCTGCAAAATTTATTGATCTATTTTGGGGCCAATGTGGCTAACTGGTTCTATTCGCATTTGAAAACGCCAGCGGATTATGTGCAAAGTGTTCAGGTAGTCGTTCTAGCGATTCTGTTATTCGCCACCCTTTTTATGAGTTATCGTTACCCGAAGCGTGCTGGTTGGCGTACTGACTCACTTTTCCACTTGTATAACTTGATAGGCGTTCTGGTGGCGTCTTGTGCTCTATATGTGACGGGAACTGGCGGCGATTACCGGGTTGTGGCCACTCACCTAATGCTTACATTACTACTGCTGATTGCCCGACGCCAATATGCGGGGGTAGTGTTGATTATCGTGAGCAGTTTGCTGTTTTCAAGTGTTCTATTATCGGATTATTTTTCCTACCTTAAACCGAAATACAATCCTGACCACAGCGATTATATCGAGTTCGAAAACATTGCTGCGCGTACGATGATCTATCGACCAGACGCTGCAAATGCTTGGTGTAACACGTTATTGTTTCAGGTCGAACTGTATGAAACTAATATCGCCGGGGCTCCCCCCGGTTTTGGTCTCACATTTTTCGTTGATCCGGCCGATCCACGTTTAACATTTAAGTCTCAGTATTTGCTGCTGGATGATGCATCTTACCAGCAAGTCACGCAGCGTTCGGATGCGCCGCAACTCAAATGGTTGGCAGACGCTCCAACAGGTAAGTTGTATCTAAATCAAAGTTCACAGTGTGGGCAATCTGTTAATCAATAATTAGAAAGAGTATTCCTTCATGGCTGGCGCAAATAGCGTACAAGTTGCTGTCCCAACCCGCGACACAGAAACGGCGAAGTTCTTTCAAATAGCAGTATGGATCGTCCTGACGACCATTCTCGTAGTTATTGTGTTTGAGCCGGTACTTGTAAAAGCCATTACAGGGCCAGAAACCTATGATTATCCTACTCACATCCGCTGGGCGCAGTTTTGGGATGAAAATGGCTATCTCGAAACCCCATTGCCCCATTTCCTCTATCAGGGATTACTGCGTCTCTCTCACTTTTTCTTCCCCGCAGCAACTTTTAACCAAATCGCTTTAGGCGTCGGCTTGGGCTGCTATCTGGGGCTGGCTATGATTCTTTTCAGCCAAATATATGGTGCAATGAAAGAATTGTCTCCAGCAGTTAGGGGGGCTGCTACGCTCGTCTTGACGATGCTGCTCATGGTGGCTGACCCATTACGCTTAGATTCAAGCAGTGCCGTTTATGACCACTATGCGGGTTTTGTGCCTATCAATGTTTATCACAACCCAACCATCGTCTTGTTAAAGCCGCTGGCACTTCTATTGTTCTTACAAGTTTTACACATTTTTGACGGAAGTTCGGTCAGTAAATCACGCCTATTCCTGTGTGCCTTCCTGTCAGTCGCAGCAACGATGGCAAAACCCAACTATTCAATTGCGCTTATTCCGGCTCTCGGCTTGTATGTCATGATACGCATTATCCTGCGGCGACCTGTTCACTTCGGCTTACTGATTATCGGGGTCGTCGTTCCGATAATGGTCGTTATTGGCTGGCAATTAATCAGCGTGAGGGGAACAGGTATGGGCGGCATCTTATTCGCGCCCTTCGCGGTTATGATATTTATGTCGCCAGATGATCTGATATTTTTGAAGTTTATCGGGTCTATTGCCTTTCCGTTATGCGTGTTGATGTTGTATTTCCGCCCGGCTCTACGCGATACGATGCTTCAGGTGGCATGGTTGGTCTTTGCCGCCGGGGCATTTTATACCTATTTACTTGCTGAAGTTCTGAATCCGTTTTACGGCAATTTTATTTGGAGCGGGGAAATTACCCTCTTACTGCTCTTTGTAGCCTCTTTGCTGTTTGTCATCAAACACCATCGTAGCGACTTGGTGAATCGTCGGCTTTCCCCTCGAATATTGCTGCTCCTCGGCGTACTGATACTTCACACATTCTATGGTCTTCAATTTTACCAATTGTGGATGGCTAACTAGGTTCTGGCAGGAATTTCATCACCCCTTTTAGCTGGCGATTGGCCTGCTTGCCGTTCGCTCAAGTGCCCTACAATAAAGGCAAATGAGTAGGCGGGAGGCGGGCATGAATTATCAAGTGAGCACCATCACCTTTGAGTCAGCCTTTGGTTCAATTACGCATAACTTATTTCTACAACACGATCCACTCTCGGATAAATTGCTAGTTGTCCTGCCGGGACGGGCCTACACCTTTGATTTTCCGGCGCTCTATCATCTGCGCGAAGCAGCCCTGCAATTGGGCTATGATGTACTGAGCATTGAATATGGTTTTCAGGCCGGGCACAAGGATTTTGAAGCGACTCAAAGTGGATTCCTCATGGATGACGTTATGGGGGTATTGACTCAGGTGAATATGGACAGCTACAAGCGGGTGGCGATAGCAGGGAAATCATTAGGAAGCCCATTAGCCGCCGAACTGGCTCGTAGTATGTCGAATGTTGAGATGCGCTTGCTGCTCCTCACGCCAATTGGCGGGGCAGTGCAGGGCTTGGGCGATATTCACACGCTGGCAGTTATTGGCACAGCTGACCCACTATATTCAGCAGACGAGGTAGCGGGATTTGAACATCATCCCACCATCAAGTGGCGGGTATTTGAGGGTTTGAATCACGGTTTAGAAGTGCCCAGCGACTGGCGCGGTTCGCTTTCCGTATTGCCGGAAATCATTGGCGTATGTGCTAACTTTCTGGCGCGGTAAAATCAAGTAGATATGTGCCGCTGCATATCTACTTATACGTTCGCATGATTCTCCCGTGCTTACGCTGCCCGCTGTCGAGTACGCGCGGCGATGGCCGCTTCCCAGCCGTCAAAAATGGCTTCAGTCAAGGCGATTGACGAACGGGCGGCGAACTTGTTCATCAGCCAGCCCAGCAGCGGCGGGTTAAACTTCAATTCATAATCGAAACGCATGCCGATATCCACACTGGATGACAGCTCGTTCATAGTGAATGTGCCCGTCATTTTGCGGAGGGGATATGCCGGATCGCTGGATATGACCTCAAACACATAGGCTTCGTGCGGCTGCCACAGCGTACAGGTTTCTGTCCAATTCGTGCCGTCGCTGCCTGTACATTGGCGGCTCATGCCTTCCCCTGCGCCATCCAGTACCACCACTTGACGTAAATTAGGGGCAACCTGACCGAACAGGGTGTGGTCAGAAATCACATCCCACACCACTTCGGCGGGAGCGTGCAGGGTACGCCTAGCCTGAAAGGTATACACGCCTTACCTCCGCATCCGGCGCAACGCCACAAACTGCCAGATCGCCATCACGCCAACAACATCGGCCAGAATGAGTGTCAGCCAGCGTCCTTCCGTGGTCATGTTGAAAGGATCGGCTGCTAGAAACAACAGACTAGCGACTATCCATGCTATGTTGCCCAACAGCAGTGCCAGCGGCAGGCGGCGGTCAATAGCAGTCTTATTGGCGATATACAGGATACCTAACCCGTAAACCAGCAGTCCAACGCCGAGGATGAGCAGAAAAGCGGAGGATTCGATGCCTGCGAAGGTGCTGACGGCCCCTGCGCCAAGCGCAAAGACCGCCCCGCTGATGGCGCACAACAGGCCATCGGCCTGTGATGCTAGCCGCGCCATCTGTGTGTTGGATGAAATAGATTGCGTTGCCATAGGTAAGACCTTTCTCTGCGAACGCACACCTGCCGCGCGTTCATTGAACGATTGGTCTTACTCTATGGTGGGAAACACTGCCAAATCGAGGTTATCTACTGCCAACCACTGCCATTTTGCCCCATCTGCTCGCGTAAATCCCGCGCTACCAGCCGCACAGTGGCAGTTTTGCCAGTAGCCACAAATTCACCCTAGAGTCTCTTTTCGCGCCGTAAGTCTTCATCTACTTCTTTATCGTTGGGTAAACGTCAGCTTTCCATCCCTTAATGGCGCAGGCTCTTGTGGTATTATTCTTTCGAGAAGAAAGTTACCCTGTGGAGATGCTGACTTGAGAAACCGTTTGCTTATCGTTCTAATAACCTTGCTGGCGCTGTCCGGCTCTGCTTTAGCTCAAGATGTTGCCAGCCCGGTGTTCGAGCCGGAGGTGTGCGCCTACCATGCCGGAGAAGCCACCAGCGATGCCTGCCTTACGCTCATCGCCAGCCAGCCCAAGCCCAAGCTGGACCGCGTGCCGGTGGATGGCAATACCCTCGGGACGTATTCGTTCTGGAAGGTCGGCCCGGACGCCGTCAACAAGTACGATGCGCCCGGCGGTAATATTGTTGACCAGATTCCCGCTGGTTTCAACTTTGTCACGGTCATCAATTCTGATAACCCGGACTGGCTGCAAATTCAGGGCGGCTTGTGGGTTTCTAAACAAAACACCAAGTATGTTGAACCGTCCATTTTCACCGGTGTGAAGCTGCCCGAAGATTGGAATCAGCCCTTTGCGTGGGTGCTGGATACCACTGGTATTTACGCCTCGCTCACCCCCGGCGGCAAGGGCGTCGCGGAAAGCGGTTACTTGACCCGCCGCTACGATATGGTCAATATCTACGCCGAAGCCACCGACAGCGAAGGCTGGCGCTGGTACATGATCGGCCCGAACCAGTGGCTAAAGCAAACCTTTGTTGCCAAAGTCCAGCCCGCGCCCCGTCCCACCGATGACAACCAGCAGCCGGTCAGTGGTCACTGGGTCGCGGTTGACCTGTACGAACAGACCTTGGTGGCCTACAAAGATGATAAGCCGGTGTTCGCCACGCTGGTCGCCAGCGGCTTGGATAACTTCGACACAGAAGAAGGTTTATTCACCGTCTGGGCGCGCATGCCCACCGACCCCATGTCCGGCGCAGTCGGCGCACCCAGCGCCTACGACCTGCAAACTGTGCCGTGGGTGATGTACTTCAATGGTTCAATGAGCTTGCACGGAACCTACTGGCATGACCTGTTTGGCTACCGCCGCAGTCACGGCTGTGTCAACCTCAGCATCAGCGATGCCAAGTGGTTGTTTGACTGGACGCAGCAGGGCACGCCCAATCCCAACGGCGACATCGTCAATTACGTCTATGTTTTCAGCTCAGGCGAATATGGTGCACCTCCGCAGCAGGCAGGCGGAACGTCTACAGGGTAATTGTCGGTACACTGATTATTTGTGGGGACGACCAATGTGTCGTCCCGCTTTGTTTCAGGGAGGCTTACATGAAACGCCGCTGGCTCATGCTGCCACTACTCATTGTTGCTGCTGTGTATTGGAGCGGTACTGCTGCGGCGCAGGCAGAAAGCTGCCCTAAACCCATCGTCCTGCCCGGGCAGCGCGTTGAAGTTATTGGCTCGCTTGATGCGGGCGGACTACCTTACCGCAGTCGTCCAAGATTGGCCGAAGCGCCTGTTGGCTTCATTCCAATTGGTACGACCATCACCCTCGCCGGCGATTATTCCTGTGCTGAAGGGCGCAATTGGTACACAGTTGAAGCGACCACCGCTGTTGACGCCTCTTACGACCATATGGCGGTTACTGATGGTGACGGGTTTTCTTACTGGATAAGGGGCGTAACATTTTGCAGCGTACCTTCCGTTGAAAATGGTCGCACCTTTTTTCCGCCGGATACACTCGGCAGCATTCTCAGTACTGAATATCTACCCGCTGAACTCGTGTTCCGCTTTGCTGTTTCGCCTGCTGAACCGGCCAAACATCCCGTCCTGCTGGATTACTACACACTCAATATCCAGACAGGCGAACTTGCTTCCATCGAAAATCCCTATGCCAACATTCTCATGCCGGAAGTAGCCGCCAAGCTGGGCATTACAGATATCGTGTACGGCGCTGAAAGCCTTTACCAACCCATTTCTGTCTCCCCCGACGGCAGCCAATTTCTGTACTTTGTTCCCCAGCCGCCCATTCAAGACTGCGCCCATGCCTGCCTGCGCTCCCAAGCCTTTATTGCGAATGCCGATGGCACTGATCCGATAGTATTGGGCGAGGTGCTGGCCTACAATCTACAATCCATAGATTGGGCAGCCAACGGACGCATCTATCTGACTTTCTTGCCAGAAGATGGATTCAGTGGAGGAGCCTACACCGTTGAATTCTGTAAGGATGGCGCATGTGCCGCTAACGTGCTGGCAGAAGCGGGGTTATCCCTTACGCCGGATATGCTCGCCATGCCCTCTGTCAGTCCCGATGGCGGCAAAATCGCTTTTGAGCGCCTAAGTTCCGGTGAACACGCCGCTGGCAGTGTTGTCGTCAATTTAGAAAGTAACACCACAATTGATCTGCCCGATAACGGTGCAGTGAACCTGCCTGTCATCTGGCTGGACAACGACTCTATTTTGTATCCGGTTGATGTGGATACGCTGGTTGATCGGGCTGCAATACCCGAAACCCTACTACAACATGATGGTGCGCTGTACATCAAGTTTGATTTTTCCACCAACACCTATGCTATTTATTCGCCCTTCGTTACGGGCGACTCAACCATGTTTGATGATTTCAAGGCGCGCTGGTTTTACACGGGTTCATCTGTTTTTGTAATGGAGTATGAAAAGCTGACCCTTTATTGCGCTGACCGCGGTTGATGTCTGTATTGTGGAACGATACCAACTTGTTGGTTGATTTGACATATTGATAATTATCAATATAATTGATGTAGGGTGAGCTAAAGCCCTTTTATTTCAACGAAAAATATTGACAACCATCAATATAAAAAGGAAAGTATCATGGCCGAACTGAATGCTATTCACGATGTGGTTAAAAAACGTTATGGGGCAATTGCCAGCGGACAATCGAATTCCTGTTGCAGCCCGGAGGAATCTGACTGTGCTTGCAATGTGCAGCTTTATGACACCGCTCTTTTGAAAGGTTTACCTCCTGATGTTACCAACATTTCGCTCGGCTGTGGCGACCCGGTAAGCATCGCCAGCCTGAAACCCGGCGAAACGGTGCTTGATCTCGGCAGCGGCGGGGGTATTGACTGCTTTCTGGCGGCGCGTCAGGTTGGTGAAAGTGGCTACGTAATCGGGGTGGATATGACACCTGCCATGCTCATGAAGGCAAACAGCAACAAGGTTAAGATGGGTGTGGACAATGTGGAATTCCGGCGCGGGCAAATCGAGGCGCTGCCCGTAACGGATGACAGCGTGGATGTCATTCTCTCCAACTGCGTGATTAACCTCTCGCCGGATAAACGCGCCGTGTTCAGCGAGGCTTTCCGTGTCCTCAGACCGGGCGGACGCGTCTCAGTTAGTGATATCGTGACCGAAGGGGCATTCAGCGAGGAAATGCGGGCCGACGCGGCCAAGTGGGCAGAGTGTGTGACGGGCGCGATTGACGTGAGCGAATACACGGGGATGCTGCGTAAAGCAGGCTTTACCAACATTCAAGTTGTAGATAAGAGCAGCGCCGAGGGTATTGTGGAACGTCAGAACGGAATGCCGCGCATCTACAGCGCCCGCATCACCGCGCACAAGCCGTAATTAGACGACGTTATAGTGCTGAACCAACGGGATGCGCCCTAGGGTGTATCCCGTTTTTTTGCCTGCTTTTACTGACCACTAACCATCTCCGTAGGGCAACCGTCGCTAGACTCGTTCCCTGTCACTCCGCTATAATGCCCGCGTTTGCGTAATAGGCAGGCAGTGTTTGTATTTCTGTTTGGAGACTAACGCCAGAATGACTTCCCCTTCTGATACCCAGCCTCGTTCACCCTTCAAAGTGCCGCCAACCGTCGAGCCGGATGTGAATCCCTACGAGCAACCGCCGCGCGCCCGTTCTGGTTGTTTGGTCTACGGCTTAGTCGGGTTAATGGTGATCGGGTTTGCGGGCTTGATCGTGGCGCTGGCGGCCTTTGCTGGATGGACGACTGGGCAGCGCGTGGCACAAACTAACGCCACCGCCACCCAGAATGCCGTGATCGCCGACCAACTGCTGCGTATTCCCACTGATGTCAGTAGTAATAATCAGTTCTTGCTGAGCAAGCGGCTGGAATATTTGCTCACGTTGACCCCCGGTGTGCAGGGCATAGATGCGCTGGTACAGACAGCGACCGCCGTATATGAAAACGGTCTACCATCTTCTACGCCGCTCCCCACCAGCACCCCACTGCCGCTGGCCGCTACCGCTACACCTGAACCCTTAATTCCGGCGGGCAGCGCCACTCCGGAATTGAGCGCGTTGTTCCAGCAAGCCCAGAGTGCAGGCGCAGTAGCTGATTGGGATGCAGCAATTGATTTGCTGGATGCCATCATGGGGCTAGATCCCGATTTCCAGACCACTGCGGTGCGGCAGGCAATGCTGAATGCACTCACCAAAAAGGCGCTGGCCTTGTACCGCAGCCCTGACCCAAGTGGATTGGCAGAGGCCAACCAGCTCACTGACCGGGCACGCCAATTCGGAGATGTGAGTGAAGTCGAATATGAAAGTCAGATTGCCAGTTTGTATTTGGATGCGGTCAATGCCACAGGCATAGATTTCAACCGCAGTATTCGCAAACTGACGGAGCTATACAATCAAACCCCGGGCTACCGCGATGTGCGCCAGCGATTGATTAACGAATATATCAACTATGGCGATACATTGGTGGGCGCGGCACAGCCGTGCAGCGCAGTCGGACAGTACCAGAATGCGCTGGCCGTACAGGATGATGTGACGATCATCGCCAAGCGCGACGCGGCACAAACAGCCTGCACATTGCAAGCCACACAGGCTTTTCTCACCACGCCGCTGCCGGGTACATTCCAACCGGTGGGCGTCGCGCCAGTGGGTGTACCCGCTACGCCGGGCGGCTAAGAATCACGGGCGAGATATTTCTCGCCCTTCCTTCGTTCCGCTTCAAGGTTATGGAATCGGATTCACACCAAGTTTACTACGCAAAAATATTGGTGTACTCCTTTGATTCCCGTGTGGAAATTCAGCTAAGGACAAGCTCCCAATCGCGTGAAGCAAAACATCTGCTATGCCTAATCTGCAATGGCATTAGGACGAAAGTACTATTACAATTCCCCGGCGTAAAATAGTCAGGTTGGGGGATTATGGCTGGATTTTTCGTTCGGCGGGCGCTATTGGACGATGCAGAGCAGATGGTAGAGCACATGCGGCGGCTGTCTATTGAGCCGAATAACGGCATTGTCCGCAGCGGGCTAGATGAAGTCATGAGTGTTGAGGAAGAACGCACTACACTCCAAGAACTAGAAACATCTGACAATTCCATCTTGGTTGTGGCGGTAACACCGGACAACCACGTAATTGGTGTGGCGGGATTTATGGGTGGCAAACGCCGCGCCATGCGCCACACAGGTTCGCTCGGCATCGGCATTGATAAGGACTGGCGCAACAAGGGCGTCGGCACAGCTATGATGAAGTATATCGTTGACTGGGCACGAGAAACCGGCATTATCACCCGCATCGAGTTGGAAGTGAACACCAACAATGAGCGCGCTGTGCATGTGTACGAGAAGACCGGCTTTGAGATAGAAGGTTGCAAAAAACGGGCACTGCTCAAAGATGGGCAATATCTCGATAATTATGTGATGGCGCTGCTGCTAGAGTGAGCCCAGCAGCGCCTCGCACATCAGCATATCCCGTCAAATTTCGAACTGGATTTTCATACGCTTCGGGTCCGTCTGTGCCAGATCGAAGCCCCGTTGGAATTCATCAAGTGGAAGCAAATGTGATACGAGCGGTTCAACCTGAATGGCCCCGTTCTGAATCAAGGCGATACTTTGCGGAAAGGTGCGATTGACAGCAAAGCTTCCGATTATCGAAATGTCTTTGCGGAAAATTTCATACGGGTCTAGGCTAATGCGGCTCTCTGCCGGAGCAACACCAAACACCCAGATTTTTCCACGCGGTCGTACATAGATCATTGACTGTTCGATAACTGCCGGGACACCCGTGACATCCGCCACCACATCATAGCCATCTGGCTCTAGTGCCATCAAGTTTCGCTGCTGGTTCTGATCGGCAACCACAACGTCCGTCACGCCCAAACTGGCCGCCAAGTTCAGACGGCTGCGAACCACATCGGTAATCACCACACGGGCCGCACCCGCATGCCGCGCAGCCTGCGCCAGTAAACAGCCCATCGGCCCCGCACCGAATACCAGTACACTATCGCCGGGTTGGATTTCAACCCGCTTAAGCCCCCAAACGACACAGGCCAGCGGCTCGATCAAGGCTGCTGCTTTGAACGACATATCGCCAATCGGGAATACATTGCCTTCGTGGACAGAAACGTATTCGGCAAATGCGCCGTCGCGGGTCACGCCAACGGCCTTCAACGTGCGGCACTGGTTCGGTTCGTTGCGCTGGCAAAAGCTGCAACGATTACAGGGAATGTTGGGATCAGCCGTCACCCGGTCGCCCACGGCGAAACGGGTCACATTAGCGCCAACGGCAGTCACCTCGCCGCTGAACTCGTGGCCGGGGATTAGTGGATAAATGGCCTCGTACTCGCCCTTAAAGATGTGAATATCTGTCCCACAGATGCCGCCTGCGCGAACCCGGATCAACACATCATCAGGCCCAACTTCAGGTTCGGGAACAGTTGTCACACGGGTATAACCCGGTTTTAGAATTTGCGCCGCTTTCACAACATTATCCTCTCAATTGCATACATCAATTTTCGCTTCTTCAATCATGGTTACGATTAGCTGGTGGCGCGGTTGACGAACGGATGACCAGATGTGGCTGCAAAACAGCCTTTTCGTTCGGTAAATGCGGATTTTCAATTTGCCTGAATAACAAATCAACCGCTTCTTCGCCCATTTCCACGATAGGCTGGGCCACAGTGGTTAGAGGCGGGATGGTATACGATGCAACAGGTACATCATCATAGCCCAAAACCGAAAGATCATCTGGAATCTTAAGCCCTCTTTCAGCTACCGCGTGCATCACCCCGACTGCCGTCACATCAGTGAGTGCAAAAATGGCGGTGGGACGCGGATTCATGTCGAGCAGATGGCAGGCTGCTTCATAACCCATATCGAACAACTGCGTATCACCAGTAACCAGTAAGTTTGGATCATCCTGAATGCCAAAATCAGCCAGAGCTTCGCGCGTTCCACGTATGCGGCGGATGATCGGCTCGGTGAAAGTGGGAGCAGCTACAACAGCGATATGACGATGTCCCAGTTGGATGAGATGCTGCATCCCCAGATAGCCACCATTTGAATTGTCGCAGAATACCTTATCACACTCAATTTCGGGTAAGATACGATCAATCAAAACATACGGGATCTTCAGATTTTGCAGCTCTTGCATATAAGCCGTGTTTTTGGCGGCAGAGTTGATGATGATGCCGTCCACACGTTGGCGCAAGAGCATCTCTATGTAGGCTTGTTCACGCTCTTCACTTTCTTCTGAATTGCAGATGATGGCGCGGTAATTGCTGGTGAACAATTTCTTTTCGATGGCCGTTGCCATGCGGCTGTAAAACGGGTGATCCAACAAGGGGAGCATAACGCCTATTAGGCGCGTCTCCTGCTTCTTGAAACTGCGTGCTATGGTGCTGGGATGGTAATGCAGCTTCTCCATAGCAGCGTGTACTTTCTTCTCTAGTTTGCTGCTCACGCCATCCGCGCCGTTCATAACTCGTGACACAGTAGCAGTGGACACCCCAGCCGCTTTGGCAACCTCTTTAATCGTCGGCGATGAATTTGCCTTTGGATCGACCATCGTAGTTCTCACATATATAAGAGACGAATGTAAGCCTCTATTATATGGCTTCTGTTTTCATTTGACTGCGCCCATCGTTAATCCGCGTACCAACAAACGCTGTGCGAACCATCCGGCGATCACTACCGGCAGCACTGCCACCGTTGCGCCAGCAGACATCTTGGCCCAGAACAACCCCTCAGCCGTTTTGAAGGACGAAATGTAAACCGAGAGTGGCGCTGCTTGTGTGACGGTCAAGTTGAAGGCCAGAAAGAATTCATTCCATGCGAAAATCATGCACAGGAGCGCCGTGGAAAACAAACCGGGTGTGACCAGCGGAATGACCACCAACCGGAATTCTTGCCACAAGCTCACCCCATCAATGCGTCCAGCTTCCAGTATGTCGTAGGGCACATCCAAAAAGAAGGAGCGCATCATCCAAATGACCAGTGGCAAGTTCATCGCGGTATACATGATGATGAGACTCAAGTGAGTGTCGCGCAGGCCAAGATCACGAAAGATCACAAATAGGGGGATGATAATGCCCACCGGCGGAAGCATGCGGGTCGAGATCAACCAACTCATGGTGAAGTCGCTGCGCTTGGTCGGATAATAGGCCAGCGCATAAGCTGCCGGGATACCCAGCGCCAGCGCCGCTAAGGTAGACAGGCCGCTGATGATGAGTGTGTTCCCTAAATGCTTGAAAAAGGGTGACTCGAACAGGGCAATATTCCAGTTATCGAGCGTCGGCGCAAAGACCAGCGTCGGTGGGAAGGCAAATGCATCCGCTTCTGTCTTGAACGAGGTCATGACCATCCACAGAATAGGGAAGAAGATAAGGATCGCCAAAATATAGGTCAAGGTCGTTAAACTTATACTTTGCCATCTGGCTGTTTTCATGCCGCACCTCCCGGTTTCTGGTCGCGCCGCAGAACACGTACAAACAGCAGTACGATGATATTGGCAAGGATGATGGCATAGACACCCAGCGCACTGGCGTCACCAATGTTCCAGCGTTGGAAAGCCTCTTGGTAGATGTCATATGACAAATTGGTAGTCTGAATGCCGGGGCCACCGGATGTCGTCACAAATATCTCGCCGAAAACGCTCAGAATGAACAGTGTTTCGAGCAAGATGGCGAGTTCGATATAGCGGCGGAGATGAGGCAAGACCACATACTGGAACAGTACTGGTGCGCCGCCGCCATCAATTTGTGCCGCTTCAATTTGCTCATGGTCTAGCGATTGCAATCCCGCGAGCAAGATCAGCATCATAAACGGTGTCCACTGCCACACGACGATCAGAATGACGGAGAGCATCGGATAATCGGCTAGCATATCCGGGCGAGGCAGTCCAAGCATAGCAAAGATTGCTGCAAGCAATCCGAATGCGGGATTAAACAACACGTTCTTCCACAAGACTGCGGAAACCGTTGGCATCAACAAAAAAGGTGTTATCAGTAGTGTTCGGACGAGGCCACGCGCGAAAAATTCACGGTTTAGCAGCAGCGCGAGGATCATGCCCAGTACCAATGAGATGATAACCACGCTCAGCGTCAGCACTAGTGTATTACCGATGATGACCCAAAAATCACTTTCTGCAATCAGTTTGGGGAAATTAGCAAGTCCCACAAAACCCCGCCGTTCCGGTCGCAACAAATTCCAGCGTTCAAGACTGTAGCGCAGCGTGAGCAACAGCGGAACTTGGGTGACTACGATCATGAACAGAATTGCTGGCGTGGGTAAAAACCGGCGTAAAGCAAAAGTATTTTCGGAAGTTTTCGAAGCTTTTATATCAATAGTTTGTGTTTGTGCCACAGCCTCTCTCCTATGAAATTAAGTGAGCGTTGGCGACACGGGTTTGTTCTTTTCCTGAATACATGAATATCAAGGAATAATTTCCGTGCGTGCGATAGGGAGGGGCGGTTCAGTACCGCCCCCTTTTAATGCCGATTCGTAACCTACTGAATATACCCTGCTTCTACCATCGCCTTGCGGGCTACTTCGTTCGCTTTAGTCAAGGCTTCTTCTACGGTTGTGTCGCCAGCTAGTGCTTCGGCAATGAGTTGCGAAACGTCAGTGCCAATACCTTGAAACTCTGGAATACCTACGAACTGAACACCAACATACGGAACAGGATCACGGGTTGAGTCTGTGGGATCGGCAGTTTCCATCAGGCCGAGAACGACGGGCGCGAATGGCGCTGCTGCCAGATAGTTCTCGTTCTCATACGTTGAAACGCGCGTGCCGGGTGGAATGGTTGCCCAACCGTTCTTTTCACCAACCATGTTGATGTAATCTTGGCTGGTGGCCCATGTTACAAATTGGAGGGCTTCGGCGGCGTGCTGCGTGGTAGTGGGGATTCCCAGCGACCATGCCCACAGCCAATGGTTACCCTTCGCAACCGGGCCAACTGGGGACGGTGCAAAACCGACATCATCAACAATCTTGGATTGTTCGGGGTTCGACAGGAAGCCGGCGGCTACCGTTGCATCAACCCACATCGCAGCCTGACCCTGTGACATCAATGTTAGGGCTTCCGTGAATCCTGTGCCGGTTGCACCGGGTTCGCCGCAATCCTGGATGAGTTTGACATAGAAGCTCACAGCTTCGTTCCATTCAGGAGAGGTGAGTTGGGGTTCCCAATTTTCGTCAAACCAGCGGCCACCATAGGTATTGACGACGGTGGTCAGAGGAGCCATGATTTCGCCCCAACCGGGTAGGCCACGCAGTGCGATACCGTAACGGCCATTAGCAGGGTCATGCAGCTTGCAGGCAAATTCCCGTACTTGTTCCCAAGTGGGTTGTTCTGGCATTTCAAGTCCCGCTTCGGCGAACATTGCTTTGTTGTAGAACAACATGCTAGACTCGCCGTAGAAGGGAGCAGAGTACAATTTGCCGTCGTATGACAAACCAGCTACAACGCCCGGAAGAAGATCGTCAAAATTGTAATTCGCTTGTACGTTGTCTGGGTACTGGGCAGCCAAATCTGTGATCGAATTCAGCCAACCATTCTGTGCCCAAATCGGTACTTCAAACATGCCGACTGTTACAATGTCGAAGGTGCTTGAACTGGTGGCTACATCCGTGGTTACCTTGTCACGCAGTTCATTTTCTGGAAGGACGACCCAATTCAACTTAATATTCGGATATGCTTCCTGGAATGTGTCGGTGAAGCTTTGCATTACCACCATGTCCGGATTGTTGACTGTGGCAATGGTCAGTTCAGCCGGGCTTTGGGCGGAAACCACTGCCGCACCCAAAACCAGTGAAAGAACTGCAACCAAAACTAATAATTTACGCATAGCAAAAGACCTCCCTGAAATGCAGAAATACTTTGTAATCGTTTACATTTGTAAACGATTACAAAATTAGCTTACTTCTTTTTAGTGTGCAAGTAACAAAATTCTAACCTTTGCGAGTAGATTGGAAGCAGTATGATTTCTAGGTTATTTGAGCGTATCCGCAACCTTGACTCTGTTCCACCGTGGTCGCTGTGGGGGGCCGCAGGCGCGGTGATAGCAAGCTTCGCTGCCACTTTGATTGGCTTCACGGCAGCGACAGTATTGGTCGAAGAACGCCATCCAGCCCTAAATTTGTTCGCGTGGGCTGTGGCTGCGGCGCTGGTCATTGTTTTCGTGCGGTTTGCGCGCGGCAAGCCAGAGCAGTGGGCAGCCCTGCGGCTAGGGGAAACGGGAGTTGAGCCGTCTGGTCAAAACACTTTCTGGTATTTACTGGTAGGGATTGGTCTGGCGGTCTCACTGGATGTGGTCGGGCGCGCAGTGACGCAGCAAATTGTTCCTGAACCCGAACTTTATCGGTTGGCTTTTTACAGCCAATACTATGGTCAAGCGCCGGGTATTGGCGGTTGGCTAGTAGCGCTGCTGTTTATGGGGCTGCTCCAACCGCTGGCAGATGGACTAGTATTCCAAGGCATAGCCCTGCCTTCGCTGCGAGCTGTACTGGGTGCATGGCCAGGGTTTCTTTTGAGTGCCGTGATTTATGCCGCATTCCATTACGCGGTATACCCCCCGGTAAGTACCGACTTTCCCGGCCTATGGTATGGCTTGATAGCACCTTTGTTAGCTGGACTGATTTTCGGCGCGATCCGTTTGTACACCGGCTCGACGCGGGCGGCCATCATCACACATGCAGCTTTTGGTTTGTTCGCCGTCGTCAAATTGCTGACGTTGGTGAGCTAACATCTCTGCTGACATTCCTCAGGAAAAGCAGGTACTTTTAGTTCTAGTGTTATCGCTGGTTATTGTTTAGGGTGGTTGTGGGGAAGTCAGTTTGAGTTCAAAAGGAGCTTGTAATGGCAACTTTCAATAAGGGAATCGTCTTTTTCCTGGTGATTCTACTTTTTTCGATGACGGTTGAAGCCCAGCCTGCCCAGCCCACGTTCGCGGCAGTTCATGATGGTATGGTGACCATTTACAGTGGTGGAGCAGCGATGGTCGTGCAGAACCCACCCAACCGGGGCTTCAACAGCCTTGTCTGGAGTCGCGATGGCAGCCGTTTAGCGTATTTGCTAAACACCGTAGATTTCACGTCGCGCCTGATGGTGACCGATGCCAGCGCCAGCACACCTATTATGTTGGATGCGGGCGAAATCGAAGCCGGTTTTCCGGTCACATTTGATGCGGAAGGAAACATTATCTATGTAGGACGCGGGACACCACCCAGCGCTGAAAACACGAATTACCGTGCAGACGTGAAACAGATTGCCCCCCAAGCCGGCGCTCAAGCACAAACGTTGGGCGGCTTTGCTATGGGGATCGGCTGCGGTGGAGGTTCACCATTGCCGGGCGACTGGTTATATTGGGAAGAGGCGGGTTTTGGTGGCAGCCATCTTATCCTCGAAATGACAGACTATGGTTTGCTCCACAACACGAGCTGTACCGGTGTTGGCCTTGCGCTCCTCGACCTGCAAACCGGGCAGGATACACCGATCGGTCCGGAATTCGACAAGCAACAGGGTCCGTCAGAAGGCTTTGGGCGGGCGGCGCTGTCCCCGGACGGAACGCAGGTGGCCGCACTCTACACGCGCTATGCCGAACCTTCGCCGATCCGCACGCTGGCTATCATTGACCTAGCTACCTTAAATGTGACCGAGGTCAAGACCACAGTGCAGCCCGATCAAGTGGTGTGGGGAGCGGATGGCAGCCTCTTTTACAGCGTGACAACCTTCAAGGTTAATCTGGTTGATGCGCTTACGGCAGACGAAAAGCAAAAACTGAGTGAAACCAACACGCTGGATATTCCAGGGCATGAAGTGTCCATCTATCACATTATTCCGGCGGATGGTCAGGAGCAGATGCTGTACCAGAGCAGCGCCTATGTGATCGGTCGAATGAAGGCCGACTCTACACGTTTACTGTTCAGCCAGATTGCCAATCAGGACGCATGGATAAAGGCAATTGCTGACGGCACGCTGGATGTTATGCAGGATGACAACGGCAGTCAACAGCGGGCGCTGGTGCCGGTAACCCTGTACCAGCTCATGCTAGACGGCAGCACCACTCCAACATCATTGGGGGCCAGCCTGACACAATTCACTGTTAAGCCGGGGTAACCCGACGAAGGTAAAGAAGGGGCAGGACGTAACCTGTCCCGATGAACATTATTCGTCCAGCACCCACGTGTCTTTGCTGCCGCCACCCTGTGACGAATTGACCACCAGCGATCCGCGCTGTAGTGCCACGCGCGTCAGGCCGCCGGGCACGATGGTCACTTTTTCCCCATAGAGGATGTAAGGGCGCAGATCAACATGTCGGGCTTCGACTTCGCCTTCAACGAAGCACGGTGCGCGCGAGAGAGCAATGGTGGGCTGGGCGATGTAATTGCGGGGATTCGCCAGAATACGTCGTTTGAATTCCTGCCGCTGCTGCGGTGTGCTGTGTGGGCCGATGAGCATGCCGTAGCCGCCGGACTCACCCACGGCTTTTACCACCAGCTTGTCCAGATTCTTGAGGACATGTTTGCGCTGTTTTTCATCTGTCAGAATGTAGGTTTCTACGTTCTGGATGATGGGGTCTTCACCCAGATAGTACTTAATGATCTTGGGTACATAGTAATAGAAGGCTTTGTCATCAGCCACACCCGTACCCAGCGCGTTCGCCAGTGCCACATTTCCAGCACGGTAGGCGTTAAATAGGCCGGGCACACCCAGCATAGTATCGGCACGGAAGGCCAGCGGATCAATAAAGTCATCGTCCAATCGGCGATAAATGACATCGACACGGCGCAGTCCGCGCGTCGTGCGCATATAAACAATGTTATCGTGCACCACCAGATCACGCCCTTCTACCAGTTCCAACCCCATCTGCCGCGCGAGGAAAGCGTGTTCAAAATAGGCCGAATTATAGACGCCGGGCGTAAGGATAACCATATTGGGATCAGGGCGAGTTTCCGGTGCGAGATATTGCAGAGTGGAAAGCAGCGCCCGCCCGTAATTTTCCACTGGACGCACGCGATAATCCCCGAACATGCGCGGGAACACGGTCTTGGTCACCTGCCGGTTAGCCAGCATGTAGCTGACGCCACTGGGCACGCGCAGGTTGTCTTCCAGCACCACAAAATTGCCGTTAGGCATGCGGATGAGATCCGTACCGCAAACCGAGACGTACAAATCACGGCGTACGCGCAGGCCGCGCATCTCCCTGCGAAAGTGTTGGCTGGTGAAGATCAATTCGGGCGGAACAATGCCATCGGCGATGATGCGTTG
Source organism: Anaerolineae bacterium (assembly GCA_041390885.1). GTDB lineage: Bacteria > Chloroflexota > Anaerolineae > Aggregatilineales > Phototrophicaceae > CFX2. The sequence continues at coordinate 280,559 of JAWKPB010000020.1, read as the reverse complement.
GTCATGGTAGATGTCTTGCAGGAAGATATTGAGCGCGGTGATACGCTGTGCCAGCCCACGCTCGATAGTATCCCATTCGGAAGCTGTGATGATACGTGGCAGCAGATCATAAGGAAAGATACGTTCAGTGCCTTCGCTCCGTCCATAGACCGTGAAGGTAATGCCCTGATGCAGGAACGACAGATCGGCGGCCTGCTGGCGGTGCTTGAGTTCTTCTTGAGTCAGGTCTAGAACCCGCTGGTAGAGCGCGTTGTAGGGTGGGCGTGAATGGCCATCATCATCAAACATTTCGTCATAAGCATCATCGAGCAGATACTTAACAAAAGGTGGTGTGGTGGCATGACGGGTTCTGGTAGACATGGCACACTTTTTACCATAAAACGGATAGATTTAACAATTTTAATCATTATGGAAGTTAATTGCCTCAGCATAGTTGCTGAAAATGACGAGAGTCGATTGATACAAATTGCTAAAACTGGTCAGTGTATTGGCACAGGGATGCTCTATCTAACGTATTGAATAGAATGAGATCAGCCATTCTTCAGCATGATACATTTTCAGTACGGGAGCATACAAATTTTGCACAGGTTTGCAGTGCCGGGTAAAAAGACCTTAGCTTGTTAAACTAGACAGGGAGCTGTTTACGCCGTTCATGGCATAGCCGACTTTTGGGAGCAGCATTTGCATCCCTAACAGCCGCGAAATGAGTTCCGTTATATCCATGTATCGGATATGCCTCCAAACAGCACCCTGTGTTAGGGCATCATCAGACTGCCGCAAGCTCCGAAGCCAGGAGGCTTTCGACAGCGATAGGTTTCTTTCCACTCAGTTCTTCTACTGTATTGCTGACATCTTGAAAGATACCTTGGGCAATAGCGGTATCAAATGAAACATATAGTTCAGCAGCAGATTCAGGCAAGCCTGCCCCGACCATCCCCGCAACAGCGGCTTCAGCTGAAATGGGAACATAAGTAACGGATTTGCCACTAATCTTGGAGGCGAGAGCGACCAGATCAGCCTGAGAGAGTGCCTGCGGCCCGGTCACATCCAGCGCGCGCCGTCCCGTAAAATCTGAAGCGAGAGCAGCGGCGGCGGTGCGGGCGCAGTCTTCGCGCGTGACATAAGCGGTTTTTCCATCTCCTGCGGCGCTGTAATGCTGCCCAATCTCAATGGCGCGGCTCAGGCTTCCGGGTAACATATCAGCATAAAGGTTGTTGCGCAGGGATGTCCAACCCATAGTGCTTTCCGTCAAAGCGGCTTCAGTACCGTAGTGATCCGGCGCGAGCAAAACCGGTGTTTCCGGGCCCGGATTGACGATGGATGTGTAGATAATATGCTGCACACCTGCGGCCTGTGCCGCTTTCACAGCCGTAACATGCTGGTTCAGGCGAAAGCCGGGTACGCTGGTGGCGTCGGTGCTGATGAGCAGCAAGCGATCAACACCGGCAAAAGCTGTCGCCAATGACGCGGGATTATCAAAACTGGCCTGCCGCACAGTAACACCCTTTGCGCTGAAATCGGATAATTTTTCGGGCGTGCGCGTGGCGGCAATTATCGGGCCAGCCTGTGCCTCCAAGAGCAGTTCAATGACACGCCGCCCAAGGTGACCGGATGCGCCGGTCACAAGCAAAGTACTTCCAGACATAACACACCTTTCATTGGTTACTAAGAGTGATGCTAGTTACTATAAGCAATTCACTATACAATGGGAAGTAGGCACTTTAGAGTAAGCAGGTTACTTCATGGAAACATCACTTCAATTGAGCAGTTTGTACGCGGCCAACTGTCCTACCCGTCAGGTATTGGATTTAATTGGCGACAAGTGGACGGCCCTGATTATTGGTCTTTTGGAACATAGACCACAGCGCTTTTCGCAGTTGCAGCGTAGCATCGAAGGCATCTCGCAAAAAATGCTGTCGCAAACCTTGCGCCAACTGGAGCGCGATGGGCTAGTACAACGCACGGTTTTTCCAGAAGTTCCGTTGCGGGTGGAATACCGCCTCACAGCCTTGGGGCAAACATTGTGCGTTCCCATTGCGGCTATCCGTGATTGGGCATCGGCCAATATTGACGACATAACACGCGCGCAGAAGCAATACGACAATAAGGAGACAAGCGCACAGTCAAGCCGGTAGATCAACATCTATCGGTCAGGGGCGCATGGTTGCGGATGGGGCTAAAGTGACCGCTGGCGTGAGTGCCAGCACCAATTGTGCCCGCGCCTCATCCCGTAGCGCCTGTATTTCCGCACTGAATGTCCAGCCTAGAGATTCGGCTTTGTCACAGTCCGCCAACCCCTGCACCAGTTCCCCACTCTTGAGATACACTTCGCAGCGGCTGTCATAGTAGTTGGGTTCATCCGGCGCGAGCGCAACAGCTTTGTCGAGGTCATCAATGGCGCCCACTGTGTCGCCTTCTGCAAAGCGGACATAAGCACGACCATTGTAGTTGAGTGGGTTTTGGGGGGCGCGTTCAATGGCAGTGGTGAAATCCGCAATCGCCAAATCATAATTTCCCTGTATACGATAAATATCACCGCGAATTCCGTAAGCTAGGCTATTTTGGGGATCGTGTTGGATGACCTCCGTAAAATCAGTCAAAGCGGCGGCATAATCAGTTTGGCGGTAGTAAGCCAGACCACGATTAAAGTAAACATTTACTGCTTGCGGGTTGAGGGTTATGGCTTGACCGAGGTCAGCGATTGCTCCTTCCAAATCCCCCGTATCAGAGCGAAGCGCGCCCCGATTGGCGTAGGCATCAAAATATTGGGGATTAAGTTCAATGGCATGTGTGAAATCCTGCAAGGCACCTTCTACATCGCCCAGTGCGTTGCGGGCAAGACCACGATTGGCATAGGTTTCGGCATCGTTCGGATTGAGTTCAATAGCCCTGTCGTAATCGGCCAGTGCCAACTCGTGCTCATTCTGGTAAGAATAGGCCACACCGCGCAGACGGTAGGCGAACACATACTGCGGGTCAATTTCAATCGCTTTTGTAAAGTCAGCAACCGCTAGGTCATACTGCCCCCGCCTAATATAAGTCACCCCCCGGCTGTAGTAGGTAAATGTGACCTCTGAACTAATGGCGATAGAACGCTCATAATCAGCTAAGGCTAGGTCAAAATTGCCCTGATCGGAATAAATGTTACCGCGCAAAATATAGGCAAAAAAATCATCGGGTTTTAGCTTGATTGCTGTCGTCAAATCTGCCAGCGCCTGCGTCACATGGCCCAACACTTGGTAAGCGTCTCCCCGACTGCGGTAGACATTACTGTTTTGCGGCTCTTGTTCGAGGGCAGTGTCGTAATCGGCAATGGCTAAGTCCAGTTTGCCTTGTGCGGCATAGACTTCGCCGCGCTGAAGGTAAATATTCGCTGATTGCAGATCGCCTTCGAGTCCGACGTTATAGATATAATTCGAATAGGCGTCAATAAATTGCGGATTTAATTCAATGGCGGTGTTGTAATCAGTCAGAGCGGCATCATATTGAAAGGTGAAGTAATAAACACCTCCTCGAAGGTAATAATACAGCGCATTTTGCGGGTCAAGGACAATAGCCTTCGTTAAATCATTGACAGCCGCGTCCCACTGTTGCAGTGTCGAATACAGCAAACCGCGCTGGGCATAGCCATCAGGGCTTTTCGGATTCAGTTCTATTCCGGTTGTGTAATCAGCCAGTGCTTGATCAAATTCCCCTCGAATGAAATAGGCTGTCGCTCTGTTATAGTAAATAAACTCATTCTGCGGTTCAATTTCAACGGCGGCGGCGAAATCGGCGAAAGCTAATTCCCACTCGCCTTGTTTGGCATATAAATCGCCGCGCCGGTACAAGGCGCTGATATCTTGTGGGTTGTGTTCGAGGGCGGTGTTGTAATCCGCCAACGCCAAATCAAGTTTCCCCTGCCGAACATAGACAATCCCACGACCCACATAAATTCCGGGATTATCCGGGTCAAGGTCAAGAGCAGTCTCGTAATCCTCCAGCGCCAAGTCTAATTTCCCTTGCGCGAAATAAATTCCCCCGCGTAAATCATAGGTTATGCTTTGTGGGTCGAGGGCAATAGCCTGATTCAGGTCAGCAAGGGCTTCATCATATTGCAGCACATTGGCATACATCGTACTGCGGTAGACATAAGCATCTGGTTCATTGGGGTATTCTTTCAAGAAGGTGGTCAAATCGTTGATGACCAGGTTGGGAAGATTATTGTTAGCTAGGATCGCATTGGAAAACTCACGGGCGGCTCGGAATTTACCCTGCGCTTGGTCTCGCAAAACTGCGGCTTGGGTAAGGGTGGGCGGAATTTGGGTAGCTGTCCCCTGCGCGTTGGCAACCTGCGTATTGGCTGCACCTGCCCGATCTTCGGAAACACTTTGAGCGGTTACAGCAACCGCCACCTGTGTGTTGGCGGCGAAGGCGCTTTGCTCGGCGATGCCCTGCTGCAAGGTGGCCGTGCTGAGTTGCGCGTTGACGTTGTTCACCGCATTGGTTCCGACTGCGGTTGCACCCAACGCTGCGACAATGGCTACTACCGCCACTACTGTCCCGATGATGCTGGCGCGGCGGATGGAGCGGAGCTGGCGGGTACGCTGTTCACTCGCTTCGATATAGGCGTGATGCAGCGGCGTTGGCGCGGGTTCTTTGCCCGCTGACCGCCCCAGCCACGCCTGCGCCTCCAGAAGTTCGTTCTCGATCAGCAGGAAGCTGGCGTCCCGTTCCCGCCTGCCCCATTCCAGCGCCCGCAGCTCCAGCGTGGTGTGCCGCTCTTTATGCGCGTAATCCGTGCGGATGATGGCGAACAGTTCGTCGAATCGTGCCGCGAAGTCTGCATCGGCGTCGAAAAAGAAATAGTTGATGTGCTTCAGGTCGGCATCGTTGGCGTCATATAAAGCATGCGGTTGGCGTGCGCCCCAGATTTCGCGCGTGGTGCTTTCCTCTTTTTTCGCCAACCGCTGGCTGATGCGCTGTAGGCAGTCCTCGCGCTCGAACCCGGCATACATAACCGGGATGATGCGCTTTTTCAATTGGCGGGCGCACTCGATTTCCATGTGGCAGACGGGCGACCCCATACTGTCGGGGGACATGACCACCACAAAGTTGTTGGCGCGGGCAATGCCCTTTTGGATTTCGTGCCACCACGCTTGCGAGGGTGGGATGGACTCCCAGTCAATCCACACCTCCTGTTCTTTGGCGTGCAGCGCCTCGCGCAGTTGGCCGACGAAATCTTTATCCAAACGGGAGTAGGAAATGAAGACATCAGACATGGTCATAGCCCCTGCATGAGGATACGCTGACAATAGTGACAGTATAGCCTAGTTTTTTTCGACGAAGGACCTCCGCAAATCGCCTATTGGCCCAACCCTTGCTACAATGTCGTTCTATTCCTTCAACCGTTTGAGGCAACTCTATGACTCCCGTGATTGTTGATCTGAATCATCCCGACATGCAGCGGCGCTACGAAACCATGAGCGCCTTATTGCAGTCTGGCAGCGCTGTAGTGCCCGAACTGACCGCTGCGCTTTCCCCGGCGCACGATGTCGAAATCCGCTGGCGGGCGGCAGCTATCTTAGGCTGGTTGGGTGATCTGACAGCCATACCCGCACTGGTCGAGGCCAGCGAAGGAGCGGGCTACGAACTGAAGTACAACTGTATCTGGGGGCTGGGACAAATTGGCGACAAAGCTGCACTGCCAGCGTTGTTGACGATTGTGCAGGCGGATGAAAATGAGTCGCCGGATGTGCGCTACAACGCGGCGCTGGCGTTGGTGCGGTTGGGTGAGGTGGATTACCTGCGGCAGGCAGTCAGTAGTGAAAACGAAGGGACATACCGCGTAGCACATGCGGCGCTGGCAACACTGGCACAACTGTCACGGTGAGTTGACGCTTCGTGCAAACATACCAGAACACTTGTACATATCCCTGTCAACCAGTAGAATGTTTGTGTTAGGATATATCTTCTGTCACCATCATTTCCATTCATCCGTAAAAGGCAGGCCAGCATATGGAAAGCTATCTGAAAACAAGTATCTGGCAGCAGTTCGGGGCTGCGATTGATTTTCTAGCGGATACGATCGAAGCCTGCCCTGACAAGATGTGGCGTGCTTCGCTGTGGCTAACGCCCAATACGAAACGGGAGTTCTCTGAATTCTGGTATGTTACGTATCACACCCTGTTCTGGCTTGACCTGTACCTGACCGGTGCTGAGGAAGGCTTTGTACCGCGTGCCCCTTTTACACTCATTGAGCAGGATGAAAATGGGCCGCTGCCGGAACGGGCGTATACCAAAGCTGAACTCCTAGGCTATCTGCGCGAATGCCACCAGAAATGCCGGGACACGATAGAAACATTGACTGACGAAACGGCGCAGCAACACTGTGTATTCGGATGGGGCGAATGCAGTTTCTTTGAATTACTCATTTACAATTTGCGCCATGTTCATGGTCATGCCTCACAGTTGAACATGCTGCTGGGGCAACACTTTGGCCCGCAGCCCGATTACGTCACTCAGGCGCGGAACGCATGAAAGAAGCCACGCCAGAAAAAACTGAGAAAGTCCCATGAAAAAGTCCACGTTCTCATTAATCCAACACAATAACTTTTTTGTAGAACTAGCCAATAAAATAGATCAGAAAACTCTGGCTGTTTGGGCCATCGACTGCGCGGAACGAGTACTGCCCTATTTTGAGGAAAAGTATCCAGAAGATCACCGCCCACGCAAAGCACTGGAGACACTGCAAACGTGGATAGCTACTGGCGTGTTCAAGATGGCAGTGATCCGCAAAGCATCACTGGACGCGCATGCCGCCGCCCGCGAGGTAGGCGAGGACAACCCGGCGCGCTCCGCGGCCCGTGCGGCGGGACAAACTGTAGCGACAGCCCATGTCCCTACACACGCCATCGGCGGGGCAATTTACGCCTTGCAGGCCATCCACCGTGCCAGCGATTCGGCGGAAGCAGAAGCCGCAGTAAACCGTGAGCGCGATTGGCAGTACCAGCACCTAAGTGAATTGAGAAAACGCTACACGACGTTGCGATGACAAGGCGGCTTGTCTGACATTTCGTTAACAGTTTGTATCGTAAAATAGGATTGCAAAAGCGGGCCGCAGTGACCGGGTTATCGATATTCTTGATTAAGCCCCGGCCCCGCCACTTTGCCCGCTTGTTGATCCTGATAGAACCGTGACGACTACTGCCCGTTAGCCCGCAGCTGCCAGTACACCGTATAACGTTGGTGATGCAGTTGGTAGAAGGGGATTAACTCGACATCATGTGGTGAACCCAGACCTTCGGTGCGGAAGGCAAGTTCGCCGTCTGCGGGTTTGACTTTCGCCAGCACATCCTGCGCGCTGCCCACCAAGACTGGCACTTGGGGAACCGGCAGGCGGTTGAGCGGCGTTGTGCGCGTCTCGCTACCGTGCAGGTAGACATCCGGCATATCATCTGTTCCCAGCGCACCCGCCAGCACCAGTGGGCCATAAAGCAGCGCCACCATGTCATCCGTGCCCGGCAAGTTTTCAATGTGTAGGCTCATTGGCAGTTTAACTTCCACCCGGTCGCCATCCTGCCATTCACGTTCAATGGAAACATAACTGCCGGGCGTGGCGGATATAGTTTGCGGCTGACCATTCACGCTGACGGTCAGACCGGCTGCCCAAGTGGGATAGCGAATTTTCAGCGCCACTTTAGTAGGCTGCTGGCAGTGCAGCGTCATGCTCGTGGTATCCTGTTCGGGGAAGCGGGTTTCCTGCCGCAGCACGATCCGTTTCTCCGCCCAATTCAATTCTGACGCGATAAACAGATTGACGTAAAGTGAGGCATCATCATGGAAATAAATGGTGTCCCCGTATTTGGCATGGTTTTCCATCCCCGTTCCGGTACAGCACCAGAAGGAATGGTCGCGCGTGTTATAAATTTTAACGTGCCCCGGTTTGAGCGACACAAAGTATGTCATCATGCCTGTTTCGGGATCCTGCGAGGCGAGGATATGGTTGTATAGTGCCCGTTCATAATAATCCATCAGTTGGGCATCCGGTTCCCACACGAACAAGTGACGGGTCAGCTTGAGCATGTTGTAGGTATTGCAGGTTTCGGCGGTGACGGTGCTCAGATGCTGGGCAAAACGATCAACCGGGAAGAACAACTCATCGTCGCTGTGACCTCCGATCACGTAGGAACGATGTAGTGCTACCCGCTCCCAGAAGAAGCGTGCAATGTCGTGCAGGCGTTTTTCGCCTGTCAATTCGTACTGCCGCGCCACAGCAATGGCTTTGGGGATCTGGGTGTTGGCATGGAAGCGGTCTAGATGATCTTCGCCGTGCGCCAGTGGATCAAGCACTTGTTCGTGGTTGAAGGCCAGCGACAGATCCAGATATTTTTGTTCACCGGTGATGGCGTACAAATCTGCCAGCGGCTCGTTGACCCCGCCCGGTTCATTGAGCAGTGAAATCTGAAATTGTTCCAGCGTCAGCCGTCCCACGCGGAAGATCAGCCAGTCAGCGATGCCTTTCAGCACATCCAGCGCCTGCTGGCTGCCGCAGTAGCGATAGGCATCCACCAGTCCGGCCAGTATTTTGTGCAGCGTATAATAGGGAGCCCAGACCGGATTGCGCTCGTCAACACGGTCAAAAAAGGACTCGGGATAGGCAGAGAGAAAACCCGCATTGAAGCCCTGCGTCGGACCAGCCGCCTGACATTTCGCCAGTTCTGCCACCAGATACTCTACCCGCGTCTTCAAGGCCGCATCGCCACCGCTGGCGAAAAGGAGTGAACAGGCCGACATATAATGACCGAGGCTGTGACCACGCAGTTCGCAATCGGGCGATTCCCAGCCGCCATAGGGTTCGGCGGTGGAAGGCAGCCCAACATTGACGCGAAACATACGCAGCAGACGATCTGGCTCCAATTCCAGCAAGAAGCGCTGGTCACGCAGCATGGCCTCCTTAAAGACACCTTCCAGTAGTCGCACCTGTTGTAATGTAAATGGTTGGACTGTTGTACCCATCATTCCCTCATGTAAGCGCAGCATAAAATAATGGGAGGATTATATATCGCTTGGGTGCTGCGAGCAGTAAGTCCAGAGCAGATGGACGGGGTAGAACGAACCTTTCGCCCCGCCCGTCCATTGTGCCTCTAGTAGGATTAGGGGGTGACCACCTCAACACTTTCGCGCTGTTCGCGCCGCAAAAAGCGGATATACAGTGCCAGAACGGGTGACAGTATGAAACCGCTCGCCAGCAGTGCCGCCCGCACACCGAACCGCTCGCCAATATACCCCACGGGCGGGCCGCCGGCGATCTGCCCGAAAGCGTCCACTTGCCCGCTCATGGAGATAACGGTCGCGCGCACATTAGAATCAATATGCTGGTTGATCCATGTAGATTGCAGCGGCTCGATCAGCGTCCGCGCGATACCGAAAATCCAATTGATAATGACCGCCACATAGAAATTACCCGCGAGGGCAAAGGCCATCAAACTGAACGTCATGACCGTGCTGAGACCAAACGAAGTCCGCCCCAGTGATCGGCTGCGTGTCATATCGATGCGTTTTTCCATAATGCGCCCCGCGCCAGCGGACAGCAGTCCCCCGATGATGCCGATCAACCCGATCCATGCTACAGGCTGCAATGGGCCGAAATCCGGCAGCGCAAAACTCTGCAGCAAATGGGCGTCTCCCAGACGGTCGTAGCCTTCGCTGTAAAGGCCAAAAAACAGACCGATACCCAGAATAGCCAGCAGTGTAGGTCGCGCCCGCACCATGCGCGTGCCCGCCATAAATGTTTCGCGCATGTGCCCCCATGTGCTGCGCTCTCCCGCCGGAGTGGGATGAAATCCGGTTTCTGGCATGTAGAGCACCATCGCAGCGACCACCAGTAGAAACAAAGCGCCCGCCAACACGAGTGGTAACCAGATCACGAAGCTCCCCAATGTTATGGCAATCAGCGAGGTAGGAATGGCAGCTAAGGTTCGTAACTGCGTGCCGTGCACAAACAGCGGGCCAACATTTTCTTCGCCGATTTCATCGGTAATCCACGCTTCAATCGCACCACTGGTGAACGTATAACCCAGTCCCCAAATGATATTGAAGCCAATTACTGCCGCGAAGGTCGGGACAAAGCCGTGCAGGAAGAAGGCCAAACCGATGAGACCATAGCCAATGACGACAGACAGGCGGCGGCTGTAGACATCGGCGACGATGCCCGTAGGTATTTCAAAAAGAAATACAGTTGCTTCCAGCACCGTTCCGGTCAGCACCAGTTCCAGCGGTGACATGCCGATTGTCTGTATCTGATAAACGGCATTGACGGCGAAGCCCATCGCAAAGGCAATGGAAGACCCGGCGCTCAACAGCAGATACATGCGCCGCGCATCCATCTTATGTGTGATTATCGAAAACATGAGATATTCGCTCTCTCGTTATAGGAACATGAAATGAAATAGCCGCGTTCGAAAATTTTTTCGCAACCGGTTTTTGGGATAATTTGGGATATCTACGAGGGATCGCGCCGCTGTCGCATCTATCGGACGGCAGGCAGGAGGAGAAAACAGGACAAGAGCAGCGTCGAAGTGATGTGCCCTTTTGATCTCAATCCAGACAACAGACCGTTAGCAGACCCGGGAACTAACTCCCTGAACGGTTGACAATGTGTAAGCGCTGACTGACACCTATGCACCTCCTTTACTTATTTGAACAGAACGACGGGAGAATAGCAGGTTCGCGTGAAGGTGGCAAGGTAGATTGATGCAACATTACAAAAGCCCTCGTTACTCAAACTTCAATGTTTCTCCCGTCATATTCCCGTACACTAAAGTCATGTTGGGTTGGTCAGTGGGGCATTGAGATTGCCATGAAGAGTTACAGACGCTTATTGTGGTATGTTGCGGGTATTTGTTTTGCCATGCCGCTATTACTGCACATGCAGACCGTCAACGCACAATCGGACACATCACCTGCTCTTAAGCTGGATTCGTTTCTGCGCTTTGCACATCTGAATTCTGACGATGGATTGGTGCAAAATTCGATTACCGCCATTCTGCAAGATCGCAGCGGTTTCATGTGGTTCGGCACCGACGGCGGCCTAAGCCGCTATGATGGTTACCAGTTCACCACGTTTGTGAACAGCCCCAAGGACGAAAACAGCCTGTCATCCAACATAATACGTGACCTGTACGAAGACCACGACGGCATGATCTGGATTGCGACTGAGGGCGGCGGTATGAACCGGCTTGATCCCGGCACCACGATATTTACTCATTTGGAGGTGGCGTCCGACGCTCCAGCAGGCACGAAAGGAATCCCGTCCGACAGACACACATCTGTTTTTCAGGACAGCCGGGGCCTGATTTGGGCAGGTGCACCACCAGCGTTCGGACTGACCGCCTTTGACCCTGCCACTCAAACAAGTATCATATACAACTACGATCAAAATGACCCCGGCAAGATTTGGGGGCGCAGCGTCCAGGAATTTATTGAATCTGACGATCACCAAATTTGGATGGCGAACGACACGGCAGTTGTGCGCCTTAACCCCCAGAACGAACAATTCACCAATATTGACATGCGCCCGCAGGACGAAAATCTGTTAAAGAAGATTTATCAAGACTCACGCGGGCAAATCTGGGCCGGCGGCGCGAACGGACTCTACCGTTATGACTCGCTAACAGATAACTTCATCCTAATTCCGGGAATGCGGTCTGTTATTGATATGGTGGAAGGGGAAGATGGTGTATTGTGGCTCGGTGGGCAGAATGGTCTTTACCGTTTTGATCTCGACACCCAGCAGCTGCTTGACACCCACAAGCCCTATGCTGGCATAAGCGATTCACTGAGTAATTCGACGATCACCACCCTGTTCCGCGACGAGGCCGGTAAAATATGGATCGGTGGCAACAACGGGCTGGACATCTATGACACACGGAACGCACGCTTCGACTATTACCAGCACCAAATTCCGGGAGCGCCTGCCAGTTTCGTGGCTGGACAGTTGAAGGACATAACCGTACCTGACAATAATACGGCGTGGATTGCAGTCGATTCGACACTGCACAAAGTCAACCTGACAACGCGTGAAGTGACTGTCTACCGGCTGGAAGATTATGTACAGGGGCGGCAGGGAATTACCGCACTGTTGCAAGATCATATGGGAATCGTATGGATAGCGCGGCAGGGAGGCACGCTGCTGCAATTTGATCCTGTTCAGGAGACTTTTACACCGTTCAAGGCAGAAGGCTTCCCCACTGGACGTTCGCCATCTGCTGGAAATGCAGGGGGTGGGCAGCCTCCACAACCTCCTCCCGGCCAACCGGGCGGACCGCCCCCTCTGCCGAATTCCCCCGACCCAACGCGAGGTACTGTGCCTCTCGTTCAGGGAATTGTTGCGCTGGGCGAGGACACACAAAACAACTTATGGGTCATCTTCAACGTAGGTGGTGTGTACCGGCTGGACGCTACCCGCACATCGGTCAGACAATTTACAGCTCCGTCGCTAGATCCGCCACCGCTTCCGCAAGCTACGCAGCCCATTCCGTCAAATGCGAATGGTACGGGCCGCGCGGGCGGGCGCATCGACATACCGGTATCGAGCATTAGTATAGATCGGGTGGGTAGGATCTGGTTCAACAGTTTGAATGGTATTTTCCGGCTCGACCCGCAAACCGACACCTACTACCGCCCGACGCTGTTGCACAATGGCGGCGATGCATGGACGGAAGCCAACCACGAAGATAAGGATGGGCTCATTTGGATAGCCTCGCGGGAAGGATTGCTGCGGCTCGACCCACAAACCAGCACCGTCAAGCAATACACAGTTGACAACGGCCTGCCGTCGAACTATCTGGTCGGTATTCAGGAAGACGCGATGGGCGACCTATGGATAAGCAGCAAAAAAGGAATAGCCCGCTTTAACCCGACGGAAGAGACTTTCCGCGCCTATGACATCCACGACGGTCTACAGGGGAATGAGTTCACCAGCAAGGTGGATGCGCAGGCTCCGGACGGGCGGTTGTTCTTTGGCGGCTCTGAAGGTCTGACGGCCTTTTACCCCGCAGATATTGTGGACAGTACCTACCAACCACCGATCATTCTGGATGATTTTGAGCTGTTCAACCGCTCGGTAATACCAGGTGAAAACTCACTGCTCTCTAAACCTATATGGATGACCGACAGCTTGACACTGACCCACGATCAAAGCATTGTGTCATTTGGATTTGCGGTATTGAATTACTCATTCGGGGCTTATAACCATTATCGCTACCGCCTGCTGGGGCTGGAAAACGAGTGGATTGAAACCGACAGCAAACGCCGGTTTGCGACCTACACTAACTTGAACGCGGGCAACTACACGTTTGAAGTACAAGCGGCCAATGAAGATGGTGTTTGGAACAGCAATAGAGTTTCTTTGGCCGTTACTGTGCTGCCGCCGTGGTGGGAGGAAGCGTGGTTCAGACTGGCAGCAGCGCTCTCCATGATCGCTGTCGTTCTAGCCGGTTACCAGTGGCGGGTACGCAGCATCAAGCAGCGCAACTTCACCTTGCAGCAAGAAGTGAATAAACAAACATGGGAACTCCAAGAGCGTACCCATGCGCTGGAAATGAGCGAAAGCCAACTCCGTAATGCTAAAGATGCTGCCGAAGCCGCTAACCGCGCCAAGAGCGCCTTTCTGGCAAACATGAGCCATGAATTGCGCTCACCGTTGAATGCCATTCTGGGCTTCACACAGGTCACAAACCGCAATCCTAACGTCGCCCCGGATGTACGCGAGAACCTCAATGTCATCATGCGCAGCGGCGAACATTTGCTGGCACTGATAAACCAAGTGCTCGATTTGTCAAAGATCGAATCGGGGCATCTGACACTCAACCAATCAGCGTTCGATTTGTATCGCCTGCTCGATACTGTCGAAGAGATGTTCACACTGGCGGCTAAGGATAAACACCTGAAGCTAATATTCGAACGAGCGGAGGATGTCCCACAATTCATCTTTGCGGATATGACCAAGCTGCGCCAGATACTAATCAACCTCATCGGCAATGCCCTCAAATTCACGACCTACGGTTCGGTTGAGGTTCAGATAAGCACCATTGGCGAGACAGTCACAACCGGCGCTCCGGACATCAAGCTTCAGTTTGAAGTGGCGGACACTGGGCCGGGCATTGCCACCGATGAACTTGACCGTTTGTTTGAGCCGTTCGCGCAGACCGAAACGGGACGCAGGGCGCAAGAAGGAACCGGGCTGGGACTAACCATCAGCCGCCGCTTTGCCCGTATGATGGGCGGTGATGTTGCAGTCACCACAACGCCGGGAGAAGGTAGCACATTTACGGTTGTAATTGCCTGTCGAACCGCGCAAGAGAGTGAACTGGAGGCAACCGGCTTACAGGAGCGCATTATCGGTCTCGCGCCGGGACAGCCGCGCTATCGGATTATGGTGGTGGACGACAAATGGGCTAACCGTCAGGTTATTGTAAAGCTGTTGACACCCCTCGGATTCGAGGTGCGCGAGGCGGAAAATGGCAAAGTGGCGCTGGAAATTGCACCGACTTTCCAACCGCACTTGATCTGGATGGACATCCGCATGCCGGTCATGGACGGTATGGAGGCCACCAAACAGTTAAGGGCGCTGCCGATTGGAAAAACAATGAAGATCATCGCTCTGACGGCCAGCGTCTACGAAGAAGAACAGTCTGCTGTCATCGACATTGGTTGTGACGATTTTGTCCGCAAACCCGTCCACGCCGACACCGTATTTGAACTATTGGGCAGATACTTAGGTGTGAAGTATGCTTATGCTGACGCAATCCTTCCTGCTGCAATATCGCACGAGTCTTTGCCGCATGATGCAGCGAAGACCGCTCTCAACAACTTGCCCGCTGAACTCGTCCGGCACTTGGCAGAAAGCACTGAGCTGGGCGATGTCGCGGTGATTGAAAGCACTATCGCTGAAATTCGTGAGCACCAGCCGCAGCTTGCAGCCACGCTGCAACGTTTGGTCCAACATTTCCAATTTGATGCGTTACTCGCGCTACTTAAAGAAGAACAACCGACATGAACCAGACCGCGCCCAAGACCATTGTAATTGTCGATGACACGCCTGAAAATTTGCGCCTGCTGGTCGAAATGCTGTCCGAGCAAGGCTACCGCGTTCGCCCCGCGCCCAGCGGCGAACGGGCATTGGCGAGTATCCACAAAGAAGTGCCCGACCTGATTCTGCTTGATATATTGATGCCGGAAATGAACGGCTTTGAAGTGGCCCGCCGTCTCCAATCAAACGTACATACACGGGACGTACCGATTATATTTATCAGCGCCTTGAACGAGGTGTTTGATAAAGTCACTGCTTTTTCGGTTGGGGGTGTGGATTACATCACCAAACCCTTTCAGATTGAGGAAGTGCTGGCGCGGGTGGATACCCATATTAGCCTGCGCGATGCCCGGCTGCGGTTGGAGGAACAAAACCGTGAACTGGAAGCTTTCGCCCACACGGTTGCCCATGATCTCAAAAATCCGTTGGGAACACTCATTGGATTTCAAACCCTGCTTATTGAAAGTGACGAACCACTGTCCGCCGAAGCGCGCCGTCTGGCCGACATGGCGGTTGCCTCGGCTTTCAAAATAAACAACATCATTGACGAACTGTTGTTGCTTGCCAGCGTCCGCAAAGAGCACGTCATATTGGATAGGGTGGATATGAACCATGTGGTGCAAAATGCCTTTAACAGGCTGGGTCATATGATGAACCACTATCAACCTGAAGTGATCGTGCCGGACTCGTGGCCTGAAGTGAGGGGCTATGCACCGTGGGTTGAAGAGGTATGGGTCAATTATTTGAGCAACGGTCTTAAATATGGTGGCACACCGCCACGCTTGCAACTGGGAGCTGACTATACCGACGACGGTAATGTACGCTTTTGGGTGGCCGACAATGGCGCAGGACTTACACCCGAAGAACAGGTGACGTTGTTCACCGAATTCACTCGGCTGGATAAAGTGCGCGCGCAGGGACACGGGCTGGGTTTGTCTATCGTGCGGCGCATTATGGACAAGCTGGGCGGAAAGGCGGGGGTAGAAAGCAGCGGCGCAGGCAGCCTCTTCTTTTTCGCCCTCCCTCACATGAATACCTAAACACTAGATCGAACACCGCTTCGCAATCGTGTTTCAGTTCACTGATTGTAGGGTTCTAATCCGGTTCCACGTACGAAAGTACCGATTATAAATCGCGCCCGGTAAAAATTAGGCATTCCCCCGCCTCAGTGCTACAATGTATCGTGATTGTAGCCTACAGAGAAACGGAAACAGGAGCATAACGATGCCCCGTTGGAATTCCTTTGATTCATTTCTGACAGACATAGCCAATGCACGCAGCGATGGCGAACGCCAGACCTTCGCTGATGAACTCTTGGACGAACGCCACGAGTGGCCGTGGGTGCAGGGCAATAAAGCCGTCTTTGTATTCAACAGCCTTGGCGCACGCAAGAATGTCGCCCTCAATATGGATACCATCAAGGGAGATCCTCCCTTTGCTCCTTTCAAGCCCCTTGACGGCACGACCATGTGGTATCTAGTCAAAGAAATTTTGCGCCGGATGATTTGCTGGATTATCTGCTGGCAGTTGACGATCCACTGACGCCGCTGGCACAGGAAACGGATGTGCTTGCACGAATAAGCAAACACTGGCGCGTCGATCCGCTCAATCCCCTTAAAATGCAAACAGGGCAGCAGGATGTATCTGTCCTCCGTATGAGCACCGCTCGCCCTTATCTCGACTGGTCATCTCTAGGTGCTGTAACACGCGGTTCCGTTAAAGAACACAACTTTGATAGTGTTCAACTTGGGTTCAAAGATCGGAAAATCTGGGTCTATACCCCACCGGGTTACGAAGGGTCTGGTCTGGCCTATCCGCTGCTGATAATGCAGGATGGACAATGGGCAAATGGGCCGCTGCAAGTCCCCTACATTGCCGATGCCCTCATAAAGCACAAACGCCTCGCTCCGTTGGTTATTGCCATGGTACAAAGTGGCAACCAGCAGGAACGGGCTGAAGAATATACCAGTAACGACCACCATTATTTGTCACTGCTGCTGGAAGTGTTACCATTACTCCAGAGTAGCTATCGTATTGACTCCACCCGGCTGGGGGTGGGCGGTGTATCGGCGGGTGCAGTTGCGGCCGCGCACGCCGCGCTGAAAAATCCAGCGGTGTTTAGTAGTTTGCTGATGATCTCGCCGCCGTTGGGCAAAGGCGCAGACGAAGATCTGCTGTCGAAATACGCGTCCCGCTTTCAGGAGGCGCCTGTGCTGCCGCTGCGGATATTCCAGTCAGTCGGGCGCTACGAGGCCAAAGCGCGCTTTCTGCGTCCCGCGCAAACCCTGCGCGACATATTACAAAGCCGGTTGGGCGATAGTTATCATTATGCAGAAATTGGCAGCGGTCATGGGTTAGTCGCGTTCCGCAGTATCGTACCGGAAGCCTTAGCTTGGGTGTTCCCTGCCACGAACTAAAACGACACCTCGAATAGTTTCACGATCTGCGGACTCGGCATAACAACTCTATCTTGCCAGAAACAGTGCGCTGGTCCTTGTTACTTCCCGATGCGTAGAGGGAAGTGATTCTATCCTTTTATCTACTAGTGTATTCTCGTAAAACAAGCGGTCGGCGGCAAAACAGAATTCATTATGCCTGAACAGTGGATTGAACTCATTATCGTTGGATTAGTTGCAGGCGTTGCTGCTGGTATGTTTGGTATTGGTGGTGGTGCCATCATTGTTCCCGCCCTTACACTCTTGTTAGGTTTTTCGATTCACGAAGCCAACGGAACCTCATTGGCCGCCCTTCTACCCCCCGTCAGTTTATTTGCTGTTATGGCCTACTACCGCGCTGGGACGATTCGTATCAGCACGGCTGTATGGATTGCCGTTGGTATCGTGTTTGGTGGAATTTTGGGCGCAAATGTGGCACTCGGATTGCCACAACGAGATTTGCGCCACTTGTACGGATTGTTTCTTATCTACATGGGGTGGCGTTATGCTGAGCCACGCATTTGGTTGGCGGAATGGCGTGGGCAGAAAAAAGCGGCGCCAGAGGCTGCTCGAACCGTGTATTCTCAGTGGTACGCTCTGACGACACTTGGTGTAGTGGCTGGCGTACTAGCTGGTCTGTTCGGCATTGGTGGTGGTGTGATCATTGTGGCGGCGTTGGTTGAGTTTTTTCACTTCGACCACAAACAGGCGGTTGGCACTTCATTGGCTGCACTGTTGCCCCCTGTGGCGTTTGGCGCCGTAATTGAATATTACAATGAAGGCCAGCTTAATATCGCTGTGGCGGCCTTGGTCGCTGTTGGCTTAGTGATCGGATCAATAGCAGGTGCGCGGCTCGCCTTACGGATGCCTTCGCGCACTGTGAAACGTTTGTACGGTGTTTTCCTCTTTCTCGTGTCGCTCCGCTTTTTGTTGACATAACCTTCCGGCTGCCTGTTCCGATAGTCCCTGTTTTTGCCATTTTTCACCCATCCGCCATGACCTTTGTCAGCCTTTGTTATATTTGCTGTAATCTATAATGAAAATGGCGAGGGTGGGCATTACGCCAACTAATTGACGATCTATCAATCGTGAGAGGATAGTTCACAATGCTGTCCTCTTGTGTCGTTAAAGGAGTTTGGGCAATGAAGAAATGGTTACTAGGGATCACACTATTACTTTTGTTGGCAACAGGTGTGGCTGTGGTGGCACAGGACATTCCGCTGTTTTGTGGTGACTTGAGCGAGGCCGATTGTACACTGCTCAAAGACTCCAACGCCGCCATGAAAGCTGTACATTCGTCTTCATTTGATATGAAGTCAATGCTTGCCATCAGCAATATACCGGATATGCCGGCGAACAGCTTAGAATTTCATCTCAACGGCACAGGGGGCTTCGAGGGAGGAACGACCAATCTAGAAGACTTCGTATTCCCTAGCACAGAAGCCGATACCGCTTCATTCTTTACGCTCATGGCCGATATGCTGCGCGGTATAAAGGGCGATATGTCGCTTTCGTTGGAAATTCCGGCTGATGTAGCAAAGCTCGCTGAAGACGTGAAGTTGCCAGAATCAATCGGTCTGGATTTCCGTATGGTAGACGGGGTGGCTTATCTCAATCTGGCACAGATTGCTGCCATCGAACCCAAAGCTGGTATTCCTGCCGGTTGGGTGGGTATTGATCTGGCCGAGTTGTATGCGGATGTAATGCCGCAGCAGTTTGCCAATCTACCGACCGGTTCATTGAATATTATGGGCATGATTACTGATCTGATCAAGCCGGAGAACGTGGGCAAATTTGTATCCATTGAACGGCTGGCAGATGCTGAGATCATGGGACAAAAAGTGGCCGTCTTCCATACTACGATCAACTACTCCGCTTTGCTGGAGATGGATGCCTTCCGCAAGATGTTTGACGAAGTCTTGTCCAGTGAAGGCGTCACGGAAGAAGAGCGGGCCAACCAGTTGGATATGATTAAGCAAATGTATAGTGGGATGTCCTTTGAGGTTACCCAATCCATTGGTATGGACGACAAGCGTGTACACAGCACCTCATGGACATTCGCATTAGATACATCCAAGATGCCGGGCATGAAGGAAGACTCTGCGCCACAGGTAAACATGAGCATGGTGATTGATACCACAGATTTCAATAAGGACGTAACGGTAGACGTACCCGAAAACGCAATGGTACTGCCGCTCAAATCCATGCTGCTCAGCCAGACCCAGAAGTAACGTTCACTACCTAGATAAAAGGCAGGCACACATATGTGCCTGCCTCCATGCCCTTTACCCGTCACATCCCATGCGCCCCGCCAAACTATTATCGCCATCGTAGGTATCTTTTCCGCGGTGCAGGAAAGTGAGGAAAGGATGATTGTTGTAGCCTATCTGCTGTCTTTTTTCTGCCTTATCTTAAACGCTTTACTCTTTGTTCAACTTGGCCCCCCATACAATTTCATGTTTCTCTGGATACCGCAGCTGCTCCACCATGCGCTGTCACCGGTCCTTGTGGTCATTGGCGCAGCAGGAGCGGTTCTGGGCTGGCGATACAACGCTCCCCTCGCCATTGTCGCGGGCGTATCGGGCGCGGGCATGTCTGTAATGTATATATGGAGTATAACCAGACCGCATCCCGGCTTCACGCTTGCCTTTGGTACGGAGTGGCAGAGCAAAATTCCCCCTCAGCTAAAAACCCACCTGCTCCAAAGTCGCTGGAACATAGGGCTTCCACAAATTAAAGCGCCCCGCTGGGAACGCAATATGCCTTTTTGGACAATACCTGTCTCAGATCGCGAATTGCTGTGTGACCTGTGGCAGCCCAATGACGACATCACGCCCAGCGGTTTGGCGGTTATTTTCCTGCACGGGAGCGCCTGGTATCTGAGTGATAAGGATTTCCTGACGCGCCCGTTTTTCCAGCAGCTAACGGCGCAGGGGCATGTGGTAATGGATGTCGCATACCGCCTGTGTCCGGAGGTGGACATTTATGACATGGTAGGCGATGTGAAACGGGCCGTAGCGTGGCTGAAACGAAATGCAAGTGAATACCATGTCGATCCGGAGCGGATCGTTCTTGCAGGTGCTTCGGCAGGTGGTCACCTTGCAATGCTGGCAGCCTACGCGCCGGATCACGCTCAGCTCACTCCACCTGAATTAGCGAACTACGATCTTTCTGTGCGGGCGGTTTTTTCCTACTATGGCCCGCCGGATTTGCGCGTGGCTTACCAGCATATGAAACTGGCGCGCACGATAGGACTGCCCAAACTGGAAATCGGATTACCGGGCGCGGCGGAACAGAAGAAAAACTTTCAGGATGCGGGCAGGTTAGACACCTTGCTGGGAGGACACTTGCACGAAATACCGGAAATTTATGAACTGGCCTCACCAGTTTGCCACGTTCACGCGGGCTGTCCGCCCACGCTGCTCATTCAGGGCACTTTAGACTGCATCACACCCGCGACAGCGGCTCAGGAACTTCATCGGAGATTAGTTGAGTGTGACGTGCCGGCGATTAACATCATATTCCCATGGACACAACATGGTTTTGATCTGCTGCTTCCACAGATATCGCCTCCGGCTCAAGCCGCCCTTTATGAAGTGGAACGCTTCCTTGCGCTGGTCTTATAGCTGGCAAATCCGCACATAATCCAGATGGAATATGGCTGGCACTGTGCGCGAGGAACCGAAGAACGCTAGGCGTCCATCTGACCATGTGCTGTCGGTAATTTTGGTCATGAAGACGCCGTTGATGTAGAACGAGAATTCATCCCCCACGATATCTATCCGCAGGGTATTCACGGCGTTGTCGCCTGTGTGAATAGCGTTGACCTGCGTCCATCGCACAATGTCGACATACTTGTTGTCCTGATAGCGTCCAACATAATAACTGCCGTTGTTGCGGATCAAAAATGCGAGGAAATTACGTTCATCTTGATAGCGCAACCAGAGTCCGGTACGACTTGTCGTTTTAGAGAAGCTGCTGGCCGAAATGACCGCTTCGACCCGCCCGCCACGGAAGGTGTAGCCGCGCAGGCTGCCCCAACTTGTGGCTTCATCGGCGCCAGCAGGCAGGGTATTGAGGCGTATTTCGTAGAAGCCGTCCACAATCCGTTCATTCGAACGCGCGCCGGTGGTTGGATCTTGGAACCAATCATTGGGCGAAAAGCCGCCCGTGAATTCGTCCTCAAGCTGCGCCGGACAGGTAGTCAGGATACGGTTATTACTTCCCTGCTGCTGCGGGGGCAGTAAGGTGGGCGGCGGTAGATGCGGCAAATTATTGCCTAGTGGCGATACAAAGTATGATTCATCCCCTTCGGCAATCCAGCCTTCTAACACGCCGTCCGGTTGGCGGATGCGGAACCATGCCATGCCTTCGCTGCAAACTGGCCCGTCTATAACCACGAAGCGTGCCCCCACCGGAATCTGAGCTAGACGTTGCCCGTTCTGGCTGGGCGCACTGCGAACATTCAGCGGGCGCGTGTCATCGCTGCGGACGTACCCCTCCATGCCGGGTGCAAGGAAAGACGGCAGTGAACCGGGGCAGCTTACCGGGGCAACGGTCGGGGGCTGCTTTTCAACAGGCGGTTCTGCCAGTGGCAATAGTGTGTCGGTCGCCGTCGGTGTCAACGTATTAGTCGGCGTAAAGGTCGCTGTGTTGGTCGCCGTCGGTGTATTGGTCGCTGTGGGCGTAGTAGTAGGCGTTGGCGTATTGGTTGGCGTCGGCGTAAAGGTCGGCGTGTCAGTGGGGGCGAGTGCCACTTCCACACTCAGTACATCACCCGCTGTTTGCACCTGCGAAGTCGAGGCGGCAATCCAACCCTCGCTTCCATCCGCTAGCAGCACCTGATACCAAGTGCCGTCTTCACTGATGCCAATGATGTCGAGCCGCTCGCCCCTGTTCAACGAACCAACTAGCGGATAACTGGTACCCGGCCCCAACCGCACCGGTAAATTGCGCCGCGCTTCTGCCACGGGCGTAGCGGGCGTTGGCGTAAATGTCGCTGTCGGGGTGTCCGTAAGGGTTGGCGTGAGCGTTGCAGTCGCAGTAGGTGTCGGCGTTGATGTAAGCGTGGCTGTAGCTGTAGCAGTAGCAGTAGGTGTTGGCGTGGAAGTAAGTGTGGCGGTCGCAGTGGCCGTAGCGGTCGGCGTTGGCGCATCAGGAACGTGGATAGCATCACTGGCCGAGGCCAGCGGCTGTCCGTCCGCATCCAGCGCGATAACCGAAACCAGCAGGTTACGTGCGGTAATGCCTTCCAGCGGAATAGATATATCGCCTACCCGATCAGTCGCCATTTCAAACTGGCCGAAGTTTCCCGGAATGTGATCTTGTGTATCTTGATCAAATATTTCGATAGTGTAGCGGGCGATAGTACCCGCGCTGTGCTGCACGGCGGATACATCGAAATGCAGTTCTTGCGCCGCCGCGTCCACACTCAGGTCATTCACATTGATGGTGAAAGCCTGTGGAGTCTCGCTGGGGGTTGCTGAAGGGGTCTCGGTATCAGTCGGGATTAGCGCAATCGCTGTACCCGTTGCCGCTTGCGCCGCCACCAGCGTTTCTGTCACAGCCTGCGTTTCGGCGGCTGCGGCCTGCTGCTGGTTGTTGTTAAACAGCACAAACCCGATGATGCCCAGTGCAACTACCACAAGCGCCGCACCACCCATCACCAGCGGACTCAACCCGCCTTTAGGTGGCGGTAGTACTGCTGTCCCGGCATTGTCCTGCGCTTTAGGCAGGGGCGTGTTGGGAGTCACCGTCGGCGCATAATCCATCGCGCCCGGCAGCGGCGGTTTGCCAGTTGGGGTGGAAGAAACCGGGCGCGGTACTGGTGGCGCAGCCGGGCGCACCGGCAGCGGCGTCGTAAAAAAGCCTGTGCCTGTATCGGGAATTCCCGATATGGCATTCTGGAAAGCACTGGCGAAGTCCCGCACCGAGGGATAACGCTGGAGCGGATTTTTCGCCAGCGCCCTGCTCAACACGTCCTTAATTCCGCCCGGTAGATCAGAGCGCCAGACCTGAGGCGCAGTCGGTTCTTCCGTCAGGTGCTTGTGCATCAGCGCATAAGGCGTGGTCGCCTCGAAGGGCAGCCGCCCCGTCAGCATGTGGTAGGTCATGACGCCCAGCGCGTACTGGTCGGTGGCAGGTGTCACACTTTCGCCGCGCCACTGTTCGGGAGCCATGTAGGACGGCGTGCCGACCGTCATGCCCGTACCCGTTAAGCCGGTGGTCGCCCCCGTGATCTTGGCGATGCCGAAGTCCACCAGAAACGGTGTGCCCTGTTCGTCGAACATGACGTTGTTGGCTTTGATGTCGCGGTGAATGACACCGCGCGAGTGGGCATAATCCAACGCCCCTGCCAACCCCTTCAGCACATCGGCGATTTCCGTCAGCGATGCCATGCCGCCGCCCGACTTCTGGCGGTGGGTGATGCGCTCCGCCAGCGACCCGCCCGTCAGGATACGCATGACCACATAACTCAACCCGCCATACGTACCGTGATCGTAGATCGGCACGATGTTGGGGTGTTCCAACCCGGCGGCAGTTTGTGCTTCGCGGCTAAAGCGTTCGATAAACTCCGTGTTCTGTGCCAGCGCGGGCGGCAGTACCTTGAGCGCCACATCCCGCCGCAGCCCGGCCTGATGCGCTCGGTAGACCGCGCCCATGCCACCCTGACCCAGCAGGTCTTTGACCTCGTACTGCCCGATGGTCTGGCCCGTTAGATTGTCAATGTTCAGCGTGATCGGTTGGCTGGGCGCGGCTGCGTTTTCGATAGCGGTTTTCTGTGCCTGCCAGCCGGTGGTATTTTCGATCATGCGCGCCAGCATCTCGATGGCAGCGCCTACGTAGACATTCTTTTCGTCAAACACCTGCACGCCGTCATATTCCAGCAGCGCCTTGATGAAAGGCGTCGGCGCTTTGTCCAGTGTGATCGGCGTATAACTTTCTTGGAAGATGGGGATCATAGGTTTGTTCAAGCGGTGCGCGGTTTCAATCTCGGTCTGCACCCATTCGCTCTCGAACGTGGTATCACCGACCAGACACACGAACACATCCGCCTGTTCGATGGCTTGCGACAAACGGGTAGGGAACGCTCCGGCAGTGTCGTTGCGCTCGGTATCCAGATACGCCTCGATCTTGCGTTCCTTCAGGTCGCGCACGATCAACTGCGCCAGCAGTGCGCTCGGTTTGCGCCGGTAACTGATAAAAACACTCGCCATGAATGCCCCTAGTGGATGCGAAGGCTTCTACATATTAACCCCACTTATGAAGTATAAACGATTTATATAGCCCACACCATTTACACAAACAAAATTCTAACCGCGTTGATACCGGATAGTTATGCTCTCAGCGATATACGTTGCGAAAGTGATTTTGATTGACAGCCAATTCTGCTTTTGGGTTAGGGAAAATCCCTATCATGGGCATCGGAAGTTCTATTCCTAGTCGTTTTGGAACCCATATGATTGCGCTCAATTTTGAACTGATTGATTTTGGGGATGTAAACAAACCGTTTCTCTTACGAATCGGCATTATGTTTTCCGAGTTGAGATTATTCCAGTCAATGGGCCATGCTTCTTCACCCCATAAAGCATTTTTTATGTCGTCAATATCAAGAAAAGTATGAAAGTTTGGAACTATACCAACAAGCAAGGGTTTGCCGAGTATCTTATACTTATCCACTTTCGCTTGAATGGTTTTTTTGAGGTTTTCTAATAAATTGAGTGAAAACGCTGTCGCAGGGGACTGATATTTGAGGTGAACATGGTTCCCCCAGTCCCTTAACTCAAATGCAACATCACTTAAATCTAGTTTCGCCCCTTGCTGAAGATAATTATTATTCAACCAATTTTGAAGTGCTTTTACGATTTCGCTACTCCGTTGCTGGTCTGGGGAGAATCTGTCGTCGTAATCAAGTTCCACTATTGCATTTGACTTGATTAATCCAAGTCGTGCGTATAAGTAACCAAGTCTTCTTCGTTCTCGGATACTAATTGGGGGCGGATTAATAGTGACAGCTTCTAATACCACTTCAAGCCCATTACCAGTGATAAACCAATCGGGGGTAAGTTTATTGTAATTCACACTAAAGGTTTTTTCGTATTCAACCGCATAACCACATTGAACAAGGATATTACTAATCACTAGCTCATTATAAGTTTGCTCGAAGTGTTTCTCAGCATGTAATCGTGGGGTTATTTTAGCGATTGCCTCTTTAGGGAGTTGACTTATCCAATACTCAATTTCAATTCTGACCAACTCATAATGTGGATCGGTCGCATAATAGTAAATAGCAGGTTTTTCATAATTGGCGTGATTTCTATAACGATCTTCTAGTTGTTTAATCCAAGAAGCATCAAATATGCTCAAAGTCTGTCGCCTTATATTTCATGATTACAGAATTAGCATTATATTTGAATAACAATTCAAATATGTCAACTCTGTTTGTCACCCCCACAACCCCCGTTTATAATCCTCCATTATTAACTTGTCATCACCTAACGGAATATCATGCCTCCCACATCTCGCTTCCTCACCAACCCTGCGCCTGCCGATATGCCCAAGACCGCCGATGTCGTCATCATCGGGGGTGGGCCAGCGGGCAGCGCCGCCGCATGGGCCATCGAACGCGCCGCCCCCGGCACGCGCATCGTCGTCGTCGAGCAGAGCAGCCAGCTTGCCGCCGGGTCGTCGCTGGCCTCGCTGGAAAATTTCCGCACCTGTTGGGCCGCCCCCTGCCTGCACCGCATGATGAAGCGCAGCATTGATGTTTTCCACCACGCCGATGACTATTTCGGCGAAGGTGTCAAACTGGGCATGAAAGAGCAGGGCTATCTGTTTCTGGCATTCAATGACTCACAAGCCGCCCGCCTCAAGAGTGATGTTGAACATCTGCACGCCTGCGGCCTGACGCATACCGAATATCTCGATGGTGACGAAGTACACCGCCGCTGGTCGTGGCTCGGCAGCCGTGTCGTGGCCGCCAAGTACGACCCGATTGCCGGTTGGATGGACTCCAACGCACTGATCTATGCCTTCGCCAACGCCACCCGTTCCACCACCTTCCTGCTCGAAGTCAAAGGGGCCAGCATCCGCGTGGAAGGCAGCAAAGTAGTGGGTGTCTCCACCTCCAACGGTGCTATTGACGCGCCCAGTATCGTCATCGCTGCCGGAGCCAACAGCCGCGCCATTGGCCGCACGGCAGGCATTGACCTGCCCATCGTCCTGCGCCCGCGCCAGAGCTTCACCACTGGCTGGCGGCATGCCGCTTTCACCGAAGAGTCACCGTGTGTCATCAGTTCCGCCCCCTTCCCGCATGTGCGTCCGGAAGCCGGAACTGGTGCAATCTTCGGTTATGAGTACAAATGGAATACCAAAAATGTCGCTTCATCCAATGGCGACGATAGACGTGATGCGCTGATTGACCCTGTGTGGCCGGTTGAGCAGATGCGCGACCCACGTTTCCCGTCCCTCACATTGATGTTGATGGCCCGCCAGTTCGGTCATGCGCCGGGCGAAGGTTTTGGTGATACCCGCTACTTGCGCGGCATCTACCACCGTGCCGGTTATTATGTCTACCGCGACAACGCCCGCCTCACCTCGCCGGATGGCACACAGCAGCCCTACGACAGCCAGCGTGCCATCATTGATTCATATCCGGGCATTGATGGTCTCTTCCTCTCCATCGCCCATGTGGGGCATGGCATCATGTCTGCACCCGCCGCCGGGGAAATCCTCGCCAGCCGCGTACTGGGGCAGGAACTCCCCGACCCCACCTTTGCCGACTTCGGCCTCAACGTTCCTTATGTCGAACACGACGCAGGCGGCCTCTCCGATAACGGGGTGAAAACGTAGGGGTTTGGCGGTGACAAACCCTGATTTCACCAGTCCCTTCGGTAGACTTGTCTGCTTCGGCTTGAATGTCCCCTATGTCGAACATGACGCAGACGGCCTCTCGGACAACGGGGTGAAGTCCTAATTACTAACTGACCTTATGCATGGGTATATTAAAATGATGTAAACTCCTTACAAGAACGACAAAGGATTGCTCAATATTTACAGTGTTATGCTAGGTCAACGGGGTATCGCTGCTCTTAAACTATTATCTGCTGAGCAAAACAGAGCTGTATCTCGCAAGCAGAAGCGCCGTGCAACGATGACAAAAAATGAAATCTATCAGCAGGTGCTGCAGCCTGTTCGTTTGGTCGCGTAACGTCAGTAACCAAATCGGGATGCTACAGTAGCATCCCGATTAACTTCTGCTAACTATGTCGATATTCGATTACATGGGTTGCATTTCGGTTCCCAGATAGCTGGTGGACTCGATATAACGACCCCAATTGAGTGCGTCCAACAAACGGCGATGTTCCTGAACTGCCTCAAGGCTGGGGAACGCTTCAACCCCAAAAGCGCCTACTCCTTCGTTTGACCAGCTAATATTGCATGTGATGACCGCTTCCCCTCCGACTTGTTTCAGACAATTACTGACTTTACCGAGCAACGCATTTTGTTCATCTTGCGCTAGGCTGTACCATGCCTCTGTCAAACGGTGAACTGTCCAACACTTATATATTTTTCCCATATTAAGTTCCTTAACTCTGAGTCGGTCAAATAAAAAATGTGGATTTATGCGGCGAGGAATATTTAGTGTCGTACAGTGCTTATTTTCCTGTACTTATCCGATAACTAGAATATATCGCATTGAAATTTATTGCAAAATGATCTTTACGACCCAAGTGACAAATGGTTTTGCGTTGTATGAATCAGGTGAAACTCGGTGAATTCGGATAGTTGCTCTGGACACGTAAGGTGAGTTACGAAAAACGTAGGCGTTTGCCAAAGCAGCACGTAATGATGAAAGCGAAGTTGACCGCTTCTATAAATAATCCCACGCCTTAACACATAATCTTTCGGCAGGACTGTTTGCTTCAAAGTACGCCGCACAGCGCTCTCGATTCCCTGAATGATCATCTTTCGGTTCATAATAGGCTGCAAAAAACAGATGATTCAGATGAAGAATTTCAACCATGTGTATTTCAAAGGCCAGCACATCTCGTCCCACCTTCAACACAAAATTTGGCGTAATCGGATAAACATCCTGCATCCGCACATCAATTTCGTGCCACAGCGTCTCGAATTGTATGTAGTCTTTCGGAAGCAATCGCGTTTTCAGGCAGTCGGGATAAGCAAGATAAAATGGTTCATGTCTGCGGTAAATGTTGTAGGCTTTGAACCGAAACAGTGCATCGCGTTTCTGCTTTTCCCCCTCCACAGTGTCCTCATAAAATGTTGAGCGTGAATCGAATGTCATCAATAGGCCGTCAATACCATGCTTCATCGCCTCGATCAGGAAGTCAAGCGAACCACCGAATGCAACAGTCGCACTGTTGACCATCCAAAAGCGAAATTGATAGTCCATGACATAGACGGGATAAAAACGTTGGGATATGTCCGGCTCAATAGATTGCAGGACACGTTTGATTTGGTCAAGTGACGGCATTACCGTCAGTTCACGGTAGCCCGCTAGCCCATGAAGATACGCGATGTCAGCTGGACTGAGCTGCAAGGCCTCACCCAGAGCACTTAAGGTTTCAGGGCGTGGGAGTCGTCGCCCTTTTTCGATCTCGACGACTGGCGCAGTGCCTTCCCACTGCATCAATGTCGCCAAGCGAAATTGTGAAATCTTGTGTGGGCGTGCCTGTTCACGAAACAGCTTGATCGCCTTACCTAGCAGTTGAAGATTTGCTCTGGTCATTCAACCCCGCCAGCAACGCGCGCGTTACTAACAGCATAGTTTCTTCTCGATGATGAAATCCTAGTATACCATGTTGGTCATTCGTCACGGCTGTTTACGTGTACCGGCCACAAAAATCCCAATACCGGAGCAGGGCGTTTGGTAAAGCAACATAAGTTCAATTTAGAAATTGAAGAGAAATGGGTCTGTCTGCACCGGGTACGCGAGGATAAAAATGTCAACAGTTAATGCAAAAACAGAATCCTTCTTTGAGCGCCATAGCTGGAAAGCGCTGCTTGTCATGAGCATCATTATGCTTATTTTCGGCGCAGGCGACATTATTCAAGGCGTGAGTGCCGACCCTGCCATTGCTAAAAGCATGACCGGTATTGAGTGGGATACGCTTCAGAGGTCGAATCCAGCCATCGCCTATTTCATTGACGTACAGGTTCGGCTAGGGGGCACTCAGCTCACAATTCTGGCCGTTTTATCAATTGTTATTTGTTTGGTGGGTTATCGCCGGGGCAGCCGCTGGGCTTGGTATGCTTTGTGGACGTGGCCATTGTTAATGGTAATGATATTTCTAGTCTTTGCTACCGCGAACCGGCAGCCGGAATTTCCGCCTCCCCACCAATGATTTCAGCGCCGGTATTTTTCATTTTTTCAGTGCTGGCACTCATTTTCCCTTATCGTAAATTCTTTCCGAAACAACCTTGAGCATTAGCAGCTGGAATCGCGAGTTTGAAATGTTCTGTACTTGGCATCGGTTTCTAAACATGGGAGGAAAATATGGTTAATTCGGGCACAGAGATCTTTAACCCCCGCACCGGGCAGCGCACGATCTTTCTGCAAACCGCCGCCGACACCGGTGGCGAGCTCTGCGAACGGAAACTTTCCATCCGGCACATGGGCCTGCTGAACCGGAACACGTACACCCCTTCCAACACAGTCGCTGCCAAGTCATGACCGGCTCGTTACGCTTCAATATTGCCGGGGTGGAACGCTCGGTGAATGCTGGCGAGACAGTCGATATTCCTCCAAACGTGCCTCACTATTTCTGGAATGACAACGATGACGAAGCGCACGCCGTTCAGGAATTTCGTCCTGCGCTTACAACAGAGAAGTTTTCGAAACCTACTTTGCGCTCGCCCAATCAGGCCAACTCAACGACAAAGGCATACCGTCGAATCCCTTCCATATGGCTGTTCTATTGCAGGAGTATGATCGGGTGATTCGGGTAATGCAGCCACCGCGCTTCTTACAGCTGCTGCTCATGTCACTTGCCCCCCTCGGTCGGCTGATGGGATACCGTGGTAATTATTCGTGACAAATGACAAGCGGCTCAGCTTTTATGGCCCTCACCAAAATTATTAGTCGGAAGGATTTTCTGGCCCTTTTACAAACAAGCCATTTGAAAAGTCACTTGAGTTAACAAACATCATCTAAATTTAGAAGTTTTTTCCGGTAGCGATGGGTCTAAGACCCGCCCTAGGTGACGCATATCAACCTTATTAAACGGCTCAAACCAACTTCTAACACATTTCTACCCGGATTATAATTGACACATACAAACATATGTGCTACTATCAACTTAATAAACACACGTTCTCAGCCTCATAACCACCTCATATGACAACTGAGAACTACTTTTGCAGCAAACCTTGCAGCAGCAGCCCCTGTTCCGCCGCTGCAAAACCATTTGGCACAAAAATGCCAATTGAAATTGCCGCCAGTTTTGCCAACTTTCCCACGCGACGACGTCGAGTGCGAAGCCTCTCTTAGGGTTTATCATATAGGGTAGGGCTTCGGCTTGCCCCATCAAAAGACACTCTTGACTTCGATCACATTTTCTACTAAACTAACTCTCTATGGTTCAGCAAGGTTCAATATTGGTCTTTACCCTCTTTCGTCGTTATTCCGTGTAACTCACTCTTCGTATCCGAATTTCTCATTTTTAGTCGCGACTTTTTACGTCCAGTCATCGTAATGCGTGAAGTGAAGAAACGATTTAAAGGAGGATCTTGATGTATTCGTCAATGATGCTCAACCAGTTAGTACAATCTGATTATGAAAAAGTGCGTCGCCAGGCCATTGTGCGCCGTGTGCTTTCTTTTGTGCTGCGCCGTCCCAATCAATTGATCTCGTTAAACGCTTTGTTGGAACACTGTGATGTAGTCAACCAGCACAGTCTGGGCGTGCAATCGGTACCGATCAAGCAAATCATCGGTACGCACAGCCGCGGCAAGGAATTTGACAGCGTGTTCCTGCCCAACCAGACCCACACGGCCAGCCGCTGGACGAGCGTCATGAAGGCGTCCTATCGTGGCATCAGCCTGCCGCCTATCGTGTTGGTGAAAGTAAATGAGTATTATTTTGTGGTGGATGGTCATCACCGCATTTCGGTAGGGCGCGCAGTAGGCCAGACTTACATTGATGCTGAAGTCACTGAAATGGAACTGCGCGAGAAGTCACTGCGCGACGTAGAAGTCAACTAACTTCATCCGCCGGTTCGCCAAATCCTAAG
The DNA here is from genome assembly GCA_041390885.1 of Anaerolineae bacterium. Lineage (GTDB taxonomy): Bacteria > Chloroflexota > Anaerolineae > Aggregatilineales > Phototrophicaceae > CFX2. The sequence continues at coordinate 248,796 of JAWKPB010000020.1, read as the reverse complement.
GGCGGGATTAACACCCGCCTTTATTTACTGTCCGGCAACCATCTGTTGCAAATAGGGGAATATTTGTTGGGGATCAAGTGGTTTGAGCAGGTATCCGGAAAAACCTGCCTCCAGCACTTCGTGCATCGTATCGGTCGTATAGTAAGCGGTGGTGGCAATTACCGGACAGTTTAAACCCGGCTGAGCGGCGCGAATCGTCTGCAACAGCTTATAACCATCTGTATCCGGCAGAAAAATATCCATCACAATCACATCTGGCCGCTGGTCATTCAGCACGGCCATGACCCCGGCCTCATCCACCACAATATTCAGCTCCACTCCGAAATGGTCACAGACCATTGTGAACAATTCGTGGGTGTTGGGATCGTCTTCCACCAGCAGCACCCGCATTGTACTGTTCATGATTGATCCTCGTATGTTGAGTTATAAGTCTCAATATAACGTGCAGCGAAATCACGTATCACCTGCACCAGATTGGTCACTTCCAGCGGTTTGCTAATGTAGCCGTTAAAGCCTGCTGTCAATACTTTGTCTTTATCCCCTTCCAGCGCATGCGCGGTGGCGGCGATCAAAAACATACGGTTCACTTCCGAGTTCGCATGTGCCCGAATTTCTCGGATAAGATCCCAACCGGACATGTGCGGCATGCGGATATCCAGCAGGCCCACATCAAAAGTTTGCTCACTTAACAATTCCAGCGCCACCTGGCCTGAAGGCGCACAGGTCACCTGCGCACCTTCGAAACTTAATGCCATTTCGAGTAAAAGTAGATTATCCGGCTCGTCATCTACTACCAGCACATGCCATTCGGCTACGTTTAATGTCAGCATGCTATCCCTCTTCCACTTCTAAGCGTTTGGGCAGTGTGAGAGTAAAAACACTACCTTGTTTGACCTGCGACTCCACCCGTATATCGCCACGTAAACATTCTACAAGATTCTTCACAATCGCGAGTCCCAACCCACTGCCTTCATACTGGCGGCGATCTGTTTCATCTACCTGGCTGAACTTCTCAAAGATGTGGCTCAATGATTCGGGGGGAATGCCAATCCCGGTGTCGCGAATGCTGATCTGCCACTGGCTGTCATCCTGCATCACCACATCAACCCATACCCCGCCTTTCTCGGTGAACTTCAAGGCGTTACCCAGCAGATTGGTCACCACCTGCTGGACTTTGCGAACGTCCGTCAGCACCACTTCGGGAACATCAGATGCAACATTCAATTCCAGTTGCAAATTCTTGCTGGTCGCCAAACTGCGTACTGCACTAACCGTTTCTTCGAGAAAGACGCGCGGATGTCCCGGCACAACTGAGACAGATATGCTGCCTGATTCGATCTTCGCCAGATCAAGCACGTCATTAATCAGATCACGCAGTCGCTTACCATTCGCATCGATCTTCTTGAGTAAGTCAGCTTGCGGCGCCGCCAGCGCAACACCGCCCTTCACCATGCCGCTGCTCAGCAGGGTGCTGAAACCCAAAATAGCGTTCAATGGTGTCCGCAGTTCATGGCTCATATTCGCCAGAAAGCTGGTTTTAGCGCGGCTGGAATCCAATGCTTGATCGCGTGCTACCACCAATTCGCTGGCGATGGAGTTAAATGACACCGCGACCTGCGCCAGTTCGTCGCTGCTTGATGGTTGAAAGTCCCATTCGCGGTCGCCCTTAACCATCCGCTGGCTGGCTTCATCCAACTCACGGATGGTCTGCTGCACGGCCAGATAAAATCCGACCAGCAGATAGATGGCAATCGCCAAGCCAAGCAAAGCGGTCGCAGTGACCAACGTTCGCCGCACTTCAAAGCGTCCAATGCGTGCTTGCAGCAGATCATCCAGCCCCGCTGCCACATCCCGATACAACTCAGCATTAGCCGCCAGAGGATCACCCGCTTTTTGGAACAATTCACTGGCATTCATCAGGTCGTCGCCTGCGGAATTTTGTAGGAAGTTAGTTTTGAGTTGCTCGCTGAAACTGCGTACCGACTGCACATAGGTATCAATCTGTCCTTGCAGTCCGGGCTGTAAGGCGGGGTTCAGTTCGAACGAATAGCCAAAACCCTCCAGATTAGAGTCGAGTGTGGAACTAACCTGACCATCAAGGATCGTGAGACGGGTTGCTGTTTCCGGTGATAAGCTGCCACTTTCCGAAGCCTGTGTCCCGTATGCCCGTATCTGGCTGAGGTAACTGGCGGCTAGTGGCACTTTTGTGATGACCGTATCCATGTAGTAGTAGCTGTCGATATCTGGGTCCAAAATCAGGTTAGAACTGTTGCCGACTACCGTAATCAGCCTCAGTGTCGCATCAGAAATGGCCTGATGTTTCTCTAATGTTTGCGAGCTGGTCATGTTGGCAAGACCAGCCTTCAACTCATTCCAACTACTCTTGATAGCCTCCCACCTGGCCTGTGCTTCCAGCGTTGCGCCGCTGCGTTGGTCAACAGCGTCCACAATCGCCATCGCGTCTTCCACTTTGACCTGCTGGTCGGCCAGCGCAATCTGCATGGCTGCATCCCCGCTTGCTACCGCCACGCTCAAGGCGGCATGGTCTTGCAGGCAGTAAAAGAATTCCACCAGCGGATTATTGTAGGTCAGACCAAGTTGTTCTTTGGCTGCGAAGTCAATGTCTTCGTTGATCTTGGAGAGAAACTGCTGCATCGTGACCAACAGTGGAATGAGGACGAGGATACCCACGAGCAAAAACTTCTGCGGGTATTTGAGTCGGCTCATCAGCCGAATAGCGGGTTTCAGCACATTCATAGCGCGACCGTTTTCTACGCACCTGTAAATGTATAGCGGGCCTGTTCAGGTGCCAGAAGGAAAACGCAGCCTCCAACATTATCAGGTGAAGTTTGATTACAATCTTCTACAAATGTAGCATCATTTCTTGCTCAGGCTGCCTTAATTCTAGCTGTCGGCTGTCCATTGCCGGTCTGTCTGGCAGTGTGGTCATACGCCCTTCAAACCGGTCTGTTATCGGTGAACCACTATTCCCGCAGCCGTCATGTCTAACTGCCCCAGCCATATCGCCAACTGCTCGGCGCTGCACGGCTGGTTGTTTTCCAGCCACCACAAATGGCCCCGATCCCCGCAAACGAAACACACCGCATTCGCATCTCAATGGGCGGCGCTTTGGGGTCGGATGGCTCACTCTGGCGTTCGAACATAAACCGCAGCCGCGCCTCTGAAAACTGCCGGAAGCGCTGGACGATTTTCTGGTCTCCCCCTTTGCCCAGCACCACCCGGTAAAACGCCGCATATTCCTGCACATGTTTGATAAGCATCAGCAAACCGGCAGGAACAGCATCAGCCGACATCGAGCCTGCTTCCTCCGCCTGCTGGGCTGCTTCAGCCACTTTGGCCTGCAACGTGTCCAGATACTGGTCGAGTAGATCATATTTATCCAGATAGTGGCGGTAAAACGTCGAACGGTTGACCATCGCCCGCTCGGTGATGTCGCGCACAGTGACCGCTTCAAATCCTTTTTCCACTGTCAGGTCAAACAGTGCCTGCTGGAGCAGAATCCCGGGCTGCGCTGCACCCGCAGATCATTTCCTCTTTCGGCTGATTTCTGCACCAACTTGCCCTCCTGTGTTGCTTATCCAACACAATCCGCTTCTTTGTTGATTGACCGCGATTCTAGCCGGACATAATCTGAAGGCGCAAAACAAACCAGCTAAAAGGAGTGCATCATGGAAACCGTTTTGATTGATCTATTTGTTGTTCCACAGGAGTCGGTCACGGCCTTTATGGAACAAGCAGAACGTGTGCAGACCTTCATCAAAACCCTGCCCGGCTACGTCGAAGGCTATGTCTACCAGCGCAGCGACGGTGACAGTCCCTATAACTTCATGACAACCGCGGTTTGGCAGAGCGCGGAGGCTTTTGAAAACGCGAAACGGGCTGTGGCTGCCGAAAATCAAAAGCGCAACTTTAACGCGCAGGTTGTGCGCCAGCAGTTGGGGGTTACTACCTTCCGCTCAACCTTCGAGCGCAGTCCGTATTAGAATGGGATTTGAGGTATTCAACAATACTCCATCTTTTCGTAAATGCTTGCATGAGAGGCGCTGCCATGATTACCCCCACCGAACGTGAACAGGTATTGGCGCTGATTATAAATGCGGGGCTCGAAAAATATGCCGATCAACTTCTTGCATTAGTCAAACGGAGCATTGCTTTTGGCACGCAGGCCAGGTCGGATGAGTCACAAATTTCTCAGGGCTGTCAAAAGTAGGCGGGCTGCCTGACTTACCTCCAGAGTTTGCGTGGCCGGAGGTAGATGGTTTTGTGCTGGACTTTGTGGCGCAAATTAATTTGACAGAAGTGAAACCGTTTGATAAGGATGACTTGCTACCATCATTGGGCATCCTGTACTTCTTCTATGATATAGACCGGTCACTGAGTGACTACAAAAATAGCACGAGGTTCAACCGGACACTGTATTTTGATGGCGACACGAGTCTGCTCAGACGACGTGAGTGGCCCGTCAATCGGCATCAGTATGCAACGTCATATGCGCCCTGCGTCGTGAACTTCCGTAATGAACTGACGCTACCGTATTACGAGTCGACTCAAATCATGGAATTATTGAACTGGTCTTGGGAGACCCGTAATTATAAGGAGCGTGAGGGTGTAGATGCCTATGTGGAACTCCAAGTGGCACTGGAAACTCCTCATACTCAGAAGTGGGTCGAGCATAATCGAATCTTGGGCTACGGCGATGCTATTCAAGGTGATGTGCGCGAAGAAGCGGCAGCTATACGACTACTGGGTTCATGGGATAGTTGGGTAACGAGCGAACATCTGGATGAGGTTCTGAAGGAACAACTGCTCATTCAGATTGATTCCATAGACGCTGCCAAAATGATGTGGGGCGATGTTGGCCGCCTGTATTTCTCCATATCGCAACCCGCCCTAGCCGCGCGGCAGTTTGATGAAACGGTTTGTGTGATGCAGTGTACCTGAGCACCCCGTTCGCAGCTATCCCCCAACCACCCCGCGCGTCAGGGATTCAACATAGATGTCCTGCTGCCAGTCGAGCGACACATCAGCCGCTGTAAGGTCAATATCTTCTAGCTGCACACCTGTGTGCCGGACGATGACCAACGGCGTGGCTTCGTCGCGTTCGCCCATGACCATCTGGGCGCAGGTGCAGATGGCATCGGCGATGCCGCGCTGAGTGACCGACATGGCGTTGCCGAACAAATCAACCTTGCCACGCTCGTCCTGCACTGGACGGAAACCGGCTGTCGCCAGTGCCACCCCGACGCTGCCTAAACGTCCCGGCATCAGCCAACTGTCTGTCAGGATGATGCCAATGTCCACGCCCAGCCGTTCTCGCAGCGCCGCGCGGATCGCAGCGGCAGCATGATAGGGCTGTTTAGGCAGCAGCACTACGTACCCTGCCGGGATGTTGGAACGATCCAGCCCAGCATTGACCTGAATGATGCCGTGATGGGCGGTGAGCAGGAAGCCGTGAATGCCCCCCAAAATGTGATCGGACTCCTCTACCACCAGCTCCGCCATCTGCGGATTCACGTGGTAGCGTTCTGCCAGTGCCGCGGCCTGCGGGCCAACCTCAACATCACTGAGCTTGACCACCCGCCCTTCGCTGATGGCGGTGTATTTACTGGATACAGCTAGAATATCACCAGCTTGCAGCGTTTCACCGGAATGAGATAGGGACTCAACAATCGTGGCGGGCAGATCAAACGCAGCCTGCTGTACCGGAGCCTTGATAGGAATGATGGTGAGCGAACGGGAGGGCATAGTATCGGCATGCGCCTTTCAACCTAATGTACACACGTAGAGGCAAGATGCTACCAGTGTGCCGCGTCTGTTACCATAGACAAACATCCCATTATGAAAGCCATTTAACACATGCCCACCTTTCAACTGGATCACTGCGTCATTCATGTTAGCGATTGGGAACGCTCGAATGCCTTCTACCACGATGTGATGGGAGCGGAGGTGATCGCGCGCGGCGCGGGCTGGGTCTATCGCTTCGGCAGCCAGCAGCTTAACATCCACGGGCCGGGGTTGAATCCCACACCATTGGCGCGCCTGCCTGTTCAGCCCGGAGGCAGTGATTTGTGTTTCGCATGGTCAGGCACAGTACAGGAAGCGAAAGATCATCTGAAAGCGAATGGCGTCGCTGTCGAACTGGGGCCAGTGGAACGCGGCGGCGTGCAGGGCAAAGGCACGAGTTTGTATTTCCGCGACCCGGATGGTTCGCTGCTAGAGTTCATTGTCTATGAGCACAATTGATTTTAGCGGCATAGGGCGTTAAGATTCGCGGACTTGAGCAGACACTTTAATAGAACGTAATGAGGAGCATATTATGGCGAAGAAGCTTAAGTATTATATCGGCGGGGATTGGGTTGAATCCAACACCAAAGAGTATACGCCGGTCATCAACCCGGCCACCTGCGAAACACTGGGCGAATGTCCCGAATCCACCCGTGCCGATGTGGACGCGGCAGTCAAGGCGGCGCAGGAAGGCTTGAGGAATGGCGTCGCACCCCCGTCCTGAACCGTGTTCAATATATGTTCCACTTCAAGACTCTGCTCGAAGAACGTTTTGAAGATATATCCAAAATTGTTGTAGAAGAAAACGGTAAGACCCGCGACGAAGCCCGTGGCGAAGTGCGCCGTGGCATCGAAAGCATCGACTTTGCTACCAGCGTACCGGTGCTCATGCGTAACGATGGTCTGGAAGATATCGCCGCTGGTATTGATGAAACCACTGTCCGCCAGCCCGCCGGTGTATTCGCCGCCATCACCCCCTTCAACTTCCCGGCGATGGTTCCGTTGTGGTTCTTGCCTACGGCCATCGCTTGTGGCAATACCTTCATTCTCAAGCCTTCACCCCAGACCCCATTGAGCGCCGAATTCCTCTATGAAGTGTTGCATGACCTTGACCTGCCCGAAGGCGTGGTCAATCTGGTACAGGGTGGCAAGGAAGCATCAATGGCCGTCATGGAGCATCCCGGCGTCAAAGGTGTGTCCTTCGTCGGCAGCAGCCCTGTCGCCCGCATCGTCTATGAAACCTGCACCAAAGCGGGCAAGCGCGTTCAAGCACAGGGCGGCGCTAAGAACTATATCGCTGTCATGCCCGACGCTGATATGACTGCTTCGGTCAAGAACATTATGGGCGCGGCCTATGGCTGTGCCGGTCAGCGTTGCTTGGCGGCCGCAGTGGTCGTCGGCGTGGGCGATGCCTATGACAAGCTCAAGGACGAACTGGTCAAGCAGGCGGGTGGTCTGCGTGTCGGTTATGGCCTGAGCGAAACCACACAGATGGGGACAGTGGTATCTGCAGCGGCCAAAGAACGCATCGAGCGTATGGTCACCGAAGGTGAGAAGCAGGGCGCGAAGATTGTGCTGGATGGACGTGGCGCAGCAGTGAGCGGCTACGAGAATGGCACATTCGTCGGCCCGACCATCGTGGAAGGTGTGACACCCGATAACATCCTCGCCAAGGATGAAGTATTTGGCCCGGTGCTGGCTATGATGAAGGCTGATGACTTTGACGAAGCCGTCGACATCATCAACAGTAGCAAGTATGGCAACGCCGCCAGCATCTTCACCACCAACGGCGGCCTCGCCCGTGACTTCAAGTATCGCGTCAATGCCGGTAACATCGGTGTCAATATCGGTGTGGCTGCGCCGTCGGCGTCGTTCCCCTTCGGCGGGCAGAAGGAATCGTTCTTCGGCGACCTGCACGGGCAGGGTATGGACTCGATTGAGTTCTACACCGAACGCAAGATCGTCATCGAACGCTGGATATAAGCAAATCGTAGGGGCGGGTTTCAAATCCGCTCCTACTTTATTTTCCATGCCCACGCCTGATCCGTACCCCATACCCGCACAAGAAACCCAGATTGAACACGTAGTGGTGAATTCGCGTTTCATCGCCACTGCCCTGTGCGTGGACAACGTAGCAGCCGTGAAGGAGGCTCTGGCGCGGCTTAGGGCGGCGCTGCCAGAAGCCAACCATCATGTCTATGCCTACCGCATCGGATTCGGCAACAGCACCATCGAAGGCATGAGCGATGATGGCGAACCGACAGGCACAGCCGGGCCACCCGCCCTTGCTGTGCTGCGCGGCGCGAACATCGGCGACACACTGGTGGTCATCGCCCGCATCTTCGGAGGGACGAAGTTGGGCACAGGCGGGCTGGTAAGAGCTTACAGCGACTCTGCCCGATTGGTGCTGGATGCCACACCCCGCCAGCTCAAGATCGCACGCGGGCAGATTGGGTTTGAATTTGCCTATACTTTCTACGAACGCATTAAGACAATGGTCAGCAATCACGATGGTGTGCTGGATGATGAAATATTCGGTCAGGATGTTTCGCTGATTGCGACCCTGCCGCTGGCTGAGATGGACGCGCTCACTGCCGAAGTGACCGAACTTACTGCCGGGCGCGCCGAGATTATCCGTTTTGATAAGGACAACACGTCTTGATTATTTACACCGATTCGCTGGACAATGTCTCTCCGGATCACCTACAGGGCTTCTTCGTGGGATGGCCCAATCCACCCGCCTCAGAAACCCATCTCCGTATTTTACAGGGCAGCGATGCAGTAGTGTTGGCGTTGAATGAGAATGGGGCAGTGGTAGGGTTTATTACGGCCATCAGCGATGGTGTTTCGGCGGCATACATTCCCTATTTGGAAGTGCTGCCAGATTACCAGCATCAAGGTATTGGCAGCCAACTGGTGCAGTTGATGTTGGAAAAGTTGCGCCATCTGTATATGATTGATCTGACCTGCGATCCCAACTTACAATCGTTCTATGCCCGCTTTGGGATGCACCCCTACGCCGCCATGATTATCCGCAATTATGAGCGGCAGAATGAGCAATGATTAGGGCTTGAGTCCACAGCGATTTCTTATAGACTCATTCCCCATAAGTCACAACCCGTACCATTAAGGAAAGATCATGTCTTCACTGAACACTTTCGGCGCTATTCTCACCTACGCCATCGAATTGGAAGGCCGCCTCGCGGATTACTACAAACAGGCCGGCAGCGAACAGGCCAACGCTGCTAACAAACGTCGTGGCAAATTGGAACGTGCCCGCAGTTTATATGTACTGGAAATAACTCTTGAACCCATTGATGGGCTGGATGAAGCCAACTACACCATGAACCTGACTGATACCAGCGCCGCTGGACAGAAGGCCGTTGCTGCTATCGCTGCCCGCTTCTATGCCGACGTCGCCCCACGAATCAACGTGCGCGACGCCCAACGCACACTTGAGAAATGCGGCAAGGAATATGCTGCGCTGGAGTAAATGTTTATCGGAGCAAGGGTTACGGTTGGGAGGATATTATGCACAGCTTACGGAACTATGTATTGTGCCTACTTGTCATGCAAATTCTTCTGACATTTCCTGCTCCAGTTGAAAGCCAATCTCTTTATGAAGCAGGCGATGTTGTCTTAATCACCGAAACTGCTCTTCCAGTACATATTCATCCCGACGCCTCAAGCCCTGTTGCAACTGAAATTCTGGCCGGTATGAAATCTCGTATAGTAGCAACTGCTATACAAAATAATCATGAAACATGGTTCTATTTAGAAGACAATGCATATGGTTGGGTTCGATCCAAAATCGCAGATGATACAACTTTCGAACTATATTCAGATGACAATCTTCGGGAGATTTTGAGCCAAGCGAGATTTTCAATTGAAGCAGGGACAACTGACCCCTATCAGTATGTTCGGAGGGGAACCGTATTTCTCACTTTGAAACGATTTGAAGAAGCCGTATCTGATTATGCACATGCTTTGGAACTTTCGCCCGTAGATGGGCATTTGCATGAGAATTTGGGGAAGGCTTATTTGGATGCAGGAGATTACCCTTCTGCGCAAAGTGAATTTGAACGTGCCATTGAATTAAAACAGCAACAACCCGGTACATATAATAGACTGGCTATCACTTATTTGAGTCAACTTGATCCATACGAAGCAATCAACAAATATTTGAAAGGGATTTCAGTACAATCTGGTTGGGGATTAATATATGGCAATTTAGCCAACGCATATACTGAAATCAATGATTATGATTCAGCTATTAACTATTACAATCAAGCATTAGAACTTGATCCTCATCTTGCTTTGGCAATGACCAATCGAGCGCTAACATACTGGACATTAGGTGACTACGATAACGCCCTAACTGATTTCAACAGTGCCGTCAAAATTGCCCCCTATTCCTCTTACACCTATCTCAAACGTTCTGCATATTTCGATGATGCTTTAGGCGATTATGATGCAGCACGTCGTGACCTTAACACAGCGCTCAAATTATCACCTGACAATGCGGATGTTTCTGCTGCAAGTGGGGTCAATTATTTGAAATCTGGTGAATTCAATTTAGCTGTTGTTGATTTAGAACATGCTTTAAGGATTGACCCATTTAATACTACTGCTCATTTTAATATCGCCTACTCTTATTCACAATTAGGACGGTATCAAGACGCCATTGAGAACTACTCTTATATCATTGTTGGTGTTGATAATTTTGATGGTGGCATGCTCTTGTATAGACCACAAGTATTCGTAGCTGTAGATGAGTATCATAATGCGCTTGCAGATTTGAATCGTTATATAGAGACCTATGGAAGTAATCACGACTACTTTGCGGCAGTTGCATATCTTACACGGGCTAATATTTACCTACGCACTAAGAACTATACGGATTCGATAAGAGATTATCGTGAGGCGTTTGAAAATCAGCAGGTGTTCTCTCAAAATTATTACATTTATGGTGCTGGTTACCGTGTCACTCCGCTCCGAGAGAAGTTAATTAAGAAAATTGAAGCACAATTGGCTTTTTCCTCTGAGCCTACCGATTATTTGGAGTTAGGCCATCTCTATATGGAGCTTGGGCGCTGGCAGGAAGCAATTTCGACCTATAATACTTACCTGTCAAAGGTTGAAGACCCTAAGCTTACTGAATATGTAAGCACATTCTCCAAGCTGGTCAACTAATCGCTTTTGCAGGTTAGTGGTTTCAGCATATTTGTAAATCACACGCATCGCGCTCCTGTTCAATTCCCCTTGTTTGCTTCTGCAACCACACACAGCATTAAACCAACATAATTTGATATTTTGCGTCCCTGCTAAATGGAAGTTTGATTGAATGTATTAGCAATCGAGAATCATCGAAAAATGCATCCAAACAGATCAACTTTCTTAGTTGTTTAGAGCACTGTGCTATCTATGTGAAAAGCATTCAAAAAAAGTCATTTGATGACCTATCTATGTGATGTTGTTATGATGTTGAAAAGTTTCTTGAAAAATTTATTTTATTTGTGTTATATCGTGCAATTATGTGATATAAACAACATAGTTATTTTGTTGAATAACTTTCTAAAGAAAGTTTGTTGATGTCGCTGCCTTTAACTGTAGTTATTGTTTATCGTCCTTTTACTCAACTCCTTTCCGAAGATGTTTCCTACACCGTCGCTACTGATGAAAATATCAAAGCTGCACAGGATGCTTTAACATCTGCTGGTTTGACTACTCATATCATTCATGTGGATGATGATATTGAGTCGGTACTGGGTGTTTATGACCCCGCCTCAACTGTGATCTTCAATTATTGTGATGGTTTTGCCGATAATCCCAGCGGTTATGATCCCATCACCCAAGTCTTTGAACGCTTAGGCTTTGCCTTCACCGGCGCGGATGATGCGACTCTGCAATGGAGTCAGGACAAGGCCATTACCAAACAGCGTCTAACACGAAACAACATTCCCACACCTGCTTATCAAATCTACGACAACAGCCACATGAATGGTTGGTCATTGTTTCCGGCGTTGGTCAAACCGGCCCGCCAACATGGTTCACTGGGCATTTCTTCGCACTGTGTGGTTGAAACCCACGCCGAATTGCAGCAGCAGGTTGAACGGGTGCTGGATGAATGGAAGCAACCTGCCTTGGTTGAAGACTTTATCGAAGGTGACGAATATCGGGTGAGCATGATCGGCAATGGCAAATTGGAAATGCTACCACTCATGCGGGTATCACCTTGTGTCCCCGGTCAACGTTATGCCGTTCTCGATTATGAAACCAAGTGGGATGAAGAACGCGCGCGCTATGACCGTCAAGTGCAGCTTGACCCACGCATATATAAGCGGATTATGGCTGCTGCCAAAGCATCTTTCTACGCTGTTGATATGCGCGATTATGGCGCGGTAGATATTCGAATGCGCGGTGACCAAGCATATGTGCTTGATCCTAATCAAAACCCCGACATTTCGGACTATAGTTATTTCTTATGGGTAGCAGAAGGGGCAGGCTACGATTATTCGAAGATGCTGGCACGGATTGTGCAGTTAGCAGCAGCCCGATTACCCCGTGCCCCAAAGTAGCAAAAGGCAGTAAAAAAAGCTGCTTTAAGTGCTGGTTAAGATGAGGTGCATAATGCGCGATACATCAGACCATTTTAGATATATGAGTCAGTCACCAAAATAATGATGAAAAGCACGTCATCTTTGTTATCCCCATTAATCAACAATGTGAACTAAGGTAAAAATACATTGGACAAAATTATGGCACCTATTAAAGCACTAAAAGAACCGTTATGGAGTTTTATGAACCTTATAAGCCCTTTTTATTTACAATCTCATAATATGCGCTACCCAGCACAATGTGGTCAACAACCCATTGTGTTTTGTTTGATCGGTAACGCAAAAAACATACTCCTTTTTCAATCAATAATTTTATTGCTTCCCATATCGTTAAACATGTGTTATAACAACGCGCGTTTGACTACGCATGTAGGGGGTTTAGCATGAACGAATACGATGGCTACAAAGTATTGATTGCCTATCGCCCTTTTGACGAAAAAACGCCTCCTGAACAGTGGTCGGAAATCACCCCCGATGAAGACATCGTATGGGTCAAGAATCACCTTGACAACAGCGGCATGGATACCGAAATACTTTATGTTGGACGCGATGTTGAAGAGGTGCTAAACGGTTACGATCCGCGCGATACAGTTATTTTCAATTATTGTGATGGCTACGCTTATACCGATGAAGAAGATACGTATGAGCAAACAGGCTATGACCCTGTCACAAAAATTTTTGAAACATTGGACTTTGCTTTCACTGGCGCAGACAATGAGACCTTGTGGGGTGGTCAAGACAAAGCCATTGCCAAATCCCAACTTGTCCAGAACGGTATCCCGACACCTCTCTATCGCATATATGACACCAGTGCTGTAGCTGATTGGGATATTTTTCCAGCATTAGTGAAACCGTCACGCCAACATTCTTCAATGGGCATTTCCCAAAAATCGGTCGTAAAAAATCATGAGGAATTGAAACAGCGCGTTGAATATGTGCTGGATACATGGAAGCAACCTGCACTGGTTGAGGAATATATTCAAGGTCCCGAAGTACGCACCAGTTTGTGGGGTAATGGCAAGTTGGAAGTGCTGCCCTTACTGCGTATTCATTATCCGTATGCAGTGGATCCCCGTTATGCAGTCATGGACTATGACTCGAAGTGGGATGAAAGCCGCATTGCATACGAACTGCCAGCGCGCTTCGAACCACAGGTCAAACGCCGCATTGAAAAGGTAGCAAAAGCCGCTTACCGTGCAACGGGTATGCGTGACTATGGTTCAATGGATATTCGCGTACGCGATGGGCAGCCCTATGTCATTGATCCCAACCAGAATGCGGACATGAGTGAAGTCAGCTATATCATCCGGCAGGTACTGGAAGCAGGTTATAGCGAAGCACAATTTGTTTCAGGATTGGTACGGTTGGCTTCAGAACGCCGTCCTCACCTGCGTCCAGCGCCGAAACCAGTCCGCCAGCGTGCAGCGATGAAGGTCAAGGCATAAGCCGAAAATAAGAACAGCAGCGGGTCAGTCGGCACACGGTAGCGGGTTGATGGATGGAAGATCAAATAAACAATGGTCATACTGATTTGCACGAACCACAATGCTGACACATCGCGCCACTGCTGTAGTGTGAATGCCATTCCCAACAGCCCCAACAGCAGCAAACTGCCCCAATAGAGGATGTGGATGGGGCGGCCAATCTGGTCGAAAAGCGGCGTAGAATATTCCCCAACCGGATCACCTGGCGGCAGTTGCCCCAACTGTAAGTTCCCCTGTGGATCTGTTTCCGGTATTACATTTCCTTTGTAATCCACGCGCGGCAGTGTGCCTTCTGTAGGATTCAGGCGTGGGGCGATATCAATGCTCCAATATACCAGAAACTTTACCCATAACAGTTCTGGGATCTTGTCTGGATTGTCGCGTAAGAATTGAAGCGCCAGCGCAAAGCGTTCGGAGTCGGCTTCACGGCTTCGCGGGTCAGTTGCTTTTATTTGTCCCACATCCGGCGAAGTCCACTGCACATCGTAGCCCGCGCGGAAGTAGGCGATGGTGTACGGACTATTCCCTTGCCAGAAGTTCGCGCCGGAAGTGGTGGTCATCGGCACGAAGGCATTATACACGCCGTTGTTGCGAACGATCCATATACCCAATATCGCTAGAGACACCACTGCCACTGGCAGCAGCCTCAATATCGTTTGTAGCAGATTGAGCCGAAACAAGAACCACAATGCCATCAACACTGCCAGCGGTGGCAGAATCGGTCGGGTCAACATGCCCAGACCTAGCACTAGCCCGCCCGCAGCCGCCAGTCCCCAAGTGCCACGGTCAAGCTGCTGGCGTTCGCGCAGCAGTACCATAAGCAGCACAAATAGATACAACAGCGTCATGAAGAAAGGCGTATCTATAACCGTCAGATTTTGGAACACTAGATAGGGATAGAGGGCGTACAAAAGACCAGCTAATGCGCCAACTGTTGCGCCGTTGGACAGCAGCCGCTTGCCGATGTGATACAAGCAGATAATCGAAATACTATCCAGCACAGTGTGGAACAGCGCCACCTGCAAGCCGCCACGTCCTAAAATACTGTAGACTCCAGCCAGTGCGTAACTGTAGAGTGGCGGGATGAGCGCATCAGCTACGCCGGCCTCGCGCCCGTAGATGCCGGTACTCAATAGATTCTGAGCATAGGCATCGTAGGCATCAGAGCCATGAATTGCGCCTGTCTGTTCAAAGCGGAATAACGGAAAGATCGCAAAGATTACCAATCGCACACTAATTGCGATGAGGAGAACCAGTGCCAGTTGGTGTTTGCGGAAAAATTGAAGGTTCAAGCTAGTCAATAGATGTATATCAGCGTTTGCGCGCAGTCATCAACACAATATCAAATGGATTGATGTAGACAGATTGTTCTGAAAGTTTGAATACACGTTCCGCCAATGCCAGAGCCCGTGCAATCAGCGGCGAATACATGCCGAGCCGGTCAAGGAACAGGCGTACAGTAACATACTTGCCCGTGTGCCCCACATCCACTACTTCAAGTCCAGCCTCATCCAACATTTTACGCAGTGTGCGAATGGAGAAGTAATACACGTGCTCTTCGGATAATTTGTAGCCTACCCACCGTTTGCCCGTCAAACGTGCCGGAATGCTGTCCACATCCGGAGTTGCCAGTGCCAGCAGCCCACCTTGACGCAGTAGGTCGGCAGCACGACGGATATAGGCTGTGGGATCGGGAACATGTTCAATCACATCCCACATGGTTATGAGATCATATCCATTTGACGGATATTCATTATCTGTCAGGCTGCCTTGACGCACATCATAACCAAAACGATGAGCGGCGTACTCAGCGGCGAAAGAGGACACATCTAAACCCTGTACCTGCCAGCCCTGCTTATGGGACTCATCCAGAAAAAAACCAGCGGCGCAACCTACATCCAGCAGCTTACCCGGCTTCATAAATTGAGCGAGGCGGCGCAGGCGTCGGGCGAAAGTCTTGCGAATATTCGCTTCATCTTTGAGGTAATTGGTGTATCCCACCACACCCGATTGATTGTTCTGGAAATAAGTTTCGCCATAGAGTGCATACAGTTCATGGGGATCGGGGCGTGGACTGACATATACCAAACCACAATGATTACATTGAACTAGACGCAAACCATTTTCAGGACAGAAGGGCGTATTCTCATTACTGCCACACAAATTGCAGGGGATGGCGTGAAGAACAGCTTCGATGTTGACGTGTGGCAGAATGGTTTCGTGGATTTCTTCGGGCAAAATACTCGGTTTCCTATACACTTCAGTGGGTTGTAGGCGGCGAGCATTGTACCGCGCTCATTAGCCTCAAACAATGTGCGGTTTGGAGTTTTGGTGCATATCAAACGTCTGTTTGAGGGAAAATTCTCAAAACTCAGTACGTGATTCCATTCCTGTGTCCAAGTTCCATTCTATCAGGACTGGACTGCTGACCAGCATAAAGGACAACACTAATCCGCTTTCGGTCTGCCGGAAATTGAGGTGATAAATTCCTTTTTCTTCCATTGCCAGTACCGGAAAAGCATCGGTTGTGCCACCGTCGCCTTGCCAACGGGCAATATGAAGCTCAGGTTGTTTCTCCCCATCCATCTCTCTTTCTACTTGGTAAGCCAAGAGATCGCCAGACGGGCTAAAGACCGATGCAGTTACCGCGTTTGGAACGATGCTGGCATCCAGTGGGTTCTGCAGTTGCCCAACACTGGTATTATTGTCCCAATAGTGTTCACTGCCGGCAAAGAAACGACCGTCGGAACTAATTGAGGCAGCGGCCATTGAATAGGGGGAAAGGGAAATGCTCTTTTTGAGCGTGGGAGCTGAGAGATCGCGAATATCCCACAATTCGGCAGCCCCACCCTGATGACTGGCTGACCAACTGCTTCCTGTGTGAGACAAAACACTCAGGTACAGACTATCGTCGCTAAATGCCAATCCATACGTACCGGTACTGTAATTAAATAGTCGTGCGGACACCATGCCGTCACCCACATTTGTGATGACGATGTAACCATCCCCCGCACCGCTTGCGAGCCACTGCCCATCAGGTGAATAGACCAGCGCCACCGCAAAATAACTATTGTCTAGTCCGCCTTGATGCACAACTTGATCTAACTGAATCTTATAGGATGTGACATCCCAAACCTTTAGGATAGCAAAAGGCTTGTCATTTTCTACAGCGCTGGCGAGGGTAGCCAACTGATGTCCATCGGGGCTAAAGGCCAGCGCGATATGCCGGTTTGTCGTTGATTGGTCATGACCTTCAAATTCGTGAACCAATTGCCCGTGTTCATATAACCGTATTGAGATCACATCAGCCACTGCCATTAAGTCACCAGAAAAGGCAACATCCTGCACAGTATGAACATGGTTAGTTAGAAGGGAGGATGCCAAGACCGCTTTACTGGCAGTACTTGAGACACGAAGTTGGTGGATAGATACGATTATTATGAATTCGATGAAAACTGCACTGAACAGATACCGCCATGGATAGTCAATGTGTTCACGCTTAGTTGTATCACGGGTGGCGGATATGCTGTCTTGAGCGGACGCGGAATGAGGCTGCATGTTCCTGCTTCTTGTGGGCTAGCAGATATATCACATTACACATTACCCGGACTTGCAGTGGAGGTTCGGGGGCGTAGGGTAAGCGGAGGTTAACTGGGGATAAGTTGAGCAATGGTGGCAGAAAAAAAGGGGATGTGTTACAGTAAATATGTGCAAATGCACAATAGTTGTGCAAATGCTCATTTTGTCAGTTGAATTTAGATAAGTGAATGTGGATGCACCAGTTGGAAAAATTATTGGACGAACGCCATCATGAATTACTGGCTCAGGTCGCTTCAATGTATTACGAGCGTGACCTGACACAAACCCAGATTGCTGATGAATTGGGATTATCGCGTGTCAAAATTTATCGCCTGCTGCAAGAAGCGCGTCAGCATAATATCGTCCAGATTAACATTCGGTGGCCGTTGAGCAGTGACAATGGACTGGAAACTGCGCTGAAAGAAACCTTTGGTCTGAAAGAGGCGATGGTAGTGCGGGCAAATGGACAGAATGAAACACGCACTTTGCAACAATTGGGGCAGCTTGGCGCGCGCTATCTGGAAACGATACTGCGCCACACCACCACGATGGCAATCTGTTTGGGCCGCTCGACCTATTCTGTCATTCATGCCATCAGTCCCGATTTCCAAGCCAATGTTCAGGTAGCGCAGGCTATCGGCAATATGCCCCGTATTTATAAAGAGTTCGATAGTTCGGCCCTAGTGGCGCAGCTTGCCCGTAAATTGGGCGGTGAAGTGACCTATCTTTCATCACCGTTAATGGCAGACACGATTGAAGCTGCCAGTGTCATTCGCAGCCAGCGTGACATTGTTTGGGCGTTGGATGTAGCGCGTTCTGCCGAAGTGGCCTTAGTGGGCATCGGCAACTTAGACACTGAAATATCAGGTTTTGTACGTGCCGGGTTCTTGAGTGACGAGGCGTTGGCGGACATCCGGTCGGATGGAGCGGTAGGTGATGTTGCGTGGCGTATCATCACCGAGTCGGGCGAACTGTATCCCTGCGATTTTAACCACCGGGTTATCGGCATCACGCTCGAAGAACTCCGTCAAATTCCGACCACCATTGCGGTAGCCGCAGGTATGGAGAAAGCACAAGCTGTATTGGCAGCACTGCGAACCGGTGTGATTGATGTGCTGATTACGGATAACCGGGTGGCAGAGTTTGTGCTGCGGAACGTGAATTAACTACACAGGACATATAGAAAACATGGCGGACACGATTGGCAAGGTATCTCAGCAATGCAAGATCGCAGCAGGGTTATTTTGGGCAGATTACGCCTACCTCGGCGCGACGGTGCAAGAATTGGAGCAAGCCGGGGTGGATTGGATACACATCGAAGTGCGGGACGGCAAGTATATGGACTTCGGAATGCCGCGCGGCGGGTTTGACATTATCGAAGCCACCCGCAAAAGCACTACATTGGAAGTCGAAGCGCAGTTACAGATGGTGCGTCCTAGTTTCGATGTCTTTAATCAGCTTAAGGATCTGGGCGTCAATCTTATCAGCTTGCCGATTGAAACAATGGGCGAATTGATGATGCAGAGCATCACATACATCAAAGAAAAGCTGGAACTCAAAGTTGGCGTGTGGGCGTGGCAGGGAGTGCCAGCCGTAGCTTTCGAGCAATATATACATCCTTATGTGGACATCATTGAATATGAATGCCGTGCTCCTTTCTGGGTTAAGCCGGTGGCGGGCAAGAGTCCCCACGCGGTTGACCAGATCGTCGTGGATACGGTAAAGCGCTTGCACGACATGATTGTGGCCGCAGGCATGGAAGATCGCGTTGAATTGATGGAAGACGGTGGACTTAACGCTGGAAACGTGACTGATTTCATTCAAGTAGGCATGACGGTAGGTGAGTTTTCATCGCCACTGCTCAAGGGATCGAACGGCAAATATCAGCCGGGAACAGGCGGGATTACCAGTGCCGTAAAGACACTGCGCGCTGCCATGAGCAGCGCCAGCGACCAGTACCGAAGCGCGAACGGAAAGCTAAAAACGCTTTAACCGCCAAGACGCTAAGAACGCTAAGGAAAACAAAGGTCAAAAATGCAGCCGATAAAGATAGGGATGATCGGGTACGGGGGAATAGGTCGGGTTCACGCGATGGCCTACCGCGATATTGGCTTTCATTACGGCCTGCCCGCCGAGAGTATACAGATTGCAGGGGTGGCGACCAGCCGTAAAGAAACAGCACATAAAGCGGCGGTAGAAATTGGCTGCGATTTTTACACCGATGATTACCGCGACCTGTTGAAACGTAACGACATTGACATCATTGACTGCTGTACTCCTAATAATTCGCACGAAGAAATCTTGATCGCGGCGGCACAGGCTGGAAAACATATTTACTGCGAAAAACCGCTGGCGATGGATGTTGAATCCGGCAAGCGGATTGTGGAAGCAGTCGAAAAGGCTGGGGTGAAGTCGCAGATGACCTTTAACTTCCGTTTCTTTCCGGCATTGATGCGAGCGAGGCAGTTGATCGAACAGGGATTTCTGGGACGGGTGTTTCAATTTCGCGGACGTTATTACCGGTCTAGTTATATCAGTGCCAGTAGGCCATATTCGTGGCGGATGAGCAAGGAACAATCTGGTGGTGGAGCGCTGCTGGATTTGGGTTCGCACCTGATTGATATTGTGTATTATCTGCTGGGTGAGGTGGAGTCGGTGCAGGCTTATCTGGAAACGCTTATTCCCGAACGTCCAATGACGGCAGGCAGCACTGAAATGGTACAGGTAGACGTAGATGATTTGGCGCTGTTGCATCTGCGGCTGGCGAACGGCGCGCCCGGTTCATTGGAAGTTTCGCGTATGGGAACGGGAGCAACCAACGATTTGCAAATCGAGATTTCCGGTGACAAGGGCGCACTGCGTTTTCGTGCCGATGACCCCACATGGTTAGAAGTGTACGATGTGCGGGATGCCGAAAGCCCGCTGGGTGGGATGCGCGGTTTCCGCAAACTGGAAGTGGTGCAGCGCTATGACGGTGCCAAAGCGCCTGACTGGTCCATGACGCCCGGTTTTGTGCGTACCCACGCCGAATGCCAGTACCAATTCATTAAAGCCATTATCGAAGATAAAAAACCTGCACCTACGTTAGCAGATGGGTTGCATGTGCAAGCCGTTATGGAGGCAGCACAACGCGCGGCTCAAGAAGGGCGTTGGGTGAAGATTTCAAGTGTGAGGTGAAATGTTGCTTGTCCACTCCCGGCAACCGCTGGAGAGTTATAATAAGAGTTATTACAATCCGCCTTTCGAATTTCCGATGAAGGAGGTGATGTGCAGGGCCTAAAGTAATCATACTGTTGCTATATATCGTAACTCGCTCAGTTCGAAAAAATTCTATGGAGGAAATATCGTGTTGAAGCGTCATGTTAAGTTTTCTATTGTATTGATGGTACTGTCCCTGTTGGTTGGCATGGTGGCAGTAGTTGGCGTAGTAAGTGCGCAGGATGATAAGTTAGAAGTATTTTCATGGTGGACTTCGGGTGGCGAGGCAGCCGCATTGGACGAATTGTTCAAGGCTTTTAGCAAGCTCAGCCCCAGCACTGAGATCGTCAATGCAACTGTAGCTGGTGGTGGCGGTTCAGCAGCCCGTCCGGTACTCCAGACCCGCCTAGCCGGTGGCGATCCGCCGGACACGTGGCAGGTGCATCCCGGTTGGGAACTGCGCGGTCAATATGTTGAACCCGGCTATGTTGAACCGATTACTGACCTATATGCTAGCGAAGGCTGGAACGACGTCATGCCACAGGGCTTGATTGACACTATGACTTTCGATGGTGAAGTTTATGCCGTTCTGGCTGGTGTGCATCGTGGCAACGGCCTGTGGTACAACAAGACACTGCTGGATGACAATGGTATCACTGTTGGCGAAACCATGAGCATTGACGAATTTTTCGCAGCTGCTGATACCTTAAAGGCAGCTGGTGTGGACGCCCTGTGCGTGGGCGACTCTGGAATTTGGGCGACCTCGCAGTTGTTTGAAAATACACTGTTGGGCACGGTCGGCGGCGAAAACTGGCTGAAACTGTTCGCGGGTGAGATGGCATGGGATGACCCGATGGTTAAAGAAGCCATGACCACCTACGGCAAGATGTTGGACTACCAAAATGCTGACCACTCATCTCTGAGTTGGGACCAAGCGGTTGGTGCGTTGATGGACGGCAAGTGCGCGTTCAACTCAATGGGTGACTGGGCCTACGGTGAATTCGTCAAGGCTGGTAAGGTGGACAATGTGGACTTTGGTTGGGTCAGCCATCCCGGTTCAGCGGGTTCGTTCATCATCGTAGCCGACGGCTTCGTGATGGCCAAGAATGCCCCGCACCGTGAAAATAACCTGAACTGGCTGCGCGCCATCGGCAGCGTTGAAGCGCAGGAAGCCTTCAACCCGCTGAAGGGTTCAATCCCGGCCCGTACCGATGTTGACCGTGCCAAGTTCGGCCCGTACCACAACTGGTCAATGGACTCGTTCGCTAATGACGTTCTCGTTGCCAGCGAAGTACATGGTTCAGCTGCTCCGGCAGCCTTCCAACAGGCGTTTGACGAAGCAGTAACCCTGTTCGTGGTGGACAAGGACGTAGATGCTTTCGCGGCTGCACTGGTGGCGGCGGCGGCTGACGCGGGTATGACCAAATAACGCATTACGCTTAACGATTGGGATGAGGTAACTTGTCCCAATCGTTTGAAAAGGGCTGTAGGAGTGAAGTAGACTTCGCCCCTACCAAAAATATTTAGGATTGATACCGTCCAATAATTTTTACAAAGTGTTTTGATTATGGCACAGTCTTCCATTGCATCCTCAAAGGCGGTCAGCGCCACAGATGAAGTAAGCCGCAAGAAACGCTGGCAGGGACTTCCTTCGTTCCTCGTGCTGCTGCCTTCGTTGGTGGCACTGGGAATTTTCGTCTATGGGTTCATCAGTGTTAGCTTTTTTATATCGCTTTCTAATTGGCGTACGCTGAAACCTGATCTGACTCTCCGCGAACCTTTTGGACAGACCTATGCGGATCTGTTCGCACAGCCGCGCTTCCAAGCGGATATTCGAAACACCATTATTTTCACCGTCGTATTTATCGGCTTAGCAACGCTGGTTGGACTGGGTTTAGCCATCTTAATAGACTTTAATCGCAAGATGGTTGCCATACCTTTTTTTAGAAATGTTTATTTATTCCCTTATGCATTGTCGTTTATCGTAACCGGTGTGGCGTGGCGCTGGATATTTAACCCTGAAACTGGTATCAATCTATTCTTTGATATTTTTGGCATCAACAGCCTATTGGCATCGGCCGGGCAGCCGCCATTGAAACCCGGCTGGACAACCGATCCGACGGTGGTACTGAGCATTAATCAACTGCTGGAAAAGGTCATTCCCGGCGCGGCTTCGCTGCGGGTACAGTTTGGGCTTCCAGTTGCGTTAATACCCGTAGCTATTGCGGCTATGTGGCAGCTTTCGGGTTTTGTGATGGCGCTATATCTGGGCGGCATGACTACCATTTCAGACGAAATCCGCGAGGCGGCTCGCATTGACGGTGCAACTGAGTGGCAGGTATATCGGCGGGTCATCATTCCCTTGGTCAAGCCAGTCACGATAAGCGTGATTGTTATTCTGCTGCATGTCTCGCTCAAGATGTTCGATCTGGTGTTCAGCATGGCGGGTGTTGGGCCGGCCTTCGCAACCGATATGCCTTCGATCTTCGTATTTGAAACGACGTTCAAAGCCACGAAATATAATCTGGGCATGGCGGCGGCGATTATCATGTTGGTCATGGCGGCAATCATTATTGTTCCCTATCTGGCGCAGTCGCTACGCCGTTCGGAGGAGAGCTAACATGGCAGTAGTACATCACGAAGCACAAGCTCCCCAACATCACGGCAGAGCCTTACGTATTTTCATGATTGCGGTTCTAGTTGTGGCGTTGATTTTCTACCTGATGCCGGTGTATGTGATGGTCATGAACGGTTTGAAAGATGCCACTAACGTCAGCCTTGATACCATGTGGAATTTACCGGATCGGCTGTCCGGCGGCGGTTTTGTGGAAGCCTGGAACCGGCTTTCACCCAACTTGTTCAACAGTATCGAAATGGTCATTCCGGCGACTATCCTTTCGGCGTTGATCGGCGCGGTGAACGGCTATGTGCTGTCCAAATTCAAATTTCGCGGTTCGGATATTCTGTTCACCCTGATGTTGTTCGGGTTTTTCATCCCTTACCAGAGCATTCTGTTACCTCTGGTGCAGTTCTTACAATCTATCAAGCTGTACGGGACGATCGGCGGGCTGGTGCTGGTGCATGTGGTGTACGGTATTCCGATTACAACACTCATATTCCGCAACTTCTACGCCAACGTGCCGAATGAACTGATCGAGGCGGCACGGGTGGACGGGGCGAATATGTGGACAATCTTCACCCGTGTGATGCTGCCGCTTTCAATACCAGCCTTTGTGGTGGTGGGCATCTTCCAATTCACCAACATCTGGAACGACTTCCTGTTCGGGGTGAATGTGGTACAGAACCCGGCAGCACAGCCGGTAACGATTGCGCTCAACAACCTTTCCGGTTCATTCTCGGTGGACTGGAACGTGGTGATGGCGGGCGCGGTAGTGGCCGCCCTGCCGACGGCGTTGATCTACATCTTCCTGAGCCGCTATTTCATTCGCGGTTTGCTGGCGGGATCGGTGAAGGGGTAGTTGGCAGCGGTCAGTTATCAGTAGTCAGTTTATTACAGAAGATTATTGAATTGGCAGAAATTTCAGCAATTTCAATTTGCAATTCACTGTAATTTGTGCCAATTGAGTGTTTTGGACTTGCTGAACTTGACCCAGCTTTGTGTCGGCGATGTCGTCGTCGTCGGCCAAATAAAATTCGACAATTGGTTTTGCAGCGGTGGAACAGGGGGCTGCCGCTGCAATGTTTGCTGCAAAAGTAGTTATCAGTTGCGGTTGGTGCGGGCGACGCATCCCGAAGGGTGGTTTCACACTGCGTCGACCCTACAACTATTCTTTGATTGCTATTTGTCGCTAAGTTGAGCACTTACTTGATGACAACTACTGTTTAGATTGTAGCACAAATGTTTGTATGTGTCAATTATAACCCGGGTAGAAAATAGTTGGAAGTTGGTTTGAAAAATGGGACTATGCGAGGCTAAAGGACTAAGGGCGGGCGCACACACAGGTGCGCCCCTACGGATGCAGGATGTTGTGCAGAGTCATGATTTGAGAGTTCTGGAAACCGGGGAGTTCCTACGGCTGTGGAAGGGGTGCAGCGGCGGTCTTGAACAATTATTTGATTCTGGGACTCAGATACAAGAGGAGGATACAGGAGCTAGCGCCCATATCCTATTTTAGTTCGCCTCTTTTTTTGCACTAACCTTCCGTCAGGCGCACAACCACCAGCTTGAAGTCTGTTCCATCACTCAGGAGCAGGGTGTTATTGGCTGCCCACGTCAGCGGAAGACGGCCTAGACCTGTTGGAACGAGGTAACGTCCTGCCAGTACTAACTCGCCTTTTTCGCGCGGCGCAGCAGCGATAAACACACCTTCTTCCTCAGGGTGCTGAGGGCTAAAAGTATTATAGACGAGTGCCGTGCCGCTGGGCGACCAACCTGCCCCGAACACGTAGCGTTCCGTATCCAAATCCGTCTGGCGACCGCCAGCAACCGGTATGGTGTAGACAGGGCTATATTCGGGTTGAAAATCACCGGTATTGGCGTGTTGGCTGACTCCAGTGACCAGCAGATGGCTGCCGTCCGGGGAAAATTGATAACTTGTCGGGAAAGTGTCTTGAACCGCAGCGGCAGCAAAATGCGCTGAGCGGTCACTCAAATCCATAAACCACGTACCGTCGCGTTCCTGTCCACGGGTATCCATATTAAATGCCATTTGCGTGTCATCAGCATTAAGCGCGATGGCATAGGTCGATATTGGTGCGTTCGTCTCAATCTTTTTTACTTCTTCAGCTGTGCCGTCATCCAGATGTAAACGAAAGATGACAGCGCGTGCTTCCTGGGGTTTGGTGAATACATAACGCACGAAGTAAACCGAATGGCCGTCGGCTGCCCACTGGGGCACGAGATCAATCGTGTAGGTCTCGTTATTTGGGTTAGTCAATAAGTTGCCCTTGCCGCGTGTTGGGTCCTGGCTCAAATCAGTTAGTTGTCCGGTTGTGGTGTCGTACATCCAAATATTTGAGTCTCTAAATTTAATTAAGAAAGGTTCAGAGAATACCAATCGGGTACTGTCCGGTGACCACTGTACAGTTTCGAGATCAACATCAACATCAGTGTCGTCAAAATCGAAACAATTCTGTTTCTCGCCATCGAGCGTGTATGAACACAGGCTATTTGCGCTAAAGTAGGCAAATTGACTGCCATCCGGCGCAAGATACGCGCTGTAACGTGCTGGCCCTGCAAGCAAATCCAGTTTAGTCGTTTCCGCAGTCCAACCCGCAGCACGGATGGGACTTAAGATTAGCAATGCGTAGACCATCGCGACGATGCAGACAATCAATAAGCGGCGCATAACGACTCCTCTATAACTTGTATGGATTACCATCTGTTACTTTATGGGGTTTTGGAAAACAAAATACTTCCATAAATTGGGGGTTTTCCACGAAATGGGTTGGTGCGAGACAACAACACAAATTCGCTCAGGCGGCGTGCTGCCGTCGTTCGTTGATGAGGCGCAGATACAGTTCCACCACTTCATCCATCATGGCGGGCCAGGACTGCGTTTCGGCAAAGGCGCGGGCAGCCAGCCCCATCTCGGCGATACACTCGCGGGTGGTGGTGATCTGGCGCACACCCTCCACCAGCCCTGCCGTATCACCTACATCGAAGGTGTAGCCGGTGCGCCCGATGTCTACTACATCGGGAATGCCGCCCACCCGTGAGGCCACCACCGGCAGTCCGGCGGCCATCGCCTCCACCACGACTAAGCCAAAGGACTCTAGCGCTGAGGGAAAGACAAATATATCGGCGCTGGCGTAGGCTTGTGCCAACGGTTCGCCTTGCATGTAGCCCATGAAGGTGGTGTTCGTCCCAGCGAAATGCTGCTCGAGGTCAGCCCGTGCCGGGCCGTCACCCACCAGTGCCAAGCGTGTGCCGGGAATCTGTTCCACCACCGCTTTCAGGTCGGTGATGCGTTTCTCAGTCGAAAGCCGCCCGACGTACAGTAGTACCACTTCGTCAGGATGGCCGCCGGCTAGCCGCGCGCGCATGTCAGCATTTTTATAGCGCGGATTGAATTTCTCGGCGTCCACACCGCGCCGCCACAAGCCGACTTCGCGCACGCCGATCTCCAGCATTTCACGCTGCACCTTCTTGGAGGGCGCGAGGGCGTAATCGGCCTGATTGAAAATCAAGCGCGTCCACAGATCCGTGACCGGTTCCATGAAGCCGATGTTAAAGTGATGCACCAAGCGCGAGAGATCAAGATGGAACGAAGCGACCGTCGGCACACCTAACCATTTCGCCATCGCCAGCCCTGCGCCCCCGACCAACGCCGGGCCGATGGTGTGGATAACATCCGGGCGGAAGTCGCGCACCTGCGTGTAAGTCGAATAGGTCGGTGGGCCAACTTTGAGTTCGGGATACAGCGGCATGGTAACGCCGGGCACACCTACGACCCGTGTGCTGCGGTACTGCTCGCACCCCATTTTGGGCGCGACGATAATCGACTCGATCCCGCGTTTCTCCAGATGGTCGAGCAGCAGGCAGGTTACGGTGACGATGCCATCAATTTTGGGTAAAAATGTCTCTGTAAAAAAAGCAACACGCATGACTGACTATTCCTAATCCTCACGAAAAGGATAACACCGTCAGTCGCGGTTCGTCACACAAATCGTAACGGGAATTTCATCCAGTCATGAATGGGTTGTGAAATCTTGGGGATATTGGGCGGGAGGCTGCGCGGCCTCCCGCCCAATGGACTGTAAATGAGGTGAATAACGGGCTTATCCACGCCGCCGCATGAACTGCACCATCAGCATAAAGCTAAGTACAACGTTCGCTTCTTCTACCGGATCAATTGCAGGGTTGACCAGTTCCAAGCTGTAGACCCCTTCAAAGAAGGCCGGTTCTTTCTTAATCCGCATGACCGGCTGACTCTCATCTTCATAACTGCTGCCGCGGTAAGCTGTGTAGCTGGGGTGGAAGATATACCCGGCGAATAGACTCATAAAGGGAATTTCCTGAAAGAGCGCGTCCAGCACCTTGACCCACGGATTGTCTTCTTTGATGTAATGGGTTTGCTGCCCGGCGGGATCATCAATGTTGTAGGTCGCCCGCCAGATGGAACGCCAGCCTTTGGCCTTCACACTGCCCAAATGCTGCTCATTCTTGGAATTGAAAAAATTGTAGCGGGTGTTGAAGTCGAGTATCTTTTCGGCGTTGATATGATAGACTTCGTCCTGCTTGCTCTGATCACGGTAGATGCGGACATCTTCCTTGAGCTTGAATACCTTCTGGCTGACGAACAACACTTCTTGCCCGCTGGCATCGGTGACGATAATGCGGGGTGCGAGGGCGACCAGCTTAAAACGTAACTTCAACGGATATTGGAAGATGGACATATTTTTCCCCTGTAAGATGAATAGCTTAAAGCGACCAGCAGGCGAGTGATGCAGAAACGGCTAGTTGCGACACTTTCAGTCTACAGGATATTCAAGATAGTGCAGCGTTAAGCCTGTAGTACCTAACTACTGCTTCCGCCGTTCGTAGACGTACATACCCTTGCCGTAGAAGTCGGTGGGGATGTTGCGCACCAATTCATAGTCCGCTTTGAAGGTGGTATCTCGTTCCAAACCCAACCGCACCATCGATTCCATCGCCACCAAAAAGGCGGGTTTGTCGTCGAGGATCAACTGCGGTGGGATGGCGTAATTCTGCCCTTCAGGGATGATGTCGGGCGACACGGGATAGTAGCTGGAAACCGCAGGTGTCACCAACCCCACTGTATCCAAAATGGTGGCACGGCTGAAATAGCCCACTGCTCCGATGTCGCCGGAGGCCACTACGGTCTGTGGTGTTACCCCGTATTGATCTTTCAACTGGATGCCGACATCTTGATACAACAGTTCAATTTTGTGCCACGCCATCTCCGGCGCGGGACGGTCCGGGCCGTGGTCGGGGTGTAGCGTCCAGCCATTAATCGACGTGAACAACCACGCCAAGCCCACTACAGCCACCAGCGGCAGCAGGCGA
Source organism: Anaerolineae bacterium (assembly GCA_041390885.1). Classification (GTDB taxonomy): domain Bacteria; phylum Chloroflexota; class Anaerolineae; order Aggregatilineales; family Phototrophicaceae; genus CFX2. Next base: position 220,123 of record JAWKPB010000020.1, on the reverse strand, counting down.
CCGGGTTTTGGCGAGGCTTCAGGCGACGGCGCATCGGTGGGTGCTTTTTTCTGAACCAACTTCCCGTAAGGTGTATTGACAAGTTCCACATCGCGGCGCGTGCCAATGCTGCTCACAACCGCCCATACACCTGCGAATAAACCCATCATCAAGCCCGGCATGGGCGGCGCAACGTACCAACGGAAGATCAATGGGTTCGCGACTGAGAACACGGTGGCATACAGCCACGGATACAGCACGAAGGGCAGCAGACGCGGCAGACGGCGGGCGACAGATACAATCCCCACTAAACTCAATATGAGATACAGCAAGGCGAATAGCATCAATGCGCCTGTGCCGTAGGTCATGTCTTCAAAGTAGGGGGTAGAGAAGGTTTGGATGAACTGCACAAGCGCCGAACCGGGCGGCATGATATAGGCGACGGTCTTGGCACTGAGTGAACGCGGGAAGGGTGAGCCGAAGTAGGCTGCGCTGAACACCAGCCACGGCAAAATGACGAGCGCTGCCGTCACCCACGTTTGCCACGGAAGCCGAGCCAACAGGGACGCGCGGCTTTCCTCTGGTTGATTGCGCCATGTATCAACCAACTGCCACAGCAGCAGCGGGCCACTCCACAACACACTGTCAATGCGCGTCAGAAAGCCGAGTCCGACAAAGAGACCGATGAGGATTAAACGCCAACGCTGACCCCACCCTCTAACCCCCTCCCCGCGAACAGGGAGGGAGGGGGGCGCAAGCAACACATAGGAAGCGGTGGCGCTTACCATCCATAAGATGTTGACGCTGGTTTCCATGCCGCCCACAGCAAAGGTGACGCTTAAGGGCGAAACCGCCCACAACAGGCCGGGGAATACAGAAAGCCAATCACTCCCTGTGAGCCGCCGTGCCAGCAGATACAGCAGCACACAGGTTATGCCGTCCGCCAATGCACTCACAACAATGGCGTACCACTGGAAGTTCTGCCCTCCGGTAACTGCGCTGATGGCGGCCATCAATAGCGTGAACAACGGCGTCGTTGTACCGAGCGAGTGAACGCCGGGGTTATAGACAAAACCCTGTCCTTCGGCGATATTACGGCTGTAGCGGAAGGTGATGAAGGCGTCATCAATAGTGCGCGGGCCGGGCAAGGCACGGGCGACGATGGCTGTTAGGAACACCGCTAAGGCCAGCCATAGGACGGGTGAAGAGATGAGTTTACGCTGCATGGGGCTAATTTCTATTCCTTAATGTCGGGTTGGACAGTTCGCTTAGAGCCTATCATAATTTGCCAACTGCCTTATTTATTGTAAGACAAGTCTGGAATAGGCGACCCTTGTCTTATGGGTTAAAATTAACAGATTATCGTGAGGATTAGGTGGGATTTTGAGGGTATGACACTGAAAATTTTCAACGTTCTCGGACGCGAAAAACAAGATTTTCAACTACTGGTGGCTGGACAAGTTAACATGTATGTTTGCGGGCCGACGGTGCAGGATTTTTCGCATATCGGGCATGCCAAGACGTATATCAATTTTGACATGATCGTGCGCTACCTGCGTTACAGCGGGCTGAATGTGCTGTACGTACAGAACCTGACTGATGTAGGTCACATGCTGGATACAGGGGAAGACCGGATTGTGAAGAAGGCTAACCAACTGCAGGCCAAGCCAATGCAGGTGGTGGAGTATTATGCACGCAATTATTTCGAGGATATGGATGCGTTGGGTGTGCAGCGCCCAGACATTTCTCCACGGGCTAGCGCCCACATTCCTGAGCAGATCAAGATGATCCAAACCTTGCTGCAAAAGGAAAATGCCTACGAGGTGAATGGCAGCGTCTACTTCGATGTCACCAGTGACCCACACTATGGCAAACTTTCCAACCGTAAAGTGGAAGAACTGGAAGCCGGAGCGCGCGAAGTGGTGCGCGACGAGAAACGCCATCCGGAAGATTTCGCGTTGTGGAAGAACGCTGAACCCGAACACATTCTGCGCTGGGACAGTCCATGGGGCGAAGGCTTCCCCGGTTGGCACATCGAGTGCTCGGCGATGGCCAAGAAGTATTTGGGCGAGACATTTGATATTCACGGCGGCGGTGTGGACAACATCTTCCCTCACAATGAGTGCGAAGTGGCCCAAAGTGAGTGCGCCAACGATGCCGACTTCGCCCGTTATTGGATGCTGGTGGGCAGCCTGACGTTGGACGGCGTGAAGATGTCCAGAGTCTGGGTAATGTGGTTAATATCAAAGATGCTCTACGCGATTACCGCGCTGAAGTGATCCGCATGTTCATGTTAAGCGCCCATTACAGCAACCCTGTCGATTACAGCGACGGAGCACTGGACGGCGCGCAGGCCGGATGGGAACGCTTGTATGGGGCGGTGCGGCTGACGCGGCAGATGCTGCCAGCGCCCCTGCCAGTGACGACGGTAACAGCTTCAGCGAACGGCTGGACAAAGCGAAGGCCGATTTCACAGCGGTCATGGACGATGACTTCAACGCACCCAAAGCGTTGGCGGTGCTACAAGAACTGACGCGGGATGTGAACACTCTGCTCAACAGCGGTACTGCGGTTGGCCAGCCCGTGCTGCAAGCCATAAACGCCACCTACAATGATTTGGGTGGTACAGTTCTGGGGATCATCCCGGCGGCTGATAACGCCACCAGCAACGGTCAGCGCGAAGCGGGGTTGATTCAGATGTTGATTGATATGCGGACGCAGGCGCGTAAAAGTAAAAACTTTGCTGAGGGTGACCGCATCCGCGACGAACTAGCGAAGCTGGGCGTGGTGCTGGAAGACCGGGCGGATGGCACGATCTGGCGGGCGAATTAGGGAAGTGCTAAGGGATATTTCATAATTTAGGGTGGGTTCGATTGTCACGCCAGAGGCTCAAGCCTCTGGCGATGTGAATAAAGCCTGCTGAAGCAGGCTAGCTCAGTCGCTAACCCCTACCAAAGCTGAAAATACCCACGGGTATGCTGAATATTGAGTCAGGAGATTATGGAAGAACGACTAGAGCGCGATACTATCTTAAATCGTATCCATGCGGCGCATCGCCGTATGACCCACACACTTGACCAGTTGACACCCGTCCAACAGGTACAACCGGATGTGGTCGGGTTCTGGTCGGTCAAAGATGTGGTCGCGCATCTGGTGTTTTGGAACCGTTTTGCCATCCATGAAGTTGGTTCGGCGCAGGCTGGCAATGTCTATCCCCACCCCGAAGGCACACCAGATGAAATCAACGAACGGGCAGTAGCAGAATTCCGCCATCAAGATTGGCGTGACGTTCACAGCTTGTTTGAGCAGTCGTGCCGCCAGTTAATCGATATGGTCGAAAACCTTGCGGACGACGCCTTTATGGAAGGTAATGCTATCGAGCAGATATTGGACGAAACCATTCACGGCGCGCTGGCGAACAATACCTACGAACATTGGCCGATACACGAAGCGCAAATTCGCATGTGGATGGAAGAACAGGAATAATTCATTTTGGTGGGGGCGGCTTTGACACGTGCCCCCGCAGGCTAATAGATTGGAGAAGCAATGGCAGAATTCATTTATGGACATTGGGCAGTCATGGAAACGCTGCGGTCCGGTCGGCGCAGTATCGAGCAACTGCTGCTAACCGAAACCGTGGAAGAAAAAGGCATTGTGGCCGATATTGTACAGATCGCGCGTGACCGGGGCATTAGGATGCAACGGATTCACCGCCGCATCATGGACGACCTAGCGAACGGCGCAAACCATCAAAATACCACCCTGCGCGTGGGGCCGTATCCCTATGCAGATACAGAAGACATCCTCAGCTTAGCCCAACAACGCAATGAGAAGCCATTTATCCTGATCCTCGACCTGCTCAAAGATCCGCAAAATGTGGGGGTGCTGCTACGTGTAGCCGAGTCGGTGGGGGTGCATGGCGTACTGATACAGGAACGGCGCAGTGTGGAGGTCACTCCGGCTGTCGTCAATGCTTCGTCCGGCGCAGTGGAATTCATGCAAGTGGCACAGGTTAACAATTTGGTCAATGCCATGAAAGACCTCAAAGAGCAAGATGTTTGGATGATCGGATTGGAAGCCGGGCCGGATATATCGCCCATAGATAAACATGACCTTAATCTGGCGTTGGGACTTGTGTTGGGCAGTGAAGGCGAAGGTATGCGGCGTCTGGTGCGCGACACCTGTGATATTCTCATGACACTGCCTATGCGCGGGCATCTCGCCAGCCTGAACGTAGCAACTGCTGGTTCAATCGCCCTTTATGCGGCATGGCAAGCGCGCGGTTGGCAGGGGTGGAAGCAATAGAAAGTGCTGAGGATGTAATTGAACTGAGTACTCCGCACTATACTTATACTTACGACTAACCTGAAGGAGCGTCACGATGATTAATGACATTATCACCGAAGCCAAAAACAAAATGAAATCCTCATTGCATGTCTTTGAAGAAGATCTGCATGGAATACGCGGCGGACGGGCCAGTACTTCACTGGTAGATCGCCTGATGGTTGATTATTATGGACAAGAGACCGAACTGCGACAGCTCGCCAGCATTAGCACGCCCGAACCGATGCAAATTCTCATCCGCCCGTTTGATAAGGGCGCGGTGAAAACTATCGAAAAGGCCATCCGCGAATCGGACATCAATCTGAATCCCAACACCGATTCCGACATCATCCGCCTCAATATGCCTCCCTTGACCCGTGAGCGCCGCCAAGATTTGGTCAAGTTCCTGCACAAGCGCATGGAAGAAGCACGCATCGCTATTCGGAACATACGGCGTTCGGCCAATGACGATCTGAAGGAGTTCGAAAAAGAAAAACTCATTTCAGAAGATGATCTCAAACGCGGCGAGGCTGAAGTCCAGAAGTTGACCGATCAATTCATTGCGGATATTGAGGCAGCGAGTAAAGCTAAAGAAGAAGACATTATGAAAGTGTAATGCGGAACATTGAGGATTTTGGTGTGTGTTGGTGTACTATTGGTGGTAGATCATTCTTCCTATCTATCTGATGAATGGCGCTGGTGCAGCGTCAGAATGTAAAGGAATTGCTATGGTTGCGGCACTTAAAGCAACGGACGAATCTCCAGCTATCCCGCTGGAAAGTGTGCCCAAACACATCGCGATTATCATGGACGGCAACGGAAGGTGGGCTAAAGCGCGTGGCCTACCCCGCACACAAGGACATCGGCAGGGCACTGAAAACCTACGGCGTATTATTCGCGCTTGCGTCGAATTTGGGGTCGAGATTCTTACCATTTACGCCTTTTCTACCGAAAACTGGCGCAGGCCGCCTTTGGAAGTGCGTTTATTAATGACTATCCTTGAAACGGTGATTGACCGTGAACTCAAGGAGTTATATGAAAATGGCGTGCAAATCCGTCACATCGGGCAGCTTGACCAGATTGCGCCTGCCCTGCAGAAGAAAATTAAATACGCTTGTGACTATACCAAAGGCAACAATCGCCTGATTTTAAACGTTGCGTTCAATTACGGTGGGCGCGACGAGATCGTCCACGCTGTGCGCCAAATTATCGAAAGTGGCATCCCTGCCGAGCAGGTGACAGAAGATGTACTTAACCAGTATATGTTCACCGGTGGCCTGCCCGACCCGGATCTGGTGGTGCGAACCAGTGGAGAACTTCGCCTAAGTAACTTCCTCATCTGGCAGGCGGCCTACGCGGAGTATTATTTCACCCCTGTATACTGGCCGGACTTCGACAAGGAGGAATTGCGGAAGGCTATTGAAGAGTATGCCAACCGCACCCGGCGTTTTGGTAAAACCGACGAGCAGGTTGAACACGAATAAAGCTCGCGGACAGGAATGTATCCTGCCCGCTAGTCGTCGGTACAAATTTCACGGCCTAGCATTAACCGCGATCAATCCGTCCCTCGCTGACGGCCCATACTTCTCCGCCAAACCGCGAAATGAAGCGCCGGTCATGCGAGGCAGCGATGATCGGGCCGGGAAAGTCGTCTAGCGCGTCTTCCAATGCTTCCAGCACGTCGAAGCTCAGATCGTTGGTCGGCTCGTCCAGAAGCAGCAGATTAGCCCGCCCGAAAATCAAGCGCGCCAACTGCAACTTGCGCCGCTGCCCGCTGCTCAGCCCTGTCACCGGCTTCTCGAAATCTTCGTAACGAAATAGGCCGGACCGAATGAGCATAGTCTTGAGCGCCTGTTGTGGATATTCATCCAACCCTTCCGCAAAAGCCTCAAACAAGTTGTAGGATGGGTTCAGACTGCCGCCTTCCTGATCAAGATAGCCGATCTTGACGGCAGGATTGCGCATGACTTCCCCATTATCGGGCCGGTCAATGCCTGCTAGCAGCTTGATAAGTGTTGATTTGCCCGCTCCGTTTGGGCCAGTCAACACGATGCGGTTGTGCAGCCCCACTGTGAACGACACACCATCCAGTACACGCCGGTCACCAAAACAGCGCGTCAACCCGGATACCACAATAGGAAGCCGCCCTTTGAGCGCATCCGGATCGAAACGCGGGTCAAAACGCAGGGGCGCAGGCGGTTGTGGAACAGGGTCTTCCAACAGACGGCGCAGCTTTTCTTCTGCCAATCGAACCCGTTTGGAAACGGTATGATCATGCTGGGCGATTTTGGCATTGCGAATGAACTTGTCGCTATCAGTATGCTGACGGTAATTGTTGTTGTTGCGCGCCGTTTCTTTGACTGCTAGTTGAAGTTCATGGATCTCTTCCTGCTGGCGGGCGTATTCGTATTCCAATTTGCGCTGTTCGCTCTGTTTGGCCTGTGCATAGGTATCATAGTTTCCCTGATAGCGCTTCACTTGCCGGGTGTGTTCATCCAGCTCCACGATGGCTGTCACGATGCGGTTCAAAAATTGGCGGTCATGTGATACCACCAATATTGCGCCACGAAAGGCGGATAAATAGGACTCAAGCCATTCCAGCGCGTGGATGTCGAGGTGATTGGTCGGCTCGTCCAATAGCAGCACATCCGGCGTGCCCAGCAAGAGCAGCGCCAAACCTGCACGCGCCTTCTCGCCACCTGAAAGCGTACTGAAGCGCCGTTCCAACGGTAGATGGTTAATGCCCAGTCCAGCCAACACGGCAGCAACCTGATTTTCTCGTTCGTAGCCGCCCAGCCGTTCAAACTGCTCGCTGGCCTCGCCGTAATGGGTCATCGCTACTGTAAGTGCGTCACCTTCTAAGCTGCTCATTTGGGCTTCGAGCTGGCGCATCTGCGTTTCCAGCGCAGTCAAGCGGCGGCTGGACTGCAAGATCAAATCACCCAGCGAATGTTGGTCATAGCCTGTGATGACCTGTGGCAAATAGCCCACCTCGATTTGAGGTGGAATATTGACCTCACCGCTGTCTTGCGCGATATGCCCCGCGATGACCTTGATGAGTGTGGATTTACCCACGCCGTTCGGCCCTACCAGCCCCGCCCGTTCCCCCGGATTGAGGATAAGCGAAACATGGTTGAGTATCGTATGTAAATTGTAGGATTTGGTTATATCTGTGAGTGAAAGATAGGCCATCTGGCATTCCTCCTAGAATTTTCTTTGTGTCATTGTGGTGAATATTCTGGGATGCGGCAGAATCAAAAACGCCGCCCGGAGATTACCGGCAGCGGCGCATGAAAGACGTTTAATAGGATCTACTGTAGCAAACTGACTATGACGATGTAGATGCAAACGCAAACAGCACCGGGGTAATCCGTGTTAGAGAATTACTGGAGGCTGATGTAGGTATGCATCACTGATCTTTCGCTCTTGTGAACAGAAGTTGGGGAATTACAACGCCAAGCACTGCAATCGCCGCAACATATGCAACTATATCAAATCAACTGAAGCAGAACAAGTCTCAGATGAATCCACTTTACCGCAGATCCACCGCCGGGATGCTCACTGTAAAGGTACTGCCTTCGCCCACCTTGCTTTCAACTGTCGCTTTGCCACTATGCAGTTTAGCGACCTTTTCCACAATCGCCAACCCCGCACCAGCACCTTGATCTTCATTCTTGGCGCGGTCAATCTGGTAGAAGCTGGTCCAGATGTTGGTCAGCTCCGTAGCCGGAATTCCGCGTCCCTGATCTTTGACCCACAGATGAATTTCGCCATTGTTGACCGAAGCGCCAAGGGTGATGGGGGTTCCATCATCAGAAAACTTAGCGGCATTGTTTAGCAATTGGGCAATAATGACCGTGAGATATTCCTGGTCTCCGATGAAGATCGGCAGGCTGTCAGGGATGATCTTGGTTACTTTGTGATCGTGCTCATTTAACTCTTTAACGCGTTCGATAGCATCGTCAAAGATACTTTCGACATCACTGATGGGGCCTTTGCGCCAGTTATAGGTTTGGGCGGCTGATTCAGTTTCCAATTCTACTAACAAGATGAAGTTTTCGATCAAATTCCGCAATCGGTCAGCCCCGGAGCTGATCCCTTCCAGATACATCCGCAGCTCATCATTGGTCAGCCCTCTTTCGCCGGGGTGGTTGAGCATGTCAGCATAGGCTACTACAAAAGTCAGCGGCGTGCGGAATTCATGATTGAGCATGGTTAGAATTTCGCGCTTAAGGGTTGCCATGCCAGTTTTGTGGGCTTGGTCAAGGCTGCGGTGACGTTCCAACCGTGACTCGATTTTGACCAGCAAATCGGTCGGGTCGTAGGGTTTGATGACATAATCATCCACACCTAAACGCATGCCCCGGTGCACATCGGCGCGTTCACCTTTGGCGGTCAGGTAAATAAAGGGAATGCCAAACCAGCGATTTTCCTTACGAACTTCCTTGAGAAATTCGATACCATCCATCTTGGGCATCATGATATCAGAAACGATCAAGTCGGGTGGTATTGGCTGCTGCTGCAGCACATTAATCCCGTCGCTCCCGTTTTCTGCTGTCAACACTGCATATCCGTCCAGTTCCAGAATGTCGCGGATGCCTTCCAGTAGATGAACATCATCTTCAACGACTAGAACCTTAGCTTTTTCCATCACTCACTAACTCCATACCGAGCAAACACAAGGAATATATTACAAAGAAACACAATTATTCTATCAAGAAATCTGCCCACTAAGCATTTACGTTTGCTTATTGATAGCACGAAGTATTCGCATAATTTGATTTGTAAGATTAGCCCCGTGTGATATCCAGCAGGTCTGCCAGCAGACCAAAACCTGTCTGCAAGCGCCCCGCACCCGCACCCACCAGTGTTACGTCTCCCAGCAAATCGGTGCTGTAGGTAACCGCATTGGTCGCTCCGCTGACGGCCGCCAAGGGATTGCTGAGCGGGATGCGAACGGGCTGTACGCTGCCACCACCGGGCGTAACGCGGGCGATGAGTTTCCACTTTTCGCCAGCGGCTCGTGCCTCCTGCACGTCTGCCAAGGTAATCTGCGAAATGCCTTTAACATCCATATCAGCGAAGGTGATGGAACTGTTGAACAAAGCCCGCGCCAGAATCAGCACCTTGCCTGCCGCGTCCCAGCCATCTACATCAGCAGTAGGGTCGGCTTCGGCATACCCCAATTCCTGTGCTTGTTTGAGTGCATCGGCGTAGCTCATGCCACCTTCCATCCGGGTGAGGATGTAATTGGTTGTGCCATTGAGGATGCCGCGCGCTTCGGTGATGGTGCAGCCTTTTAGTGCTTGCATCGCCAAGCGGATTGACGGCGTGCCTGCCATAACAGTCGCTTCAAAGCGCAGCAGACGACCGGCGCTGGCGGCGTGCGCCACCAGTTCAGAATACGCCACCGCCACCGGCCCTTTGTTGGCAAGGACGACGTGCATACCGTGTTCAAATGCGGCGTTGCAGTAATCCAAGGCGGGTTGACCGGTTTGTAGATCGGTATTGCTGGTTTCGACCAGCACATCGGCATTGCAGTGCTGGATTAAACGCAGCGTACTCCAATTACGGATTAAACCATAAATCTCCGGATAGGTATCCAGATGGCCGCCTTTCTGGATAGCAGTCAACAAGTCGGATAAGTCCAGCCCATCCGGATGGAACAGTGTTCCCCGGCTACGGGTGGCGACGGCCACCACTTCCGGATGAAATCCGACCTGCGCCAGATCAGCCCGTTTGTCGCGCAAAATCTGAACTAAGCCTTGCCCAACCGTGCCGAAACCAACCAGCGCAATCTTCATTGATGAGTTCCTTACATACTTGTCGACGTTACTTTTGCAGAGAATGGTAGCGCACAGCAGGGCAGAAGGCCAGACAGTTGCAGGCGGGGTTGTTTAATTGGCGTTCATTGACATTCTTAGATGGTAAGCGCCATCTAGAGTGATGTGGAAACACCTTAAAAAGATGCCAATTGGTGTTTCTGTCCGCTGGATAATTTGCGCTTCAATCCGGCAAAATGTGTTCCCCCGTAATCAAGCGGGCGGATCGGTTACGGGTGAGATAATTCCACGCCCATTGGACGAGAATCAGCAGGCGGTTCTGGAACTGCACGATGTACAGCAGGTGGATGAAGAGCCATATGAGCCAACCGAGATAGCCGCTGAAGTGCAATCGCCCTAAGTCAGTCACGGCTGATGCGCGGCCTATGGTGGCCATGCTGCCCAGGTCGCGGTAGCGAAACGGTGATAGTGTTTCACCTTTCAAGCGAGCCTGTATCAAGCGGGCGGCATAATCGCCCTGCTGCATGGCGACCTGTGCCACGCCGGGCAGCGTCTTGCCCGTCTGGTGAGCGTAATTTGCCATATCACCGATCACTAGAATTTCGGGATGGTTGGCAACGCTCAAATCCGGCTGCACCACCAGCCGGCCAGCGCGATCCTGTTCTGCCCCTGTCGCGGCTGCCAGCTTACCCGCTAACGGTGAAGCCTGCACACCTGCTCCCCACAACACGGTATGCGTCGTGATATGCTCAACGGTTTCGTTTTTGCGGTAGGTGACGGAGTCCGGCTGAATATCGGTTACTAATGCGCCCGTGATAACCGTGACGCCCAGCTTACGCAGCGACTCGGCGGCCTTTGCCGATAAATCCGCTGGAAAGGGTGGCAGGATGCGTTCACTACCTTCCAACAAGATCACTTTAGCATGGGCGGGGTCAATATGACGGAAGTTGTTTTTGAGGGTGTGGTTCGCGATTTCTCCCAGCGCACCCGCCAACTCAACGCCGGTTGGCCCGCCACCTACCACCACAAAGGTCATCCATTTTTCTACTTCTTCAGGGTTAGCCGTCAATTCAGCGGTTTCAAAGGCAAGCAGCACCCGCCGCCGGATTTGAGTGGCATCCTCAACCGTTTTCAAGCCAGGCGCAATTTCCTCCCACTGATCATTCCCGAAGTAGTGATGGCGAACACCCGCCGCCAATATCAGCGTGTCATACCGCAGTCTACCGTTGGTCAGAATGAGTTCGCGCTTATTGACATCGAAGTCCTGTACTTCTGCCAGAAATACCTCGGTGTTCTTCTGACGCTTGAGGATATCGCGCAGCGGCGCGGCGATATTGGCCGGCGACAGCGCACCGGTGGCAACCTGATAAAGCAATGGCTGGAACAGGTGGAAATTGCGGCGGTCAACTACTGTGACCTGAACTGGCGCATGGCGCAGTGCTTTGGCAGCGTGGAGTCCACCAAATCCGCCACCTACGATAACAACCTGATGCTGCTGTGCCAAGATAACCTCCTCCTGCAATACGGTTCAACAGTCTAATTCGTCAATTGTGCTCCCGCAAGGACTACCGGGCATCTTGACAGTTTGAGGGGAGTGACATTCTCCATAAAGGGGTGGTGCTAACCTTATCTTGCCCGCCCATTCCGGGCAAGGTTATACTGAAGTTTGTCTTTCTGTGCACTTTTACCTCAGTTTTCGTGCAAATTGTCTCATTGGAGTAACAATATGGTTATGAATACATCCACCCGTCCCGGCCCGCAGTCGCAGGCCATTATTGACCGCGACTCGGTTATCATGAGTGGGACGCTCACCCCACGCTATCCCTTTGTGATCGAACGGGGTGAAGGAGCGCGGGTGTGGGATGTGGACGGGCAGGAGTATATTGATTTCGCGGCTGGGATTGCTGTCACCGCCACCGGCCATTCGCATCCCAAAGTCGTTGAAGCCATCATTGAGCAGGCCAAAAAATTCGTTCATATTGCAGGCACAGATTATTATTACGATGTACAGGTCAAGATCGCCGAAAAATTAGCAGCGATCGCCCCATTTGACGAACCCGCCCGCGTCTTCCTCACAAATTCCGGCACAGAAGCAGTAGAAGGGGCGATCAAGGTAGCACGCTGGCACACAGACCGCAATCACATCATCGCCTTTTATGGCGCGTTTCATGGTCGCACAATGGGGTCACTATCGCTGACGGCCAGTAAGGTCATTCAGCGTGACGGTTTCTTCCCGCTCATTCCGGGTGTGCATCACGTTCCTTATAACAATCCTTACCGCTGCCTGCACGGGCGCGAAGAAGCGGCCTGCCGTGACTACTGCATCTGCGCTGATTTCATCACCGATGTGTTGTTCAAGCGTACCGTTCCGGCGGACGACGTGGCAGCGATTATCCTCGAACCTTTACAGGGCGAAGGGGGCTATGTGCTGCCGGACAAACGCTTCTTGCAACAACTGCGTGAAATTTGTGATAAGTACGGCATTTTACTGATCGCAGACGAAGTGCAGTCGGGTATCGGACGCACGGGTAAGTGGTGGGCCATTGAGCACTTCGATGTGCAGCCTGATATTGTCTGTTCGGCCAAAGGTTTAGCCAGCGGGATGCCGTTGGGGGCAGTCATCGCCCGCCAGCATTTGATGAGCTGGCCGCCCGGTGCGCACGGTTCGACCTTCGCTGGTAATCCTGTTTCCTGCGCGGCAGCTATTGCTACGCTGGAACTGGTGGAAAGTGGCCTGATGCAAAACGCAGCCGAGCAGGGCGAATATCTGATTGAGGCGTTGGAAGAAATGCGTTCGCATCATCCCTCGCTCAAGTATGGGCGGATTGACGGCAAAGGGCTAATGATCGGCGCGGAATTGGTGTTGGATGAACAGCGCACACCCGCCAAAGAACTGCGAAACACGGTTGAACGACGCGCAATTGATAACGGACTGTTGGTGTTAGGCTGCGGAGAAAGCACGATTCGCTTTTGCCCGGCATTGATGATTGACCGCGCTACCCTGCACGAAGGGCTGGAACGTTTCGAGCGTTCACTGACGCAGGCGGAGCAGGCGGCAGGGCTGCTGTAACTTGGTCAAGTGTTGGGAGACGGAAAAATGACTACCGACAAACTAAAGTGGTTCAGCAAACGTGCTTTAGATTACATAAAATTCGCAGAAGAAAACGCCCAAACGTGGGGACTGAGGTTGATTCAGACCATCTTATATTGTCTTTTTTAAGGTCGCTGGAATTCTACCCGATGTTTGTTGATCATATCGGGCTGAATTCTCAGACTTTGATACAGCAGATCATTGGGGACAACAAATCACGATTCACTCGATCTGAAACTCCCCTTCCATACTCCGATGATTTCAAACAGGCGATTTCAGGGGCAATCAAAGAAATGCGGAAACGAACTCACTCATTTGTGCATTCTGAGCATATTCTTATGGCAATAACCCGTCTTCCGACATCTAAAGCTATTCGCATCATCGAGGATCAAAATGTAACGGTAGGTGAATTACGCCGGCAAACAGAACGTCTCTTTGCTGAAAACCCTGACATATTTGATTTTGACGAAATACCAAAGTTCCCTGCCCAAATGGGAAAATCATTTTACGATGGACAGCCAATTCGTTTTCAGATTCAAGACCTTGTCACCGGCAATTCTCTTGTTGATCTGACCATGCCCGTACAATCATTTAGAGATATGACCTCTAACTCTCGATTGAAACTTTGGTGGGGTGTAAGTGGCGAAGTCTTTAAGAATAGTTTTGGCGATTACCAACTAACGATTGCAGTTGAGGATACAAAAAAATAAGCTAAATTACTTATTTGACCACGCTACCGTGCACGAAGGGTCGGAACGCTTTAAGCGGTCACTGACGCAGGCCGAGCAGGCGGCGGGGTTGGTGTAATAACAAGTGTCTTTATCAAGGGAACTTGCGACTGATGGATATCCGAAAATAAACTCATGGAATTTATGTGGGAGGATATGCGCGCTGATGTGCTAATCCTCCCCTACAAAAAATCAGCTTAATTCGTTACTTCATGGGTTCCCTTAATCTCTCGTCACTCATTAGATCTGCTCTTATCCAATTGCTTGCAGCACAAGGATCAAAATTATCAATGTGACCGGCAACAAGCGGGGTACATACATCCGGCGAGATGGGATTTCGACCCCCTCAAAATGTTCGCCCGGTCTTCGGGCACGCGACACGTGCCCTCCCTCCATCAAGCAAACCGTGTCTTGGAATACATCTTGCAGTTTCATTTTTCCCTCTCCCTTTGCGTTTATCCGACCATGAGCAAATCGGGTGTTGGCGATGATGAAACGATGCCGACTTTCGGATGTTTGACTAATGTTGCCTTAAGCGAATTTGTCGACAAATGTCTCGGCGAAGTTCATGTATTTGTAGACATCGGCAAAGTTGCTGACGAGGCCGACTGAGGCCCGCAGCGCTCCCGTCGTTTTGCCATCAATAATGTGCAGGAATTGTTCAAAGGTGTGTTGGTCTTTATCGAGGAAACAGGGTTCAAGGTCTTCGCGGCTGAAACCCAGTGCCACTTCACGCGCGCCGGGATTACAGTGACAACCCGCCCGTAGTGAAATACGCCGTTCGTTCGCCAGCTTCTCCACATCATTACAGTCATGCAAACGCCCATCAGGGTCAAAGAAATTGACCTGTACCGTACCCCCACGACAGCCAGTATTGGGCGGCCCGTAGAGCCTGATGACGGGTTCGCCACTGCTGTGGCGCAGGCTGAGCAAATGCTCGATGAGCCACCCCGTCAGGCACATCACGCGGGTGTGGATGAGATCAATGCCAATCGCTTTGATGTACATCAAACCATATTCGACGGCGGGCAGGCTCAGGTAGTTGACTGTCCCATCTTCAAAGGCTGCGAAACCCGGTGTTAGATAGTGGTCAAAGGCCACCACAGAAGAGAAGGTGATCGTGCCGCCCGCATACCACGGGCGCTGCAACTTCTGCAACGCGGCTTTGCGGACGATCAAGCAGCCTACGCCGGTGGGATAGCCGAAGATTTTATAAAACGAAATGTCCACAAAGTCGGGATGCCACAGGCTCAGGTCAAGCCGGTTGGTTGGTGCAAAAGCTGCTGCATCCAGCAGCACATCCCAGCCATGTGCCTGTGCCCGCGCAATCCACTCTAGCGAATGCTGCACGCCCGTAAAGTTCGATTGGGCAGGAAAAGCGAAGAGATTATTGGCCTGTGGAATGGCCGATTCCAACGCGCTTGCCAGTTTATATTCGGCCAGCCGCATGTGGGGCAGCAGCACCGGAATATAGGTCACGGTTGCCCCTTTATCACGCGCGAATTCGCGGATGCCGTTGACTGAGTTGTGGTTGTCGTAGGTCAACAAGTAGGTAGATTGCGAATCGAATGGATAAGACTCGCCGACCAATTTGAGCGCTCCACTGGCATTGGCGGTGAAGATGACCGTATATTCATCCGGCGAAGCGTTAAAGTAGGTCAGGACATGTTCGCGTGTTTGCTCCACGCGCTCCGTCATGGCCATTGATGTCAGGTTTTTAGAGTGTGGATTGCCAAATACATTATTGGAGAGCAGCGTCATGTGGTCACGCAGTTGTGACTCACCGTACAAACCGCCACCTGTATAGTCAAGGTAAACATGACCGGTGCGATCCAGACGCGCGTACTCGGTTTTGCGGAGGATATCTAGCTTATGGGTCGTTGCATAAGTCGGATACGCTTTCTGGAAAGCCTCAAATGCGTCATCCATTCGTTCAAGGTTATAGTGTGCCTGCAAGTTGGTCGTTGGCGACATCAGCATAATTACACTACTCCTTAAGGAATTTAGTTCAGCCACCTGTGACTGAAGTACTTCTGTCGAGAAGTGTTCAGCTAAGGACATTTAATGTTAGTATAGGTAGCAAACGCGACAGCTCCGTGACAACACCGTGACAAAAGGAAACGAGAAAATGGCTGATCTCCGACTATTTCTGTTCGGTACGCCACATCTTGAATATCAGGGAATGACCATCAAGCTCGAACGCCGCAAGGCGCTGGGGTTGGCCGCTTATCTGGCATTAGCCGACGCGCCACAAAGCCGCGATGTGCTTGCCTGCCTGTTGTGGCCGGACCAAGACGATGAGCATGCCCGGTCATCACTGCGTAGCACCCTCCGATCTTTAACGTCAGCCGTCGCTCAGGAGTGGATACAAGCAGATCGCATTTCAGTGAGCTTAAAATCGGGGGCTTTATGGGTAGATGTGCAAGAGTTTGTGGGTCTGCTCAAGCGCGGGCAAGCGCACGATCACGGCCCGGATATGCTCTGCGCGGAATGTGCCGAATTTCACAAACAAGCCGTTGAGTTGTATACCGATGATTTCCTGACTGGCTTCCATTTGGCGGATAGTCCCGAATTTGACAATTGGAAGGTTGTCCAAAGTGAATGGCTGCGGCTGGAATTAGCAGGCGTGCAGCGGCGACTCTCGAATTATCACGCGGCAGCCCAGCACTACGATCAGGCCATCTCATACGCCCGGCGCTGGCTGGCATTGGACACCTTACATGAACCAGCTCACCGCCAACTGATGCGGCTGTATGCGGGCAGCGGGCAGCGGGCTGAAGCATTGCGCCAGTTCCAGCAGTGTGTCGAACTTCTGGACAATGAATTAGCCACGCCGCCCGAAACCGAAACCGTGCAGCTGTTCCGCGATATTCAGGACAATCGCAGTGTTCCTGTCGCACCCTCAGAGCCTTCTGCTTCTGCCAGTATTTGTGTCTTGCCTCCACTGCCCACACTGGTGGTGGGGCGCGAAGCCGTGCTCGCCAGCATCAAGCAGCGGTTGGGGGTAGGTGGCGATCTCCGTCCTGCCACAGTTATTCAAGGGTGGCCGGGCGTCGGTAAGAGCACAACTGTGGCACTTTTGGCGCACGATACCGATATTGCCCGTCAATTTCCGGACGGTGTGCTGTGGACATCACTGGGTGAAAACCCCGATGTATCCGGCGAGATCAACATTTGGGCGGAGGCGCTCAAACTCAATGAACCCGGACGTGCCCGCCGTGTTGAAGAAATCAGCGCCCAGATCACCGCCTTCCTGCGCGACAAGCGATTCTTGCTGATTGTGGACGACGTGTGGCAGGCCGACCACGCTGCGCCTTTCCGGGTGGGTGGGCAAAAGTGCGCGACGGTGCTCACCAGCCGTTTGAATGATGTCGCCAACGCGCTGGCCCCTACGGCAGGTGATGTATATCGCATACCCTTGCTTGATGAAGAAGCCGGGCTAGAATTATTATCAAAGCTCACCCCCGACACTGTCACCCAACAGCCCGACGAAGCCCGCGAATTGATACACGATCTGGAAGGACTGCCGCTGGCGATCCATGTGGCGGGGCGGCTGCTCAACAGCGAGTCGCGCCTAGGTTGGGGCGTGAGTGATCTGCTGGCCGAACTGCGCAGTGGCGCAAATTTGCTGACGGCCCAAGCGCCGAGCGATATGTTGGGTGTACGCGGTGATACCTCCCCGACCATTGCGGCGCTGCTCAAACGCAGCACAGATTTATTGGATGCCGAAACCCGGCAGCGGTTTGCCATTCTAGGTTTGTTCGTACCCAAACCCGCTACCTTTCATCTGGAAGCGATGGCGGTGGCATGGGATGTCAACGATCCTAAACCCATCGCGCGCGTGCTGGTCAACCGCGGTCTTCTGGAACCAGTCAGCGGCGGGCGCTTTCAGATGCACGCCTTATTGGTACTGCACGCCCGTTCCCTGCTGGAAGACGAAGGCTTAGAAGCATGATTGCAGCGGGCGGGTTGCAGGCGACCCAATACCGCCTTGCCCATCACTACTTGAACCAACTGCGGAAAGCAAACACTGCCTTTCAGCGGGGTAATGAAAATCGAAAATATTGGGTGGATCAAATTGAACAGGATTGGGGACAGATCAATCATTGGCAGCGCTGGTCAGTCCAATTCCCGCAAGACAAGACGGTTGATTCACGCCTCGCGCTCGATTATGTGCTCGACGGATATGAATTTCTGGTAATGCGGCTCTCGTTGCAGGAACGTCTGCGCTGGTTGGCAGACGGTCTAGCTGAAGCCACTAAATTGGACGACATTCACGCTGAATGCCGCGTACTGTACCATTTAGTGACAACCTGTGTTGATCTGAACGCCCTTTCTGACGCGGCGGACTATGGGGCGCAGTTAACACTGCGCGCGGCTCACTCCGATGATACGCTTGACTCAGGCTTGTCGCTCTGTGCACAGGGGCTGGTGCTCATGCAGCAGACACAATACACGGAGGCGTATAACAGTTATCAGGAGTGCCTCGGAATATTTGAGCAATTTGGCGATAATGCATTAATCAGTGCCGCTTTATGGGGTTTAGGATCTATTGTCAACCGCCTAGGACGTCCCCAAGAGGCTTATGAGCACTTCACTCGCCAATTGCAATACGCAGAAGAGGCCAACCGCTTGAGCGAAATATGCAGCGCCCTAACGGCAGTTGCCAACAGCCTGACGGCACAGGACAAATTTCATGAGGCGGAGGCATATGCCCGCCGCTGTGCTACCTTGTGCCGGTCGTTAGGTTTTCACCAATATCTGATGGCGGCGCTCTTTCTGGTTGGCGAATGTGCTATGGAATTGATGCAATATAACCAAATGCTCGCATCATTTGACGAGGCCTATCAGATCGCCCAATCTATCAGCCACCAGCGCGGGATTATCCACAGCACATATTGTTTGGGATATGCCCATTTTCGCTTGGAAAATAACGCACAAGCCATCGCCAAACTGCAAAATGCACTGCTGCTTGTCCGCCAGATCAATTCGCCGTTCATGCTGGAAACTGTGCTTGAAACGTTGGCACTGGTGCTAGCTGTCAATGGTGACAGAGAGAATGTGTTACCCATCCTGCATGAAGGATTGTTGCTGGCACAAAAGCTGGATACCGAACGTGAAAAAGTGCGCTGCCTAATGGTTGCCGTTATGGTCAGTTACCTGCACGGGGATTACGATCAAGCGACGTTATGGACTGGTCGCATATACGGCAAAACAATACTGGATACGATCAGTTTCACGCCCTTTCTAGAAAAACTCGAGGCGGCTTTTCAACCAGAGGAATTCAATCGGCTGTTGGCAGAGGGCAAATCATACACATTAGACAGCGCTGTAACCGAAGCGCTAGTCATGCTTCATATGAAACTTCAAGGCGAAAGTGCGCTTATCCAATGACTCTTGCAGCTACCGTGCAGTCAACCCAGTTCCGTTTGGCGCGGCATTATTTCGAGAAAATAAAACGTGGTAATGCAGCTATCCAGCGGAGGGGAGTCAGTTCGGCTTTTTGGCTCAATCAAGTTGACCTTGATTGGCAGCAAATTGAACGCTGGCAGCAGTGGGCAGTTTCGGGGATGAAGCACGATCCGGCGCGGGCGCGCCTGTGTGTCTCTATCGCACTGGAAAATTATTACTTGCTGCGGGCGCGCTTACCTAATGCAGTCTATCTACACTGGTATGAACAGGCGCTTGAGGCTGCCCGCAGTTGGAATGATTCGTACAGCCTCTGCCGCCTGCTTTACCGCTTGGCAGAATCATATTCATCTATGACTGAAGACCTCGCCTCCGCTGAACGCTACGCGCAGGAACTGGCAGAACTTGCCCGTGCTGACGGTGACCTATCCAACTTAGGACGTGCGTTGAGCGTTTTGGGCGCTGTGGAAAGCACACGTGGCAATTACGATCAAGCTGAAACTATTCTCAAAGAAGCGTTGGAACACCTCGAAAACTGCAACGCATCTGAAATTGAGAAAGCTAAAGTTCGCTTATGGATGGGACGCATAGCCGTTTTCCGCGGTAATTACGCGCTGGGCTACACCGAGCATATGTTTTATTTATATGCCTACGAGGCCATCAAGGACGAATTAGCCGTTGCCGGGATTTTGCCCTCAATTAGTGGTATCTGTCTTTACTTGGGCAACAAGGCGGAGGCAGTCCAGCACGCTACGAACGCGGTGGATTATGGGCGGCGTTTGGGGCTGCGCCGCCAACTTCCTGTCTCACTCATCTGCCTAGCCCATGCAGAAAAGGCGATGGGCCAATTGGATGAGGCCCGCCTGCATTATGCTGAAGCGTTAAATACGGGCAAATCATTGGTGAATCCATCCTCGGTTATTAATACCTATTACGGGTGGGCGCAGGCTTGCTTCCTGGCAGGCGATGCAGAGCAGGCACTCGAACGTTTAGAAGAAGGTCTAGCCCTAGCACACCAGCATCGTTTCCCGTTTCGCATTTGTGAAGTTGCCTGTGATAAAGCCATGATCCACGCGACACGTCATGAACTGAAAGCCGCCGCCGATTGCCTGAGCGAGGCGATCAAACAAGCTCAGCATTTGGGGACGGCCCGCTACTGGGTAATGGTCACCAGCGCGATAGCGGTGGTGGCTGAACAATCAGGTTACTATCAGGCGGCGGCGGGCTGGGCAGGCCGTGTTCTAGGACGGCCAGAACTAATTGATGTAATGGGATTGTTTGCTAAGAGCTGCCAGAATCTTGAAGCGGAGTTAGGGCGTAACCTGTACCACAAGCTTACAGACGCAGGCCGCGAACAAACTCCAGATGAATTCGCAAACGATGCCCTGAATTGGCTGGATAGAATGGCTGCCCAAGTTCAAGTAACATAAGCTATCCTCATCTTTTCAATTCATCCTGTTCCACTAAGGCAGCCTCCGCCCATAAACATAAAGACATGATGCGGATTAAGAAAAAGTTTTCACCCTGTCACCTCTAACGCCAATTCCATTACACCCATCACTGCCCTATCGTCCTCCAGAGTCGCATAATCATGCTGGGGGAGCGGACGCAGGTGCACTGTTTCGGCAGCGCGCCTGTCCCTGCCTAATTTGTTGGCTAAGTTAGGAAACGGGTTGAACCACCATGCCAAGTATGTTGGAAATGAAAGTAAATGATTTTCTGGCGCAGAAGCGCATCGCCGTGGCCGGAGTTTCGCGCAAAGCAGAAGGAGCAGTCGGCAATTCAATTTACCGCCGTCTGCGCGACGCGAGCTATCAGGTATTCCCGGTCAATCCCAACGCCTCCGAAGTTGAGGGTGTGACCTGCTACCACACGGTCAAAGATATTCCGGAAAAGGTGGATGGTGTAGTCATTGTTACCCGCCCACCGGATACCGAAAAGGTGGTACATGATTGTGCAGACGCGGGCATCACACGGGTGTGGATGCACGGCGGACCACACGGGCCGGGCACGAGCGTTTCGCAAGATGCGGTTCAATTCTGCAAAGAACACAATATCACCGTTATTGCCGGCGCGTGTCCGTTGATGTACGGAAAGCCATCTGACGGATTCCACCGCTTCATTCGCGGCGCAATGGGCTTTTTCGGGAAGCTGCCGAACTAATTAACGTGAGTTTTGCTTGGGTGGACTGACGGTTTCGGACAAATTGAAGAGTGAGCGGGGTTTCCCGGGTTGATGACAGAGTATGCAATCAAATTACTTGAGCGAAACATGTGGGTGTTTCGCTTAATCTACATTCGAGCAATCACTACAAAGGCTTAATCGAATTTCGCGAAATTATTACAATTCGCGCTACAATGTGTTCTTCGCAAAATAGTGTTGTTGGAGAGCGTGATGATCCTCTTACGCTCCGTTTTTCATTGCAAACTTGGCAAAGTCGCCGATGTTGTCGCCTATTTCAAGGCAATGCAGGGCAGCATGACGCCAGCGCAGGCGGCTGCCTTGCAACCCCGCATGCTGACCGACATTAGCGGACGCTTTGACACGCTTGTGCTTGAATCAACCCATGAGAGTCTGGCCGCATTGGAGCAGTTCCGGGCTGCTTTCCTCAACCAACCCAATAGTGAACCATCGCCTGTGCAAGACTTGGTTGTTGAGGGCTACAACGAATACTGGACAATCGAAACATAAATTGGATAACCGGCCCGCCCGCGTTACGCCAGAGCTGGTTCGCTTGCTCAACGCGGGCTGACCTTAACTATCATGTAGGTTAATCAATCTACTCCCGTACCCGACAACAACGCCCCGTTATTTTGCGGGGCGTTGTTGTTCACGATTGATATTTAGCGATTGATACTGTATGTAATGTCGGGGTAACACTTGTTCCAGACAAATGACCAGTCCTTATATTCAGTCGGATAGCGCGTATTGACTTGGAACTCACCGGTTGTCAACCGCCACAACTGCACACCATCGGCTTCGGCTAAAAGCAGGTTCTTTCCAGTTGGCACGCCTTTGGCCTCCGCTTCAGCATAGGATATGTTGATTGTTGGGCCGCTATAACCATGCCCGGTGCTAAAGTCAATCTTCCATACGAGTATGCGTTGATAGTCGTCTTGACAATAAATCGCAACCGGCGCTGCCCGATCCCAAGCATTATGATTGATACGGTTGTCATTCGGCAGGAACAGGTCGCTACCGGGCGGCCCGGCTACGGTAATAGGAGCTGGCGTTCCGATGGTAACAGTACCCGGCCCCGTAATGGTATTGGTGAAGGTTCCCTCGTCACCGTTAGCAAATCCAGTCGTCACTAGGAAGTAAGTCGTACCAGCCGTTAATGCCACAGCGTCTATATTGGATGTGCCAATGCCACCAATGCCATCATCATCGCCCGCTACAAAATTAGTCGATTGGTTGGTCGGATCAAAGCTGTTTCTGTAGATGAAAATGTATCCGTCCCAACCGGATTGGACACTGGAAACATCATAGTTTCCTGAAGTACCTACATAGAACGGTTGGGAATGATAGAGTACTGGACCTAGTCCAGAGCAGCAGGTTCCATCGGCGAAGGGACGGGCCCAACTGCCCCCTCCGACGTTTGTTCCACTGTAGCTGCCAGTTCCAGCCAATACTGGCAGCACCATAGCCAAACTTAAAAGCAAAATACTGCCAATTGACAGCAAAGTTGCTTTTCCGATCCTTGCCCGAAACACTTCCATAAGCATGGTTTTGTTCTTTCATACGATATACCCTGATACGCTAAACATAATCCTCAGTACCTTAAAAAAGTGTTGAGAAAACAAAAAACCCATAGAATTTTACGAAAACTAGAGGAATGTATTAGATTAGGCATAACGTAGGGTCAAAATTATGCGTTGACTCAACGATGGCTGACTGCAACTTATAACGATATTCCCAATTGAAGATACTCTTGAGCAAAATCTATTGTGCTATTGAACGCACGGTACGCCGTTTTCATGACGAGGCGATAATGCAGTGGACGCTCAGGTTGATATGTATGGAACGAGAAGCTCTTTGGATATATATTAGCAATTTCACACCTGAAGAGGTTACAGTTGCCTGTGAAATTGTCCGGTATCGTTACCCTTCACAGCAGGGCCTAATTAATTCCGCGCCTAAAGGCTGGTCACTCATGATAGGGGAAGACTAGACATTACTAGCCCGACAACGACAGTAGGGGAGAAGCTTTTTCCCCCCTTAGCTTTTTTATCGACGCAACGTATGGATTTTGTAGTCAGCATTATTGCTGATTTCCAATACGGATTTGACATTCTTTCTCTACTAACAAACCATCCTAGCTGCGTTTGACATTGAAGATAATTTCGATGTCGCTGTCGGTAATGGTTACGGTCTTAAAGGTCAGTTCTTTATTGTCGCGGTTGGCGCGGCGGGTGAAGTCGGCCTGAAGGCGCTGGTTGAACTCCGCAACACGGGCGTCGTTCAGGTCAAATCCTTCAATATCGGCCTGTGAGATTTGGGCGAGAATTGTGCCATTTTGTATGGTGACGGTAATGGTGATGCTGCCAGACACGCGACCGCTGCCGTTGAGACGGTCATGTTCACCATTTACGACTATTTTGCCAGACTGCAACTCCACTACTGGATTACGCAGCAACGGATTTGCGCCCACTGTAAATGCGTTGGTGATCGAGTCATTGACTTCCTGTTCTGTCAGTTTGACGGTGACATCAACGCCGCCTTCCGCGCCGCGCTCAATATCCGTTACATTACCCCGGTTACAGGCTGCTAATCCGGTCATCATGGCGATTATTAAAAGCAATATACGTATTTTCATGAGAATTTGACCCCCTGATAAGATGACTACAGATTCATTGTAAGGTCGGACAATGCAACAAGTCGTTAAGTGTGTGTAACCAGTTTGTAAAATCTGCACGGGCAGAGGTACGACTCAATAAATAAACCAGCCATATAAAGCGCTATATGGCTGGCAAAGTCGTCTGGATGAAGATTATTTGAATTGATTCAGTAACACGGTCGCGCCGTCAAAAGCCTGCTTGGCAGCGTCTGAGAAGATTAACCCTTGCTGCGCTGCCGCGGCAACACTGCTAGACGTGCAGGCTGTGGCGAACAGTTCACGGCTGCGGCGTACTGCTTCCAGTGCATTGTTGATGAGGTCGGAGGCAGATTTGAGCTCGGTCACACTTATGGCGTCATCCGGCAGGTTATAGTTCGCGGGAATAGCTTCGGCAGCGATTTGCCGCGAACAGCCGGTTGTGCCGCCGGGGGTGATTGAGTCGTTCCAATACTGTGTTAAAAGGCTGTTTGCACCATCCGGACGGGTCATATCGTCCACTATGGCTTGCAGCGCCAACACGTGTGGCCGTACATTCACGGGTACATCAGTGGGCACGGTGGTGGCGGAAGCTGATTCTGAGTCGGCTGTTGCTTCGGAAGCAGGTGGTGAACCCAGAGCGGTGTTAATGGCTGACTGGATGTTGGCGACACTTTGAATGAGCGCAACCGCTTCGGCCATGGGAGCGCCGAACTCAGAAGCTGGAATGGTTTCGCCACCACAGGCACGGTCATAGGTGGCTGAAGCGGAACGGAAGCTGGCTTCGGCGTTGTTAATGTCGCTGGAAATTGTGTCGAGATCAGTGAACTCGCGGGCATTGTCCTCACTAATCGCTACCGGAAGCAGCGTATCGAAAAATTCGGAGCAGTTGAGTTGCCCGCCGCCCAACACGCCCTGATATTCGGCTTGCAGCTTCGTCACGTTGCCTGTGACGACATTCAATGTATATTGCAGGTCACTGGTGAGGGTAGCGCGGTCTTTATTCGCTACCGGCACAGCGGTGGGGGGCTGTGGCTGCTGCTGCTGATCAATAATGGCAGCTGTCGTTTGTTTAAGGATAGGCGGCAGAACTAAACCAGCAAGAAACACTAGCACTGCTGAAATGAGCAATCCGACAGCTAACTTAATCAGTGTCCGGTTGGAATACGGTACGCGCCGTCCGATTTTTCCTTGTACCGCTACGTCTTCCAGTAATTTGGTGACACGATCCGGGTCGGACTTGAGTTCTTCTTCGAGTTTGCGGAACATTCCAAGGGCATATTTAGCCGTGTTGCGTACCTGCGGATCGGGGTCGCTTTTGTAGATTTGTGCCAACATGGTGATGGCGGTTGGATCGCCTGCTTCCCCCAACCAAGCCGCAGCCTGTTTGCGCGTTTTCGAATCTTTTGCGGATAGTAATTTGATATTGTCGCGCACTTTGGCTTCGAAAGCTTCCAGTTGGGCGTCACGATTTTGTTGATCGGGCATCGTTTCTCACGCTCCGGCGGGTGGATGAACGCTATCAATCTATCATACGCTAAGAGAGCAAATCAGGAAAGCAAGTTAGCCTTAATAGTCTGTGGTGGGTGATCATAAATTCAAAATCCGATGAGTTCAAAACACGAGGACATATGCAATAATGAGAACAGAAATACCTGCAGCGATGCCCTACATGGCCTTTACTGGCCTAAAGTCCAATTTGGTTCTAGTTGGACATATTATACACTTCCCAGTATGATACCTTGTGCTAATTAGGTAGTTTTACGGATAGATTTCATGTTAAACCCTTCAACCCTTGCCATCGCCCTGGATCGGGATGGCGAGGAACCCATTTATCGGCAGCTTATTCGCCATATTCGCAGTCAAATAGAAAGTGGTAGTTTAGTGGCTGGGACTCGTCTGCCCGCCAGCCGCGATTTAGCACAACAACTCAATATTAGCCGCATTAGTGTGGTCAATGCGTATGCCGAACTGCGTGCAGAAGGTTTCTTGAGCGCACATGCCGGACGTGGTACTTTTATCGCGGGCGATAACAATGGCAGTACGCCCCAATCCAATGGTCACAGCAGCCCGAACACGGCAACTCAAGAAATTCCAACCACACCGGACCGTTCTATCCGGGAAATGATGCGGATGGCGCGTAAGCCGGGCATCATCAGCTTCGCGCAGGGTGCGCCGCCCGCAGACTTCTTCCCTATTAATTTCCTGCGAGACGCCATCAATGCTGTGCTCGACCGCGACAGTTCTCATGCTATGGGCTATGAAATCGCCGAAGGCTATATGCCGCTGCGGGCTGCGGTGCGCGATTATGTAAGCGCACTGGGAATCCGTTGTAGTCCTGATCAGATATTGATTACAGGTGGTACACAGCAGGCGTGTGATCTGGTGGTACAGGCGCTGCTTTCAGAAGGCGAAGTGATCGTCACCGAAAACCCTACCTATCTGGGCATGATTGACATCGCTCGCACACGGCGGGTGCAGCTACATGGTATTGATAGCGATAATGATGGCATCCGGCTAGACATGCTCGAAAATTACTTGATGGACAATCATCCCCGTTTGATCTACGTCATGCCGACATTTCAAAATCCCAGTGGCAGTGTGATGCCTTTGCACCGCCGCCGCCAGTTGTTGAATTTGGCGGCTGAATATCAAGTACCGATATTGGAAGACGGGGTTTATCACGAACTGCGGTTTGAAGGCGAATCGCTGCCGCCACTGAAAGCGCTGGACGAAAATGGCGTTGTCATCCACGCCAGTGGCTTTACCAAGATGATGCTGCCCGGTTTGCGTATCGGGTATCTGATTTCAGACAACCGCCATTATGAACGGTTGGTGCGGGTGAAACAGGCCGCCGACATCTCCACCTCCAGTTTGAACCAACGCGCTATGCACCTGCTGCTGGAACGGGGGGTGATGGCACAACAGTTGGAGCGCAACAACCGTGAATTGCGGCGGCGGCGTGACGCGGCTCTGGCAGCAGCTTCCGAATTTCTACCTCCCGGTTCGCGTTGGAACGTGCCGCAAGGCGGATTGTACTTGTGGGTACAGTTCCCCAAGAATGGACCGACGGCAGCGGAAGTTTATATCACGGCTATACAGATGGGTGTGGCGTATGCCATTGGCACTGTTTTTTATACCAACAGCTGTGGCAGTCACCGGATTCGCATCAATTTTGGGTCGCAACGGCCAGCAGAAATTGAAGACGGTTTGCGGCGCATCGGGCGAGCATGGCGAGAGGTGGCCTGCGATTACGCTGATTTGGAAAAGTCACCGCTCCTATAGAGCCAGTCGTTCGCGCGAATCTTTTTACAACAAGGGGCATATGCTCCTTGTTTTGTTTTTCAAGAATGTACGGTTGAGGGTCAATCAGACAGGGACGATGAGTACCTTTTGGTGCTGCTTGAGCAGCTTGACCAGCAGCGGTAGGTTATCCACGTCAGGCAGCGGCAGGCTGAACCACTCGCTTTTGTCGGGCAGCGCCAGTAAACGCAACTGTCCACCGCCCACTTGATAACCCCCATACTGGGCCCACAGCAAATCACGACCTTTTTCGTGCAGGCCCTGACTGCTGAGGCGCAGACTGGCGCTGAAGGAAATTTTCTCGCCCTGTGCCATGCGTTGGGTTAGTTGTGGTTCGAGGAGAGGATAGACCTTTGCCTCAATCTGTGCGCCCAGTGTATCCACCCGTTTATACAGGCTGTTGAGGATCATGGTTTCGCCATGCAGGGCGATTAAGGTGAACTGCAAGGTGTTGCGGCGGATGAGGCCGCCGAAATAGGCTAACTGCTGCCCACTCTGGCGGATGGTGACGACCTCGTGATACAGAAAGAGAACGGTGCGTGCTCCTTCACGGTAGCTGAAACCTTTGTCATAGAGCACTACTTCCCGGTTCCAGAAGTGCAGCACGCGCCAACCAACGACCAGTACAACCAAAGACATAAGGATGGTCGTGAGGGCGGGTCCCCACCAGTCGGGAATCGTCGCGATGGTGAAGTTGAGAATGACAGCGACTACCCCCGAAATAAGCACAGCCGGGAGCAGCAATCGGGCACGATCGCTGGGATAAATGCCAACGATCTTGCCCAATATTGGGTCAGAGTCAAGCATGGACGCTTACCCCGGTTCTGCCGCCGAAACAGTTAGATTATCAAAGGCCAATTCAACACCGGCGCGCCCGGAAGCTGCTCCCAACAGACCTACCTGACCGCTGGTATAGGTATCGTCGGAGGTATCACCTAGAAATTTACCGTTGGCGTAAATGGCAAGATACGTTCCCATACAGACAGCGCGAATACGGTTTTGTGCTGCGCCTTTATTGATGTCACCGGACTCTGTCCAGTTCACCAGCGGGGTTATGGTACGTCCCACCGAACGCATGATGGCAAAACGACCACCGCCCGACAATAGGAACAGGTAGCCATCGCCATTGTTGACGGTGCGGTCACTAAGCAAGTTGGACGCACCTTCGGGAGCAGCAGCAACGGTGGGTTCGGCAGTGGCTTCAGTCGTTGCTTCACTGGTGGCTTCAGAGGTGGCTTCGGCATTGGCCTCGCTTGTCGCCTCTGAAGTGGCTTCTGCTTCGTTGGTCGCTTCACGGGTGGCTTCGGCCTCCTCGATACTCTGGCTGGCAATCAGGCTGCTGCTGCCCGATACTTCGGTTGCTAGTGAGGCCAACGAAGGATCAACTGCTTTTGATACCAGACCGACCTCACCACGGGCGCGGCACATGATGCCGTAAGTGGTGTTAGGGTCGTCGCTCAATTGGCGGGCTTCGACGTCAATCACCACATCGCCCACTTTTTCGCCCCACTGTCCGTAATAGAAGGTACTGTCGCCTTCTGTCAGGCTGATGTTGTAAGTGCCGCCGCTGACTTCCAAGCGAGCAGCGCCATCAGCATAAATGCCTTCTTCAAAGCTGGCTGGCTCAGTGAAATCGTAAAAGGCCAGTTCGTCCCCTTTTTGGAAAGATTTAACAGCCGTTTGCGTTGTGCCGCCACAGGCCGCCAGCAGGAAAACTGCCGCCACAATGAATAATATCCGTTTGTTCACACTACATCTCCTGTTGATGGGGAGTCGCCCGCCATGCAGGCGTTAGAAATCATGAAATAGCTAACTGTACTACTATAGCCGAGAGTCGTCCGGCTGGTTCGCGGAACTCATCAAGTTATTAGGTGTTTGTGTGTTGAACCACTGACCGGATGCTCGTTTGAACGTCTGTATAAACACTCTGTACGTTCATTTTAGCATAGTTGCTTCATTATGAGGCTGTGGTGGTGATGACTTTGCGGGCCTCATCGACCATGCTGTCTATCCATTCGTATTCTTGCATCAGCCATTCAGGCCGCCGGAAGTTTTCATTTTCGGCAACGAGTGCCTTCCACAACCGCACAGCATCATCAACTTGTCCTAGCGCGTGATAAGTAATTGCCATTCCGGCCTTTGCAAATACGGCACTTGGGTCAAGCTCAAGAACTTTTTGGAAGTTGGTGAGTGTAGACTAATAATTTTTGTGGGCAAAATCGACTTCAGCTAAGCCGTTATAGGCATAATGGTTATCAGGATTTAGTTCAATACTTTTTTGATAATCCGCAGTGGCGCTTTCTAAATTACCCTGATTGAAATGGACTATACCACGATTGTTGTAACCTAAGAAATCTTCAGGTTGAAGCGCAATAAATTGATTATAGTCGGAAAGTGCTCGTGTCCAATCTTGCAGCTTGATGTAGATAACACCGCGATGTGCGTAGGCCAATGCGTTTTGAGCATCGAATTCTATCGCATGGTCAAAATCTTCGATTGCCAATTCTATCTGATTCATTTCTTTATAAACACAGCCTCGAGAGGCATACGCGGAGCTAATTCTGCCTCTATCTCTCAAATATTCTTGGTGATCTTGTAATCTTTGGGCTACTAATCGAGTTAAGTGATTTGCATCAGGACTCAGTCTGATTGCTAAACTAAGATCCCTGAGTGCTTGATGAAAATTCCCATTATTTAGATGGATAGATCCCCGATCTATATGGGCACTGATTGCTAATGACTGGAAACGCCGCCCCAAGCCATATTCAAGGGCCTTATCTACATCATGCAATGCCTTGTCTAGATTGGAGTTATCTTCAAAATTATACGATTGCGCCCTCCCATAATATGCCCATGCATGTGTAGGAGAGCGATTGATGATGCGGGTATAGCAACATATGGCTTAATCATGCTTCTTATTGAAATGCCAGAAGACAGCCCTGCCCATGTCAACGACGTTCAATACAAAGTAGATTGATTTTTGTAATAAGCTGGGCAACTGTCTAACCTATTTGGGCTATTACACCCCCTACAAATTCACCGAAGCGGGGTCGAGCATCCCGGTTTTCTTCTTGTGCTTCAACACGCGGTACATGACGGTGAAGTCGGTGTGGCCTTTGGTCTTGCGCGGCTCAAGCGGCTCGCATTCGTAGTAACTTTTCACCCGTTCGTAGGTAGCGGCGCTGATGAGCACCTCGCCACGTTCGGCGTTTTCTTGCAGCAGCTTGGCTAAATCCGGCGCATCACCCAGCGCCCCGAATTCTTTGCGCTCGGCTCCGCCGATGTTGCCCAGCACCGCCATGCCGGTATGGACGCCGATGCCATAAAACAGGCGTTGATCTTCCGGCAGGACTTCGTGCAGCGCCAGCAGGTCGTATTTCATGCTCATGGCGGCGCGCACCGCGCGCAGGGCGTGGTCTTCCTGCGGGTTGAACTGGGTGTTGAACAAGCCGGTTACGGCGTCACCCATGTATTTATCCACCACACCTTCATAGAGATTGATGGCATCACTGGCGAGGCTGATGTAGGAGTTGATGATCTCCATCAGCCGTTCGGGAGGAAGCTGTTCACTGAAGGTGGTGAAGCCACGCACATCGGAGTGCAGCATACTGATTTCACGTTCTTCGCCGCCCACGTTGAGCGCAGCAGCATCACGGATGTTTTCCAGCTTGAGTTTCATGTAGTTGCTGGCAATGCCAAGCTGTTCTTCGCGCTGGCGCATTTCCGTCAGGTCATCCAGTACAATAGCTACGCCCTGATTGACGCCTTCGGCATCCCGCAGCGGCGACATGATGATGTTCCAATAGCGTTTTTCGCCATCCAGTTCGGGTTCAACGCTTATGCGTTCCTGTACCCCGTTTTCACGCACGCTTACCAGCACATCGTAAAATTCGTCGTCCACACCGAGCATGTTGTCTGCCAAGCGGTAGCCGACGATGATGTCACGGGTGCGCCCGATAATTTGCTCGGCGGTCGGGTTGCAGTCGGTGACAACGTCTTCGCGGTCAACTGTAATCACACCGCTGGCGATAGACGAGAAGATGCTGGTCAGCAGGTCGCGCGCTTCGCTCATGTGCGCCACCTGTGCTTCGAGCGATTCATACAGACGGGCATTTTCGATGGCGACGGCGGCCTGACTGGCAAAAGCATTAATGAGGTTCAAATCACTAGCTTTGAACAGACCATCTATGATGCGGTTATCGCAGTAGACGACGCCGATGACTTCTTCGCGCACCTTAAGTGGCACGGCCAAAATGCTGCGAAGCTGGAAGCCGATGACACTCTGGTGACCTTTTAGGCGTTCATCCTGGCTGGCATTCTCGGTGATGATACCTTCGCCGCTGCTGGCTACCTGATTAACCACCGAACTGCTGACCACCAGATCGCTTGAGCCCATTTGTTCGCGGTCAATGCCGCGCCGCACCGGGTATTCCATCTCGCCAGTGTCACGGTTGCGGAGGGCGATGTAACCGCGTTCTGCCCCTGTGATGCGGACGACGGTATCCATCACTTGATTGAGAACGTCGCTGGTATCCAACGATGAATTGATAATAGAGGCGGTGTTGACCAATTCGCGCAACTGCTTGAGTTCAGTGAGAGTATTGGTGACATTGCTGCCCAATTTATCAACCGCGCTTTTTAGCCCCTTCATGGTATCCAGCGAATTGGCGGGCAGGTTCATCCCGCGCTGGCGCAGAACATCGCGCTGGTTACGCAGCAGTTCAAGCGTGTCGTTGGTGTGTTGCAAAAGCTGGCGGATTTGTTCCTGCAAACTGGCACGATAGGTGTTAAAACGATCAGTTGTTTCAGTATGATAATTGGTCATGCTTTCAACACCTCAAATATGGTGGTAACCTGCTGGCGTCCCTTAACCTTGATAGGCTCCTGCTCGCCAAAAACCACATCATCCGGGTATTTGCCCAGCGCGTTGTGGATGTACTGGCAGCATTCCTCGCTGACGATGATCTGACCCGGTTTGGCATTTTCGAGCAGGCGATGTGCCAGATTGATGGTATCGCCCAAAGCGGTGAAATCGCGGCGGTTGAGGCTGCCAACATTACCGGTGGTGGCAACGCCGCTGTGGATGCCAACACGGAAAAACTGCTGCTGGGGGTCAAGTCCCAAGCGCCGGTTCAAGTCTTGAAAGCTGTCGCGCATGAGTTGGGCAGCGACTAAGGCGCGGTAGGCATGGTCTTCCTGTGGATTTAATTGGGTGTTGAAAAGCGCCATGATTTCCGTACCCATGTACTTGTCAATAACACCTTCGGTTTCGTTGATGCAATTGGTGGCGACATGATGATATTCATTGAGCAATTCCATGACCTGCGGCGGGCGCAAGTCCGGCGGAAATGTCGCTAGTGACCGCCCTTCGACATACATGCAGGTCAATTCCCGCCGTTCACCACCCAACGCTAACCCGGCAATGTGCTGAATGTTGTCCACCATCGCACGCGGCAGGTAGCGGCGCAGAATATTGAGCTTGTCGTCTCGTTCTTTCTGCTCGGTCAGGTCATCCACCACTACCGCCACACCCTGCGTATGCTGGGCGGCATCCTTAAGCGGACTGAGTTTGAGGCCGATAATGCGGCGTCCGGCGCTGGTTTCCATTTCGCTTTCAAAGGACTGGCTCTGGTTGTCTTCATGGACAACACGGATATGGTCACCGTTAATCGCAGGCAGCACCTGGCATAAGGGCTGGTTTAGTATGGCATCTTTCGTAGAAGCAATGATGTTGGCGGCTGCGTTATTGACCGTGCGGATGGCATCATCGGGGGCATGAGTGGTCAGTACGCCGCTGCCAATAGAGCCAAAGACATTTTCGCGCACTTCGTTGATTTGGGTGATCTCAATCAGGTTGGCCTGCCCTTGCATGAACAGGCGGGCGTTTTCGATAGCGACAGCCATCTGGTTTGCCAGCGCCGCTAAAATGCCCATTTCGCGCTGGTTGAAGATACCGGACTGCAAGCGGTTATCCACATAAACCGCGCCATCTACCTGTCCCTCTTTATTTTTGAGCGGAACGCACAGCACTGAACGCAACCCGCGCTGCATGACCGTCCCACCCACTTGTAAGCGAGGGTCTTTGTAGGCGTTGTCCGCCAGCAGTGGTTCACCGGTGTTCAGCACCTCGTTGAGTACCGTGCTGCTGCCTTCAAAGGTAAGGGCCGCGCCCTCTTTAGCCTCTATGTCGCGGCCAATACGGAGCTGACGTTCACCGGTGTCCGGGTCAATCAACACAATATAACCACGCTCGGCTTCGGTGAGTTGAATGACCTCATCCATCGCGCGTGCCAAGACCGTATCCAAATCGCGGGATGAATTGAGCATAGCGGACGTTTCCGCCAAAGTCCGCAACTGGAGCAGTTCGCTGCTTTCGTTCACCAGATTTTTGTGCAGTTGTTTGAGGTCGTTGTCAATGCTGTCCAAATGATCTAAGCTGCCGGGCGGCAGATTCATGCCACGCATCCGCAGCAGTTCGTCCTGATTACGCAGGGCGGACTTGACCTCTTCGACCATAGAACGAAGGGTTTGAATGTCGTCTATGGGGAAATTCGATAAGGCGCTGAGTTCCGACATAACGCCACTGACTCCCGATGATGAAATTGATAATGGAACAATTATACACTGGAATAGGTTACGGCGAACGAAAGTTAGCCGATCTTAATCAATAGTACTAGGCGCATTTAAACCCGGAGTACGCAGCGCCTACCTTGCCAGACCTTCTTCACGGAAATAGCTTTCCATCACGTCCATCCACTGGACTAACCCGCGCCATGTGCCAAAGGGCTCATAATAGACAGCGATTTCCTTGTCATCTTTGGCTGTCTCGCCGTTGTTGATGCTGTCGCGGTAGACCGCGCGGCATTCGGTATCGGTGGCGAGGCGATCAAAATGCCCCAACAAACGCAACATATTCCCGGCAGCATAGTCACCAAAACCCTTCAAAGATTTAATGCGCTTGTAGAGTTCAACTGATGGTAGGTCTGCATCACGCCACGACTCGACTTCCAATGTGCCGCGCGCCAAGCGGGTCGCCAGTTCGTGCAAGTACGCCCCGCGATAACCCGCCCGGATGTGGGCATCAAGTTCGGGCAAGGACAGCGCCGCGATACGTTCCGGCGTGGGGAAGGCGTGACCTCCTCCCGAAAAAGCATCACCCAACGTCACAACCCGCCCCACCATTTGCTTGGTCATGTTCCATGTGGTGTTGGTGGTCATGAGAGTTTTGACCAAATCTTCCCAAACCGTCGGCGAAGCCAACATGCGGCCTACACCTGCTTTTTTGATCCACTTGTAGCGGGGGTGTTTGCTGACCAGTTTGTAAAATCCAGTGAGGTCGCGGTCAATTTCTAGCGCCCGCCGCATCGCCCGCCGGATGTCTTCTAATTGGAGCGAGTTAAATCTACCCGTTCCACCCTGGATTTGCACAGGCAAGCTGCCCACTGTGAAATCCGCCGTCCGCAGTACCAACCGCACGATCGTGCCGTCTGGCAGTTGGTGCAGTCGTTCCAATGTGCGTGTGTCTTCATCGCATGTGTAGGGCGGCAAATCGCACCAACCATGACCGACCACCGTCGGCCAGAATTGAAAGTCAGGGGGTGTTTCCAATATTACCGGAGCAGGCATAGTAGGTATATATCCTTAGTCCAGGCTATACGTCTCACAGATCATTAATAAGCTGTTTAGGCGGAAACCATGCGAGTCTGGTGCAATAATAACATTATTTGTGTGGCGGGCTGTAACATTTGTGGCATTATTTTGGTCTATAGTACAGTGAGTGAATAATCTGTGTGGAAAGGTGATATTTGATGAGTATGAACGAAACCGCAACCCTGGCAGGCGGATGCTTTTGGTGCTTGGAGGCGGCCTATGACCAGCTTAAGGGTGTTATCTCGGTAGAATCAGGTTATGCGGGCGGCCATGTGAAGAACCCCAGCTACCGCGCGGTATGCAACGGCGACACCGGGCACGCCGAAGTGGTGCAAATTGTGTATGATCCTTCCAAGATCAGCTTTGATGATCTGCTGGATGTGTTCTTCACTATTCACGACCCGACGACCCTCAACCGTCAGGGCAACGATGTGGGCACGCAGTATCGCTCGGCAATCTTTTACCATAACGATGCTCAGAAGACCGCAGCTGAGGATAAGATCAAGATGCTGACGTCACAAAAGGTATGGAATAACGCCATCGTGACCGAAGTGACACCTGTCAGCAATTACTATCCGGCAGAGGATTATCATCAGGAGTATTTCGCCAATAATCCCGGCCAGCCATATTGCCAGATTGTGGTCGCACCCAAAGTTGCCAAATTCCGCAAGCATTACTTTGACAAGCTGAAGGCATAACTGTCATTTCGCGGATATTCGGTTCTTGTAGAGACGCAGCACGCTGCGTCTCTTTGTTTTTCGAATACACATGCTAAATGTCCCCGTTGTGGCAGTATACAACGTTACAGGTGGCAAGTGCGCGGGGGGCTATAATCACTGTTGTAAATTGGGTGGTTTTCAGTCCCAGCTTTTGAGCCGTAACAGGAGAAATAGATTATGACGAAATATGGAGCACATGCTTTTGTATGGGTCGGTGATTGGACGACCGAAAGCGGCAATCAAGCTATCGCTGCGGCAGGTGAGGTTGGTTTTGACTTTATTGAAATCCCTTTGCTCAAACCCACTACCTTTGACGCTGAAGCCCACATGGCGGCACTCAAGAAAGCGGGAATCGGTGCAGTGGCGTCAACGGTCTTGCCCCGCGACGCCCATATACCGCTTGAGCCGCTCAAAGCCAAACAATTTCTAGTCAACTGCCTTGAAAAGCTTGAGGCGATTGGTGGCAATTATCTGTGCGGCTGTATTGG
Source organism: Anaerolineae bacterium (assembly GCA_041390885.1). Taxonomy (GTDB): domain Bacteria; phylum Chloroflexota; class Anaerolineae; order Aggregatilineales; family Phototrophicaceae; genus CFX2. The sequence goes on along the minus strand of JAWKPB010000020.1, from coordinate 183,837 downwards.
CTATGCCCATGGTTATCTCACAGGTTCTGCACCCACCCCGCAGGAACGGCAAACGGTGGTTGAAGTCCTTACGGAAGTAGCGCATGAGGCCAAAAAACGCGGCATCACCCTCGGCCTTGAATGTTGCAATCGCTACGAAACCTACATGTATAACACGCTGGCAGATGGGCAGGAGGCAGTTAAAGCTATCCGTGCTGCCGGTGCGGATAATATCGAACTTCATGGTGACACTTACCAGATGAACACCGAAGAAGAAGGTTTCTTCAAACCGATATTCGGCGCGGCTGAAACACTGGGCTACATGCACATGAGCGAAAGTCACCGCGGCCTCGTTGGTAGTGGAACTATCAATTGGGAGCATGTCTTTCAGGGTTTGAGAGCTATCAACTACAAAGGCCCACTGGTGTTGGAATCCTTTGCCGCCATTAACGCCGATCTGGTGCGGGCGACCTGCTTATGGCGTCCGCCTAATCAACCATCGCATGTGCTGGCTGCCGAAGGTCTGCGTTTCCTGCGTGAAGGCGCAAAAAAGGTCGGTCTCGACGCCTAGATAGATCACATAACCGCACATCAATATCCCGCCAGAATAAATCATATTGATCTGGCGGGTTGCTTTCACCCCTTAAACGACGTTTGGCCTTACTCACCCGCTAAACCATTTGATACAATCGCCCTTTGCGTCAAAACTTCTTATTTCATGTTTCTGGATCAACTCCAGAGGGAATTCTTAGCATGTCATCAACAACTTCTCCGCGTCTGATCGTACACGGCGGCGCAGGCAACTGGACTGGCTTTGATGAAACCGCCGTGCTCAATGGCATGCGTGCCGCTGCTCAGGCCGGATGGGACATCTTAAAAGCGGGCGGAACAGCACTGGAAGCGGTGGAAAAAGCCACGAATATCCTTGAAGACGATCCTCTGTTTGATTCAGGCTATGGCAGTTTCGTTAATGTCCACGGCGAAGTGGAAATGGATGCGCTGCTGACAGATGGCAGTACCCTACGCTTTGGTTCGGTGGCGGCAGTACGGCGCGTACGCTATCCCATCTCGCTGGCGCGTTTGGTGCTAACTCGCACGGAGAACTGCTTCTTCGTCGGGGATGGCGCGGATCAACTGGCGGCCGAACTCGGTATGCCGCTTGTTCCCAATGCCAGTATGATCACGCCTGCCGAATTTGAACTGTTTCGCAAACGTCAGCTCAACGGTGTGTCTAATCGCGCCGGACTAGGTACGGGTACCGTAGGCGCAGTCGCGCTGGATAACAGTGGGCATATCGCCAGCGCCACCTCGACAGGTGGCACACCGGACAAACGCAAAGGGCGGGTGGGCGATACTCCGCTGTTCGGCGCGGGTGGTTACGCTGATGACAGCTTTGGCGGAGCTAGTGCCACCGGACGCGGCGAAAATATTATGCGATTACTGTTGAGCCAACGGGTAGTGGAGTTCATCCATAACGGCACAGACGCCCAACAAGCAGCACACAAAGGCATGAGTTTGCTGGCAGCGCGTGTGCCGGAACCGGAAGCAGGCATTATCGTGATTGGGGCGGACGGCAGCATAGGGGCAGTACATACCACGCCTGCCATGCCCACTGCATGGGTAACAGCCGAAGGCAATATTCAAGCAGTCATGCGCTGCGCTGAGGTGTTCGGATAATACGGCAGTCAGTCGGTTGGTGTATGCGCCCACGAATAGAAGATGATGTCTTGTTCCAGCGTTTTGCCGCCGACATGATGGATGAGTGATAATGTTTGGGCGCGGTGATCGGTGCCGTGATTGACAACATGCGCCAGCACTTCCCACAATAGGGTTTGGCGCGTTGTGCGTCCGTTGAGGCTGGTGTAGGTCAATGGCTGCGCCAACTGTTCATCGTGTAATTGGCTCAGATAATCGCGCCAACCAACCTCCACCGAATCCCACTCAGTCCGTATCAACTCACGGCTCGGGTAATCGCTGCTGCTGAAGAGGGCAGAAGGCGACACGCCGCGCACCCGTTCGGACCACAGCCATTCGGCAGCCATCGTATGGACGACTTGTTCATGCACCGAACCGATTGAATAATCGCACGGGCGCGTGAACTGTTCGTCGCTCAGGAGCAGCACACACTCCCACACCTGACGGTGCGCCCAAAAGGTATAGTCGAACAAACGGCGAAAATAGGTGACGTTCAAGATACCCTCCGGTTGCAGTGGATTTTTGGTTACCGGAGTGTAATTCGTGAGGAATTGCGAAGCAAATAGGGTGGAATGATAAGGGCGTACCAGACAATCAGTACGCCCTCATATATGTAGACTAGCACAGCCGTGTTATTGAGGCAGTGTCCACACAAAGCGCCCGTAACTGACATTGTCACGGATTGAAGCACTGATGCTGGCTGAGCTAATGAGCTGCAAAACGGCTTCAAACTGACGGGCATCGCGTCGGCTGCCTGTCATCGCCATGATCTTGCCCAGTGGACGCAGACCCTCACTGGCGAAGTACATAACCGCACTGGGTGAGGGTACGAGGTACTGAGCAGCTTCTTTGAACGAAGGGTCAGCAGGCAAACCACCATCGCCGCGCAAGGCTGTTGTGACCGAGCGGCGTGTGCCGATAACGAACAGATCGTCACTGGCGCTGACAATGAACTCCAGCGGGAAGGGCGCATTGCGGTCTGCGGCCGTTATCACGATGGAGTCCGTGCCTGCCACCTTTTCATCGGTCACTTTAACATCTTTGGACGAAGCTAAGGCCATCTTGATGCCCTGCATCAAACCCGCGCTGACTTTAGGATCAGTGACTTCGGTCATAAAGGCAAAGTCAACCGGAAGCTGCTTCATCAAGTCCCTCTCGTTCTGCACATCGCTCAAGGCGGGGTGCAGCCCGACATACAGGGCGTAATCGCCTTCAAGCGCGGGAATGATGTCTTTTTCTAGGTCAAGGCCGGTTAGTCCTTGAATGAAGAACTTGGCTTGAGCGAGTCCCTTCTCAATATCCTGCACATTTGTGCCTGTTCCAGCACCCGCCATCATTTGACCTTGCAACTGCAAAGTCTTTAGGAAGCTGTTGAGCGACTTGCCCAAATCCGTGCTGTGAATGACGAAGGGGATGCCGCCGGGAATGCGTGAAGCGAAAGCCGGGTCTATGGGCTGCTGCACAGCCACCGGGAATCCTGCCTTTTCTACCACATCCAAAATATCACCGTAGGGTAATGCAAAATCTACGGTGAAAGAGCGTTCGTCAAGGACGGTAAAGCCCATCACCATTGGCGGGAAATTGGTATAGAGGTCTTTCATGGATTCCATCATGCCCGTCATGGGGTTGGCAGTCCCCATCATGCTGGCTGACATTTCCATCACTGTCGAAAGGTATCCGCCCAAATCGGCATATAGCGCAATGTTGTAGTCTGATTCGGGAAGCAGTGCGACTGTGCTCTTAAAGTCCGCTGAATCACCCAGCGAGGATGAAGGCATGGTCAGCGGCAGGTCTTCTTTGTAGAGTGCAACAAATAGGACATCTTTACCGATTGCGACAATAGCCTGTTCCTTATCATCTGATGCGTATACGGTGAAGTCACCTTCGGTGCTGGATGTATATTTGCTGCCGCTTGTTTTGGTAAAGGCCGCCGACCAGAAATCATTGGCGGCCTGCTCATTTTTCACGGGAGTTGCGAAGAGCATATGCGGCGGTTCACTGCTGCTTGAGCCACTGCGGGGCATCATGGCCTCGAAAGAGTTGACGCCGATGCTGGCAACATCACCCAACCATGTGCGTACTTCTGATTGGAAATTACCCTTGCCCAGCAATTCATCAATGCCTTTGTCGAGCGCATCCGTAATATGATCGGGCATATCGGCATCCGGGAGCGATGCCGCCACTTTTTGAATAAGATTATCCCATGTTGCTATATAAGGGTCATCAATACGCAAACTGATGAACATCTGCGTATCTGCCGGGAAATATTTGGCGAGCGCGTTGAGTTCGGCAGTGGGAACGGCCAAAACCGGTGCGACGACCAGACCGAGCATAACCAATGCTGCGATCACGAGAACGACTAATTTCTTCACACAAGCCTCCTTTGTCATTTAGCAGTCAGGGCAAAGCACTGCCCACATTCACTATACGTGAAACTTTTGGCAAAAGTTCCGTAAGGGTGGCGAACGGATGGTCTTATGGCACCATAGCCGCACGGCTCATTCCCCATGTATGATGCGCTCAATCTTGTTTAACAGAAAGTTTTTTTCATGCACGATTTCACTGGAGAACTGGCGTCTCTGGGCACGTCAGTGTGTTTTTCATTTGCATCAGTGCTGTTCACAATGGCGGGACGGCAAGTCGGTTCACAGGTGGTCAACCGGCTGCGGTTGCTGCTAGCGACGCTCATGATATTCGTTTTGCACATGGTGCTGCTGGGGCGGGCGCTGCCGCAGATTGACTCCACCCCCGCCTTCTGGTTGGCGCTGTCCGGTTTGGTAGGACTGGTCATCGGCGATGCCTTTTTGATGCAGGCTTTCGTTATGGTAGGGCCACGTCTTTCCATGTTGATGATGGCAACCGCGCCCATCTGGAGCATTGTGTTAGCGTTCATCTTTTTTGGTGAGGTGTTGCAGCCACAGGAGTTGATTGGTACTGCACTGACGTTGGCAGGGTTGGCGCTGGTGGTCACAGATGGGCGGGGCAGACCACTGCTTGAAACAGGTGGCACGGACAAACGCACCTATGTCATCGGGCTGCTGTGCGGACTGGGTGGGGCATTGGGTCAGGCAGGCGGTTCGGTGCTTTCCAAAGCTGGCCTCGTGAACGATTTATCGCCTATTTCAGCGGCACTCATTCGCTTAAGCACGGCGGCGGTTGCTATGTGGATCATCACCATTGTGATCGGGCAATTTGGCAAAACGATAACGACTTTGCGGGCTCATCCACGAGCCGTAGGGCAGGTTGGGGGTGCGTCGGTACTAGGGCCGGTGCTAGGAGTGTCACTGCTGCTGGTGGGCTTGCAGCGTGCGCCAGTGGGGATTGCCACCACCTTGAGTTCGCTCATGCCCATTTTCCTTATTCCCATCAGCTACGTGGTATTTAAGGAAAAGACTTCGCGGCAGGCAGTTATCGGCACACTGATCGCTATAGTGGGTACGGTGGTGCTGTTTACGTGATGGGGTGATGAACAGGTATTCACAAGTATGCGGATTTTTGAGTGAGGACATACGCGCCGAAGGCGCTAATCCTCCCCTACATTTCACAAGAAAAAGGGCATGTTGTTGGACATGCCCTTATCATTTTTGGATTGGACTACTTGGTTGTTTAGCGGCTGAGGATGCTGGTTACTTCTTCACCCGTTGCCACATCCCACTGCTGGCTGCCGTTGATGCTGTTGGTTTGGAGCAGGTTGTCGCCCACGAACTTCACATCAGTGATGATGACGGATGGCCCACTGTAGACCACAGGTTTGCGATCTGCTAAGGCTGCTGGCAGGTTGGTTAAATCCCACACCCGCAGGTTGTTGCCGCCGATTGCCAGATAGTGAGCATCCGGGCTAAGGGCAATACGTGCTTCGTAATTCGTTCCATCCGACCCGGCATTGAGGTCAATGTGTTGGTCAGTGCCGCGTTTCCATATTGTCACACCCGCATCGTTCAAGCCGTCAGGGCGCACCGTGTAGACCAATACCTTGCTATCTCCCGCGAACGTGAACCCGATTTGAGAGCTGCTGCCGCCGCGATTATCGTAGTAACCAACCCGCTCACCACTGCTGCGATCAAAGACAGTCACACCATCGGCGGAATAATAATGGCTGTAGGGCAAAATCCACACTTCGTTATGATCGGCGTCCCACTGGCTGATGAAGTTATCGCCACTGAAGGGCATAAGTGCCTTCTGACTGTTGCCGGCTACATTCCACAGCACCAGCCCGTCACGGCTGCTGATGATGGCCTGCTGGCTGTCAGGACTCCAGCGCACACCGGCGTTATCAAATTCACCGACGACTTGAGCATTGACCACGTCCCAGATGTGAACCGTGGTTTTACCGTTGACATCCACCGCCCCCGCTAGATAGCGGCAGTCGGGCGACCAGTTCATGATGTTCAGGCGGGTGGTGAGCAGCGACGTCTGAATTTCTTTCACCAGCTTGCCCGTGTTCCAACTGACCAGCACCAGCCGCTGGTTGCGTAGTTCATAACGCGGGAAGACATTGGCCTGATAATGTTCGCCATCGGTATGTGGACAGACATCCTTGAGGACGGCGGTGGCGTCTTCCTGAGCATGTACCCCGGCAACGGCGGATACGGTGAGTAGAGCCGCGGCGGCTAGTTTCATCATCTTACGCATGGTCTTTTTTCTCCTGTTAGGCGTCTGCTTGAGTTGATGCTTACAGGATAGGATAGGTAAAGACCTGCCCGCATGATGCGCGGCTGATGCAGCCGCTATGCTTACTCATTGCAAAGCTGACGGAAAACCTACGACCTGACGGCTACCCTACGCTAAGGTAAAAATGGTAAACTTTGTGGGTTATCAATGGTCGGTTGTCAGCGACAGTTATGTCAATAAATGTGCGGCGATAAGCGGTTTACAATAAGACCTGAGGACTAACTCATATGAAGACGATGTCGGATGCCGAATACAAAGCCTTTATGCTCGGCACAGCCCGCACAGGCAAACTGGCAACGGTGCGCGAAGATGGCCGTCCCCATGTTGCGCCCATCTGGTTTGATATGGATGGCGATGTGATTGTGTTTACGACGTGGGAAACGACGGTTAAAGGGAAGAATATCCATCGTGACGGGCGGGTGAGCTTGTGTGTAGATGATGATAAGCCGCCTTTCGCCTTTGTCATTATTGATGGTACGGCTGAGATTGTTACACTGACAGCGGAGGAAATGCTCCATTGGACGACCCGCATTGCCCGGCGTTACATGGGTGACGAATTGGCCGAATCGTATGGCAAACGCAACGCTGTTCCCGGTGAACTGCTCATCCGACTAACACCGACACGGGTCAATGCGCAGACCCGTATCTCGGACTAAAGCAGAGGGCGTACAATAACTAAACATACATGAATTACGAAATCCACCTGTACGTACCCAAGACCGGACAACTGACACCCGCTATGCTGCAATGGTTATTCGAGCATGGGCAAAGTGCTGACCAGCCGGAAGTTTTCTGGCCGGTGCGCCGCCTCAAGCCGCGCGGTTTAGCCCGCTTAATGTTAAAGCTCGACCCCACGTTGGTAGCCATGCGCGGACCGGGGGAGGATGTGGAACTGCATTATCCCAATAGTGAACTGGGCATTGTGCTATACATTCATGACCGGGGCATTATCCTGTTTTTCCCCTATATGTCCTACAGCATTTATTCACGTATCGTGCTGGGCATCAGCTACACTTACATTCGTTATCTTTACGACACGCTCGGTTTTTGGAGTTATGACCCGCAGTTGGATGTGCTGTCCTTCGCCGACGATTTTCAATCCATCGAAGACACCGCCCGCTTGATGGATGCTGTCATGCCCAAGATGCTGCAAGGGTGAGTAAGTGGGGTAATTCTTGTTCGCGTTTCCCCTTGTACACTATTTTTGGTATAGTAACTATAATGGCTAAAGTGAAAACTGCTTCTGAAAGCAGATGACCAATAGCCAAAGAGGGGTGTGGTATCGCCACGCCGTTGTTTCTTTTCATTACTGAGATACTTTGAATAATGGCTTGTTGGGAGGCAAATGTGCTTACCAAGAAATTCTTTCTGATAGGTATATTCGTGTTCGCTATACTCGCCGGAGTGATTCCGGTGCTGGGGCAGCAGCCCCCTAAAGCGATTGCGCTGGGTAAGCTGGAGACGGGGGCAATTACGGCTGATGTGCCTGAAGCACTCTATAGCTTCACGGCGCGCGCCAATCTGGGCATCGAGATCGAGGTGCTGGTGGCAGATGGCGATCTGACCCCACGTATCACGATAAGTCAGGATGGCGCTGTGCTACAAAGTTGGGATGGCACGCAGGGTGAGAAAAGCTCCAAAGCAAAATACACCTTTGAGGCTTCCGGTCAATACGTGATCAGCATAGGCAACATTAGCGACACAACCGGTATCTATGTGTTGACCATCCGTGAAGTACAAGGGGCGACAATAACACAAATCTCTGCGGATTTGCCGTTGAGCGCCTCGGTTGCCAGAGGTGAAACCCTGACGTATCAAGTACAGGCCGATGCCTCTGCCGCAACAACCATCACGATTGACGTAGAGAACCTCACACAAAGTGTCTCGGTGGCACTCAAAGCACCAGACGGCAAGACCATTGGCAGTGTAGGTCAGTCACTCAATGGGGGTAGTTTCCGCATTCCGGCGGGCAGCGACCAATTCGTAATTGAAGTGAGCAACAGTAATCAGGGTTCAGTACCGGTGGACTTCAAGGTATTGGTGTCCCGTTCTGCATAGTATTTTTGAGCCGTAAATAAATTCGGCTCCGTAGGTGGAGGGGGATTTATGAAAGAACAAATCCGGGTTGTAGCGCATTATATGAATATCAAATTGTTGCGGATTACCATACTTAGCCTCTTTATTTCGTGCTTGTATGTCGGGTATTTTCCAACCGCTGCCCAGTCTATAGAACCAATTGGTGTGGCTGAACTCAAAACAGCAACCTTGTCGAAAGATGCACCGCAGCAGTTGTATTCGCTTGTCGCGCACGCCAATGAAACGCTGGATATTGAAATTCGGCGCGTGACGGGCGACATCGTACCGCAGTTCACCATCTTGAGGGGCGGTGAATCGATGGGCATCTGGTATGCCTATGCTCACGGCAGCGTTGGGGACGATCTGGCAGGAGGATTGATCCGTTTTCCGGCGGACGGCGAATACACGATTAAAGTAGTCAGCCGCTATCCTCAAACGACCAGCGGCGCTTATGTTCTTTCGGTCAATGCCACAATTCCACCTACACCGCTGGCAGTTAATCAAAATAGCAGTGGTGAAATCGTGGCGGGCGAAACCCGCGTATTTGCATTTCAATCTATTCCACAGTCTCAGTTGGTGGCAGTGGTCGAACTCAAGAGCAGTGGGCCGGGTGTGGTGGTCAGACTGCGGAACAGCCGCAATGATATTTTGGGCAGCTTTGAACCTCCCGTTGAGCAGGGACAATTCAATATTCCGCAGGGACAACGGGATTACACATTGGAAATCGTGAATGGTTCTGCCGCCAGCATTGCTGCCTTTACCGTTAATTTGAGCAGCAGTGGCTCGGCCTCACCCGGTGTTGAACTCGGTGCAAATGGCTTGCCGATTATGCCTAATTCCGGCGATTGCATCGTTGCAACCCGTTCGACCACACCGGTAAACGTTCGCCCGGATGCCTCCACCAACCAACCAGCATTTACGGTCATATCACCAACCAGCATCTATCCAGTGGCGGGCCGCAACGCTGACGGCACGTGGTATCAAATACAAATCAATGGCCGTGTGGGTTGGGTGGCAGCGCTCGTTACCCGGCTGGGCGGAAATTGTGAATCAATTCCAACGAAATGAGTGTGAAGATGACCCGGTCATGGAGGACGTCTATGCAGAAGTTCAAGAATAAGACTCTGTTGTGCATCACGTTAGTTCTGCTCCTAACTGCGGTATTAGGAACTGCACCATTGGTGACAGCACACGGAAGCCTTCACGGAATGTTGATATACACGGCGAATGTTCCCAGTGTGAGCACATCCGAATTGATGTTTTCGATTGAGCTTGGGAATGACCCGGATAATGGTCGCACGCTGATCGCCGGTGACAACAGCATCAGTACCGCCTATCCTCGTCTCACCAACAACGGACTCGCGATTCTGGCTCAGGTATTTTTGGACAGCAGCAACCCTGAGTTCATTGACCAGAATACAACCACGCCAGTGGTTGGCGTTCTGGCAACCGATGGAACGGGCTTAACACCCCTTACAACGGTGGCCGAAGGGGCGGCTTTTGGGGCGAGTTTCTCACCTGACGAACGACAAATCGTTTTCGCATATGCCAATGCGGATACGGATAACGATGGAGCGATTACCATCCACGATACAGCGCATCTGGCAGTCAAGGAATTAGGGCAGCTTGATCCGCTAAATCCAGCGCCCGGCCAGCTGGCTAGTTCCAGTCGTATCAGAATGCTCACGCGGAATGAGGACTTTTCAGTCGATAAGCCAGCATTTCTGACCGACGATTTGATTGTCTTTACAGGTATAAAGCCTGATGCTAGCACTACCGTTTATCTTTATAATGTCGCCAGCAGTAGCTTGACCCCTTTGGCGCCTGTTGGCGCACAGTCCCGCAATCCGGCTGTGTCACAAGATGGCAATCAGATTGCGATGGAGGTCAGCACCATCACCGAAAATTATGACGCGGTATACGATGTTGAGTCTAAGACGTGGTCACGTCTTCCGGTAACGGGTATGCCGGATAATTCCTTCGCGTGGTCGGTGGATGGCACACTGGCAATTGCCATATCGAACGGCAGCATGTGGCAAATTCAAATCCTTGATGGCACCGGCCTGCGGACTCTAGTTGAAATTCCGCAAAAGATCAGCGGCCTGAACTTCTCTCCTGACGGAAGAGTGTTGGCCTATCTATGGGACTTTGATGGGCCTCCGGGCAATGTGCTGGCGGTTGCTACGTTAGATGGCGGCTATGATGCTTCAGTCACATCACCCGACAGCGATATTATTGATTATGACTGGGTTCCTGAAGACTAAGTCACAACGTCATACAATCAGCAGAAAGAGGACTGCACCATATTGATTGCGGTGCAGTCCATCACCAGTTTGCGCCCCAAACACCTGAAAGCAGACAACATGCTCGATTTACTGGATTACCGGCGGCAGGTAAGTGAACTGTACCGGATGTTACGCATGGCAGACGACACAGCCGCGGCCTGTGCCCAGTTTCGTCAGGCCAAAGATGAGTTGTTCCGCAGCCATCCGCACTCAGCGCTGGATCATCAACAAAAAGCAGTATTCAACGGCCTGCACTACTATGACTACGATCCGGCCTACCGGGTGGTGGCACGGGTGGATACCAACGTCGAGCCGGAAGTGCTTAACGTTGATCTGGGTGAGGACGGACATTTTAGTTATAGGCGTTTCGGGCAGGTGACATTCGCCCTGCCTACCGGGACGGGACGCCTGAGCCTGTTCTGGATTATGGGCTATGGTGGTGGTGTGTTCCTGCCATTTGGCGATATGACAAACCGCACATCCACTTACGGCGCTGGACGGTATCTCTATGACACCATTAAATGTGCTGATTTGGGAACAGATTTAGAGGAAATCGTGCTGGATTTTAACTTCGCTTATAACCCATCCTGTGCCTACAACCCACGTTGGGTATGCCCCCTCTCGCCGCCGGAAAACCGTTTGCCGTTGGCGGTAGAGGCAGGGGAGAAGGCCTTTGACCATTAGCGGCGTCGCCTTCGTGATTGCTTCATGTCTTCCGAGTCGAGGATTGATTCAAGGGCATCTATTTCGTCAGCCATGAAACCGTGCCGGTAATAACGTTGATAGCTGCCTGAACGATTTTTACGGCGCTTGCGCCTGGCTGGCGTCACCAGCGAAACGGCCAACCCCAGCAGCAATACTAGAAAATTCATGGCTATGCATCCCACTTAATACAAACCATTTTCTAACTATTTTATAGAAGTTGCTTCACAGCAATTCCCCCAATTACTGGGTACTTGAACCCCAAAGCATCACGCGCCCCTTAAAATTGGACACATAACACGCTAACATAATCGCATGTTCACCGTGCCTGTCCCCGGTCCTGTCACCCGTACCATAACGGTTTTATATGGCCTCGTGCTGTTTTTATGGCTTTCCCCGGAAGAAAGTTCGGTTTGGGTTGTGACTGTCTTAGGGTGGGTTCTAGCGGGATTAGCATCTTACTGGTTTTTAGGCAGGACGTTAGGCGGACGTGAGGTTACACCAGCACAATCCATATTAGCTGGAATATTAATTGGAGCAGTGGTGGGACTAACAGCATGTTTAACAACGACCAGCCTAATGTTTTTCAAAAATTCTCTGCACGCACACTCCTTCCCGGACTTTCCTCTGGAACTGCTGCTGGCAGTGTTAAGACTCGTCCCGAATTGGGCAAGCGCCGGTGGTTTAGCCGGGTTGGGAACCGCCTTTATTGGATTATTGGTCGCACTACGGGGGGAGCGGAAGGAGAGAAATGGAAGGAATCATTGACAGGTAATTTGCTTAACCAGCAATGGCGCTTCCTGCTGGAATGGGTCATCTTAAATATCATTGGTTATATGATTGGCAGTTTGTTAGGCGCAACTGATAACGGCGTTTTACCAAACCTACTCGGCCATACACTTCCGGCCAAGGTAGCCGGTGATGTTGCCTATGGTGCAGCCTTTGGACTGGCACAGGCTGTTGTTTTTTGGCGCTACTTCCCACACAGTCGCGGCCGCTTGTGGTTGTGGGTTGCTGCCAGCGTCATTGGTTTCACCTTGGGAGCCCGTTTCGGTGCGCGTTTTGCACCTATCATTATCAGCGTGTCGCCATGGGTAGGAATTTTATTCGGCGTTATCGTGGGCGGTTGTCTCGGCGGGGTGCAATGGGGAGCAATGCGTTGGCTAGGGGTTTTGAAGACCGACAATGCTTTTTGGTGGATACCTGCCAGCATTGTCGCATGGGTAGTGGGCGAAACCATTGCTTTTGGTTCAAATTTTAGCCAGATGACCGTCCCATTAGTAGCACTTGGAATTGCGTTAGTGACCGGCGTGTCACTCATCAATTGGATACGTCCATCGTGAATAAATTTATCTAAAACCTTTACACAGGCACGACAACCTGCGAATAGTCACCTTGCTGTCCTATTGCCAATGCTTCACACATCCCTGAAAGAAGCCGCACTGACAACCCATGCGTAGAAAAGTGAGATGGGCCGGGCCGTCTTTCCAGAAAATCCAGAAAGTGCAGTTCACGAGCATACTCGTTATGTCCCAGAAAAGCGCTGTCGTCGCTATGTTCGCGCCGGGCTTGGCTGCCAATATCAAATTTTTCCAGCGGTTGACCGCCAACAACGCCGCTGTTCCGGTAAATGTCGACCTCAAAGTGATCTTCGTGCCCCGCACCTTCGACCTCCACATCCTTTTTACCAACCTCATAGGCTTGGTACGAATGCGCCTGAATGTTGAGCAAATTGCCTATTTGTAGATTTAGATGTTCATGACGGACACGACCATTGCCTTTGTAAACATCCTGCGGTTGTTCCAGCCAGGCGCGCCGGGAAAATGAGTTTTGCTGCAAGTTAATTGAGGCAGTGGTGACAACCACATCGTCGCGTTTGAGCTGGCATAGGGCAAATACATCTTGCTCACCGTAGCTTCGGGCAGTATTAAGTCGGGCAGGTGAAAACGCTACATCTGACACGTTGCCGCCGAATAATGTGTGATAATCCTCGCGAGAGACTTGATGCAAAAAGTCGTACGGGCCGAAACGCCGTGCCACAATTTCTGCACGGTCGGGTCGCTTGTCGATCATACGCATATTGACTTGCGCCAACCACGCAAATAAGTCCACGAAGTGATAGCCGGAGTGCATCAGCTTTCCGTATCCATATTTGAAGGGATGATTTTCACGGCGGAATAATTCGTCCGGCATAGGCCACATGCCATCCCCGTGATAAATATCCATATAGGAAATGGGGATAGGGTATTTTTGGGTGAATTCGTCCAGATAAAGCTTGATGAGTGCGTAACCGGCATGGCTGCGGCGCTGTGCTTGTACGATGACGTTGGAAGTCGAAAAACGCAAGCAGCGTTCAAGATCACCATAATCCGCAAAAACCTGCCGCGCGGCATGAACTTCGACCGATGCGCCGGGTGGCGCAGTGATCGGCTTGTCCACCAGTACATCCACATGGTTGAGAATAGCCCACAGGGCATAGACTTTGTGCGCGCGTGGTTCAGTGGCGATGATGATGCCATCAATACGTTGGGTGCTGGTCAACTCGCGCAGTGACGCTAACAACTCTTCGCCCGGTGGATCGTCGCCATTGGGATGATCTTCGATAAACAGCAGTTTATCTGGCTGCAAAGCCCGTCCCGCTAGATAATTATGCACGGCATCAGCTTGATCTTGGCGGTCTATGAGCAGTGCCACATGCAGATTGTACTGCTCCCGATACTTTTCCAGCAGCGGGTAATATATACGGCGGGCATGTGGCCCCAATCCTGCCAACACGATATTCTTGCGGACAGCCATCAGCCAGTTCCTACGCAGCCAGTATTGATATTTTCAGTATAGGGCGAAATACCTGATGCGATTGTTCGGAAATCTATGCGGATAATGACTGTTAGTGCTGCGGGGGGAATTGCGGCGGGAGCATGGAAGGCGGTGGACGGCGTGGATTAGCGGCGCTCATCAGTATATGTGCCAATACACCCACACTGAAAGTCAGCGCAAAAATGCCTACATAACGTTTGCGGTACACAATAAGATCTGCTAGACCGCTCGTTTGCACCGTACCCACCGAAGCCGACGCTCGGTATGCCAAATAAATCATGATGAGGGCTGAGGCCGTGACCAACGCTACGATGATGGGCAGAGCGTCGCTGAGTTTGAGGCGGATGAATGGCAGCAGCAGCAAAAAACCCACTACCAGCCCCCAGAAGCCGGGAGCTAACATATCACTGCGGGGGATGACACCTGTAACATCAACCAATAACGTATCGCCCCTCGCTTCTTGATAAAGCGCCATGACAGCGATACTCAGTCCCCATCCAAGAATGTAAGCGGTCAAACAGAGCCGATTTTTGCTGGTGAGCATGACCCACGTCATCACCAGCAAGAGCACCAATGGAACGAAATAACCAAGGTTGCCGTTATCGATGAGCGGTTGTACAGCGCCCATAATCCCTTGGATAAGTCCCTCAATCAGCCGAATCAACCAATCCACACCCGTACTCCGTCCAACTTTTCAAATAAATTATACCTGATATGATAAGCTCGATGGCCTCTCAAGATACTAACGTGTGACTTTTGCCATTTACACAACTTTGGTTGCACTTTTTGCGTAAATAACCTTAGCGAAAAAGAGGATATCATGGCGTCAGAACTGGATTACCGCACTATCCGCACCCGGGTCAATGAGGGTCTTAAGAAACAGAAATTTCGAACCCGTTTGACCTTTTTCATCGTAACGTTGTGTCTGTTCGTGCTCTTCATGGCCCTGGGTTGGGGTATGTTCCTTTCCAGCGGTGGAGCAGAACTGGTAATTGCGCCCGACGGGGATAACCCGTTAGTAGGGGCGATGATATTGGTGAGCATGACGGGTTTTATGGGACTGCTATTTCAAGCCGTCGGATTGGCACTGGACACCAAAGCCGGTGAAGATTCAATGCGGGAACGCCTTGTCGCCCGCGAAATCAGTAAAGCCATGATGCAAATGGGTATGGACGAAGCCGAAGAAAAGCGCAAACACATGATGCGCTTGAGTGATGACGGCGAACTGGAAGAAGTGGTTGTGGATGACAGTGAATCCGGATTCCGCACAACCGCCAACCGATAGGAAAACATACATGAGGCCAGAAATAGATTATCCTGCCATCCAGCAACGGGTGGACGCAAAAGTAAAGAAAGAGATGCGGCTGGCAAAATTTGTGCTGTTTGCCGTCAACCTCGGTCTGTTCGTCGTATTTATCTTTATGGCGTGGCAGTTATACCTCAGCAATGGCGGAGAACCACCCATTTGGGAGCAGTTTGTCAATATACCGGGTATCGCCCGCTCGGCAGGCAATCCCACCACGGGAGCATTGGTCATGCTGACGGTGGGCTGGGGCATTGGTCTACTCTTTCAACTCATTTCCCTCATATTCGACACGCGTTTGGGAGAACGTCAAACCCGCGAGCGCCTGATGGGGCGTGAAGTGAACAAAGAACTTGCCCGGCTGGGGTTGGAGCCCAGTACTGACCAGCAGGAAAAGAGTAAACACATGATGCGCCTTTCCGATGACGGTGAATTGGAAGAATTAGTGACGGATGATGATCTGCTCGAACTAGAAGCTAAACATCAGACCAACGGATAATCAAAAAGTGAGGTAAAGGTATGGCGCTTTTTAGAGATCAAAACGCCCGCTGGCCGTTGTTTTTCTGGTTCATCCATACGCTGATGTTGGTGTTGTTTCTCGCGCTAGAACGGGTTGGCTTTCATATGCCGGTTGGCTCCAGCCTGTTCTGGTTCGCGTGGATGGCAGCGTGGCTGATACATGGGTTAGTGCTGCTGCTAGGCCGCGCACGTGAGCAGGAAAGTGCAGCGGGTGATGTGGATGGGGCAGCAGTCCGCTTCCGTCGCCGCATAATGCTGGCGGTGCATACTGCACTCTATCTGGCGTTCGGTCCGGCAGTCATGCTCTGGTGGTTGGTTGCTCGCCCGCCGGGACCGCAACAGCCCGGCGAAGGACAAGGGCTGTGGATTTATCCGGTATGGTTAATGCTGCTGTTGGCACACAGCGCCTATGTCGTGCGGCGGGAACGCCAACCAATCTCCCTCAACACCGCAACCAAGCGCAAAAATAGTCCCGTGCGGTACTTAACCGATGACGGTGAACTGCAGGAAGTTGATGAAGATGTCTTCCCCCTTCATCACCCGGCAGACGACCAACAGCGTTTACAGCACTAGTCGGCTTTTGGGATAGGAGTTCGTGCGATGAGCTTGAATGAAAATGAACTACGCCAAATTCGCCGCGAAGTAGACCGCCGTTTGTTATGGCGTGGGCTGCTGCTAATCCACACCGTACTATGGATATTCGGCGGCACCTTATCGATTCTTCTCAGCACGCGCGTTGGTGTGCCATTCACCATCAGTTGGTTCGCAGTACTCGTCATGCATTGGCTCGTGGCAGGATTGATGGCAAAACGGGAGCGAGATTTCCAGCGCGAAGTTGAGCGCCGTCGCGCCTTGCAGGCAGACAATAAATTGAAACGTGACCGTCTCTATCGTCTTTCGGAAGATGGCGAACTGGAAGAAGTCGGTGATGACATGCAGGATTATGCTTCGTATCAGCAGCAGAGATAAAGGCTAGCCACAATGAATCCTGAACTGGATTATCACGCGCTGTACAAACAGGTCGCCACCGAAATGAAGCAGCGTAAATTCCGCGCGCGCTTGCTGTTCCTGTCGGTTTACGCATCTGTCTACCTCCTATTTGTGATGATCGCTGCTGTCCTCTTACGCAACGGTCATCGTGACGTTCAATTCGCGGCTGGCGGCACGCCACACGGCTTGTTGGATAGCCTGAGCATGATAACAGGCGCGCTCTTTTTATTGGGTTTCGTAGGGTTTTTCGGTCTGTTGTTTCAAGCCGTCAGCCTGTATCTCGATACCCGTAAAGGTGAAGACTCCATGCGCGAACGGCTGTTGTCGCGGGCCATCGCCAGACAGATGCATAAAGCTGATACTGATGAATATGAACAAAAGACTAAACGTAAACGTAGTTATTCGTTGATAGATGATGCTGAAGTCAATAGGGACATGGAAGAGGAAGTTCGATGGGTTGAGTCCCTGCCCGCCGAACAGCATCATCGCCATAGTTAGCGCCATTTCACCAGCGCCACGTTATAATGAGTTCAGAGTATAGAGGGTGGGAGTGATAGGCATGGCGTTGCAAGAAGGGCAGTTGGTTGGTCAGTACAAAATCGTGGGGACGTTAGGTCAAGGTGGTATGGCAGCAGTCTACAGAGCCTACCACCCCCGTCTGGACCGCAATGTCGCCATAAAAGTGATGCACAAAGGGTTGTTGGAAGATGACAGCTTCCGCTCCCGTTTTGAACGTGAAGCACGCATCGTCGCCAAACTGGAACATCCCCATATCGTGCCTGTATACGACTTCGACGAGGTGGAAGGGCAGCCCTATCTGGTGATGAAAATCATCGAAGGGCAGACCTTGAAACGCGTTCTGGCCAGCGGGCCGCTTCCCCTCGATCAAATCGTGCGCATAATGGATGATATCGCCGATGCGCTAACCTATTCCCACGAACATGGCGTCCTGCACCGCGATGTAAAACCTTCCAATATTGTCATTGATCAGAAAGGTGAGCCCTACTTAACCGACTTTGGTTTGGCGCGGGTGGCACGGGCTGGCGCTTCTACCATGAGCGCCGACATGATCCTCGGTACGCCACAATACATTTCCCCCGAGCAGGCGGGAGGGCAAGCCGATCTCACTCCTGCTACGGATGTCTATTCATTGGGTGTCATTCTGTACGAAATGGTTGTGGGCCGTGTGCCCTTCAATTCAGACACACCCTATGCCGTTGTTCATGACCACATCTACACCGAACTGCCACGCCCCAGTGAAATCAACCCGGTTGTGCCGCCGCAGGTTGAAGCCGTCTTAATGAAAGCGCTGGCGAAGAAACCGGGCGAACGCTATAGCTCTCCGAATCAAATGATGCAAGCGTTTGAAGCCGCTTGCGCTGCGGCAGGGTTAACCACACTGCCGGATGACCGTGACAAAGTAGCTGATGCGTCATTTATGAAACGAGAGAATCCCCATCTGACCAGTATTCATGGCACGGGCGATTCCGTCACACTGCCCCCTCAATCGCTCCAACCGCCTTCTGCACCCGTTATCATATCGTCGCCTATGCCGCCGCAGCCTGCCAAACCCTCGCTGTTTCGCGCCGATGTTCCCGGTGACGGACGTAAGGTGGAGTGGGAACTCAACTTGGATAACACCGACCTAAAAAAAGTGGGCGAACGCATCAAGGAAAGTTTCCAGCGAAATGGCTGGCTGGACAATCTGGAAGAAAAATTGGAAGGGCTTGGCGACAAGATCGAAGAAGCTGTCGAAAATGCCGCCGAAAACAAAGGTGACCGCCGCGGCAAGAAGTCACGCCGCCGCAAAGGTGAAGCCCTATCTTCCGAAGAAGAAATCCGCCAGCGCGTTGAAAAACGCTACAAAGAACGGCAGGGATTGATTGCTCATGCTATTCCCTATTTGATGGTCAATGCCATGCTGTGGCTCATCTGGCTAGGCAGTGGCGTACATGTGGGCATTCCGTGGCCGATGTGGGTAACGGTGTTCTGGGGGATTGGCTTCTTTTCACACCTCGCGAGTTACTACAGCAAATATGGCACGGGAGCGCAGCGGCGTGAAGCCGAAATCCAGCGCGAAATTGAGCGCGAACGGGAACGCAGCGTGGCTTTTGAAAAACCCAAGCGCGACCCGCGTTTGCGGCTGACCGACGATGGCGAGATCGAAGAAGTCTATGATGACGCAACTTCTATGAGCGAAAAACGTAAGAATAGGTGAATAGCTACGAGATTTTAGCGATTGGCTCCTAGCTACATACTATCCGTCTCAATCCTAAGAATTCAGTGGAGCACGATCCTGAGCAGCGACTTCAATTATGATGAAATCCGCCAGCGTGTTGAAAAACGTTTCAAAAAACGTCAGGAATTCATCACCCATTTTCTTGCGTTTGTGTTGGGCAACATCATGGTGTGGACAATTTATGGGCTAGTCGGTGGCGGATTTCCGTGGCCGATTTTTGTGACAGTGGGCTGGGCAATCGGTCTTGTGGGGCATGGCTATTACTACATAAACGATTATGGCGCGGGGGCGCAGCGCCGCGAAGCCGAAATCCAGCGTGAAATTGAACGGGAACGCGAACGCAGCTTGGCCTACGAAAAACCCAAGCGCGACCCCCACTTCCGCCTGACTGACAATGGCGAAATCGAAGAGATCTACGATGACACCACCTCCATGAGCGAAACTCGTAAGCGCGGATGAATAATTATGAACTGTTAGCAGTTAGCAAACTTCGAACAGTTTCGTCCGAATATCCAATGGAGTGCGAACATGAGCAGCGAACCCAATTACGATGAAATACGTCGGCGCGTCAAAAGGCGTTATGACAACCACGCTGAATTCCTAAGCCATTTCGTGGCCTTTGTCGTTACCATGTTTGCTATATGGGTACTATGGCAACCAGAAGGCACGCTCGGCACGTTTATCCAGCTCGGCAGCGCAGGTTGGTTCATGGGGCTTGTTATTCACTTCATCCAATACTTAACCAAAATCATGCAGGAGCGGGCGATTGACCGGGAAATCGAACGGGAACGGGCATGGCGCGGCGGCTTTGCTGGTGAACCCGATGTGAAACGTAAACGTGACCGGCTGACCCTGAGCGACGACGGTGAAGTACTGGAAGTTATTGAAGATGATGAACCTATTTATGCCGGACGAAGAAATCGTTAGCTAAAGTATGTCCACTCCCATATCGCAGATTATCAAGCTCGCACGGGTTGAGGATTTGTTCTCACTTCCGCCGCTTGATCCATTTGACGCCCGCTACCCGGCACGCTCTGGCATGGAGCAGATTGCAACCTTTGTTAGGGCAAATGCCATTCGTGACGGACTACATATCACTTTTGTGCTTCCTGCTGCTACTCCCCGTCAGGATATGCTTAAAGTCGAAATACAAAGTGCAATTGCCCGCTATTGCGATGACATCATCAACAGCACTCGGATAGAGTTAACCGAACGCCGCCAAACAACCTACCACAATTTGGCGGTTGGCACACTGATTCTTGCGGTGTCGTTGGCGTTGGGGGCGGTTGTTTCCAATGCGGAGTTCATAAGCGGTGGCATCCGTAATCTACTCTCCAACACCATCAGCATTTTGGGTACAGTAGCGGTTTGGACACCAACCGATGCACTGCTATTTGGTCAGCGCCCGCTGCGAAAGACGATCAAAATTTATACAGCCATCAGAAATATGTCATTTGACATTCATTGTACTGATATGGATTAACGGTACCCATCTGACGTGCCCGTTATGGTGGGGAAACTGACGGTTTGCGCGCGTCTAGGAATTACCGGACAAATACCGAGAATCTTTGAATCAGGCTTGAAATCCGGGTCATTCTGCCCATCAACGGAGGATAATCATGCAAGCCGAACGCCTCGACCATGTCGTGTTTTGTGGCGAAAATCCCCACATTGTGCTCTACGATGCAGCAGCAAGCATCACCGCAGCCGCTAGTTTCTGGGACTGTACCTATTCTCCGCTTGGTGAAGGTCGTGTTCTCCTGCTTTACCTCGATTTCGCAAACCGGACGGCGCTCGATCAGCCTGCTGCCGTCATTTACACCGACAACGCCCCACTCGCCCGCTACCTGACCGATACCTTCAACCAGCACTTTGAGGATTGGCAAGATTTGGGATTTGCTGTCGCACCCGTCCAGCCCGCCCGTTTCTTTAAAGAGGCGGACACGCGTACACTTTATCGCGTCGCTTGCCATGCTCAGTCCACTCACATCGAGCTGCTGTGGCAGGATGTTCGCCCGCCCGATTTGCGCCTCATGCCAGACTTGCAGGGCGGCGGCTTTGGCACCGCGCGGGATGAACACTACCACGTCGCCAATGTCATTTTGCTTGTGGGCAGGGCAGCATCGGTCAACCAGCGGCAGGCAGCAGGGCTAACCCATACCCCGCGCGTGCCGATGGCCGCTTCTCCAGTTCCGTTTTCTCTCGTTTCTCCGGGAAACATGGGTTAAGGCCCATGTTTCAAATGGGACGGGATACAACCCCGCCTTCATAACCCACTAATGTCGTCCCACACAAAAAACCCTGACTACCCTAAGGATGGCATTTTTGTCGTCCGTCTCGCCTCCGCAAAACCCGCCCCACCTCGTCCAATGCACAACACAACAACCCCGCCCGCGTTCACGACCTCACTTATCACGTACTTTGCAACCACCATCATATTCTTTGGCGTTTAGCTCCTAGCAATTGGCTTTGACCACCCATCATGAACCATCAAATATCAACCCAACTCGATTTTTCATCTACTTCTGCGAAGCCTCTTTAGGAACGTAATTATCCGTAATGTTCATCAATGTACGTGTCAGCTCTAAACCCCTGATTTAGGTTGCCGCCTCACCCGCCAAATCGTACAAACTTGGGGAATGTTTTATCATAGGTCAATTGTAAGCAGCGCTTTATCCCGCCCCGCTTGGAGGTCATGATGCAAAACATGGAAAACGCTTGAACGCCGTACCGTGCTGGAAAACGGTAAGTGGCTCGTAGAGAGTTTTCACGCTGGAACTACCGGATGGACAGCGCATCGAAAAGTGGGCGGGTAACATTGCCCGAATATTGAACGTTGCCGTCGAGACCACTGACGGACAGTACATCTGCTTCAGCAGGAGAAGTACGCCGTAGATGGTGCTCTCGCCTGTCGGCGGCTACCTCGAAGCGGGGCGAAAACCCCTTGCTGGGCGCAGGCGAACTGCTGGAAGAAACCGGTTATCAAGCGGGCGTGGGTCAACTTCAGTACGCGGTGGACGCAAACGGCGGCGCGGGCGTGGCGCATCTGTTTTTAGCCAAGGGCGCAGTGAAGGTAGCCGAAGTCAACGGCGGACGATCTGGGAAGAATCAGGAGTTGGTGCTGCTGACCAGAGCCAAGTCGAAGCTTCATTGCTGTCCGTGCTGGCGCCTTCAAGGTGTGCCGGGCCACCGTCATGGCGCTAGGTTGCGCGTATAAAACCGATGTCACACGTCATCCTGACCTCCGAACCACATGGCCAGCCCTCGATGCCGATGTCGCCCACATTATCGATCCAATCGACAACTTGGCCGCGGATCAGGCGATCACAATTACCGCCCGGTACGGATATTCTTACGTGATGAAGATCAACACCTGCGCGGCGGTATCTTAGCCGACTTGTGGGGCGGCTGGATGCATATCACCTACCTGTGGGTGGATGACGATTTGCGTGGACGCGACTACGGCACACAGTTGCTACAGGCAGCGGAAGGAGAAGCGCGGACGCACGGCTGTCACCACGTGCATGTGGAAACCTTCAGCTTTCAGGGCGCGCCCTTTTTATGAACGGTTAGGGATACAGTGTCATAGCGACACTAGTGGATTATCCGGAAGGCAAACAGCATTATGTGCTGACGAAGGCGCTGTGAGGCAAATAAAAGGACGTGATGGATTGCATCACGTCCTTCCAAGAGCAGCTTACGAATGGCTTTTTCAGCGTACCGCGACCAGCTCTGGCTCAGCTTCAAGCTGGGTGAGTGCCGGATTAATGGCATTGAGCAAAAATGTACGCGGATGTTCGGGCGTAACAACGGCAATGCGGCGCTCGACTAGCAAGCGATCAACATAGGGATTGCCCAACACAGGCATCAGCATGGTTTCATCGTCACGGCTGAGGCGGAAGTAATAAACCAGAACTTGGCGAGAACCTGCACACCAGAAAATATCCATTGCTACCGTATCCGATATTTTCCAGCCGGTAATAAGGGCGGTAGCAAGGCTATCCCCTCCCGCAAAACTCTTCAGAATGTAAGTGCCAGTGCCGGTAAAAATCAACATCTTCAATCAATAAACGATCATTGGGCCATTTTCGTTCCCACCTTTCCTATTCTCTGGGGTTAGAATAGGGTTTTCCACGATAGTAGTGTCACCGAGGGTTGCTTGACCGATACAGAGATATAATGTCGCTTGCGCTTGTATCTACAATATATAGGGGATTCAGATAGGAGTAGCATTAAGACGTTCAAAGTATACAAAATCCACATTAAATCATGAATTTTGTTATCTGGCAGAATATGAAGGCTTTTTACACGGATCACTCGTTTTGCCCTCCCACCAGACCACCGTTTCCCCCATGCAGAAGTCACCTCCTTGCGCCAACGGGTGGTCGCCGAGCAACTTATCCATCCCGATTGTTTGTTCGTGCCGGAAGCGGCCAGCGACCAGCAAATTCTGCGGGCGCATGATGCCGCTTATCTGGAACAGGTCAGAAGTGGCACACTTTCACGGCAAGATATCCGGCGCATTGGCTTTCCGTGGTCTCTTGAGATGGTCGAGCGTTCGCGGCGTTCTTCTGGCGCGACTATAGCAGCCTGCCGCGCGGCGTTGGAAGAAGGTACGGCCGCCAATCTAGCGGGTGGTACCCACCACGCTTTCCGCGATCATGGCGAGGGCTACTGTGTCTTCAACGACAGCGTCATCGCTGCGAGGGCTATGCAGGCCGAAGGGCGGGCGCGGCGCGTAGTCATCTTGGACTGCGACGTGCATCAGGGCAACGGCACAGCGGCCATACTGGCGGGCGATTCAACCATCTTCACCTTCTCCATTCACGGCGAAAAGAACTTCCCCTATTACAAAGAGAAGAGTGACCTGGATATTGAACTCGAAGATGGGACAGGTGACGCCCTCTATCTGGACTTGTTAGAAGAAGGTGTGCAGCGAGCTCTGGCACTGGCTCATGCTGATTTAGCGATATACTTGGCGGGTGCTGACCCCTTCGAGGGTGATCGACTGGGGCGGCTGAAGCTGACAAAGGCCGGTTTGCAGCAGCGCGATGAACTGGTGCTGGGTTTATGCCGGGCGCGTGGGCTGCCTGTGGCCGTTACGATGGCGGGCGGCTACGCCCGCAATGTCGAGGATATTGTGGATATTCACGCGGCGACAGTGCGAACTGCTGTGGGAAAGTAAGTGATAAAAATTAATGTGCGACACATAGTATGAAATTCACGCGAAGGACACTTTCATGACAACACCCCGACAACTACTCAAACGAATGGATGCCATTGGCGACAGGTTCAGTCAACGCCCGGAAGCGCTGGCGCTGCTGGGCTTGGGGTCAGTGGGAACCGAATTGGATAGGCTGGATGAATACTCCGATCTGGATTTTTTCGTCATCGTGCGCCAGGGCTTCAAGCAGTCGTATATTCACGATTTGGATTGGCTGGCCGTGCAGCCCATCGCCTACTCATTCATGAACACAGTTGACGGCTACAAACTCTTGTATGAGGACGGCATATTTTGCGAGTTCGCGGTGTTCGAACCGCAGGAAATGGCGAGCATCCCCTTCAGCGCCGGGCGCATTGTGTGGAAAGCGGTCGATTTTGATGAGTCGGTGCTCACGCCCTACCAACTGCCGAGCGACAAGCCAAAACCAGCCGATTGGCTGCTGGGGGAGGCAATTACTAATATCTACGTGGGATTAGGTCGCTTCTGGCGTGGTGAAAAATTATCGGCGGCGCGCTTCATACAGGGCTATGCTGTTGACCGGGTGGTGGAACTGGCCGCGTATATCGAAACGGCGCAACCCGCTTACCGAGACATCTTTACACCGGAGCGACGCTTTGAAAAACGCTTCCCCGGCGTAGCGGGACATCTTACCGAATTTGTACAGGGTTATGAACACAGCCCTGAATCGGCGCTGGCGATCCTGACCTTCCTCGAAAAACACTTCGAGGTCAATCCGGCGCTGGCCGCAAAGATTAGAGCGCTGGCGGGAGAAAATAAATAAGGGTTCAGGAGTACAGAACCCTTATTTGTCGCATCTATTTATGTGTGGGGTGTTCTATTCAGAAGGGACAGTGACAGGCTGCCGGATAACATCCAGCGGTTCCTGTTTGAATTCCATAGTGTCCAGCAGCCTTTCGACGTAAGGATTGCAGGTGACAGGCATCACCATTTCCGCATCACCTAGCTTCAATGTGAAGTGGAAAATGCAGGTGGTACGCCCACCCATATGCAGCCGTTCCTCAACACCCACCACCATCTGCGCTTCCCAACCATTATCCAAAGCCGTAAACAACGCATCTCCGCCCGCATAACGTTCAGAAGTAGGATGCCAATGGCGGACAAAATCCATATAGCTGTGGTGAAGGTTGCTGAGGTTCCGTTGGGAAGTCATAGTGATGGTGTGCCTTTTGAAGTAGATGCCCACTCAATAAGATAATACAGATTGTATAAATTTGTGGCACACAAAAGTTAAGAATTTGTATATTTCTATTGTTATTGTGAGATTATTCTAACAAAGTGCCAGTCCAGTACGAATAGTGAAAGCGCACAAACTTATAGTGAACTTTTGCACAAAATGTCACAATCTTAGTGCGTGTTATAATTTCGGGAAAATTCACTGGCAAATTTATGCTAAAGGAACAGGTTGTGACAACAGTCATTTCGATACAAAACATCGCACAGTATGAGGGGCAAGAGATCACACTGCGGGGATGGGTTTACAATCGTACGGACAAGGGCAAGCTGCAATTCATACAATTGCGGGACGGAACAGGCGTTACCCAGTGCGTAGCCTTCAAAAAAGAAATGCAGCCGGAAGAATTTGAGATCGCTGGTAAGCTGACGCAGGAGTCCTCGGTGATAATCACTGGATCAGTTCGCAAAGATGAGCGCGCACCGGGTATACCGGGCGGCTTTGAGGTGGGCATCAAGAGTCTTCAACTGGTGCAGATGGCGGATGAGTACCCCATCACTCCCAAAGAACACGGCGTGGAATTTCTGATGGACAACCGCCATCTGTGGGTGCGCTCCACCCGCCAGTGGGCCATCTTACGCATCCGTGCCACCATCATCAGCGCCATGCGGAACTGGCTTGATAGTCATGATTATCTGCTGGTGGATACGCCCATCATCACCCCGTCGGCGGGTGAAGATTCGACCAGCTTGTTCGAGCTGGATTACCACGGCGAGAAGGCCTTCCTGGCGCAGACCGGACAGCTCTACAACGAAGCCAACATGGCAGCCTTTGGCAAGGTGTACTGCTTCGGCCCAACCTTCCGCGCCGAAAAATCTAAGACACGGCGGCACTTAATGGAATTCTGGATGCTGGAGCCAGAAATGGCTTTCTTCAGGCTAGAAGATCTAATGGAGATGGAGCAGGAATTCGTCAGCCATGTGGTGCAGACCGTGCTGGAAAAGCACAAGGAAGAACTAAAAATACTGGAACGGGACACTACCCGCCTCGAAAATGTGCTGCCTCCCTTCCCACGCATCAGCTACGATGACGCGGTGGAGAAGCTCAACGCGCTGGCGGAGGCAACCGAAGACCCGGAACAGAAGCAACTGCTCAAGATTGATTGGGGAACAGACTTCGGCAGCCCGCACGAAACAGCGGTAGCGGAGATGTTCGACAAGCCGGTATTCGTCTACAACTTTCCGTCGGTGTTCAAGGCATTTTACATGCAGCCCGTAGACGGCAGGCCTGAAGTCTGCCGCAGTGTTGATCTGCTCGCGCCAGAAGGCTATGGCGAGATTACAGGCGGCAGCGAACGCATTTCCGACTCGGCGCTGATCGAGCAGCAGGTCAAGAAGATGGGGCTGGGTAGAGACGCTTATGCGTGGTATCTGGATTTGCGGCGCTTCGGCAGCGTGCCGCACAGCGGCTTCGGCATCGGCATCGAGCGCACGGTGGCGTGGATTTGCGGGCTGCCGCACATCCGCGAAACGATCCCCTATGCCGTATGCTGAACCGCGCATCTCATAAGGTATTGCCTCTTTGGCGATTAGTTATGAGCAATAAAGCTTGTCGTTCCTGTGCGTACATTTCGCGTTAGCTGAACGATAAAAACCCAAACCCCTGATCGCTGGCGGTCTTTGTCGAATTACATTAAGGAAAAACATTATGCAATACTGAAGATTAGGAAATTCAGGCTTAATTGTCAGCGCTATTGTCACTAGGGACGATGCAGTTCGGACAAGCCATGAACGTGGGGATTCGCTCGAAGGCTACCACCGAGATGATTAAGTTCGCGCTGGACAGGGGTATTAATTTCATGACACGGCGGATGTTAGGCGAAAGTGAAACGCTGGTGGCGAAGCCATCAAGGGCATCCGGCAGGAACTGGTTCTGGCGACCAAAGTACGCCTGCCGATGAGTGATGACAATTTCAACCGCAGCGCGACGCGCGTGAACATCCTGCGAGTAGAAAGCAGCCTCAAGCGCCTGCAAACGGATTATACATTGACCTCTACCAGATACACGGCTGGGATAGCAACACACCGCTGGAAGAAACGCTGCGGACGCTGGATGATCTGCGTGGCAGGGCAAGGTGCGACACATCGGCTTGAGCAATTACATGGCGTGGCAGGCGGCGACCGCCCTTGAGCATTCAGGAACGGTTGGTGGAGAAATACGTCACAGCGCAAATGTATATGGGCTGGTGGGGCGGATTTGGAGCAGACTTTCATCCCCCGCCCAGTATACCGGCATGGGCATTCTGGTGGAGTACGCTGGCGGTGGCTTCCTAAGTGGCAAATACAACGGGGTAATCCTCCCCATCCAACACGCGCTTTGCCGAAGCGGGTCAAGTTCGTGCCGTTCGATGTGGAGCGCGGCTACGACATCATTGATGTGCTGAAGGTGGTGGGAGCGCGGCACGGGGCCAGCCCGGCGCGGGTGGCGATTGCGTGGGCCATGGCGCAGCCCATGATAAGCAGCGTCATTATTGCCGCACGCACACTTGAACATCTGGATGACAACATCCAAGCGTCTGACCTGAAGCTGACGGACGAGGACATGCACGACTTGCATGTGGTATCCGACCCCGGCGTGCCGTACCCGCGCTGGATGGTGTTGCAACTCGACCAAGCCGAAGACCCGCGCCCGAAAGTGCTGGAACCGAACGCTTTGCCGAAGGCGGCCTGGAAGGATTTGCGCGACACAGTTTAAGGCGTGATTCAAAGTCAAAAAGTTGATATAGTCAATAATTGGTAGTTTACAGAAGGGCGCAAGCGCTCCTTTTCTTGAATCTTAAAATCCCCAAACGATCAAGGTATTTAGCTGACTTTGCTTAAGGTTTAGCTTCATAAAGCATCACCCACCCTGTAATTGAGATTGGGGTCTAGAATGAAAAATTGTTGGAAATCTGCTTTCACAAAATACACCGGATACTCTCCCCACACTCCGATTTCAACAAAAATGACGGGAGCAGATAGTCTCCTGCTCATATTTCTATTTGATTTTCAGTCAATGATACATGTAATTCCGAACACTCCATGCAGGTATAGTCATTCTGATTGCCATTATGGCGGCAGATTCAAACTGCGAATGTACTGGATGACATTAAGCAAGTCATCATCTGTCAACGTCACACGTCCACCGCGGGCAGGCATCGCCACACCAGTGGTGTTGAGAGGGTCATTAACCGGGCGCCCAGTGTGAAGAAATTCGAGCATTTCCTCATCAGTCCGGCTGTTAAAGAATTGGCTGCCGACTAATGGTTTGCCCAAACCATTTACCCCTAGTGCCTTCGGCCCATGACAGGCGGCACAAACGGTCATAAAAGTGGTACGGCCGGTTTTGACAGCTGCTTCATCCAGCACAATTGGAATGGCAGCATGGACCGATTTGACCGACTGCGAGATGAGCAGGAAAAGGAGCAATGTCAGTGCACCCACAAGGACAAGTGCGGGCATTAACAGGCTGGATTGCGAATGAGATGTGGTATTCATAGGTTGGATAGTTATTAAAAACTGGAGGGCGGGTCTGGTCACCCGCCCTCAATAATAATTAATATATTTTTATTGAACGATCACCGCACCGCCCATGCCGGGATGAACATGGCAGATGTAGGGATAGACACCGGGATCTTTAAAGGTGAGGCTGAAAGATTGACCGGGAACTAGGAAGGTGCTGTTAAAACTTTCACCAGCACCTACAGTAGTGCCGTCTGGCGTTGTTCCAAGAAATCCCGGACCTGCCAACAAAGTGGGAGGGCCACCAGCATTTTCTTGCGGAATAATATCCGGTACGGCTACAGGGTCATAATCTACCGAGTTAACGAAGTGAGCAGTTGGGCTGTCAGGGGGAACTTGCCATATCACTTTTTCACCGGCTTTAATAAAAACCAGTGGCGAAGCGAACTGCAGGGAGGATGCGCGCCCCGCTCCACCAATGCCTGTGGAGATCGTTACACTGCCATCAGTTGACTGAGTAGGAGAAGTAGCTGCGGCACCGAAATATGCTCCTACGGCGGCATTCATCTGGTCATCCAGTTCCTTATCTGCCGTAGTGGCGACTTCGAGGGGACTGGGAACGGCTTCGTCATCGGCTACGACTTCGATAATGCCTGCCATGCCGGGATGCACATCACAACGGTAGGCATATACGCCCGGCTCTACATCCATTACCAACGAATAGGTGCCTTTCAGCGCGCTCACATCGGGTAAACCTGTATTGGCGTCACCACCGGTGTATGATCCACCGCTTGGAACGGTTGGGAAAAATACCTTTGGATTTCCAACTGGAGTTGGTTTACCATTAATGTCTTCAACAATAATAAAATCTTCTGCATTTTCGCCAAAGCGCATATTGTGAAAACTGGTGACGTGCCACATGACTGTGTCGCCGCGATGTACTTTGAGGTAGGCGGGAGCAAAGGCCAAGATTTCAACGTTGGCTTCCCCAAATCCACCTGCTTGTACCATATAAGTATTGTGTGCCATATCCTGTGCTAGCACAGACCGTGGATGACTGAGCAAGCCAGCGACAAATACTGCCAGCGCCAGCGCCCCAATCAGCCCCAACTTGAACAAACGATCCCTTTTCATTGGCCCATTCCTCCTGAAAAAACGCAGAATTGCGTTACAAAATATATTACACTGATTCAAAATTACGCAACAGTTCAGTTGATATTCACTAATGTTCATTTTGCTGCATAAAACCCTACAAACAGGGGGGCAAAGGGCCGGATTTCTAATACAATTTTGACATTTCCCGGCTATAATAGAACATATGTACAAGGCAACTGAAGTGAGGAGGCCGTGTATGAAGCCGAGAAATATCAAGCATTTACAAGTACGGGCGCGCCACTTACAGGCGCACATTATCGACCGGCGCACGATTGCAGTATCCAGCACCACCACACCCACCGCGAATCACATCGTTACGCTGGATTACAATTCGGAAGGGACTATTCGGGCGCACTGTACGTGTCCGTGGGCGCTGAATGGTGGCATTGCCTGTTCGCATGTATTGGCGGCACTGGATGCGCTGGCAGCGCGGCGTGGACGTGCCTTGAGCTTCTGGAACAGCCGGGCCGAAGCGCGTCGGCAGAAGCACCGCACATTTCATCTGGTTGGCAGCCGCGAAGACGATGACAACGGACTGTGGATTACCAGCCGGGCGGCGTGAGGCTGAACGGCGTTTGAAATCTGTCTATAGTAAACAAAAGGGATACGGCATAGGCTGTGTCCCTTTTGTTTTGGCTACAGGTATGTTCAACAAGCGGACTGAATCCGCAACCTAGTTGAGCGGATCAAGTCCCCGCGTATTCGGGGAGGTCACTAAACTTGATCGGTTCACCCTGCCGTTCTACCCGAATAAGGTTGTTGGCTGCTAGCACCCATCCGTCCTGAATGGAACCAGTGGTCGGGCTGATAAAGCGGATACGCAGCCAGTCGCCAGCGGCATTACGGCCTAACACCTCAACTTCAGCATTTTTAGGCAGTTGGGTAACCAAACCGGCTTGCGCAGTCGGGCGTTGGCGGATATTGACGGTGGGATCGCTCAAAATGATGCCCGTGTAGGCGCGCTTCAATGACAATCCGACGCCAAAATCCTGGAACACCACCGGCATGATTTCGGGATTACCGCTGGGAGAACCCATAACGACAAATGTATAAACGATCCCCCCCACCAACTGCTGATTAGTCAGACTGACGAGCGGGTTAATTGAACCGGTCGGAATAAAGTTGAGCTGGGGATACAACCCGGCTGGTACTTCGCCTTCGCTGGCATCCTGTCCAAAAACTGCTGAAAGCGCTAAGCTGGCACCCGGCAGCGGCATGGCAGTAGGCGTGGGCAGCGGGGTATCAGTGGTGCTTGTTTGAGTGAAGGGGAAGGTAGGTGTGAACAATGAGACAGGCGGTACACCGTTGGCCGCATTGACAACCCGAACACGCACAAAGCCGCGTTGTGTTTCCGATATGTTATCCGCCAGCAACCGCATCATGACGTCACCATTTTCGGTATTGATGAAGGTGGGCGGATTCGGGTCGCCGGGCGTGGCTGTGGGCGGACTACTGCTGCTTTGAGCATCGGCATTCACCAATAGCAGTGTCCATGTTCGTTGTTTGGCGTTCTCCGATGTGAGCGTCAAGGTCGCCCGCCCCAACGGTGGGTCGGTCAGCGGTGCGCCAAAGCGGCGAATCGTGATGAGGTGACTGTAACTCGCCAACCCCAGATACTCGGTATAGCGGCCATAGTTGACGCGGCTGGCAACCCGTTTTTCGTCAATATATATATCAACAATAGCGAAATTGTGTGCAGCATGAACGATGCGTAGTTGCAGCCCTTCTTGTGGCGCTTCGAGCGGGGTACTGAGAATGAACGTCTGGGTTTGAGCCGATAGCGTACCGACTACTTGCGAATTGCCCGAAGGCTGAACATCTGGCACAACCACGACGGTATACAACGTATTGGAGTAGAGGTTAACCTCTCCCAAGCGTTCCAGCACGGTCGGCGTAGGACTATCCGCATCTAGAACCGCCATCGAATAAGAACCGGCATCAATATCAATGGTGCCGAAGGGCTGATTCAGGCCAATCTGGTAGAGCAGTGCTTCGCCAGACGGATACCCAATGCTAATTCGCTGGGGTGTGCCGACGGCAAGATGAACTGCGGTAAGACGCGTTTTACCCAGTTGAATGGGGCTGCGATCATCGTTGATGATAAAAATTTCGCCCGATTGATCCACAGGTGGTGCAACGGCTTCACCGGCTGCGAACTGCTGTTGGTAGACGATAGCGGTCTGGCTGCCATTGGGCGCAAGGTCGATCAAGAGATCAGCGATGGGCGAAGAAAGTGGATCGGTATCTACCTGGCGAACCGCTAACGAATGACGACCAGCCGCTATCTCAAAATAGGTGGTGGCTGTTTCGGCTGCCAGTCCAAAAGCTACGCGCTCGTTGTCCAGATATACATCGACAGGACCGATACCGGGAAGCGCGTTGGCAATCCGCAAACTACCGGTATTAACGTCCTGTGCTTGAACCGGTGTCCGACTCTGTCCGCTTTGTAACACGATAAATACAAGAGCGAGCAGCAGTGAAAAAATGAATTTCTTCAACATAACGTTTTCACGTCCTCATATCACGGTTGAGCCGTAGCGGTGGCGGTCACACGCGGGTCGGCGACGATAAATTGAGCGTATTGTGCCTGCTGAGCGCCCCGCACCCGGCAGTCCACACACACCCGCAGGCTGTGCAGTCCGGGCGGGAGACTTTCCGGAAGCGGGATGTTGCCGAGCAGCGAACCATCGTCGTTGGTACGACCAGAAACAATCGCTACTGTGCCGTTATCCAGCGTGATCACATAGGGCAAACCGGGCTGGAAATTTTCTCCGCGGATATTAATGCTGCCAATAACCGTTTCGGGCGGCGCAGGATTGACGAGTAGAATCGGAAGCAGATTATCCGGCGTGTTGGTGGGACGCGGCGTATTGGTTAGTACGGGCGTTCGCGTAGATGTTGGTGAGGCGGCGCGGGTAGGTGTAGCCGTGCTGACGGGCGCGGCTGCGGTAAGTGTGGCAGCTACCGCTTCGTAGACAGCCGTAGGATTGCCCTCGCCATTGACAAGCTGTGTGACCTGTACGCCGGGTTGAACCAGCACGAGCTGAGCCGAACCCGTTTCGGCGCCAGGGAGGACTATAAAATCATAGACGCCACCCGCCAAGAATACCTGCGGTGGTAAACTGGCGATGAGGGTTTGGCTACCACTTTGTAGAACGCGGACTTCGTACACTTCGGGATTACGACTGAAATATTCAGAAGCTGTGCCAAAACTTACTGCCTGCCCAATAGGTATCCACGGTGTAGTTTCCTGACCCTGCGCTTGACCATTCTCATTAATGATGGTGCGCACCGCGTGAATTTGTAGATTGAGCGGTACAGTTCCGGATAAACCATGTATTAGGCGGATGCTGGCATTAATGGCTGAACGGGGCGGATTCTGATCAAATTCGGCAATTTTGATGGGATCTTCCAGACTTGGATCAGTATTGGGGTAAATGAGGACAATTTTGTCTGCCTTACTGCCCGATTCGACCCACGGGCCGAGATTCGCATTCCCCAGTGGGGTTACTGTGCCTAATCTGTTGGTAGATGTAGCGGCAAACCGGTCACCCAATACCGAAACTGGAATGGTATTGCTGACATTCCCAACCGCCAAATCATTGATTTCAGTTTCACCGATGCTCAGGTCAATGGTGCCGCTGTTAGGTAAGGCATTGACAAAGCGAACGCCAATATCAGTATCAAGCCGTCCGGTTAAACTATTTATCAGTTGGAAGCGGCTGATTTCCTCGTTGACATTCGCAGGTGGCAGCATCACCAGCAAATAACTTAACTGCCCACTCAGATCTATTGAGGGCAGTGATGTAATCAACTGCTCGGTATCGGTACTGTCATACAAATCAATATTGTAATTACCGGAGGGAATATCAAGCGGGCCAACAACCGTACCCGCAGCAATATCACGCGAAAGTTCCAGCCGCTTGTCTGAAACCAGCATATTTACAGGTGACAGAATAGAATTAAATTGGGCGATAGTTACACGAGCCATACCGTTAGGCAGCGGCGACGGATCTTCCAGAATGGGGATGAGAGACAAGCCCTTGCCCAAATCTGCCACAATCATAGAAGCGACATCCCCCGGCTTGACCTCCAAAATACTGCTTAAAATGGGCGGTTGAGCTTGTACGCCGCTCAGGGGTTCATCAACCCGTTGTAGTGAAATGCGAACCGCGCCGGGTGCAACCTGATAATAATTGGTCTGTTCGCCAAAGGCGACTTCGCGGGCAATTCGTTCATCATTCACGAAGACATCAACGGGGAAAGTAGTGGGTGATTCCACTGTTTCAACCCAATTATTGACTATCCGTACCCACCCTGCGCCTTGCGTAACAGTAGAATCAATTTGATTGGCTTCAATATGCTCAAAGGTGGGAGTCGGGCTGCTGGTGGGAGTAGGCGTGCGAGTAGGCGTGACGAAGCGCGTGGCGGTGAAAGTGGGACTTATGGTGACAGTGGGCGTATCGGACGGGGTAAGCGTAATGCCGCCCTGCGCGAAAACTGTTTCCGTCATGCCTATTTGTAACTGCGCTGTAGCAGTTAACACATCAGCCACTGCGTTGTTTAGCGCAGCGGTGTCGTCAACAGCCGTAATCACAACTGTGACGGGCGGTGGTGACGGGATGGCGGTATCGCAGGCTGCCAACAACATCAGCCCCATCAACACCACGAGAATATATTTTAGTGTTCGATTCAATGGTTTACCCCTCACAATAATTCGGGAATAAATACAAGGTCGCCGTGAATAATTCCACGTTGAGCAAGTATTGGATTGTCTGCTCGAAGAATATCAACGGTAACGCCGTAACGGGCGGCGAATTGGGTAAGTGTGTCACCATCAACGGCAGTGATAACGGTAAATCGGCGGGGAGGATTGAGCACATTGACACCTTCCGGCACAATCAATTTACCGCCGTCCCCATAATCCACCGTGGGCAGCAAGTTATTGGCCATCCTCAGCACTTCGACCGTAGTGTGATAGCGCAGCGCAACATCCACCAGGGACTCGCTTTTGGCAACCGTGATCAAGCGGTAATGAACGAGGTCTGCTTCCAGCGTGCGGGTCGCATCGTATAATGCATTCCAGATGGCCGTGTTGATGGCACGTGTCACATTGTCATTGTAGCGTTTGGTATCGTCATCAGATTTCCCCTGATAAATATACAGACCGACACCGGCAAATACTGCTACAATGAAGAGTAAAAGAAATAAATTTCGCAAGAAACGGCGCATAAACTTTCCTGATTGATGTGTGATGAGCGAAATCGAAAGACTTTACCCGCACCGTATAACAGATTATCACCGAAAAGCGTAAATGAACAGACATTACACAAGCATAAAATAGCTTTGTTTACAGCTCAAATCAAAATTGTTCGACAGTTGGTTTCTATAATACACTGGAATATGAGATCGTATTTCGAGGTGTCAGGAGGTTTTCTTTGCTACTCATTGCGCGTGCCCCTGTTCGCATCAGTTTTGGTGGGGGCGGAACAGATTTACCCGCATATTACAATCAATTCGGCGGGATGGTCGTTAGTACGGCTATCAACCGCTATGTGTATACCTTTATCTCTTCAGGCGCAAGCGACGCCCTGCAAATCATCTCATCTGATTTCCGAGTGTTTTACCGCCATGAGGCGGGAACACCGTTTAGCACCGACGGCGAATTGGGGTTAGCGAAGGCTGTCCTGCGGGAATTTGGTTCAGACGAAGGATTGGATGTGTTCGTCGCCTCGCAAATTCCACCCGGCACTGGACTGGGCGGTTCCGGTGCGGTGGCCGTTTCCATGATTACGGCGCTGGCAAACTGGCATGGACGCAAACTGAGCAAGATTGAGACAGCGGAGCTGGCCTGCGACATCGGCATAAACAAACTACATTTGCCCAGCGGTAAGCAGGATGAATATGGCGCAACGATGGGTGGGCTAAACCATATCGTTTTTTCCAAGAGTGGTACCAGCGTAACGCCGGTCAATCCACCGCCGGGTGTGCTGGATACCTTCCAACGGCGGTTGATGCTGTTTTTCACAGGTAAGTCACGCGATTCGGGGAAAATCCTTTCCGACCAATCCAAAGCCAGCCGCGAGCAAAACCCGGCCACGCTGGAGCGCATGCACAAGATCAAGGCGCTGGGGCAAGAGGTGCTGGTGGCCCTGACCGAGGGACGGCTGGACGAGTTTGCCGATTTGCTGCACCAGTCATGGCTACAAAAGCGGGGCGTCAACCGCGATATCAGCAATGATCAGATTGATGTGGCTTATGACACAGCCCGCCAAAAA
Organism: Anaerolineae bacterium; assembly: GCA_041390885.1. Taxonomy (GTDB): domain Bacteria; phylum Chloroflexota; class Anaerolineae; order Aggregatilineales; family Phototrophicaceae; genus CFX2. The sequence continues at coordinate 147,212 of JAWKPB010000020.1, read as the reverse complement.
GGGGCGCTGGGCGGCAAGATCACAGGCGCGGGCGGCGGTGGCTTTCTGATGCTGTACTGCCACGAAGCGCAGCAGGCGGACGTGACCCGCAGCTTGCAGGCGTTGGGGTTGGCGCGGATGGACTTCCGCTTCGACTTTGACGGGGCGCAGGTGTTATTGAATGACCGCGCTGCAGCTGTCTAGGGTTCGTTCCAACTCCTCACAATCTACTGTGGCAGAATATCCGCTGCAATGACAGGCGGGAAGCTCACGTGTGGCCGCTGAATTGACACAATTGGCGGGCGGGAGTGAGGGAGCGTGGCGCTGCAATGTCGGACGTGCAGCGGTTGGCTCGCTCATGGCTGCCGCGTCGTCGGAAGTGCAGTGCTGAGAACTGAGTGCTAGGTGCTGAGGAAAGACAAAATACAAATACATTTGAACCACAGAGACACAGAGGACACAGAGAAAATACGGAAAGTTGGGTTGATGGTTGGTGGTTCATAGTGGGTGGTCAAAGCCAATCGCTAACAGCTAAACGCTAGAGTATATCGTAGCACAAAAGTTCAGATTTAGGGTGACCATTTGGCCGAACATTTGGTCACTTTTTTTAGGATATCACACAAACCATTTTGAGAGAAAATAATCGTTAAGACGGTTGGCGGATGGTTGGAATTGGGTTTAGGCTTCCGAAAACCTCTGGCTGACGCTGCAACATGCTCAGTCAGCCATTAGCCCTCTCCCCCTAGGGAGGCTTTGCGCTGGAGAGGGGCTTTCCGGATTTTTAAGTGCGCTTGGAAAGAAGAACCAGCAGCAGATAGGCTATCAACAAACACCCACCGTTTTGTGTAATGCTAGCCAAATTGGCAAAGCCTGTAAGAATTGGAACAGCCTAATTGATAATGGTAATAGGGGTCTGATCGTACGGGAGCACGGGAACTGATGGGAGAGCGTGACGCCAACCGCCTGCGCCTGCGGCAGTTTGTGGAGGGGGATCAAGATAACCTCCACAAAATTCTGTGCCATTACCTGCTGCGGGCAGGGCTGGCGGGCGACACGCTGCATGTTGCCGCTGATGAGTTGTTGAACGAGGTGGTGGTAGAGGCCTTGAAGACGGCAGGACGCCTGCGAGATGATATTCATCCGCGTCCGTGGCTGTTGGGCATCGCGGCCAACCTCATCAAACGCAGACAGGCCAAACAGGCACGGCTGGAACAGCGTGAACCGCTGCTGCGCGATCTGTATGTCGAGAGCGAACAGACCCTGAGCGATGAAGAATTATTTGACCAACTGCCTGTATCTTCAGACGGTTCACTACAACACATGGAGGCCAACGAAGCCATCAATTTGCTGTTCGACGGACTTGCGCCGGACGACCAACAGATCATCCGGCTGGCGATCATCGAAGACATGAAAGGCGAGGAATTGGGACGGGCGTTGGGGGTAACAGCGAATACCGCTTACCAGCGTTTGTTCCGGGCGCTGAACCGCCTCCGCAGCCTGCGCCATAAGGATGCCACCCATGAATAACCCACATCGCACACGGGTGCGCGCACTATATCTATATCATAATGCGGTAGAACGCGGCGACTTCGAGACGGTGGCGAAGATACTCCGACAAGCCGAAGGTGACGCCCTGCTGGAGCAGATGATTTTAGGGCTGGAACTAGACGCTGATATTCCAGCCGAGCAAGCGGAAACGGTCAGCCGCAGCGTGCACCAATCGAATGGTATTGAGCAAATCATCACCGTTCGGCGTCCCTCCCAAAATGGTCAGACCCTGAATCCGACCAATCACAGGAGGACAAGGATATGTACACGACAACAGCACAAGAATTTGAACAATTCGTTCCCCGTTCGCGTGCGTCCGGCATGCGCTGGCTGACGCTGATCGCTGCTGTGCTGGTTGTGGTGATTCTGGGTGTGATGACGATTACTGTGTATCGTTCGGGGTATGTCAGCAGTCCACTGACCAATGGAGAACCTACCACGACGCCCAAGCCGCATGCCATTACGGTGGATAAGGTAGGACAATTGCAACTGCGGCGGTTACTGGGTTATGGCAGAATAGCGACGCTCAATTGGCAACCGGATGATAACCGACTGATTTTCACGACCACCAATGGCACAATCGGTTACTTGAATCCACTTTCGTTAAATGCGCCTCCGGAGATATTTGAGCAACGATTTTTGGCCAAGAATGCGGCAACACTCGCCATGTCCAGTCTCAGCCCAGACGGCAAAAAGCTGGTTCTGGCAGATTACAACAAAAAGGTGACGTTTTGGGACATAGAGACGGGCGAAGAACACACCAGCGTGTTAGGTCAATTTGCGGGAATAAACGCACTTGCCTTCAGCCCCGATAGCTCGCTAGTGGCGGGGGGCGCGAACAACAATTCCATTTGGATTTGGAACACCGACAGCGGGGACAAGATCGCCCAGTGGACAGAGAACGTAGCCGAGCGTCTATACGGGGTTGGCATTGGTGATGTGGCATTCAATTCAGACGGATCGGTATTGGCGGTTGCTAATTCTGAATACAATATCACGCTGCATGATGTGGTGACTGGCGAAGTTGTGACCACTCTAGTGGGGCACAAAGCTATTGTCGACAGTGTGGCTTTCAGCCCCAATGGACACACGATTGCCTCGGCGAGTAAGGACGGTGTGGTGCTGCTGTGGGATTGGCGTGAGACCGGTACGCAACACGTCACCCTTCATGTAGAAGGTCGTTCCATTTTGCGAGTGCTCTTCAGCCCGGACGGCAGGACACTGGCGGCGGTGAGTGCCGACAACATTATTCACCTGTGGGACGTCATTAAAGTAGTGAAGCAGGGTGAGCTGAGGGGTCACAGCGATACGATCATAGACATCGCCTTTAGCCCGGATAGCCAACAATTGGCTTCGGCCAGCGCGGATGAAACGGTACGTTTGTGGGATGTGGAAACGGCAGCGGAAGCCCAGCAGGTTACATTATCACGCGGGCAAGAAAATGGGATTATTAGTGCAGTTTTTAGCCCGGATGGCAAGACGCTGGCTGCAGGTGGAATTGACAATATGGTGTGGCTGTGGGACGTAGCAAGCGGCGGTGAACAGGTTGTTATGGATACTGGCGGCAAGATAAGTTACGGAGTGGCCATTAGTCCAGATGGGACGCGCGTCGCCGGAGTCGGTAATTATCCGGTCATTCATGTTTGGGACGTGACAAACGGTACGGAAAAAACAGCTTTGGAGATCAATGCGGGTGATGCCAAGACCGTGACGTTTAGCCCTGATGGAACCCTGCTGGCGACGGGTGGGGGAAGTGTTGATTCGAATGTGCATTTGTGGGATGCGGCAACAGGAAAGCCCCATGCGATTTTGATCGGTCACAGTGGTGAAATTACATCTGTAAGATTTAGTCCTGACGGCACGCTTTTGGCTTCGGCTAGCACTGACCACACCATTCGCCTATGGGAAGTGGTGACCGGCGCGCTCTACAAAATCCTTGACAGTCACGACGGAACCGTTTGGCAGGTGGCCTTCAGTCCCAACGGCAAAACACTCGCTTCCGGCGGAGCAGACAGTGCTATCCGGTTGTGGGATGTTGAGACCGGTAATCAGTTACAAGTTTTGGAAGGATCTTCCAGCGAAGTTTTTGCACTGGCCTACAACCCAGACGGAACGCTGATTGCTTCTGGCAGCGGTGCGGTTATGCCCGGTTCTCAAGTACCATCGCTGCCGGAAGATACCATCCTCCGCCTGTGGGATGTGGCGACGGGCAAGCAAATTGGTGAGTTGGCAGGCCACACCATGAGCATTGATGCCGTTGCATTTAGCCCGGATGGTTCGCTGCTGATGTCGGCATCAGAGGATGGAACGATCCGCCTGTGGGGGCTGCCTTCAGCGGCAGGTGGAGGATGAGCCCTTGATACGATTTGTTGCTCAAGTGGCAGGCGTGCTACTTGCCCTCTTCATAGTGGTTGTGGGTGGGTATGTAGCGTTGATGTGATTGATAACCTAGTAGGTGCGATTTACAACAACGGGAAGAAAAGCAATACCAGATTGACCACGATTTGGCACAGCCACGCCGCCGCTAAACCATTGCGCTGGCGAACATAGCCGTAGATCAGGTTCATGACAACGAGGGCTGTGCCAATGATGACCGTGACTGCCGGGAAGCGGCGCACGTCGAGCATGGGCAGGAAAACCAGCACTGACCACAGGCTGCTTAAAAGGCCAACAATCCAGAAGGCACGCTGCTCTTGCAGCACGCCGCGGAAGAACAGCGTTTCGGCCAGCGGCATGACAAAGACGAGGAAGGCCAGCGCCATGCCGGGGGTCATGTCGATGAAGAATTTTTCAGCGGTTTGCTGAAGGGTGCTGCCACCGACCATCAAGAACGGCAGGCCGATGATGAGGCCGAAGATGATACCCCAGCCCAGATTTTCCGGTGTTTCCGTCCAGATGCGGGTGCTGCGTCCCAGCAGCCAGGACAGCACACCGAAGCCCGCCATCACGCCCCAGATGAGGGTGTAGCGCAGGGCAGGGTCGGTGGGTATGAGAGGAATCAGTCCTACACTGAGCGCCAGCGCGATCAAATAACCGAAGACAGGGTCGTTGGTTGCGCCGCGATAATTGATGGGTTCATCGGGGCGCGCGCCGGTGCGAGTGAAGGGCGATTCCCAATCGTCCTCATCCGAAAAAGCCGGATCAGCAGGCGGCGGGGGCGGTTCGGGGGGCTTCGGCCAATTGTCCGCCGGAATCGGGTCGCCCTGCTGCGGATCGGGGTAAATGGTGGGACTCATACTAGTATCCCGTTCACAGCGTCCAACACCTCCTCCACCCGTTCGGGGGTGATCCAGTAATGGGTCACCAAGCGAATACGCGAACTGCCGTGATAAGCTGAAATTAAGATATTATGTTCCGCTTTCAGGCGGGCTTTTAGTTCATCAGCAGTGACGGGCGCACTATCCGCTACTTCAAAATAAATCATGTTGGTTTGCACACGGCTGACATCCAACTTGATGTAGTGATTGGCGACCAGCCCCTCCGCCAGCAGGCAGGCATTGGCGTGGTCTTCGTGCAAGCGTTTACTCATAGTGTGCAGGGCGATGAGGCCAGCAGCGGCCAGTATGCCCGCCTGCCGCATGCCGCCCCCCAATGACTTACGGGTGCGGCGGGCGCGATCAATGAATTCGCGCGAACCGATCAGCACTGACCCGACAGGCGCGCACAGCCCTTTGGAGAGGCAGAACGATACACTGTCGGCGGGTGCGACCAGTTCAGCGACAGGGGTGTTGAGGGCGGTAGCAGCGTTAAAGATGCGTGCGCCGTCAATATGCAGCTTGAGGCCGTGCTCTGTAGCGATCTGCCCGACCTGCCGGGTGTATTCGGCAGAGATGGGAATCCCGCCTTTTGCGCCCTGTGTATTTTCGAGGCAAATCAAGCGGGTGCGTGGATAGTGGTCGTCATCGCCGCGCACGGCGTTGCGGATAGCATCCAGCGGCAGCGTGCCGTCGGGTTGGACATCAATGGTGTTGGGGTGAATGCCCCCCAAGCCAGAGGCTGCACCCGCTTCATTGACAAACATATGGGCTTCGCGTCCGACGATCATTTCGTCACCGCGCCCGCAGTGGGTGAGTGCGGCGATGATATTGCCCATCGTGCCGCTGGCGACGAACAGCCCGGCTTCTTTGCCGAGCATAGTGGCGGCATCCGCTTGCAGTTGGTTGACAGTGGGGTCGTCGCCGTAAACATCGTCACCGACGGCGGCGTTGGCCATCGCCTCGCGCATTTCGGGGGTGGGCCAGCTTACGGTGTCGCTGCGGAGGTCAATGTAATCCATAGTGATAGTTGAGTTCCTAGTGTTGGGTCGTCACAGCAGATGTTAGTCGCGTTGGAGAATGTTGGCAAGTGTGGGCTAAGACGCGTGACCCCAAACAAAAACAACCCAGTTACACAGGTTGTTTTCGTCATCTAGTGGAGGTGACCGGAGTTGCACCGGTGTCCAAAAGAATCGAGGACGCACGTCTACACGCTTATCCAATCCTTTGATTTCACCGTTGGTAGCCCTGACTGGCGAGGTATGCCAACGGCTAACCGATGATGTCTTTGGCCTGCTTTATCGGTGTGAGCAGGTCCGCACGCTGTCTTTGATGACGCCCGCCAATCCAACCGGACAGCGACGATTGGGGCGGACGGCTGACCTCGCAAGGTCAGCGCTCTTTAGCAAGCCTTAGGCGGCTGCGGGAAGAGCGTAAGTGTTATTATTGGCAGTTAATGCCTTGCCTGTTTTTACGTGGTCGTGCTCCACGGCGTGCAGTACGGACTCAGCCTCCCCTGTCGAAACTAGTACACCCCCATTTCCAGTTTGATTTTAGCAGACAACAGCACCGAAGTAAATCAGAATTGCGTTAAAAGAGTGTATCCGAGGTTAGGGCAACTTGGTTTTTTCAGCCGGAGGCTGAAGCAGGCTGACAAGAAATTTAACCTGAAATACACACGATCAAAAGTTTCGCCCCCAAGGTCGGATGCACCCGAACAAATTGAGAGATTGATTCGGAAGTTGGTTTTATGTTATACTCCCGCAATCAACAATCACTATCGAGGCGACACATGAACAGTCAACATCACTTCCCGGCTTTTGAGGTGAGCCGCTCTTCCCTTATGCAGCGGTAATTGACCGCGCGCCTCCTTCCCCTTTCGCTACAACCAAGCTAATTCTGTTACTCCCGGCGCGATTCCTTTCACGCGGACGATAGATATCCCGCGCCCACAGCATTTCAATTGTTCGTAACCTTAGCTGAACGCCAACAGCTATACACCAACCGCAAACATCAACTTAAGGATTATTGAGGAATAATGACCGACAACACCAAGTACAACCCACAAGCGATTGAACCGAAATGGCAAGAACAGTGGGAACAGGACAAGCTGTACCGCGCAAAAGTGGACTGGAACAAGCCCAAGCATTATGCCCTGACCATGCTGCCTTACCCCAGCGGCGACCTGCACATCGGCCACTGGTTCGCCATGACGCCTTCGGACGCGCGCGCCCGTTATATGCGGATGCGCGGCTTTAACGTGCTGTTCCCGATGGGCTTTGATGCCTTCGGGCTGCCGGCGGAAAATGCTGCCGTGCAGCGCAACATTCATCCTAAGAAATGGACACTGGCGAACATCGAGCGGATGCGGAAGCAGATGCGGAGTATGGGGGCGATGTTCGACTGGGAACGCGAGATGGTGAGCTGCGACCCCGATTATTACAAGTGGACGGAATGGTTCTTCAAACAATTTTACCAGGCCGGGCTGGCCTACCGCAGCGAGGCGCTGGTGAATTGGTCACCCACGCTGCAAACGGTGCTGGCGAACGAGCAGGTAATTGACGGCAAGGACGAACGCACCGGACAGCCAGTCATCCAAAAGATGATGACGCAGTGGTTCTTCCGCTACACCCGCTACACTGACGAAATGCTGAACTTCGACAATGTGGACTGGCCAGAACCGATCCGCATCATGCAGACCAACTGGATTGGACGCAGTGAAGGGGCGCGTGTGGTCTTTAAGACCGAGCAAGGCGATCCGCTGGAGGTGTACACCACACGGCCAGATACGCTGTGGGGAGCGACTTTCATGGTGTTGGCTCCCGAACACCCGCTGGTGGAAAAGGTCACCACAAAGGAACAACGGAAAGCGGTGGATGCCTACAAAGAACAGGCAGCACGCCAAACCGAAATCGAACGTTCAGCTGAAGGCCGCGAAAAGACGGGCGTATTCACGGGCGGCTATGCCATCAACCCTGTTACCAATACCCGCATCCCGATCTGGATAGCGGATTACGTGATGATTACCTACGGCACGGGCGCGATTATGGCTGTGCCGAGCGGCGACCAGCGCGACTTCGACTTCGCGCGTAAGTTCGGGCTGGAGATTATTCCGGTGGTGCAGCCGGAAGGCGAAAAGTTCGACGGCAAGACAATGGAAGTGGCATACGACGGCGCGGGCATCATGATTAACAGCGGCCCGCTGAACGGCATGATTTCCAACGGGCAGAAGGGGCGCAAGAACCCGGCGGTTGATGCGGCTATTACGTATCTGGAAGAACGCGGTATTGGCAAGGAGTCGGTCAATTACCGGCTGCGCGACTGGCTGATTTCCCGCCAGCGCTATTGGGGTTCGCCGATTCCGATGGTGGAGAAGCAGGATGGCACGTTTGAGCCTGTGCCGGATGACCAACTGCCGGTGCTGCTGCCGGATGATGTGGACTTCCTACCGACGGGACAAAGTCCGTTGAAGCTGCACGAAGGCTTCCAGAACACGGTGGACAGCGAAGGCAAACCCGCCAAGCGCGAAACCGACACGATGGACACCTTTATGTGCTCGTCATGGTACTGGTATCGCTACCTGAGTCCGCATTTCCAGCAGGGGCCATTTGACCCGGAGGAAGCGGCTTACTGGCTGCCGGTAGATGTGTATACGGGCGGCGCGGAACATGCCACCATGCACCTGCTGTATGCCCGTTGGTTCGCCAAGGCCATGCGCGATCTGGGCATGTTTGAAGAAGCGATGGACATCATGAAAGCGCACGGGCGCGACACGGACTCGATGCTGTGGGGCGAACCGATGCTGAAGCTGCGTAATCAGGGGCAGGTATTGGGCGAAGAACGAGACGGCCATTTCATCGTCGCCAGCGGCACATGGCAGGCAGCCAAACTATTTGCGGATAAGGTGGACGTGATTGACCCGGCAAATGCGCCAGCCAAACGCAGCAAGCTAGTGGTGGGCGAAATTATCAAGCGCACTGAAAATCTGCTGACCGTGGACATCGGCAATGACGAAACACGGACGGTAGAAGTCGTGCCAGATGCGGTGATTACTATACCGGGAATTGAAGGCCCGTGCCGCGCTGACCAACTGAAACATCATCTGGAAATTCAGCGCATGTCCAAGAGCAAGGGCAACGTAGTCAACCCCGATGAGTGGGTAGGACGCTACGGCGCGGACAGCGTGCGGGCTTACCTGATGTTCGGCTTCGACTGGCAAAAGGGCGGCCCGTGGGACAGCAAGGGCATTCAGGGCGTGGTGCGCTGGGTGAATGATGTGTGGGATATCGTGACCGGCTACCAACCGCCAGCCAGCGGCGACGCGGAGGCCGAGCGCAATCTGGAACGGCGGGTGCACCAGACCATTCGTAGAGTGAGTGAAGGGCTGGAAAACTTCAGCTTCAACACCAGCATTGCCGGGTTGATGGGCTTCCGCAATGACCTGAAGGATGTGATGAAGGCCAGTAATGTGGGTGCGGCGGCATGGGGTGAAGCCATCAAGACCATGCTGAAGATGATGGCTCCCTTCACCCCGCATATGGCAGAAGAACTGTGGGCGCAGCAGGGACACAGCTACAGTGTACACCAACAGTCCTGGCCAGAATTTGATGCTGACAAAGCCGCCGAAGACACCGTGACGCTAGTCATCCAGATTAACGGCAAGGTGCGCGACCGGGTGAGCGTGGCGGCGGACATCGGTGAAGAAGAAGCGCGGACAACAGCGATGGAACGCGAAACGGTACAGAAGGCGCTGAACGGCGGCACAGCCAAGAAGGTGATCTACGTGCCCGCGCGCAATGGCCAGGAGCCAAAGGTCAACGTGGTGGTGTAGGGAAGTGCTGAGTACCGAGTACTGAGTGCCGGGTAAAAGGCAAGATGTTGAGATGGCGAGACGCAGGGGGGGCAGGGTGAGATAGCCTGCCCCTTTTTGCATTATAATGATGGGTGAAAAGTGGGTGGAAGGCTTGGTAACAGTGGACTCGACGATCAGGACAATTCTTACAGAAGCGGATTTGCTCCAGTTGGGCGCTCATGACAGGCGCTTTGAAGTCATTGATGGGGAGATTGTTGATATGTCGCCTGTTGGAATCCGCCACATGGACATTGGCTTGAATGTATTTCGGGTTTTTGACCCTATCGTGCAGGCCAACAAGCTGGGTGTGGTTCGCACGGACGGCTTGATTTTTGTGCTCTATCAAGACGCAGAACGCGGCATCCGTACCACCCGCATTCCAGATGTTTCCTTCGTTCGCAAAGGGCGACTGCCGCAAGGCTTTGATCGTTCACGCCCGTTTCCCGGCGCACCGGATTTAGCGGTAGAAATCGTATCGCCTGATGAAAGTGCCGATGATCTGCTGGCGAAAATCCGCGATTATTTGACGTATGGAACTGAACACGTCTTGGTCTTGTACCCCGAACAGGTCGAACTTCATCAATACATTCAAGGTGAAAAAGGCAGCCATATCTACGCAGAGAATGATATGTTTAGCTTAACCATGTTCCCCGGCTTACAGGTACGGGTGGGCGATTTGTTCGTGCTGCCGGAGGATTAGGCAGATAGCTTAACCACGAAAACCAATAGGAAATGCAATTGAACCGCTGAGATGCGGAGAAAGACACAAAGGGGCGGGGTGAGGTGAGGAACCCTGCCCCTTTGTGTTCAAAAGGTGGCGCTATGGAAAAGCCGAAGAAACTGAAGCCATCGGATGTGTTGATGGATGCGATTGGCTTTCATAAAGAGGACTTAACGCTTAACCAACTTGGCAAATTAAGCAATCACCAAAAACAGGCTATTCTCAGAAAAAGAAATATCTGGTTGGTTGTTCTGGCGATATGGTGCCCGGTGTTCATCATTGTTCTGATAGCATCACTAAGAGCAGGTTTGCCAATAGGTAGGGAGATAGGACCTCTCATACTTGTTGTTCTTTTGGGACTTTTTTGTGGCTCTGAAGTGCTTGTTATTCATAACGATGCTAAAAATGGACGTGCCAAGCGCGTAAAAGGCCCGATCACACTCAGCATAAATAACAACCACTTTCAGATGACAATTGATAAGCAGGAATTCATTGTCAAAAAGCATATCTTTCTCGCTTTCAAAAATGGTGATCCATATCGTATTTACTACAACCCGCGTGACAACCGGATACTGTCGGCGGAGTGGCTGCGAGATTGAGGGGCAGGGTGAGGAGTTTCACCCCTTTTTGTTTTATGCACAGCATATTACACATCTACGATTGGACAATGAGCATGTGTTCCACTAGCAAAAGTCCGTATCGGATTCACAATACCCGAGATAAGACGTCAAGTTCCACATATTTGGAACTTATCATTTTGTTGGCTACACTCATTTCCACACAAACGATCCAATTTCGCAAATGCATTCATAATTTAGGCAATCATAGGTAACAATATGGATTCGCCACGCTTTATGGACAAACGCCAATTACTAGCGATTTGTATTTGCTTTTGCCTGATGGTACTTATCGCCACTCTGACCCTTGGTGTGCAGCCCGTGTATGTTGTGCGCCTCGGTGCAGATGCTGCTACGACTGGCATTTACCTCGCATTCAATTTTTTGTGCGTCACGATTGGCAATGTTGCTGGCGGTTGGTTATCTGACCGCTTTGGTCAGCGCAAACGCATCACGCTTATCGGCTATCTGCTTTGGATACCAGCATCACTACTGATGACGCAAGCAACAACAGTTGGCACGATAATTCTGACATCAGGATTGATGTGGCTTGTGGGCGGCATTCCAATAGGAGCACTAAACGGCATCATTGGGTTATCGGCAGGGGCAAACGAACGCGGAAGAGTGTTCGGTTGGGTCGGTATGGCGGGTGGATTAGGCGGCCTGATTGCGGGGCTTATTGGCGGACGCATAGCAGAGGAGTGGGGCTTCAATTCATTGTTCGTGTTGATGGCTATTTTGGCCAGCGTAATGTTCCTGATCACGCTCTATATCCGCAACGTAACTTCTATGCCTGTCGAACCTCAACCGCAACACGAGTCCAAAGACGCGATTGTCGTGACAGGCAGCGTAGGAAGTCTTGTCTATCTGCTCCTTATTGCCAACCTCATCGCGCGACTGGGTCCAACAACGAGCGACTTGGGACGACCCCTTGTGATGCTCCAGCTTGGGCTGGATGCGACAGGGGTTTCCAATGCAATCGCATTTAGTGCTGCTGTTACCCTTCCACTGCCGCTGATTATGGGTTGGCTGTCTGACCGTATCGGACGCAAGTTCTTACTTATCGCCTGTTTTGGTGCGGGTTCCCTCGGTGTACTACTACTCATTGTGGCAAGTGTACCGTGGCACTTCTGGTTTTCGGCAGCGCTGGTATCCATCGTAAATGCTTCAGGTGGTGTAGGCCAAGCCTATATTGCTGATCTGTCAGAGGCGAGATTGATTGGACGAAGCCTGTCTTTGTATAACTCAAGCAATTTCATCGCCGCCGTAATCGGTTTGGCGAGTGCGGGATATGTGATGCAGGCTATTGGGATCAACGCAACTTTGGTTTTAGGGGCAGCACTGCTCTTTGCGGGCATCGTTATTTTGCTGTATGTGCAACCTAGTGCCCGTAAGATGACGAGCAATGTTGTGAAAGCTGCATGATAGCCGTCTAGACTCAACTATTATGCAGAGGAGGCAGGGTGAGGAACTCCGCCCCTTTTGATTTTAAAGCGCGAAAGTGACTAGCTTACAGTTCCCTTTTTCACATCATCGGTTACGGTGCTGCCATCAGCGGCGGTGAAGCTGATCTTCTGGAACATCAATTCAACCACCTCCACCGCATCCGGTTGGGCATCATCTTCGGGCACGCTGTGTTGGACACCGGTAATGAGGACATCATCTAGCTGGATGGTGTAATACACTTTTTTGTCACGGCGCAGTTCAAGGGTCGCGGTTTTGATGTGCTTGCCGGACAGCAAGGACTTCATGAACTGCGGTGAGGTGTGGTTGACGGCTTTGTGGATGACAATCGGTTCGCGCTGTGGCTTACCCGCACTCGCTCCACTGCCTGAACCACTGGTGGCGGTCAATACAGCAGCGCCATAGCCATAGTACGAGCAGCGGATGGCATTTTCTTTCGATTTGCTTTTGGCGTCACCTATAAAGCCATCCACATATAAATAAATGGTTGTCCGAGTCATGACATCCCCCTTAAGCGAATACACTCTCCCATACAATATACACCCCCAGCCCGATGAGGACGAACGGCAGCAGGCGTTCACCGTAGCGTGCCAGCAAGCGCGCCAGCAGCGGATGCCTCACCAAACGGTAGGCTATATAACACCACAGACCCATCAAGAGCAGGAACACGACGATAATCACCGCCAGATCCGCAGGACGGTGACTGGCAAAGAGCGGCACATAGAGGCTGACGTTATCCGCGCCGTTGGCAAGTGTGACGGCAGCTATCGCGTAAGTTTGCGGGCTGATAAGCCCATAAAAGCGGCTACGGGCAGCGGGGTGAAAGACTTGTTCATCGTCGTCATCATTGTCCGCACGGCGCTGCTTGAGCAGTTCGCGGATGCCCAATGCGATGGGCAGCAGGCCGAGCAGTCCCACCGCGGCAGGGGGCAGCACCATCACCCCGGCAAAGCCCAACAGACTAATAGCTATGGTAGCTATGAAGCCCAAATATTGACCGGCTACAATGTGCCGCTTGCGTATGGTAGCGGCGGGCTGGGCGAACCACATCACAAGCAGCAAAATATCATCAATGTTGGTACTGATAAAGGCCAGTGTGGCAGTGACGAGAAGTGGCAGCAACACAGATCAGTTATTTTCGCGCTTCAAGGCTTCAACCGCGTCGAGGGCTTCTTTCAGACCCGTACCGGTAGCTTCGCGATACATCTTCACTGCCAGGATCATGTTGCCTTCACGCGCCAGCCGTAGGAGTTCAGCTTTGTTGACTGTGGGTGGTGCTTCACCCAAACGCACCTGCCGTTCAATTTCGGTCACGGCGTCTCTGGCAGTGTATTCGTCTACACCAGCGAACTTGCGATACACATCAACCGCCTCATCAATTTTGCCCGCTTCTACGAGATCACGGATGCCTGCATCCTGCGCGTCATAAGACGACTGCTTCTTTTTCGTGCTTGCAGCTTCGGGATGAGCCAGCGCGTAATCAATGGCATCTCTAGCTTCTTTCAGTCCCTGTCCGGTCAGTTCGCGGTAACGTTTGATGGCTTCAATTTTCTTGTTATTGGCGAGGGCTGCCTGCAAGTCGGGGTCGCGCATGGCGACCCAGTCCGGTATGACCGGTTCGCGTGGGGTTTGGTTTTGGCCTCTGCGCGACAAGCGAGCGAAAAAGAAGACCAAGACGAATACAACTACCGCCAGTACCAACAGGTCTACAAGTGCCATTCATCACCTCAGCTTCTTCTCAATCTTCTCCGCCACATCCAGCCATGCGGCGGTGTCACGGGCGGCGACTTCATCATCCATCCAGAATGTGGCGTAAATTAACTGGCGAATAGGCTGACCGCTTTCTTCATCATGGTCGTCGCCGTGCGTCTGTTGGAATTCCCAAATTTCTTCATTCTGCCCGTACCAGATGGCGGCCAGATCAGCGATGATTAGATTACCGATGGCATTCGCTAAAAAGCGCAGACGGTTCTCAGCAGGGGTTTTGCGCTCGGCGCTGCGGGCTAATTCGATCAAAGCCGTCACAAAGTTGCCCGCGCCGGGACTGCTGTGTGGCAGGCCAGCATCCATCGGCAGATCAGCGGGTGGTACGCCATAGGAAGCCAGCCACACCAGCAACGCACGCGCCCACCCCGCATCGGGATGGTGCTGTTCGAAGATGGGTAAGTGGGCATGCGCGCGGTTGAGCGCGATTTCCAGACCGACGAAATATTCCACTTCGCCCAGCAGCGCCGCTAATGTGTCCTGCAAAACATGCCAGTCACGCTCGCGGGCAGCCTGCCGCAAGCGGGTTAGAGCGGCGGGCGCGTCTTCTGTGTTGTGCGACGTTTGTACGTCATGATCGTTAATCGTCTTTTCCCTTCTCGGTCGCATTCTGTCCAGTTGAGGTTTGGATACGGTCAACGCTGGTGTTCAATCGGCTGAGGTGACTCACCATAAATTCTTGCAGCTTGTCTACCTTCTCATGCAGATCACGGATTTCGACTTCGGCTTTGACATTTACATCGTATTCGATGTCGTTGCGTACTTTGTCGCGTTCGGCTTGCCGGTTCTGGCTGACCAACACGAAGGTGGAGAGGAAGATGGCTTGCAGCGAAACAATCATCGTCAACAGCCCGAATGGAAATGGATCAAAGGCTTTGACACCGGGCAGAATGTTGACGTTTAGAACGATCCACACAAAGAACCAAAGCGCGCAGGCATAGACAAAGCGTATGTCCCCCGCTACGGTAGCGAAAAGATCAGCCACCCGCTGGTTGAATGTCAATTTCTGCGCGGCTACCACATTAGCATTACGGCTGACCACTCGTTTTTGCACAAGCACATCAGCATCGCGAATGCGTCGACTGAGCATAGCCATGATATCCAGAGCAGCGTGATGATGTTTTTGAAAGAGCATCTCCAGATCGTGGCGGTCAATGATGTAAAGCAAGGAATTTTCAAGCGCCATCGCCCCGGCGGAACGGGGTTCGTTATCAAACAAAGACAGTTCGCCGAATATGCCACCGGGTTCAATAATGCCCAGAACAACAAGATCATTATTATCGTCTTTAAGAAAAATTTCGACCCTGCCCGACTCAACCACATACATAGTTCCGCCCCCGTCACCCTGCTTGAAGATTACCTCACCAGCATAGGCTTGTTTCTGGTCAAGGTGTTCAGCCAATAGCGAAATTTCATCGTCATCCATCAAGGTAAATAGAGGGATTTTGAGAAGTTTTTGAGGGTCTGCTGCCGCCATATGCCACGATCCTTTAGTGAGACATGTAATACTATTTGCGTGTATTGTAGCGCGAAAAAACGAACACGCTCATAACGCCAGCACAGCCTCAGTTGCTAACCAGAACAATTTCTCACGGGTGGACAGTTCACGCAGCCAACCACGATGATCCCACTGGTCGCCGCTTAGATCGTCACCGCCATAAAGCAGTTGGGCAAAGGGAATATTTCTGAACTGCGCTACAGCGAAAAAAGCGGCGGCTTCCATTTCAACGGTGAGACAGCCTTCCGCTTTGCGCGTTTGCATGCGGGCCCGTGTTTCGCGGTAGATGGCATCGGTCGTCCATGTTTTGCCCATGACATACGGCACCTGATGATGCTTCATGGCGGCTTCCAGGGCGGCAACACCTGCCGGATGTGGCAGCGTTTCACGACCGGGTGGTAAGTAATGATACGATGTGCCTTCATCGCGGATGGCGCTGGTGGGTAAAACAACATGTCCAACGGTGATTTCCCCATCCAGTACACCTGCCCCGCCGCAAGCTATAAATTTGCGGCAGCCGAGTGCGATCAACTCTTCCAGAAAACCAGCAGCCAGCGGCGCACCGACACCGGGGTGCATGACAGCTATCAACGTACCCTCGACTTCGAGTTGGTAGATGGGATTGCGGCCCATTTCGCTGCCTAGGTGGTGAATAATGGCGGCCTTGCCTTCGCCGCACACCGCGTTGATGACATCCTGAAAAAAGCACAATACACAGCGTTCGGGAATATCTATGGGTTTAATGATTTTGCCGGGTTCGATGATGGCTTCCATCGCTGGATCATATTCGAGGATGGGAGGATTTTGTTCCATGATAATCCTTTGGAATGCGGTGTATAAACTGCAGGAACGGGCAAACGAAACGGCGCTATTCTAACCCATCTCTAACCCTTGAATTGCCCCTCTTGGTTCACTGTGTTAATATTCTGTAACAGGGCAAGCTATTTGCAAAGATTATTGCTGCTCTCAAAGTGGCACGAAACATGCCGGGGGATGAGAGCAATTAAAAGAGGTCACTATGCAGCGGCGTTCGCTTTTGATGTTTATTTTGCTCACGGCGCTCATTTCAGCAGCCGCCACCTTCGTGGTACTCAATGCGCTTAATCCTAACTCACAGACACCCACCACCAGCCAGGTGGTGATTACCGTGCCGATTCTGGTGACGGCCACGACCGACCCATTGATGACACCGCGCGTGATCATCATCACCGCCACGCCGCCACCCGGTCAGGTGATTTTGCCCACAGGCGTGTTGCCGGCTGACGCAAACGGCACAAGTGAGCCCCCGCTGGCGACCTTTGACGCACAGGCGCTCAACCCGGTAGAAAACACACAGGGAGCAGCCGCGACGGTGCTGCCGGAAAATTGTATTTTGTATACGCTAGTGGAAGGTGATACGCCATTCGCTGTTGCTGAGCAATTCGGGGCCGATCCGTTCCGCCTGATGGAAGTTAATGGCTTGAATGATGAAACGGCATCCCTGCTGCAAATTGGTGAATCGTTGATCGTGCCGCTGGATGGTTGCCCACTGGAAGGCCCGCAAGCCACCGCCGCGCCCACATTGGACCCGGCCGCAGAAGCTAATACGCCCACCTCAGAATCTGCTACCGCCGAAGCCACTGAAGGCGCAACGGCTACACCCACGCTGCGCCCGACACTGACACTGCCACCTACAGCCACCAACGCGCAGGTAGAAATTGCTGAAGTGGTGGGCGCGGGCAGTATCAACACGGAAGGTATCGTGCTGCGGAATAACGGCAGCAATGTCAACCTGAAGGGCTGGACCATCACAACCTCCAGCGGCAACACCTATACCTTCGCCGAGCGTATCTTCTTTTCCAACGGATTGGTGACGATCTACAGCCGCGTAGGGCAAGATACGGCAATCGCGCTATTCTGGAACCGGACACAGCCAGCGTTCCAGGCCGGCGATGTAGTAACGCTCAAGAATGAGCAGGGACAAGTGCAGGGCAGCTTCCGCTTGCCCGCGCCGCAGCCACTGCCATAAAACATAGTCGGTTGGATCTTCCAACCCATAAACGCATGAAGGGACAAAGTACATTCTGTCCCTTTTTTGCTGCCGAGATTGGCCCTATGGATCATTGCATACCAATTGCCGAATGAGGTTGTGTCGCGGGGTAAACTAGGGGTTACCCTATTATTGCCCGTTTTCAAATTGTTGTAGATGGCTTCACATTTATTCTAAGGAGGATAGTGGTGGAATATCGTCGGTTGGGAAAATCTGGACTTCAGGTGAGTGAACTGTCATTCGGTTCATGGGTGACTTTTGCCAATCAGGTTGATGTTGATAAAGCCGTAGAATGTATGACAGCCGCCTATGATGCGGGCTGCAACTTCTTCGACAACGCCGAAGCTTATGCCAGAGGCCAGTCTGAAATTGTGATGGGCAAGGCTTTGAAGAAACTGGGCTGGCGGCGTGACAGTTACATTGTCTCCAGCAAGGTGATGTTCGGTTCGGTGGATGATCCTAGCCCCATTCAGAAAGGTCTGAGTCGCAAGCATGTGGTGGAAGCCTGTCAGCAGGCGATGGAACGGCTGCAGGTAGATTATCTTGATCTGTATTTTTGCCACCGCCCTGACCCCGAAACCCCGATTGAAGAAACAGTGCGCGCCATGAGCGAATTGATCTGGCGCGGAGATGTGTTGTACTGGGGAACTTCCGAATGGTCGGCGCAGGAGATTATGGAAGCCTACAGCGTAGCGCGTCAGTATAACCTGATACCGCCAACGATGGAGCAGCCACAATATCATTTGTTCCACCGGCAGCGGGTGGAAAAGGAATACGAGCGCTTGTACGAGGTAGTCGGTTTGGGGACAACCATATGGTCGCCGCTGGCATCCGGCTTGCTGACCGGTAAATACAACGATGGTATTCCCGACGATTCACGGATGAATGTGCCGGGTTACGAGTGGCTTAAGGAAATGTCGCAGCGCGAAGATTGGCAAAAGCGGTTGAAGGCCATCCGCGAACTGGGCACCGTCGCTCAGGAATTAGGCACGACGATGGCACGGATGGCGATTGCATGGTGCTTAAAGAACCCGCATGTCAGCACGGTTATTACTGGCGCGTCACGCCCCGAACAGGTGGTCGAGAATATGGCGGCGATAAACGTCGTCCCCCTGCTCACCGGTGAGGTCATGACGAAGATTGATGATATTGTGAACAGCATTGCCACTGTAAGTTAACGCAGCATGCGTTGTGGGGCGGGTTTCAAACCCGCCCCTACCGATGTTTGTGTGAATCGAAAATCCCAAGAACCTTATCCTCTCCGTCTCCCATTTCCCGCACAAACAAGTTCTAACCGCACCACACGCCTGTGATAGAATGAACACACTCTTATTTGCATCCGTTTGAAATGTCCGGAGCGTTGTTCATGCCCTTCCAAATTTACATCAGCGACACCAGCGCGGAACTCGATAACGTCCGTCCAATTCTAGTTGAACAAATTCAGCAGCTCGGTATGGTGCCCGTATGGATTGAGCATGACGAACGCCATCAGGACAATTTGCAGGATATTGTGCAGCGCAAGATCAGCGCAGCAGACGCTTTCATCAGCATCGTCACCTATAAGCGCGGCTGGGAACCCAGCAACATGGGCGGAAAATCCCTGGCGGAAATTGAGTGCGATATTGCGATGCAGGCAGGCAAACCTCTGGCGGTGCTGCTGCCCACGGGTGACAGCGATATCACGGCCGATCTACGCCAGCACAGCGTAACCCAGAGCGAAGCGGACAATGACGCCCAGCGTAATTTCTGGCACAAGCTAGAAACCAGCGGAGTCGCCATGCATTTTACGGACGTGGCGGATCTTTCGACCAAAGTGTCGGAAGTTTTAACTACATGGGTCAGCACGCTGGGGCGCCTCCGGTCTGTTGAGGCCGAGGCTGCGGCAGCGCCCGCAGCGCCCGGCGCAGCCCCGCTGACCCGTGAACGGCGGGAAACATTCTTCCCCACTACAGGTATTGATATCAACTCGTTTGCCGATCAGGTGGCGGAACGAACCGCGCAGAAAGTACAGGCAGTACAGCAGCAGCGGGCGGACGAACTGGCGCAGCAAACGCTGAAATATAATGAAGCGCTGCAGCTCAAACCCGGCGAACTGGTGTTTGGTCGCCCGTCGGCGGGCAGCCAGTTCAAGGGTGATATTTTTATGATAATGCCCTTCAAGGCGGAGTTTAACGGCATCTATACCGACATCATCCGCCCGCTGGTGGCCGAGCACAGCATGACGATCACACGCGGTGACGAGTTCACCTCCGCCAACGGAGTCATTATCGGCGAGGTTTGGTCGGCGCTCAACAACTGCAAGTTTGTGATCGCAGACATCACGGGTGGCAATGACAATGTGTTTTATGAGTTAGGCATCGCACACACGTTAAATAAACCCGCTATTCTGATCACACAGGCGAAAACGCCGGAAGGCGTACCGTTCGACATCCGCCACTTGCGCTACATCAAGTATGAGAACACGGTAGCGGGCGGCGTGGTGCTGCGCGACGGCTTGAAAGCCGCTATCACCCGTCTGCTCAAGGATTTAGAAGAGGGTTGGGGGCAGCAGGGGTAGACTCTGCTAAGTTGACGATTTCGGCGGCGTGGTCACGTTCGTGCTTGATTGCACCCTCAATGAACTGTACTACCGTTTCCGAACCCCACGGAAATTGCACCGGTTTAGCATAGTCCTCAGCAGCGATGCTTTGCAAAAATGTTTTGATGGCAAAACGATTGATTTCGCATTCGCGTTTAGCGCCCTCGGCTGATTGGGACTGGCATGCCTCCACAAACTGGCGGTTAAAGTCATCGACATTGGTATAGGGACTAAAGTTGCCACCCACACCTGCGACATGGTCGCGGAATGCTTCGTAAACGAGGGCCTCCCAACCCGCGATATGGGCGAAAAAGTCACGGATATTCCACTCAGGGTTAATGTTAGCGTCAGGCGGGAGGGCGTCAACCACTGCCCACAAATGGTCACGCGCATCATCAAGTTGCTTAAGTAGGTGCTCTTTTGGGCTGTTCATTGCTGTTCCTCGATTGGGTACTCGCCAGACGAAATTATAACGTAACACTGCTCACGTTAATTCAACGTAGCAACTTCATTAAATTTCAGCTCATTGACTTTTTTGTGACGTCTGTCCATGACATTCCATACATCCGAAACTAACCCGACCCTGCTAAACCCTTTAGACTCAAATTGACCTAGGATCGGGGGAGTCAGGAGGTTTAGCATGTCTACTACTCACCCCACTCATGATATCCGTGTGCGGGTGCTGTGGCTGGCGGTCATTCTGGCGCTGGCTGCGGCACTGGCCTATATTCTGATCGCCCTAAAAGTGCTGGCCGTTGGCGATCTCCAAACTACCGAAGGCCCGCCC
The DNA here is from genome assembly GCA_041390885.1 of Anaerolineae bacterium. GTDB lineage: Bacteria > Chloroflexota > Anaerolineae > Aggregatilineales > Phototrophicaceae > CFX2. The sequence goes on along the minus strand of JAWKPB010000020.1, from coordinate 126,121 downwards.
GCCATCGTTCTTGTGGCAGCCGGTAGCTACGTGGTGGGCGGTCTTCTCATAGTGGCGGGCCGCCGCTGGCTGTGGATTCTCGGCGCAATCATCAACGCACTGGTCATCCTCTTTTTCTTTCGCATGTATCAAGATCGGCCCTCCGTCATGTTTTCGCCGGGCGGTCTCATTTCGAAGGCGGCACAGCTTTTGCTGGAAGCCAGCCTGATTTATCTCATTGTCGTCAGTTGGTGGCGCGAACGCCGTCCACCATTTAATAGAGGGTGAAAGGACTCTCACATGAACACTACTGCCTCGCATCGTCCGTTGTTACCGTTATTGCTGCTTTCGTTGTGTCTGGTATTCCTGGGAATCAATGGATTTCTGGGCGGTTACGCCATGATAAGCGACCCGCGTGGTGCGCCGATGGGCATGCCCGTCAGCACACTGCAAAATACCTTATTTCAAGATTTCTTCATTCCGGGTCTATGCCTGATTGTAATCTGGGGATGCGGCAGTTTATTGACGCTGGCAGGGTTGTGGCTGCGTCCACACTGGCTGGGATTGGATACCCTGTCACGTTTGGTTCACGAACATTGGTCGTGGGAATTCAGCGTCCTGCTGGGTGCAGGGCTTTTGGTGTGGTTGAGCTATCAGGTCTTCACGCTGCCGGAAGTTGCACCGATACAGATTATTCTTTTCGTTCTGGCCGCGCTGTTGGTGATGCTGCCGTTACTACCGCCAATGCGCCGCTATTACCATACATAAAGAGACTCATTTTTGACCGAGGGCAGTCTGGCGCCGAGCGGGCTGCCCCTTATGCGAGGAGTGAGACAGTTAACCCCCTCACAAGTAAGGGGAAATAAAGATGATTAGCCGTCGCAAGACACTAACTGCATTGTGGGATGTTTGGAGAGCGGGGCGAGAAGGTGCGCAAGGGGTTTTAGCCAGACAACAAGATCGCCTTCAAAGCTTGATCGCCTATTCCCGAACACATTCCCGTTTATATAAGAACCTCTATCGGCATCTGCCCACAGAGATAAACCAACTCACCGATCTGCCACCTGTCACTAAGCCCGAACTAATGGCACATTTCGATGAATGGGTGACTGACCCGCACGTCCATTATGACGCGCTGAAAGCTTATATCGCTGATCCGGCGTTGATTGGTGTGCCTTATTTGGGACGGTATACCGTGTGGCGCACGTCGGGTACAACGGGTTCGCCGGGTGTCTTTCTGCACGATGGTGATGCCCTCGCAATTTATACGGCTCTATTGCTGCTGCGAGGCTATCTATCATGGATATCAACACCCGGTGAATGGTGGCGTTTGATCCGCCGCCGGTGGCGCGCATCATTTATTTATGCCACTAACGGGCATTTCGCTGGAATCACATTTGCCACACTCGTTAACAAACTGCGTTCTGGTTCATCCCAACTGCCAGCGGGTATCTCCGCCCACCTGCCACTGCCCGACCTAGTAAATACGCTGAATGCAACCAACCCTCCTATTCTTTCGACGTATCCATCAATCGTAGAGATGCTCATGAGCGAGCAGGCCAGCGGCAGACTCAAGATTAAGCCAGACCTGATCGCCACAGGTGGGGAAGGATTGAAGGCATTGGTGAAAGAACAGGCCGCGAACATCTTTCACTGTAAAGTGGTGGATACCTATGCCGCATCCGAGTTCATGGGAATCGCCTTCAGCTGCGCGTGCGGGCGTCTGCACCTCAATAGTGACTGGGTCATCCTCGAACCAGTGGATGCTGACTGTCACCCCATTGAACCCGGCAACCCTCCTCATTCCGTGTTATTGACCAATTTGGCAAATCGGATACAGCCTACTATCCGGTATCAACTGGGAGACAGCGTCAGCTTTTATCCTGATCCCTGCCCATGCGGCAGTCCACTCCCGACTATTTCAGTTGAAGGGCGAAACGACGAAATTTTGGCATTTGAATCCCCAACAGGCACGCAGGTGAACATACCGCCGCTGCCATTGGAATTGATCGTTATGGTGATCGCCGGTGTAAAGCGATTCCAACTCATTCAAACTGGCGCGAGAACCTTGAAGGTTCGTCTTGAAACACAGTGTGATGCAGATTCGACACAGGTCTGGCAGGTCGTACTTGACCGACTGCGAGAATATTTCGATTCACAGGGATTGGCGTCAGTGGCGTTGGAACGTTCAAGCGAACCACCCCTTCAACATGCGGTGAGTGCCAAGCTTCGTCACGTCTATTCAGAATGGCGAACCATTCACCACGATCTTAATGCAGGAGTACCTGCTCTATGAGAAGATCTTTTCCCACTTTGTTTACAACATCAACTTAGATAGAAGGAATATCTCATTATGCAAGTCGTAGAAAGAGAACATAGCCATCGAGTGAGAGCCGAGGATCTTCAAGATCTACCGCCGGTTGTGAAACGCTACCTCACCTATACCGGCATCATCGGCAGAAGCTGGATCAAAACTGTACGGGTGCAGTATTCCGGCAGTTTCCGCATGGCGGCTGATAAGGCATGGATGCCGATCAGCGTCAACCAGGTATACACCACGGATCCCCCTGCGTTTTTGTGGAAAGCAACCTTCAAGATGGCCGGAGTGCCCTTTATGTTCGCTGTTGACACCTTTAAGGGGGGGCATGGGCATATGCAGGGTAAAGTGCTGGGAATGTTCACGGTGGTGGATGGCAGCGGCCCGCAAATCGACCAGGGTACGATGGTGCGCTATTTGCAGGAAATGACATGGTTCCCCACCGCCTTTCTAGGAAAAAATGTTACGTGGCAGGAGGTAGATAACCACGCGGCGGACGTGACCCTGCATGCCTACGGTACAGACGTTACCGGACGACTGTACTTCGATGACGCCGGGCGGCTGTTGAATTTCGTTGCCCAACGCTATGGTGATTTCAACGGCACGACGAGGATGGAAACATGGAGCGCCCCTACTACTGATTACGGCGTGTTCGCTGGTCTCAATTTGCCGGCTAGTGGTGTTGGAGTTTGGCAGCTTCCGGCGGGCGATCTGGCCTATGTGAACGTTCGGGTCGGCCAGATTGAATACAACCAACCAATCGATTCATTTTAGGACATTGGGGAGGTCTAGTGTCATGATTAAAGTATTGGTAGCTTATGCCACTCGGCATGGTTCAACTACAGATATCGCAGAGAAAATCGGTGATACGCTGCAAAGTAATGGACTTCAAGCTGATGTATTATCCATCGCTGACATTTCCACTTTAGCAGGGTATCAGGCCATCATTCTGGGCAGCGCAGTTTATGCTGGCCAGTGGGAAAAAGAAGCGGTCAATTTCCTGACGCGGAACGAGCATTCACTGGCTGAAGTGCCCACATGGTTCTTCTCCAGCGGGCCAACGGGTGAAGGTGATGCATTAGAATTGGTGAGGGGCTGGCGTTTCCCGGAACCGCTGCTGCCGATTGCCGACCGCATTCATCCGCGTGACATGATGGTATTCCACGGTGATATAGAATCTGACCGGCTCAGCTTTGGCGAAAAGCTGATTATTAAGGGCGTACGAGCCAAGATTGGCGATTTCCGTGACTGGGAGGAAATCAAGAAGTGGACAACCGGCGTCGCTGAAGCAATATTGAAAGAAGTTCAGCCCCACCAGACCACTTGATTGCTAGGTTCAAATTGGGGCGGGTTCAAAACCTGCCCCAGGTGTTTTCTAATTTGGGTTACGCTGATCCTGCCCTCGCCAGAAACTTTCGCTCAAGTACTTGTAGCCATTGTCCGGGAATAAGGTCACAATGGTGGCTTCTTCACCTCGCGCGGCAGCCTGTTCCGCAATCTGCAATGTACCGACCATCGCCCCGGCGGCACTAATACCCACCAGATAACCTTCCTCACGGGCCAACCGGCGGGCCATCTCGTAGGTCGCCTCTGTGCCAATGCCTAGGTTCAGATCAGCAACCGCTTCATCATAAATGCCGGGCTTAATGGCAGTCGGCATATGCTTCCATCCCTCCAGGCCGTGGAAGGGCGAGTCGGGCTGGAGCGAGATAACTTGAATGTTGGAATTGTAATCCTTAAGCCGTCGTCCAGTACCCATCAACGTGCCGCTGGTTCCTAGTCCGGCCACGAAATGCGTAACACTGCCCTGTGTCTGGCGCCAGATTTCGACGCCCGTGGTGTTGTAGTGCGCCTGCCAGTTAGCAGGATTATTGTACTGGTCAGCGTAGAAATAAGTTTCCGGCTCGGCGGCTGCCAGCGCCCGCACAGCACGGATCGCCCCATCTGAACCCTCCAGCGCGTCGGTGAATACAATTTCCACGCCATAAGCGCGCAAGATGGAGATGCGTTCGGGGCTGACATTTTCCGGCAGAAACAGCTTGACGCGGTAGCCCTTAGCCGCGCCGATCATCGCATAGGCAATTCCGGTGTTACCGCTGGTGCTGTCAAGCAGAATTTTGTCGCGGCTGAGCGCACCGCTGCGTTCGGCTTCGCGCACGATGGCGGAGGCCGCCCGATCTTTGACGCTGCCACCGGGGTTGGCCCATTCGGCCTTCGCGTAGATGCGAACAGTATCCGGTAAATGCGCTGTAATCTGGCGAAAACCCAGCAGCGGTGTGTTGCCAATCAGGCTGTCAACGTTCGCTGCATCAGTGCGCGGCAGGGTTTCAATTTGCAGGCGGGGCAAGGCCATAATCTTGTCCTTCATCGTTGGTCAATAACGGTTAGCTGTTAGCGTTGCTTTTACCCGGTACAAAAAAACAGGCCAGCAGTAAATAAAAAAGCATGGGCTTCCCACTTCCGGGGAGCGCGCCACGCTTTCAAACTCACTGTTGGCCTGTTGATGACAGGTGTTGTTCAATCAGTTATCTGAAGTGTGGTATACGCCCCCGCTTCAGACAACAACACAGACAATATGTCATAATTTGCTCACTTATTTAAGATGATGAGAGCATAGCTCAAACCCAAATTAATGTCAATCACCCTCACTGGCAGGTCAGACAGGTTGAGCCGAAATAGTTTTACTTTTCGCTACGTGGACAGGCGGAAAGCACAACTCGATTGTTGTTCCACTCCCAAGCTGGCTTTCAGTTCTTATGTGCCCACGATGAAGTATCACCACCCGGTTGGCAATCGCCAGCCCTGTTCCAAATCCGGCTGTGGTGCGGGCTTGATCCACGCGATAGAAAACATCAAAAATGCGCGGAAGATTTTCGGGCGCGATGCCGATGCCCGTATCTTGCACGCGAACGACCACTTCTCCGCCTTTTTCAAAAGTGGAGATGGTGACCGAACCCCCGTTTTGGGTGAAGCGAACGGCATTGTGCAGCACAGCATTGATGGCTTCCTGCAAATAGATCATGTTGCCAGACACCAGAGGCAGACCGGACATCAGTTTGACATCCATATGCAGATTTTTGGCAGCGGCTTCGTTCTTCACCCGCTGTTCAGCATTCTGAATGACTGCGTTCAGATCAAGATCATGAAATACCAATTCAACTTCCGCATCCAACCGGACAATAGTGAGCAGCCCCTCAATCAAACGGGTAAGAACATTCACCTGATTATCAATTTGGGAGATTTTTTCGGCGCGTTTGGCGGGGTCATCAATACGACTAAGTAAGTACGAAGAATTCTTGATAATTGACAGGGGCGTTCGAAATTCATGCGAGGCCACGCCCACAAACTCGGTGAGCGAACGCACCCGTTCCCGTTCGGCTTCCATGCGGTGGGCACGCTTTTCCGTCAACCGCTGGTCAGTACGGTCTGCCAACACAATCAGTTTCCCCACCTGCTCATTATCCCGGATAATGGGCACAACACTCATATCGAAATACTGGGGACTTTGCTGACGGCTGACTTCTATAGACTGGTGGCGCACATTGCTGCCGAGGGTTTGAGCGAGGGCTTCGCGGTAGCCGGAAGGGAAAACATCCAGCAGTGGCTTTTCAATGAGTGTGGCTGCGTCTTGCCCGGCCAATGCAGCGGCGCGCGGATTGACATCCACCACTTCATCCCGCTCGTTGATAATGATCACAGCATCGTCCATGTGCTCGAAGGCTTGATCACGGGCGATGGGCAAAAGGTCAAACAAACGATAGCGGAAGAGCACCCAGTAAAAAATGGGGGCGGACAGGTTGAGTAATATTGGAGTGATAAAGGTGCGAACGTCCAAAAATAATGTGTTGGCGATGTTGGCCCCAAACGGAAGCAGCAGCCCGGCCAACAGCAAGAGGGTTCGCCGCCGGTAAGGCGCGTAGCGCAGTTTCATAAACTGCTGAACGAGCAGCACAGCAGAGTAGATAATCAACGCATAAGTATAGGTCAGGTGAACGATAGACCAGGGGCCAGATTGCTGCGTCCACCCGATGTTTTGCGCCCCGCTTTGCACAAATTGAATGTCATAAAAAAATAATTGATGTGACTGGCTGGTGAGAACAATGATGCTGGAGGCAGTCGGAATAATGAGCCACACCAACAGCCGCCACGAAGCGAATAAATTATTAAGACTGGTAGTCTGTGAGGTGGCAGCTAAGATACCGACGGAGAGATAAGCACCAAAGGCGAACATAACATTTAGCCACAGACGGGCGGTAGCGCTGTCGTTGCTGATAACCACCAACGCGGCGGCCAGTCCCCAGGTGGCGATCAGGAACATCGTGATTCCAAAAGCGGTTGCGCCGGGAATGGCACGACGGCGCATTGAATAGATGCCCAGATATGCTGACATGAGAGCCGGAAGCACGAGAAAAATGATAGTCACCAAACCCAAGGTGGTCATGGGCATCCTGTCGGGTATCTATAGCAAACATTTGAACATTGGAATTATAACTTGGCGCAAACATTCATAACACATTGCAATGGTATGAAAACAGAAGACTCGCTTACGAAACCAATCTCGATTTGGATCGCAGGTTGATCGGCTCTTTTGGGTATAATGCGCGAAAGATGAACTGTTGGTTATTGGGAGGGTCGGCATGGAGTATCGACTGTTGGGGCAAACTGGGGTGCGGGTCTCGTCATTATGCATGGGCACGATGACCTTTGGGGACGGTGCCGATGAGGCCGATTCAGCGCGCATGTTCAACCGCTGCCGCGAGGTCGGCATCAATTTCTTTGACTGCGCCAACGGCTATGCCAGCGGGCGCTCGGAGACGATACTGGGCAAGCTGATCGCCGACTGCCGCAATGATGTGGTCATTACGACTAAAGTCGGCTTCCCCCAGGGCAGCGGACAGAACGACAAAGGAACCTCACGCCGGCACATGCGCATACAGGTCGAGCAGAGCTTACGGCGTTTGAACACCGACCGGATCGATGTGTACTTTTTGCACCGTTTTGATGCCGATACCCCCATTGAAGAAAGTGTGCGGGCGCTGGATGATCTGGTACGGGAAGGCAAGATATTGTATCCGGCGGTTAGCAACTGGGCCGCGTGGCAAATTTCTAAGGCGCTAGGCATTTCAGCGGCCAAGCAACTGGCACGGTTCGAGGTGATGCAGCCCATGTACAGCCTTGTCAAACGGCAGGCTGAGGTCGAGATTTTGCCGCTGGCGCAGGCGGAAAAGATTGGGGTTATCCCCTACAGCCCGCTGGGTGGTGGTTTGCTTTCAGGCAAATACACCACCAACCAGAAGCCGCAGCAGGGGCGCATTGTTGAAAACAAAATGTACTCCATACGATACGGCGAGGCACTGTACTTTGAAATCGCGGAGCGGTTCACCGAATATGCGAAGGACAAGGGGTATCACCCGGTCACACTGGCGATCAGTTGGGTGATGTCGCATCCGGGCGTGACCGCGCCGATCATTGGAGCGCGCAACCTTGAGCAACTAGAGCCTTCATTGGCGGCATTAGAGGTCAACATGACGCCTGAATGGAGAAGCGAGATTTCAGCGCTTTCCTACCAACCGCCTCCCGCCCATGACCGACTGGAAGAACAGCGAGGGTAAATGGGTTAATTGAAATTGTGGATCAATCGAATGTTTCTAATTAGCCAACCATAACGACAGTTAATTCGCTGCAGGCAGCAATGCTTTTGCCCGATCACGGGCGATCAGGGCATAAGCATCCTGAAGGCTGACAACCATTTCGATACTGTCCATATCATTATTAGGCATCCGGCTCATAACGGACGCCATCACACGAACGACATGACTTGATATGACAACAATGTTCATTGCGAAGTTCGGGGGCATGGCTTGCGCGGCGCGCTTGAAATGTGGAATGGGTGAACCGGGAGGCATGGTTGACCCCTCACGCTGTGAATTAATCAAATCAACACGGTAGTCAACGGCATTCACCATGCCGACGATTTCATCCAATGCATGGTGATATTCCCGCCACGTCCATTTACCTTCACTTTCACATCGAATGATATTTTTCTCTTCATTGTCCCAAAAGACATGCAGCGGCATAAGTCCTCTCAGACTGTTAACGAACTATATCTTTAATATTACGTCATATTTCAAAAATCGGTGTGAATATTACGTAAAAAAGGTTGTCTATTGAGCCACCCATGACAACACATAGCGTCCGCGCGTGTCCGGGCCGGTCTGGGTATATAGGTAGGTGGTGCCGTCCACCACGACGAGGTCGGCGTGCCCGATACCCACGTTGAAACCCACAGGCGCAAGTACCGGATTGTGCGGATACTTTTCCCACACGCCGTCAACAGCATCGCCAGCGGAGCGGGCAAAGCCCAAGCCGTATTGGGTATCCATGCCACGTTCCAACACATCGGGGCCGCGAATACCTTCATAGGTCATATAGTAATGATCGCCCACCTTTAGGACATCAGCAGCACTGGTATAACGAAAGTCGAAGAAAGGATTAATGGCAGCACCTTCCGTAATATCGGTTGGGCCATACGCTGTCGCACCACTGAAAAGCGGGTCCGTCTCGCACCGTTGAAGTTGACCCAGATCGCCGTAGCGATTGCCTTTATAACAGCGCATGTGACCCGGCGCAGAACCGGCAGCTACAAACACATAGAGCATGTCACCTTCAACATACAGGCCGGGCGGCGCACCCACCAGACAGTCGTGTACCTCACCACGAATGTTGGGATGCGGGCCGATCTTTTCGGTGGGGGTACAGGCAGCATACGAACTGGGCCATGTACCGCCGGGGGTGAGTAAATAGTCCCAGTCGGACCAGACGAGACCATCTGCCGACCAGCGCAGCATGACTTGAGCGTGCCACTCATAGGCCATGTAATAACGGTCGGGCGCAGCCACCACCCGCGGATACTGCTGGGCGGCGATGTGATCGCGTTGATCGTCGCACGGACACTGCTGGCAGGGCATCAGGCAGAGAGGCGCGGTGATGTCAAAGTGCTGTCCATCATCCACGCTGCGCCACAGGGTTAGGCAGCCCGGAAATTCAACTGCCACGCCGCATTGATCCATAACACCCGCTGACTGCTGGCTGGCGTGCAGATACGACCAGTATTCGCCATTTCCTTTATAGAGCGTGTCACTTTCACCCACCGGAAGACCACTGTCGACGACATCTAGTACCCATGCAGCCCGCCCATCCCAATAGTCAGCAAGGGTGGGCTGTGATTGGGCAATAACCGGGAATGTAAGCAGGAACAGAAAGAATAAATACAGTCGTTTGAAAAGGTTTGTCATAGGTTATGCGCAGTAACAATATTGAAACGATTTAGGCTCTTTATCTTTGCGCTTTCGCAAAACAATTCTATGCTATAATCTTCTAAGTAACCGTTTCCCCGGTGTATTTGCGTTGAATGACAACAGGACAGGTGCATGGCTGACATCAGTCTGAGAGACTATCTCGCAAAACTAGAAAACTTGTTGGACGGCGAAAGCGCCCCCGAAGTCATTCTACACGCACGTCATATTCTGCAACATTTCCCTCTTAATGCCCATACGTATCGCCTACTCGGAAGATCACTAGCAGCCACCAGCCGTTGGGCGGAAGCTGCCGACGTCATGCGTCGCGTATTGAGCGTATTCCCGGACGACAAAGATGCTCACATGGCGCTAAGCGAGGCCTACCGCCTCGAAAAACGAACCGATGACGCCATCTGGCATTTAGAACGTGCATTTGAACAAGAACCTAATGATGAAGTCATCTTAGAAAATTTGCGTGAACTGTATCGCAAACACCGCAAAGTAGAACACGGCAAAGTGCAGCTCACAGCCGGTGCAGTGGCCCGCCAGTATGCCCGCAGTGGAATGTACGAACAAGCCGTTGATACGCTGCAAAAATCGATTGCCGCTGACCCACAGCGTCACGATTTGCGCCTGCTGCTGGCACGTACCTTTTGGGACTCTGGACGGCGGGTCGAAGCTGGTAGCGCCGCAGTGGAAGTTCTGAAATCTCTGCCGGATTGTTTGGTTGCCAACTCGTTAATGGCGGCGTTGTGGCTGACCGAGTCACGCCCTTCGGACGCGCAACGGTATATTAACCGTATCCAGTCCCTTGATCCGTATTTGGCGCTGGAATTGGCACGGGGCGAAGATGTGCCTGACAACACATTCATGCTGCCCGAGCTGGATTATGAAAAAGCAGCAGAACGTGAACTGGTGGCTCAAACACCTGACTGGCTCAAGGGAATTGATGCCGCGACAGCCGCTGCCATGTCGGCACACTTGGACACCGATGCGCAGGATGCTGACGTGCTGGCCGGTGGTGGGTTGCGTAACAGCCGCACAGAAGAAGCTGGATTATTTGATGATTTAGAAGACTCTGAAACTCTATTTGATGAAAAGACGCAGCCACCGCCCGCACGTTCAGGACTTACAGGGCGTTTGAACCAACCCGAAACCTCCAGCGTGCCGGGGCCGCGCAAGGGTCTGACCGGGCGGCTGACTCCTCCTCCGGAAATGGCGGAAGAATTGCCAGATTTTATGGCGGATTTGACATCTGCCCAACCGTCGAGCCCAATTGATGAAGCGCTGGAAACTGAACTGCCAGATTGGTTATTAGCCAGTGCCCCACCAGCGGCAGAGAGCGTTTCTGCTTATTCGGACGAGCCTATGACCGCCACTGACTCGGATGCGCTTCCCAATTGGCTGGAAGCTGCCGAGGCCGAATCAAATGCCGGCACTGACGAATTGCCATTTCAGCGACAGCGTAATATCGGCGACCAACCAGATGATCCATTAGCATGGCTGCGCGAGAGTGGTATCGAAGTGGTCGAAGACTCAACCCCGGCAGATGATGATCTATTTGATGCAGAAGATGACCATCTGGCACTGCAACCGGCTGATGCCGCCGATCCACTCAGTTGGATGAGCAATTATGGCGGCAAAGAAATGCTTATCGACTCGGTAACTGAATCTGATGAAACCGGGTTGATTGAAGATGCTGTTCCAACAGATGATTCTAGCGACCCGCTGGAATGGCTGAATCAATCCAATGCCAATTTCGCACCGGCTGATGATGAACTGCCAGCAGCAGTCAGTGACAATATGCTGCCGGACGACGGCGAAAGTGATTCACTGGCGTGGCTACAACAAGCGGATAGTGAATTTACCGCCGAAGAAAGCGCAGCAGCGACGGGCACGAATAATGACCCGTTGGATTGGCTAACGGACGATGCCATGCTGGACGAGGCGCTGAACCTCGAAACATTGCTTGGCGAAACAGCCGCGCCGGGTTCCGCAGAAGACGCTGTTTCGTGGGACTCCCCAACGGCTGATACGCCGGAAGGACAGAACATTATGCCAGATGAAAAAGACCCCATGGATTGGCTGTCTTCGGATAATGACCAGTCTGAAACAGGTGGCGATGAGCTTTTTACATGGGCCGATGAACCTGCACAGACTGAAGCCAACTTGGGCGACGACGGCGAAGGTAGTTGGCTGGAACACCCCGTCTCGCTCACTGAAGGCGGCGAAGAGGCAGAAGAGTCCGCATGGGATGAGGACGACACACCACAAGAAGGTGAAGCCACCCAACCCGTGCGAAGTGGAAGTACCGGGATGCTGGACTGGCTCAATAAATCTACCGCGGCAACATCCGACCTGCCCCCAACCCCGACCGCCAGCGAAAATGTACCCGACTGGTTAAGTGAAATGCAGGTTGAGGGCGATGCAGAAGCTGAAACCACTGCTCCGGTAGTGGACGAAAACGGCTTTGAATGGATGTCTCAATCGGACGAAATGCCGACGGCAGCGACACCTGAAAGCACACCGCCCGATTGGTTGAGCGAATTAAGAGAAACAGAAGTCGTTGATGAAACCAGCGATGAAGAGCCGCTTGCGGCAGCCGAAGTACCCGACTGGCTGACCCAAACGCAAATGGGCGATGAGTCGCTTGTTGAAGCGGCTACCGTTCAAGAAAATGTTCCCGACTGGCTGAGCGAAATGCAAACGGAAGATGAACTGCCTGAGATGGAAGCCGAGGCAGTAGCCAGCGATACCCCCGATTGGCTGAGTGAAATGCAAGCCGCCGAAGCGGAACCCGCTGCGGTTGAGGCAGGAATAACCGATGACACGCCCGACTGGCTGAGTGAAATGCAAACGGAAGATGAACTGCCTGAGATGGAAGCCGAGGCAGTAGCCAGCGATACCCCCGATTGGCTGAACGAAATGCAAGCCGATGAAGCAGAATCCGAGCCGGAGGCACTGGCTGCGGAGGATACGCCAGATTGGATGGCAGATCTACGACCAGTAGAGGCCAGCCAAACCGAATCTGCTGCCGACGAAATGATAGTGACCCCTGAATGGCTCAGTGCAGATCAGATGCCGGAAATAGAAGAGCCACCGGAACCGGATACAATTACACAGATGCCCAGCCAGATACAAGATTGGGTGGCGAGTGTTCGCGGTCAAGGTCAGGATGATGTACCTGATGGCGACACGACCAATTGGCTGGATATGATGCACCCGGAAGACGAAGGTGACGCCGAACCTATGGCGATGGCTGACGACGCACCCGAATGGCTGGCTGGTCTTGAGCCAGAGGAACCTGAAGCCGAACCTGCCGCTGTGGCTGACGACGCACCCGAATGGCTGGCTGATCTTGAGCCAGAGGAACCTGACGCCGAACCTATGGCGATGGCTGACGACGCACCGGAGTGGCTGGCTGGTCTTGAGCCAGAGGAACCTGAAGCCGAACCTGCCGCTGTGGCTGACGACGCACCGGAGTGGCTGGCTGGTCTTGAGCCAGAAGAACCTGAAGCCGAACCTGCCGCTGTGGCTGACGATACGCCCGAATGGCTGGCTGATCTTGAGCCAGAGGAACCTGTAGCCGAATCCGCTGCTGTGGCTGACGATACGCCCGAATGGTTAAGCGCCATGCGTGCCGAAAGCGGCAGCTTATCCGACATTGAGGGTGAGCCAGAAGTCGAAGCAAATCCAACACCCGATTGGTTGGTCGGCCTGGAGCCTGAAGAGCCAAAGCCCGAACCCGAACCCATAGGCAGTGCAACTCCGGATTGGCTCGTGGATATGCAGCAGAATGAAGAAGAAACTGCGGCCAAAATTGAAGCAGAAATGAGCGATACCCCTGAATGGCTGACGGACATGCAGTCGGAAGAAACGGCAGAACCGCAAGCCGAGATGAGCGTTGAAGAACCGGATTGGTTGAGTGCGATGCAGGCCGAAAGCGGCGCTGAGGTCGAACCGGAGCCACTGGTTAACGACACACCCGATTGGTTAGCAGAGATGCAGCCCGATGCCGTAGTTGATGAACCGCTTCCGCCAGTTCAACGCCCGGTTTCCAGTGCCGTCACACGCGATCTTTCGGATTGGTCAGTAGGCCAGGAGATGGACTTCGAGCCACCTGCCATTACGAATGACGAACCCGATTGGCTGACAAATATGGCCGGTGATAGTGTGCCGGAACCGGATGTCGAGGGTCAGCTGCCGTATGAAGAAACCAATACGATGGATGATATGGAAGAAGCGGTTGCCGGTGAGACTCCGGATTGGCTGAGCGCCATGCGACCGGCGGAGGCCAACCACGAGTGGGACATCAATGCTGAGGAAGAGCACATGCCTGCTGCGCCAGCACCCGCCCAAAATGCACCGGACTGGCTAAATGCAATGGTGCCGGGCTTGGACGTGGACTATGGCGCGGAAGAAGATGAACAACTTGAAACCGGATTTCTGCCGGGCAGCGAAAACCGCTTAACTCCGGTAATTCCAGCGGGAGCACCTAAGCCGCGCCCCGAATACAATTGGTTGCTCGATCTGGTTCAGGAAGAATCGCAGCAAGCCCGCTCGTCCGGGGAAAAGGCCCGACGCTTTGTGTTCAGTCGCCCGCCGGCATGGCTGCGGACGCCAACCGAAGTGCGCGATGAACCTGCTGATGAAATGGATGCGGATGTTGATGTACCCCCATGGTTACAATAACCACGCGGACCAACCTAATGCTGAGAGGATAAGTAATGGCGGATAATACACCGAACTTCGACGCCATGTCTCCTGAAGAGATCATGGCGTGGATGGAGAGCCTCGCAAAACGGCAGGGCGCTGATGAGGGGTTCACAACGGCGGCCAATGTCGATATAGCGGAGATTGATCCGGATAGTGTCGTCATTGACGAGCCCGGATATATCCCGCCGGAAGGCAGCAAAGCAGCCAAGCAGGCGCAAAGCGCACCTGTACCTGCACCGAAACCGGTGCCAGCCAAACCCGCTGCATCCGCGCCGCCACCAGCAGCTGTTAAGCCTGCCGAGCCTGCTCAGCAACCTTCGGCTCCACCCCCCGCGCCTGCACCGGCGGCAGCACAATTGCCTATTTTTGATGAGCCAGCGCCCGTTATGCCCGATGCCGAAGCACCGGACTGGTTGAGCAGTTTGGGTGACGAAGTGAAAACCCTCCCCAAAGCTGATGAGCCCCCTGCCGCCGAACCTACTGGACTTTCATGGTTGGAAAGTTTGGCTGTTGATTCGGGCGCGGCGATGGGTGAAATTGATCTATCCTCGCTGGGCGCAGAACTGCCGCCACTCGAACCCGAACCTGCCGCTGCCAATCCCATAGACTGGCTGGAAAGCCTTGCCCAATCCGAAAGTGCTGAACCAGCGCCAGCAGAGATTGAAGATCCAGTGAATTGGCTGGATTCATTGGCGCAGGGACAGGGTGTTGTCGAACCGCCAGTCAAGAATGACGCTGTACCTGCCAGCGATCCTATGAATTGGTTAGAAAGTTTAGCGCGGGGACAGGGTGCGCGAGCAGAAGAATTTACCACTGCGGCTGATCTTGATATTCCACCACAAGAATCTGCTGAAGCACTGACACCCGGTTATACCGAATATAACTACGAAACACCGGGCATGGCTGCCAAGAGTGAACCACCCGCCAGTAAAGCTGTCATGGCACAGGACCCGTCGGCATGGTTGGATTCACTGGCTTCACAAACTTTTGAAAGCAGCAAACCTGCCGCGCCGCCACCCGCTGATGACAAGCCGATGAGCGATAACGAAATTCAGCAGGCTTTGAAGCGTGGTGATCTGGTGCCATCTGACCAGATGGAAGCGTGGATGCAGCGCCAATTGCAGGAAGGCGCCCAGCGAGAAGAACCGGAAGAACTTGCGGGCGATTACGATCCAGATGCACCACCCGTGAAAGCCGAATTGCCCGATTGGTTGTTGGAACAGGTTGGCACGCCCGCTCCTTTTGATGAACCGGAAGAGGTGATGCCGCCGCAAACTCCAGCCCTGATCGAGACCATTCTTGAGCCACCACCGGTGGATAACATCCCTGACTGGTTGAAGGATGAAGAACCGGCAATGGATGAGTTGGACAGTATCTTCGCTACACCGCAGGAAGAGTGGACACCCGCCAGCGGTTCGGCAGCCGAAGAACCAGCGGCGGCCAGCGGTGTTGTACTCGACGCCAACGATCCGTGGGTTGAAGCGCTGGAGATGGAATACAAGGAAAAATCTGGCGAAGCCCCTGAACCCGTCGTCGCGCAAGTCATTACCCCGGCAGCCGCCCCACCAGCGTCGGAGCCTATTGCTGCAGCCCTACAAGATGCTGCGCTGCCTGCAGAAACGGAACTGCCCGCTGGCATTCCGGACGCCGTGCCGGATTGGCTGTCAAGCGTGACTGGCGAGCAAGAGGTGGTAGCTGAGCCAGAAATTGAAGCCGAGATGCCGGACTGGTTAAGTTCCGATATCACCGAGTCGCAGCCCGCACCGGCCGTCGCCTCCGAAGTACCGGACTGGCTGGCGGATGTGGATATCGAACCGGCGGAGATTCCCGATTGGCTGAAGCAAAGCATTACCACCACATCCGATTCACCGGCGGTTATCACACCGTCCTCGCCTGCGCCCGCCACTGTGCCAGCAACTATTGTGCCTGTGCGAGCCTCACCTGCGCCTGTGCCCGTCTCGGCGCAGAAGATTGATGTGGCAGCCGTGTTGCAAGCAGCGCGCCAATTCCAGACCTCCAATGACATCGCAGGCAGTTTGGGCAGCTACGAACAGCTTATCCGCGCCAACGCGCAGCTCGATGACGTGGTAGATGATCTGGCGAAGATGGCCGATAAGTTCAAGACCAGCGCTGCCGTTCACCGCGTGTTGGGCGACGGTTTGATGCGGCAGGGCAAGTTGCAGGCTGCACTTGATACTTACCGGAAGGCCCTGAACCAGCTATAATTCCCCTCAATACACGGTGACCTTTGGTTTTGTCACCCCTAACCACTTACACAAACGGGTCGCTTGTTGACCCGTTTATTATGAATCGTATCGGTTACAGAAAGGGACATCATGGAGCGCACATTTATTATCATTAAGCCGGACGCCGTGCAGCGCGGGCTGACCGGTGAAATTCTAGGACGCTTTGAAGCCCGTGGTTTGCGGATTATCGGCATGAAGTTCATGCAGGTGTCGCGCGAACTGGCGGAAAAGCATTATGCCGTCCACAAGGGAAAGCCCTTCTTTGAAGGTCTGGTGAATTACATCATTTCGTCGCCAGTCGTAGCGATTGCGCTGGAAGGCACGAACGCCGTAGCCGCCGCCCGCAAGACCATCGGCGCGACCAAACCGCAGGAAGCGGAAGCCGGCACGATTCGCGGCGATTTGGCGCTGGAAATCGGACGTAATCTGGTACACGGTTCAGACAGTGTAGAAAATGGTCAGATTGAGGTCGCTAACTTCTTCACCGATGCCGAACTGGTGTCGTGGAAGCGCAACACCGATTCGTGGATTTTTGAGTAAACACAATTCGACTTAAATAGGTGGGGATGGTTGTCAATTCCCCACCATCCTTTAGCTAGAGTCAACAGCAAACTCCCCGACCAGCGCCCAGCCGTCCACAGCCCCCGTAACATCCGAAAGCACCTTAAAGCGCGTCAAATCAGGATACGTGTACCAGCCGACATAAACCGAGTATGTCCCCACTGGCAAATCAGCCGCTACGTCGAGATTGACCGATTCCACCCATTGGCTGCCCGCCGCATGGTCGCCCAGCCCTTCGTCCACACTTGCCACCGCCACACCCTGCTCGTTCAACACCTTAATAAAGCGGATGTCCTGCCCGCTGCGTGGCTGGTCGAACTGCCACCACAAGTGAATGACCCGTTGTTTCTCCCGCTCGGTTAACAACCATGCCTTGAGGCGCAGACCACCAGCGAAATCCACTGCTGCATCGAAATTAGCCGCAAGAAACGCGCCTTGTGCACCCCCTTCCCATGTCATCACCGGTGCTGAGCTGTAACAGCGCAGTGTTGCGCCCGTCTGCTCAGGGCAAGCAGGTGACATGTTCAAGGTGACGGTATGGTAACCGGCTGTCGGCAGCGGCACGTGCACCGAGTATTCATAGGAATAGGTGTTTTCCGGCCATTCCCGCAGCACCACATCATCCACGCTCAGGCTAAACGCCGGATTCGTGCCGACCGAACCCAGATAGACATTCAGCCAACCGGGTTGAGATGTATAGGCGTACAACGTACTGGTATTCGTTGAAGTTCTCGGCGGGGTGATTACCTGCAAATCTGGACTGCTGCCTGCATCTGGCGGCACATCAAACAGCGCAATCTGCTCATCTTCATAGGACGCTGCCCCTAACTGCGATTGTGCGGATTGCTCCGCTTTACCGTCTGTGTCGTAGTGTTTGTGGACGATAACTACATCGGCACCGGCTTCACGCAGCAGCGCCGGATTAAGCGTCTGTTCAAGCACGGCCAGTTTGGCGGGACTGGCCGGCGTGCGCCTCGTGACCTGCCCGGCAATCATCGGCTTTTCGTGCGCCGTTTGCAACCACAGCGCATCTTTGGCCGCTAGCAAATTGTCCCACGGCACATCAAACACCGCCCGCACCTCGCTGCGCTGCGCCAGTGCGTACACGGGCTGTGGAATAGCAGCGTCATAAGTCGGCAGCGGCCAGAAGGATTGGTAGTCGAAGAGAATGAGCAGCATCAATAAAGCAGTGCCAAGCGCTGAGTATGGAAAACCGGGTGACTGGCCTTTTGCACTTAGCTTTTGGCTGACCGCCGCATACCCGTAACCCGCCATCACCGCCAGCGCCAGCGCCAGCAGAAAGCTGAAGCGTCCGGGTGTGCGCGCCAAACTAAAACCGGGCAGATCATAGAGCAGCGCCCACGGCAGAGTGACACGGGTTTCATAACCGCCGATGATTCCCATGACAGGCGTATCCAACACCTTGAGCAGCGGGCCGAGTGACAACAGCCACGCCGCCCCCGCCAGTCCCAACCACCAGCGGGCACGCCGCGCCTTCCACAGCGCGATTATTGCCAGCAGCCCCACGACGATGCCAACGTAGCTTGACCCTTCCACGATGTTGACGCCCAACACCTGATGGGTGTAGTTCAGTTGACCATAAAGGGGATGGTTGAAGGACGGCGTGAAGATGCCCAGCAAATCCGCACTGAAGTCTATGCCGCCGCCTTCGGCAGTGTAGGCTGACGTGCCGAAAGTGGCGCTGAACACCGGCAGCAAGAACAGACCTAGCAGCACTGTACCAACTGCTGAAACGCCAATGAGCCGTCCCAGCGCCCGCCAGTCACGGCGCAGAAGCACGGTCACGCCCAGCACCGCTACCAGTGGCATCACGGCATAAATCAACTGCAAGCTGTGACCGAGCGGCGTGAGGAAAAAGAAGAGTGTAGCGAGTATTGAGTGAGTGATTAACGGTTGGTGGTTAGCTGAGGACTGATCGCCCTCCGGCAGCAGGTTACAGAGTGCCAACAGATGATAGGCCAGCAGCGGCAGCGGCCACTGTACTAACAAACCGCCGTGCCCCCCCGCCAGATGCCCCTGCATAACCGGCGCAGCCATAAACACCAGACCACCGATTAACGCCGCGGGACGCTGATCAGTCAACCTGTACACCAGCCAGTGGGCCGCCCGGCCGTTGAGCGCCAATGTCAGCAGCACGAACACATTGTAGGCGGCGGGCAAGGGCAGCACAAAAGCCAGCAGCCAACCGGGAAAGAATTGAAGCGGATCTGACCACAGGATGACGCCCTGCAAGCCATCCGGATAGGCCAAGAGCGGTTGGAAAATGAGCGATTGCCCGGTTTGCAGGGCATGCTTCATCCACCACATGTGCCGGGTCATTTCATGGGCATCACCGAACGGATAGCCCGCGAAATGGGTGCTGATGACCGTGACCAGCGGCCACGTGATGAGCACAGCTAACGCCATTTTTTTAATAAAAACGGCGGGGTGCGGGCGCAGACGATAGATGATGGATTTCATGCACCATATTGTACGGGCGGAAGGTAGCAGTACGCCAGAGGGCGTGGGGTGATCAGTTGGCAGGCGGTGTTAACGGCGGCCAAATGCGAAAGGTCGAGCCTTTTCCCGGTGTATTGGCAACCTCAATAGTCCCAGTGAGAATGTAATTAAATAGAGTGGCCAGCCGTTTGACCTGTAAGTTGATTTACTCTCGCTGTAGTGCATGCCGCACCTCGTCTGGGTATTTTCCCAGCAAACAAACAATGGTTGTGATCACGGCTAATGCGTACGTAGTTCGTGAGAGGCACTTTCACAGAGTCACTCAGGTGCTGCACCAGCTCTTGCTACACGGTCAGATCAAACACACGGCGCTATAGCGTCCGTCTTATATCGCTCCCAAAAAAGGTTTGAAAACGCATACCAAAAAGGGCTTGACAAACTATAACATTTGTTCTAAAGTGATTAGTTATCAGCACTATCCACACTCTTCAGTGCCCTTCTGGAAGCTGATAGCCAAAAGCTGACCGCAGACAGCCCTTTTGCAACAAAAGTATTGCCAACTTCGCCGCTGCCGCCGCCGTTTTTTTGTTTGCCACCGCCATTTAGTTCCGTTATGTCGGTCAGCTTGCGTTTGTATGTCGTCGCAACGACGACGACATTTCTGACTTAAAGCACAAATGGCACAAAAATCTGTGCCGCTTGTGCTGCATTTGCCGCCTTTTAGTGCGAAGCCTCCCTTTAGGGATGCAATATTCGTAATCTATCGTAATAAATGGAGCGCCAATAGCCTCTGCTATCAGCTAAAAACTATTAACTATCAACCATGAACCCCTACAACGACACGATCTTGGCCGCGATCTTGAACTGTCGCGGGAAGCCCGGCAGCCAGTCAATCATCGACTTGTACTTGCCGTCGTCGTAGGCCGTCAGGTAGCGCCGCAGCACGCTAATCATGCCCGGGAGCGAGGTCATGCCGTGCATCTTGCGTTCCATCAGCACATAGGCGTTGGTTTCGGCCTTGCTGATATGCCCCTCCAGATACAGGGCGGACATCGCGGCTACGAACAGCGTAGTGAACTGTTCCTGCCACGTGGGGAAACGGGCGCGGAACTGGTCGCTGACAGGCAGCGCCGTTTCGCTGATGGTAGCGATCTTGTCGGCGTGTTCGCGCAGGTAAGCGTGAACCAACAGCTTGCTGTACTGCGACAGCGCCGAACGGTAGATATAACCGGGGTCTTCGTCAAAGGGCCACGGCGGGCTGTCACCCCACGCCAAACGCGGCGGGGCGATGCACACCAGTTCATTGTTGAAGCGCAGCGCAATCTCCATATCGGTGGGATAAGAGACACTGGGGATAAACACCAGCTTTTCAGGGATTTCGCCAAAAAAGGGTTGGAGGGTGTTTTTGAACGTCACCGCCTCAAACATTTTCTCGGATTGGTGCAGAGCCCCCTGCCAGACTGCGTCTTCGGTCTGCCACCACGTCACCAGATTGGACTGGTTGTAAAAGTCGCGCAGCTTTTCGTCCCAGCGGGGGGGCGCCCACGCAGGCAGTTCGTCGGCTTCGATAGCTGGCCAGTGCAGCTGGAGGGCGAAGGCAAAGGCTGCTTCCAACGGCGCACCACTGTCGAGCAGTTCTTGTAAAGCCTGCACTGCACCATGATCTTTGACAGGCTCCAAAAATTTACGCGTAGCGCGGCTGTGGGCATGCGTGCCATGCGGCTTGCGATCTTGTGACTTTTGTGGCCAATCGGTGACGGCTAAGACTGCCGACATTAACCGAACACGGTCATCTAAACGAACCGTTACATCCTGCTGTTTGCTCATGCGCCAACCTGATTGTGTTGGGGAAAAAATAGCTGATACTTTTATTGTAGAGTGCAATTCGGCTGTGGGCAAGCATGGGACTTTTAATGCTTGTAGGACGATTATCCCAGTATCTGCTTGACCCGTTCTGCCACCGTCCGTCCCAGCTTTTGCTGGTCAGCCGCTTCGAAATGAATCCCGTCGCGGTCGCTGGACCTAATCACCTGTCCCACATCCAGAAATTCACAACCTTTATCGCGGGCGACCTGCTGGTAGTGGGGCGCCAGCTGGCGCGACGTGGCTTCTGAACCCGTGAACATCTCGGCGAAGATCGTCAGCTTGCCGATAGGCGGAGGACAGAGCAAGAGTACGCGCGGGGCGCTGTCACTGGGGCCGCTGGCGCTGGACTGGATGACATCAATTAATGCGCCCGCCCCGCTGGCAATATCCCATGCTGAAAGACCGTTGCGGTGCTTCAAGTCATTGGTGCCCAGCATAAGAATCACCAGATCAAGCGGCGCGTGGCTGAGCAGGCAGGGCAGCAGGTAAGTCTTGCCCTTGCGGAACTCACCTTCCACCGGGTCATCCCAAACGGAGGTGCGTCCGTTCAAACCTTCCTCCACCACCCAATAACCGTCGCCGAGCGTAGTGCGCATGACGCTCCCCCAGCGCACGTCCGGGCCATAGCGCTGAACATTGGTGATGGGCCAGCCTTCCAGCGGTGGGCAGCCCCATGTATTCGAGTCGCCGTAGCACAGTATGTTTTTCATGAACAATTTCCTCCAAACGTAAATTTCACGTAAATTTCATAACTCTTAAGGATTGCGCAAGCCAACTTCAATTAAAGTAAAACATAGATCGGTGATAAAGCAACAACTCGCTATTTCCCGACTCCCCAACGGTATGCCGCCAGTCCCTAAACCAGACTGGCGGCATCATTTCTGGTACTCGTCACTTACTCCGGCAGCTTAATCGACACAATACGGTCTAGATCAGCATAATCTTTAGTGACGGTCACAAGGGCCTCCCGTCGGGAAATGAGACTGCGCCAGTGCGGCAGCGGCTGCCCCCTGATCGTAACCAATTTCCAACAGCATTAAGCCACCGGAGAGGATGACCTGCTGTGCCTGCTGGAGCAAGCGCCGCACGAGATCAAGCCCATCGGCTCCTCCATCCAGCGCCAAACGCGGTTCGTGGCGCGTAACCGGCAGTTCATCCACCACACGGCTGGGAATGTAAGGTAGGTTCGCCATGATAAGGTCAACCTGAAGCCCACGTTCCAACAGCGGAGCGAGCAAATCCCCCCGGTAAAAGGTTACGGAAGCGTGCTGGGTCTCGGCATTGTATTGGGCGACCTCCAACGCATCGGGGCTCACATCTGTAGCATATACCGTTGAGGCCGGTTGGTGGGCAGCGAAGATAACAGCCAGCGCCCCGCTGCCCGTGCCGACATCAACGGCGGTACAGCCGTAGTGCGAGTGGGCAAACTTGAGCGCCATTTCCAACAGGAGTTCGGTTTCCGGGCGGGGCACCAGCACAGCCGTGGAAACAAAGAGATCACGGTCGTAAAAGGCGCGCTGCCCGATGATGTAGGCCAGCGGTTCACCGGTGGCGCAGCGTTCCACCCATTCGTCAAACTGCTCCTGTTGCTCATCGGTCAGTTCATCGGTAGGGTGAGCCAACAAATAAACCCGATCAACACCCAGCACGCGCCCCAGCAGCACCTGCGCGTCATAGCCGGCAGAGTCGGAGACAGGTTGAATACGGGCACGGGCGGCGTTTAGGGCGTGACGAATCGATGTGGGCATTTTTTTGGCGACTCTGAACAACAGGCTTGAAATTTTAGCGTAATTTAACAGTTATTACCTCAAATTGTTTAACAGAATCCCTATATATCTTCATGTTTAAGAGATATATCGTAAGGTAGTTGCAAGGAAACTTGCCTACATTGTGAATACCATCGGAAGATTTAGTCGTTCGAGGATCAAATAAAGTACGATGATGAGTGATCGTTATACCCCCAACCACTATGCTGAGAGCATGAAGGACTCCTGCCGCTACTGCCACCGGCCCACCATGTGGATTCAGTCCGGACTTGAGAAGGTGTGCGCCCACTGCGGTACGCGCGTTTACAGCCCCGGTCAGGCCACGCTGACGACCGTTCCCGCGGTTTCCAAACGCGCCAAGCGCTAAATTCCCCTTACTGCATCCACAAGTGAACTGGCAGACTGATTGCTCCAGTCTGTAGCTCACGCTCTGCAAAATCCTCTTCGCTTTCCTTGTTAAATTAACATGGGAATTAAAAATCTTTGTGATTCCTCAATCAATCATCCCTTAGACTGAAATGTATAGAACGTTTCGCTCAAAGGGTGAACATATGTCTTTTTTACAGCGTCGTAATGAACAATTAGGCAAACGCGATAACGGCAACGGATATGATGGCGTATCAGCAGTCGCTGAAAAAGCCCCACCGCCCATGCCGATAAAGGTCGAACAGAAGGCTGAAGAAAAATCACATGAAGGATATGTGCCGCCAGCCAAGCAGCGGACTTCGTCCAGAGTGGCACAGCTTCGTAAACAATACCGTTCCAAACTGCTGGCTTCGGCAGACGAGGCGGATGAATGGACGCGCGGTGATGTTGAAAAAGAGAACATCATCATCAGCCGCTTGAAGACCGTCCTGCAAAAGGCCGGCCTGCAACTTCAGGCAGATGAATTTGAGGAATTGAAGGAAGCCATCCTGAATGACCTACTGGGCTTCGGCGCGATAGAGCCGCTGGTGCAGGACAAAGGCATTTCGGAAATCATGGTGACTGGGGCGGATATGATCTTTGCCGAGCAAAAAGGTAAACTGTCGGAAAGCGAAGTGGTTTTTGACGATGAAGACCATATTCAATGGACAGCGCAGCGCATCGTCCGTCCGTTGGGGCGCATTTTTGACCGTTCCAACCCGATGGTGGATGCCCGCCTGCCGGATGGGTCGCGCGTGCATCTGGTGATGCCACCCTCGGCGCTGAAGGGAACAACCATCACGATTCGCAAGTTCCCCTCCAAGCCGCTGACAGTAGATGACCTAATCCGCTTCGGCTCGTTCACGCGCGAAGTGAGCCAATTTTTGGAAGCGTGCATCGTTTCGCGCTTGAATATTGTGGTTTCGGGCGGCACGGGTTCCGGTAAAACCACCCTGCTCAACGTACTCAGTTCGTTCATTCCCGACGATGAACGCATCGTGACCATTGAAGATGCGGCTGAAATTCAACTGACGCAGCGGCATGTGGTTAGTCTGGAAACCGCGCCGCCGATGCCCGGTGGCGATGGAAATGAAGGCCGTTTGGTCATCCGCGATCTGGTGAAGGGTTCGCTGCGTATGCGCCCCGACCGCATCGTGATTGGCGAGTGCCGCGGCGGTGAGGCGCTGGACATGCTTCAGGCCATGAACACCGGTCACGACGGTTCGCTGACAACGGTTCATGCCAACAGCCCGCGCGACGCGGTGGCCCGTCTGGAAACGTTGTGCTTGATGGCGGGGATGGATCTGCCCATTCTGGTCGTGCGCAGCCAGATCGCCGCGGCTGTCAATCTGTTCGTACAACAGGCACGCTTGAAAGACGGCAGCCGCAAGATCGTGCAGATCACGGAACTGCAAGGCATGGAAGGCTCGAATATCACATTGCAGGATATTTTTGTCTACAAGACACCGGGGCAGACCGGTAATGGGTACTCACACGCGGGTGGCGGGATGTTAGAACCGTCCGGTTTCCGCCCGAACTTTGAGGATGTTCTGAAGGAACACGGCTTCCGGCTTCCGAGTAACATTTTCGGCGTCGGTACGAAGTTCCAGAAGTAACCCGGTCTGTCTGACCATCTATCAGCATAAAAACAAACAGGGGGCATGCAGCCCCCTGTTTGCGTTTTGCATAGATCGCAATTACTTGCCGACGGGATACTTCATCTTTTCCCAGTCAGCAGCACCAACGAACTTGGTCAGGTTACGACCATCGGCAGTCTTGCCCTTGATCGCATAGCGAGCACCGCTCTTGGTGTCCATCTTGACCTTCACAATGTCTTTGTCTTCAATCTTGACCTTTGCACGAGTCTTGACATCATAAAATTCAACGGCCATTTGTTAGTCTCCTTAAGTTGAGTACCTAATTTGCGTATCTACGCTGAGGTATTTTAGCATGGCTTAACAAAATGTGCGCGGGTTTTTACTCGAAAATTGGTACTTTTGTGCTAATTGCACCAATTTATAGTAAGAAATTGTTAGAAAATTGCCCCACAGAGGGCAATAAGGGGTCTGAAGAAGCCAAATTCTGAGAACCTGACACACAGTCATAGACTGCTCAGAGACCACGACAAGAGCAAAAGTGTAGGTGTCATGAGCCAAACGGTCTTGTAACCAGCGATGGGGATGGCCTTTTGCCATCACTGCAACCCGCACTACCTTAATATGACCTGACGTAAATTTGATGAACTTACTCCGCCTCCACATCCACCCCGGCCCGGCCCGTTGCGCGGTGCTCTAGGCGCGGCTTATAATCAACAGTAACAGAAACACAGGAGCCACCATGTCGCAAGAAGATGCCATTCGCCGTTCAGTCGCCGCCGCGCTCCGCCGCCAGCTTGGGCAGGGTACCTCGCGTCCGGTGATTGACGAGTCGGTGGTTAATGCTGTCGAAGAAGGCGGAAGCCTCCAACTGCCGCCCGGCGCATTGGTGACACCACTAGCGCAGAGCACCGCCCTTTCCCGCCGCGTCACCCTCATTCCCGCCAGCGGTGCGGACTACACCACCATGGATGGACAAACCGTTGCCATCGGTGCCGATCACGGCGGTTTTCCCATGAAAGAGATGCTCAAGGCCGAGCTTCAGGGCAAATATGTGGTGATTGACTGCGGTACATTCAGCACCGATAGCGTAGATTATCCCGACTTCGCGCTGGCCGTCGCCGAACAGGTCGCCAGCGGACGGGCATGGCGCGGCATCATGATTGACGGCGCGGGCATCGGTTCCTGCATGGTCGCCAACAAAGTGCCGGGAGTGCGCGCTGCCCTGTGCTACGACAACGCCACCGCTGTCAACAGCCGCGAACACAACGACGCCAACGTGCTCACACTCGGCGCAGGCTTGATCGGGAACGCGCTGGCGAAACAGATTGCCGAAACATGGCTTAAGACTCCTTTCGGCGGCGGGCGGCACGGCAAGCGCGTGGATAAAATCGTCGCAGTGGAGAAGAAGTACGGGAAGTAATATTTTGTCATTACTCTGAAACGAACTTCTGAATGATGGACTGCTTTGGAGAAACTGGAAACGGATAACCGGTAACTGGAAACTAACCTATGAAACGTGTATCGAACGCCGAATTTGAACAAATGGTAGATGAAATTACCCGGCAGGTGCTGGCGAAAGTGCAGTCAGAGCCAAAGCCAACTGCCGTAGGCACGGGTTTGAAACCCGCCTCCGCCCCTGCGACCAACGCGTCACCCTGCGGCCCCGACTGCTGCGACTGCAAAGACGGGCGCTGCGTCCGCGAATGTGCCGACCGGGTTAAGCACTTTGTCAACACTGGCGCGGGGCGTATCACCTCTGGCTTGGGCTTCATCCCCCGCGACCTCAGCTTGGCGCGTCTCATTGATCACACCCTGCTCAAGCCGGATGCCAGCGGTGCGGAAATCGCCCAACTGTGCCGCGAAGCCCGCGAATATCACTTCGCCTCTGTTTGTGTCAACAGCACCAATGTGCCGCTGTGCGCCGACCTGCTCAAAGGCAGTGATGTTGCCGTGTGTACTGTCGTTGGTTTCCCGCTCGGCGCATCCCCTGCCGAAGTCAAAGCCTACGAAGCCCAGTTAGCCATCCAGAACGGCGCGAGTGAAATTGATATGGTCATGAATATCGGTGTGCTCAAAAGCCGTGATGTGAAGGCGCTCCACAACGATATTGCAACCGTTGTCAAAACCTGCCATGCTCACAACGTCATCTGCAAAGTCATCCTCGAAACCAGCAAACTCAGTGATGAGGAAAAGGTCATCGCCTGTCAGGTGTGCAAGATGGCGGGAGCGGATTTCGTGAAGACCAGCACCGGTTTCGGCGGTGGCGGTGCGACAGCCGGTGATGTCGCCCTCATGCGTAAAGTGGTCGGCCCCGATATTGGCGTCAAGGCGTCCGGCGGCGTCCGCAACCTCAGTGACGCGCAAGCGATGGTCAAAGCGGGTGCAACCCGTATCGGTGCCAGCGCGGGTGTCGCCATCGTCAAAGCCGAGCGCGGCGAAAGCGTGGGGACCACCGGCAAAGGGTACTAAGCTAGTACCCAAAGGATCACAAATGCAAAATATATTTATTAGCTATGGTCGAAGAGATGCGTCCGATATTGCGGAAACACTCAGTAATCGATTACGCGCGCTTAAGTATGGCGTATTTCGTGACAAGGATAGCATTGTTGGCAGCCAACAATGGAGAGACGCCTTAACCAGAAACATACTCAATTCAAATTTGATGGTTGTTCTCGTTACAGACGCATCAAATGACTCAGATTATGTATATCAGGAAATTGTTGCGGCTGAAGAAAATGAAAAGCCCATTCTGCCGGTACGGATTAATGGCACAAAATTACCTGTTTATCTTCGAAAATGGCAGGCAATTGAGTTCCAAGACAACAATTACGGTGATGTCATACTCGAAATCAAGAGGGCGCTTGAGGAATTTGAAAGCGCACCCACAAAATCGCGAAATACTTTTCCGTTTAGACTTGTAGCTAGCCTTGCCTCGGTTATTGTGATTATTGCGTTGAGTTGGTTAGTGTATTCAACGGGCATCTTCTCTGTGGCAAATCCTACGGAAATACCCTTACACAATACTCCATCACCTGCTCCTTCAAATACACCTCCACCAACAAAAACGAATGCACCAACTGCAACCGAGCCTGCATTACCTACTTCCCAGCTCACACCTATTTCAAATGGGTCTAGAGTATTTGAGGATTTTGAGGATATTCAGTTGCCTGCGGATTGGCAGATCAGTGGTGATTGGCGATTCATAAATACCGATGGAAACTTTGCACTTAATCTAAATAGTGGAATTGGTGAAATAACCTTTGGCTCCGAGAAATGGGTAGATTATGAACTTATGTTTAAAGTCCTAACGCGCGATGTATCAAATGCCAAAGCTTTATATGTGTATATGCGAGATACCGGGGCCAGAAAATTGGCAGTAACTCTTGATCTGGCTCAAAAGAAAATTATGTTCATACAGTTAACGCCAAATACCAGTCAAGTGCTATATAGTTTAGATTTTCCTTTTAAGAGTGACTATCCGCTAGTATTTGATATTCGCGTATCTGGCGGCCAGGTTTCGTTCAGAATAAACAACATCCCTTTCCCGCAACGAATTTTCATCGAAGATATTGAGAGTGGCGCCATCACATTCAGAACGCTTGACACGACCTTATTACTAGATGATATTCAGGTGGATTTGTTGTCAATAAAGCAATAATGCATCTATGTTTATCAAAGCATTGAGTTAAGCCTAAAACCAACATAGCGAAAGCGTGGGGACCACCGGCAAAGGGTACTGATAGAAGATGAATCCAACATCTGCACCTCATGTATTCATTTCCTACTCCCGCCGCAACTTGGATTTTGTCCAGCAGCTTGTGCATGCCTTGAAGCAAAAAGGCAAAGACCCGTGGTTCGACCAGCTTAAAGAACCACTCTCTGGCATTGCCGCTGGTGCGCCATGGTGGAAGCAAATCCAGACTGGAATTGAAGAAGTCGATAACTTCCTCTTTGTCATCAGTCCCGACTCCATCAGTTCCCCTTACTGCCATGCCGAAATCAACTACGCCCGCGAACACGGCAAACGTCTCGTGCCGCTGCTGTATTGTGGTGATGTTGGCAAAAGTGAAACCTATAAAGCTATTGATGCAGCGATAGAAGCCATTCCTGATGATGAGGAAATGCCCGACAGCGTGATCAGTACAATCCGAAATCTGAAAAATTTGGCGCGAGAGAACTGGGGGAAAATTAGTGATATCCAGTTCGTGGCCTTCACCATGTCCACTCCTTTTGAGCAATCAATTGAGGAGCTTTTGCAGGCACTGGATTTAGACTTCGCCTGGGTGCGACTGCACAGCCAGCTTACTCAGTCTGCCAAACTGTGGGAAGCCAATAACTTTGATGATGACTATCTCTGGGGTGCAAACCGTCTTAAACCAGTCCACGACATGATTGCACGGCGCAAGCCTGAACTGGACACGCTGGTGCAGCAGTTCATTGAACCAGAGCAGGAACGGCTGCTACGAGAGATCGAAAACCCAAATACTACTCACCAACGCCGCCGTGACATTGGCGACCGTCTGGGTGTGATTGGGGATACCCGTCTGGGTGTGGGTGTGAAAGATGGCATTCCCGACATATTATGGCTGCCAGTTAATCCCGGTGGTGAGATCAAAATTGAGAATACGACATTCAAAGTTCAGTCCTTCTATATCGCCAAGTATCAAGTGACCCATGTTCAGTTTCAAGCCTTTGTAGAGGCTGAAGACGGCTTCAAGAAGTCAGATTGGTGGCAGGGAATGCCAAATGGGTTTCCCCACCACACATTAACCACGCAATTTATCAAAGCCGTGAATAACCCGCGCGACAGTATTTCGTGGTATCAGGCAGTGGCATTCTGCCGATGGCTAGACACCAAACTACCTACGGCGAGATTCACATCAGTTGAAAAGTTGGCAGTCCGTTTACCAACAGAATGGGAATGGCGTTGGGCTGCTCAGGCTGGATATGGTCAGTGGCGATATCCTTGGGGTGAGTGGAAAGAAGGATATTCTAATACATCAGAAGCAGGCCTAGGACGGGCTATTGGAGTAGGAATGTATCCGCATGGGGTTGCAGTTTGCGGTGCACTAGACATGGTAGGTAATCTGTGGGAATGGTGTCTAAATGATAATGAGAAAATCCAGGATATCAGTCTTGACAACGGTCAATATAAGACAATACAAGGCGGCTCGTTCTTCAGTAATGAGCTGCACGCAATATCATCATTCCGCAATTCAGCCAAACCGATTATAGGAGACAGTTCATTTGGCTTCCGCATCGTACTCGCTCCCCCCATCCCCGGTCTGTGATCCGAAGGAGCGGGTTTGAAACCCACCCCTCACAAACGACTTTCCAACCATTTCCTACCCGAATTATAATTGACAAATAAAAACATTTGTGCTAATCTAAACGGATGAACATACTTTTCCGCACTAAAGTCCAACTGTTGACTGACAACTGATAGCTGAAGACTTCTCTTGCACCAAATCTCATGGCGCTCCGCCGACAATTTATTGGCAATATGTCGCCATTTCCGCCAATTTCGCCATAAAAATGACACGCCCGACGCGGCACTGAGGGAGACTCCCGCCAAAAAATAAACCAAATGTCACTGTCGCCAATTTCGCCATTTCCGCCAATAATCGTAATCTTCCGTAATGTGATCCCAACTATCAGCTATAGACCATGAACTATGAGTTGTCCACCAATTCACTCACGTAATGAACAAACCGTTCTGTCTCGGCATAGGTCATGCTGTTGTTGTGCGGTTCTGTGCGTCCCACCATCGCCCGTTGGATGAGACCCGCCTGTTCCGGTAGTTGCTCCATCGCCCACTCCGCTGCCCGCTTCTTGGAGACCTGCTCCCTGTTGCGCGTGGTATACAGCGCCCGGCACAACGTCAACACAGCATAGGCTTGGTACTGCGGCAGTTCTTTGGTGTGTACCACATACTCCCGCCAATCCAGCGCATGGTCGTGAACCGCTTCAATGAACTCCGCCTTCGCGATATGCGGGATGAAGCTAGCAGGTGGTGGGCCGTACAGCGTGATGCCATAATCCTGCACGAAGTACCAGTTGGTCAGCCATTGGATGCCCGCCTGAATCCGGTGGATGGGTTCGCCGGGGCTGATGTTGATCATGTTGCTGGCTTTTTCCCGGAAGTGCTTAAGGCCATCCAGTGAAAAATACTGTACTTCAATGCGGTCGCTCCAGTCAGGGTTGCGCCCCGCAAACGCGTCATGCATCAGCCGCAGTTGTTCCAGTTCATCATCGTCCACATCAGCCGTAGTGGCCGCCAGCATATCAATATCGCTCGTGTCGTGGTCAAAATCACCCCACACCAGCGACCCGTAGAGATATAACCCGACCAACTTGTTGCCAAGTACCACCTGAACGTTGGCAAGTAATTCATTGAGCAGATCGTTGATGTCTGGATAAGAGGTTGCTGTAATCATGATTGTCCTCTGCAAACTAAGAGGCGGTTCGCAGTGAACCGCCTCTACGGACACGCTACAGCGTGCCTTTACCTTATCACTAACTTCACGTCGCTACCACCTCATAGGCCACGCCATCAATCACGGCAATCACCTTGTCACCGAGTGCGAAGTAGTCGCCCAGTTCTGGATGTTGGTCGAGCAGGTTGAAGTACTCGTCGCTCAGGAAGACCACCTTCTGCGTCTCCATGCTGTCCGGTTGGAAGGCTGTGTCCGTCCATACCCCGTTTTGTAGGATGAAGGTCTTGTCGTTCACCGTTTGCAGCGGATTGATCTCGTCGGCAAAACCGCGATCACCTTCACCACCTGTCACAGGCATATTGGGGTCAAGTGTACCTGCGGCAGTCATGGTCGGCGCGGCAAATTGTTGTGCTGGCGGTGCAGGTGCTTCAGCATTCGCTAACCCTGCGCTGGAGTCCGCCGCGCTGACTGCGCCCGCGCCTGTGGTTTCGCTAGAAAGTTTCTGCGCTTCTTCGGCAAATTGATCCTGTGCGCGTTGCCGTCCGTCAGCCGTTAGGATGTCATCTTCAGTGATGAGGAAGCTGGTATACGGGGTGATGATGCCGTAGCGCACACTCAGCCGTACCACGCTGTCCACCAGTTCCGGATTTTCGCCCTTGAGCCGGATGTTGTTGAGCAGGTCGCCGATACGGCGGGTGGCCCACAGGCGAGCGATAAAAGATTCACCTCCCGCGCGACCGGGGAAGTTGAAGCCGCTGTAAACGAAGGTCTGTTCGTTGCCGTTCACCTTACCGCGCAGGGTAAAGCTGAGGTTGCTGGCATCACCGCGATAGCGTCCGACCAGTGTCAACTGCGTGCCTGCGAACAAGTCCGGCAGCGGCATGGTCGGGTACATATCACCCGTATTCAGCCCGCCCATATCCAGTGTGATATTGGTTAGCACAGGAGCGCTGATCTTGTTGTACAGGCTGGCGACTTCTTCATCTATGCGTTCTGTTGGGCGCACATACGAGCCTGCGCCGTGCTGGTCTTTGACAATCGAGTCCAGCAGCACCGTGTCCACATCATCGCCTACGCCGAAGGTGAAGATGCGGGTGTTGGGGCGGGCGGCATTCTTGATATTCTCAAGGATAGCGGGTGTATCCGTTGTGCCTTCGGTTGCCAACCCGTCCGTCAGGAACAGGATGGTGGTGGGGCGTTCTTTATCAGCCATGTCGAGGGCCGTCGTCAACGCACCGTTGATGTCCGTGCCGCCAACCGCTTCCTGTCCGCGTACCCAGTCAATAGCGCCCTGCGCTTGTGCTGGAGCTTCCATCTGGTTGCTGTAGGTGCGCCAGCCGGTGCTGAACAAAACCACATTGAAGCGATCTGAAGGGTTGAGCTTCTTGAGGACATATTCTGCTGCCAGCCGTGCCTGGTCCCACTTGTCGCCGAACATGCTGCCGGATTGATCCAGCACCACAATCACATCTTTGGCGATGGCTTCATTGGAGTTCAGGGTAATCGGTGGTTGCACCAGCAGCATGAAGAAGCCGTCTTCATTGGCGCTTTCACGGTAGGTCAGCAGGTTGGCGTTGATCGTCTGAGTAGCGATGCCGTAATACAGGCTGAAGTCGTCGCTGGGGAGAACCGCACCAGCCTCGTATCCGGCCACAAACGCCTTGTCGCCGTTGCGGCTGAGCGCGATCGGGTGGCTGGGTGAATACACGTTGCTGATCGGGTCATTGCTGTTGACTTCCACACGCACGCTCAGGCTGTCCACCGGGCGCGGGCTGAGTAAGTCAGTGACCTTCAGCGGATAAACATAATGCAGCAGGCCATTTTCCGCTTCCAAAATTTGCGAGTAGCGGATTTCAATCTTGCGCGATTCGCCGGGCGGAATGGGGAAGACATTAGCCTGAATAGCGCTGCTGCCGATGTATTCCAGCAAGGCCGGGTCGCGGTACTGGCGCACAATTTCATTGTAGACACTGCGTGCCTGTTCAGCCGGCAGAATCTTGGCATCAATCGCCACGCCGTTGATGAACATGGTCAGTTGGTCAACCGATGCGCCACCGGGTAGCGGGAAGACAAAAGTGCCTTCCGCCAGCGCGTTGCCTTCGTTGACGAATTCCATATCGACGCTAGTGGTGGCGATCTGGTTGTTGATGCTGACGCTGACGCGGTGATGGTCAATCCGCAGCCATTCGGGGTTGGTGAAGACACCGGGCTGGGTGGGCATACATTCCGGCATCAGCGGGCAGGGGCCGTCGGTGGGGCAAGGGGGCGGCGTCGGGCAGAAGACATCCTGCGCCGCAGCCGGGACGACGATCATTAATAACACAATCAGTAGGGACAGGACGTGTCCTGTCCGCCTAAAAGAATGAAAAATTTTTGTGTTCATGTCCGACCTCCAGAAGCTAGTGAGCGTTGCATTCTGGTGGTAAGACGCGGGTGGTGGCGGTTTAGTTCCCGTGAGTCGATTAAGTGTTATGATGAGAGATGCTCAAAGAGAGTTTAGGCAGGAAAATATGAGTAGGATACTTTCAGTAGCAATTATGCTGGGAATAGTGGTGTTATTTCGCCTTCCTTCTACCATTATTGCTGCTCAAGAAGAAACTCAATGCAGTGATGAAAATCTGAAAATCGCATATATATCTGATTATGTGAATGACAAATCGGATATTTATGTGACGGATATGATGGGAAAAGATACACAAAATCTTACCCAAACCATTGGCTACAACAGATCACCAAGTTGGTCGCCAGATGGCTCACAAATTGCCTTTACGTCCTTGCGAGATGGCAATCGGGAGATATACATAATAAACACGAATGGTGAAAGTCTTAGAAATTTGACAAATAATGAAGCCGAAGATGTTTACCCAAAGTGGTCACCTGATGGATTACATATAGCATTTGAATCAACTCGTAATGATAACGGTTCTGGTAACAGACAAATCTACGTGGTTAATGTCGATGGAAGTGACTTAACAAACCTTTCGAATAATTCAGCCCACAACTATCTATCTGAATGGTCTCCAGACGGTAGAAAACTCGCTTTTGCGTCTCAACAGGAAAATGGTTCACAGATCGCTATTGTCGATCTAATTCAACGTAGTGTGGTTTCCATTGACGCTCCTGATGCTCAATCAGAGATAAATGCTATTTCTTGGTCATCCGATAATAAATATCTTGCGTTCGGAGCAAGAACTGATGCTGATAATACCAAGCAGATAATATATACCGTTGATGTCGAGGGGCAGAATCTTCAACAATTAACAGACGAGACCAATATGAATGTCCAACCGCAATGGTCTCCTATCGGTTCTGAAATATTATTTTGGTCAAATCGCGGCGGAAATCTTGAAATCCTTCTAGCTGACTCTAATGGTGGGAATTTGCGTGACCTTACGCTCCATTTTGGAAACGACTCAGGAGGGATTTGGTCTCCAACTGGGATACACATTGCTTTTCAAACCACACGGGAAGGCAATGGCAATTCTTTATATGTGATGGATGCAAATGGGGATAATCAGCATAAAGTTGCTGATCAAGTTTTAGAATTTTCTTACGCCTGGCAGCCTTGTCCAACAAAACCTTAACGAGCAACATACCAATTCTACTTGTCCACCTCCAAAACCCGCTATAATTCCCCCCAAAATTTGCACGTAATTACCCAGAAAGCAGGTCAACATGAGCCTCAAAGTGGATTATCAGGCGCGGCTGGACAAGCTGCGGCAGGCGGCGAATGGCAAAACGGTGGTACTCGTACCTGGCTGGAACATGGTGTACTTCACCGGGCTGGAATTTCACCTCAGTGAACGTCCCGTGCTGGCCTTACTCAGCCCGGATGGACACCTGTCGTTCATTATTCCCAACCTGGAAATACCCAAGCTCAATGCCCGTCCTGATCTGGAAGGGCGAGCCTTCGGCTGGAGCGACACCGACGGCTACAGTGGGGCGTTCGAGCAGGCGGTCAAAGAACTAGGGCTGAAAGGGTCAACACTGGCGGTGGACGGGCTGACCATGCGCGTAACCGAGTGGTTGGAATTCAACCGCATTGACTCCAGCATGAAAGTCAACGCCATCGAACGCGACATCATCGGCATCATGGCGCAGAAAATGCCGGACGAGGTGGAATTCATGCGCCGGGCTTGCCAGATCAGTGAGGCGGCGTTGGACAAGTTGCTGGCGTGGGTGCAGCCGGGTATGACCGAACGGCAGATTGCGACCCGTTTGAGCGAGGAAATGGGCGCATTGGGCAGCGAAGGGGCGGCCTTTGAACCGCTGGTGCAGACCGGGCCGAACAGTGCTTTGCCGCATGGTATGTTGACTGACCGGGTACTGGGCAAGGATGAATTCTTGTTGATTGATTACGGTGGGCGTTATGCGGGCTATCCTGCGGATATTACACGGACATTCTGCCTCGGTACACCAACGGCGGAGATGGTCAAGATTTACGACACGGTGAAAGCGGCTAACGAAGCGGCGCTGAAGGTCGGCGGGCCGGGCGTGGCGATGGGCGACGTGGACAAAGCAGCGCGGGATGTCATCAACGCGGCGGGCTACGGGCAGTATTTTATTCACCGTACCGGGCATGGGCTGGGGCTGGCGGGACATGAGATAATCCCGCAAATTGCCGAGGGTGTGACCGACCTGCTGGAGCCGGGCATGGCCTTCACCATTGAGCCAGGCATTTATGTGCCGGGGCTGGGCGGGGTGCGGATTGAGGACAACGTGGTGGTGACGGACAGCGGGCTGGATGTGCTGACGAGCTTCAGGAAGTCGCTGCAAACGCGATAAGCTGAGACATTTGAAACAAAGAGAGATACTTTGGGTGGTAATGATAGGGACGACCTGCGTGTCGTCACGCCCTATTCTAAGGCATGGGGGTGGGCGTTAATGCCATCGTCGCCACAGGGCTGGGTGTCCACGTTTGATGGGGTGTGAGAACAGGAGGCGTGCCTTCCACACATAAGGGTGTGACCTGATAAAGTTGGCGCTGGTCGCAGGTGAGGGTGGGAACGGATTCTTAGTACCCTAGACGAGACGACTCTGCCCTAAATAGTGTCAAGTATTGTATAATTTACTTGCGATTTAGCTCAACGGCAGAGCAGCGGTAGTAATAGGCTATCGAAAGATGGGGGTTCAACTCCCCCATCGCACCTTTATCACAATTCAAAGGAAGAACCGTGTCATTTTTTGAAGCACGATTCCAATTCGTATGGAATATATTCCATTGTGTGAATTCTCTCCAACAATTTGACAAACCATTTACAACACTGGAAAAATTACTTAAATCTAATAGTTTCAAGCTTTCAAGTAAATTGAATGTGCAGAACCTAATTGACGCAATTGATCAATCTTACAAGCGTTTTCCAGTAATTCCTGAAAAAATAGATCTTACAGGGCCAGCCATTCAGGAAATGCGAGTATATGCTCAAAAAAAACGTGGGCACAAACAGTTTCATCGCAGTTTCTATGACGAAATTAATATTCGGGGACAAGTGATACAATTCGAGTACACAATTGAGCTATTCCTGTTTGAACCTAATATATTTCTTATAGAGATAAGAACCAAACCAATAATATGTGAATTGTCCGTAACAGATATAAATCACATAGCATTCCTTCCGAAAGGCAACAATAACCTTTACCTATATTTAAGTCGTCTAATTCGTATGTTAGAAGATTGGGATCATCCTACTCCCTTAAAACAACGCACTAGATATGAAGTAGAGGATAAAAGGTTAATAATTCCGAACACCGTAATTGGGATAGAAGATGCCAATAAATTCGAATCATTTGTCGAACAAAGTTCACAAGAATTAGTTGGAATTATCACTCGTCATAGTCAATGGGAATATTTGGACGCAGAATTGGTGAAACGTGTATTGGATAAAGACGTTTCGATCAAAAAGAAGATTGAGAATATTTTTGTTGACAAACAAGGTATAGTGATTTGTTTTACTGGTTCAAAGGATATCAGAAGCTATAGAGAAGAATATTCAACTTTACGATTAGCGCAAATTGCCTACTCCCGATTGCTATTGTTACGAATTTTAGGTGATGATATAACAAATTCATTTTCACAAAAAATCAACTGGTTAATTGAGATCGACAACGCACTAACCTTCTCAATAGAAATCACTAAAAGCGTTCGATTGAAGGGTATTTGGACTCAATT
Source organism: Anaerolineae bacterium (assembly GCA_041390885.1). Lineage (GTDB taxonomy): Bacteria > Chloroflexota > Anaerolineae > Aggregatilineales > Phototrophicaceae > CFX2. The sequence goes on along the minus strand of JAWKPB010000020.1, from coordinate 88,303 downwards.
GGTTAGAGAGTATGAAATTCTTAAACAAGTTGAAACAGTGAGAAATAGAATGGGGTCGCATCAGAATACTGAGAAGAAAGATGGCTCAATGAAAAACAGGGAGATTTCTTTTAAGGTGGTATTTGTTGCATTAATAATTATCAGTGCTCCTGTGATAATCCTAACTTTAGTTTTCAAATTTATTGGTGCTGACATCCTATCACTGATTGTTATTTTCATATTTGCGTTGATTTTTGTGTTAATAGTGGCATCATTTATACTAGCTTATTCTGGTCTGTTTTCACAAACAGCACTACAAAAGTATTACAATAGGATGTTGGATTTGGTACCACCTTTGTCAAATCTGATTACAAGAATTTCACAGTGGTTTTCACAGGAAAATTTCAAACAACCTAAATCAAAATAAGTCTTATCTGATTGGATAAGTAAATAAAAATAATCATTTTCAAAGGTCAAATGGGCGAAGACCCTGATTCGGGCGTGAGGATGACGACGAAAAGTTGGGCTTCATCTATGCCACGCTTGATCTCCGCCCACCACTCGGCAGATGGCGGGATTTCGTCGAGGTCAATCCAGACTTCGTGACCTTTGGCTTTGAGGGCCTTGACCAGTTGTAAGGCAAAGTCTTTGTTCTTGCGCGAGTAGGAGATGAAGATGTCACGGGCCATAGGCATAGTTGATGGTTTATAGGATTGTAGACCACAGATGACATGCCGCGCAAAAACAGATTTGGCTAAGGCGTGAGGGCGGGTGGCGTGCCATCCACACATAAGGGAGTGACGTTGTACAACTGGCGCTGGTCGCAGGTCAGTGTGGACACTGCGCGGTTGGCAAGCGTCCACTGAATCAGTTCGTCGAGCGTGTCAATGCGCCACAGGATGACTTCGCCAGCGTCGCCGGACGACAGCAGCATATCGCCATCGGGACTGAAGATCACCCGCATCACACGCTGGCTGTGTCCGTTGAAGTGGCGCACCTGCTGCCCGCTGGCGACATCCCACAGGAACAACTCGCCATCGTCTCCCCCGGATGCCAAAAGCGTGCCATCCGGGTTGAAGGTCACACTGTAGACATTGACACCGTGCCCGTTGAAGCGGTGTATTTCTTCTCCGCTGGATGCATCCCACAGAATGAGCTCGCCTAATGTACCGCCCGACAAAATTGTGCTGCCGTCAGGGCTGAAGACAGCCTGCAACACGGCGTTCGCTTCGGTGACGCTATGTCCTATGAACTGGCGAATCTGCTGACCCGTAGCCACATCCCACAGATACAACTCACCGCGCGTGCCGCCGGAAAGAAGCTGCTGTCCGTCCGGGCTGAACGCCACGCTGTAGATCCCTTCGGAATGCCCGCTGAAGCGGCGGATTTCCGCACCTGTCGCCGCGTCCCACAGCACCAGTTGATCCTCATAACCCGCAGAAACGAAACTGCTTCCGTCGGGATTGAATGCGAGGGCGTTTACACTGCCTGCGTCAATGCGCTGAATGATCGTGCCCGTGTCCACGTTCCACAGGATGATACTGCCGAATTCGTCAGCCGAAACCAGCGAATGAGTGTCTGGACTAAAGGCGGCGCTGGTGATGCTGCCATTATGTCCCTGTAGGCGGCGGATTTCCTGCCCGCTGTCCGCATCCCACAAAATGAGCGTGCTGTCGCTGCCGCCCGCGAGGATGGTGTGACCGTCAGCGCTGTAAGCCAGCGCACCTACCCACTGGCTGTCGTCAAAACCGCGCAGACGGCGGATTTCCTGCCCATTCGTAACGTCGGAAAGCAGCAGTGTGCCCTGATAACCAGCGGAAATCACGCTCATGCCGTCCGGGTGGAAGGCCACGCGGAAAACCGGAACACCATTTATTTGCATGTCAAAGCGGTGGATTTGTCGCCCGCTCTGCACATCCCATAACACCACAGCACCATCGCCACCGCCAGAGATGATGTTGAGCCCATCAGGACTGAAGTCTGCACTGAACACCGCTGCCCCCGCGTCAAGACCCTCAAAACGGCGGATTTCATCACCCGTCGCTGCGTCCCACAAAATCAGTTCGCTGCCCGATGCAGACGATAGGATGGTTGTGCCGTCTGGACTGAAGGCCGCGCTGTGCACACTTTCGGTATGCCCGCTGAAGCGGCGAACTTCTCCACCGGTTGCCACGTCCCATAGGATGAGTTCGCCATTCTCGCCCGCCGAGATAATGCTCGCGCCATTCGGACTGTAGACAGCACTATTGACGCTGCCCGTGTGACCATTCAAACGGCGGATTTCGTCGCCCGTCGCAACATTCCATAGGATGAGTTCGCCATTCTCGCCTGCCGAGATGATGTTCGCGCTGTCCGGGCTGAACGCGGCGCTGTTGACGCTGCCAGTGTGACCTTTCAAACGGCGGACTTCCGCGCCCGTTTCCACATCCCACAGGATCAGTTCAGAATTATCCCCGTCTGAGAGAACTGACGCACCATCTGGACTAAAGGCTGTGGTGAGAACACGGCTGGAATGGCCCTCAAAGCGGCGGATTTCCTGCCCTCTGTCCACGTTCCATAAAATCAGTTCGCCACTATCCCCGCCGGAAATAAGACGCAAGCCATCCTGATTGAAGGCCGCGCTATATACACCTGTCTCTGGATATGTAGAATGTCCAATAAACGTACGACGCGGGCCGGGCGGATAGGCGATATTTTCCAGCGCCCGCTGTGCCAGTTGAGGCGAGTCAGGGTAACGGTTGGCCTCCACGATCAGCGCCAGCGCGGTGAATGGATCGTGCACCGCATAGCGTTCCTGAGCGTTCGCTGCCCACGCCAGACTTTGCGCTTGCTCCAAGTTGTGCGCCACTGCGGTTGCCTGCACCGCCAGCGTAGCGGCTGCCACGGCCTGCTCGTTATTGCGCACATTCAGGAACACAACGCCCAGCACCGCCATCAGGGCTATCGCCAGCACCAGCCCGAAACGAGCTTGTGTCAAGTTGCGGGCGCGCTTCTGCTCATCCTTTTGCACCTGTTGGCTGGCGGTCAGGTAGTCGGTGTGCAGTTGGGTAGGAGCAGGTTGTTTGCGTGCACCCGCTGCCAACCAGATTTCAGCTTCGCGTAAGTCCTCACCGCGCAGGGCATAGGCCGCTTTGCGCCCGTTGGCGTCCCATTCGCGGGCGCGTACCATCAAGCGGGTATGGGTACGGACATGTTCAGGGTCTTGCTCTGCCGTTGCCATGAGAGCGGCGAAGGCTTTATCAAAGTCGTCATTATCGCGGAAGAACAACCAGTTGAGTTTTTTGAGTTCAGTCCAATTCTGGCGGGCGGTCGCTTCCCATTCTTTTTCGAACCACTCCCCAGCTATGTCTTTGTCGTCTATGGTGCGGTGCATGACCGGAATAATGCGTTTGGCATTAGCATGAGCGTAGTCAAACTCGCGGTTGCACACTTCGGAGGCCAGCGAATCCGGACTGATGATGAACACGAAAGATTCAGCAGCGTCAATCCCCACACAGATTTCCCGCCACCAGTCGGCGCTGTAGGGGATGCCCTCCCAGTCCACCCATGACTCGCGCCCAGCCGCGTCCAGCGCATCCACTAGTTTGCGGGCGAAGGTCGCATCTTTGCGCGAATAGGAAATAAACACATCAACCATCGGGAGAGTTACCATTCACCAATTATTAGTTGCCAGTCATTGTAGTGCAGAGGGAACAAGCCGCGCAAAAAAGGGCTAGGAGATGGCGTTTAGGTCTGGCAAACGGGTGAAAGTCGCCAAAACACAGTTGGCGACCCTACTGGATGAATTTTCATGTGGAATGTGCTGTCAGCAGCAGTGGTTCCATTGATTCCAGTGATACATTGACCTGTATTTCGACCATCATCTCATCTCCGATGAAATGACAGACAAAGGTGTAAAAGAAGGGTGTCTGATAAAGCCGAACAAGCATCGTAAAGATGTTTTCGGCTGTCCATGCGCCGCTGGCAGCCGTGGGCGTGCGATCAAACAACAAGGGTTGACTAAATAAGGTGGTCTCACCGGACAGCCATGCAGCATACCCGCCGGGAATGATCTCCTCACCCACCGCTGTCTTGAGCCTGACCGTACAGCCTGAATCGGTGAAATCTAGGGTCATCGTTTCGATGTTCAAGGCATTGCTATCTACCGCATACGTTCGACCAGACACCTGTGATGCAAGCGGAGATGCAGCCTGACCCTGTACTACTGGCATTGCCAGCTTTGACAACCTGTCAGCCAATATAGTGTGGGCTGCTGTGTCGTCGGGAAGTGGGTCAGGGCGCATAGCCGGAAGTAATATGTCCCAGACCAGATTCAACGGTTCCTGCATGTCAAAAATATCCATGCCACTCGTAATCGCTAGAACAGCGTCCTGTTCCGGCATGACGATACAATACTGACCAAATACACCGTCGCCCCGATACGCGCCATGACGGGAGCACCAGAATTGATAGCCATAGCCTTGCGTCCAATCAATTTGCATCCCGGTACTCTTATAAACCTGGGAGGTGGTCGCGGCTTTGACCCAACCTGCTGGCAAAAGCTGACGGCCCTGCCACATGCCTTGTTGCAGATAAAGCTGGCCGAAGCGGGCGACATCTTCTGTTTTGAGGCTCAGTCCAATGCCACCTGCTGTAATCCCTTGCGGCGACTCTTCCCATGTGGCGTTCTCAATACCCAGCGCCTCAAACAGTCGTGGTTGCAAATAGTCAATCAGCTTCATGCCCGTCGCTTTCTGCACAATTGCTGACAGCATGTACGTCGCCCCGGTGTTGTAGAGAAAGTGCGATCCCGGTGCATGCAAAACGGGCACATCCAGAAAACCTTTTATCCAATTGCCGTCTGATCGCTCAACCATATACGACCACGTATCAACTTCATGCCCTGTTGACATCGACAGTAGATGCCGCACGCGCATCGCTTCCAGCAAGTCACTCACTTCATCGGGTGTGTCCTCCGGGAAGAAGGAGAGAACCGGATCATCTATCGAGAAGTGTCCGTCAGTGATCGCCAGTCCAACAGCCGTTGAGGTAAAACTCTTGCTAAGTGAAAACAACAAGTGGGGATGTTGATGAGCATATGGCAACCACCAGCCTTCGGCAATGACACTGCCGTGCCGCAGCATCATAAAACTGTGGATCTCGTGTATTTGGCTTTCGAGGGCTTCGACAAACTGAAGAATGGCAGAGTACGCCACGCCCTGACGTTCAGGCGAGGTACGCGGTAGATCGTGCCGGACGGTGGCGACCATCAGTGTAGCTCCGTGTTTATTCAGGGACGAGGGAAATGGAATTATATCAATGCTTTATATGACAGGCCAGTGTCAATGAACCTCTAATTGTCTCTGTGATGGTTCATGGACCCCAAAGACCCTTATGAAAAGTTTTCATTCACCAGTGGTCAGTTCTGTGGTAGTGAGGAAACGGGTGGGCAAAAAATTATGAGCTGTTGCAGCAGTCGATTTGCTTTCATTAAGCTGCAATTGTCGCGACTTCCGGGCGCGGACGGCCTAGCCAGAAAATCATGCCGATCAGAGCAAGTGCCAGCACAATCACTGCGCCGCTGATGGCAGCATAACCACCTTTTTCAAACAGCGGCCCAGCGCCTAGGCTGCCAAAACCTGCTGCCAAAAACACCAGCAGGTCATTGATGCCCTGCACCCGCGCCCGTTCCGCGCCGCGCAGGGTGTCCGCCAGCAGCGACGAACTGGAAACATAGCCGAAATTCCAACCCAATCCCAGCAGGAATAGTGCGACTGCTAGCACATATTCGTTCGTCGAAACGGGGGATAGTAATGCTGACAAAATGATGATCCCCGCGCCGGCGAACAGCATCGGAATACGCCCGAAGCGGTCAATCAGATAACCGGTCACTGCCGACAAACCATACATGCCCAGCGTATGCATCGAAATCACTAGTGAGATGGTATCGCGCCCATGATGGTTGTGATCCATATAAAGAGGTGTCATCACCATGAGGATGACCATCACCGATTGGCTGACCAGCGCCGCAATGATAGCAAGCTGCACACGTGGTTGCATGAGCAGCGTCACCAATGGACGGGCTGTTTGCTTCGGCGCGTCAACATCGGCCGTCTGAACGACTATCTGGCGGGCGATCAACGAAGGATCAGGGCGCAGCAGTAAAAAGATGAGCAACGCGGCCAAAATGTTAAAGAATAGCGCAACTGCCCACGGCCCCATATCGGCACTTTGACCAAGTGACTCTAACAGCCGTCCGCTGGGCGAGACCAGCACCGGGCCTACTACCGCTCCGATTGTGCCTGCAAAAACCAAACGCCCGATCATGCGCGCACGTTCTGTTTCCGGGAATATTTCACCCGCCGCAAAGCGTCCCTGCTCGGTGCTAGCGCGCGACATGCCCAGCAGCGCTGCGCTGAACAACAGTAAAACAAATTGTCCATCCATTATTGCTGCCAAACCCAGTAATCCCCCCAGCGCCCCCAACCCATAGCCCAACGTCAAACCGATGCGCCGCCCAAAGCGCCCCATCAGGAGGGCAATGGGCACCGCCATCAAGGCCTGCGAAAAAGTCATGGTCGTCGTGGGCATACCCGCCACACTTTCGGCTCCTGCCAGCTTCGCCGCCACAATGGCAATCAGGGTCGCGATTGCGATCTGCGACGCCGAAAACATGCTTTGGGCAACGAACAAAGTGGTTAGAAGGCGGTTACTGGTGGAACGGTTGAACATTAAAAAATATTCCTTGAATAGGATTTTGACTAGTATCGGTCATCCTACCGGATTCAGCAATTGCCGTGGTATTCCATTCAAAAGAGTAGCGAAGGAAATGGACGCACACAGAAAAACGATTTAGTCGTTTGTCTGTGTGTACCTATTCTATCTGAATTTGTGGGAAGTTATGTCAGCCGCTTGCGTAACAGGGTATGCATAGCGACCGATAGCACAATGATGAAGCCATAGATCACCTGCGTGGTGAAACCACTCCAGCCAATCGCGACGACGGCGGGCTGGATGGAGGCAATGATGAAGCAGCCCACGAAGGTACCAAAGACCGATCCCACACCACCGAATACCGATGTACCGCCCAGAAAAACTGCCGCCAAACCGATGAGCAAGAAGCCTTCGCCCAAATTGGTGAAGAAATTACTAATATCCACCGCTGTGAGCGTGCCAGCAAAGGCCGAAGCCAGACCCACTAGGGCGAACAGTAGCAACCGCACTCGATTAACGTTCACGCCCATCAGGCGAGCACTGTTTTCATTGTCGCCAATGAGGTACACATGTGCCCCAAAGCGATGGCGGTTCAACAAGAGCCACACGGCGATAGCAATCAATACCATCCAGATCATCTGCATAGGGATGAAGTCAAACAGCTTACCCACCAGAATATTGCGGAAGGCGGTGTCACGTAATTGGTTCAACGGGAAACTGCGCCCGTTCGTCAAGACCTGAATTAGCCCGCGCCAGAAGAACTGCGTGCCGATAGTGGCGATCAATGATGGCATGCCGATGTAGACAACGATCAGACCGTTAGTCAGTCCAACCAGAAAACCTGCCGCCAGTGCCGCGATGAATCCCAAAAGCGCATCACCATTTGTCTGATAAATCATCACAAATACTGTAACTGAAATACCCATAATGGACGGGAAGGACAAATCGATTTCGCGGGCGATGACCAGCATGGTCAACGGTAGCGCGACGATGCCGAAAAACGGTACGCTCTGCATGAACGCACGGTAAATGTTCTGCTGGCCAAAAGTCTCCGGCGCGCGCAACATATAAAACAGCCACAGCACCAGCATCACGCCGACAATGCCGATTTGCAAACCGTTCTGTCGGCCAAAGCGGCGGAAATTGAAAGACTGTGAATCGAGTGTTTTCTGTGTCATATCAATATCCGTCCTCAGTCAAGGCTTCCAGTATCGGCAACATGCTGCATCTTATCAAGCAGCTCGTTCAACGTCAGGTCTTCCTTGCGGAATTCACCCGCCACCGTTCCCCGATCCAACAGCACAATGCGGTCAGCGACTTCATAGACATGAAATACATTGTGGTCGATGAAAATAGCGGATTTACCTGCGCGTTTAATTTCACGTACGAAATTCAACAGCTTGTGTGTTTCACTCAGGGCAAGCCCCATTGTAGGCTCGTCGAGGACAATTAATTCCGCCTGAAAATAGAGTGCCCTCACAATCGCCACGCCCTGCTTTTCGCCGCCGGAAAAGCCCTTGATCGCCGAAGAAGGTGTGACAGCCGATGAGGTAAAACCCAATTCGCCTAGCATCAGACGGTTGGTTTCCTCACGCATGCGTTTCACATCTAGAAAACCAAAACGGGTGGTCAGTTCGCGCCCCATAAAGATGTTGCGCCACAGATTCTGCTGGTCGGCTAGCGCCCGTTCCTGATATACGGTTTCTACACCAAGCTGGCGCGCTCGCGGTACGGTCAGGTGATCCACTGGAACCCCCTTGAACAGGATCTGGCCGCTGTCCGGTTGATGATAACCTGTGATGATTTTGATTAGTGTAGATTTGCCAGCGCCGTTGTCACCCAACAGCCCGACTACTTCGTTCATACCGACACGGAAATTGACATCCCGCAGAGACTTCACCTCACCAAATGACTTCGACACATTCCGCAGTTCGAGACGGTACTGCTCCATAATATTTTTACATCCCTTAAGAAGTAATTTTTTGCAGAGGCGGGCCACATATGGCGGCCCGCCCCAGTATTGCCCTTCCGTACAGAAGGGTTATTGTTTAGCGGATACCCTGTTCCACCAGCGGAGCCAGAACATCAATGTTGTCCTTGCTGGCAAAACCCGCGCCGGTGTCCACCGTCAAGCCGGAGAACTTGTATTTCTTGGACAGGCAGATTTGCAGAATGGGCAAATAACCCTGCAGATACTGCTGCTGGTCGATCACTAGGTCGGTCCAGCCGCCCTGAATCGCGACTACGGTTGCCGGAGACAGATCAAAGCCCGCAGTGAAGACGTCATCGGGGCCTTTGCCTGCCGCTTCGAGCAGTGTTTGCAGTGAGGCGGTCAGGTTACCATGATCGGTAACGACCAGCTTGACATCCGGATTAGCCGAAACGTAACCAGTGAAGGTGGCGATACCCGCTGCCGGGTCAGAGTTGGTCGCCGAGTCGATTTCTTGATAATCAACGACCAGACCAGCCTGTTCCAGACCTTCCTTGACGCCGCGTGTACGCTCACCACGACCTGCTTGCGAGAGCAAACCCCACAGGAACGCCCGGTCGCCTGCCTTCAGATCAAAGCGCTTTACGGCTTCCTGCGCCAGCGCGAAACCCGCGCCGTACTGGAACGCGCCAACATAGCCAAAGCCATTTGAACCGTACTGCGCTTGCAAGTCGCTCAGCGGCACATTCTGCGCCGTTACGATAATACCCTTAGATTCAGCTTCATCAACCGCTGCGCGGTACGCCTCGTCGCCGGGATGCCCCATAACGGCAATACCATCTGGACTAGTGGCAATGGCCTCACCAAGCTGGGTGACCATCTTTTGCGGGTCCCAGTCCGACCACACATACTGGACATCCGCGCCCAGATCGGAAGCGGCCTTCAACGCGCCGTTATACACGACCGTTTCAAATGGGCCACCGGGAGAACCACCGGGGAAGAAGACGATTTTAACGCCCGCACAAGTCTTGTCATCCTGTGCCGCTGCGCGCTGCACCGAATGACCGGCGAAACCAAATATCAATGCCACAATCAGCAGCACCGAAAGCAAAGTACTCAACTTGCGTAACATAACTTTCTCCTTCAGCAACTAAGATATGTATGAAATAAGTTTCGCTTAAGTGACCGTTTATCCAGGCAGATTTTCAATTTAACTGATCTGCCTTGAATGGTTAACACATTATTTTTTGTGTGAACGGTCACACCGATAGTAGGATTATATCGTTTGCAGTGCAGCTTGACAAAGCACGAAGTAACGTATGATGTCATGATTTACACCTGTCAAACATTATGACTGCCGCGCCTGTCGCTTGTGCCAATCTTCTGCGAACAGGTTAAAGTGAATATTCTCAAACGGATGGGCTTTGATAACATCCTCATTCAGGGTGACGCCCAACCCCGGTGCAGTGGGCAGCGCGAAGTAGCCATCTACTACTTCTGGCAGGCCGGGCGCGACTTCTTTGACATAGGACTCGGCAAAGTCGTTGAAGTGTTCCTGTATCTTGAAGTTGTGGGTGCAGGCGTCCAGATGCAGCGCGGCAGCGGTAGACACCGGGCCACCGACATTGTGCGGCGCGACGAGAATGTAATAGGCTTCCGCCCACGCCGCCAGCTTCTTGGTGAACAAGATGCCGCCAAAGTGACTGATATCCGGCTGAATGATGTCAGCAGCCTGCTTTTCAAATAATTCCCGGAATTCGTAGGTGCTGTGCAGGCGTTCTCCTGTCGCCACCGGTACGCCCAGCGGGGCGATGGCATCCATCACTTTTTTGAGCGCGCCCAAATTTTCTGGCGGGACGGGTTCTTCAAACCACGACGGCTTGAAGGGTGCTAACTCCCGTGCCATTTCAACGGCGGTTGGCGGGTTGAAGCGTCCGTGCATCTCAACGAGGATTTCGACTTCTGGCCCTACCGCGTCACGCACGGCTTCAACTAGCGCAATTGAGCGCAGTTTGTCCTCATACTCCAGTTCGTAAAAACCCGCGCCAAACGGATCAAACTTGAGCGCCCGGTAACCTTTGGCGACGGCTCGCTTGGCGGCGGCGTGGAATTCTTCGGGGCTGCGTTCGACAGTGTACCAGCCGTTAGCATAGGCTTTGATCTTATCACGCACCGCACCCCCCAGCAGACGGTAGACGGGTTGACCGAGCGCCTTCCCCATGATGTCCCAGCAGGCCATTTCGATGATGGCAATGCCCGACATTGTAATGTCGCTAGCGCGCATGAAATCTTCGATCATCATGCGGTGTACCAGCTTCTCCACGTCAAAGGGGTCTGTACCCAGCACGTAGCGCGGGATAGCATATTCCAGATAGCCCGTCACCGCTTCGGTGTGGTTGACCACCCGCACCTCGCCCACGCCGGTCAGCCCTTCATCTGTCTCGACTTTGACGAAGGTCAGGTTGCGCCACGCCGTACCCATAATCAGCGGCGTTACGTTGGTAATTTTCATCATGCACCTCGATGCTCGAAATAATTTCTGTTCGAGCGGTTAATAGACCAAACTACTTTCAAGTGCTACATTCTACCCAATTCTCCGGTAACCTGCGTTTCAAATGGATTACGTGGCACGGTCGTTCCCAAGAGGACAATCCTATAAAGAAGTTACTCTGTGCATGTTTCGCTGTTGCGGTCTTCAGCATTACACCAGCTGCAATTGGGATAGCGGTGGCCGATTGCCAACCGGACGCCGATACAACTCCAATCGACAATGGCGCAGACACCATTATTTGCAGCGGTGACGATCCCAACGGTGTGAACGGCGACCTGCCACTGCCCCTGCCGGGGGGTGCGGATACTATCCTTGTCGAGACAGATGCCACCGTTCAAAACGCCATCATAGGCGACGGCATTGCTAGTGGGCTGGGAGGTGCGGATACTATCATCAATAACGGCACGACCATCGCCACCGGTAACAGCACGGGCAACAACGGCGATATTGAAGGTGACTTCGTGGTCGATGGCGACGGCGGAAATGATGTCATCACCAACAATGGCACAGTAGCCGGCGATATGGACGGCGATACCGTGGACGACTTCAACAATGATGGGAACGGTGGCAACGGGGGGGACGATATTCTCATCAACAATGGTCAAGTCGGTGACGACATGGATGGGGATAACACTGCCCACAATGGCGGCAGCGACATTTTCATCAACAACGGCATTGTTAACGGTGACATCGAAGGGGATGACAATATCAACGCGCCCGGCAGCACAGGTGGTAATGACCGCATCACCATCAATGGCGTGGTTAATGGCAGCGTACTGGCGGATGCCGGGGTGGAAATCGAGGGCGATGATGTGGTCATCCTGCAAAACGGCGCACAGGGCGGAGCTGATAACAACCTTATACTGGATGGTAACGGCGGCACGGATCAACTCGTCTTCAACTTCTCCGTACCGGATCAAATGGCATATGACGCACTAACCGCGCAAATCTCTGGTGCAAATCCAGTGGGCGGTTCACTGTCGTTCAACGGTCAAATTTTCAGTTGGCAGAACTTTGAGCAGATCGTCAATACGTCTTGGATACTAACTGTTGAGCACAATGCAGTAATTATCAACGCCAGCGAACTAATGGCGATAATACCGGCCAGCGGCATAGGGGCAACTACCGCCATGTACTGCACAACCACAGGTTTGGCAGTCATCGGGCTAGATGACGAGAACCGCAGTCAGTTCTTGTACCATGTTGCATTTACTGAACTACAAGCCATCCTGAATCAAGCGGCTTCGACCAATTCTAGCCAGCTTATTATGGAGCAAGATGGACAGAGTCTATTAGCATTGCCGTCCGGGGAACTGCAATTGACAGATGCGGGCGGACGTTATGATGCGAGTTTATGGGGTGATCTGTGCGGCACGTAACCCTTCCCACTGAATCCCGTTTCCGAAAATTTTTAAGGCAAGCGCACACGCGGGTGCTGTATTTTAGGGTACCTATTTACCGGACAAAGCACTAAGTACAGGCGAAAAAGTTCTTTGGGATGTAGAGTCGAGAGCACATGGAGGATAACGCAGATGAAAGCACTCCAAATCGACCTTACTTCCGAGGAAATAGCGGTGCTGGAACAAATCTACCAGACGACAAAGGATGTACGCTTACGGACACGGAGTCAGATGATTTTGTTAGCGGGCGAATAGCAGATGGATGTAAGCACCATCGCCCGAATCGTGCGGCAAAGTGAGCAAACGGTTCGCAACTGGTTACAACGCTATCAGGTCGAAGGGTCTGAAGCCCTGTCGGATGAGCCGCGCAGTGGCGCTCCGCGTAAGGTCACTGCGGCTTACCGCGAGCAGGTGGTGAACGTGGTGCGTCAGCGCCCCCGCAGTCTGCAACAGCCCTTTTCAACCTGGACGTTACGGCGCTTGGTGGATTACATGGCACAGCAGACCGGCGTTCGGGTGTCGCCGGACACGGTGCGCTTGCTTTTGTTGGAAGCCGACATTGTCTTGAGTCGCCCGCAGCACAAGGTGAGCAGCCCTGACCCAGAGTATGCCGTCAAAAAAAGACGATTGAGCAGAAGCGAGATCGGTTAGAGCGTAATGCCGTGTTCTACTATGCTGATGAATTCAATCTCGCTTGGTTGCCAACGCTACGCACCATGTGGAGTCCTAAAGGGCAGCAAATCATGATCCCAACACCCCATCAGCAGAAAAAGCATTATGGGATTGGAGCGGTGAATTATCATAGTGGGCAAGTGGTGGCTTTGATCCGCCCGCATAAACGCCGTCAGGAAATTGCCGAATTGCTCCAAAAGTTATTGGAGATGCATCCGACTGAGACGATTTACATAGCTTGGGACAGTGCCAGCACCCACCAGGACGATGCGATTGAAGTTGTCCTTCGGGCGGCGGCCGGACGCTTGGTGTTGCTGTATCTGCCCACTTATAGCCCCTGGCTCAATCCCATTGAAATGCTCTGGCGACATCTGCGGCGGGTTGTCACCCACTACGAACTGTTTGAAACCATGCAGGCGCTGCATCAAGCCGTTCTAGACTTCTTTACACGCTGCAATTCCGGTGAGTACGATGTGCGCTCTATCATTGGCGCTTATCCCTAGATACTTTTTCGTTTGTACTTAAATAAATATTTATTGTTGCTTTAATTCTGTCTTATATCCTTTTTAATCATCAACTGTTGCAATTCGAATTTCGCTGTGGTATTGTTTGAATTCCCACAGCAACACTAACGGCATAGTTTTTGAGCCGAATTCAGCATCTATACTTATTCATTATTTCACCTGTGTTTCGCCCATGTCCGGGCGCTCTACGACACTAATTTCATTTCCCGATTTCGGCTCAGCAAAGGATTGTGTTTGAAACGAATCGCTATTTTGCATTACGCTAGCGCCCCCACCATTGGTGGCGTTGAATCAACGATCGCGCATCAGGCGCGTGGTCTCTTCGACTGCGGGTACACGGTACAGGTCATCAGCGGGGTAGGCGCAGCCTTTCACCCGCACATCGAAACCCATATTCACCCGCTGTTCGGCTCAACCCACGCGGATGTGTTGGCGGTTCAAGCCGAACTGGCCCACGGGCAGGTAACTGCTGTGTTCCAATCCCTCAAAGCAGCGCTGATCGCCGAATTGGAAACAGCCTTGGCCGGGTTTGATGTGTGCATCGCCCACAACATTCCTACTTTGCATAAAAACCTCGCCCTAACCGCCGCGCTGGCCGAAGTGGTCACAGGGCGTAAGTTGCTGCTACTGGCCTACTCCCACGACATCGCTTGGACGAATACCCAGTATCAGCCGGAAATGCACCCCGGCTATCCATGGACACTGCTGCGCCACCCGTGGCCAGAAGCCCGTTATATCACTGTTTCCGAACCGCGCCGTGAGGAACTAGCAAATCTACTGGGCATCGCGCCGGAGTCAGTAGCTGTTATTCTTCCGGGCGTGGACGTGGCAGGCTTTCTTCGCTTGACGGAAACAACACAGCAGCTGATAGAGCGGTTGCATTTGTTAACAGCCGATGGCCTGCTGCTGCTGCCCGCCCGCCTCACCCGTCGCAAAAATATCGAACTGGCACTGGCAGTGCTAGCTGCTGTGCGCCAGCAGTCCGGGCAGGATTTCCGTTTGATCGTCACCGGTCCGCCCGGCCCGCACAACCCCACCAACAAGTCGTATCTGGATAAGCTGCTGGAACAGCGGCATGAACTAGGGATGGATGATTACGCTCATTTTCTCGTCACTGCAGGCGATGATCCGGCGCAGCATTTACTTTTGAATGACGATAACGTCGCCGATTTTTTTCGGTTGGCAGATGCTCTCTTTTTCCCAAGTCTGCAAGAAGGCTTTGGTATCCCGGTGTTGGAGGCCGGGCTTTCAGGTATTCCCGTATTCTGTTCGCGCATCCCGCCCTTTGAACACAGCGGTGGTGTGGACGTTAGTTACTTCGATCCGGTTGGCGATACTCCTGAACACATTGCAACGAATATGCTCTCGGTCTTAGAGCAATCGCCAACTTACCGTCTCCGCCGCCGCGTCCGCCAACATTCCCGTTGGGACGCCATCATCCATGATCAACTCATCCCCTTGTTTGAGGAGGCGACATGAACAACTCAAACCAATCATATTCCATCATGCTAGCTCTATCAGAAATCCCCAATCTGGAGCATTGGATAACCTTGGCCCGCCGTCTGTTACCGCCCAATGGCGAACTCCATTTGCGCGGGCTGGTGAAACTGCCAAAGACACAGTCACTTAGTGAAGGCACAGGCAAAGCCCGCGAGTGGCGTGATGCCCTTGACAGCTTCGCCCGCGACTATGGCGATGTACGCGATGACACGGGTGTATACGTAGATCATCGGCCGTTGGCGCGGTTGATCACGGAGCTACCGAGTCTTAATATTGATCTGCTGCTCGTGCAGTGGAATGGTGTCAACACTATGACCAGCGGCGTTACTACCGATGAGATTTTGCAGCACGCACCCTGTGATGTGGTGCTAGTGCATGGTGATCTATGGATGAGCGAAGGGCCGGTACTGCTATCCTTGCGCGGCGGTCCTAACGTATCGCTGGGTATGCATGTGGCCAAAACTCTCGCCAATCACGACAGCGTCACCGTATTGCACGCCGCTGACCGCAACCCCGTTTCGCCCAATTTGCGACTGCTCATGCGTTCCGACCCACAGATTGCCCGCGCGGTCACTGTTAGCAGTGATGTTGCCGAAAGCCTGATCCGGGAAGCGTCGGCACATCGGGCCGTGGTCATGGGTGCAACCTTCAATCAGATGCAAGCTGGTTCCAGCTCGTCCAGCCCACTCATCCAGCGCGTGCAAGAGCGCACGCAGACGCCTTTGGTGCTGGTGCGAGCTTACCACCCTGAATCGCTGGACTTTCATGTGCCCGGGTCGTTGATTTTGTCCGAGGCGACCCTGTCACAACAGGTGGATCGCTGGTTTGCCGAAAACACCTTCCACCACCAGGAATTCGCAGATTTGGAAGCACTGCTGGCACTGAAGGAAAAGCAGGGTTTGACCATCAGCCTTGGCCTACCTGCACTTAACGAGGAAGCCAGCATCGGCAAAGTAATCACCACCCTGAAATCTACCATGATGGATAAGCTGCCACTGCTAGATGAAATCATCGTCATAGATAGCAATTCCACTGACCGTACCGTAGAAATCGCCGAGTCGCTCGGTGTCCCTGTCTACCGTCATCCTGATATTTTGCCGGAGGTTGGTTCGAATCATGGCAAAGGCGAGGCATTGTGGAAAAGTTTGTATGTCCTAAAAGGCGATATCATTGCCTGGGTGGATACCGACATCACCAACATTAGCCCACACTTTGTATACGGACTGCTCGGTCCGCTGCTCAAACATACAAGCGTTCAATATGTCAAAGGTTTTTACCAGCGCCCCATCAAAGTTGGCGAGCAACTGCAAGCCTATGGCGGCGGCCGTGTCACCGAGTTGGTAGCTCGCCCGCTGTTAAACCTATTTTACCCAGAACTTTCAGGGGTTGTGCAGCCCCTTTCCGGCGAATATGCCGGACGGAGAAGTGCTTTGGAGCAGGTGCCGTTCTTTAGTGGCTATGGTGTTGAAACCGGTTTGCTGCTTGATCTGCTGGAACGTTTCGGACTCGAAAGCATCGCCCAAACCGATTTGGAAGTTCGAGTGCATCATAACCAACCACTGGTAAACCTCAGCAAAATGTCCTTTGCCATCCTGCAAGTGTTTATGGATCGGTTGGAAAATCGCTACGGCATACGGATGATTGAGAACATCAATCGCAGCATGAAACTCATCATCCACGAACCTGATCGCTTCGCCCTAGAAATAAACGAAATCCGCGATGTTGAGCGCCCACCGATAGCAAGCATCGAGGCTTACCTGAATCGCTTTCGTTCAACTGCCGCTGCTGCTGTCGGATAGGAGCGATCAGCATAACCAGCAGGCTGGTGTAGTACGACAAATTGTAAAATCGCCCATCTACACCAGCCTGACCTTCCGCTACAATAGCCCTACCATCCGCCCTTTTTAGCTCAGGGATACCTAAATAAGTCTTATGAACACCAGTCCCAAAATCATAGGTGAAGGTCTGGCTTTTGATGATGTGTTGCTCATGCCGCAACGTTCCTCCATTCGTTCGCGTTTCAGCGGGGAAATAGATACGTCTGCCCGTGTAGCGCGCGGCGCTCCGCCCATCTACATCCCTATCCTGTCAGCCAATATGGACACCGTGACCGACTCGCGCATGGCAACCAATATGGCACTCTTAGGCGCGTTTGGTGTCATTCATCGTTTCATGAGCATTGAGGATGAAGTCAAAGAAGTACGCAAGGTAAAAGAACGGATGCGGGTCATGGAAGAACATCCGCCCGTCATCTGCGGCAGCGCCACCATTCACGACGCCCGCCACTTGCTCAAGCAGCGCGAACGCGGCTATGTCATCGTCTACGAAGGTGAGTCGTATAATGGTAGTTTCGTTGGCATTGCCACCCCGCGTGACTTCGCCGCCGGGCAACCGGATACCCCGCTCAATCAGATGATGACCCCCCGTGACAAATTATGGACGGTCCCGCACGGAACGACACTGGAAGGCGCTGTAGCCGAAATGCGGAAACGGCGCGTCGAAAAGATGCCTGTGGTCAGCGAGGACGGGCGGTTAGTGGGTGTCTATACAACCAAAGATCACCAATACTACGAACACTACCCGCACGCTTCACTGGATGGCAAAGGGCGGCTGTTGGTCGGCGCGGCTATTGGTGTACAGGAACGTGACATTGAGCGTGCATTGGCGCTGGCCGCGGCCGAGGTCGATATATTAGTGTTGGACATCGCGCATGGCGGATTGGACTACACCGAAGAAGTTCTGCACCGCCTGAAGATCGTCGAACGCGTTAACACCCCCATCATAGCGGGCAACGTGGCAACCATTGACGGCGCACGCTATGTGCGCGACAGCGGCGCAGACGGTGTGAAAGTCGGTGTCGGGCCGGGTTATGTTTGCGAAACGCGCGATGTGGCCGGAGTGGGTGTACCCCAAATCACCGCCATCCTCAATGCTGCCGAAGCCTACAAGGATGATCATGATCGCATTCCTATCATCAGTGACGGTGGCATCCGCAAACCCGGCGACATGGCGAAGGCTTTTGCGGCGGGTGCTGATACAGTCATGATTGGTTCGCTGCTGGCAGGAACTGAAGAAAGTCCCGGTGAACCGGTGGAACAGGATGGCATGCTCAAGAAGATGGTGCGTGGCATGGCCTCCGCCACTGCCTTTGAAAAGCGGCTGACACTCGGTTCAACCACGACAAACCTAGAAGAATATGTGCCAGAAGGACGTACTACCTTTACGCCCTACAAAGGGAAGGCCAGCAAAGTGGTCAAGAAGCTGCGCGGAGGGCTGCTGTCGGGCATGAGCTACTGCAACGCCGCTACTATCGGCGATATGCACGCGCGGGCACAGTTTATCGTCGTTAAGAATCCTACCACGCCTGAGCAACGTCGGCCGCTGCAAAGCTAATGTGTATGACAAAGCCGCAGGGGAAACGCTGACTTTCTCTGTTTTAAGCCATAGATCCACAACTTGCGTTAGCGCATGTATCGGGTCAGCAACGCATTCTTAGTGTCAGCCAGAGAGCGTTCGGCTAATCTGACGGGCAACACCACCTCGAACAGAGTACCCTCGCCTAACTCGCTTTCAAAACGGATTTGACCGCCATGTGCGTCTACCGCCTTTTTTACAATTGCCAATCCTAAGCCGGTTCCCGTGATCGTACCTACATTCGTGGCCCGGTGGAAGGACTGGAAAAGGTGTTTTTTACTCTCTTCCGGGATGCCGATCCCATAATCTCTAATATTGATTCTTAATTCATTATTGGAATAGACGAGATCTAGGTTGATGGGACGATCAACGGGTGAGTATTTGATGGCATTACTCAATAGATTGGTCACAATGTGTCGGATAAGACTCTCGTCCGCTAACATGTCCACATCAGCGTCTAGCTGTGAAAATTCAATGTGACTAGCATGAGGATATGACGATGCTAGTTCTTCCATAATTGTTTTGCTTAGCGTCACCACATTGATAGTGGAGGGTTGGAAAGCGAGACCGGCAGCCTCGGCACGTGAAAATGTTAGAACGTCATCCATAATTTTGGTTAATCGGCCAACCTGCAAATCAATTTTCTTCAGCCGCTCTCGGATTTTTTCAGATGACATAGTCTCAAGTTTGATGTCTAACAGTGAGGCTGTAGAGAGGATGACTGCCAGTGGTGTTCGCAGTTCGTGGGAAATCATGGATGTAAAACGCGATTTGATCTCGCCTAGTTCTCGTTCTTGCTCCAGCGCTTTTCGCAACTCGCCTTCCAGTTGTTTTTGCAAACTCATGTCACGCATTGCACAAATCACTTTATGTTGGAAGTTCTCATGCAACAAGGGAGAAAAAATCGTATCCGCGACAAAGATACTACCATCTTTGCGGTATGCAGGTAATTCATGCCGTACCGCCTTCCCGCCTGCCAGTGCCGATTGGATGATAGATTCTAGTTGCGCGAACGGAATATCAAACAGCACATCTACTGTCTTAATCGGCAAATCGTTAGGCCGAAAACCAAAGGTGGAATGAAACGCCGGATTGACCTCCTCTATCGTATGTGAAGCATCAAAGAGAATCATTGCATCACTGATGCTGTTGAACATCGCTTCAACTTTGTCTTTGGACTGCATAAACTCTGCTGTACGCTGTGCTACACGGAATTCCAGCAATGCAGTGTTTTGATCTTGCTCCTCGTATAGCTGCACCACTTCCAACGCTGCACCAGCGCGCTCGGCAAACATTTGCAGTACTCGTCGGTCACGTTCCGAAAAAGCATCTTCCATGTTACTTTGTAAATCAAGTACCCCCAACACACCTTTCATGCCCCGCAGTGGAATAACCAACTCGGAGCGAGTACTGGAATCATTTTCTACATAGTAAGGATGCTCTTTGACATAAGGGGCATAGATCACCGTGTTGGTGCGGATAGCTTCCGGAACTAGACCCGGACCATCCAGAAACAAATCATTGGTGGGACGTTTCGCCATCTCTCCCGCGCGCACCGCTCGAATTAACTTATTTCCCTGGTTTGATTTGAGCAGTACGCCGCAGTCAAAGTGTTTGAATTCAGTGATAATTGCCTGGCTTATTTGGTGGCTAAGTTCAAGTACATTTTGGGATTGGAATAACACCGAACTGGCGTTATACAGCGCTTTTAATTCTTCGGCCTGCTGCTCCAACTGCCTGAGCAAACTAGAGTCAGTAATCTCACTAACTTCGCGTGCGTAATCGTCTGGTGAGGTTTCTCGCTTCTGTTCGTTCACATAGAGAGACATTTGGTGCTTTGCCTCTTCAACCTCACCCGTCAGACGCTCGATCTGTTGATGCTGCGCCTCGACATAGCGCGCCATGTAGACCCACTCGATAGCAGTGTCAATGGTTCGCCGTAAACGGTCGGCCTTTAAATCTTCGATTATTACATAGTCCCGCAGACCTTGATCCATATAGTACATTGCGCGTTGTTCGTGCTGTTTGGGCAGCAACAATATCATCGGTGAATTCTCTTGTGCCGGCATCAATTGCCACCGCTTAATAAATTCTTCTACCGACATATCTGGCAAGCTCATATCAAGGAGTAAACAATCGTGTGCAACACCATTGATGGCGCGCAAACCATCTTCCCCATTTGCGGCTTCGAAAATGCCCTGAGGGTCATATCCTGCCAATTGCAGCAAGTTTGAGTACTGCTCAGGGTTTGAGGAGATAACAAGGAGTAATGTATATTGTGTCATATCCAGATGAACGCTAGGTAAAATGGAATCATAGTCTATGTCGTGGTGGATTTATCCCATAATGATTAGACGCTGTAATCTCGTCCGGTAATAAACTGTAATCACATAATAAATCCAATTCCGATTTTGCAGACTCAAGAAACTTCAAAGGCCAAGCATGGCGTGGAAAATCTTCACTGTTCAGCCTAAAATAGAAACGCCCTGGAAAATTGATTCAACTTACAATCGTCGCACAACACCACGTTAGGAGCCTAATTTTCTATGTCACAAACACCGGGTCAATTCCGCAGCATCGCCATCGAAACCTACCGTGCACAATTCCAACCAGATGATCATCTACTTTTAGATGTCCGCGAAGATTGGGAGTGGGCTATGGGACATCTGCCCGGCGCTGTGCATATCCCCATGAATACCATCCCAGACCGCCACAACGAACTCCCCTCGGATAAGCCTGTGGTAGTAGTCTGTGCTCATGGGATGCGTAGTCTTCAGGTATCACAATACCTGGCGCACATCGGCTTCTCCGATATCTACAATCTGGAAGGCGGCACCGCCGAATGGGTAGCCAAAGGTTTGCCGGTGGAACGCTAATGTGCTGTCGAATTGGCAGGTTTGTCTGGGACGTGTCAATTATTCACTGAATGATAAGCCCTATAATCAGAACATAGAGTTCTGAATGATAGGGATATAACCCATGCTCGACACAAGATGGCGTACCTTCCGGCGCATACACCGAAGTGTCCTTTCGATGATCAGCATCGCTCTGCTGTTACTCTCCATCACTGCCGCCATCGCACAACAACCCGAGTGCATCAAAATCTGGGAACCGTGGCGAGGTGGTGCACCCTACGTAGTCAATGTTGATACAGGCAACGTAACTGAATCTCAACCTGCACACGCGACTGCCGAACTGCCACATGGCCTCAGTCCCGATGGGCGTTATATTGCGGAAATTGACTGGTCACATAACCAGAAACTACGCCTAACGGACAGTAAAGTTGGCGTAACTGCGTTATTATCCGAAAATGCATCGGATTTCGCGTGGTCGCCAGATGGTTCACGTCTGGCCTATAACAACAGTAGTAGCAACTCGCTGGGTGTCAATCTCAACGTACTCCGTGTTGAAACCGGTGAGATCTTAACTCTGAAGCTGTCCCCCGAACAATTTGAGAGTTACTCGCAAATTAGTTGGTCGCCTGACGGTCAAACCATCGTTAACCTCATCTTTCACAACGTAATGCCCGAAGCATGGGATGTGCACATCATATCGACTTCTGACTTAACGATCAGGAGTAAAGGGCAGGTCGCGATATTTAGTCCCAATCTGCTCTGGTCGCCGTCCGGCAGCAGCCTGTTGCTGTACGGCAGCAGCGGAACTGCCTACTTGATGAACGCGCAGTCCCAGAGACTGACTCCGTTTGCCGTCTATAGCGATGGCAACAGCCGATTCAAATGGTCGCCAGACGAAAAGTTTTTGCTCATCACACACGCACAGAATGATTGGCTGGACGTGTTTGATGTGGTTGACATGCGGGGAAAGCGGCACCTAGAAAATATCATTGTAGACTCAAATTACGATGGCTCACATGCCTTTGTTGAATGGGAGAACGACAGCCAGATAGTTGCCGCGTTCGCTCATGTAGAAACGGCTATCTATGATTTGGTAGAGTTCGATGCGACCACTGGGCAGAGGCGTCTTATCCAGCCCGACGTGTCGTGGTTCCGGTTGTCACCAGACGGCCATTATGTGGCATCCGCCTTGCGTGAAAAACCGGACATCATTCATATTTTCGATGTATCTACCGACAAATCTGTGAAAGCACGGGCACTTAAGCCTGATTCTGCTTATGCTAACTTTATCTGGCGGGCAGACAGACTGGAACTTCTGGTGCTGCTAAAGGATAGATGGTTGCGAGTTTATGACTACACAGCAGACGCATGGCGCGATATTGCTACCATCCCCGGTGAGGTCGAGGTTATGGAGCAAATAGACTGCTCGAATGCGTAAACGAATAGGAGTGTTTTGGTAGATATGTGACACGCTGCCTCCAGTTCCTCACCTTCATTCTAGCTTATGCATCCTCAATGCCACGCCGCTGCTTTTTCGCTATAAACTATTAACTATTAACCATTCATTGTGAAACCAAATCTATGCTGCTCAAAACCTTTTACGACAAATATCTTGCTCAAACCTCGTATCTCATCGGCTGTGTCGAAACTGGCGAGGCGCTGGTCATAGATCCCGCTCGCGACATTGCGCCCTATCTGCAAGCCGCCCGCGAAGAAAATCTGAAAATAAAACATATTACTGAAACGCATATTCATGCCGATTTCGTTAGCGGCCTGCGCGAACTAGCCGCTGCCACCGGAGCCACCATCTATCTTAGCGACATGGGCGATGATGATTGGAAATATAATTTCGGCGACCCGCACACCATCTGGTTACAGGATGGCGACTCATGGATGGTTGGCAACATCAAAATAGAGGTCGTTCATACTCCTGGTCACACACCCGAACATTTGATGTTCCAACTGACCGATACCAAAGGTGCCGACAAGCCGATGGGCTTGTTCACAGGCGACTGTCTGTTCGTTGGCACGGTGGGGCGGCCCGACTTACTCGAACTGGCTGCCGGAGTACCCGATAGTGCTGAAAAAGGTGCGCGTCAACAGTTTGATAATGTACAACGCCTAAAGACCATGCCAGATTATTTGCAGATATGGCCGGGGCACGGTGCGGGCAGCGCCTGCGGCAAAGGGCTGGGCGGAGTACCCAGCAGCAGTTTAGGCTACGAAAAGCTTTTTAACCCCGCCTTTCAATTCAACGATGAAAACGAGTTCGTTAAATGGCTGCTTGCCGACCAGCCTGAAGTTCCGCGTTACTTTGGGCAGATGAAGCACGTCAACAAACAGGGCCCATCTCTGCTGTCCGAACTACCGGAGCCTGCCCATGTTGGCAACGAAGAAGCCCTCAAGCGCGTTGTGCAGATGTTCTTGGTCTTCGATACCCGCGAAAATGACGCTTTTGCCAAGCGTCATGTCCCCGGTACGGTCAACGTACCAATCACCAGTGAGCGTTTCAACACCCACATCGGCTGGTATGTTGATTATGACCTCCCCACTTATCTGATTGCTGACGAATCTGAGCTACCTCTTATTTTGAAGCTGCTGCAGGCGGTGGGCGTAGACGATGTCCCCGGCTATTTCACGCCGGATGTCGTCGATAATTTTACAGGGGCGATCCAGACCATTACTCCTGATGAAGCTAATGATCTATTGGCGACGAGCAAGGCACTCCTGCTCGATGTGCGCGGGCGCGACGAGTACCACTCCGAACACATTGATGGCGCGCGCAATCTGCCGATGGGCGTCATTTTTCACCGATTAGAAGACCTGCCGACCAAACAGCCTATTATCGTTCAGTGCGGTGGCGGCCTTCGTTCGCAGGTAGTCGCTAGCTTGCTCCAGCGGGTAGGCTACACCAATGTTCACAATCTGGAAGGTGGCATTGACGGCTGGAAGAAAGCTGGACTGGCAGTAACCACTAATAGGTAAATTGTGTTCTCGTTCGCTAAGCGTAGTGCAAGCGTAGCTCGACACTTCAATCAGCAACTCCCTATAATGTGCTTTATAACGCACTAATGGGGAGTCATTTTATGGATTCAAAATATTGTTATGCCTTAGTGCTGGTAGTTATAGGTGGGCTACTGGGTACAGTTCTGCCCAACTATGCACAAGCCGATTGGGCTGCTTACCTTTACACCTCCAACAACAGCCAATTGGTACAGGTTGGCCCAGATGGCGAACGAGCCAAATACTCACTGGGGGTCAACATCGAGGCTGGTGAATGGGTCAATGGTTTTGACCTTGCCGTAACCCCGGATGGAGCACGGGTAGCTTTCTGCTTCGTAACTAATACTACCTCAGCAGATGGCACATCCCTGAAAACACAAGCTACTTATGTACTACGCGACATCGCAGCAGAGCAGGACATCGTTCGCTTGGATATGGGTTCACCGCTATCTTGCCTGACTGGTGAAACTGCTTTTAATCCTGCTGGCACTTCACTTACACTGGCAAAGGTGAACAGCTATCCCGGCGATCCAAACACTGACCCTAACACCCCTTATTGGTCACTTCAAATCATTGATCCACTTACCGGAGATGTTCAAGCCGAATTGAATCAGCATTCACCCCAACTGGCGGCTATAGGAATAGATCCCTTCCTTACGACCAATCCCATTATTCCGCTCGTGTTGAGTTTTGATGATAGCGGTGTGATTTTTACAGTAGCTCCATTTGCTAGCGAAGGACGACTCGATGCTGCCTATCGTTGGGACTTCACGAGTGGCGCAGTGATTCCGGCGACACCGTGGGATAAGTATGGTTTATCGCGGCAAACAGCGTCAGGTGAATTTGTCTATGCTGACCTCGACCCAGCACTGCCGGTTGGTGAACCGGGCGGCCCGATGGCGAACAACAATGTCGTGCGGGTGCAGGATACTACCGGAGCACCCCGCACCGTCTTTATTGGCGGTAGTGATTGGATCGTGGTGAATACCGCTTTCGTCAATCAAGGCCGTGATCTCGCCATCAATCTTCTGCAATCTTTCGTCCCATCTAATGATCCACAAGCCACTCAACAGCTTCGTTGGATATTGCTGCGGCGCGATGGTACACAGGTTGAACTGTACGCTGATCCTGATTACGCGGAATTAGCAGCGGTGGACAATGGTTACATACTGCTGATGCAGGACTTCCAACGTGACCAGCCTAATACGTATCCCAGCTACAATCTGATCTATGGGGATGGGAATGAACAGCGCGTGATTTGGGAATTGCCACCTATCATTAGTTACCAGAACTGGGAAATAGTATGGGGCACACCTACTACTATGCAAGCTGATCTGCCACCTTTCACAGCCGTCAATTGATCTTATTCACTGCCGCATAGGTACAAATGAGGCGCAGTTCGAAAGCGCCCAACGGCAATCAACGCTGCTTTTAGCTCACTTTTCGGGCTGTGTAACTGGTTATCTAATGGATTTGAAAATTCGTTATGCCTGAGTCAGGCCAGCGAATTAGTGAGCATGTAAGTGGTGCCAAGCGTAATATTGTATTGTCCATTTTTCGCTGCGGTAACACTAAATGGGTTAATCCTGTTCCACCAGTAGTTCACGCAGACGGGCTTGCGTGGCATCGTCAACACCCGCCTTTTCCCGCAAGTAGCGTTCAATGCCCCCGTACTGCTGGCGAACTTGATCGAGCGCAGCACGCAGATTGGCAGGGTCAGCCAGAAAAAGCGGTTGTAAATCCTCCGCCTTGACGCGCAGCCATGCCAACGGTTGTACTGCCCGCCGTCCAAATTCCAGATACTTGTCATAGTAGCGGTTGCTCAGGGAATAATCGGCGATGATGATGTCATCTGGCACACCTAGTAGACTCAGGAGCAGCGCCACGCCGATGCCCGTGCGGTCTTTGCCCGCCGTACAGTGCAAGATTGCAGGCAAATTCGCCGGGTCAGCAAAACGCCGCAAAATATCACCATACAAACGCGCGTTCTGGTCAATGACCACCTCAATATAAAATTGGCGCATCATCTGTGCCAAACGCCGGCGATTAAACAGGATAGCCATCAGCCGTTGGCGACGATCATCCTCAGTATTTAACGGCAGATGCAGGTAGGTCGGAGCAGGGTCTGTGGGTAATGTGTCCGGTTCGGCATTTCGTTCGTTTTCGCTGCGTAAATCGCACACCAGTTTAATATTCAGGTCGCGCAGAGTGGCTAGGTCACGCTCGCTCAGGTTGTGCAGCGCACCCGAACGGTAAATCAAGCCCGTACGAACCCGCCCACCGTCGGCAGTGCGGTAGCCACCCGCGTCACGGAAGTTATCCACACTCTCCAGCATTACAGCCGATGGAGGATGGTTTTCCGGAAGAGGCAGCACCAGCGCTGCCGGATCAATAGACTCAACATTGTTCATGCGGCGCACGAGAGCGGCAATACTTGCCACCCCCGCACCTGCACCAGCTAATAAGATACCCTGCCATCGTTTCACAAGCCTGCTCCTAAAATACCAAGATGACCATCGCGTTGAGTTTATTTTAGACGACACACGACTTGAGCATTATATCGCAGTGTTACGTCTAGATTTTTCATCAATTACTTATGGTTCTCAGCATTTCCAAATACCAACTCCCAAGCATTATCTCGTAAATAGTGCACGGGCGGCGCAACCCTGACTGGAAAAAGTTGGACACGACAGTCATGCTATTCCCCACATGCCTACCACCTCTCACTCCATTCACCCTTTGCATCATCGGTGTTCCATTCGTATAATCCCTTTGTAACCCGATAGGCTAGACAGGGAGAGTAACATGCGAAAAACACTTGTGATTTTGACGATATTGGTGCTTGTCGTCAGTTCCATGATGTGGAGTGTGGCGCTGCCGACTGCCGCCCAAACTGCACCCACGCCCACTTATGATCCGCGCCCACTGTGTGCGGACCGCACCGGAGCAACCACACCGATTGTCCGCTACGATATCCCGTACGGCACGGTGTCCAGCGGTGGTATTTACTGCCGCCCGTTGGTGCAGGATGGCAAATATCTGGTCAGTTCGGCGCAGATTGGCAGCCAAGCCGCGATTGATCTGGGCATTATCCAAGCGGTGGATGTCTATGCCATTTTGTTTAACGGTGCGACAGTGACCAGCTTCAATAACGAATTCAAGATTTGTTTGCTGGGAACTGGTTCGATCTACTTTCTGGATGCTACTCAGACACCGCGCCAGCTCGCGCAACTTTCTGGCATTTCGGATGGGAGCTACACCTGTGCTTCTTTGAAATCAGCTGGCATCATCATGTTGACCAGTTTGTCCGGCGCTGCGCCATTGGCACAGGGGACGCCCGGTACACCGCAGGCAGAAGGCACACCGCTGCCGGGCGT
This sequence comes from Anaerolineae bacterium, assembly GCA_041390885.1. Classification (GTDB taxonomy): domain Bacteria; phylum Chloroflexota; class Anaerolineae; order Aggregatilineales; family Phototrophicaceae; genus CFX2. The sequence goes on along the minus strand of JAWKPB010000020.1, from coordinate 60,405 downwards.
GACCGGTACGGTGACACCGGGTTCAACCTTCAGCGGCTTGCTTGATAACTGCACCGTCACGGTCAACCGCACCGTGCGCCTGCGCGAAAACCGGATACCACCAGCAAGATTTTGACACGCCTCACTTATAACACGCAATGGAAAGCTACCGAGCGCATTCCCGGCTGGTATCGCGTTGTGTGGACTAATACACAGGGTTGGGTGAGTGATCAATTTGTGCGGCCTACGGGCGGTAGATGCAACAGCTAGTTCAGCGACATGTAATTGATGAGGGCATAGTACGCTATGCCCTCTACCACTTCTATACCTCAATCTTATAGTTGAGCGTGACCTCATCGCCAGTCAGGCCGCGAAAACCCCAGTTGGTTTTGGGCGCTTCTTGAATGACAATCTCGATATCCGTCACTGAAATCGATAACTCGGCATTGATGCGCTCGAAGAGCAGGCGGATTAGCTGTTTTTGGTTTCGATGGTGCGCCCTTCGATCATCAAAATTTCGATGATGGTATAGGCATCCGTGCGCCCATCCGGGTAATAAAAATCCTCACGCTCCAGCGGAAAGAAACGGTGGGCACGCTTATTTACCGGAAATTGCAGCGCCTCGACCACGCAGCCATGTATCACGTCCGACAGACGTGCTTTGATAGGATTCAGATTTTCTTTTAAGCCGTAAATTTTGATCTGTGCCATGACCCCCTCACAGGTAACCGCGCAGCACGTCTGAAGTTTGCTGCACCATCGTTTCAAACTGGAAGCGTTCCATGCCTATGTGACTGTTGGCTGCCAATTTCTGGCGCACGCCGGGACGGAAAGCCTCTTCAACAGCGGTTGTCAGCGCCTCGACGTGTACATAAGGAACTAGCAAGCCATTCACGCCGTGCTGAACAACTTCGGGGTTACCACCTTTGTCGCTGGCGATGACAGGCGTGCCAGCCAGCAGACTTTCCAGCAGCGTGTGCGACAGTCCTTCGTAGCCGGAGTACAGTGCTAGATAATCCGCCGCTTGCATATACAGCGCCAGCTTATCACGGTTGACTTTGCCGAGGAATTCTATTCGATTGCCCAGCCGGCTGGCCGCAGCCTGTGCCTTCAACGAGTCCAACATTTCGCCCTCACCGGCTACCACCAGCCGCACATCGGGTATTGGGCTAATCGCCGAGATGAGATGGTCAACCCCTTTCCACGGGGTCAGACGGGCGGCGGTGAGAATAGTCGGCGCATCTGGCAGCCCAAGCTGTGCGCGGGCCTGTAATTGTGAACTGCTCCCTAAATCCCTCGCCGTGGACAGGGACGAGCTTTGATGGGGTGGCAGGGCGTTATAGACCACGTGGATTTTGGCTTCATCCACACCCCAACCGGCCACCAGGCGCTTGAGGTAATGGCTGGGGACGATTACACCGTGCATCGCTTGCATCTGGCGGGCGCGCGCCGCTTTCTGGGCGGAGACAACACCGCTGTACGTCTTGGTTTGGAAGGCGTCAATATCCTCGGTAGGTGCAATCCAGCTTTTGCGGATGGCGCGTTCCCATGCCTGATCGCCCACCATTTTGACGACCCGCTTCGCTTTGCCTCCCAGCAGCGGCAAGTCGAGGGTGTGGACGTACACCAGTTCGGCCCAACGCAGTAGGGGATAGGCCGCCAGCCCATAATTTGCCAGCCGAATCGGCAGCGGGCGGCGCGGGATGCGGGTCACTGGATAGGGATAGGCGGACGTATCGCCCGCACCATAGGTGACTACCCGCACATCCCAATTCAGCTTTTGCAGTTCAGGGAGAATCTCATAGAGGTATGTGGCTGGCCCGCCTGATTCAGGATGGAAAATACCAGCGGCGATGAACAGGTGAGCAGGGTCGGTCATCAACTCTCTGCCTTGTGTAACCAGTATTCAAGCTGGATGTTATCCGGATCACGAAAGGACACATAGGGCTGCCTGCCCATGAACAACTCCACCCCGTTGGTGGCAATGCCGTTAGTCTTCAGATGCTCGGCGAATTCTTGCAAGGCTTCTTCGCTGGGGGCGGAGAACGACAAGTGATCCAAGCCAATATGGAACTCGCTGAAGCGGTCACCAGCTTGGTTCTGTCCATGCGAGACGATAAAGATTTCCACTGGCCCAACCATGAAGAAGAGGCATCCCGCGAAGACAGCATTCGGAAAATCCGCGGGCAGGCTACGGACATCGAAACCTAATATGTCTGCGTAAAAATGCCGCGAACGTTCTAGATCGGCCACGTTCAGTACAATATGATTCAGGCCAGTGGTTTGCATGGTTGGTTTTCTTTCAGAAGATAAAAGTTGATATCTTCATACCTGCCAACATAAATTCAGGTTCACCTGCTGCTCACGAGCTGTGGCGGATGTGCACAATATCGCCGTCCTTGACGATGTACTCCTTGCCTTCCAGCCGGAATTTGCCGGTGGCTTTTAATGCGGCTTCGCTGCCACCTTCGATTAGGTCATCGTAGGCCATGACTTCGGCACGGATGAACCCTTTTTGCAGATCGCTGTGGATGGCTCCGGCAGCTTCCGGTGCAGTCGCGCCAATAGCCACACTCCACGCCCGCACTTCGTCTTCGCCCACTGTGAAGAAGGACTGGATTGCCAGCAGCGCATAGGACAAGTGAATCACTTTAGCGGCGCTGAGTTCGGTGATGCCGTACTCTTCCATGAACAGGGCGGCATCGTCAGGTTCAAGCTGCGCCAGTTCAGCCTCGATCTTGCCCTGTAGGCCGACCACACTGCTGCCTGTCCGATCATATTTGATGAGCGTGCTCACATCCTTTGCCTCGTCGCCGAGGTTGACGACAACCAGCACCGGCTTGAGGGTCATGAAGCCGTATCCACGAATAGATTTGGCTTGTTCAGGTGTAATCTCCAGCTCCAGCAGCGGCTTTTCGGCATCCAGATGTTCCTTGAAACGCTGCATCAATTCCAATTCAGCGGGCACGGCCTTATCCACATTCTTGCCCTTAATACGCATTTCGTTCGTCAGCTTTTCGATGCGTGTTTCAACAATGACCAGATCAGAGAGCAAAAATTCACTGTCCAGAATTTCGAGATCGCGCTGGGCATCCACCGTCTCATAAGGATGTGGCACGGTGTCATCATTAAAGGCGCGGACGACATGGACGAAACCGTCTACCTGCGACAATTCGTTGCGGAATTGTCCTTTCAAACCGCCTTCGCTGATGCCCTTATCCAGCCCGCCGATGTCGGCATAGGTAACGGTGGCGTAAGCCGTCTTCCTAGGGTTGTACATGGTTTTGAGTTTTTCAACGCGCTGGTCAGGGACGTTGACGACGGCGGTATGTACTTCAAACTGGCCGCTGGTGGCCGCGCCGGTCGCAAGATTCTGCCGGGTGAGGGCGTTAAAAATCGTGGTTTTGCCGCTGTTGGGCAGTCCAATAATGCCAAGACGCATAATATCCTCATCATATGGGTATACAAATAGAGCACCAGTATAAAAGGTAAGCGGGGTGAGGGAAAGATGGAGGGTGGGAAGTACCGCGAGATGCAGCCTTCCTCACATATGAGAGTGTGAAGAAAATCTGATAGCTTGATCCACTTGTGCCAAGAAATTTCTGAACTGTATTGACCCCTCCGCAACCTCGCAATTGACATTCACCGTAGGCGTCCCTATACTCACGCTGGCTGGCTTGGGGCGGCTGGCAGTTCATTATCGGCGGCGATAAGCGGTTCGCTTTTGGTCGGTTTCCATTCATTCTCACATTAATCTTATATCGCGCAATTAAAATCTATCGTCTAGCGCATGCTGGGACGATTACAACCAGAGACTGATAGCTGAATCATGATTAGTGAAAAATCTACGCAGACACTTGAGCTGCATAAAATACTGGAACAACTGGCACGGCATACGACTTTTTCGGCGGGGGCGGATCTGGTATATGCCCTGCATCCTACAAGTGACCTGCAACAGGCACAGGATTGGCAGAAGGAAACCGCTGAAGCGCGTATGCTGATGGAAAACAAGCTCAACTTTTCGTTGGGCGGGGCGCGCGATGTGCGCGAACCGGCATTGCAGGCCACACGCGGTGTGTTGATCGAAGCGCAGACCATGCTCGACATCCGGCAGACGCTGCGGCGGGGCACGACCGTCAAGCGGACGGTGGGCCGCATGAAGGGCACGTATCCGATGCTTTCTGATATCGCCAACCAGATAGAGGAATGCACCGAACTACAGGACTCTATCGGACGGGTGTTGAACGAAAAGGGCGAAATACTGGACAGTGCCAGCCCGCAGTTAGCAGTCATCCGCCGCGACCTGAAGGTGGCTTACGACAAGCTGCAAACACGTTTAATGCGGCTGGTGGGTGCGACGACTAACGCTCAATTTTTGCAGGAAGCGATTGTCACCACCCGCAACGGACGCTATGTTATCCCGATCAAGGCCGAGTTCAAGGGGCGCATCCCCGGCATTGTGCATGACTCGTCATCATCGGGGGCGACGCTGTTTATCGAACCACTGGCGACGGTGGAATTGAACAATGCTTACCGCGAACTGCAACTGGCAGAGGAAAAAGAAATCCGGCGCATCTTGCAGGCGCTAACGGATGAGGTGGGCGAAGAGGCCGAGCGCATTGTACATTCGGTGGAAGTGTTGGCCTATCTTGATCTGGTATTCGCTAAGGCGCACTACGCCGAGCAGATCAAAGCTACAGAACCCGTTTTACTCCCCTTCCGTTCCCGTCCTAACAATCCCGAACATCCCGGCAGCATGATCTATTTGAAGGCAGCGCGTCACCCTTTGCTCACGGGCAACGTGATGCCAATTGATGTAGAGTTCGACGAGGCGACATGGGTGCTGGTGGTGACCGGGCCAAACACGGGCGGCAAGACCGTTTCGATCAAGACGATAGGCTTGCTGACGCTGATGGCCCAGTGCGGGCTGCAACTGCCAGCGGAGGACTCCAAGCTGAGTGTTTTCGACGGGATTTATGCCGACATCGGTGACGAGCAGAGTATTGAACAATCGCTCAGTACGTTTTCGTCGCACATGACCAACACCATATCTATCCTGCGGGAATGTGATAATCAATCACTGGTGCTGCTGGATGAACTGGGCGCGGGTACTGACCCGGCGGAAGGCTCAGCACTGGCGAGAGCAGTGCTGACGCATCTGGTGAACCGGCGGGTCACCACGGTGGTGACGACGCATCACCCGGAGCTGAAAATCTACGGGGTGGAAACACCGGGTGTACGCAACGCCAGCGTGGAATTCGACCTGCAAACGCTGCGCCCGACGTACCGTTTGATTATCGGTTTGCCGGGGCGGTCTAACGCGCTGGCAATTGCTTCGCGGTTGGGACTGGACGACGGCATCATTGAGGAAGCACGCAAGATGGTGGCGACGGAAGATCTGGTAGCGGATGACCTGCTGGACGAAATCCAACGGACACGGGAAGAAATCCGCCGAGACCAACGGCTGACGAGTGCGCTACGGGAAGAAATCGAAGCCCAACAGGCTGATTTACAGGTGCGGTTGGACAAGATCGAAGATGAGCGGCGCGACATCGTTGCCAGCGCCCGACGGCAGGCGGACGAGGAAATCAAGAGCTTCCAGCGCGAAGTTAAGCGGCTGCGGAACGAGATGCGCTCGGCTTCACTGCCGCTGGATGCGCTCAAGCAGGTGCAGGAAGAAGCAGCGATGCTGGCCGCGAACGCCCAAGAAACGATACCCAACGAAGGCGAGCAGATCGTTGAAAATAGCTGGGTGCCACGGCTGGGTGAAACGGTTTGGCTGGCGAAGCTGAATGCTGAAGGCGCGATCACTGAACTGGATCGTGACAGCGCCACCGTGCAGGTGGGAACGCTTAAGGTGCGGGCGGGTTTGGACGAGATCAGCCACCGAACCAAGAGCGAAAAGCGCGAGATCAAACGCGGGCACAAGCGGGTGTATGAGAAGTCACCTGATCCGGTTGCGCCGCGCGGCCAGTCGCCGGGGTTGGAGCTCGACCTGCGGGGAGACCGGGTGGACGAGGCGCTCAAGCGGCTGGAAACCTATGTGGACGCAGCCTACATGAGCGGTCTACCGTTTGCCCGCATCATTCACGGCAAGGGGACAGGGGCGCTGAAGAAGGCGGTCAAGGAACGGGTGGAGCATCACCCGCTGGTGAGCAAGGTCACAGAAGCTACGCCCAAAGAAGGGGGCGGCGGGGTGACGATTATCCACATGGTTCCGCTGACGTGAGAAGTCTATAGTCTATAGCTGATAGTCGGTAGTCAATCCTTTGGTTACCATTACGGAAGATTACGACTATTTCATCCCTAAAGGGAGGCTTCGCACCAAAAGGCAGCAAAAGCGGCACACTTTTTTGTGCAATTTGTGCCGATATGTCGTCGACGTCGTCGGCGACATTTTGTTTCATTTTTGGCAGCAGTTCGGCTAGAGCCGCGGTGTCGTGGCAATTTTGTGTCCCTAAAGGGATTGTTTCACTAACCGGAAGGTGGTATTTGGGCGACGTTTCCGACGTTTGGAGTAGTTGGTAGATCAAAGATTTTAGATGAGAGATACGAAATCAGTGTAGTACAAAGGTTCATATCAGTCAATATGAATTGTGGTAGAAATAGGTTAGAAGTTGGTTTGGGGGAATGGGGCATTAAGAACCTCACCCCCGTCCCCTCTGCACCCGTGGAGAGGGGAGTACCCTACGAATGGTAGGGATTTTTGTGTTTGGCGGGGATGGTCGGATTTGGGGGAGGCGGGACGACACATAGGTCATCCCCTACGGTGGGCGATGTGTTGCGCGTGGGGCAAGGTTGATCGGTTGTTGGGAAGGAGGCGGACGAGGCATCCCACGGGGAGGCTTCGCACTGCCTCGTCCCTACAGTGAGCGGGGTATAAGAGCAGGCGGGCCTTAGACCCGCCACCACACGGTGACTATCAACCTATTCAAATAGTTTCTTGCGATGCGCCTTATTCCCCTGTCACGCTTATTCCTTCAACGCCTCAAGCACGCGGTTCAGCCGTTCGCGGGCTTCTTCGGCAATCGGGTGAAGCGCGTCGTCAGGAATTACACTCATCATCAGCAGCGGATCAATGATCGAAACCTGTACCTGCCCATCGTCCATCTGGGCGACGGTGACGTTGCAGGGAAGCAGCAGTCCCACTTCTGGCGCGGCGGTCAGCGCGCGGTAGGCCAGCGGCGGGTTGCAAGCCCCCAGAATTTTGTAGGGGCGGAAATCGACATCCAATTTCTTCTTGAGGGTATCCTTGACATCAATTTCGGTTAGCACCCCGAAGCCTTCACCCTTCAGCGCTTCAATCACCCGCGTCAGAGCCGTCGCGTAGTCCGTCTTCAGCGTCGTCGTTAATCCCAGTGCTTGTTGCATTTCCATCTCAATTTTGCTCCTTACTCATCCGCACGAAAACTCCGGCGATTTTAATTGTTGCGTTCCAGTGGCAGCCCATGCTGCATCCAGTTGAATGTGCCGCCAACGACGTTGTAAACGGTGTCGAACCCTTTTTGTCCCAGCAGTGCGGCGGCGGATTGGCTGCGGCTGCCACTGGCGCAGATGACGGCGATGGGCTGCGTCGGGTCAAGCTCATCGGTATGGCGGGCGAACTCACCGAGCGAGATCAAGCGTGCGCCGGGTACATGGCCTTGCGCGAATTCCCACGCTTCCCGCACATCAATGACCAGCGGGCGCTTGTCCTGATTATTGTCGAGCAGGTCTTTCAATTCCTGCGGTTCGATGTCGCGCACATCACCGGCCGTCGTCGGCAGTCCCAGCGCTTCCCATGTGTCAAGGCTGTCCGCCAGATAACCGGCCACCATGTCATAACCGACCCGCGCCAGACTGTAGACCACTGCCTCATAGTTCGAGGCGTCGTCCAACATCAGGATGACCGGCACATCAGGGGGCAGCACAAAGCCCACACGGTTACTCAACTGCTCGTCGGCTTCAAGGTGCACCGAGCCGGGGATATGCTTCGCTTTGTAGGCGGCTTTGGGACGGGTATCCAGCAACGCCGCGCCGCGCCGGAATTCTTGCACGGCTTCCTGAATGTGCAGCGGGCGGGGTGTGACCGTGCCCAGCGGGCGCGGCCCCTGCCGGTTGATTTGCTTTATGCGTGTGTGGTTGCCCGGTTGTTCCGGCAGTGCGCTGGTGGCAAAGCTGATGTATTCTTCGCGGTCTGCCACCTGCAGGGCAGGATTGTGGTGGCGTTCATAACCCACCGTGGAACTCAGCACCGAACCGATAGACTTGCCGCACAGCGAACCCGCGCCGTGACCGGGCAGTACCATCACGCCATCCGCCAGCGTCAAATATTCATTGTGCAGGCTGTCGTGCATATGTCCCGCCAGTTCGCGTGCCGCCTCGATGCCCACTAGATCCGGGCGTCCGGCGTCGCCTACGAACAACGTATCGCCTGTCAGTGCCATCCACGGCTCACTGGCGCGGGTTTTATCCACTACCAGCAGCGTGACGCTTTCCGGTGTATGGCCGGGGGTAAAGCGCACCCGCAGTTCCACATTGCCCAGCGTGATCGTGTCGCCGCCTGTCAGCTTATGGTGCGGGAATTCGGCGTTGGCTGCCTCGTGTACATAAATTTCAGCGTCCGTTTGCGCTGCCAGGTCGCTGTTGCCGGACACATGGTCGGCGTGCAAATGGGTTTCGATAATATGTGTGATTTTCATGCCGCGCCGGGATGCCGCGTCCAGATACTTGCGGACATCACGGTCAGGGTCAATTACGGCGGCGATACCACCGCTTTCGCAGCCTACCAGATACGAAGCGCAGCCTAATCCCTCAACGAAAAACTGTTCCAGATACATTGCTCATTCACTCCTACACTTACAGCATTTTGGGAAGATTGTCATACAATAAGAAAATTGCCAGACCGATGACGAACACTGCGAAGGCTTTACGCAGCAGGCTGGCATCCATCCGTTTGCCCAGCCGCGCACCGGCAAATGTACCGGCTACGCCCGCTGTGATAAAGATCAGCATGAGCGGCAGGTCGAGCGCGATGCCGCTCATGTGCCCTAGAAAGCCTGCCAAGCTGTTCATGGTGATGACCACCAGCGATGTGCCCACCGCCTGATGCATCCGCATACCGACCAGCATCACCAGCGACGGCACAATCAAGAAACCACCGCCCACACCGAGGATACCTGTCAGCAGCCCCACGCTCAGGCCGCCGCCGATAACCTTCCACAGGTTGAGTTCATCGGTCTGTTTTAAGTCCGTCTGTGCGGGCTTCTGCCGCACCAGAATGATGCCTACTACCAGCATGAGCAGGGCAAAGGCCGCCATCAGCAGGTTAGGTGAAAACTGTTTTGAGATGCCCGCCGCGAAATACGAGGCGATCATGCCCGTCCCGCCGAAAATCAGCGCCACCCGCCAGTTAAGCGTTCCTTGCGAGCGGTGGAAAAATGCCCCCAGCGCGCTATTCGCGCCGACGATGGCTAACGAGGTCGTCACCGCCACCTGTGGGGTTTGTCCCACTAGATACACCAGTGCCGGAACGGTCAGGATTGAGCCGCCACCGCCCAGCAAACCGAGCGATCCGCCAATACTGAAACCCAGCACGAGGTCGAGAAGCAGCGTGGACATTACTTGCCCTTTTTGGTGGCGTACCCGGCCATCTGCCAGCCGATCATGCCGCCACGTAGATTGACCGCGTTATAGCCGGCACTGTTGAGCTGTCCGGTGGCCGCGCCGCTGCGGGAGCCAGACCGGCACACACACAGAATTTCAGTCTCTTTGGGTAGTTCATTCATGCGCCGGTTGAGTTCACCCAGCGGTATCAATTTCGCTCCGGCGATGTGCCCCGCCCGAAATTCATCGGGCTGGCGGACATCCAGAATGAAGGGCGGCTGTGCGCTGTCGATGCGTATTTTGGCTTCTGATGCGCTCACGTTGGTGCCGCTGCCACCAAAGAGGGATTTGAGAATATTCATTGTGCTGTCTGTTCCTTTGTCATTACTCGATAGGGAAACCCTGTGCTGTCCAATCAATAATGCCGCCCAGATCATAGATGCTGCTGTAGCCGTTCTGCGCCAGAATCTGTGCGGCCTGTGCGCTGCGGTTGCCGCTGCGGCAGTAGACCACCACGGGCTGCCCCTGCGGCACTTCGCTCAAGCGGCTGGCGATTTCGTCAACGGGAATGTTCACGGCGCCGTGGATGTGCCCGGTGGCAAATTCTTCGGGGGTTCGCACGTCAATCAATTCATACCCGGCCTGCTTGCTGGCGAATTGTTCCTGGTATGCTGCTGGCGAAAGAGCCTGCACTGGATTTCCCGCACAGCATACGGTACTGTTCAGTGCTACAAACAGACCGACTGCTACCACAACAATCAATCCAACAATACCGATAATTATTTTTCGATTCTTCATGACGTTTTCCCGGTTCTCGTTTCCGAATGGTTTAACTTTATCTGGAATGGATGTGTCATAGTTAGACCCAACGCCTTATAATAAGGCATTAGTTGGGGCTAATGGCATGGGGGTTATACATGCTCGATCTGTACAAATTGCAGATTTTCGCGGCGGTGGTGCAGGAAGGCAGCTTCAGTGCGGCTGCCAACCGCCTGTATATGACGCAGTCGGCGGTCAGCCAGCATATCAAAGAGCTGGAGAACGGTCTCGGCAGGCAGTTGTTCCAGCGCGGCTGGCGCGGCGTACAGCTCACGCCGCACGGAGAAATACTCAACCGTTACACAGGCGAAATTTTGGGGTTGGTCGCGCAGGCCGAAAGTGCCCTGACCGATGTCGAACACCTCTCCAGTGGACGTGTCAGCATCGGCACGACGCCCGGCGTGGGTATTTACCTCGCGCCGGACTGGGTACAGCACTTCCGTGCCCGCTATCCCCAGTTAACGGTTGCCCTGCAGACCGGCGTGACCTCGCAGATTGTGAGCGAAGTGCTGGGTCAGCGGCTGGATATTGGTTTTATCGAAGGGGAATTGGATGACCATCCGCCGCCGCATCTGGCGTCGCTGGTGCTCGAAGAAATCCAGCAGCAGGTGGTGGTCGGCTTCAAACACCCTTACTGGGAACGCACGTCGCTGCAGGTGGAGGACCTCGATCAACAATCGTTCATCGTCCGTCAGGCCAACAGCCAATCGCGCATCTGGCTGGAAGAAACACTGCACAAACACGGCATCCAGCCGCGCATCGGGGCGGAGTTTGACAATCTGGAGTCCATGAAACGCGCCGTGTCGCTGGGGATGTGTTTGGCTGTCATGCCGCCCTATGTGGTTCAAACCGAAGTTGACCAAAAACTGCTGCATATGATTCCGATTGAGAACAACCCGTTCACCCGCAGCCTGAAACTGATCTGGGATTCGCAGACTTATTTTACGCCTGTCACCCGCGCCTTTCTGGTTGACTTGAGTCAACGGTATCCTGCGCTGAATGAAATGACTAATTCCGTTGAGTCTTGATTCCCTTAGATCACGCTGTCAAAGCTGCGTGCAGTTCTGCCAGTGAAGGCGCGTGATGCCAGCGCTGATCGCCGATGATAATGGTCGGGAGCATCAGCACGCCGTCATTCAGCGCCCGCCCCGGTTGGGTCAGGACTTCAATGGTTTCGATTTCGACTTCGGGTTGCGCCGCTTTTAATTCGGACAAACGGCGGTTGGTTGCGATACAGCGCGGGCAAATGACAGACTTGTAGTAGATGATTTTGTGTAGCATGGTATGAGGTAATGCTTACCCTCCTATAAATCAGCTTGATGTTGTCAGTTTATTGGAAGTGGGAAATGAAGTCTGTGATGAAGTCACAGAATGAGGGGGACTTTCTCCGTCCCCCTACCGGATGCCGCAGTTCAGATACGCCTGATTGAAGCGGCGATGGATCACGCTTCAACCTTTTGTTTCAGCATATCCAAGCCGGTGGCGATGTAGCTTTCGAGCTGCTGATCGCTCAGTATGCCGTTATGTATCCGATAAATTTCACCGTCGGGCGAGATGAACATGCTGGTGGGATAACCCTTGATGCCAAAGACCTGTTGGAGGTCGGCGTCGGTATCCAGTAGCACAGGGAATTGCAGCGCTAATGCTGAAGCAAAGGGCTGAATCTGGGTGAGGGTTTCGCCGTTGTTGATTGCCAGTACATTGAATCCCTGATCGTGATAGCGGGCATAGGCGGCCTGTATGCCGGGCATTTCCGCCCGGCAGGGCGGACACCATGTCGCCCAGAAGTTGAGCATCACCACCTGCCCGTGATAATCACTGAGATGCACATTTTCGCCCGTAATGGTGGTTGCGGAGAAGTCGGGGACTGCACTGCTGCCGCCGCTGAACATCAACATGAGACCCAAAATGGCGATTGCGCCAATTCCGAACGCGATCAACAGCCTTTTTTGCTGGCTGCGAGCCTTGTGTTGGCGTCGCTGCTGCATCGCGGTACGTTGATGGATTGAGGTTGTCATTATATGCTTACTTTCTACAGGATTCGTGTTTTCTCCATCTGAAATAGAGTCAAATGCTGCAATGGGATTTGCTGCATGCCCTTGAAGCCCACTTTGTGGCCTGTGTCCAATACCGATTGGGGTTGCAGGCGGTGTTCCAGCGGCGGGCCAAACTCACCGACTTCATGCGGCCATTCCAATATCATGACGCGCTGCCGTGCCACGCGGTAGGCTTCTGTCAACGCGCGTTCAAGATAATCGGCTTCATGGAGGACTAGCCCCATAAACACCAGATCGTACGCATCATCTTCAAAAGGGAGAATTTCCATGTGGGCGAGGCGGAAATCACCGTCCGGCACGAACTGCTGCGCGGCTTCCAGCATGTCCTCGCGCAGATCAATTCCCGCGACCTGAAGACCCTTGTTCGCAAAGGCTTCTGCGAATATGGCGCTGCCTGTGCCGATATCCAACATTGAGGTCGGAACGGGTTCTACTATGCTCAGGTCAACCACACGCTCGACCTCCAGCCGGGCGAGGCGCTCCGGCGCACGCAGGCGTTCGATTTCACCACTGAAGCGGCGGTCATTCATCGGTCAGTCTCCTAGTGTGGCACTATGCGGGCTGTTCAATTCAGGGTTGCTGCTGACACACGGTCAGCATTTGCGTCCGCCACCTCAGGTACTGCCGAAAGTGGGGAGGCTTACTGCACTGCCACCGCCCTGTGAAGTGCCCTTGATACTGATACGGGCGAGACGACGTTTAGGATGGGTGTTCCCGCAGTGAGGGCATTCGGCGCTGTCGGCTTTCGCTATCGAAACCAGCTTATCGAACATCCGCCCGCAGCCGGGACAATCGTACTCGTATAAAGGCATCGAAGAAACTCCAATACGCAAAACCAGATTGAGAACAATTTCACTTTATCGCGAATCAACGACGCGCGGTTACGCTCATCTCCTTATGATAGGACATAAGTGATCACTAATGGCTTGGCGGTGTATTTCGCAATGCGTTTCAATTTTGCGTTCGATGAGCGGTAGGCGGGCGATTGTACATGCTCCTTCGGACTGGCTGTAATGTTCATGTTATGCTGGCCCGTTAGTTTTAGGGTGGTAAGCGCGTCCATGTTATAGTTTACGGTTTGGGCGGGGTGCAGAGGATTGAACAGCATGACCTATATGATTGACGGCCATAATTTGATCGGGAAGCTGCCGGATATGTCGTTGGATGACCCGAACGACGAGGCGCTGCTGGTACAAAAGTTGGCGGGTTTTTGCGCACGCACCGGTAAAAACTGCCTCGTGGTCTTCGATCACGGCCTGCCGGGGGGTAGTTCACGCATGTCCACCCGCAGCGTGCAGGTGGTGTTCGCCAGTGGGCGGTCAACGGCTGACCGGGTGATGATGGAGCGTATTAGTAAAATCCCAGATACGAAGGGCTGGATTATCGTTTCCTCTGACCGTGATGTGATGAATGCGGCACGGGCGCGGCACATGGGCACGCTGCATTCAGAAGAATTCGTGCGGCTGATGGAAGCCCCACCGCCTAAGGTTGTGGACGCGGGAGAGGCCAGCGACGTTAACCTGAGCAAAGCGGAGGTGGACGAATGGCTGGATATGTTTGGTGGGGACCAGCCGGTTAAGGACAAACGTTTGGAGAAGAACAAGAAGCGAATCTGATGCTTAGTCTAGAATAGCCCACAATATTACGAAGTGTTACGAAAACGGCGGAAAATTCTTCAATTCTGGAAATTTCGCTCCGCGTTTTGGAGTAGGATCTGCAATTTGGTTATGGCGGAAATGGCGGAATTGGCGACAATGACATCCGGTTTACTTTTTGGCGGGAAGCTCCCTCAGTGCCGCGCCGGAAGCGTCATTTTTATGGCGAAATTGGCGGAAATGGCGACATATTGCCAATAATTTGTCGGTGACCGCCACACCATTGGCTGACCATAGATTCCATACGTTAAGTGGGACAGAACACGCTCTGTCCGTCCCCACCTATGACCTTACCCCTGTTTGCGGCCAACTTGATAGCAGGCGAGGATGTTGCCTGAGCCTTGCCATGTGCGGCTGCTGAGGAGCTTGCGTGACACCGGGCTGCCCGTCAAAGAGGGGGTGCCCCCGCCAGCGATCATTGGAAATATGGTCAGGTGCAGTTCGTCAATCAAATCGTGCGCCAGCAGATGATGCCAGAGGGTGCGGCTGGCAAAGGTGAAGATATCGCGACCGGGCTGCTGTTTGAGGGCAGCGATCTCTTGAGCCGAGTCGGCGATTTTGATGATGCGGGTATTGTGCCAGTCGCCTAGTTCTCCGGTGGTCAATTTGTCGGACACGACGACTTTATCAATACGTTCGAACCAATCCGCAAATTCGCGGCGGATGGGAGTGGAGTGAGGGTCTTGGGGGACGCCCGACCAATACTCCTTGTTGCCCAAGAAGCCGGTGCGGCCACCCAACAGCACCGTATCGGCGGCGCGCATGCGTTCGGTATTGTAGTAGTCGAAGTTCTGGTCGCCCGCGTAGTCCGGATGAAAATATTCGAACAGTGCGCCGAGGTTGCGGTCTTTGCCTTCGTAGTAACCATCTAAGGAGACGAGGGCACTGACGATGATTTTACGCATGATGCTCCAAAGAGAGATTTGAGGTGTGGTGCTACCCGAACATCATTCACAACCCATGGTGGTGGTTGCAAAGTATGTGATGATTGTTGTTTTGTTCGTGCGGGCGAAGCATGCTTCGCCCCTACACATACCCTCTAATTGTTTTTTATCGCTAAGTTTGTCACATACCACTACCCAACTCATTATAGAACATTTGTGTGATTAGTCAAGTAGATTTTGGTTTGAATGTTCTAACCTGAGGGTCAGTCTTTGAGGCGCAGTAAACCGGCCTGTGTGGGTTGGAAGCCGCAGTGACGGTAGAAGGTTTCGAGATGCGGTTCATAGTCGACATGCAGCCAGTGGATGCCACGTGGTTCAACTGCCCACGCCAGAAAACAATTACTCATCCTGACCACGATTATCATCTGCTAAATATAAAGCCCCAAAGCGGGAATAGCTCACTATTACTATTCCCATCTGTCGCTTGTGGCGTGTGAGGCTCCCGGCAGGACTTGCACAGATATTTCTGGCTTCTAAGCGCTGCTTGTTTGCTACTCTGGCAGTAGGGGCATGTGTTCACACGATTCACTTTGCCCTGTCGCCTTAATTTTCGCATCGCCATGGCACGAGCGGCTTGAGCACCTATGCGGAGTTTTTACCCCGCACAGGTGCAACCATATTCGGGAACGTCGCTTATTGATACTGCCACACCAACCCGGCGACGATGACGCGACCATCCTGCAAGGTGACGGTAGGAGCCAATGACATCTGTCCGGCGTCGGTGACGGGATACATTTCCCAATGAGCGCTGTAGGCTGATTCGGGAGCTGTTGCCCAGCCCAACACACCCAAACCTCCGATTTCGTACCAAATCTTACCGAAGCCATTTTCCGGTTTGATGAGACCCTGCGGTACTTCGTCAGTTGAGGGATTGGGCTCGCCATTCCAGGTATCGTTGAATTCCTGCCACGTGGCGTCGCCGTAGAAGACATAGATTTTCTTGTTATCGCTGCGCCACAGCATCAACCCTTTTTCAAAGGTCTGGAAGACGGTATCTACTGCTTCGGTCTGGGTAGCGGGGCACGTTCCGCTCTGCAACGTGTTGCTGAAGGGGCATGTCAAATTGATGGTGACATTCTGAATGCTTTCCTGTCCATTCGTCCCGCTGACGCTGAGCTGGAAGGTGGCGCTGTTGAGATATTCAGCAGGCAGGGTGTAGGGTGCGCTGCCAGTAGCGGGCTGTTGGTCGAGAATGGTTTCGACACTATCGCCACCGAACTCCGACAAGCGGATGACCTTTACTGTGCTCACGGGGCCAGTTACGGTCCAATTGATGGTCACTGCTCCACCCCGCGAGGCCGGATCGGGCGTGACAGTAAAATCGGTCACGGTAACGGTTTCACTTCCGGTATTGCCGCTGCCTCCGTTTGAAGTACCGGCGGCTGACACATAGGCGCGGGTTGTGCCGTTGCTCAAGTCCATCTCATACTCGGAAATCCAGCCTTCGATGCTACCGGTTGTGGCGCGAACCCGCCACAGACGTAGATAGGCAACCTCTGTGCTGGAACCGGATACTTTCCAGCAGCTAGGGCCCTCCAGCACCGTGAACTGGCTGTTTGGCAGCAGCTCGCCCACGAGTGTTCCACTGCGGACAGCGGTGCTGACGAAGATGCGTCCGTTGGGGACATTGGCATTGACCTGCCCTGTGCCATTGACGGCCAATCCGTTGCTGGCGGGGAAGCCATTGCTGAAGCAAGCATCGGCACTCGTTTGATTCCAGACGCCCTCCGGCATGCCGGGGCGACCGCTGATGGGCAGGGACAGTTCACTCTGGGTGATGGTGCTGTTGTTGCCCAAGTCAACCAAGCGTAGTCGCAGAGCAATACTGCGCGTTCCGGCTTGTAACGGTGGCACAGGCGCGACCACACCGTTACCCGATGATGGCACAATCGGGTTACTACGCGGGAGTTCAACGTTGATTACACTGCCGGTTTCCATGACCTGCTCGAAAAGCAAGTTGCTGTTGGCCGGACGGTTGACTACATCCCAACTAACGGGAACCCGTGCTGTGCGGTTGGTGAGCGCCGTGTTATCTACATTCTGCGCTGTAGTCGTAAAGACGCGGATGGTAGGCGCGTTGGCTGCTTCGATGATGGGCAGCGTAATGTCTTTCTGAGCATAGACCGTTTGATCATTGTTCAGGCTCTTGACGCGAAGCCGGAGTGTGACGGTGTTGACCGACGTGTTGACGGGTGCTACCGGCGCGACCAAACCGTTCCCTGATGATGGGATAACGGGGTCTTGACGCGGCAATTCAATGTTGACCAACGTATTGTTATCCAGCAATTGTTCAAAGACCAAGTTGCTGTTGGCTGGACGATTTTCTACAGCAAACACTACCGGCACACGAGCGGTGTTACTGACCAGTGCCTGACGGGCCACACCCTGTGCATTGGTGCTAAAGGTGGTAATGCTTACCGTGCCGGGAACAGGGGTCGGCGGCGGTGGGCTGGTCGGTGTTGGGGGCGGTGGCGCGGCAATCGGTACGGTGAAGGACTGCTGTGCCAGCGTGTTTTGTGTTGTTAGATTGATAACCCGCAAGCGGAGGGTGATGCTGTTGGTGGCGGCGTTCTTGGGGGCAACGGGCGCGACTACCCCACTCCCTGACGACGGCACTATCGGATTGCCGCGCGGGAGTTCGACGTTGATCACGCTGCCATCATCCAACACCTGCTCGAATACTAAATTACTGTTGGGTGGTCGATTTTCGACGGCGAAAGCGACAAAAATCCGGGCTGACTTATCCGACAGTGCGGGCAAACCGATATTAACGGCGGCACTGGAGAAGGTCTTGATATTGACGGCTGCCGTCACGATGGGGACGGTGATGGTCTGTTCTGCTAATGTAGCCTGACCCGCGCCTAGATCAACCAAGCGAAGGCGCAGCGTAATGCTCGTCTTGTTCGGGTCTTTGGGCGAAACAGGCGCAACCATGCCCACCCCCGACGACGGCACAATGGGATTGGTACGCGGCAATTCGGCGTTAACGACGCTGCCGTCGTCCAATACCTGCTCGAACACCAGATTGCTGTTGGTAGGACGGTTGTCTACCGCGAAAGTTACGGGTAGGCGGGCTGACTTATCCGCCAGCGCATTGCCATCTACATTGGTGGCGCTGGTTGAGAATGTTTTGATAGTGGGTACAACCACCGCCACGTCGGTGACTGCCACCGTAATGTCTTTCTGGGCCAAGGTACTGCTGTCACCCAGATTGACCAAGCGCAACCGCAGCGTGATTGTTTTTGTAGCCGCTTGTTTAGGCGCGTTCGGAGCGACCACGCCGATCCCCGCTGAGGGGATGATCGGTTCAGTGCGCGGCAGTTCGACATTGACCACGCTGTTGTCGTCCAACACCTGCTCGAATACGAGGTTGCTGTTGTTGGGGCGGTTATCTACCCCAAAGGACACGGGTATGCGCGCGGTCTTTTTGGACAGGGCTTCCCGTGCGACGCTGGTTTCGCTGGTGGAAAAGACGGTGATCGTCGGACTCACTGCCGAATTGTCCCCCAGCGGAATAATCAGCTCGCGTGAGTTCAGTGATTTACCGTTGTTAAGGTCAATGAGTGACACACGGAAACGCACTTCGTTGACACCCTCGCCGGGAGGGAAGGGAAATACGACACCGTTACCCGCCGATGGCACAATGGGGTCGCGGCGCGGCAGTTCAACATTCATGACCCTGCCATCGGCCAGCAGTTGTTCAAACACGAGGTTACTGTTGGCCGGACGGTTGGCTGTATCCCAATAGACTGGAACCAAACCGCCACGCGCTTCAACGGTGGCCTTATCCAGACGGGTGACAGAACTGCCAAAAGAGGTAATCGTTGGTTGATTGGTTTGCGCTAGCGTTATGCCTGCCGCCAGCAAAAGCCACAGGAGTGTAAGGTAAACACCTGCTCGTTTTATCATGAAGTTTCTCCTACATAAGGTCACTATACAAACCGAATTATAACTTACTATAGCCTGACTTTGGAAACTGCGCTTTGTCCGTGTCGGCGTTGGTATCCCTACGCACGTCTCAACCGTGATAGACTGTAATTACTAGGAGATTGCGAGGTAATATCATGCTGCGACGCTGCACTATCCTCCTCATTAGCTTTTTTCTGCTGGTTCCACATTTCGCACAAGCGCAAAACGAAACCCTGCCAGAACATCCTGAAATTATGTGGGATGTGTGGGGTGTGCCGCACATCTATGCCCCGACTGATGAAGGGTTGTTTTATGCCTTCGGCTGGGCACAGGCTCATAATCACGGCGACCTGCTGCTGAGGCTGTACGGGCAGGCGCGGGGTAAAGCGGCGGAATATTGGGGTGACGAATTTTTGGAAAGCGACCAACAAGTATGGACGTTGAGCATCCCACAGCAGGCCGCACAAGATTATGCCGCTCTGCCCGATGACTTCCGGGTGTACACCGATGCCTTTGTAGCAGGCATCAATGATTACGCGACCGCACATCCGGAAGCGCTGGGCGAGGAGTGGAAAGCCGTGCTGCCCATCACCGGCAGCGACATTATCGGCCACGCTATCCGTGTGCTGCGCTACAGCTTTGTGGCGAGGCGGGCATTGAGTGCGGCGCAGGAGTGGGCGGATGGCGAGTTGGGTTCCAACGGCTGGGCGATTGGACCGTCGCGCTCGGCAAATGGACACGCCATGCTGGTCGCCAATCCGCACCAACCGTGGTCGGACTTGGGACTGTGGATAGAAGCGCAACTCGTTTCACCGGATATCAATGTATACGGCGCGGCACTGGTCGGCAATCCGGTGCTGGGAATCGCCTTCAACCAATATTTAGGATGGACACACACCGTCAACACGCACGATGGTTGGGATTTATACCAGCTGACACCCGGCACAAACGGCGGTTATATGTTTGATGGCGAGGAAAAGCCTTTCGATGTGCATGACATCACCATCAAAGTGAAACAGGCAGACGGCACACTGCGCGATGTGCCACTGACGGTCAAAGCCTCGGTTCATGGGCCAATTATTGCCGAGCGAGATGGCGTGCCGCTGGCGCTGCGGGTGGTGGGCGACCGGACGTTTGAGGCGGCGCAGGAATGGTGGGAGATGGGCAAGGCCCGCAATCTGGCAGAGTTTGAGGCGGCACTGCGAAACATACGTATCCCCATGTTCACCATTATGTATGCTGATCGCGACGGCAACATCATGCACGTCTTCAACGAGCAAGTACCCGTGCGGAGTGAGGGGGATTGGGCGTTCTGGAACAATACGACACCGGTTGATGACAGCCATCCGGCGCTCATTCCCGGTGATCGTTCACGCTACCTGTGGACGACGTACCTCTGCTCTGATGACCTGCCGAAAGTGCTGAACCCGGCTTCCGGTTGGCTGCAAAATGCCAACGAACCACCGTGGACAACCACGCTGCCGCTGGCACTTAATCCGGCAGACTATCCGGCCTACATGCTGCCGCCGCCGTTCCTCTGGCCGCGTCCACAAACCTCAATGCGCCTGCTGTATGAAGAGCAGAATCCGATAAGCTTTGAACGACTGATTGAACTGAAGCAATCCACCTTCGTCGAAATGACACGCTGGATGTTAGATGATCTGATTGCGGCTGCGTCGCAGTCTGACGATGAATTGGTTAAGCGGGCGGGTGATGTGCTGGCGAAGTGGGACCGGCACGCGGATGCTGACAGTGTGGGGACGGTGCTATTCGCGGCGTGGGCAGCGGCTTACATCCGTCCCAAAGGATTAGATGCATTGGCTGTTCCCTTCGATATTCAAGACCCGCTGAACACCCCCCACGGGCTGGCTGACCCGGCGGGCGCGGTGGCGGCGCTGAAGCAGGTGGCGCAGCAGCTTGAACTGCTGCGACCATTGGGCGGGGGGATTGACGTCAAATATGGGGACGTGTTCCGCATCCGTTACGCGGGCTATGATTATCCGGCCAGCGGCACGGATGACGTACTGGGGACATTCCGCACGCTGACGTTCACGCAGGACAATGATTTGCGCTTCCGGCCAGTGGCAGGGGAGTCATATATCGCCGTTGTCGAGTTCAGCGACCCGCCGCATGCCAAAGTTCTGCTGGCTTATGGCAATGCCACCCAACCCGACTCGCCGCATTTCGGCGACCAAATTCCCTTATTTGCGGAAAAGCGCTTGCGCGACGCATGGCTGACGCGGGCGGAGGTTGAGGCACACCTCGAAGGACATGAGATGTTGAACGGTAGGTGAAACGGCGGGCAGGCACATTACAATTTGTCGAAAGTAACTACCGCCCTAACATTAATTTGTAATACACTGTAGGTGCGTTAGGTTGGGAACGGGGATGGGGAGTCATGAGCCGTATATTTGTGAGCTATGACCGGACAGACCGCGCGCTGACCAGAGAGCTAGCCGCTCGTTTGCGCCGGGTATATGACGACGTGTGGTATGACGAAAATCTGACAGGCGGCGAAGATTGGTGGAAGGAAATCCGCCACCACATTGCCGAAGCCGATATTTTTATGTATATGCTGTCCTACGACTCCGCGAAGTCGGAATATTGCTTCAAAGAGCATGATGAAGCCAGCCGATTGAAAAAAGAAGTTTTACCCGTCCGCATTTCGCCCATGAGTCCGATGGAGATTCCCAGCTTTCTGCGCGAAATTCAATATGTGGATATGGCGGAAGGTAAAGTCACGCCGGACAACCTGACCGAACTGACGGCAGCCATTAACCGCCGTACCAGCAAAATAACCCAGCAGCTGCGTGACGCACAGGCCAAAATAGAAGGACAGCGGCGACGGCTCTTGCTGCTGCGGGTACTGGTGGTGCTGCTGATCGTGGCAGGATTGGTGGGTGTGGCAGCTTTTCTACGGGCGAACCAACCACCGTTTGATGTAGGCCGTATCGCGTACGTCACCCAAAGCGGGGCTAACCGTGAATTTCGGATCGCAGAGGGGGGCTTCAACGGAATATTTAGCAATTTGCGTGGTGAAAATCCCATTCATATTGCAGGTGTTATCCCGGCGGATAGCTCAACGTTTGCATGGTCGCCGGACGGCAGCAAGCTGGCTTTCGCCTCCAAACGCCTGGCGATCTCGCGTATTTATGTTGTCAACGCCGACGGCACCAATCTACTTCAATTGACCATTGATCCGGTAGACGGCCCGGTGGACCGTGCCGGACGTTCACTAGCCAGCGATCAGAACCCATCGTGGTCACCAGACGGCACCAAAATTGCTTTTGCCAGCAATCGGGACGGTAATTGGGAAATCTACACCATGAATGCCGTGGATGGCAGCGAACTCACCCGTCTGACGAACGATGAAGCTGATGATGACACACCGGCATGGTCGCCGGACGGCACACAGATTGCGTTTGCCACCAAACGCGAGGGCAACTGGGAAATTTACCAGATGGACAGCAGTGGTAATAATCTCGTCAACCGCACCAACAATCCAGCCGATGACCAGTATCCTGCGTGGAAACCAGACGGCACTAAAATCGCATTCCAATCCAACCGGACGAATGACTTATCCGGCGCAGTGCGGGCGGATGGCGGCCTGCAATCCAGTGATGTGTGCAGTTGCAACACCAATTGGGATATTTGGGTTATCGGACTTTCCGGCGCGATCAATGTCACCAACCAGCCCGGAACCGCCGAACAGTTTCCGGCATGGTCACCTGACGGACGCTATATCATCTACGTTTCCAATTTGGGACTGGACGATGACATTTACATGGTGGATGAGGGCCGCTTGAATGCGCCGATTCTGCTCACAATTGATAATCAAGAAGCTGATGCCTTCCCGGTCTGGCACAAATAGACACATCCCCCTCAATACTGGGGGGTAAATTCAGGCAAGCGTAGAGCAAACGTAGTTGAGGTCGAACGGCAAACTGGACTATGATGAAAGTACAGGCCATAAAGGCCATGTGAAGTGAGGGGATGTATGAAAGCGTTGTTCAGTTCAACTCAATCTATCCGGCGGCTCGTCATGATGCTGGGGCTGCTGTTGATGCTGCTGCTCATGACCGGTGTTCCGATTGCGGCACAGGATATTTCGCAGTCGGGCGCGGTGATCGCCTATGTTTCCAATTATGACGGCGACCCGGAAATATACCTGATGGACGATAACGGGAAGTTATTCGCCCAACTGACCGACAACAGCGCCAATGATTACGATCCCACCTGGTCTGGTGACGGCAGTCGTTTGGCTTTTTCGTCCAATGTGGACGGCGACTACGACATCTATGTGATGGATGTCTCCAGCGGCCAGAGCTACAACCTCACCAACAACCGCGCCGATGATTGGAATCCGGCGTGGTCGCCAAACAGTGGGCGTATCGCCTTTGTGTCCAATTTTGATGGGGATGCCGAAATCTACGCTGTCAACTACGATGCCAAAGGCTCAGCCGATGTGCAGCAGTTGACGAATAACAGCGCCGATGATGCCTCGCCCACATGGTCGCCTGACGGTAAGTTTCTCGCCTATTCGTCGAATGTCGAAGGCAATTACGACATCTATATTCTCAATGTGTCAACGCTGGAAGCGACTAACATCACCAATTCCCCCAACTCCAACGACATGACACCCCAATGGTCATTGGATGGCGACGCGATTGCCTTTGCCTCCAATGTGACTGGCAACTTTGAAATTCATCAGGTTCATATGAATGGCAGCCAACCGCAGGAGTTCCAGCAGCTCACATTTACTGACAGCGGCGCCAACAATGTGCTGCCCTACTGGGCACCTGATGGGGAACATTTGCTTTTTACCTCGATCACCGACCGCAAGAAATCTGAAATTTTCCTGCTTGACCTGCGCGCGGGTAACCCGGTGCAGTTGACGTTCGACGATGTCACCAGCACCAGCGCGGCATGGCGGCCATCGGGCTAATATTTATTCTAAAAACCTCACACCCACTCGCTTGAGTCGCTCGTAGCCCTCTCCATCCAATGGAGAGGGAGTTTTTTCTGTCTCAATCTCGTCTAAGGATGAACTGGTTATAGCGTCAAGGACGCGCTGGACTCCCGTCGGGCAGACGGGTTTGTGTCCACTGCTCGATGATGTCCTGACACGGGTATTTCGCCGCCAGCTTTTCATCAATCTCAATGCCCAATCCCGGTTGGTCGTTGGGGTAGAGATAGCCGTTGCGAATCTGCGGCAGGCCGGGAAACATCTCATATTCCAACTCGCTCGGGCGGTACCACTCCTGAATACCGAAGTTCGGCAGCCATACATCCAGATGTAAGTTAGCGGCATGCCCCACTGGCGAGGTATCGCCCGGCCCATGCCACGCCGTGCGGATGTTATAGAGGCTTGCCATCAGGCCGACTGTGCGGGCAGGGGTTATGCCGCCCATCTGGCTGATGTGCATCCGTATAAAGTCAATCAGGCGTTCGCTAATGAGGGGCTGCCATTCATGCGGGCTGTTAAAGAGTTCGCCCATCGCCAACGGCGTCGCGCACTGCTGGCGGAAGGTGCGGAACCACGCGATGTCTTCCGGCGCGAGGGCATCTTCTAAGAAGAACAATTTATACTGCTCGACATCTTTAGCGAATTGCAGGGCATCAATCGGGTTGAGCCGTTCGTGGATGTCGTGCAGCAGTTCGACGTTCTTGCCCACCTGCCCGCGCACGTAGTCGATCATATTGAGCATGTTGCGGCAGTAGGCGCGCGGGTCGTAATAAGCACCATCAGGGGCATTTTCCGGCTTGACCATTTCATCGCCTTTGCCGCCGTAGCCGCCCATCTGCACACGAATGTAACGGAAGCCCTGCTCCATGAAGCGGCGCACGTTGGCTTCCACTTCCTGCGGGTCGCGGCCATCGGCGTGGACATAGACGGCGGCCGCCTCGCGGGTTTTGCCGCCCAGCAGTTGGTAAACCGGCATCCCGGCCCGTTTGCCCTTGATGTCCCACAGCGCTTGATCAATGCCAGAGATGGCGTTGTTGAGAACGGGGCCGTTACGCCAGTAGCCATGTACCATCGCCATCTGCCAGATTTCTTCAATACGGTCGACATCCCGCCCCAATACAAAGGGCTTGAGGTGACGTTCGATGGCCGTAGCCACCGCGAATATGCGCTGGGTGAAGGTGGCACAGCCTAACCCGTATAGACCGGGTTCGGAGGTCACAACCTTGACAATCAGTAATCGAGATGGACCGGGCTGAGTCAGGATCGTTTGAACATCAGTAATGGTTATGGGTGCGGTCATGGTGAGACTCCCAGTTGAGGCAGGCACGGAAGAATGGAGGTGATTATACCGCCGTATCATGAAACGGCTCAACCAAGCGGACTTACAGGCAGACGATATGAATTGTGTTGGTTAGGTTCCGGTGCTTTAATGGGAATTAAAGCTGCATCCACAAGTTCAGGATTAATTTATGCGAATTGTTTTAGGCGTTGTATTGATTATTGCGGCAGTCGTTTTTTTGATTATCGCTGTGGTCGTGCCGGTAGTACCGAACACCGCCGACAACAAAGCCATTGACGATTTCATGGCCCGGATTTTGTGCAATCCGGGGGAAAGCCTCGTTCGAGAACAATATGTGACGAGGGACAGCGACGGGACAGGCTACAGTGCCACGATATATTGCATCAATAATGAGCGGCAGCGACGCGAAGCAACGGACAAGTGGATTCTGGGCAGTATGGCAATCTTCGGGATCAGTCTCTGCGCCGGAATTGCCTTCATCATTTGGGGTTCTATGCGGGCGGCGAGAAGCGTTCAGACGACTGTTTATGCCACCTCAGGCAGCAAAGTAGGACAGCCCGGCGTCACCGTACAGCAGTTTAGCTCCTTTGGGGACAGTTCTTCCCCCATTGACGGACTCGAAATTAACGAAGGTGGTATTAAGTTCGGCGGTATGGAAATTCGTATGGACAGCCTGACATCGGAACGAGTGCAGACCCTGCGCCAGCAAATGCAGTCGGCTATGCAAAGTGGCACAGGAAGTGGCGATCTTTCCAGCAAACTGCGCCAGCTTCAGGAAGCGCGGGACGCCGGATTGATTACGGGTGACGAATATGAACGCCTGCGAAAAGAAGTGCTAGACAACTTGTCCTAACACCGGCTGTCGAATGCAGTGATCGAGTTCAATCTTTTCGCCAGCGACACACTCCGCTATCATGTGGGCCTGTTGGAGGACATATGAGCGATACGCTGGTACAAATTACCGATCATATCTGGATTTTCCCACGTGATGAAGACAGCAGCCGGATGCAGCCCAATGTCGGCATCATCGTGACCCCTAACCACACAGTGCTGGTAGACGGTGGCAACAGCCCCCGTCACGCGCGGCGCATTATGGTGGCGCTGGATGATATTCAAGCACCGGCAGTCAGCTACGTGATTTATACACACAGCCACTGGGATCATGTCTTTGGCTCAATGGTATTTGGCGCGTCGGCAGTGGGGCATGAACTGTGCCACAAAACACTGTACGAAATGGCAGCGCGCACCTGGAACACCAGTTATGTTCTGGACGAAATCCAACGTAACCCCGCTCGCGAATCCGGTCTACGTGCCATGATGAAAGCGATGGAAGATTGGCGCAATTTCCGCATTGTGCAGCCGGAGCTGGTGTTTGCTCATTTAATGACACTGCATGTGGATGATGTGCGGATTGATCTGGAACATGTCGGTGGTCAACATTCACCGGACTCCATTGTAGTGCGCTTGCCAGAAGCGGGGGTGCTATTCACAGGCGACTGTTTTCACCTGCCCCCCCTGCACATGGGCAAGCCAGACGACACATTGGATTACGCCATGATGCGCTCACTGATGAGCACTGAATACGATCATTATATTGACGGTCACAGCGAACCGCTGACCCGGAAGGCTTTCAGCAAACTGGCAAAGGGCTAATGCCTGCCTTGCGCAAGGTTAGTCAATTATCTAGAACCACCCGCGACGGCGGAAGATGTAGAGCATTGCGCCCATCACAAGAACAAACAACAATGTCCCGTTAACGGGCAGGACAATCGGGTCAGCGATCTGGGCGAAATTCAACTGGAACAAGCCGGTGAAAAATGTGAGGGGCAGAAAGATCATGGAGAAGATGGTCAGTCGGCTGACCGCATCCACCAGCTTGCGTGACTCCTGATTTTGCATCATGTCGAGCACGTTGCTGGACAGATCGCGCTGGGAGTCGATGATGTCGTAAACCCGCAGCAACCGTTCATATAAGTGGCGGAACAGATCGCGCGTATCGCTGTTTTCGGTCAGCCGCTTTTCACCGATCACATTCGAAAACACTTCCCGCTGTGGTGCAACCATCTGGCGCAGGTTAATGAGCTGTTTCTTGATAGCATACACCGGACGCCGTGCGGTGTCATTTATCACACCGTCATTTAATAGATATTCCTCACGCTCATTGAGTTGGTTACTGATGCGGTCGAGCAGGGGATAGTAAGTGTCGGTGAGATGCTGCGCCGTCAAATAAAAGCAGTAAGCGACGCCCGAATGCCAAATATCGGCACTTTGGGCCGCCCGATCATACGCGTCGTCCACCGATTCAGCGTCGGCAGGACGAACGGTAATAAAACACGTGTCAGTTACCAAACAATGCACTTCCCGCCCTTCAACGCGGTTGAGTTTGATGCGCGGCTCGATCATCGAAAGAAAGAGGTAATTGGAATAGACCAAGAGCACGGGACGGTGATCATCGCGGCGCAAATCTTCGACAATCACGGGATTGACGCCAAACTGAGCAGCAATCCACGATATTTCCTCCGGCTCAGGGCTAACACAGTCAATCCACAGCAAGCATTTTTCGCTAAGGGCCTTTTCTAGCTGATCGGTTTCCAGATTCCGCCTAACTGTAAAGTCACCGGACTCTGCTGCTGAGGCAACAAGTGATCGGATCATGCTGTGTTTAACTTTCCGCCGAAGCAATGGTGGGCGATACATCATGATCGCCGAGACATACCGTTATTCACTCATTGTATCTACTTTGAGTACAGAATCCACACGGCGAGTAAGCGATATTGAATACACAATTTCGCCGTCATGGGAGGTAGTCAAAACCGCTTATTTCCGCCTGGTAAGTAATTACCGGTGATTGTGAGAAGTGAAAACCATTACTTTTGGAACGAGAGTATTTTAACAAGGGGAAAGCAATGTGGACTGTAGTTGAGTCTACCTAACAAATGTCAGTTATGGACAAAGGGATGAGAGAGAGCTAGGGGAAACTTCAAGTGTGCATACGGGGTTAATATATTCCACATTCCGTTTCCGACTTCATCCATAACTGACATTTGCTAGTTAAACAACCCAATTTACAGGTCACGCCTTCGCGCCAACAGGACGCCGCCGCCCAAGCAGAAATGCGACTATTATGGCGATAACCAGAACTAAAACGGCCAAGCGTAACATGGATAATTCCTCGTCAATTTGAAACGAATTCCACAACTATTTGCCTGTTATGTTGACAGACTCGAACACAAGATGATATGGGGCTTTGGGCGCATTTTCGACTGGGACAGTTGGACGGCGGATATGAGCCGTTTGACCTATATAAAATCCCTACTACTGCCTCATATTCAATGGCGGATTTTCGCTTTAAACTGTGACCGTCTGTTAAAGAACGAAAGGTTTTGACAATGAACTGGTCACAAGTTGAAGGCAAATGGCATCAATTTAAGGGATCGCTGCAACAAAAATGGGGTCAGCTTACGGATGATGATCTGGACGAAATCCGCGGTCAGCAAGAAATTCTGATGGGCAAAATTCAGGAACGCTACGGCAAAACCAAAGAGGAAGCCCGGCGCGAAGTTGAAGATTGGGTAAAAGGTCTCGAATAGCTGATATTGATATATTGAAAATGAGGAAGCCCGAAAGGCTTCCTCATACTACCAGTAAAAGATGATTATTCTACAATTTTGTTGCGCAGGGCAATTGCAACCGCTTCTACCCGCGAGTCGGTTTCCAGCTTGGCGAGAATATTGCTGATGTGATTCTGATGGTAGACGGACTGACACTGAGCCGCTTGGCAATTTCCTTGTTGCTCAACCCATCAGGCATCAGATCGAGTACTTCACGTTCCCGTTCGGTGAGATTTGCCCCGACATTCGGATCAGACTTGGTGGCTTGATCCACGAGCTGCGGAACGATTTCGGGTGAGATTACTTTTTCACCGTTGGCAACGTGCTTGACTGCATCCACCAATTCTTCAGTCGAAATATCATTGATCAGATAACCGGTAACGCCAGCTTGAAGGGCCTCGTAAACAGGTGTGCGGTCTTTTTGATAGGTCAACACGACAATTTGCGAAGCGGGGGACACCTCACACAGCTTTTCGATAACCTCAATACTGTCCATATCGTCCAGTATGACTTCGGTGAGGATGACATCAGGTTGTAACTTTGTACATTCCTCAATCGCTTCCTGACCGGTGGATGCTGTGCCGATGATTTCAAGCTCGTGGAAATCTGCTAACAGAGCCTTCAAGCCGCTGCGAACCAGCCGATGATTATCGAGAATATAGAGATGTATTTGACCGTCATCGTACATTTGAACACCCCTTGCCATTCGACCCGTAAATAATTGCGTTGCAAAGCCCTACTATTAAAAGAGAGTGCTTCTACTACCCACTGCAGGAACAGTGATGCCGAACGATGCTGCCACAAGCATTCAAGTGTAAGATTAAAAGAAAAACCGAACTTCTTGGGTTCAGGTTAATTTTATGTAATAAGGGGATTTATTTCAACATTCCAGTCCAGACAACTGCTGTCTCGCTTTATTGAAATCTGATTTTGCCAGCTGTTATAAGGTCTCAAGTGCATAGCTCATAAGGGTCTGAATTGGAATGAACTGAGCATCTTCGCGCACTCTGGCACAAGTTTCGGAGGGCAGGTGTGATTCGATGGTATTGAGTGCCTCTTCAACTCTGACCTGCATCCCCAAATCGGCTCCATAACCGAACTTTGATTGCAGCCTATCGGTGGCGCTGAACAGGGTGAGCGCGCGATCAAAGCGGCCTTCGGTAACGTCAAGAAGCGCAGTCGCCCGCAAGCACAACCGGAATTCCGGCGGAAGCATCGCACTCCAACCAATGCCCAATGGCTCCATCATCTGTGCAAATTTGAGATAGGCGCTTAAGCTTTCGCGTAAATAATGTCTGGCATTATAGCCATCGCCTCTGACAAGGGCGGTATGACCTAGATCAGCCAGCACATCGGGGCAGGCGCGTAAATTGCCCATTTCCTGATAGAGCGCCAGCGCTTCCTCATAACAAGACTCAGCCTGGGATAAGTCGCCCATAACAAGGGCGGCATTACCAAGCTGCTTCAACCAATCAGCAATACCAACACGATTACCAATAGCACGGGAAATGGTTACACTTTCCACGAACCTGTTGTAGGCTTCCTTGACACGTCCTTCCTGAAGGGCCACCCGTCCCAGATTCCCGATCGGATAAGCGATCAAATCAACATTGCCAAGGTGCCGGTATAGTTCCAGGCTTTGATGATAGTGTGCGACGGCCTCCGCGTTATGACCCGCATCGCGCAGCCGGTCGCCGAAGAGAAAATGACCACCAGCGACCATGGCGTCTTTCGCCATGCCGCCCTTCGATAAAACTTCTATATCAGCACCGATTGAAAAGAATTGTTCCCATACTACTGCTGCGGTAGAAATGTCGAGCGTGGCTTGCCCTTCGACAAAGTAGAAGACCATCATGGTTTCTGGGTCTTCCAAGCGCCGCGCCATGGCTTCTGCAGGTGGTTTATAGAGGAATGCTTCGTTGTAACGTCCTTGCAGTGCGACAAAGACAGCAGTGTCCAACAAGACCAAACATAACAATTTACTGTCCCCTTCACCCGGTTTAGGACCAACTGCCTTGGCCCAGCGTTCCCCCTCTGCCCAATAACCGCGCCGCTGCCAGTAAAGAAACAACTTGTCCACATACTGCCGGGCGATATCCATTTCCCCGGTTTCTATGGCCCAACTCATTCCGGCACGCAGGTTGTCCTGTTCTTGATGTAGGCGGGCAAATGCATCGACGCCATGTGGGCCATAAAGCTGCGCGTCGTACCTGCCGGCAAGCGCCAGATAGACTGTGCAATGCTGCTCTTTGACCGCCACTTCCTGCCCCGACGCCAACAGTTGATCGGCAGCATATTGGCGCACTAATTCGTGCAGATCATAACGGCCTTCACCACTAACGCGCACCAACGATTTATCTACTAAGGTGCGTAGTTGATTGAGAGTTGCGCCACTGACCCCTTCAGCTTCTTCTATAGTCCATCCGCCGCGAAATACCGACAATTTCATCATGAGCTGTTGCTCATAGGGCGAAAGCAAAAGCCACGAGTGGTCAAATACGGCGCGGATGCTGCGGTGGCGTTCCGGCACATTGCGAACATTGGCAGCTAAAAAGTCAATATCGCGCTGGATATGCTCGGCGATTTGGGCACACGTCATGAAGGAAATCCAAGCCGCGGCCAATTCGATAGCAAGCGGCAGATTTTCAACTAGGGCGCAGATGGCAGCGACCGAAGCCTCCTGTTCAGCCAGCTCAAAGGCCGGCAGGGAGCGCCGGGCAGTCTGGGTGAACAGAGCCACTGCCTCCGATAGCGGCAATTCATTGATGACCAGCGTCCATTCCTCAGCGAGCTGCAGGCGTTCACGCGAGGTGACAAGCAGTTTAACATTCGGCGCGTTCGCCAGCAGTTCAGAAAACCAGCCTACACCATCCGCGAATTGTTCGCAGTTATCCAGCACCAGCAACATCGTTCGAGAGCGCAAATACGCAACGAGCTGTGTTTCCGGCGGGCCAGCCAGTGTCAAACGCAAGCTGGTGGCGATGGAGGCGGGAATGAGTGCGGCATCCGTCACTGCGGCCAACGACACAAACAGAACGCCGTGTACGAAGGAACTACTCAGAGAGCGGGCAGCCTCCACTGCCAACCGTGTTTTACCAATGCCACCCGTCCCAACGAGCGTCAACAGGTGGCAGTCGGGCTGGTGCAACAACTCAACAATCTGGGCGAGTTCTGATTCGCGGCCAATGAAAGGCGTGGATTGAGTAGGCAGATTGAGAATGACCGCAGCGTTATGGGAGGTCGTTGCGACCTGCCCATGGGGGGAAACCATATTTGCCAGCGCATCCACGGAGCGCAGACCACGCGCACATTCGATAAAGGTGTCGCGAAAGTTGGTGGGGACTTGCAGGGCCTCGGCCAGCAGCGCGGCCAGCTCACGCGAGGGACGGCGTTCGTCGGCTTCGATCTTCTTGATGGTAGCTAGACCGCAGGCTGCCCGTTCGGCTAAATCGCGCTGGGTCATATCCAGTGCTTTGCGGCGCTGCGCCAGCCATGCGCCGAATGAGTAGGTTTCCATCAATCCGCCTGTATCCCTTTTTGTCCACCTTATTGTATCTCACAAGGTAGACCACCCCACCATCCCTTTCTGGTTGAATAAGGGCATCAAAGGAAATGGGGTGAATGATGAAAGCAAAAATGCAGATGAAGTGGTGGAAAAGGATGTTCGACCAACTGGTAATGCTGCTGATGGCGCACGGTCTAGGCATCTCACCCCTTGAAGCCACCAACCTTTTCGGATCAACCGACTAACTACAGAGCGATGAGTAGGAGATCAATCATGATAGACACAACCGTGAGCAACTCGCAGAGCATACTGAATCGGTTTTACCTAACAATCCCACGTCCGCATATTGTGGCTGCGGCAGCAAGTGATATTGACGAAGTCGTAGCACTCTTCGGCGCACTGCACAGCTATAATGCCTCACTCGACCAACACTTTGCGCTGGCGGAAGAGTGGGAAAGTCTGCTGCGTGCCGAATTCGCCGCCACCTGCCAACAGTCTGA
This sequence comes from Anaerolineae bacterium, assembly GCA_041390885.1. Classification (GTDB taxonomy): domain Bacteria; phylum Chloroflexota; class Anaerolineae; order Aggregatilineales; family Phototrophicaceae; genus CFX2. Next base: position 27,575 of record JAWKPB010000020.1, on the reverse strand, counting down.
TAAATTGTGGCTGCTGGTCAAGGATGGTGACAAAGCGGTGGGTTTGTTGATCGCTGCCATTCACACCGACTCGCCCATGTTCAAGCATCGGCAGTGGGTAGAGGTGGAAGCCCTGTATGTGGCCTCATCACACCGCAATCAAGGCTTGGCACACACCCTGCTTAACCGGGTTTACAGTTAGGCAAAGACGCGGGGCTTGGCGCGTGTCCAACTGTATGTCACTGCCACCAATGAACGGGCGCAGTCAGTCTATACCGAACAGGGCTTTTCGGTCACACAAGCCATTATGCGGAAATCTCTCTAACAGCAATTCATTTTCACATTAGCAAGACGGTATTCAATCAAGGAGAAACTATAATGACCACCATGACCGTAATGCAAGGGGATTTACAGAAGCACAATTTCATCAGCCTGACGACCTTCCGTAAGAATGGTCAGCCGGTTTCCACTCCTGTGACCTTCGGCGAAGCCAGTGGCAAACTCTATGTGGTCACTGGCTTAAACACAGGCAAGATCAAGCGGTTGAAGAATAATCCTCGTGTGGAATTTGCGCCCTGTGACCAGCGTGGGAAAGTGCTGGGTGCAGCTGTTGAAGGGCGGGCACGCATACTGTCGCCAGAAGAGGGCAAGGCGCTGCGCCGCCAAATCAAATTCCGCGCACCCGCACCCATCATGTTTGTGTTCAACCTCCTCCGCGATTTGCGTTCAGGCGGAAATGTTTATCTCGAAATTTCAGTGTAATCTATGGAACATCGCTTATGAATGGCATTCTGCTCAGGATGCCATTTCTATTTTTGGGCGGCCTCCCCGCGCAGGATCACTTTATTGACAACAGAACGGAGCGGCTCGTTAAGGTCGAGCGCCGATACTTCACGTGAAAGATCCACTTCGTTTTTGAGGATAGCGCGACCATTGGCGCGGCTGGCGTTGAATAGGTAGGAAATGCGGAATAATTGGATAGCGTGGGGGACATCAGTATCCGAGTGGATGAAAAAGGTAATCCAGCCGGTGTCTTTGAGTAAATGATGCGGCTCGGCACTGCCCTCTTTGACCAACTGATTTCGAATTTTGGTATTGAAGGGAATATCCACCATGCCGTTGAGGTGGATGTGACCAACCTCCACTGTGCCGAGGTTGAACTCCAAGCCGCCGAAGCGGTGCGGGCTAGCGGTCATGCCCGGCCATGACGAGACTGCCTGCTGTACCTGCTCGATTTGTTGACGCATGGTCGTTACCTCTTTGCTACCGATAAAAATTAGGGATGTGGGCACGTCACCGCCGTGCCCCTACAAACAAACGGCCAACATACAAACGAAGGACGCCATTAAGGGTGGTCGTCGTACAGAAATCTGTACCAAAGTCCAGTGAAGCGGGGCGGGATATAATTAATGTCACCCCTGCTCCTTTCCAACGCACTGGAGAGGTGAGTAAGGCCGGAAGTATTTCGCAATCAGGAATTTTGGTTTATACCAGAGGTGATTTTGTCCGTTTCAACCTACCACACACCCGCCGCGCAGGTACTTGGTAAGATCGGTTTGCCGGAGCCAGTAGCGGCGCTGGCCGCGCGCCAGTGGGATGTGATCGTCATCGGCGCGGGGCACAACGGGCTGACCTGCGCGGCGTATCTGGCGCGGGCGGGCAAGCGGGTGCTGGTGCTGGAAGCGCGCGAACGCATCGGTGGAGCCAACACGATGGAAGAGCCGTGGCCGGGCGTCAAGATGTCGCCCTGTGCCTATGTTTCCGGCCTGCTGCACCCACTGGTCATCCGCGAATTGAAGCTGGTGGAACATGGCTACGACTTTACCCCTGCGCTGAACGGTTTGTTCGTGCCGTTTGAGGACGGCAGCAGCGTGCAGTTGTATGAGGATACAGAACGCTGCGAGGCGGAGATCAGCAAAATCGCGCCGGACGACGTAGAAGGTTTCCGCGCCATGAACGCCGTCTTTGACCGCCTGAACACGGTTATTCGCGCGGATGCCGACGACGGGTTGTGGGTAGGCGAACCGCCAACTCATGATTACCTCGAATCGAAGCTGGCAGGGGATGATGAGGCGCTGAATACGCTGTTCCACTGGTCAATGACGGAGTTCCTCGACCACTTCTTGAGCAATGAAAAACTGAAGCTGGCCTACATGGGGCAGGGGGTGATCGGCACGCGCAACAGCCCGTTCGACCCCGGCACAGCCTCGATTTACTACCACCATTACTGCTCGTCGCAGGGCGGGCACAAAGGGGTGTGGGGCTATGTGAAGGGCGGGATGGGCATGATCTCCTTCATCCTGTGCGACATTGCCCGCGAAGCCGGGGCGGTGGTAGCGGCGGGCGTACCCGTCGTGCGTATCCTGCCGGGTGAAGGGGTGGAGCTGGCGGGTGGGGAACGGATTTATGCGCCAGTGGTGGTTGCCAATGCCGACCCGCGGGTGACGCTCAAACTGCTGGGCGAAAGCGCCGACGCGGGCTGGAAAGCGCAGGTTGAAAGCATCCCGCATGAAGGGGCGAGCATCAAACTGAGCGTGCTGATGAAGGAGCTGCCGAACTTCAAAGCGAGGCCGGGGACGATGCAACCGCACCACATGGCGACTATCAACGCGCCGCTGACACGCGAGGAGTGGCGCACGGCCTACGCCGCTGTGCTGCGGGGGGAGATGCCGCAGCGGGCATGGGCGGAACTGTATTTCCAGACGGCGCATGACCGCAGCGTCGTACCGGATGGGCTGCACACCATGAGCGTGTTTTCACAGTACATGCCCTATTCGTTCGCTCAGGGCGATTGGGAGATGCACCGCGTGGCAGCGGGCAAGGTGGTAATTGATTCGATTGCCCGCTACTGTTCCAACCTGCCGGACGCGATTGTAGATATGGAGGTAATGGGCCCGCCAGACATTGAGCGCAAAGTGGGGCTGACGGGCGGGCATATCTTTCAAGGGGATTGTTTGCCCGCGTATATGTGGGACAAGCGCTTAAGCTGCCGTACGCCGATGGAGGGCGTGTACCTGTGCGGGGCGGCCACGCATCCGGGGGGAAGCGTGATCGCGATCAACGGGCGGAACGCTGCGATGGCTGTGTTGGGAGTGGGTGGTTAATGGTTTGTGGTCACTAGCTGATAGCCTTAAGTCTATAGTCAACAGACAAGGAACATTACGTAAGATTACAAATATTGCGTAAATGGCAGCAATTTCGGCAAATGCGGCACAGATTTTTGTGCCATATGTGCATTGTGTGTCCCTAAAGGGATTGCTTCGCTGATCAGAAATGTCGTCACAGTCGTCATTGTCGGACATAAAAAAGCTGACATTTGCGACATATGGGTTGGAGGCAAAGGATATTGTGAAATAGATATACCATTATAGAACAAATGTTATACCGCGTCAAGGGTGATTGTGTTAGGTAGCACTGCATTAAGTGGTGGAGGGGGACTTTATCATGGGCCCCACCCCAACACTCGCTATCGCCGCTCGTAGCCCCTCCCCATCCCGAAGGAAGGCTTCGCACAAGCATTAGGGAGGGGGCTTAAGAGACCAAATAGGATCAAGTTATCTGCTGTTTTCAGCCAAAATTGATGTCCACCGTTTAGTGTGGCGTTACCTTGCGTTAGAGTTTCCAACCGTTGGGGGAAGGAAGTTGGCTGATAGAAAGTCATGTTGCTGCCTTTTTGTATTTGTGGAGATGTGGCTTGTAAAAATTCACTCTGTTGGGAGGACATGCACAAGCGGGTCCCGTTCCAGGTTTGCAGCCTGTGATCGGCGGCGAAGTTGCCAATAGTCCGTTGGGGCATGTCCGGTGAATGCCCGAAAATCGTTGCTGAAGTGTACCTATCATAGTAACCGGATCGGTGCGCGATCCGCTTCCAATCCACTACCCGCGCCGCGGCTACGGGGTGGAGAATGTGCTTCAGCCGGTAAAGACGCGCCAATGCTTTTGGCTGATGCCATCTCATTTTTCAACGCTTTCATAGAAAGCGCCTCATGATACCGGGCAATCTCCGCCACGCTATAACGAACTGATTTCAGCCCATAGGGTGCACCATACATACGTGTAAGTAGCAACTGCTCGAAGAGAATCAAACGCGCCTGTATGGACGGGGTATCAGACAACCGCTCACGGAGTTCAGCAGCGAAACCTCCCCAAATAGTATCCGCCGGGACAATCTGATTGTATAAATTTGATAGAGGGAAATTTAAGAACGGGTAGGCTCCTCAATTTGGTGGAGGTGGTGGAATAGAGTTACCCATCATCTCGGTTACCTAGCTGAGGGTGACAGAATGGGAAGTTATGGAACCACTATGGGTATTCGCATAAGAGGGGATTCAGTAAAAATAGCCAGATACTGTTCAAACCGGCGCTTTCAAACTAAAAATTAGGGTACAATAGTACCAATCAAGCAAGCAGGAGGGAGCAGGATTATGGTCATGAATCCAGTCGCCATCATGCAGCGTGAAAATGCCCGTTTGAAAGCTGAGAACGAACGGCTACAACGGGAATTACTAAATTTGCGCGAATTCGTGCAAATTCTGGATGATCTGGCGGGCAGAACCAAGAACATCAGCAACGATGACGAACTGCTGCCACTGCTGGAACGCATTTTTGTCAAGGCGTTGGGACTGCTGAATGCGCCAGACGGTTCGCTGCTGTTACTGGATGATGAAAGCAACGAACTGGTTTTCATGCTGGTCAAAGGATCGCTAGCGGCCAATTTGAAAGGCTACCGTATTCCTGCTGACGAAGGGATTGCTGGTTGGGTCGTCCAGCGAGGTGAACCGACGCTGGTACGTGATGTGCGACGAGACGAGCGGTTTTCCGAAACGGTGGATGACGAATTTAAGTTTCGCACACAATCTATCGCCGCAGCGCCGCTTATTGGTGATGGCAAGGTATATGGATTGATTGAGGCGCTGAACCAACCCGGTGATGTACCATTTTCTGATGATGATCTGGCATTGATGGGCTTGCTGTGCCGTTTTGCAGGTGAGATGCTGGCGGATATTGAACGGCGGCAACCTGCCAGTCGGGAATGATTTGCTGTTAGGCAGTTATCAAATTAAGTCTCTGGACGCCAAAAAGCTGTCTGAAAATTCAATTTCTAAGCGCCAAGACGCCAAGTTCGCCAAGACAACAGGAAAAATAACACCGTCAGAGGTCGAGTGATTCTAGAAGAGCGAGGCGAAATTCCGTTTTGACGAACATTACATTCCGAATTATCAGACGGGTTCTAAAGCGCCTTCACAAAGTAACTTCGTAATCGCCAAACGCGGACGAGATGTATTTCGTCCCTACTCCCAACTTTGTTTGTGCTAATCTTATGGGCGGAGGCGGCATGCCGCCTCCCTACTATTCAACTCACATAATCTGATGCTGCACTAGCGACCATTTCCTGTTGGAATTACAACACTAGTTCTCCGCGCATGACGGTTATGGCACTGCCGCCTACTTTGACGGTTTGGATGTCGTCGCGCGAACCCACGATTTCAACTTCAGCCTGACCGGGACGGTTGAGCCAATGCCCTTGCTCGGCTATGAAGCGCGGTTCGGTGAACAGGCCGTGATGCCAGAGATAGGCGGCCATGCCGCCAGTGGCAGAGCCGGTGAAGGGGTCTTCCATCGCGTCCGGCGGGAGGCCGAAGTCGCGGGCGAAGGTCTGGCCCTGTGGTGTTGCTCCTTGCAGGCAAAAGACATGGGGGCAGAACCAGTCACCCTGCGAACGGAGACTGGCATACAAGGGGATATTTAGCTGAATGCGGCGCAGGACATCAAGATCGCGAACGGGGATCATGAGCTGCGGTGTGCCGGTACTGACGGTTTGGAGGGGGTAACCCGGCAGGACATCATCGGGTGTCAGGCCGAAGGCAGGCATGACGGCGGCAGGGTCGTAGGTGGTCAGGAACTGCGGGCGTTTCTGGCTCATGACGACGCGCTGAACTTGGCCGCCGCTGGCGTAGATTTCGATGGGAATGGGGCCGACTTTGAGGTCAAGTGTAATGGTGGTGTAATCGCCTGTTAGTTGGAGGCGTCCACTTTCGACCAGCGCGAAAATGGTAGCGATGGTGGGATGTCCGGCCAACGGGATTTCTTCGGCAGGGGTGAAGTAGCGCGCACCGAAATCGGCAGCAGCGGGGGTGATGACGAAGGATGTTTCAGAGAGGTTCATCTCTCTGGCGATGGCTTGACGCGCGGCATCATCCAGTGAGTCGGCATCAAAAACAATGGCGCAAGGATTGCCGCCGAGCGGCACGGTGGTGAAGGCGTCCACCTGCATGAAGGGAAATGTAGGCATTGGATGTCCTCAGGCGTTATAAACGGATAGTCCGCATTGTAGGGTCAATAGAGGTTTAGTCTAGCACCAGCGGCAACCATTACGGTTAGCCGAACATGCCGATCCACGCTAGACGGGTGAAGTAGAGGGCGAGAAGAAACCCGACGAGGGCGGCTGCAAGCCAGAGTAGACCGCCGATGAGGAAGCGGCCACCTTCGCTGATGGCACGGCGGCGGAAGACGTTGACGCGAAAGTCCGGTTGGCTGGCATTGGACTGCACGGCCATCCAGCCTGTACGCAAGAAGGGCCAACCGCGACGGGCGGCACGCTGGGCAAAGAATAAACAGCCTGCTCCGAAGATGGCATTTATGGTGACGATGAGCATCCGGTTATTTGGGTTCTACCTGTGAACGGGCAGCTTGTAAGTCGCGGCGGGACAAGCGAACGGTTTTTTCCATGCTTTGCTGGAGCATCCGTAAATCGGCATTATCTACCCACGCGCGCAAATAGGCGGTGAGGACGCGAATGATGCCACGCGCGACTTCGCCGCGGCTGTCCATGAGTTCATAAAAGGCTTCCTGCCCCAGCCGGAAGAGATGGGTGTCTTCGACAGCGGTGACGGTTGCAATGCGGGGGGCGGGGTCGAGCAGTGCCATTTCGCCGAATACCTGCCGGTCAGAAAGGGTGTTGAGGGTGTAATTGCCATCGTGGACGCGCACCCGACCACTGACAATTAAATAGAGGCTATTGCCTAAGTCCCCTTTTTTGAAGATGACCTCGCCGTTGGAATAGTGTTCTTCTTCGAGGATGGCGGCGACATCGGCTAGTACATCGTCTGGCGTTTCTGCAAAAATGCCAACTGTTTTGAGGATGACTACTTTCTCGATGGTTGCCAGCATTATGTCTTCTCCTCGCCAAATGGTTTTTTCCAAAAGATTCATTGCCCACTGTGCGGTTTCGCGCACCAGTATGTCGCTCGAATTGAGAGCAGCAGGCAGCAAGGGACGGGCGGATTGTAAGGTGAGCTTGCCCACCACGAACCACGCACAGGCATTGACCCATGGGGTTGGTGGGCGCGCTAGCAGTTCCAGTAAGCGTGTTTCCCGGCTCAGCTTTTGCTGGGGGAAAGTCGCTTGAAGCTTGTTCAGACGGGCGACAGGTGCCAGATCTTCGTAGATGGGCATCAAGAACGGGCGTGATGACACGTCGAAGGTGGTTTCTAGTAGTTCCAAACCTATTGACCGTAGTTCACTGCTGTCTGCCAGCAGGGCATCGCGGGTGCGCAAAATAATGGACGGGGCGTGTATGAAGGACTGCAAGTATAAGATTCGTTCGCTATTCTGGCGTAGGAGGGTTTGAAGGGCGCTGGTCAATAAACTCAGGGAATCACCACTTCCAAGATCGCGCAGGACGGCCAGCAAGTCGGCATACTGCTGTGACTCGGCACGGATGGCGGCGCGGATGTGGGCGGGGTCATGGCTATGGTACTGGCAAGCGCTGAGAGCAGCTAATATGTGCAAGCGCAATTCCGGATCGGCAATATCAAGGTAATCTTCGAGAACCACGGCGGCCTGTATACCGCCAATGCGCCCGCAAGTACGCGCTAACTGCGTGAATACGGCACGCGGCAGGTCGGTGCTCGCCAGCGCAGCGCGTATGGCGGGGAGGGCTGACTCGCCAGCATCCAACAGCGCAGCGGCAGCCTGTTTGCGCGTGGCAGGCATTTCCAGCGCCTGAATGACGCGCGGCCACAACTGCGGGTGCTTGATACGGCCAGCAGCTTTTAACGCCGCCCGCCGGACACGCAGGTTAGTGGACGTGAGCAGGGTTTGTACAGGTTGGTAATGGACAGCTAGTCCCACTTCACCCAAAATTTGGGCGGCTAATTCTTTGCTATCGGTGTCGGCCCCTTCAACCAAGTGCATAAGCCGTTCGCCAGCCGCTACGACACCTTTGATACTGCCGCTACGGAGCAAGCCAATCATCGCGCCGCGCCGCAGCGGGGTGTCCGGGGCATCGAGATATCTGGCAACCACCTCAAAGGCCTGATCTTCATCCAAGAGTGGCAGCACACGCAAGGCATATTCCAGTACACTGACATCATTTTCGCGGCTGACTAATTGGCGGATGGCGGGTAAGGCAGCGCGCATGTTAAGGCGTTCCATGCGCTGGAGGGCATCGGAGCGCACCCGCGCAGAAGGATGTTCCAAAAGACGTGGCAGCGATTGTTTGAGCGCGGCAATTTCGTCGGAATGTTCCATTACATCGAGTGTGTAAATGACAGCTTCAGGGTGTTTGTCTTCGAGAAACGGTTTGAGGATGCGTATGGTTGACTGGTCTATGGTTAGGGGTATCGAACCACCTAAACGCTGGCGTGTAACCGCCTGAGTGAGAACACGGCGATAGCCACGTGCCAACAGCCAATTGGCAATAAGCCAAGCCAAACCGACCACTGCAAAAACATAGGCAAGCTGAACGGAGGTGAAGTTTAGCAAGTCTACCAGCAGCACCAGCAGCAGACCGGCAACGCCGATTGCCAATGGTTCGATGATGCCATCCGAGATGGTGGCAATACGCACGCGTTGGGGGGCTGGTAGGGGCTGCACGAGGATGCGGAGGGAAACCACCTCGAAGGCTTCGCTAAAGAAGGAGTTGACTGTTTTGAGAAGTACGGCCAGCCCAAACATGAGGCTGAGGGCCTGAGTCAGCGTGCCGACGGCGGCAAAAGTAATGATTAAGGTTTGTACGACTAAGGGGGTGAGCAGGATGCCGACCTGTACACCATAGCGCCCAATGACGCGGCTAGTGAGGAACATATTGCTGAACAGGGTGAGCGCGCCGATGACAGCGGAGATTAACCCAAGAAAGGATGCCAGTTGATTGGCATCGGGATATTGGCGGGCAGTTTCGATGTAGTAGATGTTGTCGCCCAAGAAGTAGGCCAGCATCCAAATGAAGGCATCGACAAAGAGGATGACGATGAAGGGGTTTTTAAGCAGCTTGTTTCCGGCGTGAAGATTGGGCAGTGTTTCCTGTTCATCTGACGTATGATGCAGTGCGCGGGGATAGAGCCGGACGAGGCGCAACAAGATGACCATGCCGAGCCCCAAACAAACGACAGAAAGGACGAGCAAGTTGGACGTGCCGAAGAGATTGACCACGACGGGAATGATGAGGCCGACGATGAACACGGCTAACCAGCGCCCCGAACTGACCAATCCGAAGAGGCGTTTGCTCTGGCGAACATCAAACAAGCTGCCAACCAAGCTCCAGATGATGATTTTGCCCAAGTTCAACTGGGCGAAGTCCCATATGGGCAAGATGAAGATGAGCCAGCGGGCCTGAGTCATGGCTAATCCCAGACGCAGCACCATGCTTATCACAAGCAGCCCGCTAAGGTTGATGATGAGCAGGCGGGAAAGTGGTACCCGATCACCCACACGCAAATAGGTAAATGAGAGGAGTGTTACGCCGACAGCAATTCCGAGATAGGTGTAAGGAACACCCTCCGGGCCGAAGGTATCAATGAACAGGGCGTAGCCGGCGGTCTGGGTAAAGGTGAATGCTGCACCGAGGAGCCAATACAAGATGAAGATGAGCGACACCATTTGTCGTTCACCCGGTTGAACATGAAAGAAATTAGATAAGCGTTCTTGTCGGCTCACCCTGCGGCATCCATTACCATCGTCATGTATTAGGAAGGTTATTCTAACCGTTTCATAGTAATCATGCACATGGTATGTGTAATAATGTCATGAGACAGGCGATTGTAGACAATGAGTTAGGATGGGCGCACACATAGGTGCGCCCCTACAAAAAAGAGATATTCAACTGATGAGCAATATTGACTTTGGCTTGACGGCTGATGATTATGCCAAGCACCGGGCGGGATTTCCGGAGTCGTTCTTTGAGCGACTGGCGGGGATGGGTATTGGTACGAGCGGGCAACGAATAGTTGATTTGGGGACAGGGACAGGCACGCTGGCGCGAGGGTTCGCACGGCGGGGCTGTGCGGTGATCGGGATTGATCCTGCGGCGGCGATGCTGGAACAGGCTAAACAACTGGGCGAGGCTGAAGGTGTGCAGGTTGAGTATCGGGTGGCGAGTGCCGAACAGACCGGATTAGGAGACGCCAGCGCGGACGTGGTGACAGCCGGGCAGTGCTGGCATTGGTTCGATGGGAACGCGGCGGCGCGCGAGGTGTGGCGGGTGCTGCGTCCAGCGGGGACGGCGGTCATCGCTCATTTCGACTGGATACCGCTCAAGGGCAACATGGTAGAGGCCACAGAGCAGTTGATAGTGGCGCACAACCCCAACTGGAAAAATGGCGGTACGACGGGTCTGTATCCGCGCTGGTTAGGGCATCTGGCGGAGAACGGCTTTAGCGATTTGCAAACTTTTTCATACGATGTGTTTGTGCCGTACACGCCGGAAGCATGGCGGGGGCGTATCCGCGCCAGCGCGGGGGTGGGAGCCAGCTTACCCCGGATAAAGTAGGGGCATTTGACCGGGCGCTGGCGGAAGTGCTGCAAAGCCGATTTCCTGATGCGGTGCTACAGGTTCATCACCGGGTATGGGCGGTGGTGGGGCGGAAGATATGAGACTTAACCGCCATATTGAATGAGCGCGTCTTCGTACAGCGGGTGGCCGCCGGTGCGGTAGGCGTTCAACAGCGTGGCAACATCAAAGGGGACGCGGCGGAATTCCAGTCCGATTTGTGCGCCAGAAACGGTGAGAATGGCGTACTCGGCCCACGGGTCGGCGCGCAGGACGGGCTGCTCCGGTTGGTCGTGGCGCCACGGCAAGCCGACGCTGCCGGGGTTGAAGTGGAAGGTGCGCCCAAAGTGGCGAATGAACTGGACATGGGTATGCCCGCCGCAGTAAATGAAATTATCCTGCGGGTTGAGGAAGACGCGGACTTCGTCATCGGGTGTAAGTGGGAAGATTTTATCGTCGAATGACCGGGGTGAACCGTGATAGCCCAGCAGTTTGCGACCTGCGCCGAGTTCCAATTCAATGCTCGGGGTGAAGGATTGGATAAAGGCAATATCGGCTTTTGAAAGCTGAGTCAACTGCCAGTCGCGGACAAGGTTGAGTTTGTGACGGCGGTGTTCGGCCACAGGTTCGGCAAGACTGGCGTCACCGAGAAGCAGCCAATCATCGGCGTTGCCCAAGACGACGGGACAGTTTAGTTCACGCAGGCGGGCTGTGACCTGCGCGGGTTGCGGGCCGCCTTGAATGGCGTCGCCAAGACAGATGATGTGGTCAACGGACTGCTGGCGGAGGTCGGTGATGACGGCTTCGAAGGCGACCATGTTCCCGTGAATATCCGATATGACAGCAATTTTCAAGGAATTCCCTCTGCTCTAAATCGCGGTAGTAGACGATCAGTACCATCATAATGTGCGTTTTGCGGTTCGCCCAACTGCCCGCTACAATCAGCGCGGAAATTATACTGAGCAAAATTGTTGTGGTTACAAAGTAAGTCATGGGAAACTTGAGGCTTGGACAGGGCACGCCCTGTCCCTACGCTGGGCGTGATTGTTACGATTATGGCTTGCTCCGTAATTACTACTCAAAATAGGGATTATTTATATGTCCGGCACACGCCTCTTTTTTATCGTTTGCTTGTTGATCATCATTGCAATAATCGGGGCTGCCCTGTTGACTACCCAACCAACGGCGGCGATGCCGCCCGCGCCGGCGGTGGGCATGGGTGTGTGGCAGGATTACAAGTGCGAAGGCTGCCATACGCTGTACGGGCAGGGGGGAGCGTATGCGCCGGATTTGACGCATATCTACGCACAGCGCGGCTCGGATTACCTGCGTGAGTTTCTGACCAACCCCGGCGCTTTTCATCCCGGCCAGCGGCAGATGCCTGCACTGGGTTTGACGCGCACTGAAACTGATAATTTGCTGGCCTTTTTGCAGTGGGTGGGGGAACAACCGGCTGCCAGTTGGCCGCCGCGTCCGATTCTGGTGCAGGGAGGCGGGAATTTAGATACGACACCGCCGGATACTTCAGCCAGTGCAGCGATAGATATGAGTGATCCCGTGGCGCGGGGTAGAGCATTATTCAGCCAACCACCTGCCATCTGTTCCACTTGCCATTCGTTGACGCCCAATGTTGTGATTGTGGGACCGTCATTGGCGGGGGTGGCGGCACGGGCAGGAGAGCGGGTGGCGGGCACGAACGCGGAGGAGTATCTGCGTACGTCCATCATTCATCCCGAAGCCTTTATCGTGCCGGGTTTTGAGAATGTGATGCAGAAGAATTTCGGTGATGTGCTGACGAGCGACCAGATCAATGATTTGATCGCGTTTTTGAGCAGTCAGTAGATGATAGTCAATAGTTGATAGCTGGTAGTCGATAGTTTGTGGAAATCATTCATAGTGCATGACAGCTTGAATCGGTTTATTAACCCAAAAAGTATTTCACAGCCTACCGGATACACACATGTGGTGGAGACGAGAGGCAACCGCACCGTTTATATATCCGGTCAAATTGCACTGGATCAAGTGGGCAATATAGTTGGCGTGGGTGATATGGAGGCGCAGGCGGTGCAGGTGTTTGAAAACCTGAAAGCAGCGCTGGCGGCGGTGGATGCTACCTTCGATGATGTGGTGAAGCTGAGTTATTTCATTGTGGATATTTCGCAGATGCAAACCATACGCGAGGTGCGTAACCGCTACCTGAATCCTGCGCGTTTGCCCGCCAGCACAGCAGTTGAGGTGCGTGGACTGGTAAGTAAAGAATTCTTGTTGGAAATTGAAGCAGTTGCCGTTCTGAATGATTGAAAGCAAGTTTATGACGACTACTCAAAAAATTGCCGCCCGCTTCTTTTTGCAGACTGTGATTTTGCTTCTGCTTTATGGAGTGGCGGCGCTTATCAGCGCACTTAAGTTTCTTTCGCCTGATGATTCGTTATTCACTGTGCTGCCGTACCAACAGGCAAGCGGGTTGGCGAACATCCTGCTTAATCTGGCGGCGCTGACGGGTTTGGTGGGCGGTGGCGTGTACGTTGCCGGACAACACCGGGCGGCGGAGAACTTCACACTGCGGCTGGTAAGCTGGGTGTGGACGGTGCTGCTTATCCTGAGTGTGCTGGCGGGGATTTTCGGGATGGGCGAAGGGCGTAACTTGCTGGAACTGCCTGTGGCGCTCGACATTCTCACCGTTGCGGCGCTGATTGTGATTCTGCTGCCGCTGCTGCCCGCTGCGCTGCGCGTGCCGACGCTGCAAATCTGGTGCGTGGGGTTGGTGGCAAGCATCGTCGCCATCTTGATTGGTCTGATTACACCCGGTGATTTCGGGCAAGAACGGGTACTGCGCGGGCTGGCGGTTGGGATCAATATTTATCTGGCCTATCCACTGATGGCCATCGCCCTTGGCTACTGGCTGATGCACCGCTTTAGCAATCTGACACCTGCCTGGCTGGATCGTGATATTTATGTGGCGGGGGGACTGGTGCTGCTGGCCGGGGGGCTGGTCATTCTTTCGACGCTGTTCCCCGTGCCGGAATGGATAGGCGGGATTGGTGGGCTGGCGCTAGGACTCGCACCCATTCTGTACGCCATGATCGCGGCACGCTGCTACCCGGCGCTGACGCGGCGCAACCCGACACATACACTGGGGGCGCACTGGTTCACATTTAGCCTGCTGTTGTACCTGCTGACGTTTGGCTTGCTGGCGGCGCTGGGGGCCGCGTCCGCCGTGCGTGAATATACGCTGGGGACGCGCTTGAGTGATTTGCAGACGACAATGGTGCTGCTGGCGGCGGTGATGATGGGGCTGGGTGTGATTAACCAAGCCAGCGCTGAGATACGCGGGCAGAATTGGCGCATTACCGGGCTGACACCGTTCTGGTTGGTGGTGTTGGGGGTGCTTGTTGGCGGGTTGGCGCTGGGCGCGGCGGGTGTGGTGCAAGTGTATTTGGAGCGCATTCTGAGCATCGGTTATTTGGACACGCAAACGCTGCTCGTTCCATTGTATACGGGGTGGACGATGGGGCTGTTGGTGCTGCTGCTGGGGTTCATTGTGTATGCGCTTGGGTTCTGGGCGCGCCGGCCGGGGCGATAGGCAAGGCGCGACGCGAGCGTATTGATTGGTGGGAGTGTCGTTATGTACCGGGCTGAGCTCAGCCGCATCGTAAGTGAGATTTCCGAACAATGTTCGGAGCTAAAGACGTTGGGGTACTTTGGGTGTTTGCAGGCGCTGGATACGCTTGAGTTCCATGTCTTGGATTTCATTGACCAGTGCGAGATGGACGGTGAAATAGAGGCGATCAGGCGGCAGGCGTTCCAACTTCATAGCGATCTTTCGGCTACGGCGCAGGACATCGTTGACAGCTTCATGCGAGAAATTCGGGAACGCCGCTTCGACCAGCACTACCTGAAGCAGGTTTTTAACCAGTACGCGCAGGCGGGGTCAAATCCGTTGGCGGGTGATGCACCGGATTACGATCTTTTTGATGATTTCCTGAGCCATTTGTTGCAGATTGATTTTCACCCTTCAGAGACACAGGCGCGTGCCAGCGAAATGCTGTATTTACAGCACACGCCGGGACGCATCATTCTGGATCTAGTCAATGGACTGCCATTGACGGCAACAGACCGTTTTTATGATTTGGGATCAGGGCTGGGGCGCGTGCCCATTTTCGTATCGCTTTTGACGGGCGCACAGACGGTTGGGATCGAATATGAACCGACATATGTGCAGTATTCCCGGAGTTCGGCGGCAAAGTTGGGCGTTGAACAGGTTGACTTTCGTAACCTTGATGTGCGGGACACGGACTTTAGTGACGGCACCATTTTTTACTTGTATACACCCTTTAATGGCAGTATATTGCGGGGGGTGCTAGACCGGCTGCAAGCATTGGCTCAGATACGACCTATCACAATATGCAGCTACGGGCCAATCACCACTGCCATCGAGCGGGAATTGTGGCTGTATCCCGTACGGCATGAAAAGGGAAACATCAACCGGTTGGCTATTTTTAGCAGCGTTGGCTCCAAGCTGGCACGCAACCAGTCACCAGCATGATTACGCATTGATTACAAACAGAAAATGAAGTTGGATAATTCGGACCGGACACGCCCCGTCCCTATGAAGTTATGATACACATTCGCACTGAAACAACCGCAGATTACGCAGCTATTGCCCGTGTGCATGCCCGCGCTTTCGTGGAAGAACCACTGGTTGCTTTGATCGTAGATTATCATCGTCACCGCGCGATGTTTGACCCGGAGCTTTCGCTGGTGGCGGAGGTAGATGGGCAAGTGGTGGGACACATTTTATTCTCGCCGCGCACCTTTAGAGTATTAGGGCAAGATGTTCATGGCCTAAATTTATCTCCGTTAGGGGTTGATCCGCAGTTTCAAAATCAAGGTATCGGCGGCGAACTCGTGCGGGCGGGACATGAGATTGCCCGCAGCAAGGGGTATGTGCTGAGCGTTGTGCTGGGTCACCCCGAATACTACCCGCGATTTGGATACCTAAACAACGCATATGGCAGCGCTTCGCTGACGATGGTCAATAAGGATGTTCCGCAATCTCCAAGGCTGCTGGTTACGAGGAAGGTTATCGAAGCAGATTTTCCGGCGCTGCAAGCTTTGTGGCGCACGGAAGAAGACAACGTGGATCTGGCCATTGTGCCGGGAGATAGGCTATTGGATTGGATAAGCACTAATCCATCCATAGAGTCCACGGTGTACGAATACGATGGTGAAATTGTGGGTTACAGCCGTGTACACAGCGCCCATCCGCAAAAGGTGCGTTACTTTCTGGCAGCAGGCGAGGAAGCGGCGCGAGTGATGGCGCATCTTTTGATGAAAGACATGGACACAATTGAACTCCCGCTGCATCCGCATTCTGCCTCATCACGTGCGCTCAGCGGCGTGGTAAAATGCGAGGCGTGGGGGGCGGGGATGGCGATGTCACTGCTACCCAATCCATTTGATGATTATTACGCACGCTTGCAACAGGGTGCGTGCCAGCCGGGTCGCCCGATCTGGCCCGTAGAATTTGATATTGAGTAGAAACCCAATAATATGCCTGAATTTTCTATCCGTCGATTCCATTTGGTGGTCATTTTGGTCTGCGTCTGTTTCGGACTTGGAGCGGTTATTACGCAAGCGCAAGGTACATCCGCCGACCCCGGCAGTCAGGTGGAGTACACAGTTGAGCAATATAAGCCAGCCAATTATCCGGTGGCGATGGCTTTCACAGCGGATGGCCGTCTGTTTTATACCGAAAAGGCGACGGGGATTGTGCGGGTTATTCCGGCGGGGGACAGCGGCCCCAGCCAACCTGTGATTACTTTTCCAGTGGATTCACTGGTGGAGCGCGGATTGCTGGGTATTGCGCTTGACCCTAATTACAATGAGAACGGGTATATCTGGGTGGTGGCGACGCATCCCGGAGATGCACAAAATTATCCGGCAAACCAAATCATTCGCTTTCGTGAGGAAAATAATGTGGGCAGTGAACCACTGGTGATGCTCACCGAACCGATCAAAACGGGCGAACTGAAGCACAACGGCGGTAATGTCCATTTCGACAGCGACGGGCTGCTGTATGTGTCATTCGGTGAATTGGGGGATGAGGCTAACTCACAGGATCTCAATACAATTCCCGGCAAGATTCACCGTTTTCAGGTGGTTGAAGATCATCTGGAGGCTGCACCGGGCAACCCCTTCCCGAACAGCAGTATTTATGCTTATGGGCTGCGGAATCCGTTTGATTTTGCTTTCGACCCCTTTAGCGGCGGGCTATTCGCGGCGGAGAACGGCTTCAAGTGTGATGACGAGATTGACCTGATTCTGCCGGGCAAAAATTACGGCTGGGGGCCGGATTACGGCGAACAGTGCTTTGGTATGAATCCAGTGGATGTGCCGGACTACCAAGCGCCGTTGGTGTCGTTTACGCCAACTATCGGTATGGCGGGTATCACATTTTACGGGGATGGCGCGGCTTTCCCGGAATGGGCGGGGAACATTTTCTTTTGCAACTGGAACGCCGGAGCGATGCAGCGGGCGGTGCTGGATGAGGCACGCACAGCGATAACGGCAGTTTATCCGGTGGACTTGCAAGGGTTCTTCTGCCGGATTGATGTTACGGTGGGGCCGGAAGGTGGGTTATACTTTGCTGATCCGGGCGGCATTTACCGGATAGTGCCGAAGTAACCAAATTGAAAAGGATGTCATGGATTACACTCCCATATTGAACTATATTAGCAATTACTGGCAGCTCATCACCTACCAAAACCTCGAAGAAAAAGGCACGTTAATCGGACTGCCGTATCCCTACCTTGTACCGAATACCAGCGATGGAAACATGTTCCAAGAGATGTACTACTGGGACAGTTTTTTTATTTCGCTGGGTGTTTTGGGTACAGAACATGAACAGCGAATTGTGGATATGACCGAGAACATGGCGTATCTATTCAACCGCTTTGGTTTGATTCCCAACGGCAGCCGATACTATTTTCTTTCACGCAGCCAACCACCGTTGTTTACGTTGATGATTGAATTGGCGTATCAGGTGAAGAAGCGGCGCGGTGATGCGGATGCGGATGCTTTTCTACAACGGCTGATGGATGCAGCGGAACGTGAACAGGACACGGTGTGGATGGGTACACGTCAGCCGCATCACCGGTTAGCGTACAAAGGTTTGTCCCGCTACTTTGACATAAACTACCTAGATATTTTGGCGTCATGTGAGTGCGGCTGGGATCATTCCACGCGCTGCGACCACCGCTGGTTAGAACATGTGCCAGTTGATCTCAACAGCATTCTTTACGTCCGCGAAATGGCTTTTGCCCGCACAGCAGAGCAATTCGGGCAGACGGCGAAGGCGCAACAGTGGCGCGAACGGGCAGAACAGCGGGCGCAAACGATGCAGGAATTGATGTGGAGTGAGGCGGACGGTTTCTTTTTCGATTTTGACTTTAAGAACGAACAACGCAATCCCGATCCTTCGCTAGCTGGTTTTTATCCACTGTGGGCGGGCATTGCCACGCCGGAACAGGCCGAGCGCATCGTTAAAACGTGGCTGCCCCATTTTGAATTTCCCGGCGGATTGGTGACGACTCTGAAGCAGGAAGCGGGCATGCAGTGGGCGTATCCGAATGGCTGGGCGCCACTGCAATGGTTTGTGCTGGAGGGACTAGACCGGTATGGATTCAAAGCGGATGCTGAGCGCCTGCGTGAGTTATGGTGCAACAACTGTACGGATGTTTTCGTTCGAACCGGCGCGATGTGGGAAAAGTATAATGTGGTGCAGGTGGGCGAGTCGGAAGAAGGTGGGCTGTACGGCTCGGTCAAGGGCTTTGGCTGGAGCAACGGGGTATTTGTGGACTTTGTGCGGAAACTGGACAGGTAGAGGCTCAAACCATTTTCCAACTTTGGCGTTCCCGTGCAGTATAGTGGGCGTATTGCAGGCGTATAGCACGGCGGTGGTGGACAAGACTATACTGGAAATGAAACATAACGTGTAATGTTGTGGTGAGCGAATCACCACACGTCTATTTCCATAGTTTGGGGGATTATCATGTTCGCGCGAAGGCTTGGTTCAAAAAGACGCTGGCTGTTTACCTTGTTAGCGGTCATGTCTGTACTGCCTCTGGTGTTGAGCTCATTTGTGGTGGAT
This sequence comes from Anaerolineae bacterium, assembly GCA_041390885.1. Lineage (GTDB taxonomy): Bacteria > Chloroflexota > Anaerolineae > Aggregatilineales > Phototrophicaceae > CFX2. The sequence goes on along the minus strand of JAWKPB010000020.1, from coordinate 8,676 downwards.
GCTTCTGCGGCGCAGCAGTGCGCGGTGCGGAACGACTGGCCGGTATATGTGGTGCAGCGCGGTGACACACTGGCGAAAATCGCCAGCCGCTACGGGACAACCTATCCTGTTTTGGTAGCGGCCAACTGTCTACCTAATGCTAATCGCATATTTGCCGGGCAACAACTGCGCGTTCCGCCGGGTGTGGTTGCAACGCCGCCTCCGTATGTTCCAACGCCATCAGTGCCAATCTATCCGAGCGATCTGGCGGCCACCTATCAGGCGTTTGAAGGCGGCTTCATGACGTGGACGGTGCTAACCGGTCAGGTGTCGGTGTATTACTATGTGAGTGGTACAGGTGATCGGGGCACAGTGAGTGTTTTCCCACCGTCTACACTCGGCAGCTTGCCCGATAATCCGGTTTTTGACCAACCGCCTGCTGGTCGTATCCGTCCGGTGTTCGGTTTCGGCAAAGTTTGGGGTAACTTCCCGCAGGTGCGGCAGGGATTGGGCTGGGCAATTTCTTCGGAGCAGGGCTATTTGATGCGTGTTTATCCGCCGGGCAGTACAACTTATCAGTTCAGTCTGCCGGATGGGCGCACGATTTACAACAATGCCAACTCCAACTGGAGTACCAGTTCCGGTTTCCCCATTCCGGTAACGCCTGTGCCAACACTGCCACCCACGCCGGTTGGCCCGGTGGTAACTACGACGTGGTCGGCTTACCAACCTTATGAGAACGGCTTCATGGTGTGGGAAAACAATACCGGTAACGTAGTGGCCTTCTATAACAATGGTTCGTACAGCGTGTACCGTGCACTACAGTACGGACGGCTGCCGGATAATCCGGTTCCGGATGCAACACCGCCGGGACGTGTGCGCCCAGCGTTTGGCTTCGGCAAGGTATGGGGCAATTATTCTGAAGTACGCTTCGGACTGGGCTGGGCGACTACGCCAGAGCAGGGTTATACCGCCACATTCCGCTCGTCCGCGGTTGGGGGCTTATCGCAGACGTGCTTCTACCTGCCAGATGGTCGTATTGTGAGTTTTGCGCTGCAAAACGGTGTGCGGTTCTGGACATTTTCCGGCAGCTGTATATAAGTATTCGCAAGTGGTTAACGGGCTGTCACTGGCAGCCCGTTTGCTTTCCATTGTTCTACTCTCATCCCCTCTCAACTATCTCCCAACCGCAGTCTATAATACAATCGAAGATGTGAAGCGGGGATAAATTACCCCATCCTGTATGCTTGGTGACGAATTCAAAGAGGGGCGATTATGAGCATGAAGCGCCTGTTAATCGGCATTACTATTTTGACATTGGGGCTGGCGGCCTGTGGCGGTGATAACAGTAGCACAGTTCCAGTGATTAATGATGCGAATCCCATCCAATGGGATCGCAGTCCGGCGACAGTCGTATTCCGGGCAGATGTGACGGGTGGAAGTACAGACCCTTTTCTTGCGCGCAGCGAAGTGCCTGCCTGCACAATTTATGGTGACAATCACGCTGTTTGGGTGAACGAGTTAGGTGTCAACAATGTCCAAGTATTGGAAGATCGGCTTTCGGACGATCAGATTCGTGCTTTTGTTACTGAGTTGGCAATCAACAAGGAATTCTACAAATACACCGCTAACGGGGACACACAACCGATAGGGGATGTCAAACCAGTAGTTGAAACGTTAACGTTGTTTGTCAACGGCGTCAACCATGTCACAGATGCATTCGGCGGTTGGGATTATGACTATTATCAACGGATTCGTGATGACTGCCAGCAGGTTAGTGAGTCTCCTGTTTTGTATGTGCCGGCTGCCGGTTGGGTATCGGCCCGTGAAGTACCGTATGATTCACATACACCGGGGATTCCATGGAATGCCGCCAATAACGGCTTAAGCCTGAGCGAACTGGCAGCGAGTGGCGAGCGTAAATGGATTACAGACCGGAACGTAGCCGTCATTTGGGATACACTGCGTTCATCACCGGCTACCATTCAATTTTTTGAAGACAATAAACAATATCAGGTGGCGCTAGAAGTGCCGAATGTTACCCGTGACGCGCCACCTGCACCTGCGTAACGACTTAGGCCCGTTCCGGTGCGCCTTCGCGGAACGGGCGATAGGCTTCTACCCAGTCGTGATCGTAATTGCGGATATATTCTTCCGCCTTTTCGACCAGATCACGGTTGCCGACAATGAGCGGCACGCGCTGGTGCAGTGAATAGGGCTGTATGTCAAGCAAACTGCCAATGCCATCGGATGCATAAGCACCGGCTTGCTCAGCAAGAAAGGCAATGGCCTGCGCTTCAAACATGAGGCGCATCTTGCCGTAGGGCTTATCCGGTTCCTGTAAATCGCCGGGATAGAAGAAGACCCCACCCCGCAGCAGATTGCGATGGAAATCCGACACAAGTGACCCGATATAGCGATGACCTAGTGGTTTGCGACCTTCGCCCTCAATACCCTGCAACCATTTTGCATAGCGGCGCATACCCGGTGTCCAGTACTTCTCATAACCCTGATTGGCGCTGTAATACATAGCTTGCTTCGGTGCGCGGATATTTTCGTGACTGAGCAGGAACTCCCCAACACTTGGATCAAGGGTGAAGCCGTGTACCCCCTGACCGGCACTGTAGACCATCATGGTGCTTGAGCCGTAAATGACATAACCGGCTCCGGCCAATTTGCGTCCTGGTTGAAGCAAGTCTTCCATTTTGCCACGCCCGCCAGTAGACAGGCGGCGGTGGATGGAAAAAACTGTCCCTACTGATACGTTGACATCGATGTTTGATGAACCATCGAGAGGATCATAGAGCAGTACGTAACGCCCAGTATCGAACTGCTCCGGTATGGGAATGAGATCGTCTTTTTCTTCGGAGGCCATCGCGCACAGACGCCCGGTATGGTCATTGATTTTGAAGATGGTCTGATCGGCAAATAAGTCTAGTTTTTGCTGCTGCTCACCGTATACATTGTGGTCATCTGTTGCGCCGAGAATGCCGACTAGTCCCGCGCGGGTGGTTTCGCGGGCGATGATTTTTGCAGCCAGCGCCATGTCATAGAGTAAGCCGGTAAATACACCGGTCGCCTGGGGAAAGTATTTTTGTTGGTCGAGGATGTGACGTTCGATGGTAACAATTCTGGACATGGTGTGCGCCCCCTTTTGCAAAAACTCTATTAGTTCCATGATAGCGCCATTCGCCGATGGCTAACATGAACCTTATTGTCATATATGTACGATTGTGGGAAATGTCGCTTTCACAGACCTATCACTGTGGGTGGTCAGGCAAAATATTGGGCGAGATTGGGGGGCGGTGTTTGCAGACGGGCGCGCAGCACGTCGCGATACTGGTCAGGCGATGCGCCTGTAAAGGCCGTGAATTGGTGGGTCAAATGGGCGTGGTCGTAGTAACTGCACATTAAGGCGATTTGGGTGAGGGGCAAATCAGAATTACGAGACAGTAATGCCAATACCCGCTGGAAGCGCACAATGCGGGCGTAAAACTTGGGTGTAGTGCCATAGTGGCGGCGGAACAGACGATCAACGGTGCGGATGGAATAGCCCGATTCTCGGCTGAGTGCCATGATGGACAAACTGCCGCCCTGCTGTTCGATTTCCTGCGCCACATAGCGGATGTACTGATAAGACGTGGTGTTGTGCAGTTGGTTGAGGAAGAACGTATCCAATAAGGTGGTTGTCTGCTGGCTGGTGCGGGCGTCAAATAAGCGACCTTCTAATTCATAGGCGGCTTTGCCCCACACCTGCTGCACTTCGAGTGTCAGATTGCCGACAGCATCGACCGGTTGACGTAAAAATGCGGTTAGCCCACCGGGGCGAAAGCGGATGCCTACCAGATTGACATGACCTTCTTGAACGATGACGAGGGGATAGTCGCGCTGACCGTCTACATTGGAAAATCCTAGTTGATCGGCACGCGGTTGGTGCAGTGGATGGCGCAGGTAAGGTGCGCCAAAATTGAACAGTACGTCGGCGCGACCATCTACGAATACCTGTTCGCGCAAAGTAATGGGGTGTTCAAGCGCCTGTATGCTCCAGTAGGACTCGATGTAGGTTTGGAGCACCGGATGTGGTTTGAAAAGCCGGTACATTGGCTGTCGCCTCGCCACTCACTGAGCTAGCATCCAGTCTACATGTGATGAGTATTGCCCGCTACTTGCAGCTTGGAGATAAGTCATTGGTACATGATATGATACGTGGCGGTCTTTAGCAACGAATGGAGAGTAATGAAACGGACCCGCCGATATGGCATATATTTTATGGTGAGCTTGATCGTGATGCTGGTATTCTTGCTGGCATTGCTGTTCAGTCCCGCCTTTACACGTATGCTTGATCCTCTATTGTGTCCGGGCGAGGCACAGCTAGAACGGTTGGTGGAGCAACCTACGCCTGATCAATCCGTTACACGGTTTGTTTGTGCGGGTCAAGGCGACTCGCCTGATGTGCGCTTGGCTGTATTGATATTGGTGGTTGCTGCGTTCCCAATTGGACTTGCCTTCTTAACATTTGCCAGCTTTCTAGGGGAACTTTCGGCTACGTTCCATCCTGCACCAAAACTTCAATCCCGAACACCGCTGGCTGACTTGGCGGCGCTGGTGGAAAGCATGGAACGCGGGAACAGCGATGAACCATTGCCGATGCCGATCCAAACCCTACAAGAACGGCTGAAGCGCTTACAAGCGGCGCGCGAGAGTGGATTGATTACAGCGGCGGAATACGAGGCGCGGCGCCAGCAAGTTGTGGAAGACTATACGCGCGGGACATGACGTGCCGTGCCTATACCAAAGTCCAGTTTGTTCGACTCTCTATATGTTTCGTTGTATGCTCTTGGTTGCAGGCTGAATACTTAGTCTGCACACATCGTTATCAGGATGGAGATGCAAGCCAATGTTGAATGATGTCGGACAGATCACACGGGCGTTAGGCGAGCAGCAGTATATTTCAACAGATGAGATTTCGACGGTCATGTTCTTGGCCGATAAGTTACAAAAACCGGTGCTCACTGAAGGGCCAGCTGGTGTCGGTAAAACTGAGCTGGCGAAGGCGTGGGCGAAGGTTAACCGGCGGCCTCTCATCCGCCTGCAGTGCTATGAAGGGCTGGACGAAAGCAAGGCGCTGTATGAGTGGGAATATGCCAAGCAGATGCTTTACACCCAACTGCTACGGGATAAATTAAGCGATTTGCTGGCGAATGCCGGAACGTTGAGCGAAGCGGCTGACCGGCTAGGCAGTGAGGAAAATGTCTTTTTTTCTAACCGCTTTCTGCTGGCACGTCCACTGCTTCAGGCCATTACGTCGCCGGAGCCGGTGGTGCTGTTGATAGACGAAATTGACCGGGCGGATGCCGAGTTCGAAGCGTTTCTGCTGGAAATCCTGAGCGATTTCCAGGTGAGCGTGCCGGAACTGGGGACGATTACCGCGCGCCACCTGCCAACGGTGGTGCTGACCAGCAATAACACCCGCGAGCTTTCGGAAGCGTTGAAACGGCGCTGCTTATATCTGTTCATTGATTACCCCAGCCACGAAGCGGAGTTAAGCATCGTGCGGATGCGTGTGCCTGAACTGAGCGCCAAGCTGGCACAGCAGGCGGTGGAAGTGGTTCAACAGCTACGGAATATGGATTTGAAAAAGAACCCCAGTGTTTCGGAAACCATTGATTGGGCAAAGTCACTGGTGATGCTGAATGCCGACAATTTGGATCGGGGTACACTGGAAACCACGCTGACCGTTCTCCTGAAACATGAGAGCGATGTGCAGAAAGCCAAGCGGGCGCTGGGCGCGGGCGGCGGTGGGCGTGAACATCCGCTGAACCGCCGTCCGGGCGATGACGTGCGCGGGCAAGGGCGACGAGGCGGCTGGCCGAACTAGTGAGTACCGAGTCATTAGTACCGAGTGAAGAAAAAGGTGGGAGTGACGAGCTTCCGCCTTTTTTGTTGTTGGCGATTGGCTTTATCTGATACCAATTGGTTGCTGAGGTAAATCACGATTGTTTCAGAGATTTGATGTAGTCATGAATCTCATATTTCGGACGGAAGCCAACAGAGCGATACAAGGCAGCCGATGCGGGATTCTTGTTGGCTAATTCATGGCAGACATAGGCGCGTTGTATACCAAGTTCGGCTTGCATCCGCTCGAGGACGTAGACCATCATGGCTTTGCCGATACCCATTTGGCGAAAGTCACTGTGTGTACCAACGGGTTCAAAGAGGATGGTGTTATTGACCTCATCAACCCACACATTGGTAAATGACGCAAATCGCCCGTCCAGAGCAACTGCGACAATTTCGTATTCCATCAACGGTGCAGTAAATACGCTGCCATAAAGTTCAGCGTTCCACTTATTGGTGAAGCTGTGATTATGCACATCTGCCAGATTTTCCAGATCATCTGCTGTGGCATCATGAAACCGGAATCCCTGTGGTAATGCTGCATCGGGGATGTGCCGTAGATCGTGTTCAGTCAACATCATGACATGGGCGCTATGTTCATAGCCCTGTGCTCGCAAAAATTCATCGTGCCGTGGATTGCATGCCATCGAATCCACTACCACTTCTTTTAGCGGTTCAGCCAAACGCTGTGCGGACGCGATCAGATTTTCTTCTGACCATTGGAACATTTCGATGTGCCGTTCCGTATAACGTAATTCCGGCGCAACATGCAGGTCGAACATTCCGTCCCGATAAAAATAGAGATTCACAAAGCCAATCACTCTATCAGTCTCATCAAGCCAGTAATAAAAAATATCCTGAGGCTGATATTTATAGCCACCATTGAACAGGCGATGGCGGATGTCGCCTTTATGCCAATAGTTGCAGTCACCGGCTTGTTGTGTCCAGTGCATCAGTGCGACCTGAGCGCGTCGTACATCATCAGGTTGTTGATAGGCAATCGGTTTCTGCATCCAATGTCCTTTCATTCGAGTGCTTGAATCACATTTTCATGGCGACAGAATTGGCAATGGTGCGTTGTTTAAGACGATAGATATAAGACGCCATTCATGATGCAGCCGGACATGGTGTACACGAACAGGGTAGCACAAAATGACGTGCTTAGGGTGACTATTTGGTCATTCATTTTGCGGGCAGGCTCAAACCATTTTAGGCTCCAGTCTTGTGCCTCTCCCACTGACTGTACAATAGTACAGTTTCATTGACTCCTCAAAAAATATCAACTATATTGATAATCAACGTTATTGACTATCAATAGAGGTTGATAAATGGGATGACTGAATTGTGGACGAACCGGAGGCTGGCGGAGGAACTGCTCCACGTCATGCCTAATATGCGTAGACTGTTCGCATTGTATATGCGTGAGACGGGTGAAGAAGAAACCACCATGATGCAAACGATGGTTTTGCATCAGATTATCGAACACCCGATTACGGCAAGCGAACTGGCAAAGCGGCGGCGGGTTAGCTTACAAGCGGCCAGTGCACTCGTGCAAAGTATGGTCGAAAAAGGGTGGCTTACCCGTGAGCCATCGCCCACTGACCGGCGGCAATTCATTTTGCAAATTACCCCGGAGGGGATAGCCAAGGCTGAAACTGTGAAGAACCAACTTACGTATTACATGGAGAGATTCCTAGAGGGGCTGACAGAGGAAGAAGTGGTCGCTGCCCAAACTTTCCTACCTGCACTCAGCCGCATATTGAACAGTCAAGACACATGTGACGTTAAAGAAGAAGATAAAGAGGAACACACACCACTATGATTCGATTGGCTCGATATCTTAAGCCGTTCACCTTGTTGATCGTGCTGTCCATCATCTTGCTATTTACGCAAGCGATGGCTGATCTTTCGCTGCCGGATTATTTATCCCGCATCGTCAACAACGGTATCCAACAAAATGGTGTCGAAAGCGCCGTTCCGCAGGCCATACGGCAAACGGAGATGGACCGGGTAACGCTGTTCATGAGCGAAGATGACAAGACAACGGTGCTGGACCATTACACACTCATCAACCAAGACTCAGCGGACTACGAGCGGTATGTAACAGATTACCCGACGCTGGCGACTGAGCCAATTTATGTACTCAATGACGCGACCAGCAGCGATGTTGACGTACTCAAGCCGATCATGAGCAAAGCGATGATCGCGGTTTCTGGCATTGAGCAAGCGATGACCGACCCGACCAAGGCCGCAGCGCTGAGCAGCGGTGGTTTTGATCTTTCCAAGCTGCCAGCGGGAACGGATGTATTCGCGATGATAGGCGTCCTACCTGCGGCGATACGTACCAACATGTTGAACAGCATGAGCGAGCGTTTCGCCGTGATGGGCGAGAGCATGGTGGAACAGGGTGCTATCAGCGCGGTTAAGAATGAATACGAGGCGCTGGGCGTGGACACAAGCGCCTTGCAGACCAATTACATTGTTCGCACCGGCGCGATCATGCTGGCAATTTCACTGCTTTCCGGTTTGGCAACTATCATGGTTGGTTTTCTTTCGGCGCGGGCGGCGGCGGGCATGGCTATGAACCTGCGGCGCGATGTGTTCACGAAGGTGACGAGCTTTTCCAATTTCGAGTTTGATAAATTCTCGGTTTCTTCGTTGATTACACGCTCGACTAACGACATTACACAACTGCAAATGCTGGTTGTCATCATGATCCGCATGTTGATTTATGCGCCGATACTGGCGGTGGGCGGCATCATTAAAGCGGTCAGCACAGACGCTTCGATGTGGTGGACC